>NZ_JARQWW010000010.1 GCF_029543125.1 Caulobacter segnis
GTCTTGCCATGGTCAACGTGACCAATCGTGCCGATGTTGCAGTGCGGCTTAGTGCGTTCAAACTTTTCCTTGGCCATGGTCTCTTACCTTCGCGCCGGCGTATGGATGTTGCGTTTTACTTACGAGGAGTTGGAGCGGGTAGCCGGGATCGAACCGGCATCCTCAGCTTGGAAGGCTGCTGCACTACCATTGTGCTATACCCGCGTCAGTATCTCGGCGGGCTCGCGGTGAGCTCCTCAGGTTCCGGGGCCTGACCCGTGAAGGACTTCTGCAGCGCGTGGTGGGGGAAGTAGGACTCGAACCTACGAAGGCTGACGCCAGGGGATTTACAGTCCCCCCCCTTTGCCACTCGGGACATTCCCCCAGCGCGCTACGGAGCTCCTATCACGACCCGCCCCACCTTCGCGGCGAACCGCAGCCGGTAGGATGAAAAAGCTTCCTGCCTCGGGCGCCGGACAGTGCTAAGAGCGCGGCCCGGCCGTGGCGGAAACCCCTCAGGGCCCCAAATCGGAGCGCGTCTTATAGTGTCCTCTCATTTCGAACGCAACGACCGTAAGAGGCCTCGTGACGCAAACCGTGCGCCCGATAAAAAACCTCATAAAAACAATCCCGTATCGCGCGACAAAGCGCCAGCGAACGACTGGTTGTGGGGTTTTCACGCCATTGAGGCCGCTCTGAACAACCCCGCGAGGCCTGCTCCGAAGCGCGTTCTGGCGACTCCCGACCGGGCCAAGCGACTCACCGAGCAGTACGGCCTGAAGGGAATCGAGGTGGTCGACGCCCAGCTGATCGCCCGCCAGGTTCCGCAAGGCGCCGTCCATCAGGGCATGGCGATGCGGATCGACCCGCCCGAGCCGCTGTCCGTGGCCGAGCTCGGCGAGAACCCGTCGGGCCTGATCGTCATGCTCGACCAGATCACCGATCCGCAGAACGTCGGCGCCATCTTCCGCTCGGCCGCCGCGTTCGGCGCCCGGGGAATCATTCTGCAGGACCGCCACTCCCCCGCCCTCGCCGGCGCGGCCGCCAAGGCGGCGGTGGGCGCCATCGACCGCCTGCCCCACGCCATGGCGGTGAACCTCTCCCGCGCGCTCGAGCAGCTGGCTGAGATGGGCTGGCGCGCGGTCGGCCTGGACGGCTCCGCCACTGAAACCCTGGACAAGGCCCTGGACGGATCGCCTACTGTCCTGGTCATGGGCTCCGAAGGCGACGGCATTCGCCGGCTGGTGGCCGAGCACTGTGACGTGCTGGCCAAGATCCCCATGCCCGGCGGCATGGAGAGCCTGAATGTCTCCAACGCCGCGGCGGTTGCGCTTTATGAGGCCTCTCGCCCGCGTTGAGGCACTTGCCATGGGGCCGCGCCTCGCTCATTGAGATTCAATGTTCGACTCTCTTCTCAGCGGCGACCTCGCCGGCCCCCTCACCGCCCTGATCCAGGTCCTCATGATCGACCTGGTCCTGGCGGGCGACAACGCCGTGGCCGTGGGCCTGGCCGCCGGCGGCCTGCCTGAGAAGCAGCGAAAGAAAGCCATTCTCTACGGCCTGATCTGCGCCGTGGTCCTGCGCATCGGTTTCGCGCTGATCACGGCCCAGCTTCTGGGCATCATCGGCCTGCTGTTCGCCGGCGGCATCCTGCTGCTGTGGGTGTGCTGGAAGATGTGGCGCGAAATGCGCGATCAGGCCGCTCATGAAGAGGCCAGCGCCCAGGCCGCCCTGGACGACGACCCGGCCACCGAACCGACGATCAAGCCGACGAAGAGCTTCCGCGCCGCGTTCATCCAGATCCTGATCGCCGATGTCTCCATGTCGCTGGACAACGTGCTGGCCGTGGCCGGCGCCGCCCGCGAGCATCCCGGCATCCTGGTCTTCGGCCTGTTGCTGTCGATCGCCCTGATGGGCGTGGCCGCCACCTGGATCGCCAAGCTGCTGCACAAGCACCGGTGGATCGGCTACGTCGGCCTGTTCATCGTGCTCTACGTCGCCCTGCACATGATGTGGGACGGCCACCGCAGCATCGTCGTCGATCTGAACCACACCGCGCAGTACAACGCGGCCGTTCCGAACTTCATGGACATCTCGGCCGCCGAGCAAGCCAAGCACGCCTCTCACTAAGAGAGGCGTCAGCTTCCCCGCAGCCAGCCGGTGACGGAGAGTCTCTCGTCGCCGGCCGACAGCGACACTTGCGACACCGAATGCGGCTGCGGCACGCGCAGCAGGTTCAAAGCGCCAGCGGCCGGCACGAATGCCTCGGCCACATGGCCGTCGTCGCCGTGGAACATCAAAAGCCCGCCCCACTCGATCCGCCAGGCCGGCGTCAGGTTCAGGACATAGGCGTAATAGCGGTCCTTGCCGTCCACATGGTCGGTATGGCCGGTCAGGAATGAGCCCCGCCGATAGCGGGTGACCTGAGCGTCGGCCATGGCGATGCGGTCCTCGCCCGTCAGCTCCCGCATCAGGCCGAGGAAACTCTCGCCGTTCAGGAACGCCAGTAGGTCGCGCCACGCGCCCTTCAGCTTGCCGGCCTGCTGCAGGTCCCAGATCGGATAGGTGTCATAGAGGTACTGAAAGCGCTCGGTGGCGCTCTCGTGAATCGCCTGGCCGAATTCCTGGCGCTGCTCGATGGTCAGGCTGTCCAGCCAGGCCTGCGGCAGATCCACATGCCCACGGCTGTTGGTGGTCACCGTCTGGAACGGCGTGCGCACCCGCGCCTCGGCCAGCAGCCGCTCCGCCCCTTCGCCGGCCAGGACGGATGGGATCTGCACCCGCCCGGTCCGCTCCAGCCGCTCGACCACGGCGGCGCGCTCGTCGCCCGCGAATTCACGCAGGGCGAAGGGCTTGCTCATTCGGCCCCGCCGAAGCGCTCCGTCCACTCGGCGATCTGCTCGTCCTCGATCTTCTTGAAGAGGACCTCGGGCGTATGGACCGCCAGACCCGGGGCCAGACGGTTCAGCTCCGCCTCGCCATTGGCCGACGGCCAGGTCGGCGGGAACGGCTCGCTCACCGAGGCCGCGATGGTCTCGGCCGAGAACGGAATGATCGGCGCGGCGATACGGGCGTAGAGCGAAACCAGGTTCAGCGCCGTGCGGACGATCACCGCCGCGCGGTCACGATCGGTCTTCACCGCCGTCCAGGGCGCGGCCTCCTGCAGGTATTCGTTGCCCAGCACCCACAGGGCGCGGATCGTCTGGGCCGACTTGCGGACCTCCAGCGCGGCCATCTGCTCGTTCAGTTCAGCGAGACGCTCGGAGACGGCGGCGTAGAGCTTCGTCTCCAGCGCGCCCGCCTCGCCGCCTTCCGGCACCACTCCGTCGAAGCGGGCCTCGGTGAACTTCAGGATGCGGTTGACGAAGTTGCCCAGCACGTCCGCCAGGTCGCGGTTGATGCTGCTGGCGAACTGCTCCCAGGTGAAGGCGGTGTCGGAGCTCTCCGGCGCGTTGGCCGTCAGGTACCAGCGCCAGTAATCCGCCGGCAGGATCTCCAGCGCCGCGTCCATGAACACGCCGCGCTTGTTGCTGGTGGAGAACTTGCCCCCGTACCAGTTCAGCCAGTTGAAGGACTTAAGGTTGTCGACGGTCTTCCACGGCTCGCCCGAGCCCAGGATGGTCGCCGGGAAGCTGACGGTGTGGAAGGCCACGTTGTCCTTGCCCATCACCTCCACATAGGTGACTTCGTCGGCGCCCTTATCGGTGCGCCACCAGCGCTCCCAATCGCCGCCGGTCGCCTCGGACCATTCGACCGTGGCACCGATGTACTCGATGGGCGCGTCGAACCAGACGTAGAAGACCTTGTCCTCGAAGCCCGGACGCGGCAGGCCGTCCTTGGTCACCGGGATGCCCCAGGCCAGGTCGCGGGTGATGCCCCGGTCGATCAGCCCCTCGTCCAGATGCTTGTAGGCGATGGAGCTGGTCAGGTTCGGCCAGTTCGGCGCCTTGCTGTCCACCCAGGCGCGGATGCGGTCCTGGATCTTAGTCTGCATCAGGTACAGGTGGCGGGTGTCGCGCACCTCGATGTTCCGCGAGCCGCTGATGACCGAATACGGATTGATCAGGTCGGTGGGGTCCAGCAGGCGGCCGCAGTTGTCGCACTGGTCGCCGCGCGCCTTCTCGAACGCGCAGTGCGGGCAGGTCCCCTCGACGTAGCGGTCCGGCAGGAAGCGCTTGTCGTCGATGGAGTAGACCATCTGGTCCACCCGCTCCTCGATCAGGCCGTTCTTCTCCAGCGCCTCGCAGAAGTGCTGGGTCAGGCGATGGTTCGGCGGATTGGAGCTGCGGCCGAACCAATCCCAGGACAGGCCGAACTTGCGGCCGATGTCATGCTGGATCTGGTGCTGTTCGTCGCAATACGTGCGCACGTCCTGGCCTGCCGCGGCGGCGGCTAGCTCGGCCGGCGTGCCGTGCTCGTCGGTGGCGCAGATATAGAGCGTCTCATTGCCCCGGGCGCGTTCGAACCGCGCATAGACGTCGGCCGGCAGCATCGACCCCGCCAGATTCCCGAGATGCTTGATCCCGTTGATGTACGGCAGGGCGGAAGTGATGAGGATGCGGGCCATGGGGTCCAGGGTCTGGGTCGCGAATAAGCAGCGTTGGCATATAGAAGCCGCCGCCGCGAAACGAAAGCGCGACAGCATTCGACCACGCCCCGATCGACAGAAGAATTCCCCTTAACCCCTTGGCCGCAGGCCCTATAACGAGCGCGGGGTTCTGATTGGTGGAGGCGAGATGAACCGGGTTGGGGGTTTGACGCGTCGCGTCGCGGTGATCGCGGCGGCGGCCATGGTGCTGGCCGGTTGCGGCAAGAGCGGACCGAAAGAAGAGGTCCTGCACATCTATAACTGGTCGGATTACATCGATCCGGCCGTGGTCAGCGACTTCACCAAGGAGACCGGGATCAAGGTCGTCTACGACACCTTCGACTCCCAGGAGGTGATGGAGACAAAGCTGCTGACCGGCGGCACCGGCTACGATCTGGTCGTCCCCGCCAACAATAGCGTCCCGCGCCTGATCCAGGCCGGCGTGCTGCAGAAGCTGGACAAGGCTCAGCTCTCCAACTTCGGCAATCTGTGGCCCGACCTGATGGCCCGCATGGACCCCTTCGATCCGGGCGCGCAGTACGCCGCGCCCTACATGTGGGGCACCATCGGCATCGGCTATAATGTCGAGGCGGTGAAGCAGCGCCTGCCCGGCATGGCGATCGACAGCTGGGACGTGGTTTTTCGGCCCGAGAACATCGCCAAGCTCAAGGACTGCGGCGTCTACATGCTGGACGCCAGCGAGGACATGTTCACCGTCGCCCTGGCGGCCCAGGGCAAGAACCCGAACTCCCTGGTCGAGGCGGACTACGCCGCCGCCACCGACATGCTGCTGAAGATCCGCCCCTCGGTGCGGAAATTCCACTCGTCGGAATACATCAACGCCCTGGCCAACGGCGACATCTGCGTGGCGGTCGGCTTCTCGGGCGATGTGTTCCAAGCCAAGGCCCGCGCCGACGAGGCCGGCGGCAAGGTCAAGATCGACTATGTGATCCCGCGCGAGGGCACGCAGGTCTATTTCGACGTCTTCGCCATCCCGGCGGACGCGCCGAACCCGACGGCCGCCCTGAAGTTCATGAACTACATGCTGCGCCCCGAGGTGGCCGCCAAGGCGTCGAATTACGTGCAGTTCGCCAACGCCAACGAAAAGGCCCTGCCCCACGTGGACGCCGAAATCCGCGACAACCCGAACATCTATCCGACGCCGGAGGTGTTCTCCCGGCTGTTCGTGGCCACGTCCAAGGACCCCAAGCTGGTCCGTGAGATCAACCGCCAATGGACCCGGGTCGTCACCGGCCGATGAACGCCAAGGGGGGCAAGACCGCGCGCCAGCGACTGAACATCGGCGCGGTCCGTTCGAAGTTTTCGCCATGGAATGATCCTTCGGCCGAGCCTCTGGTCCGGTTCGAGGGGGTGGTGAAGCGGTTCGACGACCATGTGGCGGTGGATGGGGTGTCCCTGGCCATCTATCCGGGCGAGTTCTTCGCCCTGCTGGGCCCGTCCGGCTGCGGCAAGACCACCCTGATGCGGCTGCTGGCCGGGTTCGAGACCCCGGACGAGGGCCGCATCACCCTGGCGGGCCAGGACCTGGCCGGCCAGCCGCCCCACCGGCGGCCGGTCAACATGATGTTCCAGTCCTACGCCCTCTTCCCGCACCTGAGCGTGGCCCAGAACATTGCCTTCGGCCTCAAGCAGGAGAACCTGCCCAAGGGCGAGATCGAGGCCCGCGTCCAGCAGATGCTCAAGCTGGTCAAGCTGGAGCCCCTGGCCCGGCGCAAGCCCCACCAGCTCTCCGGCGGCCAGAAGCAGCGCGTGGCCCTCGCCCGCTCGCTGGCCAAGCAGCCCAAGATGCTGCTGCTCGACGAGCCCCTCGGCGCCCTCGACAAGAAGCTGCGCGAGGAGACCCAGTTTGAGCTCATGGACATCCAGCAGGAGCTCAACACCACCTTCCTGATGGTCACTCACGATCAGGAGGAGGCCATGGTCCTCGCCGACCGCATCGCCGTGATGCGCGACGGCAAGATCGCCCAGCTCGGGCGCCCCGAAGAGCTCTATGAGACCCCCGCCGACCGCTACGTGGCCGAGTTCCTGGGCGACGTGAACCTGTTCGAGGCCAAGGTTGCGTCCCTGTCGCACCCGATGGCGGGCATCGTCATTCCCGAGACGACGCAGCCGCTGCAGGTCTGGGACGACGACGCCCCCGCCGCTGGCTCCACCGTCTGGCTGGCCGTGCGCCCCGAGAAGCTGCGCATCAGCCTCGACCCGCCGCCCAAGGGCGCCGTCAACGTCCTGGCCGGCGAGATCTGGGACATCGGCTACACCGGCGACTGGACCAACTATGTGGTCGAACTAGAGGGCGGCAAGCTGATCCGCGCCGCCCGCGCCAACGCCTCACGCGTGGTGGAGCGGCCTATCGGCTGGGACGACAAGGTCTGGGTCTCCTTCGATCCCGACGCCGGCGTGGTCCTCACCCGATGAAGACCAAACGCGGCGAACGGCTGGCGGCCATCGCCCCCTTCCTGTGGCTGGGGGTGTTCTTCCTGTTTCCCTTCGCGCTGGTGCTGAAGCTGTCCTTTTCGGACCAGGCCCTGGCCATGCCGCCCTATGCGCCGCAGATCGACTGGTCGGCGGGCCTAGCCGGGATCAGGGCCTTCATGTCAGCCTTGGACCTGGAGACCTATGCCCGGCTGAAGTCCGACGACCTCTATCTGGTCGCCTATCTGTCCAGTCTGCGGTTCGCCGCCATCGGCACGCTCCTGTGCCTGCTGGTGGGCTATCCCATCGCGCTTGGAATGGCCCGCTGCGCGCCAAACACGCGCAACATCCTGCTGCTGGCCGTGATCCTGCCGTTTTGGACCAGCTTTCTGATCCGGGTCTACGCCTGGATCGCCATCCTCAAGCCAGAGGGCTTGCTGAACATGGGGCTGGAGGCCATCGGCCTGCCGGGCCTGTCGGTGCTCAACACCCAGGCGGCGGTCTATGTAGGCCTGATCTACTGCTATCTGCCCTTCATGGTGCTGCCGATCTACGCGGTGCTGGAGAAGCAGGATCACAGCCTGCTGGAGGCCGCCGCCGACCTGGGCTCGCCGCCCTGGAAGAGCTTCTGGCAGGTGACCGTCCCCCTCTCCCTGCCCGGCGTCACCGCCGGCGCCTTGCTCTGCTTCATCCCCATGGTGGGCGAGTTCGTGGTCCCCGACCTGCTGGGCGGGGTCCAGACCCTAATGATCGGCAAGACCATCTGGACCGAGTTCTTCGCCAACCGCGACTGGCCCAGCGCCTCGGCCGTGGCCGTGGTTCTGCTGCTGACCCTGGTGATCCCCATCGTTCTCTATCAGCGCCAGCAGGCCAAGGCGCTGGAGGCCGGTCGATGAGGAAGGGCCCCACCCCGTTCAACATCGCCGCGATCACCGCAGGTCTGGTGTTCCTTTACCTGCCCATCGCCGCCCTGGTGCTCTACTCATTCAACGCCAGTCGCCTGGTCACCGTCTGGGGCGGGTTCTCCACCCGCTGGTACGAGTCCCTGTTCGCCAACGAAGCCCTGATGGGCGCCGCCTGGGTGACGGTGCGCGTCGGCCTGATCTCGGCCACCGCCGCCACCATTCTGGGAACCCTCGCCGCCGTGGCCCTGGCCCGGGGCGGACGATTCGGCGGGCGCACCCTGTTCTCGGGGCTGGTTTACGCCCCCATGGTCATGCCGGAGGTGATCCTGGGCCTGTCCCTGCTGCTGCTGTTCGTGGCCCTGCGCATCGACCGGGGGTTCTGGACCGTGGTCATCGCCCATTCCACCTGCACCCTGGCCTATGTGGCCGTGGTGGTTCATGCGCGATTGGTCACCTTCGACCGGTCCCTGGAGGAAGCCGCCCAGGACCTCGGCTGCCCGCCGATCCGCACCTTCCTGACCGTGACCCTGCCCAACATCGCCCCTGCGGTCGCCGCCGGCTGGATGCTGGCCTTCACCCTCTCCCTGGACGACCTCGTTGTCGCCTCCTTCGCTTCCGGGCCCGGCGCCACCACCTTGCCCATGCGCATCTATTCCCAGGTCCGCCTCGGCGTCTCTCCGGAGATCAACGCCGCCTCCACCCTCCTTATCGCCGCCGTCGCGACCGCCGTCCTCATCTACGCAATCGTCGGGAAATGGCGGCGCGTGAAAGAACTGCGCTCGGAGGCTGGCGCCGGCCGACGGGCTGCGGCATAAGCCGTTCCCTTGGCCGGCGTAGCACAGCGGTAGTGCAGCGGTTTTGTAAACCGAAGGTCGGGAGTTCGATCCTCTCCGCCGGCACCAGATTTTCCTAGAAACTGTATCCCAGGGTCACGCCCACCCGTCGCGGGCGGGGGCCATAGACCTGCGGCTGCCGCCCCGTGGAGGCGAAGGACGGCGCGTCGTCGTTCAGCAGGTTCTCCACGTAGGCGCCCATGTTCCAGCTTTCGGCCTGCACCACCGCGCGCATGCCGATCAGCATCACCCCGCCCAACCGCGTGTCGTCGGCGGACGATGAGGCGAAGGCGCTGTGCGAGCGCCCGGTATGGGTCGCATCGGCGCGCAGCAGCAGGTCCAGTCCACGGGTCAGCGGCCGCTCGTACTCCGTCCAGATTCCGGCGGCGATCTTGGGCACCACCGGCAGACGATCCCCCGCCGAGCCGAGACCCACGGCCACCGCGCTCTCCTGATCCTCGGTCAGCACGGCGTCCGCATAGGCGAGGTTCAGGCCCGTCCGCCACGGACCGCGCGGATCGAACGTCACATCCGCCTCCGCCCCGTTGATCCGCGCCCGGCCGATATTGGCCAGGAACGAGAAGGCGCCGTTGGGACTGGCGGCCGTGTACTGCATGTCCCGCCAGTCGATACGGTAGACGGCGCCGTTGGCGGTCAGGCGCCCGTCCAGCCAAGTTCCCTTCAGGCCCAGCTCATAGTTCCAGAGGCTGTCGGCGCGATAGGCCGCCAGGTCCTGCGAGAGGCTGGGCACGGTGTTGATCCCGCCGGGACGGAAACCCTGCGACGCCTGGGCGTAGGCCAGCACGCGGGCGTTCAGCCGGTGACTGCCCACGAACTTCAGGCTCCAGCCCTTCTCGCTGGCCGACTTGTCGAAATTGCCCTCGGCGGTGTTGGAGATGACGTTGACGATCAGGGTCCGCCCCACCGTCGTGCGCTTGTAGTCGAACCGCCGCGCGCCCACCGTGAAGCTGGTGTCCCGGTCCGCACCGATGATCAGCTCGCCATAGGCCGCGCGCTGCTGGAAGCGGCTGTCCACCAGGCGGCGCCCCGTAAAGCCGGCCACCTCCACGGGCTGGCCCGTCGATGCGTTCAGCACCACCACCTGGCTGTCGATGCTGTCCTCGCGGCTTTCGCCGAACAGTCCGATGGTCCAGCCGATGAAGCCGTGCCCGTCGGAGGTGGCGCGCATCTCGACAACCCGCGATTCCATATCCACGGGCTGGGTCAGCAAGCCTGGCGCCCGGCTGTCCACGTAGGTGGTCCAGCGCGACATCTGGTCGATCGAGCACGACGCCGAAGACGCCAGCGCGAAGTATCGACGGCACCCCGCCTCGCTCGTCCGCTCCGCCAGCAGCACGCCGGAATATTCGCTGCGCCGGTGGCTGTCCCAGCGATAGGCCGCCGCCATGGCTGACAGGCGCACGCCGGGCAGCCGCCAATCCGCCGAACCGACGGCGAAGGTCACCTCGCTCTCGAACGGCAGCCGGCCGTAGTTGGTGGAGACATAGGAGCCGCCCATCGGCGTCCACGCGCTGGTGTCGTCCAGGTCCTCGACCTGGCGCGTCACCATGAAGTTCAGGTTCAGCCCCTCGAACGGCTGCGCGCCGATTCCCAGCCGCACGCCGTTGACCTGGCTGTCGTTCACCGCCGAAAGCCCCAGCCGGCTGTTGTCGATGAACGCCGGCTCGGTGCGGTGATAGGCCGTCACCCGCACCCCGAGCAATCCCTCCACCAGGGGCTGGTTCAGCACCAGACTCGCCGCCTGGCCCAGATGGCCCGCGCTGGTCGACGCCTCCGCCTCCAGCCTCGCCGACGGTTCGCGAAGATCAGGGCGGTTGAACATCACCTTGAGGGCGCCGCCCATGGCGCTGGCCCCGTGCAGCGTGCCCTGCGGACCGCGCAGCAGCTCCACCCGGGACACGTCCGCCAGAACCAGCTCCGGGAACGAGCTGCCAGGGTCGGCCGTGGTGCCGCTGGCGCCGGTCACCGGCACGTCGTCGTAATAGAGCGCCGTGGTCGCTTCGCCCGAACCATAGACCCCGCGAAGGGTCAGACGGTTGCGCCCCACCCCCGTCGCCGTGGCCACCAGGCCCGGCGTGGTCGTTGTCGCCCGCTCGAACGTCACGACGCCCGCGCGGGTCAGCTCCGCCTCTGTCAGGGCGCGCACCGACATCGGCGTGAGCTGATCGAGGGTCGGACGCCGCAGGGCGGTGATCACCACTCCGTCCAGGTCGGACGGTTGTTCGGGCGGCGCGGGCGGCTGCACCGGCGCCGCCATCTTCTCGATCCGCTCGATCAGGACCCTCCCCTGGAAACTGCGCCAGGTCAGGCCGGTGCCTTTCAGGAGCTGGTTGAGCGCTGCGTCGGGGTCCAGCCGGCCGACGACTCGGCGTGACTTCAGCCCCGCCACCAGAGCCGGCTGGAAAAGAATGTCGCGGTCGCTCTGGGTCGAAAACGTGGTCAGCGCCCGCTCCAGAGGCAGGCCCGCGGGAATGGCGAATCGAGTCGCGGACGCGGCCTGGGCGGGCGCGGCCACAGCCGCGCACAGCCCGCCCATGACTAGGCTGGCGTGGCCGATCCTCATCGGATCAAGGCCTCCGTCCCCATACGCAATCCCCCTTCACGCATCCGGACATTGGCCCGGCGGCGCCTGAAAATCCAGCAGCCCTCCGACCGTCAAGGCGCCGCACCCGAAGCTGGTTGACCAGGCCGCTTCAAAGCACGAGCATGACATAAATGCGTCGTGCCGGGCGTTCGGGGGAATACCGCAAATGGCGTTGGCGAAGTTAGCCGAACAGCAGGTTGTGGATCAGGCGGGACTGGTCCAGGCCTCATTGCATTACCAACAGGCGCTGCGTGCGTTCTTCCGCCGCCGCGTTGCGCATCACGACGTGGACGACCTCGTTCAGGAGGTCCTGCTGCGCCTTCACAGCCGCCGTGGCGGCGAGGCCGTGGCCAATCTCAACAGCTTCATTTTCCAGACGGCCACCAACGTCCTGCTGGACCGGCGCCGTCGGGACGCCGTCCGCCATCGTCAGGCGCACTGTGAACTGGAGCCGATCCACCATCCGGTCGACGACCTGTCGCCCCACCGAGTTCTGCAGGCCAAGGAGCAAGCTTCTGTCGCTCTGGCGGCTCTGGCGGGCATGCCTCATCGCACCAGAGCCGCTTTCATGCTCGTGCGTTTCGAGAGCTTGAGTTACAAGGCCGCAGCGGCGCAACTTGGAATATCCGTCAGCGCCGTCGAAAAACATGTGACCAAGGCTCTGAGGATCGTGACGAGCCGCCTGCAGGAAACCGATGAACGACAACCGATCCAGTCATGGAACGCCGGCTGAGCCGGACGCCGCGGGCTGGTTCGTCCTTCTGCAGCGCGATCCGCATGACGAGTCGCTCCGTAGCCGTTTCGACGCTTGGCTGAACGCCAGCTACGACAATCAAGCCGAGTGGACGCGTGTCAGCCTGTCCTGGGAAACCCTGGGCCTGATGCGCGACGACCCTCAGGTTCTGCGCGCCCGTGAGGCGCTGAAGGCGGATATCAAGGAGCGCTCCGCCATGCCCTTCCGTTGGGCGGCCGCCGTGGCCGCCATCGTGGTGGCCGGCGGCGTCGCCCTGTTCACGGGCCTGACCCTGAAGGCTCCGCAGCACAACACCGTCGCGGCGGTCCGCGACGTGGCCGTCTATCGCACCGCTGTGGGCGATCAGCGCATCGTCACCCTGGCGGACGGCTCGCGCGCCACCCTGAGCACCGACACCGAACTTCGCGTCACCAGCTGGGGCGCCAAGCGCGCCCTGACCTTGGTCAAGGGCGAGGCCTTCTTCGAGGTCGCCAAGGACCCGTCTCACCCCTTCGTGGTCACCGCCGCCGGACGCACCGTCACCGCCCTGGGTACGGCCTTTAACGTCCGCCTGGCCTCCGACCATTGGTCGGTCGCTCTGCTGGAAGGCAAGGTGCGCGTCGCCTCACTGAACTCCGCCACCACCACCGATCTGCTGCCCGGCGCGCAACTGGTTCAGTACGGCTCTAAGGACTGGGCCGTGAACCGCGTCGACGTCCAGCGCGTCAGCGCCTGGCGCAGCGGCGACGTTATCTTCGACGACCAGCCGCTGGGCTCCATCGTGGCGGAGATGAACCGCTACTCGAACCGCAAGATCCGCCTGGGCGACGCCGACCTGGCCCAGACCCCGCTCAGCGGTCGCTTCAAGACCGGCGACACCGCCGGCTTTGTAGCCACTCTGGAGGCCTATGGCGTCGCCAAGGTCGAACAGTCCGGCCCCGCCCAGATCGATCTGGTTTCTCCTTCCCGCGACTGAGGCTTTCAACGCACATTGCGTCTAGCTTCAGGAGGCTGGCGCAGGGGCGCCGGCGCGGGGAGACACCTTTCATGACGTCGAAGTTCAAGGCGCTGGCGATCGGCGCGTTCACCACGGCCGCTCTGTTTTCGACCACGGCGCTCGCCGCGCCCATCACGGCCGCCGACCGCGGCCAGCTCACCGCCGCCGTCGACGCCTACACCCCCAAGATGAACGACGCCGCCCTGAAGATCTGGGGCTTCGCCGAGCTCGGCTACCAGGAGGTCAAATCCAGCACCCTGCTGCAGGATCAGCTGAAGGCCGCCGGCTTCACCGTGAAGGCCGGCGTGGCGGGCGAACCCACCGGCTTCGTCGCCAGCTTCAAGAACGGCTCCGGTCCCGTCATCGCCATCCTGGCCGAGTTCGACGCCCTGCCCGGCCTGTCCCAGGCCGCCGTGCCGCACAAGCAGCCGATCCCCACCAGCGACAACGGCCACGGCTGCGGCCACAACCTGTTCGGCGCCGCCTCGGTGGCCGGCGCCGTGGCCCTGAAACAGTGGATGATCGCCAACAAGGTCCAGGGCGAAATCCGCGTCTACGGCACCCCCGCCGAAGAAGGCGGCTCGGGCAAGGTCTACATGGTCCGCGACGGCCTGTTCGACGACGTGGACGTGACCCTGCACTGGCACCCGGGCAATTCGAATTCCGCCCAGCAGGGCAGCTCGCTCGCCAACATCAGCGGTAAGTTCCGCTTCCGCGGCAAGTCCTCCCACGCCGCCGGCGCCCCCTGGGCCGGCCGCTCGGCCCTGGACGGGGTCGAGGTGATGAACGTCGCCACCAACTACCTGCGTGAGCACATCCCCGACCGCACCCGCATCCATTATGTGGTGACCAACGGCGGCAAGGCCCCGAACGTCGTGCCGGACTTCGCCGAGGTCTATTACTACGTCCGCAACGTCGATCCGAAGGTTGTGGTCGATGTCTGGGGCCGCGTGACCAAGGCCGCCGAAGGCGCGGCCATCGCCACCGACACCACCTTCGAGGTCGAGCAGACCGGCGGCGTCTACAACCTTCTGCCCAACGACGTGCTGGGCAAGGTGATGAACGACAGCCTCGTCAGCGTCGGCGGCATCACCTGGACGCCGGAAGAGACCAAGTTCGCCCAGGAGATCGCCAAGACACTGCAGAACGGCGGCGGCGACCTGTCGTCCGTGGCGAAGATCCAGCCCTACGCCAAGTCCTCGGCCGACGGCGCCCTGGCCGGCGGCTCCACCGACGTGGCCGACATCAGCTGGGTGACGCCGACCGTGGGCCTGTCCACGGCCACCTTCGTTCCGGGCTCGGCCGGCCACTCCTGGCAGAACGTCGCCGCCGGCGGCATGAGCATCGGCCTGAAGGGCGCGGCCCTAGCGGCCAAGACCCTGTCGATCACCGGCGCGGAGCTGTTCTCGAACCCCGAACTGATCACCCAGGCCAAGGCCGAGCTGAAGGAGCGCCAAGGCGCGAACTTCACCTACAAGGCCATGGTCGGCGACCGCAAACCGCCCCTCGACTACCGCAAGGCGGGTGGCGGCGAGTAATCGCCGCGATACGACTGTTCGGCGCGGTGGATTCCCCGCGCCGGTGCGTCTAACTCAACAGGGAAAAGGCTCCGGCAAACCCGCCGGAGCCGACCGCTGCTGGGGGAGATGATGACGAAGAAACAAGCGATGGCCGGGGCCGCCCTGGCGCTGGTCATGATCATGGGCGGCGCCGCCGCTCACGCCGCCGATATCACGCCGCCCGCCAAGGCTTTCGCCCAGGATCCCGGCAGCGACTACTTCCTCGCCGACTACACCGCCTACGAGGCGTACCTGAAGACCCTCGCCGGCCAGTCCGACCGCATGAAGCTGGTGGACATCGGCAAGTCCGAAGAAGGCCGCTCCATGTGGATGGCGGTCGTCTCCTCCCCCGCCAACCTAGCCAAGCTCGACCAGTACCGCGCCATCGCCAAGCGCATGGCCAAGGCTGAAGGCGTCAGCGCCGAGGAAGCCAAGAAGCTGGCGACCGAAGGCAAGGCCGTGGTCTGGATCGACGCCGGCCTGCACGCCACCGAGACCGTGACCTCGCAGGGCCAGATCCAGGTCCTCTACCGGATGCTGACCCAGAACGATCCGGAGACCCTGCGCATCCTGGATGACGTGATCATCCTGTTCGCCCACGATAATCCGGATGGCATGGAGCTGGTCTCGGACTGGTACATGCGCAACGCTGACGAGAAGAAGCGCGAGTTCAACTCGATCCCGCGCCTGTACCAGAAGTACGTCGGCCACGATAACAACCGCGACAGCTACATGTCGGCGATGGCCGAGACGGCCAACATCAACCGCGCCCTGTTCCGCGACTGGTTCCCGCAGGTGGTCTACAACCAGCACCAGACCGCGCCGAACGGCATGGTGGTGTTCGTTCCGCCGTTCCGCGATCCCTTCAATTTCAACTACGACCCGCTGGTCATGACCACGCTCCAGGAACTGGGCATGGCCATGCACAGCCGCCTGGTGGTCGAGGACAAGCCGGGCTCGGGCGCCCGCTCCGCGGCCCCGTATTCAACCTGGCACAACGGGATGGTCCGCTCCGTCTCGTACTTCCACAACACCATCGGCCTGCTGACCGAAATCAAGGGCGGCCCGACGCCGGAGCCCCTGCGTCTGGTCCCCGAGGTGCAACTGCCCTCCAACGACCGCCCGATGCCGGCCCCGCCGGAGATGTGGCATCTGAAGCAGACGGTCGAGTACCAATACAGCCTGAATCGGGCCGTGCTGGACTACGCCTCGCGCAACCGCGAACGCCTGCTGTTCAACATCTGGAAGATGGGCTCCAACTCCATCACCAAGGGCTCGCAGGACAGCTGGACCCTCACCCCGACCAAGATCGACGCCCTGGCCGAGGCCGGCAAGAAGTCCGAGAACAAGAGCAACGATCCCTGGGCCCGCGGCGCCATTGATCCGTCGCTGTACAAGTCGGTGATCCAGACCCCGGAAAGCCGCGACCCGCGCGGCTACATCATCCCGGCGGATCAGGCCGACCTGCCCACGGCGGTGTCCTTCCTCAACGCCCTGATCAAGACGGGCGTCGATGTGGAGAAGGCGACCAAGGCGTTCACCGTCGCCGGCAAGACCTATCCGGCCGGCTCCTATGTGGTGAAGACCGCCCAGGCCTATCGTCCGCACGTCCTCGACATGTTCGAGCCGCAGGACCACCCGCACGACACCGAATATCCGGGCGGCCCGCCCAAGGCCCCCTACGACGTCACGGGCTACACCCTCGCCTATCAGATGGGCGTGAAGTTCGACCGCGTGCTGGACGGCTTCACCGGCCCGTTCGAGCGCGTGCCGGACGTGATCACGGTCACGCCGGGCGCCATCAAGGGTTCGGGCAAGGCCGGCTGGCTGGTCAGCCACGAAACCAACAACAGCTTCATCCTGACCAACCGCCTGCTGAAGGCCGGGGTGCCGGTGTCGTGGGTGAAGGGCGAATCCAAGGCCGGCGGCAAGTCCCTCGGGACCGGCGCCGTGTGGGTCCCCGCCTCGGCTCAGGCGCAGTCCATCGTCGCCGCGAGCGTCAAGGAGCTGGGCATCGACGCCTATGCTGTCGGCGCCAAGCCGGGCGGCGCGGCCATCCCGCTGAAGCCGATCCGCGTCGGCCTGGTCGACCGCTATGGCGGCCTGATGCCGTCGGGCTGGACCCGCTGGCTCTTCGAACAGTTCGAGGCCCCGTTCCAGGTGGTCTATCCGCAGCGTCTCGACGCCGGCGACATCGCCAAGGACTTCGACGTCCTGGTCTTCACCGACGGTTCGGTCCCGACGCCTGAGGGCGGCCCCTACCGCGGCGGCCGCAGCTTCCCGCAGCCCAAGGCCGAGGACATCCCCGCCGAGTATCACGCCTGGCTGGGCAATGTGACCGAGGACAAGACCCTGCCCCAGGTGGCCGAGTTCGTCCGCAACGGCGGCACGGTCCTGACGGTCGGCAGCGCCGGCTATCTGGCGGAGGCCATCGGCGCCCCGGTGGAGCCGGCCCTGGCCAAGAAGGAAGGCGACAAGTTCAAGGCCTTCACCACCAAGGAGCTGTACATCCCCGGCTCGGTGCTCCGCGCCAAAGTCGACAACACCCAGCCCCTCGCCTACGGCGCGCCCACGGAGCTGGACGTGTTCTTCGACCGCAGCCCGACCTTCAACCTCAAGGCCTCGGCCACGGGCGTGGCGAAGGTCTCGTGGTTCGACACGCCCAAGCCGCTTCGCAGCGGCTGGGCCGTCGGCCAGGAGAAGCTGCAAGGCACCACCGCCATCCTCGACATCGACATCGGCAAGGGAAAGCTGTTCGTGATGGGTCCGGAAGTGACCCAGCGCGCCCAGTCGGCGGGCACCTTCCGGTTCCTGTTCAACGGCATGCTCTACGGTCCGGCCGCCGCCGCTTCGCGGTAAGCCCGGACTGACAATGTGAAAGGGCGGCGGAGCCTAGGCCCCGCCGCCCTTTCTGTTGCGCCTCTCCTGGACGAGACGACTTATTTCGTGGCGCCGGCGCCGGCGAAGACCTTGGTCCAGTCGGTCTTGGCGACCGTCGCGTTGGCCCAGTGGTAGCCGAAGCGCTCCATGTCGGCGCGCGGGGTCGGCCAGTTCATGCGGTTGTCGAGGATGATCTCGCCCTTGGCGGTCTTGACCGACAGGACGGCGTGGTACTCGCCGGTCTCGGTGTAGACGAGGGCGATCGACATGTCCTCGGCGGCCACGCCGGCCTTGGCCAGGCGGGTCATCTTGGTCATGGCGTAGTCGTCGCAGTCGCCGAAGCCGCTGGCCGGCTCCGAAACCCAACGGTCGCCGCCGTATTGGGCTTCGTCGCTCATCGGGCGGATGTCGTGGTTCACCTGAGCGTTGACCTTGTTCAGCAGTCCCATGTCGATCTTGGCGGCGGCCGAAGCTTGCGAGCCCATGCCCAGCAGGGCGGCGGCGAAGGCGAAAGCGGCGATCAAGGTCAGGCGGCGGGTCATGGCGGATGTCCGGAATTCGGGCGTGAGTTCCCCCGTCCCGCCGGACGGGTGCGTCCTGCGGGTGGGTTCGGATCGGGTTTTGGGGAGGGGTTCCGGCTACCGGCCGGAGCGGCGGAGCCTAGGTCTTGTTTTTGCTGACATCGTCAGTTCCAGGTCCGTTTGTTCCAATTATCTGCCGGAGGCGGCGATCCGCTCCGTCATTTGATGATGTTTTACGGAAATGGATTTCCGGGTTCATCCCGGTAGAACTACAGGTCGTATTTGTACCGTAGGCCCGCACACCTCTTGGCTGAGGGCCCGGCTTGCTCAATTATGGGTTTGCGCTGCGGCGCACACAGTATGGGGATGCTTGATGGCCGCCATCGCGACCGTCCATGTCGTCGACGACGACGAAATCACGCGTGAGACCCTCGCGATCCTGCTTCAGGGCGCCGGGTACGGGGTGGAGCTCTATGAGTCCGGCGAGGCCTTCATGGAAGCTCGCCCCACGGCTCAACCGGCCTGCGTGGTGCTCGACATGCACATGCCGCAGATGAACGGCATCGATGTGCTGAAGGCTTTGAAGTCCAACGACTTCCCTCTGCCCATCATCATGCTGACCGGACGGGGCCATATAGACTTGGCGGTGCAGGCCATGAAGCTCGGCGCAGCCGACTTCGTCTCCAAACCCTACAAGTCCGAGACCCTGCTGGCCTCCGTGCAGGAAGGCCTGGCCGCTGCTCCCGCCAATGGCGGCGAAGCCGCGGCGGCCCAGGAAAAGATCGGCCGCCTGTCCAAGCGTGAGTATGAGGTGGTCCAGGGCATGATCGCCGGCCTGCCCAACAAGCTGATCGCCCATCGCCTGGACCTCAGCCCGCGCACAGTAGAGGCCTATCGCGCCACCCTGATGGAGAAGCTGGAGGTGCGCGGTCTTTCGAGCGTGGTCCAGATGGCCCTCGCCGCCGGGGTCCAGCCCCTGGCCTAGATGTCGTTTCCAAGGAGGTTGGTCACACGTTGCCAGGGTGTGAGGCCGGCGATGCCTGAGTGTGGTCGATC
>NZ_JARQWW010000011.1 GCF_029543125.1 Caulobacter segnis
TGTCGAAGCTATGAAGGTTGTTCACCCGGGGTTGGGCTGAGAAGCTGGGGTTGCGACGCTCCAACCTCCAAGCCGGGAGCCCCCGGATGAACATCCATAAGAATGCTCGCCTGACCCCGGTTGGTCGAGCCTTGATGATCTCCCGGATCGAAAATGAAGGCTGGCCTGTGGCCCGGGCGGCCGCGGCGTCGGGCCTGTCGAGCCGCTGCGCCTATCGTTGGCTGGCACGCCATCGGGGCGGTGATCGTTGCTTGAACGACCGCAGCTCAGCGCCGCGTCGTTGTCCGCGCAAGGTCGCGGCCGAACTGCAAGCGCGCATCGAAGGCATGCGTCGTCAGCGCTTGACGGGCCCGGCTATCGCCCGCGGCCTGGGCATGGCCAGGTCCACCGTGGGCTTGGTCCTGCGTCGTCTTGGCCTGGGCAAGCTCAAGAGCCTTGAGCCCAAGAGCCCCGTCATCCGCTACGAGCGCGGCCGCCCCGGCGAGATGATCCACCTGGACATCAAGAAGCTGGGGCGCATCAACGGACCTGGCCATCGCTTCACCGGCCGGGGACCAGGAACCCACAATCTGGGGAAGGGCTGGGACTTCCTACACGTGTGCGTCGATGACGCTTCTCGACTGGCCTACACCGAAATCCTCGACACCGAAGGCCAGGACGACGCCACAGCCTTCCTCAACCGCGCCGTCGCCTGGCTCGCCAGCCACGGGGTCCAGGTCGAGCGCGTGATGACCGACAATGGCGCATGCTACCGCTCAAAGCAGTTCGCCGCCGCCCTGCGGTCCATCCAGGCCCGCCACGTGCGCACCAGGCCCTATACCCCGCGCACCAACGGAAAGGCCGAACGCTTCATCCAGACCAGCCTGCGAGAATGGGCCTACGCCCGATCCTATCGGTCGTCAGTCGAACGAACCCAGGCCGCAAAAGCCTGGATCCAAGACTACAACCTCAAACGACCACACTCAGGCATCGCCGGCCTCACACCCTGGCAACGGGTGAACAACCTTCTTGGAAACGACACCTAG
>NZ_JARQWW010000001.1 GCF_029543125.1 Caulobacter segnis
GTGACCACGGTGCCGCGGCCCGAGATCGAGAACACGTCTTCCACCGGCATCAGGAAAGGCAGGTCCACCGGACGTTCCGGCTGCGGGATGTACTCGTCGACCGAGGCCATCAGGGCCAGGATCTTCTCTTCACCGATGTTGGCGTCACGGCCTTCGACCGCGGCCAGGGCCGAGCCCTTGGTGATCGGGATTTCGTCGCCCGGGAACTGGTAGGACGACAGCAGCTCGCGAACTTCCATTTCAACGAGGTCCAGCAGTTCCTCGTCGTCGACCATGTCCACCTTGTTCATGAACACGACCAGAGCCGGCACGCCGACCTGACGGGCCAGCAGGATGTGCTCGCGGGTCTGCGGCATCGGGCCGTCAGCGGCCGAAACCACCAGGATCGCGCCGTCCATCTGCGCCGCGCCCGTGATCATGTTCTTCACGTAGTCGGCGTGGCCCGGGCAGTCCACGTGGGCGTAGTGACGGTTCGCCGTCTCATATTCCACGTGCGCGGTGTTGATGGTGATGCCGCGAGCCTTCTCTTCCGGCGCAGCGTCGATGTCGGCGTAGTTCTTGGCGGTCGCGCCGCCCGACTTCGCCAGCGTGATCGTGATCGCAGCCGTCAGCGTCGTCTTGCCATGGTCAACGTGACCAATCGTGCCGATGTTGCAGTGCGGCTTAGTGCGTTCAAACTTTTCCTTGGCCATTTCTCTAGCTCCAGGACCCCAGAGGGGCCTTCAATGGTTGGGTTTCTGGGGTGTTTTAGGCGTACTTCTTGATCACTTCGTCGGCGACGTGTTGCGGCACCGGATCGTAGTGGTCGTATTGCATGGTGAACTGGGCGCGGCCCTGAGACATGCCGCGCAGGGTGTTCACGTAGCCGAACATGTTGGCGAGCGGCACGAAGGCGTTCACCACCGTGGCGTTGCCGCGCATGTCCTGGCCCTGGATCATGCCGCGACGACCGTTCAGGTCGCCGATGACCGAACCCAGGTACTCTTCCGGCGTCACGACTTCGACAGCCATGATCGGCTCGAGCAGCTTCGGGGCGCCCTTCTCGCGCAGTTCCTTGAACGCGGCGCGGGCCGCGATTTCGAAGGCCAGCACGCTGGAGTCGACGTCGTGGTAGGCGCCGTCGATGAGGGTCGCCTTCACGTCGATCACCGGGAAGCCGGCGAGCAGGCCGTTGTCCTTGGCGGACTCCAGACCCTTCACCACGCCCGGGACGTATTCCTTGGGAACCGCGCCGCCGACGATGGCCGACTCGAACTGGAAGCCCGAACCCGGCTCGCCCGGCTCGAAGACCACCTTGATGCGGGCGAACTGGCCCGTACCGCCGGTCTGCTTCTTGTGGGTGTAGTCGATCTCGACCTTCTTGCCGAGGCTTTCACGATAGGCCACCTGCGGCGCGCCGATGTTGGCCTCGACCTTGTAGGTGCGCTTCAGGATGTCGATCTTGATGTCCAGGTGCAGTTCACCCATGCCCTTCAGGATCGTCTGGCCCGACTCGTGGTCGGTGGAGACGGTGAAGGACGGATCTTCCGCAGCCAGCTTGGCCAGGGCCACGCCGAGCTTTTCCTGGTCAGCCTTCGACTTCGGCTCAACGGCGATTTCGATAACCGGGGCCGGGAACTCCATGCGCTCCAGGATGACCGGCGACTTCAGCGGATCGCACAGGGTGTCGCCAGTGCGGGTTTCCTTCAGGCCGGCCAGGGCGACGATGTCGCCGGCGTAGGCTTCCTTGATGTCCTCGCGGTTGTTCGAGTGCATCAGCAGCATGCGGCCGACGCGCTCGCGCTTGTCGCGGGTCGAGTTCATCAGGGACATGCCGGTTTCCAGCTTGCCCGAGTAGATGCGGCAGAAGGTCAGCGAGCCGACGAACGGGTCGTCCATGATCTTGAACGCCAGAACCGACAGCGGCTCTTCGTCCGAGGCCTTACGCTCGACTTCTTCTTCGGTCTTGAAGTCGATGCCCTTGGTCGGCGGAATATCCACCGGTGACGGCAGGTAGTCGACCACGGCGTCGAGGAGCGTCTGCACGCCCTTGTTCTTGAAGGCCGAGCCGCAGAGGATCGGATAGAACGCGCCGGTCAGAACGGCCTTGCGCAGGCACTTCTTGATGGTTTCTTCCGACGGCTCTTCGCCGCCCAGATAGGCTTCCATCGCCTCGTCGTCGAGTTCGACGGCGTTCTCGATCAGGTAGTTGCGGGCCTCGACGGCCTTGTCCATCAGATCGGCCGGGATTTCTTCGTCGCGGAAGGACGCGCCCAGACCGTCATTGTCCCAGACCACGGCCTTCATGCGGACCAGGTCCACCAGGCCCTTCAGGGCGCTTTCGGCGCCGATCGGGAATTGGATCGGCACGGCCTTGGCGCCGAGGCGGTCACGGATCGACTCGACCGACTTGTCGAAGTCGGCGCCGATCTTGTCCATCTTGTTGACGAACACGATCCGCGGAACCTTGTACTTGTCGGCCTGACGCCAGACAGTTTCGGTCTGCGGCTCAACGCCGGCGTTGCCGTCCAGCACCGTCACGGCGCCGTCGAGAACGCGCAGCGAGCGCTCGACTTCGATGGTGAAGTCCACGTGGCCCGGCGTGTCGATGATGTTCAGACGCTTGCCGTTCCAGAAGGCGGTCGTCGCGGCCGACGTGATCGTGATGCCGCGTTCCTGCTCCTGCTCCATCCAGTCCATGGTCGCGGCGCCGTCGTGGACTTCGCCGATCTTATGGGACTTGCCGGTGTAGTAGAGGATCCGCTCAGTCGTCGTCGTCTTGCCCGCGTCGATGTGGGCCATGATGCCGAAGTTGCGGTAGTCTTCGATTTTATGCGTGCGGGGCATTGGGGTCGCCTTGCAGAAACGGGGCGGAAAACGTGCGGCGCGGGCGGTTTATCTCAAACCGCCCGCGCCTGAAAGGGTCTGGTAAGAAAGGTTACCAGCGGTAGTGCGAGAACGCCCGGTTGGCTTCCGCCATCTTGTGGGTGTCTTCGCGCTTCTTCACGGCGGTGCCGCGGTTGTTCGAGGCGTCGAGCAGTTCACCGGCCAGCTTCTCGGTCATGGTGTTTTCACCACGCTTGCGAGCGGCGGTCACCAGCCAACGGATGGCCAGGGCGCGACGGCGATCCGGACGGACTTCGACGGGCACCTGGTAGGTGGCGCCGCCGACCCGGCGGGAGCGGACTTCGATGGACGGCGCGACGTTGTCGAGGGCCGAGTGGAAGGTTTCCAGGGGACCCTGGTCCTTGCGCTTGGCTTCGAGGATGTCGAAAGCGCCATAGATGATGTTTTCGGCGACGGCTTTTTTGCCTTCGTACATCACGTAGTTCATGAACTTGGTGACGACGAGATCCCCGAACTTCGGATCGGGAAGAACGTCGCGTTTCTCTGCGCGGCGGCGGCGGGACATATCGGTTCTTCCTTACTTCGGACGCTTGGCGCCGTAGAGCGAACGGCGCTGCTTGCGGTCTTTCACGCCTTGCGTGTCGAGCACGCCGCGCAGGATGTGGTAGCGGACGCCGGGCAAGTCCTTCACGCGGCCGCCGCGGATGAGCACCACCGAGTGCTCCTGCAGGTTGTGGCCTTCGCCGGGGATGTAGCAAACCGCTTCGATGCCGGTCGTCAGGCGCACCTTGGCGACCTTACGCAGAGCCGAGTTCGGCTTCTTCGGCGTCGTGGTGTAGACGCGGGTGCAAACGCCGCGGCGTTGCGGGCAGCCCTTCAGGGCGGGGACTTTATTCCGTGCCGGCTTGGGTTGGCGCGGCTTGCGGATCAGCTGGTTGACCGTAGGCATTCTATTCCGTGCTCGTGGAGGCGTGTGCCTTTCGGCCGAGGCGCCTCGGGGGTCCTTGTTTATGGTCCGGTATTCTAGGACCCGCTGAACGCGAAAACTCGCCGGCTGCTGGGGTTCAGCGCTTCCGGCGGGCCTGGTCGTCCGTGCGGGACATCCGGTTTCTCGGGGACAGGCGCGAGACCGGCCCTCGAAAAGAGGGCGGTTGATACTCGCGAAGGCCCGTCGCGTCAAGCGTTTGGGCCTGGAGCCGGCCAGCAGACGGGCGAAACGGTTAATGCAAAGTTTCCGCCCGCCGCCGCCCCTGGGTCAATCGAAGATGTCGAAGAGGTCGAAGCCCTTCTTTTTCTTCTTGTGGCGATAATAGTCATCGCCGTCGTAGCGATGACGCCGTTCGCGGTCGTCATAGGGATGGCTGCGCTTCCAGGCGTCGGGGTCGCGGTGGAATCCTTCGACCTCACGCTCGAATCGCTCGCGCGCCTGGACAGCCTCGCCCTGCTCCTCGCGACCGGCGGAGAGGATCTTCTCCAGCTCGCCCCGGTCCAGCCAGACGCCCCGACAGGTCGGGCACATGTCCAGCTCAACGCCGGAGCGGTTCACCGCCTGCATGGAGGTGTTGCAGTTGGGACAGAGCAGAAGCGGCATGAAGATGATCTCCCTTTTCCACTGATTTAGGCGCGCCGAACCGTTTCGCCATGCTCAAGGCGATTGTTTGGCCTTTCCCTCGCCCCGATTTAGCCGCTGAATCCAAGGGAACCAGATTCGGTTTCGGAAGCTTGAGCATATTGGGCAGGGGCGGACCGGTCTTGGCGACACGCAGACAGGCCATAGCGAAGAGACGCCATCGCAACCGCGATGCGACGATCTTCACCATATCCCTGGCCGCGCACATCGCCGTCCTCGCCTGGTTCGGCAGCCATATTCCCGACGCCTACAAGCTGCCGACGCTTGAGGATCCGCCGGCGGTGGACGTGGAGCTGTTCACCCTGCCGCCCGAAGACCCGGTGGAGCCGGTTCCCGAGTTCGCCCTGCGCCAGATCGACCCGCAGGAAATCCCGCAGGAGACGCCCCCGCCCCCGCCCTCGGTGCCGCCGGTGGTCATGCCCCAGCCGCCGCAACCGCAGCCCCTGCCGACGCCCCCCGCGCCGCAGCAGCGGGCCGTGGTCGCCCCTTCGCCCACGCCGGCCCCGCCGCGTCCGGCCCCGCCGACGCCTGCCCCGCCCCGTCCCGTGCCGCCGGCTCCCGTTCAGGCTCCCCCTTCGCCCGCCCCGCCGGCCGTGGTTCCCGCGCCGCCGACACCGGCCCCACCCTCTTCCGCCGTCCAGCCCTCGCCGGCTCCGGTGGCCGCGCCGCGTGCGGCGGACCCGGCCCCGCCGCGCCCGCGCAAGGTGGACGAGGACGCCCCCGCCGCGAACGTCGCACCGCTTCGCATGGCGCCCGTGCCCGGCCCCGCCGCGCCGCCCGCCGGCTCCGGAGCCCCGCCCTCTGGCGGCGGCGGCGCTGCCGGCCGTGACTTCACTGTCCGTCGTGACGGGATCGCGCCTGGCCCCCTGCCCGGCGCCGAGGGCGGCCTGCGCGCGGCCCTGCGCCGCTCCGGCGTCGGCTGCGCCAACCAGGACGCCGTGAAGCTGACCAAGGCCGAGCGCGACAAGTGCCTGGAGCGGGCCGGCGCCAACGAGGCCGAGGCCACCTCGCCCCTGCTCGGCATCAACAAGGGCAAGCTGACGGCCATGGACCGCGAGAAGGCGGACAAGGACGCCTACAACGCCTATCGCGGCGCCCGGGACGAACAGAGCTTCCCTGGTCTGCGCAAAACGATCGGCAAGCGTCAGTAGTCCGCCCAATCTCGGTCACGATTTCGCCGCCGCCCCATAGCCAAGCTTCGGCATGGGAAGACGAGGCGCCGCGACGGTGTTGCGATGGACGACTGTGGCCGCCGTCTCCCTATTGATCCACGCCGCCTTGTTGGCCTGGCTGGGCCTGCGCGCGCCGCGACCACAGTACGGAGAGCCGGCGGATCAGGCCCTGATCGAGATGGAGCTCTCCGCCGCCATCGCCTCTCGTCTGCGCCAGGACGAGGCGGCCGAGCGCGCCCCGAAAAGGCTGCGCCTTCCCGCCCCCTTCGATCCCGCCCCGCCCAGGCCCCATCCCCCCACGCCGCCGCCTCCCGGCGCGCCCGCGCCCGACAGCGTCGTCGTCGATCTGCGTGCGGCGCTGAAGCGGGCCGGGGTCGGCTGCTCAATGGCGCTGAAGGGCGAGGAGCGCGAGGAATGCCAGACCCGGCTGGCCGCCCGGACCATGGCCCGGGACATCGCCCCATTGCCCGCGACCGCCGGGGTCAACGCAGCCGCCGAGCGCGACTGGTCCCGGGAGTCCGCCCGCCGCCAGCGGGAACGCGACAAGTGGACCGCCTTCACCCGCACCCCCGGCATCGAGACCAACGACCGCGTCGGCAAGGCGAAGGAGATTCCGTTCTAGGATAAGGCGAATTTCGCCATTCGCCTTCGGCGGCCCGCCAAGCTCTGGCATGGGATGGAGGAACGGTCGATCGCGCATCTGGCGGCGGACGGTGACGACGGCGCTGGCGCTCGCTGCGCACGTCACCCTGTTTGCATGGCTTGGCCTGCGAGCACCGGCGCCGAGCTACCGAACGTTCGATGATCCATCCCTGATGACGGTGGAGCTGACGCCCCGCCCCCCATTCATCGCGACGGCGCCCAGCCTGCGGGGAGCAGGGCCTGATCCGTTCGACGCGACACCCCAGCACACCAGATCAACCTCTGTCGTGGCCCAGCCGCCAACCTCCGCCATCGCCTCCCCGCAAGCTGCCGGGCCTTCGGGCGGAGCGGACGCTGATCCACGCGCCGTCGCGGCTTTGCGGGCTTCGGTAGGGTGCGCCCATCCCGAACGTCTCGCGCCCGAGGAACGTGAGCGGTGCGAGATGCGCCAGACCCACGCCATGGCGCGCGCGCCGACCCTGCCCGCCCTCACCGGCATGGACCCGAACATGACGGCTTACTACGGGGCTGTGGCCCGGGCGAAGGCTCCCAGTCCCCCGCCCGTAAGGGGCTTCTCCATGGAGAAGGGCATCGAACCCTTGGGTCACACCAGCCGTAACACCAATGGTCGAGGCCCGGTCCTCGGCTGCGCGATCCGTTGGGGGAACGGCAAGATCGAGACCCCGGACAAGCCGCCTCACGGCCTGAAATGGGGTCCCTGCGTAATCGGTCCGCCCGCCGGCAATCTCAGCCCCGACGTCAACGTTCCTCTGCCGTCCAAGATGAAGCCCTGAACGCGAAAACGGCCCGGGATCGCTCCCGGGCCGTCTCGTTTCTTCCGAAGGCTGTCGCCCGGCTTATTCGGCCGGAGCAGCCTCGTCCGCCAGGGCGATCTCGGTCGGCAGCGGCTCCATCGCCTGTTCGCGGGACGCGGCCAGGGCCTCGTCGCGCTTGGCGGCGATGCGCTGCAGGCCGCGCAGATAGGAGCCCGTGCCCGCCGGGATCAGACGACCCACGATCACGTTTTCCTTCAGGCCTTCCAGCGTGTCGGTCTTGCCCTGCACCGAGGCTTCGGTCAGCACGCGCGTCGTCTCCTGGAACGAAGCCGCGGAGATGAAGCTGCGGGTCTGCAGCGAGGCCTTGGTGATGCCGAGCAGGACCGGCTGCGTGATCGCCGGGCGGCCCTTGCGGGCTTCAGCCTTGGCGTTCTCGTAGTCGACCTCGGTCTTGTCGAGGTGGTCGCCCTTGATCAGACCGGTGTCGCCGGGCTCGAGGATCTCGACCTTCTGCAGCATCTGGCGAACGATCACCTCGATGTGCTTGTCGTTGATCGGCACGCCCTGCAGTCGGTAGACCTCCTGGATCTCGTTGACCAGGAAGTCGGCCAGCGCCTCGATGCCCTGGATGCGCAGGATATCGTGCGGATCCGGGTTGCCGTCGATGATGTACTCGCCCTTGGTCACGAAATCCCCGTCGTGGACGGCGATGTGCTTGCCCTTGGGGATCAGGAACTCGACCGGCTCGCCCTTTTCGCCATCGGCGCTTTCAGGCGTGATCTTGATCCGGCGCTTGTTCTTGTAGTCGCGGCCGAATTCGACGCGGCCGTCCATCTCGGCGATGACCGCGCAGTCCTTCGGACGGCGGGCTTCGAAGAGTTCGGCCACGCGCGGCAGACCACCGGTGATGTCCCGGGTCTTGGCGCTTTCGGTGGGGATACGGGCGATGATCTCACCCGGCTTCACCTCGTCGCCGTCGCCGACCGACAGAATGGCGCCCACCGGCAGGAGGTAGCGAGCCTCGCCGCCGTTGCTCAGGCGCTTGTAGGCGCCTTCGCCGTCCAGGACGCCGAGGGCCGGACGCAGGTCCGAACCACGGGTCGAGGCGCGCCAGTCGATGATCACGCGGTTGGCGATGCCCGTCGCTTCGTCGGTTTCCTCGCGGACCGAGAAGCCTTCCACCAGGTCTTCGGCGCGGATGCGGCCGGCGACTTCGGTGATGATCGGGTTGGTGTACGGGTCCCAGTCAGCGAGGCGGGCGCCGCGCTTGACCTTGTCGCCGTCCTTCACCTTCAGGCGGGCGCCGTACGGCGGCTTGTAGGACTCGCGGTCCTTGCCGTCGACCTGCACCGTGACGGTCAGGTTGCGGCTCATGACCACCAGATCGCCGTCAGCGGCCTGCACAGTGGCGCCGCCGCCGATGCGGACCACGCCATCGTTGCTGCTTTCGAAGAACGACTGCTCGGCCACCTGGGCGGTGCCGCCGATGTGGAAGGTGCGCATGGTCAGCTGGGTGCCCGGCTCACCGATGGACTGGGCGGCGATGACGCCGACCGCTTCACCGATGTTCACCGGGGTGCCGCGGGCCAGGTCGCGGCCGTAGCAGTAGCCGCAGGCGCCGATCTTGGCTTCGCAGGTCAGGGCCGAACGGACCTTCACCGACTGCACGCCCGCACCTTCGATGATGTCGGCCATGTTTTCGTCGATGTAGGTGTCGGCCGGGCAGACCAGCTCGCCGTCCGTGGTCTTCACGTCCTCGGCCGTGAAGCGGCCCAGGATGCGCAGACCCAGCGAGACGAGCACGTCGCCGCCTTCGACCACGGCCTTCAGGGTGATGCCCTTGGTGGTGCCGCAGTCTTCCTCGGTGATGATGGCGTCCTGCGCCACGTCCACCAGACGGCGGGTCAGGTAACCCGAGTTGGCGGTCTTCAGCGCGGTGTCGGCCAGACCCTTGCGGGCGCCGTGGGTGGAGTTGAAGTACTCCTGAACGGTCAGGCCTTCCTTGAAGTTCGAGACGATCGGGGTCTCGATGATCTCGCCGGAGGGCTTGGCCATCAGGCCGCGCATCCCGCCGAGCTGCTTCATCTGGGCTTGCGAGCCACGGGCGCCGGAGTGGGCCATCATGTAGATGGCGTTGATTTCCTTCTCGCGGCCGTTCTCGTCCTTATGCTTCATCTGAAGCTCGGCCATCATCTCGTCAGCGACGCGATCGGTGGCCTTGGCCCAGGCGTCGACGACCTTGTTGTACTTCTCACCCTTGGTGATCAGGCCGTCGGCGTACTGCTGCTCATACTCTTCAGCCAGCGTGCGGGTCTCGGCGACGATCGCCTCCTTCCGCTGCGGGATGATGATGTCGTCCTTGCCGAACGAGATGCCGGCCTTGGCGGCTTCCTTGAAGCCCAGACCCATCAGTTGGTCGGCGAAGATGACCGTCGCCTTCTGACCGCAGTGGCGATAGACCACGTCGATCAGATTGCCGATCTCCTTCTTGGTGAGCGGCTTTTCGATCAGCTTGTGGCCGGTCGCGGCGTTGCGCGGCAGCAGGGCGGCGATCTTCATGCGGCCCGGGGTCGTGTCGATCACCTTGGTGACCGTCTCGCCTTGCGGGTTCACTTCGGTGAAGCGCGCCTTGATCTTCGAGTGCAGGCTGACGACCTTCGCGTCCAGGGCGGACTCGATCTCGGCCAGGTTGCCGAAAATCTTGCCTTCGCCCGGCTCGCCTTCGCGCGCCATCGACAGATAGTACAGACCCAGGACGATGTCCTGAGACGGCACGATGATCGGGCGGCCGTTGGCGGGCGACAGGATGTTGTTCGTCGACATCATCAGGACGCGCGCTTCCAGCTGGGCCTCGAGGCTCAGCGGGACGTGCACGGCCATCTGGTCGCCGTCGAAGTCAGCGTTGAAGGCGGCGCAGACCAGCGGGTGCAGCTGGATGGCCTTGCCCTCGATCAGCTTGGGCTCGAACGCCTGGATGCCCAGACGGTGCAGGGTCGGGGCGCGGTTCAGCAGAACCGGGTGCTCGCGGATGACCTCCTCGAGGATGTCCCACACCTGCGGCTGCTCGCGCTCCACCATGCGCTTGGACTGCTTCACGGTGCCCGACAGGCCCTTGGCGTCCAGACGCGCGTAGATGAACGGCTTGAACAGCTCCAGCGCCATCTTCTTCGGCAGGCCGCACTCGTGCAGCTTCAGCTCCGGGCCCACCACGATGACCGAACGGCCCGAGTAGTCGACGCGCTTGCCGAGCAGGTTCTGACGGAAGCGGCCCTGCTTGCCCTTCAGCATGTCGGCCAGCGACTTCAGCGGACGCTTGTTGGCGCCCGTGATCACGCGGCCGCGGCGGCCGTTGTCGAACAGGGCGTCCACGGATTCCTGCAGCATCCGCTTTTCGTTGCGGATGATGATGTCCGGGGCGCGCAGTTCGATCAGGCGCTTCAGGCGGTTGTTACGGTTGATGACCCGGCGGTACAGGTCGTTCAGGTCCGAGGTCGCGAAGCGGCCGCCGTCCAGCGGCACCAGCGGGCGCAGCTCCGGCGGGATCACCGGCACCACGGTGAGCACCATCCACTCCGGACGGTTGCCGCTCTCCATGAAGGCTTCGATGATCTTCAGGCGCTTGGACGCCTTCTTCTGCTTCATCTCCGACGGGTTGCCGGCCAGCTCCTCGCGGAGCTTCTCGGCTTCCTTCTCCAGGTCGATGGCCTTCAGCAGGCCCTGGACCGCCTCGGCGCCGATCTCGGCGGTGAAGCTGTCGTCGCCGAACTCGTCCTGGCAGCGGATGTAGTCGTCTTCCGACAGCAGCTGGTGCTGCTTCAGCGAGGTCAGGCCCGGCTCGGTGACGATGTAGTATTCGAAGTACAGGACGCGCTCGATGTCCTTCAGCGGCATGTCGAGCATCAGGGCGATGCGCGACGGCAGCGACTTCAGGAACCAGATGTGCGCGACGGGCGAGGCCAGCTCGATGTGGCCCATGCGCTCACGGCGAACGCGGGCGAGGGTGACTTCCACGCCGCACTTTTCGCAGATGATGCCCTTGTACTTCATGCGCTTGTACTTGCCGCACAAGCACTCGTAGTCCTTCGTCGGGCCGAAGATGCGGGCGCAGAACAGGCCGTCGCGCTCCGGCTTGAAGGTCCGGTAGTTGATGGTCTCGGGCTTCTTGATCTCGCCGAACGACCACGAACGGATCTTCTCCGGCGAGGCGAGCGAGATGCGGATCTGGTCGAAGGTCGGAGCGGCCTGGACCGGATTGAAGATGTTCAGGACTTCCTGGTTCATCTTGGTTCCTTCTGCGGGATCTCCCGCGAAAATTCTGGGTGGAGAGGGCGACCGGGTCCCTCCCCCGCCGAGGCGGGGGAGGAGAGTTCCGATCAGCTGTTCTCCAGCTCCACGTTCAGGCCCAGCGAGCGCATTTCCTTGACCAGCACGTTGAAGCTTTCGGGGATGCCCGCTTCGAACGTGTCGTCACCGCGCACGATGGACTCGTAGACCTTGGTCCGACCGGCCACGTCGTCCGACTTCACCGTCAGCATTTCCTGCAGGGTGTAGGCGGCGCCGTAAGCTTCCAGAGCCCAGACCTCCATTTCCCCGAAGCGCTGACCGCCGAACTGCGCCTTACCGCCCAGCGGCTGCTGGGTGACGAGCGAGTACGGGCCGATGGAGCGGGCGTGGATCTTGTCGTCGACCAGGTGGTGCAGCTTCAGCATGTAGATGTAGCCGACCGTGACCGGGCGCTTGAACTGCTCGCCGGTCTGGCCATCGAACAGGATCGACTGACCCGACGGGTTGAGGCCCGCCATGGACAGGTGATCCTCGATGTCGCTGATGTGGGCGCCGTCGAAGACCGGGGTCGCGAAGGGCACGCCCTTGGAGAGGTTGCGGGCCAGTTCGACCAGCTCTTCTTCCGTATCGGGCAGCTCTTCGTTCGGGCCGTAGATCTCGCGCAGACGCTTCACCAGCTCGGCCTTCTGACCACCGTGCTGCCAGGCTTCCAGCAGGCCGGCGATCTGCTTGCCGAGACCGGCCGCAGCCCAACCGAGGTGGGTTTCGAAGATCTGACCGACGTTCATGCGCGAAGGCACGCCCAGCGGGTTCAGCACGACGTCGACGGCGGTGCCGTCTTCCAGGTGCGGCATGTCCTCGATCGGCAGGATCTTGGAGATGACGCCCTTGTTTCCGTGACGGCCGGCCATCTTGTCACCCGGCTGAAGCTTGCGCTTCACGGCCACGAAGACCTTGACCATCTTCATGACGCCCGGGGGCAGTTCGTCGCCGCGCTGCAGCTTGTCGACCTTGTCCTCGAAGCGACGGTCCAGACGCTTGCGGGCTTCGTCGAACTGACGGCGCATGGCCTCCAGCTCGCCCATGGCCTTCTCGTCGTCGAGCGCGATCTGCCACCACAGGCCCGGCTGGATTTCAGCCAGCTTGTCGGCGGTGACTTCACCACGCGTCAGACCCTTCGGACCCGAAACGGCGGTCTTGCCCACGATCAGCTCGCGCAGACGCGCGGTCATGTTGCGGTTCAGGATCGCGAACTCGTCGTCGCGGTCCTTGCCCAGACGGTCGATCTCGGCGCGTTCGATGGCGAGCGCGCGCTCGTCCTTGTCGACGCCGTGACGGTTGAAGACGCGCACTTCCACGATGGTGCCGGCGACGCCCGGGGGCAGGCGCAGGCTGGTGTCGCGGACGTCGGAAGCCTTTTCACCGAAGATGGCGCGCAGGAGCTTTTCTTCCGGCGTCATCGGGCTTTCGCCCTTCGGCGTGACCTTGCCGACCAGGATGTCGCCCGGCTGCACTTCCGCGCCGATCGCCACGATGCCGGCTTCGTCGAGGTTGCGCAGCGCTTCTTCACCCACGTTCGGGATGTCGCGCGTGATCTCTTCCGGGCCAAGCTTCGTGTCGCGGGCCATGACCTCGAATTCCTCGATGTGGATCGAGGTGAACACGTCGTCGCGGACGATGCGTTCGGAGATCAGGATCGAGTCTTCGAAGTTGTAGCCGTTCCAGGGCATGAACGCGACGAGCGCGTTGCGGCCCAGGGCCAGTTCGCCCAGCTCGGTCGACGGACCGTCGGCGATGATGTCCCCGGCGTTGATCTTGTCGCCCACGCGGACCAGCGGACGCTGGTTGATGCAGGTGTTTTGGTTCGAACGCTGGAACTTCGACAGACGGTAGATGTCGACGCCCGGCTTGTTCGGGTCCTGCTCCTGGGTGGCGCGGATGACGATGCGGGTGCCGTCGATCTGCTCGACCACGCCGGTGCGGCGGGCGACCACGACAGCGCCGGAGTCACGGGCCACGACGCCTTCCATGCCGGTGCCGACCAGCGGCGCGTCCGACTGCACCAGCGGCACGGCCTGACGTTGCATGTTCGAGCCCATGAGGGCGCGGTTGGCGTCGTCGTTTTCCAGGAACGGGATCAGGGCGGCGGCGACCGAAACGACCTGCTTCGGCGACACGTCCATCAGGTCGACGTTCTCCTTTTGCAGGAGGGTCGGTTCACCGTTGATGCGGCCCGGAACCAGGTCTTCGGCGATGGCGCCGTCGGTCAGCTTGATGTTGGCCTGGGCGATGACGTGCTTCGCCTCTTCCATGGCCGACATGTAGACGACTTCTTCCTGCTGCTTGCCCTCGACCACGCGACGGTACGGGCTTTCGATGAAGCCGTACTTGTTCACGCGAGCGTGGGTCGCCAGGGAGTTGATCAGACCGATGTTCGGGCCTTCCGGCGTTTCGATCGGGCAGATGCGGCCGTAGTGGGTCGGGTGCACGTCGCGCACTTCGAAGCCGGCGCGCTCGCGGGTCAGACCGCCCGGGCCAAGCGCCGACAGGCGGCGCTTGTGGGTGATTTCCGACAGCGGGTTCGTCTGGTCCATGAACTGCGACAGCTGCGAGGAGCCGAAGAATTCACGAACCGCCGCCGCGGCGGGCTTCGCGTTGATCAGGTCGTGCGGCATGACCGTGTCGATATCGACCGAGCTCATGCGTTCCTTGATCGCGCGCTCCATGCGGAGCAGGCCGACGCGGTACTGGTTCTCGAGCAGCTCGCCCACCGAACGGACGCGGCGGTTGCCGAGGTTGTCGATGTCGTCGATTTCGCCGCGGCCGTCACGCAGACCGACCAGCAGCTTCAGGACGGCAAGGACGTCTTCCTTGCGCAGGACGCGCATCTCGTCGGAAGCGTCCAGCTCCAGGCGCATGTTCATCTTCACGCGGCCGACCGAGGACAGGTCGTAGCGCTCGCTGTCGAAGAACAGCGACTTGAACATGGCTTCGGCCGCTTCGACGGTCGGCGGCTCGCCCGGACGCATGACGCGGTAGATGTCGAACAGCGCGTCTTCACGCAGGGTGTTCTTGTCCACGCGCAGGGTGTTGCGCATGTAAGCGCCCACCGTGACGTGGTCGATGTCGAGCACGTCGATGGTCGAGAAGCCTTGCTCGGCCAGGGCTTCGATCGAAGCCGGGTCCAGCTCGTCGCCGGCTTCGGCGTAGATTTCACCGGTCGAGAAGTTGACCGCGTCGCGGGCCAGGTAACGCCCCGTCAGGGCTTCCGGAGCCAGCAGCAGGGTGTTCAGGCCAGCGTCGGCGAACTTCTTGGCGTTGCGGGCGCTGATCTTCTGACCAGCCGGAGCCACTTCCTCGCCGGTGTCGGCGTTGATCAGCGGGAATTCCGGCTTCACGCCGCGCCAGCGTTCCGGCTTGTACGGGGTGGCCCAGCCGCCTTCACGCTTCTCGAAGGGAACGACGTCGTAGAAGGTCGTCAGGATCTCTTCGCCATCCATGCCCAAGGCATAGAGGAAGGTCGTGGCCGGCAGCTTCCGGCGACGGTCGATACGGACGTAGACGATGTCCTTGGCGTCGAATTCGAAGTCGAGCCACGAGCCGCGGTACGGAATCACGCGGGCGGCGAACAGCAGCTTGCCCGAGGCGTGGGTCTTGCCCTTGTCGTGGTCGAAGAACACGCCCGGCGAACGGTGCATCTGCGAGACGATGACGCGCTCGGTGCCGTTGACGATGAACGTGCCCTTGTCCGTCATGAGCGGGATGTCGCCCATGTAGACGTCCTGCTCCTTGATGTCCTTGACGGAGCGGGCGCCGGTTTCTTCTTCCGTTTCGAAGACGATCAGGCGCAGCTTGACCTTCAGCGGCGCCGCGAAGGTCATGTCGCGCTGGATGCACTCTTCGACGTCGTACTTCGGCTCTTCGAATTCGTACGAGACGTATTCGAGCACCGAGCGCTCGTTGAAGTCCTTGATCGGGAACACCGACTTGAAGACGGCCTCGATCCCCTCGTCGCGACGCTGACCGCTATAGGTCTCGCGCTGCAGGAATTGTTCGTAGGAGGACCGCTGAACCTCGATGAGGTTCGGCATCTGCACGGCTTCGGGGATGCGGCCGAAAGACTTCCGGATCCGCTTCTTGCCGGTGAACGATTGCGCCATTGATGTTCCCTGTGGGCCCGGAACGGAATCCGGGCTTCGGCTTTTTGTCGGTGTGTCCACCCTCGTCGCCCTTTCGGGAGACGGACACGTGACAAAGCCCTTTTATTTCAAAGGGCTCCCCTTCGCAGCGGTCAGAGGGTCAGGACCGCGCCTCGGGGCTGAAACGACCAAGGGACCTGCGCGTCAGACGCACCTGTCCCCATCGAATCTTGTTTGAAGCACGCGGATATAGTCCGCCCAGGGGGATAAGCCAAGAGGCTATCCACAGAATCCTCGCGGATTCCGGATCGCCGAGACGGCGCTTTTCGAGGGTTCCAACTTACGCTTAAGTCCGGCCTTATGAAAGTCGTGCTTTTGGCCGCCACGGCCCTGTCGCTCTCCTTCTCCGCCGCAAACGCTGCGCAGAACCCTCCCCCCCAGCCGCTTCCGATGACGCCGCCGATCACGGCGGCCCAGGACGTTCCCTATCCGGGCACGCTGAAGCTGTTCGTCGACGCCACCGACACCGACCGACGCATCATCCGCGTGAAGCAGTCGATCCCCGTGGACAAGGCAGGCCCCTTCACCCTGCTCTATCCGGAATGGCTGCCGGGCAACCACGCTCCGCGCGGCCCGGTGGACAAGGTCGCCGGCCTGGTGATCACCGCCGGCGGTCAGCGCATCGCCTGGACCCGCGATCCGGTCGAGGTCTACGCCTATCACGTGGACGTCCCGCAGGGCGCAACCAGCCTTGAGGTCGAGTTCCAGTTCGTCTCGCCCGTCACCACCGACCAGGGCCGCATCGTCGTCACCAACGAGATGATGAACCTGCAGTGGAACCAGCTCGCCCTCTATCCGGCCGGATGGTTCACCCGCCAGATCCCGGTGGAGTTGAGCCTGCGCCTGCCCGACCAGTGGAAGTTCGGCGTGGCCATGGACGTGGCCGGGACCGCCGACGGCGTCACCACCTTCAAACCCGTCTCGTTCGAGACCCTGGTGGACAGCCCCATGTTCGCCGGCCGCTATTACCGCCAGTTCGACCTGGATCCCGGCGGCCGCAGCCCGGTGAAGCTGAACGTGGTCGCCGACCGCGAGGAATTGCTGGCCGCCACGCCGGAGCAGATCGAAAAGCACCGCAACCTCGTGAAGCAGGCCGACAAGCTTTACGGCACGCGCCAGTACGACCGGTACGACTTCCTGCTGTCCCTGACCGACCGCATGGGCGGCATCGGGCTGGAGCACCATCGCTCCAGCGAGAACGGCGTCCCGCCCACCTACTTCACCGACTGGGACAAGCACGCCGCCAACCGCGACCTGCTGCCCCACGAGTACACCCACTCCTGGAACGGCAAGTTCCGCCGTGGCGCGGACCTGTTCACCCCGGACTTCTCGGTCCCCATGCGCAACAGCATGCTGTGGGTCTATGAGGGCCAGACCCAGTACTGGGGCTATGTCCTGTCGGCCCGTTCCGGCCTGCTGACCAAGCAGGAGACGCTGGAGGCCATCGCCTCAACCGCCGCCACCTACGAGGCCCGCGTAGGCCGCACCTGGCGCACGGTGCTCGACACCACCAACGATCCCATCACCATCGCCCGCAAGGCCGAGCCCTGGACCAGCTTCCAGCGGGGCGAGGACTACTACTCCGAGGGCCAGCTCGTCTGGCTCGACGCCGACACCCTGATCCGCGAGAAGACCGGCGGAAAGAAGTCCCTCGACGACTTCGCCAAGGTCTTCCTGGGCGCCGAGGGCAAGTTCGACGGCAGCTACACGCCGCTGACCTACGGCTTCGACGACGTGGTCGAGGCCCTGAACAAGGTGGTCGCCCATGACTGGGCCGGCTTCCTGAAGGCCCGCATCTATGACGTGGCCCCCAAGGCCCCGCTCGACGGCTTGGCGCGCGGTGGCTACCGCCTCGTCTACAAGGACACCCCCACCGCCTACTTCAAGGCCAATGAGAGCCGTCGAAAGACCACCGACCTGACCTATTCCCTGGGCGTGGTCGTCGGCGGCGAAGGCAAGCTCAGCGCCGTGCAGTGGGAAGGCCCCGCCTTCAAGGCCGGCCTGACCAACGCCGGCCAGATCATCGCCGTGAACGGCCTCGCCTATGACGCCGAACGCCTGAAGACGGCGATCACCGAGGCCAAGGGCGGCGCCAAGCCGATCGAGCTGCTGGTGAAGACGGCCGAGCGCTACCGCACCGTCCAGATCCCCTACCATGACGGCCTGCGCTATCCGGCGCTGGAGCGGATCGCGGGAACCCCGGCCCGCCTCGACGACATCCTGGCGCCCAGGAAGTAGGTCAAAGAAAAACGGCCCCGGATCGCTCCGGGGCCGTTTCCTGTAGCGTCAGAGCTGACGCCGACCAGATTACTTGATCTGGACGGTGGCGCCGGCTTCTTCGAGCTTCTTCTTGATCTCTTCAGCTTGCTGCTTGGAGACGTTCTCGACGACGTTCTGCGGAGCGCCTTCGACCAGGTCCTTGGCTTCCTTCAGGCCCAGGTCCGGACGGACGCCGCGGACTTCCTTGATCACGTTGATCTTCTTGTCGCCGCCGTTGGCGAGAACAACGGTGAACTCGGTTTGCTCTTCAGCGGCTTCAGCCGGAGCGCCAGCAGCGCCGCCAGCGGCGGGAGCAGCGAACGCGACCGGAGCGGCGGCCGAGACGCCCCACTTTTCTTCCAGCAGCTTGGACAGCTCAGCGGCTTCCAGAACCGACAGAGCGGACAGGTCTTCGACGATCTTTTCGAGCTTCGACATGATAGTTCCTTAGAGGATGAGGGATGTTGGGGAGATGACTGACAGTCCGCTTACGCGGCGTCCTTCGTGGCGTAAGCGTTGAAGACGCGAGCGAGCTGACCCGCCGGAGCCTGCAGAACGCCGGCGACCTTGGTGGCCGGAGCGTTGAGCAGCCCGATGAGCTGGCCGCGGATCTGGTCGAGCGAGGGCAGGGTCGCCAGGGCCTTGACGGCCTTCTCGTCCAGGATGGTCGTTTGACCCAGGATGCCGCCAACGATTTTGAACTTATCGTTGTCCTTGGCGTACTGGGCGACGACCTTGGCGGCGGACACCGGATCGGCGCCATAGGCGATGGCGACCGGGCCGACAAAGAGGGCGTCGCCCGCTTCACCTGCCGAGCCGTTCAGGGCCTTTTGCACCAGGGTGTTCTTCACCACCTTCAGCGCGGCGCCTTCCTTGCGGAGGCGCAGACGCAGGTCGGTCATTTCCGCAACGGTCAGACCCAGATAGTGGGTCACGACGACAGCGCCGGAGTCAGCGAAAACGCCCTTGAGCGTCTCGATCGACTCTTGCTTTTGAGCGCGGTCCATTGCGGTCTCCTACTCAGTTACAGCGGCCGGACCATCCGGACGCCGATATTGACTTCACGACGAAGGGATCGCTCCCATCGCGCTTGGTCGGTCTCGACTGTCCGAAGGATGCACGAGCCGCGCGCTCATCCGTCGGAACGGAATGGTGCGAGCAGAGCTCTTTGCTTCCCCGTCTCCCGGCGGCTGGAAAGGGCTCTTCCCAGTTATGGCTCCAGTGACCCTGGCGCCCCACAGTTCTCGGACAGGTTTCGCCGCCACGAGGGCAACGGAAGCGGCGCGTATAGTCGAAAAGCCCGCGGGACTCAACCCCGCCGCCGCTCAGGCGTTGAGCCTGCGCACAGAGCAGGAGAATCCATGGCCTACGAGCTCTATTACTGGCCCGGCATCCAGGGGCGCGGCGAGTTCGTCCGCCTGGCCCTCGAACAGGCCGGCGCGGACTATGTGGACGTCGGCCGGGGAAGCAAGGCGGACGGTCAGGGCGTGCCGGCCCTGACGGCCTTCCTGGAGGGCGACGCCACGACCCGCGCGCCCTTCGCCCCGCCCTTCCTGAAGGACGGCGATGTGGTCGTCGGCCAGACGGCGGCGATCCTCATGCACCTGGGGCCCAAGCTGAAGCTGACGCCCAAGGCCGAAGCCGATCGCCTTTGGGTCCATCAGATCCAGCTCACCATCGCCGACCTGACCGCCGAGGCCCATGACAGCCACCACCCTGTGGGCCTGAGCCTCTACTACGAGGATCAGAAAAAGGAGGCGGCCAAACGGTCCAAGGAGTTCCGAAAGCAGCGGATCCCCAAATTCCTGAAATGGCTGGAGACGATCCTGGCGGCCAATCCCGCCGGCGATCAGTGGCTGGTCGGCGACAAGCTGACCTATGCCGACCTGTCGGCCTTCCAGGTGGTGCAGGGCCTGCTCTACGCCTTCCCCAAGGCGACGAAGAAGACCCTGAAGGAGACGCCGAAGCTGGCCGCCTTGGCCGTGCGCGTCGCCGAACAGCCCAGGATCAAGGCCTATCTGGAAAGTGACCGCCGCCTGCCCTTCAACGAGGAAGGCATTTTCCGCCGCTACGCGGAGCTGGACTCCTGAGGGCAGGCCTGACCCCATCCGCTTCTTCGCGGGATGAGCGGCTTGAGTCACAAAAGAAAACGGCGGCGAGGGAGACCCTCGCCGCCGCAATCTTCAGCCGTGATCTGACGCTTAGGCGCCGACCGACGCCGCGTCGATCTTGAAGCCCGGGCCCATCGTGGACGACAGGCTGATCTTCTTCACGTACAGGCCCTTGGCGCCCGAGGGCTTGGCCTTGTTCAGAGCATCGACCAGAGCGACCACGTTGGCCTTCAGCGCGTCCTCGGTGAACGAGGCCTTGCCGACGCCGGCGTGAACGATGCCGGCCTTTTCGACGCGGAACTCCACGGCGCCGCCCTTGGCGTCCTTGACGGCCTGGGCGACGTTCGGGGTCACGGTGCCGACCTTCGGGTTCGGCATCAGGCCGCGCGGGCCGAGCACCTTACCCAGACGGCCGACCAAGGCCATCATGTCCGGCGTCGCGATGACGCGGTCGAAGTCCATGAAGCCGCCGTTGATCTTTTCGTACAGATCTTCAGCGCCCACATGTTCCGCACCAGCGGCCTTGGCTTCATCAGCCTTGGCGTCCTTGGCGAAGACGGCGACGCGGACGTCACGGCCCGTGCCCGACGGCAGGTTGACCACGCCGCGGACCTGTTGGTCGGCGTGACGCGGGTCGACGCCCAGGTTCACCGAGATCTCGATGGTCTCGTCGAACTTGGCCTTGGCATTGGCCTTCACCAGCTTGATGGCTTCGTCGAGCGCGAGGTTCGCGTCGCGGTCGCCGGTCCAGGCTTGGATGCGCTTGGGTTGCTTAGCCATGACTTAGGCCTCCACCACTTTCAGGCCCATCGCGCGGGCCGAGCCCTCGATGATGCGGGCCGCGGCTTCAACGTCATTGGCGTTGAGGTCTTTCATCTTCTTTTCGGCGATCTCGCGCAGCTGGGTGCGGGTGATCGAGCCGACGGTCTCGCGACCGGTCAGCTTCGCGCCGGACTTCAGGCCGGTGGCTTCCTTCAGGTAGAAGGTGGCCGGCGGCGTCTTCGTCACGAAGGTGAACGACTTGTCCTGATAGACCGTGATCACGGTCGGCAGGGGCGTGCCCTTCTGGACGTTTTCAGTCCGCGCGTTGAACTCTTTGCAGAAGCCCATGATGTTCACGCCGCGTTGACCCAGCGCCGGCCCGATGGGCGGCGAAGGCGTGGCGGAGCCGGCGGGCACCTGCAGCTTGATGTAGCCCAGGATCTTCTTTGCCATAGTCTCCTCGGTGGCCGGAAATCCGGCCGGTTGAGCCGTGGTGCGGGCTTGGCGTCCCTCCCACGGATTTGACGGACGGCCCGAAGGCTGTCCCGTTTCCCCCGCCGCCTAGGCCGCGGGGAATTTCGTCATCAGGCGATCTTCTCGACCTGATTGTATTCCAGCTCGACCGGGGTCGCCCGGCCGAAGATCGAAACCGTGACGCGCAGGCGGGCGCGTTCTTCGTCCACGTCCTCCACCGAACCGGTGAAGCTGGCGAACGGACCGTCGGTGACGCGCACTTGCTCCCCGATCTCGTAGGAGACGGTGGGCTTCGGACGCTCGACACCCTCTTCGATGGCGCCGACGATGCGCTGAACTTCGCGTTCCGGCACTGGGGTCGGCTTCGAGCCGCCCTGGGCGCCCAGGAAGCCGGTGACCTTCGGGGTGTTCTTGATCAGGTGGTAGGCTTCGTCGGTCAGGTGCATCTTCACCAGCACGTAGCCGGGGAAGAACTTGCGCTCGGCGTTGACCTTGCGGCCGCGGCGGATCTCGACGACGTCCTCGGTCGGGACCAGGATTTCCGAGAAGCTTTCTTCCAGGCCTTGCGACTTGGCTTGCTCGAGGATGCTGTCACGCACCTTCTTCTCGAAGTTCGAGTAGGCGTGGACGATGTACCACTTGTGGTTCGGGTTCGAGCCGGTTTGAGCGTTCATCGTCTCTTATCCTGCGTTCGCGAGGGCGAGGATCTGCGTCACGCCGGTGCGCAGGACCCAGTCGACCACAAAAAAGAAGATCGAGGTCATCACCACCATGACGAAAACCATCAGCGAGGTGATCCAGGTCTCCTTGCGGGAGGTCCAGGTGATCTTCTTCGCCTCGGCCATGACCTGTTCAAAGAACTTGGTCGGGCTGACCCGCTTCTTCGGCGCGGCTTCAGCCTTCAGCGCGGAAGCCTGACCCGCAGGGGCCATCGCCGCCGCCGTCTTGGCGGCGCGGGCTTTCATCGCTGACGGGGTCGATCCCGGTTTCCTGGCCATTAGCGGCTCGCGACCTTCTAAAACTGACATGACCGGCTGCGCGCGGGGCGTAGCCGGCTTTTCATATAGGTAGTGGCAGGAGTGGAGGGACTCGAACCCCCGGCCCTCGGTTTTGGAGACCGATGCTCTACCAGCTGAGCTACACTCCTAGACGTCGGCTTTCGCCGCAGTCCTCCGGGCAATGAACAGCGCGCCGGGAAGCGGTTGGGCCTTCCGGCGCGCTCGGCTCATGCGCCGGAGCCGGCTCGTTTAGCAGCGACATCGACGGGGAGCAAGGGGATCGGACAGCCCCTGAGGCGAGATCACATCATGGATCGAAGCGCCGCGCAGCGGCGTTTTCCGGCCAGTTCCTGCAAAAGAGAGGAAAGACGCCATGGATCAAGCCGCTTCCAGCGCCGGCCGCCCGTCCAATCGCGAAACCGAGAACGAGAATCTGAAGCCGGACCGCGAGGGCGAAGCGCCTCGCCCCGCCACCGAACCCGAGGGGTCGGAGTCCAGTCAAAAGACCGACAAGACCGCCACCGATCCGGGCTCGGGCGAGGCCAGGACCTGAAGGAGGCCAGGGCCCGGCGCCGAAGCGTCGGGCCCGCACCTTTTCAGAAAGCTACTGGGCCGTCGCCGGCTCGGTCGCCGCCACCACGGTCGGGGCGGCCGCCGAGCAACGAAGGCTCAGATACTCCCACTTCACATCGGTCAGGACCTTGCCGCAGTCGGACGATTGGCCGTTGTCCATGCCGGTGACCGCGACACTGACGCCCTTCGTCGGATCCGGAGCCGGGGAAGCCGACGTCACGTCATACATCACCCCGCCCGGACCACGCAGCGCCACGCAGGTGGCGCCGGTCGAGACGTTGGTGGCCGGCCGTGCGCAGCCGGAAACGTTGACGGACTTGCCCGCGACCGCCGCGACCTGGGTCTGGGACCCGGTTCCGGCGTTGCCGCAGGCCGACAAGGCAAGGATCGAAAACGCGGCGACAGCCGCGCCTTTCAACAACGCTACGCGCATCCATCCCTCCGTATATTTTACGCTCTCTGGTGGAGCAGGGACGACTCTGCGCCTCACATCAGGAGTCGGCAACGCATATTTTGACGTTCGCCGTAAAATCCTGCGCCATTTTTGACGATGTTGAGAATTTCATTGCGTGAGAGGCGTGAGTTGACATCGCCCCCTCGCCCATCACATGACGGTGCGTCGTCCGATGGGCCGTAGACGGCGATGTTGAGACACGTGCGCCGAAAGTCCGGCGCAGAAGGACCTTTCCGGCCATGACCGACACGGCTTTGCAGACCTCCCCCGCCCCGGCGCCCACGGGCGCGCATCACGTCGAGACGGTGCTGTGGGTGAAGCATTGGACCGACCGCCTGTTCAGCTTCGCCATCACGCGGCCCGCGTCCCTGCGCTTCCGTTCGGGCGAGTTCGTGATGATCGGCCTGCCGCCGCGCCCGGAGCTGGGCGAGACCAAGCCGATCCTGCGCGCCTATTCCATCGCCTCCCCAGCCTTCGCCGAAGAGCTGGAGTTCTTCTCGATCAAGGTGCCGGACGGTCCGCTGACCTCCCGCCTGCAACAGATCAAGGAAGGCGACCAGATTCTGCTGGGCAAGAAGCCCACCGGCACCCTGGTGCTGGACGCGGTGAAGCCGGGCAAGCGCCTGTTCCTGTTCGGCACCGGCACGGGCCTGGCGCCGTGGCTGTCTGTGGCCCGGGACCCGGACGCCTATTCGCGCTTCGAACAGGTGATCGTCGCCCACGGCGTGCGCGAGGTCGAAGAGCTGGCCTATCGCGACTTCTTCACCAGCGAGATCCATGAAGATCCGCTGGTCGGCGACGAGGCCAAGGCCCAGCTCGTCTATTATCCCACCGTCACCCGTGAGGCGTTCGAACGTCAGGGCCGCTTCACCACCCTGGTGGAGAACGGCCAGCTGTTCCGCGACCTGGGCCTGCCCGGCGGCAAGTTCGATCCGGAGCAGGACCGCGCGATGCTCTGCGGCTCCATGGCCATGATCAAGGACCTGGCCGCCCTGCTGGAGAGCCACGGGATGAAGGAAGGCTCCAACGCCGAGCCGGGGGACTATGTCCTCGAACGCGCCTTCGTCGGCTGACATCCGGAACCTGACCGTCGAGGACGCGCGCCGCCGCATGCTGGCGCGCGCCGGCTTCCTCGGCGCGGAGACCGTCCCGCTGCATGACGCCGCCGGCCGCGTGCTGGCGGAGGATGTGACGGCGGTCCGTGATCAGCCCCCCTTCGACGCCTCAGCCATGGATGGCTGGGCGGTGCGCGCCGCCGACCTGGGCGGCCCGCCTCTGAAGATCGTCGGCGAAAGCGCCGCCGGACATGGCTATGCCGAAACACTCCAAGTTGGCGAGACCGTCCGCATCTTCACCGGGGCGCCCGTGCCCGCCGGCGCCGACCGCGTGGTGATCCAGGAAGAGGCGGTCCGCGACGGCGACCTGCTGACGCCGAACGCCGGCTCCAACGCCCCAGCTTATGTCCGCCCGCGCGGCGGCGACTTTCGGGGGGGCGATGTGCTGCTGCACAGCAGCCAAGCCCTGACACCCTGGCGGCTGGCTCTCGCCGCCGCCGCGGGCCGCGACGCCCTGGCCGTCGCCCGCCGCCCGCGCATCGCCATCCTGACCGGCGGCGACGAGGTGGTCGCTCCCGGCGGCTCGCCCGGCCCTTGGCAAATATTCGACTCCGGCTCCGCCGGCCTGCTCGCCCTCGCCCGCCAATGGGGCGCGGCGGCGCGCGCCTATCCCCTCATCGGCGACGACGAAGACGCCATTGTCTCCCAAGTCTCCGAAATCGCCGCTCCAGTCTCTGCTTCAGTCTCCGAATTTTACGCCGATATCATCGTCCTTATGGGCGGCGCCTCGGTGGGTGATCATGACCTGGCCAAGCCCGCCCTCGCCCGTCTCGGATTGCGCCTGGATGTGGAGACGGTGAAGGTCCGCCCCGGCAAGCCCACCTGGTTCGGCAAGCTGGCCGACGGCCGCCTCGTGCTCGGCCTGCCCGGCAATCCCGCCTCGGCCTTCGTCTGCGCCGAGCTGTTCCTGCGCCCGCTGATAGAGGCCATGCTGGGCGCGGCGCCCGGCCCGGTCATGGAGGCCGCGACCCTCGCGGCGCCCCTGCCCGCCAACGGCCCGCGCGAGCACTGGATGCGCGCCCGGCTCGAAACGGACGAGGACGGAGCCTCGCGTGTCCGCGCCTTCCCCGATCAGGAATCCTCGCTGGTCACGGTCTTCGCCCAAGCCGACGCCCTGCTGGTGCGCCCCGCCGGAGCCCCCGCCGCCGAGGCCGGCGAGGTCGTCTCCGTGCTCCGTCTCGGGCGCATGTAAAGTAAATACTTTACACAATAACGAGACGCCGCAAAAATCGCATGCTAAGCCTTGCTCCGAGTCCGCGAGCCGCGGACGGGACGGCAAGGTTTCAGGAGCACGGCGTGGGTCGAGCGGGCAAGTTCGCAGTTCATGTCATGCTGGCCTTCCTGGCCGCCTTCGTCTCCTGCGCCATCTGCGTCGGCGGGACCTGGCCGGTGCCGGCCATCTTCGCCTCCGCCCTGGCCTTCGCCGCCTGCGCCGCCGTCGTCGAGATCGTCATCCAGATCGAGCGCGCGCCCTGGCGATTCGTCGCCCTGGGCGACATCCTGCGCCTGGCGCGCTCGTCCGCCCTGGCCATGAGCCTGTTCACCTTCGTGGTGTGGGCGACCCCTGTCGGCCTGCCCGGCGGCTGGCGCTCCGCCCTGCTGACCCTGATGGTCTATCCCGGCTTCCTGGCCGGCCTGCGCATCATCCGCCGCGCCATGCATGAGGGCTCGCTGGTGGAGGTGTTCATCGGCGGCCACATCGCCACCCGCTCGCCTCTGCTGATCGTCGGCGACACGCACGAGGCCGACGCCTTCCTGCGCGCGCCCACCACCGCGCTGGGCCAGACCTACGCGGCCATCGGCGTGATCTCGCCCTCACCCCGCGAAGTGGGCGAGGAGTTCCGCGGCGTCTGCGTCCTGGGTGACATCAGCCAGTTCGACGAGGTGCTGCAGCGCCTGCGTGAAAGCAACATCGGCCCGTCCGCGATCCTGTTCCTGTCGCACCCGGCCAGCCTGCCGGGCCTCGGCCCCGAGCGCCTGGGCCGCCTGAAGAGCGAGGGCGTCCGCCTGCTGCGCCATCCGGGCGGGGTGGTCGAACTGGCCAAGGGCCCGTCCGTGGCCGGCCTGCGCGAGATCAGCCTGGAAGAGCTGCTGGCCCGCACGCCCGTGCAACTGGACATGAGCGCCGCCCGCGAACTGGTCGCCGGCAAGCGCGTGCTGGTCACCGGCGCCGGCGGCTCCATCGGCTCAGAGATCTGCCGCCAGGTGGCGGGCTGCGAGCCGGCCAGCCTGACCATGCTGGACGCCTCGGAAGGCGCCCTCTTCCAGATCGGCCGCGAGATCGCCGAGGCCTGGCCCGACCTGCCCCAGCACGAAGTGCTTTGCGACATCCGCGACCGCGCCCGCCTGTCGTCCTGGTTCGCCGACAAGCAGCCGCAGATCATCTTCCACGCCGCCGCGCTGAAGCACGTGCCGCTGGTGGAGTCCCACCCCTGCGAGGGCGTGCTGACCAACGTGTTCGGCACCCGCAACGTGGTGGAGGCCGCCCGCGGCGTCGAGGCGGCGCACATGGTGATGATCTCCACCGACAAGGCGGTCGATCCGTCCAGCGTCATGGGCGCCACCAAGCGCATGGCCGAAACCCTGGTCCGCACCAGCGCCGGCCCCACGCGGTTCAGCGTCGTGCGCTTCGGCAACGTGCTCGGCTCCGCAGGCTCGGTGGCCACGGTGTTCCAGAACCAGATCGAGAAGGGCGGCCCCATCACGATCACCGACTTCGAGGTCGAGCGCTACTTCATGACCATCCCGGAAGCGGTGAAGCTGGTCTTGCGCGCCGCCGCCCTGTCGGCCGCCGAGGCGGAGCCGGAATCCGGCGTCCTGACCCTGGAGATGGGCGAGCCGGTGAAGATCGTCGATCTCGCCCGCCGCATGATCGAACTGAACGGCCTGGTCCCCGACAAGGACATCGAAATCCGCGAGATCGGCCTGCGCCCCGGCGAGAAGATCAGCGAAGAGCTGGTCGATATCGGCGAGGCCGCCCGCGCCCGCGCGCCGGGCATTCTGGAAGCCGTTCCGGGCGCGCCGCTCGTGCCCCTGGCCGAAACCGACCTCGCCGCCCTTGAGGCCCAGGCGCGTCAGGGCGACGCCGGCGCCGTGCGCGCCACCCTGTTCCGCATCGTCGAGCAGACCCGCCAGCTGACCGCCGCACGCCGCGCGGGCTAGCAGTCCTCCCGTCCCTCCATCACGCAGGGCAGCAGCACCGCCAGGTCCTGCTTCAGGCGCTTGCGGCGGTTCCAGGGGTTCCAGGCGTCCTTTGTGGTGGTCGGATCGCCCAGGTGCCATTTGGCGATGAAACGGGCGAAGGGGCCCGGCTTGCGAGCCTCGGCGTGAGGCAGCCGGCGCGGCTCACGGTCCAGGGCGTTGATGGCCGCGGCCAGACCGCCGAAGGACGCCATGGCCGCCCCCACCTCATCGCTGCGACGCTCCATATAGTGGCCGACCAGGCGCGAGCGGAACGCGCGGATGGCGGCGCGCATCGCCTCGCCTTCCGGCCCATGCTCGGCCTCCAGCGCCACGTCCAGCTCGCTGTCGAGACCGGTGGAGCGGTTGTTCAGATTGGCCGATCCGATCCGCAGGAAGGTGTCGTCGATGATCGCCACCTTGGAATGGACGATCACCGCGTTCCCGCCGGGCGTCAGGGGCGTGTAGGCCGAGAAGCGCCCCTGAACATCCGCCGAGCGCAGACGGTGGATCGCCGCTGAACGGGCGCTGTCCATGGTGATCTGGTCGAAATAGCTGGGGCTGTGCGCCGGTCCGATGGCGACGATCTCCGGGCCGTCCGCCTCCAGCAACCGCTCCACCAGCGCCTCAACGATCAGGGGCGAGGTCAGGTACTGGTTCTCCAGGACGATCAGCTGCTTGGCCGCCGCGATGGCGTCCAGATGCAGACGCAGGCATTCCCAATGCCCCTTCTGCCCCTTCCAGTCCGAAACCGTGCGGGCCAGGGCCACCTCCTGGCGGCGGGCGTGGATGGCGACGCTGTCGGGCCAAATCATCTCCCGCGCAGGCGGCAGGGGCGTCAGCGGCTCGCCGGTGGCCGTGCGCCAGCGCTGCACGAACAGCTCGCTCAGGGCCTGGCCCACCGGCCCCTCCATCATCATCGACACCTCGTGCCGCGCCGGATAGCGGCGGCCGTTGGGCAACCGGCGGCGTGGATCGTGGTCGTCGTGGTGACAGGTGTCCCAGCGGTCCGGCCCCATGTCGCCGCCGCTGATGAAGGCCAGACGACCGTCGATGATCACCGCCTTCTGGTGATGGCAGGCGCTCATGGGCAGGCTGTGGTCGAGGCGGAACTTGACGCGGGAATCCGCGAAATAGGCCTGGGCCCGTTGCGGCGCGAACCATTGGGACGCAGCGATGGGCGGCGGCATGTCCCAGGCCAGGATGCGCACATCGAGCGCCGGGTTCAGCGCCGCCATCCGGCGCAGCAACAGACCCAGACGGTCGGCGTGCTCCGGGCTTTTGCTGACCGGCGAGCGATCAGGAGTCAGACGGGTGAGCGGATCGAAGGTCCAGGCCAGGATCCAGATGGAGGACTTGGCCTTGAGCAGCGACGCTTTGAGGGCGGCGAAATAGTCGGCGCTGTCGATGAGGAAGGCGATCCGCTCGGCCTTCTCCTGTCGCCAGCAATTCACGCCGGGACGGATGACTTCCGTCGCCTCAGCCATGCGCCCCTCATCGAGAGTCCCGACATCCCACATGGACCGGGAACGCGCGAACCCGCCCTACGGCTCCGCTAGATGTTGATCAGCCCGAAATCGCCGAAGCGTCGCGCTCGCCCGTGCGGATTCGCAGGGCCTGCTCCAGGTCGATGACGAAGATTTTGCCGTCGCCGATCTTGCCGCTGTTGGAGGCGGTGACGATGGCGTCGCTCACCCCGGCCACGAGATCGTCGGAGACCGCGATCTCCAGCTTCACCTTGGGCAGCAGCTTCACTTCGTACTCGGCGCCCCGATAGATTTCCGTCTTGCCCTTCTGCCGGCCGTAGCCGCGCACCTCGGTGACGGTCAGGCCCGAAGCCCCGGCTTCCGTGACGGCGTCCAGCACCGCGTCGAGCCGGCTGGGTTTGATGATCGCGACGATCATTTTCATGCGGGGTCTCCGAGCAAATCGAGCAACCTAAGCTAGGCCTAAACCCCTGGCGTTTCCAAGCGATCCGAATATCTTGCGGGCGGAAGTCCCGCCGGCGCCGGCTGCAGGGCGCCGGGAACCAACACATGAGCCCTGGCGCGCACGCCGCGCGGCTTCACGGCGAAGGTCTGCTTCACAGCCTCCATCAGGATGATGCCCGCGAATCCCGGCCAAAGACGCGCGCCGGCCTGCTCGAATCCTTCAGCCCAGCGGGCGAAGGCGGTCATGGGCGGCACGTACAGGGCGCGGGTGTAGCCGGTGGGCTCCAGTTCCGCCTCGCGCAACAGGCTTTCAAGCTGCAGGCGGGTGAAAGGGCGGCCGTGGCCAAAGGGCGTGCCCTCCGCATTGGCCCAGGCGCCGTTGCGCGCGGCGACCGCGACGATCACCCGGCCTGTCGGGGCGGTGACGCGGCCGATCTCGCACAGGACCTCCAGCGGATCGACGCTCTCCTCCAAGGCATGAACGGCCAGCACCCGGTCGAACATGGCGTTGCGGAAGGGCAGGTCGCCGTCCTCCACCAGCACCGAGCGGTTCCGTCCCTGGCGGGGCCAGACCTCGACCCCCTGGGCCGCCGGCATGGCCGCCACCACACGGCGCGGGCGATGATCGAGATACTGCAGGAACGGCGTCGGATAACCGACGCCCAGCACATCCAGGCCCGCGGCGTCGCCCCAGGCCTCGCTGACCTTGCGGGTCAGCATTTCGCGCGCGGCCTTGCCTAAAGGCGAGCCGTAGAAAGCGCGGAGTTCGAGCACATCGCGGCGCATGGACGTTCTATAGCGGAGTCGTGGGCTTTAGGCTTACGTGCATTGGGCCGGCGCGCAAATCGCCATAGATCGTGAGCAACCTCATGACGATCATCATCCATCAGTTCCCCTGCCTGTCGGACAACTACGGCTTCCTCGTGCGCGACGACGCCTCGGGCAAGGTCGCGACCATCGACACCCCGGACGCCGACGCGATCCTGGCCGAGGCGGCGAAGCTGGGCTGGTCCATCGACCTGATCCTGAACACGCACTGGCACCCGGACCATGCCGGCGGCAATGCGGCGATCAAGGCGGGCACTGGCGCGCAAATCGTCGGCCCGAACGAGGTGACGCGCATCGCGCCGCTGGACCGCCCTGTCGGCGGCGGCGACACGGTCATGCTGGGCGAGACGGCCTTCGCGGTGATCGACAGCGGCGGCCACACCCTGGGCCATATCGCCTATCACGACGCCGCGGACGGCGTGGCCTTTGTCGGCGACACCCTGTTCGCCCTGGGCTGCGGCCGCCTGTTCGAAGGCACGGCCGAACAGATGTGGGACAGCCTGTCCCGCCTGACCGCCCTGCCCGACGACACCAAAATCTACTGCGCGCACGAATACACCGCCTCCAACGCCCGCTTCGCCCTGTCGCTGGAGCATGACGCGGCCCTGACCGCCCGCGCCGACGCGGTGTTCGCGGCGCGAGAGCGGGGCGAGGCCACCGTCCCCACCACCATCGGCCTGGAGAAGGCCACCAATCCCTTCCTGCTGGCCGGGAACGCCGAGCGCTTCGCCGCCGTGCGGGCGGCCAAGGACGCCTTCAAGGGATGAGCCACGCGCCGGCGGACATCGTGCGCCTTCTGGACCTGCGCCCCTGGTCGGGCGGGTGGTGGAAGGAGATGGGCCGCTACGAGGACCCCTTCCGCATCCAGGGCCTGCTGCTGGTCGAGGCCGGCCAGCCCATCGACATGCTGATGGAGACGGTGGAGGTTCTGAAGCTGAACAACGGGGCGCCTGTCGCCGTGACCTTCACCTCCCCGGCGGGCGAGGTGTTCGGCTGCACCCTGAGCGAACAGCAGCAGACGGCGGGGCCGGCGGGTTGGCGGCGGGAGATTCAGTGCCCCACGGGCTGGAGCCTGCTGACCCGGACCCTCATGCCCGGCTATCCGCTGGATGAACCCGCCGTGCCCAACACGCAGGTCGAGGCGGAGGCGGTCAGCGCTCCTCGGCTGCGGCGGCGATCTTCTCGGACGACGGCCGCCCGGCCAGGCCGAGGTCGGGGGTGACGGTGATCCGCACCACGCCCTTCTTGAGGTGAGCCGAGGGCTTCTTGCCCTCGTCGATCACCACCTTGTCGATCTTCGACACCGCCTGCTTGCCGCCCGGACGACGGACAAGCCGCGCCACCGCATCGGCCGCCAGGGAGGCGGCGTCGGCGGCCAGGGCCGAAGATTCGGCCGTCACGTCGGCCTCGAACGAGATCAGGCGCTGCGCCGCGCGGCTGGCCTTGGCGCTGGCGGCGGCCAGGCGCTGCAGCACCGCGCTCGGGCTCAGCGCCGGCAGTCGGATGGGGCCCGCCTCACCCGCCACGGCGGCGGCGGCGCCGGCCGGGCGCTGCTGGGTGAAGACCGTCAGCCCGCCCAGCTTGGTGGCGCGCAGGACCGGCTGGCCCAGGTCGTTCTTGTAGATGGTGTCGCCGCGCGGCGCGGCATGGGGCTCCAGCGCCCAGACCTCCGACTGCCCCTCGAAGCGGATCAGCGGACGGTCCTGGCTGCGGTCGAAGACGAAACGGACCCCGGTTTCGGACACATAACGCGCTGACGGCGGGGTCATGGCGCGGCGGGTTTCGCTGCGGCTGCCATACAGCGCCTCGCGCAGACTGCTGGTCTGAGCAAGGGCGGGCGAGGCGGCGACAAGCGCCGCAAGCACGCACAGCGCGCCCGTCCCGTTGAGAACGGCGGCCCGGGAGATCGCCGATCTACGTCCTACCATGTGTTAAGCAGATGCATCCCGACTGGGGCGGATTTTGGACGTGCCACGCCCCAGTCTTGACGCCAGTAAGCACTGCTATCAAGCGCCTCTCGCCGTTTAGGCGGCCATGTACTGACCGCCGTTGAGGGTGAGTGTCGCGCCGGTCACAAATCCGGCCCGCTCGCCCGACAGGAACGAGACCATGTCGGCGATCTCCTCGCCCTTGCCCAGGCGGCCGACAGGAATGCCGGCGATGATTCCCTGCAGCACGTTCTCCGGCACCGCCGCCACCATCTCGGTGTCGATATAGCCGGGGCAGATGCAGTTCACGGTGATGCCCTTCTTGGCGTTCTCCAGGGCCAGGGCCTTGGTGAAGCCGATCAGGCCGGCCTTGGCGGCCGAATAGTTGGTCTGGCCGACCTGGCCCTTCTGGCCGTTGATCGACGAGATGTTGACGATCCGGCCCCAGCCGCGCTCGCGCATGCCCTCGATCACCTGACGGGTCATGTTGAAGGCGCTGTCCATGTTCACGCGGATGACTTCCGACCACTGCTCGTAGGTCATCTTGTGGAAGAAGCCGTCGCGGGTGATGCCGGCGTTGTTCACCAGCACGTCCACCGGGCCGAGCTTGGACTCCACCTCGGCGATGGCGCGGGCGCAGTCCTCGAACACGCCCACATTGCCCTTCACGACCGTGACGCCGAGTTCGGCGGCGCACCTGGCGGCCGCCTCCTCATTGCCGGAATAGCCGGCGGCGACCTCAAGGCCATCGGCCTTCAGACGCTCCACAATGGCGCGACCGATGCCGCGCGTTCCGCCGGTGACGAACGCAACTCTCGCCATGAACTTCCTCCCTATGGGTCGTCTAGTCTTGGGCGCCGTTGCGTCAGTTGTCGAGCCGGGTCAGATCGCCTCGAGGCACATGGCGACGCCCATGCCGCCGCCGATGCACAACGTCGCAAGGCCCTTCTTGGCGCCCGAACGTTTCATTTCATGCAGCAGGGTCGTCAGAATCCGCGCGCCGGACGCGCCGATCGGGTGACCGATGGCGATGGCGCCGCCGTTGACGTTGGTCTTGGCCGGATCGAGGCCCAGCTCACGGACCACGCACAGCGACTGGGCGGCGAAGGCTTCGTTGCTCTCCACCAGGTCCAGGTCGGCGACGGTCCAGCCGGCCTTCTCCAGCGCCTTCTTGCTGGCCGGGATCGGGCCGGTGCCCATGATCTCCGGCTCGACGCCGGCATTGGCCCAGGACGCGATGCGGGCCAGCGGCTTCAGCCCGCGCTTCTTGGCCTCCTCGGCGCTCATCAGCACCACCGCGGCGGCGCCGTCATTGAGGCCCGAGGCGTTGGCGGCGGTGACCGAGCCGTCCTTGGTGAAGGCCGGGCGCAGGCCCGACACGCTTTCCAGCGTGGCGCCGTGACGGATGTATTCGTCCTGGTCGACGACCACGTCGCCCTTGCGGCCCTTGATGGTCACGGGGGCGATCTCGTCGGCGAACTTGCCGGCCTTCTGGGCGGCCTCGGCCTTGTTCTGGCTGGCGACGGCGAAGCTGTCCTGGTCGGCGCGAGTGATCTGCCAGCGGCTGGCGATGTTCTCGGCGGTCTGACCCATGTGATAGCCGTGGAAGGCGTCCCAAAGGCCGTCCTTGATCATGGTGTCGACGAAGCCGAGGTCGCCCATCTTCTGGCCGTTGCGCAGGTGGGCGGCGTGCGGCGCCTGACTCATGCTTTCCTGGCCGCCAGCCACCACGATGGCGGCGTCGCCGGTCTCGATCTGCTGAGCCGCCAGGGCCACGGCGCGCAGGCCGGAGCCGCAAAGCTGGTTCAGGCTCCAGGCCGGGCTCTCCACCGGGATGCCGGCGTTGACCGAGGCCTGACGCGCCGGGCCCTGGCCGGCGCCGGCCTGCAGCACCTGGCCCAGGATCACCTCATCCACATCCGCCGGAGCGACGCCTGCGCGCTCGATGGCGGCGGCGATGGCCACCTTGCCCAGCTCGTGGGCCGGCAGGCTGGAGAGGGCGCCGTTGAACGCGCCGACCGGCGTGCGAGCGGCGGAGACGATGACGATGTCGGTCATGGATAAAGCTCCCGTGGTTCCCGCGAGGCCGCCATCCCGTCCGAGATGCGGCCTTCGTTATTGTGCAGTGCGGTAGAATGCATGCCCGACGCCGGGAGTCACGCACGCATTTGTGTGACGCATACCTGTCGTCTGACCACTGGCGCACCGGACAGCTATGCACGATACTGCATCGCAGAACGGCCGAACGGGCCGCGCGCTTTGGGAACGAAATGTCCGAGAACAACGAAGCCGCAGAAGGCAAGGCGAACGCCAAGTCCGGCGAACGCGTGGTCATCAAGAAGTACGCCAACCGCCGCCTCTACAACACGGCGTCTAGCTCCTACGTCACGCTGGAGCATCTGGCGGAGATGGTGAAGGAGGGCGTGGACTTCGTGGTCTATGACGCCAAGACCAACGAGGACATCACCCGTCCGGTCCTGACCCAGATCATCTTCGAGGAAGAGAGCAAGGGTCAGACCTTGCTGCCCATCCAGTTCCTGCGCCAGCTCATCGGGTTCTACGGCAATTCGATGCAGGCCTTCCTGCCCAGCTATCTGGAGCTGTCGCTGGAGAGCTTCGCCAAGCAGCAGGAGCGCATGCGCTCCCAGTTCGAAACCCTGACGCCAGGCGCGTTCGCGGCCAAGGGCTTCGCCGCCGGCGCCTATGACGAGCAGATCCGCCAGAACCTGGCCCTGTTCGACCGCGCCATGAAGATGTTCTCGCCCTTCGCCTTCACGCGTCCGGGCGAGGAAGACGCCGCGCCCCGCGCCGCCGAACCCGCCGCCCCCGCGCCGCAGCCGGCCGCCAGCGACGACTCCCTGGCGGACCTGAAGCGCCAACTCGACGCCATGCAGCAGCAGATCGAAAAACTGGCCTCCAAGCCCTGACCACCGGTTCTTAACGAACACCGGCCTACGCTTTCGTCGATGACTGATCCGATCGACCCTACTCGTCGCTTGCCCGCCCCGCGCCGCGTCTTCCGCCGCGCGGTGGACGCACGCGCGACCGACGGTCATTCCAGCGACGAGCAGCCGGACGTCGAGACCGTGCATGTCAAGGAAGAGGTCGAGCCCGCGCCCCGCTCGGGCTTCACCGCCTTCGCCGCCCAACTCCTGGGTCAGAACGGCCAGAAGCGTGGCCTGCGCGGCGGCCAGGAAACCCTGGACACCGCCCGCTCCAGCTATCTGGGGGCGGAATGGTCGGGCGGCGCGGACCGCCGCCGGAAGAACGGCCGGGGACGTCAGACCGAGGTCTGAGACCGCCCGCGCCTAAGACTGGCGCCCGTCTTGCTGACTGGGAACGAGCCCTGGAGCCGTTCCCTTGTCGTTGTTGTCTTTCCGCCTGTTCGACGTCGCGTTCATCGCCCTGATCTTCACGGTCCTGACCTAGGACGTCGGCGGTTTCTGCCTACAGCTCGCTGACGCCGCCCGGCTGACGGGCGCGAGATTGCAGCCACATCACCCCGATCAGGTCCGAGAACGAGGCCTTCAGCCGGCCGAAGTTCGTGTACTTCGACGCGCCGGTCTCCCGCGCGCGGTGATGGACCGGCTCGAACGCCGTCTCATAGCCCTCACGCATCATCATGGCCGGCAGGTAGCGGTGCAGATGGTCGAAGTACGGCAGGCGCAGGAAGGCCTCGCGGCGGAACACCTTCAGGCCGCAGCCGGTGTCGGTGGCGTTGTCCTTCAACAGCTTTTGGCGCACCCCGTTGGCGAAACGGGAGGCATAGCGCTTGGACCAGCTGTCCTGACGCTTCACCCGCTCACCGCCCACCAGGGCCAGGGTCTCCGGCCCGGCGGCCAGGCGGTCCACTAGACGCGGCGCGTCGGCCGGATCGTTCTGGCCGTCGCCGTCCAGGGTCACCACGATGGCGCCGCGCGCGCCCAACACGCCCGTGCGGACCGAACGGCTCTGGCCGGCGTTCTTGGCGTGGCTCAAGACGCGAAGCTGCGGGATTTCGGCCTTCAGGGCGATGAGCCGCGCGGCCGTGTCGTCGCGGCTAGCGTCGTTGACGAAGACGATCTCGAACTTGCGGCCGGCGAAGGCGGCGGCGATCTCGCGCGCCAGGGCCGGGGCCGCGCCGCTCTCGTCGAAGACCGGAACGACGATAGAGACGTCAGGAGTCGCGGATTTAGCGTTCATCCGCCCTCAATAGCCGAAAAGACGGAGCGGGGAAGGTTAAGGATCACCCGGCCGCGTTCATGCTATCAAACGCTGCATGAGCCTCGAATCCCGTCTCGACGCCCTTAGCCGCGGCTGGCGCGCCCCTCTCTTCGCGGCGCTGATCGCCATGATCGCCGGTCTTCCCGGCCTGTTCGCCGTGCCGCCGCTGGACCGCGACGAGTCGCGCTTCGCCCAGGCCACCGCCCAGATGCTGGAAAGCGGCGACTATGTCGTCATCCGCTTCCAGGATCAGCCTCGATTCAAGAAACCCGTGGGCATCCACTGGATGCAGGCGCTCAGCGTGAAGGCGCTCTCGGCGGTCGAGGATCGGCAGATCTGGGCCTGGCGCGTGCCGTCCCTGCTCGGCGCCATGCTGGCCGCCTCCGCCTGCGCCTGGGGCGCGGGGGCGTTCTTCCGCCAGCGCACGGGCCTGATGGCGGGCGCGATCCTAGGCGTCAGCTTCCTGCTGTCCACCGAGGCGTTCATCGCCAAGACCGACGCCATGCTGTGCGGCCTGACGACCCTGTCCCTGGCGGCCCTGGCGCGGCTCTATTCCGCCGCCAACGGAGGGCCGAAGGCGGGGACCTGGACCCGGCTGTTCTTCTGGCTTGGCCTGTCGCTGGGCGTGCTGGTCAAAGGGCCGGTCAGCCTGCTGGTCGTGCTGCTGGCCGTGCTGGCCCTGTGTGTCTGGGACCGCAAGGCCGCCTGGCTGAAGGGCCTGGGCTGGACCTGGGGCGCGGCGGTGTTCGTGCTGGTCGTGGCCCCCTGGGCCTGGGCGATCACGGTGGCCACGGACGGCGCCTTCTGGGGCACGGCCATCGGCGGCGATCTGGCGCCCAAGCTGGCCGGCGGCCATGAAAGCCACGGGGCCCCTCCCGGCTATCACACCCTGCTGTCGTTCCTGCTGACCTTCCCGTCGGCGATCGTCCTGCCGGCGGCGCTAGCCCTGGGCTGGAGCCGCCGCAACGAGCCGGGCGTGCGCTTCGCCCTGTGCTGGCTGATTCCCACCTGGCTGATGTTCGAGATCCTGCCCACCAAGCTGGCCCACTACACCCTGCCCGCCCATGGGGCTTTGGCCTGGCTGATGGCGGCGTCGCTGGAGCAGCCCCTGGGCCGCGTCTCGCGCTGGATCGGCGCGGTGCTGGGCGTGCTGGGCGGCGTGATCTTCGCCGCCGCCTCGATCTATCTGATGTCGGAATATGGCGACGCCTCGGACGCCACGGCGGCGGCCATCGCGGCCGGCCTGTTCCTGATGGCCGGCGGGGTCGGGGCCTATCTGCTGGTCAATCGCGCGGCGGGGACCGCCGTGGTCACCGCCCTCGTCCTGGGCCTGCTGGCGCACAGCGCCTTCTTCGCCCTGCTGGCCCCGCGCCTGGAGCCGCTGTGGTCGTCCAAGCGGGTGTCCGACGCCCTGCGTGAGGCCAAGATCGACCCGCGCGAAGGGGTGACCCCTGGCCCGGTCGAGGTGGCCGGCTACGCCGAGCCCAGCCTGGTCTTCGCCCTGGGCGCCCGCACGGGCCTGGGCGACGCGCCCAACGCCGCTCAGGCGGTTCTGGAAGGCCGCCCCGCCGTGGTCGAGGCCAAGCAGGACGCCGCCTTCCGCGCCGATCTGGCCCGCATCGGCCTGACGCCGCATCCGGTCGCGGTCGTTGAGGGCTTCAACTATTCCACCGGCGATCCCGTCCGCCTGACCATCTATCGCGGCGAGCCGGAGGACCAGTAGTGAGCCGCTTCATCCAGATCGTCGAAGTCGGGCCGCGCGACGGCCTGCAGAACGAAGCCGCCGTCCTGGAGCCGGAAGAGCGCGCCGTCTTCGTCCAGCGGCTGGAGGCCGCCGGCGCCCGCCGGATCGAAACCGTCTCCTTTGTCAATCCGCGCCGGGTGCCGCAGATGGCCGGGGCGGAAGAGGTCATGGCCGCCCTGCCCGCCAATCCGAACGCCTCACGCATCGGGCTGGTCCTGAACCTCAAGGGATGGGAGCGCTGCGTCGCCGCCGGCTGTGACGAGGCCAATGTGGTGGTCTGCGCCTCCGACGGCTTCGGCATCCGCAACCAGGGCGCCTCGGTCAGCGAGCAGCTTCAGACCTTGGCTTCAGTGGTGGAGCACCGCAACGCCAATGGCGGTCCGCCCCTGTCCCTGACCATCTCGGTGGCCTTCGGCGATCCCTTCGACGGCGAGGTCAGCGACGACCAAGTGGCCGCCATCGCGGCGGAGGCCCATGCCCTGAAGATCGGCGAGATCGCCCTGGGCGACACCATCGGCGTCGCTGATCCCTGGACCGTCCGTCGTCGCATCGAGGCGGTGCGCAAGGCCGCGCCGGACGCCCGCCTGCGCATGCACTTCCACGACACCCGCAACACCGGCCTGGCCAACGCCTACGCCTCTGTGGAGGCAGGGATCGACGTGCTGGACGCCAGCGTCGGCGGCCTGGGCGGTTGCCCCTTCGCGCCGAACGCCACCGGCAATATCGGCACCGAGGATCTGGTCTACATGCTGGAGCGCGCCGGCTTCGAGACCGGCTACGACCTCGACGCCCTGATCGAGACGGCCAAGGTCATGTCGCAGCGGCTCGGCAAGGCGCCGGCCTCCTCCCTGGCCCGAGCCGGCGGTTTTCCGCCCAGGAGCTAGCCCGGAACGCCGCGGGCGTGAGGCCGAAGGTCCGGCGGAAGGCCTCTCCGAAATGACTGTGGCTTGAAAAGCCGAGGTCGAGCGCGAGGCCGGTGATGTCCTCGCAATCCGGCAGCTCGACCAGCGCCCGGCTCAACCTCAGCTGAAGCTGATAGCGATAGAGCGGCATGCCCTCCGAGCGCGTGAACTCCTGGGTCAGGTAGACTGGCGACACGCCGACCGCGCGCGCGATGTCCGCCAGGCTGAGCCGGCCGCAGCCGCGCTCGTGGATCACCTGCTTGGCGCGCTCCACCACGCGGGACGCCTGCCCTCTTCCAACCTGACCACCGCCGAACACCGCCTGAAGCACTTGGATCGCCAATTCATCTACCTCCAGCGCGGCCTCCTCGGGGAGGATCCGCAGACGATGGGCGGCGAGGCCGAGCCCGGGGACGGCCGGGCGGGACAACTCCCTGAACATCTCCGCGGGCCGCGCGCCATGCAGGCGGCACAGCTCCTCCATAACCTCCACGGCGGGGGCCACGGCCACCGCCGCATGGCCGACATTCCGCACCGGATGGCTGTCGGTGAACTCGATGTCAGCCGGAACCATCAGGGTGCGGTTGGCGTCGACCAAGGTCGAACGCCTGCCGACCGAATAGGTGAAGACCCCGAGATACGGCACCACCACCTGATAGAGCGAAGTCGCGCCCGTCGGCGGGCGCTCGTGCGAGGCGGCGATGTCGCGGATCGTCATGGTGCCGCTGTCGTGGATTGTCCTGCGATAATCGGCCGGCAGGCGCAGCCCCGTCTCCGGGTCCCGGTTGGCGCTGGCGCGCCGGCGGGCTTCCTCCAAGGAAACAACAGTCATCGCCAGACCTCCCCCGCCGCCGACGCGGCATTCACGACACAGGCAAGTTCGCCTCAGGCCGTGGGAAGTTACAGATCAGCGGGCCGGCAGGGCCACTTGGGCGAAAACATAGCGCCAGCCTTCAGGCGTGCGGACATAGGTGTCGCTGAACCACACCCGGCGATCGAAGCTGGTCCCGTCGGCACGGACACCCTTCACCCAGATGCGGGCGGTGACGATGGCGGTGTCGCCGAACACATGGACCAACTGGGTGCCCGGATCCTCGTCCTGCACCTCGTACTTTACACCCTTCACGCGGGTGATCAGTTCGTCCCGCGTCATGATCTGGCCGTCGCCCCAGACTTGGTAGAAATCCTTGTGCAGGATTTTATCCATGGCCTCGGTGTCGCTGCGTTTCACCGCCTCCTGATAGGCGACGTCGAGGGCCGCGACCGTCGCGCGATCATCGGCCAAAGCGGCCTGCGGGGCCGTCAAGGCGGCGGCCGCCGCGATGCCCAGAACCATTTTGCGTAGCTCCAAAACCCGTCTCCTATCTTGAGAGGGCCAAGCTACGGCGCACGGCCATGCGGCCGTTATCAGGATATTCAGGTGGCCGGCGCGCCTAGATGCGCTGGCCGGTCAGCTTCCACAGGGCCGGGCGGGAGACCGCCATGCCGATGACCAGCGGCGCCAGCAGGACGGCGGCGGCGCGGGGACCGAAGCTCTTGGCGCGCTTGATGAAGTAGCGGGCCAGGCCCATGCCCTTGTGGAACTCCACGAAGAGCGGGCTTTTCAGGCTGGTGTGGCCCAGGTGGACGACCTTGGCGGCCGGCTGGAAAAGGACCTCGCCGCCCAGCTCGCGGGCGCGCCAGCAGATGTCGATATCCTCCACATGGAGGAAGAAGCTCTCGTCGAAACCGTCCAGGGCCTCGAAATCCTCGCGGCGCATGGCGAAGCAGGCGCCGGAGATGGTCGGCGTCGGGACCGTCGCCGTGGGCAGCGGATCGGTGGTCTCGCGGTGGATTTCGTATCGCTTCAGGCTGCTGAAACGGCGCGACAGCTGGCCGAAAGACAGCAGACTGGTCCACGGGGTCACCTCGCCGCGGCGGGCGCCGCGCTGCTCGGTGCCGTCCTCGTTGATCACGCAGGCGCCGACCAGGCTGGGGATCGGCCGCCCTTTCAGCGCCTGGACCAGGCTGCGCACGCAGTCGGGCTGCAGGAAGGCGTCAGGGTTGAGGAAGACGACATGCCGTCCGCCAGCCGCCCGCGCGCCCATGTTGGCGCCCTTGGCAAAGCCGACATTGCCGTGCCCCTGCAGCAGACGGACCCGGGGATCGGCCCGCTCCAGGGTGCGCAGCATCTGCTCGTCCCGTTCGTCCGAGCCGTTGTCGACGATGATGAACTCATCGACCATCGGCTCGGCCAGCACCTGATCGATGCTCGACGCCAGGGCTTCGCCGGTCCGGTACACGACCATCACGACGGAGACGCCAGGCGTCACGGGCGTGGCGCCCGCGATCAATTCAGATACGGGACGAACAGAGACGTTCATGCAGGCTCCACCATTGCGCCGGTCCGAGCTGCCGGCCGCACGAAGGGTGCGGTCCGCAGGTCCGGCGGCGTGGCTTCGTCGGTCAGCGCGTTCACCGCGTCCGACAGCGACAGGATCAGTTGCCCCTCCCCGCCCAGGCGGCGGATCGCCACCTGGCCAGTCTCGGCCTCCTTGCGGCCGACCACGACAATGGCCGGAACCTTGGCGAGACTATGTTCGCGGATCTTGTAATTGATCTTCTCGTTGCGCAGGTCGGTCGTGACCCGCAGGCCGGCGGCCCGCAGCGTCTCGGCGACCTTGTTGGCGTAGTCGTCGGCGTCCGAGGTGATCGTGGCGACCGTCACCTGGGTCGGCGCCAGCCACAGCGGGAACGCCCCGCCGTAGTTCTCGATCAAGATGCCGATGAAGCGCTCGAACGAGCCCAGGATCGCGCGGTGCAGCATGACCGGACGCTGCTTTGAGCCGTCCTCGGCCACATATTCCGCGCCCAGGCGCTCCGGCAGGACGTAGTCCAGCTGGATCGTGCCGCAGGTCCAGGTCCGGCCGATGGCGTCCTTGACGATGAAGTCGAGCTTCGGCGCGTAGAACGCCCCGTCGCCCTCGGCGATGATCGGCTCCACGCCGGCCTTGCGGGCGGCGTTCAGCATCTGGGTCTCGGCCTTGTCCCAGAACTCGTCCGAACCGGCGCGCTGCTCCGGCCGGGTGGCCAGGGCGATGTGGTCGGTGGTCATGCCGAGTTCGGCATGGACGGTCTGGCAAAGCGTGATGAACTTCGCCGTCTCGTCTTCGATCTGGTCTTCACGGCAGAAGATGTGCGCGTCGTCCTGAGTGAAGCCGCGCACGCGCATCAGGCCATGCAACGAACCCGACGGCTCGTAGCGGTGACAGGCGCCGAACTCGGCCATGCGCAGGGGCAGGTCACGATAGGACTTCTGGCCGAAGTTGAAGATCTGCAGGTGGCCCGGGCAGTTCATCGGCTTCAGCGAGAGCTCTTCGCCCTCCACCGTCTCGCAGACGAACATGTTGGGGCGGTACTTCTCCCAGTGGCCGGACTTCTCCCAGAAGGAGCGGTCCAGGACCTGGGGCGTCTTCACCTCGATATAGCCGGCGGCGTCCAGCCGGCGACGCATATAGGCCTCCAGCGTGCGCCACAGGGCCCAGCCCTGCTTGTGCCAGAACACCATGCCCCGGCCTTCTTCCTGGATGTGGAAGAGGTCCATGGCGCGGCCGAGCTTGCGGTGATCGCGCTTCTCCGCCTCCTCGAGGCGGGTGACATAGGCTTCCAGCTCGGCCTCGGTGGCCCAGGCGGTGCCGTAGATGCGTTGAAGCTGGGCGTTGTTGTGGTCGCCGCGCCAGTAGGCGCCGGCCAGCTTGGTCAGCTTGAAGGCCTTGCCGATGTGCTTGGTCGAAGGCAGGTGCGGACCGACGCAGAGATCTTTCCAGTCCCCCTGCCAGTACACGCTGATCGCCTCCGTCTCGGGAAGATCGCGAATGATCTCGGCCTTATAGACTTCCCCGATCTGTTCGAAATGCGCGATGGCTTCATTTCGATCCCAGACCTCGCGACGAATTTTGTCATCGCGGTCCACGATCTCGCGCATCTTCGCCTCGATCTTGGGCAGATCGTCCAGGCTGAACGGCTCATCGCGGGCGAAGTCGTAGTAGAAACCGTCCTCGATGGCCGGGCCGATCGTGACCTGGGTGCCGGGGAAAAGCTCCTGCACGGCCTGGGCCAGGATATGCGCGGTGTCGTGACGGATGGTGTCCAGGACGTCGGCGGCGTCGCGGGTCAGCAGCTCGAACTTGCCGCCCTCGATCAGCGGGCGGTCGAGGTCGTACAGCTTGCCGTCCAGGCGCACGAGCACGGCCTTCTTCTCCAAGGACTTGGAGATAGAGGCGGCGACGTCACGGCCCGTGGCGTTCTTCGGATACTGACGGTGAGAACCGTCGGGAAACTCAAGGTCGATCATGCTTCACATTTCCATCGGCGTGATCGTTCGGCGTCTTCGCGCCCAACTGATTCACGCGATGTCGCAGGATTAACCGGCGGCGGATCGTAGCCCCATCCCCCAAATGGGTGACAACGGCAGATTCTCCGGAACGCCAGCCAAGAGCCTTTGACAGGTCCATGCCCTTTCAAGACCTGTGCCGCATACTCCGAACACGTCGGCATGTAACGACACCTTGGCCCCAAGAGAGGCGAAAGGATCGACTTATAGGCCTTTAAGGCACAGTCGATGGTGCGGTCGTAGAGGTTCATGCCGGCGCAGCCGTACAGTAATAACTTAACCCGTTATCGCAGATGCTGCGAAAGGATCAAGCGGCGCCGGCGCTGCTAGTTCGTGTTTTCGTCACGTCGCGGACATTCGACGCGGCCTGGACGGCCTCGACCGCGGCCTCGAACGCCAGCAGCGTCGAGGCGTGGCGGGCGGGATAATCCTTCACCGGCTCCAGCACGGAAAGCTCCGAAAACCGCCCCGTGGGAACGGGACCATTGGCCTTCAGCATAGCACGCAGCGCGTCGCGGGTCAGCGTCAGCTCGGCAAGATCGGTCCCCAGAACGTGCGCGCCCAGCACCGCGGCGGTGGCCTGGCCCAGGGCGCAGGCCTTCACGTCCTGCGCATAGTCGGCCACCCGCCCCTGCTCATCGAGGGTCACATCGACGATGATTCGGCTGCCGCACAGCTTGGCGACCTTCTCGGCGCTGCCTTGCGGCGCGGCCAGCCGGCCGGCGCGCGGCATGTCCGCCACCAGGGCGAGGACGCGCGCGGAATAGAGGTCGTCGATCATCGGCCTTATTTGGCGCTGACCTGGCGTTCCTGCCAGATGGCCTCGGCTTTTTGGCGCAGGGCCTCGCCCATGGCCTCGAAACCGGCCTTGATGGCCCCGCGCTGCTTCTTGATGAGAAAGCTGCCCAGGCCGGCATAGAGCTCCCCGTTGGAGAAGATCACGCCGTTGTTGCTCATCGCCTCGATCTCGAAATAGCGGATCGAGCGGACAAAGCCGTTCATGCCGCTGCGGCGCAGGTGGAGCTGCTCGTAGGGCACCCACTCCATCACCGTGGTCTCGAGCTTGTCGCCGTCGGCGTCGGTCAGAACCAGCGGCGCGCCGATGCGGATCGCGCCCTCCGCGCCGGGATACAGCGGATTCCACGACGCCCAGCCGGGCAGGTCGGCCAGCAGCTCCCAAACGACTTCGGCCGGAGCCTGGACGCCGATGCGGTGTTCGTACTTGAAGGTCATGGCGCGCCCTTTAGCACAGGACCCGTCAGGCGCGGAAACCGATCCCGCTTTCGCGCTGATAGATCACCAGATCCAGCGACGGGGCCTCATGTCCCAAGCGGGTCAACACGTCGTGCGCCTGCCCGCGATGGTGGGTCTGGTGGTTGAACAGGTGGGCCAGGGCCGCCCACAGGGGCTGAGCCACCTGCATCCCGTCGGCCTTGCGGGTCCAGCGGAAATCGGCGGCCAACTGCTCTTCGTCCAGCCGGGCCACGAAGTCGACCAGCTTGCCGTCCTCCACCTCCCGCGCCACGCGCAAGGCGCCGAAGTCGTCGAACAGAATGGTGTCGAGCGTCCAGGACGGCGCGGTGCGGCCATTGAACCGCGCGCCCCAGATGCGGTCGGTCAGAAGGATGTGGTTCAGCGCGCCATGCAGGGAGCGGAAGAACGCCCCCTGGTCGGACTTGTAGTCCGCGTCGGAGACCTTGGCGCAGGCCCCATACAGCGTCGCATTGGCCCAGGCGTTGTACCCGGCCATCATCCGGCAGTGCTCGTGCAGGCTCATCGAATACTCCCCCGCGCGGGAACAAAGCGGAGTCGCGCTTGGAGAACAAGCCGCCGCCACTCCTCCCCCGTGCAACGGGGGAGGGGGACCGCGATAGCGGTGGAGGGGGCGTGACTGGGCTCAGCGGATGGGGTCGCCCCCTCCACCATGCTGCGCATGGTCCCCCTCCCCCGCTTCGCAGGGGAGGAGTTTCTACTCCTTCAACCGCCAGGTCGCGCCTTGCGGGCCGTCCATGACCTCGACGCCCAGGGCGGCGATCTCGTCGCGGATGGCGTCGGCTTGCGCCCAGTCCTTGGCCTTGCGGGCTTCGAAGCGGGCGGCGATCAGGCCTTCGACCTTGGCCTTCAGGTCGTCGCCAGCGGCGCCCTGGAACCAGGTTTCGGGATCGGCCGTCAGGAAGCCCAGGGCGTTGGCCGCCTCCAGCAGCGCGGCGAGACGGCGCCGCGCCTGGCTGATCGAGGCTTCCTTGCGCTCCACGAGGGTGAGTTGCTCGCGCAGGTCACGGTAGAGCGAGAACAGGGCCGCATAGGCCGCCGGCGTGTTCAGATCGTCCGACAGGGCCTCATAGAACGCCTTCAGGTCACTTTCACGCGCGTCGTCCGGATCGTCCACGCCCAGACGCTTGGCGTCGAGCAGGGCCTGGTAGCAGCGGTCCAGCGCCTCGCGGCTCTGCTCGATCAGCTCCGGCGTCCAGTCCAGGGGCTGACGGTAGTGCGCGCTCAGCAGGGCCCAGCGGATCACTTCGCCCGGCACCTTCTTCAGCAGTTCGTGCGGCAGGATCACGTTGCCCAGGCTCTTGGACATCTTCTCCCCGGCCATGTCGAGAAAGCCGTTGTGCATCCAGTAGCGCGAGTAGGTCGGCAGGCCATGGGCGCAGCGGCCTTGGGCCAGCTCGTTCTCATGGTGAGGGAACTGCAGGTCGATGCCGCCGCCGTGGATGTCGATGGGCAGGCCCAGCTGCGCGTCGATCATGGCGGAGCATTCGATATGCCAGCCGGGGCGCCCCTCGCCCCACGGGCTTTGCCAAACGGGCTCGCCGGGCTTGGACGGCTTCCACAGCACGAAATCGGCAGGATGGCGCTTATAGGGCGCGACCTCGACCCGGGCGCCGGCGATCATGTCGTCCAGCGGACGGCCCGACAGCTGGCCGTAGTCCTTGAAGTTCTGGGTGTCGAACAGCACGTGGCCTTCGGCGGCGTAGGCCGAGCCGTTCTCGACCAGCTTGCCGATCATTTCGATGATCGCGCCCATGTGCTCGGTGGCCTTGGGCTGCAGATTGGGACGAAGCGCGCCGAGCGCGTCCATGTCCTCGAGATAGGCGGCGAGGTAGCGCTCAGTGATCACCGAGATGTCGACGCCCTCTTCCGCGGCCTTGGCGTTGATCTTGTCGTCCACGTCCGTGACGTTGCGCGCATAGACCACCGCGTCGTCGCCGAACTCCTTGCGCAGCAAGCGATAGAGCACATCGAAGACCACCACCGGGCGGGCGTTGCCGATGTGTGCGTAGCCGTAAACCGTCGGCCCGCAGACATACATCGTCACCCGATCAGGATCGGCGGGAACGAAGGTCCGCTTTTCGCGGGCCATGGTGTCGTACAGCTTCAGGGTCATAGGTGACGTCACGGCAGAGGTTGCGGAGGGGGTGGGGCGCCCCATATAGCTATCTGTCCGGCGCATGACCACGCTTAGAGCGACGCGCCGATGTGAAGGGTGGCACGCGTAATTCCGGGGCGACAGGCGCTCCGGCGCAACTCAGCCCTGGAAAGACCTCGACAGACATGGACGCTTCTACCCGCGAGCGAACCCTCATCGGCGTGCCCGGTGTTGATCTTGAACCCGTGAAGCGCCCGTCGCGCGAAGAGGCCATGGAGGCGGTCCGCACCCTGATCGCCTGGGCCGGCGACGATCCGCGCCGCGAAGGCGTGATCGACACCCCCAAGCGCGTCGTCGACGCCTATGGCGACTGGTTCTCCGGCTATCAGGCCGACGCCGCCAAGGAGCTGTCGCGCACCTTCGAGGACGTGCAGGGCTATGACGACCTCGTCATGCTCCGCGACATCGAGGTGGAGAGCCACTGCGAACACCACATGGCCCCGTTCCTGGGCCGGGCCTATGTCGCCTACATGCCGACCAACAGCGTCGTGGGCATCTCCAAGCTGGCGCGGGTGGTGGAGATTTTCTCCCGCCGCCTGCAGACCCAGGAGACCATGACCCAGCAGATCGCCGACGCCATCTGCGACAGCCTGAAGCCGGCCGGCGTGGCCGTGCTGATCGACGCCGAGCACCAGTGCATGACCACGCGCGGCGTCCACCACCGCGACGTGTCGACCATCACCACCCAGTTCCGCGGCGTCTTCAAGACCGACGCCGACCTGCGCCAGCGCTTCCTGGACTTCGTGAACCGGAAGTAGTTCAGGCGGTCTGGTCGATCTGATCCGATAGAGGCGCGTGCCGTCCGGTCCGCGCCTCTTTCACGTCCGCCTCCCTGGGCGGATGGACCAGCGACACCAGCACATAGGACAGCAGCATCAGCAGGTACCAGGCCCCGAGCTTCGAGATCGAAACCATGCGCCAGCCGTACTCCTGACTGGGATAGACCCAGGCGCGCCCGAGGGTGCCCAGGTTCTCCGCGAACCAGATGAACAGGGCCACCAGCAGCAGCCCCACCACCACCGGCATTCGCCGCATCTTCAGGTCGGGCGTGAAGGTGAACCAGCTGCGCCCGAAGATCACCAGTGACAGGACGTAAAGCCCAACCCGGATGTCCGGCAGGTAGTGGTGGGTGAAGAAGTTCAGATAGGCCAGCAGGGCCAGGATCCACGGCGCCCAGATCGGCGGGTAGTTGATGAACTGGATGTCGAACAGCCGCCAGATGCGGGCGATGTAGCTGCCGACGCAGGCGTACATGAAGCCGCTGAACAACGGCACGCCGCCGATCCGCAGCAGGCTCGACTCCGGGTAGATCCAGGAGCCGTGGGCGGTTTTGTAGATCTCCATGATCGTGCCGACCACATGGAAGATCGCGATGACCAGCGCCTCGCGCGGCTTCTCCAGGCCCAGGGCGATCAACCCGCCCTGGATGGCGATGGAGGCGATGACGAGGAAGTCGTAGCGGGCGAAGGGCGCATCCTTCGGCCACAGCAGCATGGTGCCGACCAGCAGCACCAGCATCACCGCCCCGAACAGGCAGGCCCAGGCCTGCTTCAGGCCGAACAGCAGGAATTCGTAGGCGTAGCCATGCCAACGGCCGCGCTCGGCCCAGGGCCGCGCCCAGCGGTCCATGTCCGCCACGCGGCCCTTGATGCGGTCGTTGAGGTTCATGCCGGCACGACGCTATCGCATCGCGGCGCGTTCAGCGCCATAAGCCTTGCATGACCAGCTTCCCGACCGCTCCCGACACCCATGCCCTGGAACGCGGCGACATCATCGCCCCGCGCTTCGACGCCAACGGCCTGGTGGCCGCCGTCGCCACGGACGTCCATACGGGCGAGGTGCTGATGCTGGCCTGGATGAACGCCGAGGCTCTGCGCCTGACCCTGGAGACAGGTGAGGCGCACTATTTCAGCCGCTCCCGCAACGCCCTCTGGAAAAAGGGCGAGACCAGCGGTCAGATCCAGAGGGTCGTCGAGCTGCGGGTGGACTGCGATCAGGACGCCGTCTGGATCAAGGTCGAGGCCCAGGGCGACGGCGGCGCCTGCCACGTCGGCTTCAAGTCCTGCTTCTACCGCGTGGCCGAGGACGGCCGCCTGGTGGAGCGGCCGTAGTCTTCGTTGTCTCGCCCGCGTCTTCCAAATCATCGCGGGCGAGTCTTCGAATTCTCCGTCAGATCTTGGCCGGCTTCTCGACCCCGCCGCCCTTCACCGGGGCGACCTGATAGGTGGCGATGATCCGCGTCTCGTACTGCGGCGAAGTGATGGTGGAGACCGCCATCAGATCCCCACGCGCGCTGTCGTTGGTCAGGGTCAGCAGCACGAAGCCCTTGGCGTGGGCGTCGCAGAACAGGACCTCCTTGTTGCGCTCCACGAACGCCTGTCCGATCGGCGCTTGAGGCAGGTAGTCGCCGAAGCCCGGGCTGGTGATCGACGAGGCGCCGAACTCCGCCGCCACCCGCTTGCCGGCGGCGTCATGCAGGTCGTTGACCCAGAAGGTGTGGCTGTCGCCGGCCAGAACAATCGGCGCGGCCTTGGCGGCGGCGAAGGCCGCATACAGCCGCTCGCGCTCGACGGGATAGCCGTCCCAGCTGTCGAGGTTGCTCGGCACATCGAAAGCCGACAGGGCCGTGGCCTGCGCCAAGCGGGTCTGCACGAACTCCGGCAGGCCGGCCTGCAGGGCGGCCCATTTCTCCGGCCCCATGGTCTTGGGCAGGTTCGGCGCGGCCACGCGGCCCATGACCACCTGGTTGCCCAGCACCTGCCAGGCCGTGCCCGACTTGACCGAGGCGGCCAGTTCGCCGGCCAGCCACTTTTCCTGCGTCTCGCCCAGCATGCGGCGGGACGGGTCCATCCACTTGGCGGCGAAAGCCTTCACGTCCGGCTTGCCGTCCACCAGGGTCAGGTCGGTGTCGTAGTCCAGCTGCTTGCTGCGGGCGGTCAGGCGGGTCTCGACCATCAGCAGGGTCGCCACATCACCAAACTGGAAGCTGCGCCAGGCGCCTTCGAGGCCGTTGGCCGTCTCGCGGATCGGCATCCACTCGTAATAGGCCTTCAGCGCGGCGGCCTTGCGGGCGGCCCAGTCGCCTTCGCCCTTGTCGGAATTGTGGTTTTCAGCGCCGCCCAGCCAGGCGTCATTGGCCGTTTCGTGGTCGTCCCACACCACAATCCATGGCGCGCGGGCGTGGGCCGCCTGCAGCTGCGGGTCAGCCTTGTAGTGAGCGTGACGCGTCCGATAATCGGACAGGGTGATGATCTCGTGCGGCGGCTGCGGCGTGCGGCCGATCTTCGAGCCCACGGCCATGCCGTAGTCCTCCGGGCCCGCCCCGTACTCATAGATGTAGTCGCCCAGGTGCAGCACAGCATCCACGCGCGGCAGGGCGGCGATGGCGCCATAGGCGTTGAAGAACCCGCCCGGGTACAGCGAGCACGAAGCCACCGCCAGCACCACGTCCTTGGTAGCGCCCCTGGGCAGGGTGCGGGTGCGGCCGGACACCTGCGCGGCCTGCGGCTGACCGGCGACGACCTGACGGAAACGGTACCAGTAGTCAGTGGCGGGCTTCAGGCCCGCCACATCCACTTTCGCCGTGAAGTCGCGGCCCGCATCCGTCGGAACCTGGCCCTGCGCGACGACGTGCTTGAACTCCGGATCGGACGCCACGTCCCAACGCAGGGCGATGGTCTCGGCGGTCTTCGGGTCCGCGGGCGTGGCCCGGGTCCAAAGGATCACCCGGTCGGCCAGCGGGTCGCCGGAGGCGGCGCCATGGTCGAAAGAAACCTTGCCGGCATAGGACTTCGGAGGCGTCACCGCGCCCGCCGGAGCAGCCGCGCCGAAACCCAGCAGCGCCAGCGCGCCTCGACGATTGATCTTCATGGTTTCCCCCTCGTTTTGGCCCGATGGTCCGACAGCTTGGGACAAAGAAAAAGCCCCCGTCGACGACAGGGGCTTTAGCTTCGGCCTATGACCGGTCCATGACGGACGCGGTTAGTTGAACTTCCAGGCCATCGACACGCCGTACATGCGCGGCGCGCCGGCGATGAAGGTCGGCAGGCCCAGGCTGTCGCCCGTGTTGCCGGCGTCGATGAGGTATTCCTTGTCCAGGGCGTTGTTGACGAACGCCTCCAGCACCAGCGGGTAATCGGCCGGCGTATAGGCCAGGCGCAGGTTCAACAGGCCGTAGGCCTTCTGCAGCTCGTCCTGGACGGTGTCGGCCACGAAGGTGCGCGGCGGGCGCTGATATTGTGGCAGGTCGTTGTTGTCGTCGAAGAAGATTTTCGAACGCCAGCTGTAGGTCGGGCGGAAGTCGAACTGGCCGCCCAGCGCGTCCACGCGGAACGAAGCGCCCAGCGACAGGGAGTGATCCGGCGACAGGCGGAAGTGATTGCCGTCATAGGCGCCGCCGTCGAAGCGGGCGTGGCTGTAGGCGTAGGTGCCGAACAGGTCGACATTCCCCGTCACCGCCCAATCCGCCTGGCCTTCGAAGCCGTAGGCCTTGGCCTTGCCGGCGTTCGTCGTGATGAACAGCGTCCCCTGCTGCTGGATGGTCTGGAAGTTGTCGTAGTCGAAGTAATAGACCGCGCCTTCCAGACGCAGGCCCTGCTCGCGCAGGTGCGTCTTCACGCCGATTTCGTAGCTGTCCACCGTCTCGGCCTCCACACGCTCGAAACGCGGGGCGGCGTACGGCGTGGCTGGCGACCCGGCCTGCATCACTTCCGGACGACGACCGCGAGCATAGGAGGCGTAGATGTTGGCGTCGTCCGTCAGGGCGTAGCGGCCGACCATGCGCCAGGTGAAGCTGGAGTCCTCGTTGTCCGCCGAGAAGGCCTGGCCGTTGCCGGTGGTCGGCTGGAAGGTCAGGCCGAAGTTTGGCAGTTGAGAAGTCGGGATCTGCTGCACGATCGGCAACTGCAGGGCGGTGACGATGCCGTTGGCCAGGGCCAGGTTGGCCGCGGTTCCGCTCGCCGCCAGTTGGGCCGCGCCGATGACGCCGCCCAGGACGGAGCGGCCGCCGAAGGTGGCCGAGGAGAAGGTGGTGGTCTTCTCGTCGCGGGTCCAGCGCAGGCCGGCCGACAGCTCCAAGCGCTCGGTGGCGCGGAAGGTCACGTCGCCGAACACGTCGATGCTGTCCAGGTCGCCGCGGTTGATGGCGCCTTCCTGGTGGTTCGGGCGCAGGTTGGCGGCGATGGCCGCGGCCTGGGCCGAGGTCAGCAGCAGGCGGTTGCCGCTGAGGCCCGCCGCGATGCCCTGCACCAGGGCGCCGGTGAAGGCGGTGTTGTTGAACACGGCGGCGGGGGCCGGGGTGGTCGGCGCGAAGCCCAGGCCCGCGGCGCCGGCGTTCAGTTGGCCCGTCAGGACCGCCAGGCCCATGCGCTCGTCGAACTGAACGGGCGTGCGCTGGCTGCCGTCTTCATGGAAGAAGTCGCCGCCGAAGAAGCCGGTCCAGCGGCCGCCAGCGTCGTAGTTGATGCGGAGCTCCTGGCTCCACTGGTTGCCCTTGCCGTGGTTCAGACCCGTGAGGATCGGCAGAGCCAGACCATCCGGATCATAGACCTCCTTGGATTCGAACTGACGCCAGGCGGTGATCGAGGCCAGGGTCAGGCTGTCGGTCAGCTCATAGTTCACCAGGGCGGTGGCGCCCTGCACGGTGCGGTCGACGCCCAGGTCGCCCACGCCGAAGCTGGCCGGAGAAGCGAGAGCCGCCGGCTCCCAGGCCTTGCGGCCGGCCAGGACCTGGCCGGTCAGCGGGCTGGCGGGCGAGAAGCCGCCGGACTTGAAGGCCGTGCCGGTCGGATTGTCGTTCTGGTAATTGTAGATCAGGTCGGCGCTCAGCTTGCCGCCCGAGCGGTACGACAGGGTGCCGCGCAGGGCATAGGTGCTGATCGAGTTGAAGGCGTCACCGCCCAGGGCGTTGTCCACATAACCGTCGCGTTCGCGCAGACGACCGGCGAGACGCACCGCGAATTGCTCGTTCAGCGGCAGGTTCACGTAACCTTCGGCGTTCACCTGGCCGTAGTCGCCGCCGCCCAGCTTGGCCCAGGCGGACATGGCCGACGGATCAGCCTTGGCCTGGATCAGGTTCACCGCGCCGATCATGGCGCCGCGGCCGTAGAGGGTCGATTGCGGGCCCTTGGCCACTTCGACGCGCTCCAGATCGAACAGCTCGATGTAGGAGCCTTGGGCCTTGGAGATCGAGACGCCGTCCTGGAACACCGACACCCGTGCCTCGGCGGTGGCTTCGGTGGAGTCCGAGGTGATGCCGCGCATCACGAAGCCCGGATTGTTCGGCGACTGGTCCTGGACCAACAGGCCCGGCGTGAAGCGCGAGAGCTGCTGGAAGTCCTGCACGCCCAGCTTTTCCAGGCGGTCGCCGCTATAGGCCGTCAAGGCCATCGGCACGTCGATCGCGGCCTGTTCGCGCTTCTGCGCAGTGACGATCAGCTCGTCGATCAGGTCGTTGTTCTGCGCGTGAGCCGCTCCGGCGAAGAGCGCGGAGAAGCTGACCGCCGCCAGCAGGCTGGTTTGGAACGGACGCATCTATTATCCCCCTGGGTAACCGAGAAGCGGCGCAACGGCCGGCTGCTCCCGGTTCTGCAATTTGGTTGTGACGCCTATATGAAGAACCGCGATGCGCGAAGACCTGCCTGAAGACGAAACCGATTTCGAAGTCCGGCTGGTGCAGATTGGTGACGGCGCAATCGGCGACAGGCTGGACAAGGCCTTGGCCGCCGCCGTTCCTGATCTCTCTCGCGCGCGCCTTCAGGCGCTGATGGCTGACGGGCTGATCCGCCGCGACGGCGCGCCTGTCACGTCCGGCTCGGCGAAGGCCGTCGTCGGCGTGTACGAAATCCTCATCCCGCCCCCGGCCCCGGCGGAGCCTTTGCCGGAAGCCATCCCGCTCACCGTGCTGTTCGAGGACGAACACCTGATCGTCATCGACAAGCCGGCCGGCATGGCGGTTCACCCAGCGCCGGGCACAGACAGCGGCACCCTGGTCAACGCCCTGCTGCATCACTGCGGCGACAGCCTGTCCGGCGTCGGCGGCGTGGCGCGCCCGGGCATCGTCCATCGCCTGGACAAGGAGACGTCGGGCGTGATGGTCGCCGCCAAGTCCGACGCGGCGCACCAGGGCCTGTCCAAGCTGTTCGCCACGCACGACATCGACCGCGTCTATGTGGCCTTGACGCGCGGCGCGCCGCATCCATCGAAGGGGACCGTCGACACCCTGATCGGACGCTCCAGCAGCGACCGCAAGAAGATGGCCGTGCTCAAGAGCGGCGGTCGCCAGGCCATCACCCACTACGCGGTGGAGAAGAGCTTCGGCCCGCAGGAAAAGCCTTTGGCCGCGCGGGTGTCCTGCCGCCTGCAGACCGGCCGCACGCACCAGATCCGCGTCCACATGGCGTCCAAGGGCGCACCCTGCCTGGGCGATCCCGTCTATGGGTCCGGCACGCCCGCGCCCGTAGTGCGAGAAGCGATCGCCAGCGCCGGACTGACACGCCAGGCGCTGCACGCGGCGGTCCTGGGCTTCGTCCACCCCATCACGGGTGAGACCCTGCGCTTCGAGACGTCCCTGCCCGCCGATATGGCGGCGCTGGAAGCCGCGCTCGGCACGCTTTGACGATCATGCTGCACCGCACTGTTCGCAGGTGCGAGGTGGGCCTATAGTTTCCGCCAACAACGAGAAGACGCAGGGGAGAGAGACCTTGGCGGAAGCCCTGATCCTGGCTGGATTGACCGATCTGCTTCGCGAGGCGGCGGAAGGCGCGAAGGCTTTCGTCCGCGCCGCCAAACCCGCCGTGAAGGCCCGCATCAGCGTAAACGGCAAGATCGACCGCAAGCTGGCGGACGACGAGCAGCACGCCGTCCACGGCTTCGGCTGGTACGCCGCCTATGCGGAGCTCATGACCCAGGTGGCCGAGTGGGCCGCCAACCTCGACGACGAGGGCCGCTTCGGCGAGATCGAGTCTCTTCTCGCCCAGCTTTTGTTCGCCGAGTACGCCAGCCAGTTGGTCGGCGGCATTCCGATGAACCAGGGGGAGATCATCCGGCCCTCTGACCTCGGCGTCGGCGACGATGCGGTGGAGCACCTGTTCACCCCCGCCCTGACCGTCTTGCTCTCCCAAGGCGGCGGCCAGGGCGTGAAGACCCGTCTGGCCCGCCGGCTGGCCGAGGCGCGCGGCCGCGCCACCCTGGAGAACACCGGACTCGACGAAACCTTCGAAATGATCCGGGACCAGTTCCACGCCTTCGCCCAGGAGAAGGTCGTTCCCCACGCTCACGAGTGGCATCTGAAGGACGAGCTGATCCCCCTGGAGCTGCTGGAGGAGCTGGGCCAACTCGGCGTCTTCGGCCTGACCATTCCCGAGGAGTACGGCGGCTCCGGCCTCGGCAAGACCGCCATGTGCGTGGTGTCGGAAGAGCTGTCTCGCGGCTGGATCGGCGTCGGCTCCCTCGGCACCCGATCGGAGATTGCCGCCGAGCTGATCCTGACCGGCGGCACCGAGGAGCAGAAGAACGACTGGCTGCCGGTGATCGCCTCGGCGGAAATCCTGCCCACCGCCGTCTTCACCGAGCCGAACACCGGCTCCGATCTCGGCTCGCTGCGCACGCGCGCCACGCTGGAGGGCGGCCAGTACGTGGTGACCGGGAACAAGACCTGGATCACCCATGCGGCCCGCGCCGACATGATGACCCTGCTGGTCCGCACTGATCCGAACACCACCGACTATCGCGGCCTGTCCATGCTGCTGGCGCCGAAGATGCGCGGCGACGAGGACGAAGCCTTCCCTACCCCAGGCATGACCGGCGGGGAGATCGGCGTCATCGGCTATCGCGGGATGAAGGAGTACGAGATCGGCTTCGACGGCTTCACCGTCCCGGCCGAGAACCTGCTGGGCGGGGTCGAGGGCCAGGGCTTCAAGCAACTCATGGCCACCTTCGAGAGCGCCCGCATCCAGACCGCCGCCCGCGCCATCGGCGTGGCGCAGTCGGCCATGGAGACCGGCCTGTCCTACGCCCTGGACCGCAAGCAGTTCGGCAAGGCGATCTTCGAATTTCCCCGCGTCCACAACAAGCTGGCCATGATGGCCGCGGAGATCATGGGCGTGCGGCAGCTGACCTATTTCGCCGCCCGGCGGAAGGACGACGGCGAGCGCTGCGACCTGGAGGCCGGCATGGCCAAGCTGATCGCCGCGCGCATGGCCTGGGCGGCGGCGGACAACGCCCTGCAGATCCACGGCGGCAACGGCTTCGCCGTGGAATACGCCGCCAGCCGCCTGCTGGCCGACGCGCGCATCCTGAACATTTTCGAGGGGGCCGGGGAGATTCAGGCCCAGGTCATCGCCCGCCGTATGCTGGAGGACTAGGAGCCTGTCCACGTAATCGTTTTGACGATTGAAGTTGGACTGAGGCGGGAAGGTTGATGCAGGCGAATGGGGGCCTCAGCCCGCTGCCCTGGCCAGTTTGAGCAGGTTGTGGGCGGTGCAGATGAGGCTCCACTCGGCCTTGGCCTTTTGGAAGCCCCGAAGCAGGAACTGCCTGAACCCTCTGGCGTGCTTGATATGGCCGAAGACCGGTTCGACGACCTGCTTTCGCAATCGGTAAGGCGAGGCGCGTCCGGCGCGTCGAAGCTTGTCGGCCATGGCCGCCATCAGGGGAGACGTCTTGAAGTCGCGCCTGGTTTTGCGGTTCGGCGCCAGGTAGGCGCGGATGCGCCGCTCCTCGAGGGCGGCCAGATTGGCCTCGTTGGCGAAGCCGCTGTCGGCTGAGACGAGCTTGAGCTTGCGGCCCAGATTGCTGCGGGCCTGATCCACCAGGGGAATGAGCGCGCCATAATCGGCCGGATTGGTCGCCAGCCTCTGGGCGACGATGACCTGGCCGTTGTAGCCGGCGATGAAGCCGTCCCTGGTCGGCTGTATGCGGCAGTCGGGATCGGTGAAGTTGCGCTGGGCGTTGGGCGGCGGGCCGCCGTCCTTGGCGCGCCTGGGCCTGCCGCGGTTCTGCATGCCAGAGGACGGACCCGGACCGTCCGGATCGCGGTCATCCGGATGCTCGGCCGCCTCCGCCTCCAGCTCGGCGCGCGCCTTGAGGATGCGCTCCAGCCGCTGCTGCTTGTCGGCCATCCAGGCCGGCGTCTCGTCGCCGCGCCGGTCGGCCCCATGGCGCACGTCGTCCAGCTCGTCGGCGACCCTGGCCTTGCGCATCCATTCGGCCACCTGACGCTGCAGCTCCACCTCGGTCTGCTTCATGCGCCCATAGCTCATCGCCTTGTGGCGTGAGGCGTTGGCCTTCAGCTTGGTCCCGTCCGCCGCCACGTGGCCCAGCCCCACCAGACCCGCGGCCTGGCAAAGCTGCAGCACCTGCACGAACAGACCCTCCAGGGCCTTCAGGTGGCGCAGGCGAAACTGATTGATGGTCCGAAAATCGGGGCGGTTCATCCCGGTGACCGCCATGAAGTCCACCCGCTCCTCGCAGGCCCGGGCCAGCTTGCGCGAGGAGTAGACACCTTGGGCGTACCCGTAGAGCAGCAAAGCCGTCATCATCCCGGGGTGGAACGGCGGGTAGCCCCGACCCTCCGAATAGGTCGACAGGATCGCCGACAGATCCAGCCCTTCCCGCACCGTGTCCCGCACGAAGTGCGAAAGGTGATCGGCAGGCACGAACTCATGGATCGACGGCGGCAGCAGCCACGTCTGGTCCACATCCCACGCTCGAAACGTCTTGCTCATGGCCTGAGTGAATCAGGCCAAATCCCCGCCGTCGAGCCGATTACGTGGACAGGCTCCTAGCTCGCCTTGGCGGCGAAGCCCCTGGCGATCATTTCGACCTGACGGGCGAAGAGGCCCATGATCTCGGCCTCGCCGGCGCCGTGAGCGACCATGCGGAAGTTCCAGGCGTAGGCCCCGGCCACGGTGTCGACAATCAGGTCCACATCGACGTCCGGCGAAACCTCGCCCCGCGTAATGCCGTCCAGCAGCACCTGGCGCATATGGCCGAGCAGGCGCTGGTTATGCCCGAAAGGCCGCGCGCCCGGCGCGGGGTACGGATCGAAGGCGAGGCCGATATGGGCCAGCATCACCTTCGGCCGCTGGGAGTCGAAGCTGAAGATCACGCGCATTACCCCGACCAGCCGGTCGGCGGTCGAGCCCTCGAGCTCGGGGATGCGGCGTTCAAGCTCCTGGTAGAGCCCCTCCTCCGCCCAGTCATAGACCACGTGCTGAAGCACTTCGGCCTTGGAGGCGAAGGTGGTGAAGACGCCACCGATCGACACGCCCGCCCTTTCGGCGATGACGCGGATGGTGGCGTCCTCATAACCGATCTCCGCGAACAGCTCGCGAGCGGCCTTAAGGACCTTCTGGCGCGTGGCCAGCTTCTGCGCCTTACGGATGCCCAGGGGCTGATCCATCGGACTTAGGGCCGAGCGCCCCGCAGAAGCATCGACAGCTGCGACGACAGACGAGCCGTCAGCTGCTCAACGCCCAGTTCGTCGAACACGGCGCGGCGGTAGTTGACCAGATACAGGTCCCACACGGTGTCCAGCAGCAGGCCCAGATCGACCGTCTTGGCGATCTCGCCGTCGGCCACGCCGCGCTTCAGCGCCGCTTCGACCAGAGCCAGGAGCGGCTTCAGGGCCGCGCGATGCTCGTTTTCGTTGTTGGCGTCGCGGGTCCAGGACGCGGAGATCACGGCCTGAACCATCGGCAGCTGCTTCAGATAGAGGCTGTAGCCCGCGCCGAACATGCCCAGCAGCACCTGCTCGACACCCTTGGCGTCGGAAGCGGCGGCGGACATCTGCTCGTGGAGTTCCTCCAGGTCGCCCTTGATGATGGCGTCGAACAGCTCGCTCTTGTCCGCGAAGTTCGCGAACACGGCGCCAGTCGACATGCCGGCAGCCTGGGCGATGTCACGGATGGTGGCGCCTTCATAGCCGCGCTGAATGAACAGCGTGCGGGCGGCTTCCAGGACTTTCTCGCGCGTGCGCTGCTTGGCGATCGTGCGGCGGTTGACCTTGACCGGAGGAGCTTCGGACTCGGCCTCGATGGTGAGGGGTTCGTAGCTCATGAGGTGAAGACGAGCGCGAAGCGGGTCGCGTCCTTATGACGGTTCATATCTCTGCTTTAATCCTTGGCGGCCGGTTACACCCGACCCGTTCAGCCCCACAGCCAAGCCAAGAACTAACACCTAACAGCAATTTTTGCAAATTTCGTTGAACATGTTCTCTGAAATTTGAAGAGGCATGCTCGTGGCGCGGCGAGGGCCGTGGCAGTACCATGACGCAATGGACACGCTTTTCCTCATCCTCGTTCCGATCGCCCTGCTTTCCGTGCTCGGCGTGCTCGGCATCGGCCTCTACACCCTGGCGCGCGGCGGGGCTGGATCGTCCGCCCGCTCCAACAAGCTGATGCAGCTTCGGGTGGTCCTGCAGGCGGTCGCCGTCGGCGTCGTGCTGGCGGCGGTCTGGATCAAGAGCCGCTAGGCGTGGTCACGCTCAACCGCATCTATACGCGCACCGGCGACAAGGGCATGACGCGCCTGTCCACCGGCGCGCCGGTCAGCAAGGCCTCCTTGCGGGTCGAGGCCTATGGCGCGGTGGACGAGACCAACGCCTGCCTTGGACTCGTGCGGCTGCACACGGCGGACGACGCCGTGCTCGATCCGATCCTGGGCCGCATCCAGAACGAGCTCTTCGATCTGGGGGCCGACCTCGCCACCCCGGAACAGCACGGCAAGCCGGACTGGGAGCCGCTGCGCATTCTCGATAGCCAGGTCACGCGGCTGGAAGGCGAGATCGACGAACTGAACGCGGCGCTGTCGCCGCTCAACTCCTTCGTCCTGCCGGGCGGCACGGCCACGGCGGCCTATCTGCACCAGGCCCGCACGGTCTGCCGGCGGGCGGAGCGCCTGTGCGTGGCCCTGATGGCCGAGCCGGGCGAGATCGTCGGCGAACCGGCGCTGAAATACCTGAACCGCCTGTCGGACCTGCTGTTCGTGGCCTCGCGCCACGCCAACGACAAGGGCGCGGGCGACGTGCTCTGGCGGCCGGGCGCGACGCGTTAGGCGCTTACTTCTTCGGCGGGGCCGCCGGGGCGGCTTCCTCGGCCGGGGCCGGCTCGGCGGGGGCGTCCGGGATCGACTGCGGCGCGACCTTTTCGGTCGTGTTCGGGTCTTCAGCCTGGAATGGCTTATTGGGCCGGCCGGTGATCATGTAGAGCGGCACGGGCACGGCGCAGGTGCGCGTCGCCGGATCCCACCAGTTGCCCTTCAGCTCACAGCGCTTGCCCGGCCACACCCAGAAGACGTGGTAGACCAGCACGGCGGCGCAGCTGACGGCGAAGATGACCAGAAAGATGATCTTCAGGCGGGTGAGGAACCGGTTCATGGGGCTCGCCTTTAGTCGGCCGGAACGCGCTTTTCTAGGGGCGAAGCGCCGCGGACGCCGGTCTTTCGCCACAAACCTGACGTTGACGCTAACGGAAGCTTGCAATGCGCGCCGGAGGCTTTAATTCCGAAAGAGACGCAGGAACGCTTAGTAAGTCAGACAAAGAGGCTGAACCCTATGAAGGTGCTGGTCCCGGTCAAACGGGTGATCGACTACAACGTCAAGGCGCGGGTCAAACCCGATCAGACCGGCGTTGATCTCGCCAACGTGAAGATGTCCATGAACCCGTTCGACGAGATCGGGGTCGAGGAAGCCGTCCGCCTGAAGGAAAAGGGCGCCGTTGAAGAGATCGTCGTGGTCTCCATCGGCCCGGCGCAGGCCCAGGAGACGATCCGCACCGCTCTGGCCATGGGCGCCGACCGCGGCATCCTGATCCAGACCGACGCCGATCCCGAGCCCCTGGCGGTGGCCAAACTGCTGAAGGCCGTCGTGGGCGAGGAAAGCCCTGGCTTCATCATCATGGGCAAGCAGGCCATCGACGGCGACAACAACGCCGTGGGCCAGATGCTGGCCGCCCTGCTCGACTGGCCGCAGGCCACCTTCGCCTCGAAGGTCGAGCTGTCGGGCAAGTCCGCCAAGGTCACCCGCGAGGTCGACGGCGGCCTGCAGACCCTGGACGTGGACCTGCCGGCGGTGATCACCGCCGACCTGCGCCTCAATGAGCCGCGCTACGCCAGCTTGCCTAACATCATGAAGGCCAAGAAGAAGCCGATCGACACCAAGTCGCCCGCCGACTACGGCGTCGACGTCGCGCCTCGCCTCAAGGTCCTGAAGGTCACCGAACCGCCGAAGCGCTCCGCCGGCATCAAGGTCGAGACCGCGGCCGACCTCGTGATGAAGCTGAAGAACGAAGCGGGGGTGCTCTAATGGCCGTTCTCGTCATCGCCGATCACCACGAAGGCGTGGTGCGCGACACCACAAACAAGACCGTCACCGCCGCCCAGGGCTTCGGCGGCGACATCGACATCCTCGTCGCCGGCAAGGGCGTGGACTCGGCGGCCAAGGCCGCGGCCGGCATCGCCGGCGTGCGCAAGGTGCTGACCGCCGACAGCGACGCCCTGGGCCAAGGCCTGGCCGAGGCGTTCGAAGCCACGGTCGTTCCGCTGGCCGCCGGCTACGACGCCGTGCTGATCCCCTCGACCTCGCAGGGCAAGAACGTCGCGCCGCGCATCGCCGCCAAGCTTGACGTCTCGCTGATCAGCGACATCATCGAAGTGGTCGACGCCAAGACCTTCGTGCGCCCGATCTACGCCGGCAACGCCCTGGAGACCGTCCAGACCAGCGACGCCAAGGTGGTCGCCACCGTTCGTCCCACCGTCTTCAAGGCCGCGGCCGAAGGCGGTTCGGCCTCGGTCGAGAAGGCCGGCGCCGCCGGCGCTCCGGCCCACACCCGCTTCGTCTCGGAAGAGATGGTCAAGTCGGACCGCCCGGAACTCGGCGCCGCCAAGATCGTCGTCTCGGGCGGCCGCGCCATGGGTTCGGCTGAAGAGTTCCAGCGCGTGATCGAGCCCCTGGCCGATCTGCTGGGCGCCGCCGTCGGCGCCTCGCGCGCCGCCGTGGACGCCGGCTACGCCCCGAACGACTACCAGGTCGGCCAGACCGGCAAGGTCGTCGCCCCGTCGCTGTACATCGCCGTCGGCATCTCGGGCGCCATCCAGCATCTGGCCGGCATGAAGGACTCCAAGGTCATCGTCGCCATCAACAAGGATGCCGACGCCCCGATCTTCCAGGTCGCCGACTATGGCCTGGTGGCGGACTACAAGACCGCCATTCCGGAACTGACCGAGGCCCTCAAGGCCGCCGGCAAGTAAGACTTCTCCACCGCTGGAGACCTAAGGCCCGGAAGGCGACTTCCGGGCCTTTTTGCATGCGCGCCCGGCCTGCTTGCCGACTCGGGCGAACACCCGCACAAATGGTTAATGGCCCTTACGCCGCTCAATAACGCGTCCTTCCTGCGCCAGCCGACCGGTCGGCCGGACGGCGACGCTGCGGCGCGCGGCAGGCCTGCCGTCAGCACTCCAGCGCCCGAGACCACCGCTCGCGCGCCGCTGCCGTCGGAAACCGCCACGCCGGAGCAGCTGGCCCGCCAGCAGCAACGCGGCCTGGCCGCCACCAAGGCCTATGACGACGCCGCGCCGGCCGAGACGCTCTACGCCACGGTCCGCGCCGGCGCGGAGGTGATCGCCGAAATCGCCAACAGCGGCGCGGTCACTTCGCGCGGCTCGGCCCTCACCCTCGGCGGTCCGGACGAGCGCGGCCTGCTGGGCCCCGAACTGGCCGCCCACCGCGCCGACAAGATCGCCACGGCCTACGGCGCCAAGGTCGAGATGGCGGCCACCGCCCAGACCCAGGAACAGTACGAGGACGAGGTCACCGCCCGCGCCCTCGCCCCCCGCCGCGAGGTCGGCGCCTACGCCAAGACCTATCAGTCCGGCGAGGACGCCGCCTGGTGGAAGAAGGACGTCTAAGGCCAGGCCGGAGACAAGCTCCGAAGTCCGCTCATTGTCGCCTCCCCAGGCCCTGTGCCTTGGGTCCCTGGTTCAGCGGCCAGGGCGTTGGCGGGCGGCTGGCTCTGAGCAAGCGGATGCAGGGACCCTCGCCACAAAGCTCCGCCGTTTCTGGGCCCTAGGCACAAGGCCTAGGGTGACGGAGTTTGGGAAAGGCAGCAGTCACCCGCCCTCAGAGGTGCGAGGGGATAGCCGAAGCAGTCGCACCAAAGAGAAAAGACCCGGAGGCGTTCTCCGGGCCTTTCTTTTGATCGTCAGCGGGGGCTTTCAAGGACTAGCCCCTCGGTCCAGCGCAACTCGTCCTTGTGGACGGGATTGGGCAGGACGCCATGGGCGCTAAGAGTCAGGACGAGCGTGCTCACGCCCGCGATCAGCAGGATCTTCATCACACCATCACCTATGGAAAGAACGTGGGTCAGCGGCGCGCCGTGACCCGAACATGCCTCCGCATGGGGTTCGTTGACCAACGATAGGTTTTCGATGGAGATGTGAGGCGAACTAACAACTATATGGCGGGATAATCCGCGGCCTAGTCCCGATCCGGCGCCCCCAGCGGGAAGTAATAGCGGAAGCGCCGTGCGTCATCGACCGCGCGAGCGAAGGACGGGCGTTGCAGCAGGCGCGCGCGATAGGCCAGCAGATCGGCGTAGCGCTCGGGGATCTCGTAGGTCCAGTCGGCGTAGAACAGCGAAGGCGCCGCGGCGCAGTCCGCCAGGGTGAAGGCCTCGCCCACCGCCCAGGTGCGTCCCTGCATGCGCTGATCCAGCCAGGCATAGCTGGTGTCGAGCATCTTGCGCGCTTCGTCGACGCCATAGGGATCACGGCTCTCGGCCGGGCGCAGGGCGTCGTACACAAACTTGCCCTGGGGTGTCATGACGTAGTTGTCGAAGAAGCGGTCGAGCATCCGCACCTCAAGAGCGAGGTCGGGGTCTTGGGGGATCAGCTTCACCGGCCCCGCGTGATGGGCTTGCAAGTGCTCGATGATGATGGACGCCTCCATCACCACGCGGCCGTTGTCGCGCAGGATGGGGAAGCGCTTCATCGGCCACAGGGACGCCAGCTCCTCGCCGACGCCTTCGTCCTCCAGCATCCGATAGGTGAAGGGGATGTCATTCTCGTAGAACGCGATGAGCGCCTTCTGGCAGTAGGACGAGAAGGGGTGAGCGAAGAGTTCGATGGTCATGCGAAGGCCGGAGCCTCTCGCCCCTCGATCAGGGCGACAAGGTTCTCCACGTGCCAGGTCGTGCCGTGCTCCCGGCCCTTCACCGCCTCGCCGCCGCCGCTGAAGTAGCTGCCCTGTTCGGTGTGGATCAGCCGGGTGGTGTCGCCCTCGGCCCGGAACTCCAGCGTCATCAGGGAGACCGATAGCTTATCGTCGTTATGGAAGAGGTCGTAGACGAGGATGATCCGCTCATTCTCGACGATGTCGTGATAGGTGGCCTGGAAGTCGCTCACCATGCCGCTGGGCCAGCGGGCGCGGAACCGCTCCACGCCGCCGACGCGGAAGTCGAAGTCGCGGTTCAGGGTTTCGATGTCCGACGGCGTCTTGAACCAGGCGCTCTTGGCCTCAAGGCTGGAATAGGCCGCGAAGACCCGCGCGGGTGAGGCCTTCAGCACCCGTTCGATCGTGAACATGGCGTTGGTGATGCTCATTGATCCCCCTCCTGAGGGGCGGTTTGGGCCAGATAGGCCTCCAATTGATCGTATTGCTGCTCCCAGAAGCGCTTGCGCTCGGCGATCCAGCGCTCGACCTGGGTCATGACGCCGACGTCCAGGGTGCAGGTGCGCACGCGGCCCACCTTCTCGCTCTTCACCAGCCCGGCCTCTTCCAGAACCTTCAGGTGCTGGGTGACCGCCGACAGGGTCATGGGCAGGGGCTTGGCCAGCTCGCTGACCGAGGCGGGGCCAAAGCTCAGGCGCTCCACCATCGCCCGGCGTCCGGGATCGGACAGGGCGTGGAAGGCGAGGTCGAGCGGCGCGGCTTGATACTGTAGCATTCACTTAAGTGTTCATGCGGCCGGAGAAGAGTCAAGCGCCGCCAGGACAGGTGGAGACAGACCGCCCCCTCTCTGTGTCCGATCAGTCCCACAGCAGCGCTTTGTTGCGCTGCAAGGCGTTGAAAGCCGTTGGACTTCGCTGGCGGAGACCTATCTTGGCCGCATGGCGACCCATGTTCCGTATAACAGTCTGCGCGCGCTCGAGGCCGCCGTCCGTCATCGCAGCTACAGCCGCGCGGCGCGGGAGCTGAACGTCACCCACGGGGCTGTCAGCCAGCAGATTCGCCGGCTTGAGGACGAACTGGGCCAGACCCTGTTCCTGCGCTCCGGCAACGACATGCACCCCACTCCCGCGGCTGAGGATCTGGCCAAGGTGGTGGCGAAGTCGGTGACTGAGCTGACCAACGCCATGGAGGACGCGCGCTTCCAGGCCTCGCTCTGCCCGCTGGTGATCTCGATCGGGTCGTCCTTCGCCCGCCGCTGGCTGGCGCCGCGCATGGGGGCCATCTCGAAGATCGAGCCGGCGTTGGAGGTGCGGACCGACGACGGGCTCGCCAATCTGCGCAGCGACGGCGTGGATGTGGCCATCCGCTTCGGCATCGGCCCGTGGACGGGCCTGGAGAGCCGCCGAATCTTCGCCGACAGCCTGGCCCCCGTATGCAGCCCCGCCTTCCTGGAGCGGCACCCGCTGGAGAAGCCGGAGGACCTGGCGAACGTGCCGCTGCTGCGCCACACGGGCATTCCGTGGCGGATGTGGTTCGAAGCCCAGGGCCTGCCGACCCCGCCCGCCGCCCTGCGCGGACTGCGGTTCGACGACACCTCGTTCATGCTGGACGCCGCGGTTCAAGGGGTGGGGGTGGCGCTGGGCAGGATCGGCTTCGCCAAGGACGAACTGGCGGCCGGAACCCTGGTCCGCCCCTTCGCAGGCGAGGTGGACATTCCCACCGCCCACCACTTCGTCTGGCGGGCCGACAGCCACAAGCTGGCGCGCATCGAAGCCCTGCGGGACTGGATTCTGGCCGACTCCGCAGCCGCCTTCTAGGCGCCGCTTCGCTGCGCCGCAGCAATCGCTTGTCGATCATACGGTCGTTCGTGCTACATACCGCGCTTGTTTTTTCAGCTGCGGCGCCGCCGGAGCGTTCAAGCCAAGGCTTGGGGTATGGTTGATATCAAGTCGGTAGGCGTCATCGGCGCTGGTCAGATGGGCGCCGGCATCGCGCATGTGGTCGCGCTGGCTGGCTATGATGTGCTGCTGCACGATCTTTCGAAGGAACGGATCGACGCGGGCGTCGCCCTGATCGAGAAGAACCTGGCGCGTCAGGTCGGCCGCGGAATCATCGACGACGCCGCCATGAAGTCCGCCCTGGCCCGCATCAAGCCGGCCGAGGACGTCGCCGCGGTCGGCGGCGCAGACATCGCCATCGAGGCGGCCACCGAAAACGAAGAGATCAAGAAGTCGATCTTCCGCAGCCTGGTGCCGCACCTGGGTCCCGACACCCTGCTGGCGTCGAACACCTCGTCGATCTCGATCACCCGCCTGGCCTCGGTCACCGACCGGCCGGAACGGTTCATCGGCCTGCACTTCATGAATCCCGTGCCGATCATGAAGCTGGTGGAGATCATCCGCGGCATCGCCACGGACGTTCCGACCTACGAGACGGCTGTCGCCTTCGCCCAGTCCCTGGGCAAGACCACCTCGAACGCCGAGGACTTCCCGGCCTTCATCGTGAACCGCGTGCTGGTCCCGATGATCAACGAGGCGATCTACACCCTGTACGAAGGCGTCGGCACCGTTGACGCCATCGACACGGCCATGAAGCTGGGCGCCAACCATCCGATGGGCCCGCTCGAACTGGGCGACTTCATCGGCCTGGACACCGTCCTGTCGATCATGAACGTGCTCTATGAGGGCCTGGCGGACAGCAAGTACCGTCCCTGCCCGCTGCTGGTGAAGTACGTCGAGGCCGGATGGCTGGGCCGCAAGAGCGGCCGCGGCTTCTACGACTACCGCGGCGAGACACCGGTTCCCACGCGCTAAGCCGCCGTAGCGGGCTGGGTCACCCCAGCCCGAACGCGCTCGCCACGCGGAACGTCACGAACGCCGCCAGGTAGGCCAGCCCCACCATGTAGAAGAACATGACCGACGGCCACAGCCAGCCGTTGGTCTCGCGCTTCACCACGCCCAGGGTCGGGGCGCACTGGGGCGCGAACACGTACCAGGCCAGGAAGGCCAGGGCCGTGGCGATCGACCAGTGGCTGGACAGGGTCGAGGCCAGGGCGTCCGTGGCGCCGTCCGCCTCGCTGACCGCATAGACCGTGCCCAGCACCGCCACCGCGACTTCGCGGGCGGCCATGCCCGGGATCAGGGCGATGGACATCTGCCAGTTGAAGCCGATGGGCTGCATGACCGGCTGGATGAAGTGCCCGATCATGCCGGCGAAGCTGTAGTCGATGGCCGGCTCGGTCGCGCCTTCCGGCGGATAGGGGAAGGTCGACAGCACCCAGACGATGATCATCAGCGGCAGGATGATGCGGCCCGCCCGGCTCATGAAGATGCGCGCCCTGATCCACAGGTTCATCAGCACGTTCTTGATGTCGGGCGTCTTGTAGGTCGGCAGCTCCATCATGAAAGGCTCCACCGAACCCCGCCAGAAGATGCGGCGGATGACGAAGGAGACCAGCAGGGCGCTGATGATGCCGGAGGCGTAGAGGCCGAACATCACCAGCCCTTGCAGGCTGACGAAGCCCCACACCGTGGTGTTGGGAATGAAGGCGGCGATGATCAGGGTGTAGACCGGAATCCGCGCCGAGCAAGTCATCAGCGGCGCCACCAGGATGGTGGTCAGGCGGTCCTGCTTGTTGTCGATCACCCGCGTGGACATGATCCCCGGGATCGCGCAGGCGAAGCTGGACAGCAGCGGGATGAAGGCCCGCCCATGCAGGCCGGCGCCGCCCATGATCTTGTCCATCAGAAAGGCCGCGCGGGCCATGTACCCGCTGTCCTCCAGCATGATGATGAAGAAGAACAGGATCAGGATCTGCGGCAGGAACACCACCACGCTGCCCACCCCGCCGATCAGGCCGTCGACCAGCAGGCTCTGCAACAGACCGTCCGGCAGCACGCCTTTGATCAGCTCGCTCAGGGCGGCGAACCCCGCCTCGATGCCGTCCATGGCCGGTCCTGCCCAGGTGAACACCGCCTGGAACATGACGAACAACAGGCCCAGCAGGAGGGCGATGCCCGCCACCGGATGCAGCAGGACGCCGTCGATGCGGCCGGTGATGGTGTCGGGACGCTCGGCCGGCTTCACGCAGGCCTTCACGATGCGGCGCGCCTCGGCGTGGGCGTTGCGCAGCTCGGCGGCGGTCGGCTCGTGCCAGACGTTGTCGTGCGGCTTGACCGTGTCGGCCACGGCGTCGACCTGCTTCAGCAGGTCCTCCAGACCGCGCTTGCGGGTGGCGACCGTGGTGACGATCGGCGCGCCGATCTCCTTGGACAGGCGCTCGATGTCGATCTGCAGGCCCTGGCGCTGGGCGATGTCGAACATGTTGAGCGCCAGGACGAACGGCCGGCCCACCTGCTTCAGCTCCAGCACCAGGCGCAGGATCAGGCGCAGGTTGGTGGCGTCGGCCACGCAGACCACCACGTCGGGCGGCGTCTCGCCCTCCAGGCGGCCGAGCACCGCGTCGCGGGTCACCACTTCATCCGGGCTGCGGGCGCGCAGGGAGTAGGTGCCGGGCAGGTCGAGGACCGAAAGCGTGCGGCCGGCCGGCGTGGTCAGGTGACCTTCCTTCCGCTCGACGGTGACGCCGGCATAGTTGGCCACCTTCTGCCGGGCGCCGGTCAGGGCGTTGAACAGGGCGGTCTTGCCGGAGTTTGGATTGCCCACCAGCGCGGCGCGCAGCGGGGAAAGCGTCACGTCAGTCAAAACTCAGTTCCCGGACTCAAAACGAACATTGATGGCGGCCGCTTCCTTGCGGCGAAGGGCGACGCGCATGCCGTCAACGCGCACGGCGATGGGGTCGCCGCCGATCATGCCTTCGTGCAGCAGCTCGATATCCGCGCCTTCGACAAAGCCGAGCTCCAGCAGGCGGCGCTCCAGCTCTTCGGCCCCCAGGACGCCATGCTTGCTGTGATCGCCCACATGGACGATGACGCCGCGGTCGCCGGGATGCGCCGTGCTGAGGGCGCGCACGTCGCCCGTCCGCATCTGCTCCGCCAGGGTGCTGTCGTGCATGTCGGCTCCTGCAAAAATGTTGCGAACGATTATCAGTCCAGCTCCACCGTGTCGATGCGACGGTTGGGCTTTGCGTCCTTCCGCCTGACCGCTAAAGCGGGGCGGCGCAGTCTGCACGGAAGTTTTCATGGCCTACCGATCCCTCCGCGAATTCATGGCCATGCTCGAGGCGAAGGGCGAACTGGTCCGCGTCTCCGAGCCCGTATCGTCGGTCCTCGAAATGACCGAGATCCAGACCCGCCTGCTGGCGACCGGCGGCCCCGCCGTGCTGTTCGAGAACGTCATCAAGGCCGACGGCACGAAATCCGAGATGCCGGCCCTGGCCAACCTGTTCGGCACGGTGGCGCGGGTGGCCATGGGCGTGACCCTGGGCGGTGAAAGCCGCACCACCGCCGGCGAGCTGCGCGAGGTCGGCGAACTGCTGGCCTTCCTGCGCCAGCCGCAGCCGCCCAAGGGTCTGAAGGACGCCTTCGACATGCTGCCCCTGGCCAAGACGGTCATGAGCATGCGCCCCGCCGTGGTGAAGAAGGCCCCGGTGCAGGAGGTCGTCCTGACCGGCGACCAGATCGACCTCAGCAAGTTGCCGATCCAGACCTGCTGGCCGGGCGAGCCCGCGCCGCTGATCACCTGGCCGCTGGTGGTGACCAAGGGACCGGGCAAGGAGCGCGAGGACGACTTCAACCTGGGCATCTACCGGATGCAGGTCCTGGGCAAGGACAAGTGCATCATGCGCTGGCTGGCCCACCGCGGCGGCGCCCAGCACTACGCTCGCCACAAGAAGACTGGCGCCCGCGAGCCCTTGCCCGCCTGCGCGGTCCTGGGCGCTGATCCGGGCACCATCCTGGCCGCCGTGACCCCGGTGCCGGACACCCTGAGCGAATACCAGTTCGCCGGGCTGCTGCGCGGCGCCAAGGCCGAGCTGGTCCCGGCCAAGACCGTGCCCCTGATGGTCCCGGCCCAGGCCGAGATCGTGCTGGAAGGCCACGTCCTGCTGGACGAGTACGCCGACGAAGGGCCGTACGGCGACCACACCGGCTACTACAACAGCGTCGAGAAGTTCCCGGTCTTCCAGGTGACGGCGATCACCATGCGCAAGGACCCGATCTACCTGACCACCTTCACCGGCCGTCCGCCGGACGAGCCGAGCGTGCTGGGCGAGGCGCTGAACGAGGTGTTCATCCCGCTGATCCGCCAGCAATTCCCGGAGATCACCGACTTCTGGCTGCCGCCCGAGGGGTGTAGCTACCGCATCGCCGTGGTGTCGATGAAGAAGGCCTATCCCGGCCACGCCAAGCGCGTGATGCTGGCCGTGTGGAGCTATCTGCGCCAGTTCATGTACACCAAGTGGGTGATCGTCGTGGACGACGACATCAACGCCCGCGACTGGAAGGACGTCATGTGGGCGGTCAGCACCAAGATGGACCCGGCGCGGGACATCACGGTGATCGAGGACACCCCCATCGACTACCTCGACTTCGCCAGCCCCCAGAGCGGGCTGGGCTCGAAGATCGGCCTGGACGCCACCGACAAGTGGGAGCCCGAGACCCATCGCGAATGGGGCGAGGAGATCCGCATGGACCAGGACGTCATCGACTCGGTCAGCGAGAAGTGGTCGCGCCTTGGCCTGCCCGGCGGCGGCGCTCCCATCTGGAAACCGAAGAAATAGGTACGTGCTTCGACTGGACGCTTCGCGTCCGCTCAGCATGACCAAGGCTTGCTGATTTCGTCATCCTGAGGAGACGTGTCGAAGGACGCAAACAGACAGCCGCTCATTCCCGCGAAGGCGGGAACCCAAGCGGACCATCAGAATGGACCCCCGCCCGCGCGGGGGAGAGCGGAAGAAAAATGAACAGGCTCGGCGTCACCCTTCTCTTCACTAGCCTCCTCTCCACCACCGCCCTGGCGGCCCCTTGGGACAGCGAAATCCTGCCGCCGGCTCCGGCCTGGAAGGGCGCGAGCGAGAAGCTGGTCGCCAAGCCGAACGACCCGTGGATCACGCCGTCGGAGAAGACGGGCCTGACCGACAGCCCCAGCTATGCCGACACCCGGGCTTATCTGGAGCGCCTGGTCGCCGCGTCGAACGGCCTGCTTAAGCTGGAGGTGTTCGGCAAGTCGCCCGAGGGCCGCGACATGCTGGTGGTCGTCGCCAGCAAGGACGGCGCGACACTCGATCCCACCAAGCCGGTGTTCCTGGCCCAGGCCGGCATCCACCCGGGCGAGATCGACGGCAAGGACGCCGGCCTGATGCTGCTGCGCGACATCGCCCTGCGCGGGAAATCGAACCTGCTGGATGGCGTGAACTTCGTCTTCGTACCGATCTTCAGCGTCGACGGGCATGAGCGGGCCGGGCGCTTCAACCGCCCCAACCAGCGCGGCCCGGTGATCCAGGGCTGGCGTCACACGGGCCAGAACCTCAATCTGAACCGCGACTACGGCAAGCTCGACGCGCCGGAGATGCGGGCCATGCTGGGCCTGATCAACAAGTACGACCCGGCCCTCTACATGGACATCCATGTGACGGACGGCGTCGACTACCAGTACGACATCACCTACGGCTGGGAAGGCTATCTGGGCCGCTCCTTCCACCGGTCGCCGGCCATCAGCGACTGGCTGGACAAGAGCTTCCTGCCCGCCACCGAAAAGGCGCTGAAGGCCGCCGGCCATATCCCGGGCGAGCTGATCTTCGCCAAGGACGACCGCAATCCGAAGGACGGCCTGACGGTCGATCCGTCCGGCCTGCGCTTCTCCACCGGCTACGGCGACGCCCGCCACACGCCGACCGTGCTGGTCGAGAACCACTCCCTGAAGCCGTACCGCCAGCGCGTGCTGGGCACCTATGTGCTGCTTGAGGAGAGCCTGAAGGTCGTGGCCCGTGACGGCGCTGCGGCGAAGGCGGCGGCCGCCGCTGACCGTCAGCTCCGGCCGACCGACGTGGCGATGAACTACGAGGCTTCCGACAAGCCGGTGGGCCAGCGTCCGTTCCTGGGCATCCAGTACGAGACCTATCAGAGCCCCGCTTCGGGCGGGACGGAGGTGCGCTGGCTGGGCAAGGCCGATCCGAAGCCGTGGATCGAGACGCTTTACGCCGCCCAGCCCAGCCTGAAGATCAAGCCGCCCGTCGCCTATTACGTCCCGGCCACCAAGCCGGAGATCATCGAACGCCTGAAGGTCCACGGCATCCGCGTGGAGCCCCTGACCGCGCCCCAGGCCGTGGCGGTGGACATGCTGCGCCTGCCCGACGCTAAGGTCATCCCGCGCGGCAACGAAGGCCATATCCAGATCACGGCCGGCAAGGCGGCGCACGAGGCCCGCACCGTCACCTTCCCCGCCGGATCGGTCCGCGTGCCCGTCGACCAGCCGCTGGGCGAACTGGCCGTCCTGCTGCTGGAGCCCGAGAGCGAGGAGAGCTTCTTCGCCTGGGGCTTCTTCCCCGAAATCCTGCAGCGGGTGGAGTACATCGAGGGCTACGCCATCGCGCCGCTGGCCGAACGCATGCTGGCCGCCGATCCGAAGCTGAAGGCCGAATTCGAGGCCAAGCTGGCGACCGATCCCGCGTTCGCCAAGAACCAGAACGCCCGCCTGGCCTGGTTCTACGCCCGCACCCCCTATTACGACGAGCGGCACCTGCTCTACCCCGTCGGGCGGCAGGTGCAGTAACCCCGAAACTTGCGGGCGTGCACAAAGCGGCGCCTATTGAGCACGGGGCGTAGAGGAACTTCGCGTTGAACAGTTTGACTTCAGGACCCGCGGCGGCGCTGTGGGTGGGCCTGCACATCCTGCTTTTGCTGGTGCTTTCGGTTCGGGTGGTGCGTCTGCGACGCCGTCACAAGGTCGCCCTGGGCGACGGCGGGCATCCGGACCTGGCCCAGGCCATCCGAGCCTTTGGCAACGCTACTGAGTACGCCCCCATCGGCCTGATCGGCCTGGTGCTGCTGGCCCAGCTCGGCGCCCTGCCCCTCGCCATCCATCTGGGCGGCCTGCTGCTGTTCGTCGGACGCCTGGTCCACGCCATCGGCCTGTCCAACAGCGGCGGAGCGTCTCTGCCGCGCGCCGTGGGCATGCTGGTCAGCTGGATCGCCTTCGTGTTCATCGCCGCCGTCCTGCTGATCTACGCGATCGTCTGACGCGGGCTGGGCGCTTGCCCCGCAAGGGTGCGGCGCCCCATATGGCGGCCATGGATCAAAACCTCCTCAACGACGTCATCGGCGCCGCGCTCAAGGCCGGAGCCGACGCGGCCGAGGCCGTCTTCGCCGAACGCCAGTCCCTGTCCGTCACCGTCCGCATGGGCGACCTGGAGGAGGTCGAGCGTGAAGAGGCGCAGGACCTGGGCGTCCGCGTCTTCGTGGGCCAGCGCCAGGCCGTGGTGTCCGGCTCCGACCTGTCGACCGAGGGCCGCCGCAAGCTGATCGAGCGCGCCGTGGCCATGGCCCGCCTGGCCCCGGAAGACCCCTATGCCGGCTTCGCGCCGCAGGATCGTCTAGCCAAGGGGCCGCACGCCGACCTCGACCTTTATGACGCCTATGAACCTTCGGCGGAGTCGCTGGAGGACAAGGCCCGCGTCGCCGAGGCCGCCGCCCGCGCCATCGAGGGCGTGACGAATTCCGACGGCGGTTCGGCCGCCTGGTCGTCGTCCAACTGGCTCATGGCCACCAGCCACGGCTTCACGGGCGCGCACCGCGCCACCGGTTTCTCGCTTTCCGCCTCGGCCATCGCCGGGGAAGGCGCGGGCATGGAGCGGGGCGGCGAAGGCCGCAGCCTGCGCCATGCCGAGGACCTGCCCTCGCCTGACGCCATCGGCGCCGAGGCCGGCCGCCGCGCCGCCGCCCGCCTGGGCGCGCGCAAGATCGAATCGACCACCGCGCCGGTGATCTTCGAGAACCGCCTGGCGACTTCGCTGCTCGGCCCGCTGCTCGGCGCCATTTCCGGCCCGGCCGTGGCGCGCGGGGTGTCGTTTCTGAAGGACAAGCTCGGCCAGCAGATCTTCACCAAGGGGATCGAGCTGATCGACGATCCGCATGTGGTGCGCGGCCTGGGCTCCTCGCCCTTCGATGATGAAGGCGTGCTGAGCAAGCGCATGGCCCTGATCGAGGATGGGGTCCTGACCACCTGGCTGCTGAACAGCGCCGCCGCCCGGCAATTGGGCCTGGAAACCACCGGCCACGCCTCGCGCGGGCTGGCGGGACCGCCCGGCGTCTCGACCTCGAACCTGACGTTGAAGCCGGGGACCGACGACCTCGCCGCCCTGATGAAGGGCGCGGGGACGGGTCTGCTGGTCACCTCCATGTTCGGGCCATCCCTGAACGGCAACACCGGCGACTGGTCGGTGGGTTGCTCGGGCGTGTGGTTCGAAAATGGCGAGGAGGCCTATCCGGTCACCGAAATCACCGTCGCCGGCAACCTGATCGACATCTACGCCCGCCTGATCCCTGGCTCGGACCTGGAGATCCGGGGCTCGGCCAACTCGCCGTCTATCCTGGTGGACGGCTTGGCGATCGCCGGCAAATGATCGCGGACCTCGCCCTCATCCGCACGGCGGCGCTGGAGGCGGGGAAGCTGGCGCTGACGATGCGCGCGGCGGGTCTGAAGATCTGGAACAAGGACGGCGGCTCGCCGGTCACCGACGCCGACCTGGCGGTGGACAAGCGGCTGCACGAGATCCTGACCGCCGCCCGCCCGGACTATGGCTGGCTGTCTGAGGAGACGATCGACGACCCGGAGCGCCTGACCCGCCGCCGCCTGTTCTGCGTCGATCCCATCGACGGCACGGCGGCGTTCCTGAAGAACAAGCCGTGGTTCACGGTCTGCATCGCCGTGGTCGAGGACGGCCTGCCGGTCTGCGGCGTGGTCTATGCGCCGGCTCTGGACGAGATGTTCGAGGCGGTGGCCGGCCAGGGCGCGACCCTGAACGGCGCGCCGATCCAGCCGAGCGCCGCCGTCGAATTGAACGACTGCGCCATGCTGGGCGACGCGCGGATGTTCCAGCACCCCGAATGGCCGCAGCCCTGGCCGCCCATGCGGGTGGAGAGCCGAAACTCCATCGCCTATCGCCTGTGCCTGGTGGCCGACGGCCGGTTCGACGCCGCCGTGGCCCTGACGCCCAAGAATGAATGGGACCTGGCCGCCGCAGACCTGATCGTGCGGGAGGCCGGCGGACTGGCCACGGACCACTTCGGCCGGCGCTTCACCTACAACGCGCCGATTCCGAAGGCGCCCAGCGTCATTTGCGCCGCTCCGGCGCTACACCCGTTGATCTTGGAGCGCGTCGCGCATATCGGACGCCCGTAACCTCCCAATCCAGCCTCGACAAAGAAGGCATCTGCGCAACATGAGCGACAAACAACTCCTGCACATCGTCATCGGCGGCGAACTGAAAGACGTGGCCGGCATCGAATTCCGCGACCTGTCCCAGGTCGAATTCGTCGGCGCCTATCCGACCTACGAAGACGCCCACAAGGCCTGGAAGGCCAAGGCCCAGGCGACCGTGGACAACGCCCACGCCCGCTACTTCATCATCCACGCCCACAAGCTGCTGGATCCGAGCGTGGCCTAAGGGCCCCTATTCCCGCCGCAGCAGCTTCTCGGTCAGCACCGAGCCCAGCATGCCGGCGCGGAAATCGGCCTTCATCGAGACCGGGTCGTAGGCGTCGCTTTCGACCCACTCGGTGAAGGTCTGCCCCTTGGGCTCCCCCTCCGCCAGATAGCGCTCGAACACATAGTCGAGCACCCCCGTCTTGCCCTGCTTCACGTGAAGGTAGCGCAGGGAAAGCTCCTTCATGGCCTCGCGGATCGGCAGGCCCAGACGATAATGGGCGTAGAACACGCTCATGATCCCCGCACGGTCCGCGCCGGACTTGCAGTGGATCAGGGCCGGGTACTCGATGGTGTCGTACAGCACCTTGGCGCCCAGGGCCCGCTCGCGGATCGGCACCTCGCGGCTGGTGATCACGAAGTCCACGAAGTTCAGGCCCAGCCGCTCGCAGGCGTCCTTCTCCAGGGCGTAGAACGCGCCGTCATAGCCGCCGCGCAGGTTCACGATGGTCTTGATGCCCTGCTTCTTCCAGCGGGCGATCTGGAACGGCCAGGGCTGGTTGGTGCGCACCAGCTCGGGGCTGACCCAGTGGGCGTTCTGGAAGCCGATGCGCAGGAACGCGTGGTCCTTCCACCAATAATCCCAATAGGCGCGCAGGCGGCCGCCAAAGGTCGTCAGGTCGTAAGCGGGCAAGCAGGGGCTCCTTGGCTGGCCGCCTAAGTAGGGCCGCATTGCCCGGACAGCAAATGCCCTGTGCTTGACAGATTCCCTCCCAAGGCCGACCCACTGCCCCGATGACTGACGCCGCAGCGCCCGAGACGACCAACCGCGCCCTGGCGCGGCGTGTGTTCGAAACCTATCTGCGCCCGCGCTGGAAAGGCCTGGCCGTGGCCGTGGGCTGCGCCGTGCTGGTGGCGGTCCTGACCGGCGCCCTGGCCCAGGTGCTGAACCCGGCGATCAACGACCTGCTGGTGACGCGCAAGCCGAACGCCCTGGTCATGATCCCCCTGACCATCGTGGTGCTGGCCCTGGCCCGCGCCGCCGCCCAGATCGTCCAGGCGACCCTGGTCAACCGCATCGGCCACGGCATGGTCGGCGATGTGCAGACCGAGCTGTTCGGCAAGCTGGTCCGGGCCGACCTGGCCCGCCTGCGCGCCGCCCATTCGGGGCAATTCGTCTCGTCCGTGCTCTATGACGCCGGCCTGATCCGCGAGGCGGCGACCAGCGGCATCGTCAACTACACCCAGCACGCCCTGACCGTGACAGCCATGGTCGTGGTTATGCTGATCAACGACTGGTCCCTGACCCTGATCGTCCTGCTGGCCGGCCCCATAGCCAGCGCGGTGATGCGTCGCTTCTCGAAGAAGACGACCAAGGCCGCCAAGGGCGCCATGGCCGAGACCTCCGCCCTGTCCACCGCCGTCATGGAAAGCCTGGACGGCGTGCGGGTGGTGAAGATCGAGAACCGCGAGGCCTTCGAAGAGGCCCGCGTGGCCGAAGTGATCGAGCGCCGCCAGGGCCACATCATCAAGGGCGCCAACGCCCGCGCCCAGGCCGCCCCGACCACCGAAGCGCTGATGACCGTCATCACCGCCGGGGTCCTGGCCTATGCCGGCTGGCGGGCCAGCAGCGGGGCCATGAACGTCGGCGCCTTCACCGCCTTCCTGGTGGCCCTGGCCGCCGCGTCGCAGTCCCTGCGCCAGCTGGCCAACCTGCAGACCGTGATGGCCGAGGGCCTGACCGCGGGCCGCCGCCTGTTCGCCGCCCTGGACGTGGAGCCGGAGGTCCGCGACGCCTCGGCAGCCGTCAATCTGGACGATAAGGGCCAGTTCGCCATCGCCTTCGAGAAGGTCGGCTTCTCCTATGGGACCCACGCCAGCGCCCTGGTCGATGTGTCGCTGAAGGCGGCGCGCGGCGAGACCGTGGCCCTGGTCGGTCCGTCCGGCGGGGGCAAGAGCACCCTGCTGAACCTGATCCCACGCTTCTACGACGTGGGGGCGGGCCGGGTGACCATCGACGGCCGCGACATTCGGGAATTCACCCTAGCCTCCTTGCGCAGCCATATCGGCCTGGTCACCCAGGAGCCGTTCCTGTTCGACGACACCATCCGCGCCAACATCGCCTACGCCCGGCCGGAAGCGACCCAGTTGGAGATCGAGGAGGCGGCCAAGCAGGCGGCCGCCCACGAGTTCATCGTCACCCTGCCCGGCGGCTATGACACCAAGGTCGGCGAGGCCGGCGCACGCCTGTCCGGCGGCCAGCGCCAGCGCATCGCCATCGCCCGCGCGTTCCTGAAGGACGCGCCGGTCCTGCTGCTGGACGAGGCCACCAGCGCCCTCGACACCGAGAGCGAGGCCAAGGTCCAGGCGGCGCTGGAACGGCTGATGGCCGGCCGCACGACCCTGATGATCGCCCACCGCCTGTCGACCGTGCGCCACGCCGACCGCATCTATGTGATCGACGCAGGCAAGGTGGTCGAGGAAGGCACCCACGTGTCCCTGGTCCGCCGCGGCGGCCTGTATTCGCGCCTCGCCCTGGCCCAGAACCTGGACGCAATGCCGGAGCCGCAGGGTTGAGGCCGCTTCGCAACCCCGTGGTGATCAGCGTCCTGTCCGCTGTGTTCGCCGCCTATCTGCGCTTCGTCTTCGCCACCCTTCGCTGGACGCGTGAGGGGCAGGAGAACGCCGCCGCCGTGGCCGCCATGCGCGACGAGAAGGGCGTGATCATCTGCTTCTGGCACGCCCGCATCCCGCTTTCCCCCGCCGCCTGGAAGCAGGGGCCGGAGCGCCAGCCGGTGCGCGCGCTGATCTCCCACTCCTCGGACGGCGAGTTCATCGCCCGCGCGGTGGGCCATATCGGCTTTCCGGCCATTCGCGGCTCATCGAAGAAGAAGACCGATCCGGCCAAGAACAAGGGCGGGGAGCAGGCCTTCCGCGACATGATCAAGTGGGTGCAGACGCGCGGCGGCGTCGCCCTGACCCCCGACGGCCCGCGCGGCCCGGCGGAGGTGATGCAGCTCGGCGTCGTCTCCCTGGCCCGCTTCACGCGCGCCCCGGTGCTGATGCTGGGCCTGGCCTGCCGCCCCTGCCTGCGCCTGGGCACCTGGGACGGGACGGTGCTGCCCCTGCCTTTCGGGCGCGCGTCCATCGTCTGGGAAGGACCGTTCGAAGCGCCCCGCGACGCTGACCCGGAGGCGCTGGCCGCCGATTGGGGTCGCCGCCTGACCGCTGTGACAGAACGCGCCGAAGCCCTGCTGGCGAAGCAGCCCTGACCGTGGGATGAAGGGCGTCATGGGGCATGATCACCACCATCATCACGGACACGACCACCATCACGGCCATGGGCACGACCATGGACACGACCATGGACACGGGCACAGCCACGCCCATGGTCACGGCCATCATCATCACGCCCCCACGGACTTCGGCCGCGCCTTCGCCATCGGCACCGCGCTGAACCTGGGCTTCGTGGTGGTGGAGGCCGCCGCCGGCTTCTGGACCAACTCGCTGGCCCTGCTGGCTGACGCCGGCCACAACCTGTCCGACGTCTTGGGCCTGATCATGGCCTGGGTGGCGGCGGAGCTGGCCAAGCGCGCCGCCACCCCGCGCCGCACCTACGGCCTGCGCAAGGGCACCATCCTGGCGTCCTTGGCCAACGCCGCGACCCTGCTGTTCGCCATCGGCGCCATCGCCTGGGAGGCGGTGCGCCGCTTCCAGGCCCCGCATCCGATCGAGGCGGGTCCCGTCATGCTGGTCGCCGCCATCGGGGTGGTGATCAACACCGGCACCGCCCTGATGTTCATGCGCGGCAGCAAGGACGACCTGAACGTTCGCGGCGCTTTCCTGCACATGGCGGCGGATGCGGCCGTATCGGCCGGGGTGATCGTGGCGGCCTTCGCCATGAGCCTGACCAACTGGGTGTGGATCGACCCCGTCGTCAGTCTGGTGATCGTGCTGGTCATCCTGCTCGGCACCTGGGGCCTGCTGCGCGACAGCCTGGATCTGGCGCTGGACGCCGCCCCGCGCGGGATCGACCCGACCGCCGTCCGCGCCTGGTTGGAAGGCCTGCCCGGGGTGACCGAGGTCCACGACCTGCACATCTGGGCCATGAGCACCACCGAGACGGCCCTGACCGCCCACATCACCCGGCCTGTCGGCGATGACGGCGACGAGTTCCTGCACGCCGCCTGCGCCGGGCTGAACGCGAAGTTCCGCATCGGCCACGCCACCTTGCAGGTGGAGCGCGGCGGCTCGGCGGATTGCCGCCTGGCCCCGGCGCACGTGATTTGAGCGCCTCCCGGCACCTGCGCCTGTACCAGACCGCGACGCGCCTTCTTGAGCCTGCCGCGCCGCTGGTCCTGCGCGCCCGCACCCTACGCGGCAAGGAAGACCCGACCCGGCTGAAGGAGCGGCTCGGCAGGGCCAGCGCCCCGCGCCCGGACGGCAAGCTGGTCTGGCTGCACGGCGCCAGCGTCGGCGAGGGCCTGTCCCTGCTGCCGCTGATCGAGGGGCTGCGGAAGGCGCGGCCGGAGCTGTCGATCCTGGTCACCTCCGGCACCGTCACCTCGGCCGAGATGCTGCGCCGCCGCCTGCCGGAAGGCGTGATCCACCAGTTCGTGCCGGTGGACGCGCCCAAGGCCGTGGCCCGTTTCCTGGATCACTGGCGTCCTTCGCTCGGCGTCTTCGTCGAAAGCGAGCTGTGGCCCAACCTGATCACCCTAGCCGACGCCCGAAAAATCCGCCTGGCCCTGGTCTCCGCCCGCGTGACGGAGAAAAGCGCCGCCGGCTGGCGCAAGGCGCCGGAGATGGCGCGCGAGCTGATCGGCGCCTTCAGCCTGATCCTGTCGCAGGACGACCTGACCGCCGGCCGGCTGGGCGAGTTCGGGGCCAATGACGACGGCCGCCTGAACCTGAAGCTGGTCGGCGCGCCCCTGCCGGTCGACGAGGCCGAGCTGAAGGCCGCCAAGAAGGCGGTGGGCAAGCGCCCCGTCCTGCTGGCCGCATCGACCCATCCGGGCGAGGACGAGATCATTCTGACCGCCTTCAAGTCGGTCGGCGGCGACGCCCTGCTGCTGCTGGTCCCACGCCATGTGGAGCGGGCGGACGCCATCGTCGCCCTGGCTCGCGATCGCGGGCTGTCCGTGGGCAAGCGCAGCGCCGGCGATCCGCTGGGCGCCGATACGGTCTATGTGGCCGACACCCTGGGGGAGCTGGGCCTTTGGTTCCGCATCGCCCGCGGCGCCTTCATCGGCGGCAGCCTGGTGGAGGGCCCCGGCGGCCATAACCCGGTGGAGCCGGCGCAACTGGGCTGCCCGGTCATCACCGGGGCGTTCGTGGACAACTGGCGGTCGGTCTATTCGCCGCTGGTGAAGAACGGCGTGGCCACCGTGGTCCGCACCGCCAACGACCTGACCGCCGCCTTCTACGCCCTGCTCAAGGAGCCAAAGATGGCGAAAGCCCGGGCCGAACGGGCCCTGGGCATGATCGGCGACGAGCGCGAGGTGCTGGACGCCGCCGTCCGCCGCCTTGCCATGCAGATCCCATGAAGCTCGCCACGCCGCGCTGGTGGTATGTGCGCGAGAGCGCGCCCGCGCCCATCACCCGCGCCTTGCTGACGCCCGTGTCGTGGATCTGGGCCGCCGTCACGGCGAACAAGATCGCCAAGACCGTTTCGGTCGATCCGGGCGTCCCGGTCGTCTGCATCGGCAACCTGACCGTCGGCGGGGTCGGCAAGACCCCGATCGTGCGCGAGATCGTCCGCCTGCTGCGCGCCGCCGGGATCGAGGCCCACGGCCTGTCGCGCGGCTATGGCGGCAGGCTGGCGGGGCCGGTGCGGGTCGATCCCGCCGACCACACCGCCGCCGACGTCGGGGACGAACCGCTGATGCTGGCCGGCGACATGCCGTTCTGGGTGTCGCGTGACCGGCCCGCCGGCGCCCTGGCCGCAGCGGCCGCGGGGGCTCAAGCTGTGGTCATGGACGACGGCCACCAGAACCTGTCCGTGAAGAAGACCCTGTCCCTGGTCGTGGTGGACGGGGAGACCCGCAACAACGAATGGCCGTTCGGCGACGGCGCGGTGTTCCCCGCCGGCCCCATGCGCGAGCCGCTGAAGGCCGGGTTGGCCCGCGCCGACGCGGTGATCGTTCTGCTGCCCGCCGACCTGCCGTCGGCCGATCCGGAGCTTCTGGCGCTGTTCTCGGGAAAGCCAGTGTTCATCGCGCGGCTGGAGCCCGCCGCCCCGCCGCCGTCAGGGCCACAGGTCGGCTTCGCCGGGATCGGCAAGCCATGGAAGGTGGAGCGGTCGCTGGCCGCCGCCGGCTGCGACCTGAAGGACTTCGCGCCCTTCCCCGACCATGGCGCCTATGACGAGGCGACGCTGGAGGCGCTGGCCCGCCGCGCCGAGGATTTCGACGCCGGCCTGGTGACCACTGAAAAGGATTGGGTGCGCCTGCCCCCGCAATGGCGGGAGCGGATCAAGGCCTGGCCCGTGCGGGCGAGGTTCGAGGATGAGGCGGCGGTCGAGGTGCTGTTGACCTCAACACTCTCCGCTCATCCCCGCGAAGGCGGGGAACCAAGCTGACGCTCAGCTCCCTCACCTAGAAGCCGCATGGGCCCCCGCCTTCGCGGGGGTGAGCGGGTTTTTGTTAGTAAGCCACGCCGCCCTTCATCACGAAGGAGACGTTCTTCAGCACGGTGACGTCCTTCAGCGGATCCCCCTTCACCGCGATCAGGTCGCCGGCCTTGCCGGGGGTCAGCGAACCGATCTCGTTGCTCATCTTGAAGTGCGCGGCGGCGTTCACGGTCGCTGTCTGGATCGCTTCCAGCGGGGTCAGACCGGCCTTCACCAGCAGGGCAAATTCCCCGGCGTTGTCGCCGTGGGCGGAGACGCCGCTGTCGGTGCCGAAGGCGATCTTCACGCCGCCATTGTGGGCCTTGCGGGCCATGTCCAGCATCTTCGGACCGGCTTCCAGGGCCTTGGCCGTCTGGGCCGGGGTGAAGAAGTTGCCCGGGCTGGCGGCGATGCGGGCCACGAAGTCGCCGGCCATGAGGGTCGGGACCAGATAGGCGCCGTTCTTCTTGAACAGGGCGATGGAGGCGTCGTCGAGATAGGTGCCGTGCTCGATGGAGTCGCCGCCGGCCTTGAGGAAGGCGTTGATGCCGTCGACGCCATGGGCGTGGGCGGTCACCTGGCGGCCCATGCGGTGGGCGCTCTCGACGATGGAAGCGAGTTCGTCCTCCTGGAACTGCTGGGCCAGGCCCGCCGCGGTGTTGGACAGGACGCCGCCGGTCGCGGTGATCTTGATGATGTCCGCGCCCTTCCAGACCTGCTCGCGCACCGCGCGGCGGCAGTCCTCGGCGCCGGAGCAGACCGATTCCGGACGCAGGACGTGCATGACGTCCTCACGGAAGCCGTTGATGTCGCCGTGGCCGCCATGGACCGAGACGGCCGAACCGGCGGCCAGGATGCGCGGACCGGCCACGTCGCCGCTGGCGGTCGCCTTGCGCAAGGCGAAGATCGCTTCGTTATCGCCGCCGAGATCGGCCACAGTGGTGAAGCCGGCCTTCAGGGTCCGCTTGGCGTAGCGGGCGCCGACCATGGCCTGCTCGGCGGAGGACTGGGTGACCTCCAGCAGACGGCTGTTGGGGTTCTGTTCGCTGGTCAGGTGGACGTGGCTGTCGATCAGGCCCGGCAGAACGAAGCTGTCCTTCAGGTCGACGACATTCCCTTCGCCGGTGAAGCCATCCTCGATGCGGACCACGCGGCCGTTGTCGATGACCACCGTCTTGTTGGTCTCGACCTTGCCCGTGGCGGGGTCGGCCAGCAGGCGGCCCGCCTGGACATAGACCGGCGCGGCGTGCGCGGCGGTGACGGCGAAAGCCGCGAGAGCGGCGCCGGCGGCGAGGATGCGTTTCATGAGTGGATCAGGCTCCGGCCTTCTGTGCGAAACCCCAGGCGCCGGCGGCGAGCAGGGGAACGCGGGCTTCCATCAACTGGGCGTGGGCGCTGGCGGCGGTGCCGTCGCGAACCCGGCCGACGATTCCCTGACAGATTCCGGCTAGGCGGAACAGGTTGTAGGCGAAATACCAGTCAAGCTCCGGCAGGCCGTCGCGGCCGGTCAGCTTGCAGTACTTGTCCACGGCCTCCTGCACGGTCGGGATTCCATAGGCCGGCAAGTCCGCGATCTCGGCCAGGCCGCCGCGCTGCTCGCCCGGCATGACCCAGCTCATCAGGAAGTAGCTGAAGTCGGCTAGGGGATTGCCCAGGGTCGACAGCTCCCAGTCCAGCACCGCGATCACCTTCGGCTCGGTGGCGTGCAGGATCATGTTGTCGATGCGGTAGTCGCCGTGGACGATCGAGGTGGCGTCATCCGACGGCGCGGTGGCCGGCAGCCATTCCATCAGCTGGTCCATGGCCTTGATGGAGGTGGTCTCCGAGGCCTTGTACTGCTTGGTCCAGCGGTCGATCTGTCGGGTGAAGTAGTTGCCCGGCTTGCCGTAGTCGCCCAGGCCGATGGCGGCGTAGTCGGTATTGTGCAGGCGGGCCAGGGTCTCGATCTCGGCGTCGTAGATCGCCCGGCGCTGCGGCGGCGAATATTCCGGCAGGGTCCCGTCCCACAGGATGCGGCCCTCCACCATGTCCATGACGTAGAACATGGTGCCGATGACGCCCTCGTCCTCGCAAAGGGCGTAGGCCTTGGCCACCGGGAAGCCGGTCTTGCCCAGGGCGGAGATCACCTTGAACTCGCGGTCTACAGCGTGGGCCGAGGGCAGCAGCTTGCCCGGCGGCTTGCGGCGCAGGACGTATTTCCGGCCCGGCGTGACCAGCTGGTAGGTCGGGTTGGACTGGCCGCCCTTGAACTGGCGGACCTCCAGCTGCCCGGCATAACCCTCGACATTGGCCTTCAGCCAGCGTTCGAGGGCCGCCTCGTCGATGCTGTGACGCTCATCCACCGGCTTTGTGCCGGAGTTGAGTTCCTGTGCCGACGCCTCGACCATCTTACGCTCCCTGACACCGTTCTTACGCTTGTTTGAAAGCGAGTTTAGCGGCGGGCGCGAAGAGCGCCAGTCCCGAAGACGTCAGGAACCCTTGGGAAGCGCCCGCCAGCCGATGTCGCTGCGCTGGAAGCCGCCCGGGATCTTGATCGTCCCGACGGCGGCGTAGGCCAGATCGCGCGCCTCGCTGAGGTCGACGCCCAGGGCGCAGACGTTCAGCACCCGGCCGCCGGAGGTGACCAGGCGGCCCTCCGCATCGCGGCTGGTGCCGGCGTGGAAGACCCAGGCCTCGTCGCCAAAGTCGGCCTCCGCCCCCTCGATCACCGCGCCGGTCTTGGGCGCGTCGGGATAGCCCTCGGCGGCCATGACCACGCAGATGGCGGCCTCATCCTTCCATTTGGGCTCCGGCTGCTCGGCCAGGGTCCCGTTCGCGGCGGCCAGCAGATAGGGCACGATGTCCCCATCCAGGCGCAGCATCAGGGTCTGGCATTCCGGATCGCCGAAGCGGGCGTTGTACTCAACCAGCTTGGGACCATCCTGGGTCAGCATCAGGCCGGCATAGAGCACGCCGCGATAGGGATGCCCCTCGGCCGCCATGCCCTTCACGGTCGGGTCGATCAGCTCGCGCTTGGCCTGGGCGATCAGGGCTTCGGTCAGGACAGGCGGCGGGGAATAGGTGCCCATGCCGCCGGTATTGGGGCCCTTGTCGCCGTCATAGGCGCGCTTGTGGTCCTGCGCCGCGCCGAACAGCACGGCGGTCTCGCCGTCGCACAGGGCGAAGAGGGAGGCCTCCTCCCCGTCCATGAACTCCTCGATCACCACGCGGGCGCCGGCCGTGCCGAACCGGCCGCCCAGCATGTCGAGCACGGCGGCGTCGGCCTCGGCCCGGTCGGCGGCGATGACCACGCCCTTGCCGGCGGCGAGGCCGTCGGCCTTGATCACGAAGGGGGCGGACAGCTTGTCGAGGAAGGCGCCGGCGGCCTCGGCCGTCTCGAACACGCCATAGGCGGCGGTCGGCAGGTCGTGGCGGGCGCAGAAATCCTTGGTGAAGGCCTTGGAGGTCTCCAGCCGGGCGGCGGCGACGGTCGCGCCGAAGCAGGGAATCGAAAGCTCGGCTAGGCGATCGGCGATTCCAGCCTCCAGCGCCACTTCCGGACCGACCACGACCAAATCGGCCTCGATCGAACGGGCCAGGGCGACCAGCCCCTCCACGTCATTCGCCTTCACCGGCCGCGTCTCGCAGACGGCGGCGATGCCCGGGTTGCCCGGCGCTGCGACAAGGCGCTTCACCAGCGGCGAGGCGGCGATTTTCCAGGCCAGGGCGTGCTCACGCCCCCCCGAACCGACGAGGAGAATGTTCATGTCCGGGCCTTTCACCCTCGTGCGCGCCCAGGGTCAAGCGCCCACGCTATGAATTAAGGCGCATCGAACATATGGCGCGCTTCAAAACCATGGGTTAGACCGTCACGCAGGCGGGGGCCCCAATTTCCGTCAGCGGTGGGAAAAGACCGCATTTTCGCCGCAACGGCGCCGGACGTAGTCTCCGGCAATCTGAGGTGTAGTTAGGTCCATGCAGCGCAAGGTTCTGGTAGCGACAGTCGCCGCCGCCCCCCTTCTGGCTCTGTTCAGCGCCGCACAGGCCGAAACCCAAGTCACCAGTGAGCGTACGACTCCGATCGCCACGGCGACCGCCGCGAACGGCGCGCCGGATTCGATCAACGTCACGACCGCCGGTTCGATCAAGCTGACGGCCGCCGGTGCGGCCATCACGCAGAACAGCAGCCACGCCGTCGTCAACGCCGGCACGATCAGCACCGAGAACGTCAACGACTCGACCGGCATTCTGATCCTGGGCGGTCAGACCGCGAACGTGACCAACAGCGGCGCGATCAACCTGCTCGAAACCTACGAGGCCAAGGACGCCGACGGTGACGGCGAAGTCGACGGCCCCATCGCCGAAGGCGCGCGCCGCTTCGGCATCCGCGCCACCGGCCCCGGCGTCGTGAACGGCTTCATCGCCCACAGCGGCACGATCGCCATCGAAGGCAATGATTCGGCGGGCATCAGCCTGGAGACGGCCATCGCCGGCGCCCTGAACAGCTCGGGCGTCATTTCCGTGACCGGCTCGCGCAACTACGGCATTCATGCCGGCGACATCGGTGGTTCTGTCTTCGTGACGGGCGGCGTCTCCGCGCTCGGCGAAGGTTCTGTCGGCGTCGCCTTGGACGGCGACGTTGGCGGAGCGGTCAAGCTGCAGAGCGCCATCAACGTCCGCGGTTATCGCTATACTGTCCGGCCGGCCTTCGCCGAAGATCGCGCCCTGATCGATGCTGACGACATGCTGCAGGGCGGCTCCGCCGTTCGCGTCGCCGGCAATGTCGCGGGCGGGGTCCTTTTTGACGTCGCGACGGTTCCGGACACGACCGACGCGAACAAGGACGGCGTTGTCGACAATCCCGATCGCGACGGCGACGGCGTCGCGGACGCGGCCGAAAGCACTTCCGTGATCAACGTGATGGGCTCCGCGCCGGCGGTTGTGATCGGCTCGAACACCCGCGCCACCACGATCGGCGTGGTCGGAGCGAACGAGAACGCTTTCGGCGTCATCCAGCGCGGTTCGGTCAGCGCCATCGGCCTGTATGACGGCGTGTCTTCGACGGCGATGCAGTTTGGCGGAAACAACGGCTTCGCCACCAATATCGCCGGCGGCGTGGTCAACAGCGGCGCCATCACTTCGGGCCTCGGGGAGACTGCTCCCCAGACCCGGGAGGCAAACTCCACCGCGCTCCAGTTCAACGCCGGCGCATCGACGCCGAAACTTCTGAACAGCGGCTCGATCCTGGCGTCGACCATCACCGAAGGGGCCCACGAGGCCCGCGGCGTTCAGATCGAGGCTGGCGCCCGCCTCAACGAAATCTACAACTCCGGCCTCATCACGGCGACCTTGAGCGGCGAGAAGGGCAACGCCGTCGCGATCCGTGACCTGTCCGGAACCCTGAACACCATTCACAACACCGGCCGCATCACCGCCCTGGTGACGCCGACCGACGACGCGGACGACAAGGACGACGCCGACACCAACGCCGAGAACGAGGTCGTCACCGGCCGAGGCATCGCCGTGGACGCTCGCGCCAACACGACCGGCGTCTGGCTGGTGCAGCAGGGCACGCCCACCGTTCCGACCGACACGAATGGCGACGGCGTGGTCGACGCCATCGCGGACGCAGACGGCGACGGCGTGGCGGATGGGGCGGAGCCTTGGATCCTGGGCGACGTGCTGTTCGGCTCCGGCGACGACCGTCTCGAGCTCTACAACGGCAACCTGCAGGGCGCGATGTCCTTCGGGGCCGGCGCTGACGGGCTCTATATCGGCGGCGGCGCCTCAGCGATCGGCGACCTGCGCGACAGCGACGGCCGTCTGGTCGTGAACGTGGCCAACGGCCTGCTGTTCACCACCAACGCCGAGACCATCAACGCCACCAGCCTGAATATCGGCGCGGGCAGCTCGCTGATCGTCACGGCCGATCCGGCCAACAACACCGCGACCAAGTTCGTGGTCGGCCAAGCCACCATCGGCGACGGCGCCAAGATCGGTCTGTCGCTGAAGAGCTTCCTGCAGGAGCCGCAGCGCTACACGGTCATCCAGGCCGGCAGCCTCACGGTCGGCAACCTGGACCAGTCGCTGCTGGCCCAGACGCCGTACCTTTACGTCACGACCGCTTCGGCCAATCAGGCCGCCGGCGAGGTCTATCTCGACGTGCGCCGCCGTACGGCCGCCGAGGCTCAGCTGAGCGGATCTCGCGCCGCCGCCTACGACGCCGTCTATGACGCCGTCGGTTCGAACAGCGCCCTGTCGACCGCCTTCCTGGCCAAGAACGACCGCGCCAACTTCCTGGCCATCTACGACCAGATGCTCCCCGACCAGGGCGAGGCGATGTTCGAAGCGCTGGAGTACGCCAACCAGGCCGTCTCCGCCGCCATCACCCTGCGCCCCGACCGCGCGGCTGAACGCTACGGCCCGGACAGCTTCTGGATCCAGGAGATCAGCGGGCTCGTCCGCCGTGAGGGCGAAGGCGGCAGCCTGGGCGCCGACGCCCAGACCTTCGGCTTCGTCGGCGGCTACGAAAGCATGGGCGACAAGGGCGGGGCTCTGGGCCTGACCCTGGCCTACATGAACATCGAAGAGCACGACCAGGCGGCTCGGGTGGGCGAGAACACCACGGCCTCGATCGTCCAGGGCGGCATCTATGGCCGCAAGGCCATGGGCAATCTGATCGTCAGCGCCCGCGGCGGCGTCGGCTACGCCTGGTTCGACGGCGAGCGCCGTCTGATCTCGCCGGAAGACAACCTCGACATCAGCAATAACGCCAAGTGGAACGGCCTGACGGCCTCGGCCAGCCTGGGCGCCTCGTATGAGGTCAGCGTCGGCCGCTACTTCATCCGTCCCGAGACGAGCCTCGACTACGTTTACCTGAACGAGGACGAGCGGAACGAGAACGGCGGCGGTTCGGGCTTCGACCTGATCGTCGACGAGCGCAAGTCCAACCGCCTGAGCGGTGAAGCCGCCCTGGCCATGGGCGCGCAGTTCGGCCGCGACATCTGGTGGCGTCCGGAAGTCCGCGTCGGTTACCGCCAGACCATCTCGGGCAGCATCGGCGACACCGTGGCCCGCTTCGGCGCAAACGGCACGCCCTTCACCCTGGTGGCCGCCGACGACAAGGATGGCGCCCTGACCCTGAACCTGGCCCTGCGCGCCGGCACGGCCATGTCCTACCTGGCCATCGAAGGCGGCGCGGAAAAGCGCAAGCGTTCGCAGCGCTACAACGTCCGCCTGTCCGGCCGGATGATGTTCTAAGAGGCCAACACCTCTCAAACGGCTTGGGGCCGCGCTTCGACCGAGGCGCGGCCCTTTTGCTGCGAGCTTTTCTAAACCTCGCCGCAGATGTCATTCCTAGCGTGACAATCGAATTTGAACTTCCTTGCACGACGGAGCCCTGGCGCCCCGGCCGCGTTTGAGCAAACTGCGGCTGAGCTGTCGGCGGCGTCCGGCAAGGAGCACGATCATGAGCAAGACCTTCGACAGCCTCTCGCGACGCGGCCTGATCGGCGCGGCCGGCGCGGGTCTCGCCCTCCCTGCGGCGCTGGGCGGCCAGGCGGCGGCGCAAGGCGCCCAACCGGTCACCCTGCTCAATGTCAGCTACGACCCCACGCGTGAGCTCTACAAGGCGGTCAATGCCGCCTTCGCCAAATACTGGAAGAGCCGCACGAACCAGGAGCTGACCATCAACCAGAGCCACGGCGGCTCGGGCAAGCAGGCGCGCTCGGTGATCGACGGCCTGCAGGCGGACGTGGTCACCCTGGCCCTGGCCTATGACATCGACGAGATCGCCGCCAAGGGCCGCCTGCTGCCGGCCGACTGGCAGTCGCGCCTGCCGCAGAACTCCACCCCCTACACCTCGACCATCGTGTTCCTGGTGCGGAAGGGGAACCCCAAGAACATTCACGACTGGAGCGACCTGATCCGCCCGGGCGTCAATGTCATCACGCCGAACCCCAAGACGTCCGGCGGGGCGCGCTGGAACTATCTGGCCGCCTGGGCCTGGGCGCTGAAGCAGCCCGGCGGCACCCCCCAGAAAGCCGAGGCCTATGTGCGGGAGTTGTTCAAGCACGTGCCGGTCCTCGACACCGGCGCGCGCGGCTCCACCACCACCTTTGTCCAGCGCGGCATCGGCGACGTCCTGCTGGCCTGGGAGAACGAGGCGCATCTGGCGATCGATGAGCTGGGCTCCGGCAAGGTGGAGATCGTCACGCCGAGCCGTTCGATTCTGGCCGAGCCGCCCGTGGCCATCGTCGACAAGGTCGTCGACCGGCGCCGGACCCGCGTCTATGCCGAGGGCTATCTGAACTTCCTCTACAGCCCCCTCGCCCAGGACCTGATCGGCCAGCATCACTATCGCCCGCGCAACGCCGCGGCGATGGCCAAGTACGCCGCCAAGTTCCCGCAGATTCCCCTGGTCACCATCGACGAGGCGTTCGGCGGCTGGAAGAAGGCGCAGGCGACGCACTTCTCCGAAGGCGGCGTGTTCGACCGGATCTACCGCAGGAGCTGACGCGGAACCGCCCTGTCGAGGAGGCATTGAGCCGGCATGGACAAGGCCTGGCTCCCTACTCTGATCGGCACGGCGGCGGCGATCTGCTCGATGACCAGTTTCGCGCCCCAGATCCTCAAGATCTGGCGGGAGCGCGACGCCTCGTCTGTTTCCCTGCGCACCTACGCCATCACGGTCACAGGCTTCGTGCTTTGGGTGATCTACGGGACGATGCTGGAAAGCTGGCCTCTGGTCGCCTCGAATACCGTGTGCGTGCTGATGTCGGCCACGGTTCTGGCCATGAAGTGGCGATTCCACCGAGAGTAGATTTTAAGTGTAATTTCGTCACAGGCTCTTAACCCTGCCACGCTAAGTTGTGATCAAGTCGGGCGGGGACGAATGCTCCGCTGGGAGGGGTGATTACCATGGCGTTAGGCATAAAGCCTCGCCGTCGGTCTTGGCGGCGTCGCAAATCCATCTTCATTCCCGTGGTCGTTTCGGCCGCTGCACTGGCGCTGGTCGGCGCTTGTCAGGGCGGATACGGCGATGGCTCGGCGCTGAAGCGATACGCCAAGGCGCAGATCGAGCAGCAGGATCCCAAGGCCGGCCGCGTCCGGGTGCTGAACGCCAGCGTCAGCGCCGACGGCAAGGTGATCTGCGGCGTGACCCGCATCGGGCGCTACCGCACGTCGCCCTACGCCCTCGTGATGGACAAGGCGCGGCCGTCGAACAAGACGGTGCGGGTGGAGATTGAACCCTCCATCGACCACGCCCTTGATCCGCATTGGGCGCGCATGGAGACCCTGCGCCAACAGACGGCCATTCCGGCCCTGTGCCAGCGCGCCGGCGTGCCGATCGCCGACGCCGCCTAGTCGGTCCGGACCGGTATCTCCACGTCGCAGACGCTGAAGTCCGCGCCCTTGGCGGCGCGGACCTTGGCGACCAGCACCTTGAACGCCGCGCCCTGTTCGTTGAGCACGGACAGCTTCGGCCGTTCCGCGACCGGCATGTCGGCGGCCACGCGCACCTTCAGCATGTGATCGGGCTTGGCCGGGGGCTCTCCGGCGGCCAGGGCCTTCACCGCGTCCATGCCGCTGACCACCCGGCCCCAGACCGTATAGTCGCGGTCCAGACGCCGCGTGGCGTCCAGCATGAAGAAGATCTCGCTGTTGCCGGTGTTGGGGTCGGCCTGCCGCCCCATGCCCGCCACGCCGGTGCAATAGGCGCCCCAGCCCCTCAGAGGCTGCCCAGGCTTCGGAGGAACCGCCTGGAGGGGCGTTGCGCCCAGGAACCCCGACCAGGCGTCAGAGGCCTGCGCAGCGGCCGCTACGGGGGTCTGCGGGGGCAGGCGGAACTGGAACTCCGCCGGCAAGTCCGGATGGTTCGACGTTCCGCCGTCCTTGTTGTTCGGGTTTCCGGTCTGGGCCACGAAGCCGGGGATCACCCGATGGAACTGCAGCCCGTCATAGACGCCCTCGCGCGTCAGCAGCTTCACCCGCTCAACCGACTTGGGAGCGAACTCCGGCCGCATCTCGATGACCACCCTGCCCTTCTCGGTGTCGATCAGCAGGGTGTTGTCGGGGTCCAGCGGCCGCCAGTCAGGGGCGGCGACAGAGGCGGCTGCGAGCAGGGCGGCGATGATCATGGCCGCAGCCTAGCTTGGATCGGCCAAAGAAAAACCCGCCTGGCGAACCAGGCGGGCTTTCCGAACTTCAGAACCGAAGCCGCTTAGTGCGACTGGTTGCGCCACACCCGGCGGTAGCTGGCGTACAGCAGGCCGGAGAACAGCAGCAGGTAGAGGATGACGGCGAAGCCGGTCTGCTTGCGCTCGACCATCTTCGGCTCGGCGGCCCACATGAGGAAGGCGGCGACGTCCTTGGCCTGCTGGTCGACCGTGGAGGGCGTGCCGTCGTCGAAGGTGACGAGGCCGTCCTTCAGCGGCGGGGCCATGGCGATGAAGCCGCCCGGCGGGACGTGGTCGTGCGAACCGCCCCAAACGCCGGTCAGATCGCCCGGCATGTAGGGGTTGTAGTGCTGGCCCGCGGCGACGGTCAGTTCCTTCGGCGGGGTCTTGTAGCCGGTCAGCAGCGAGTAGATGTAGGCGGGACCGCCCGAGCGGGCCTTGGCCAGCACCGAGAAGTCCGGCGGCATGGCGCCGCCGTTGCTGGCGCGGGCCGCCGGCTCGTTCGGGAACGGCGCCGGGAAGTGGTCGGCCGTGGTGCCCGGACGCTGGATGACGTCGCCCGTTTCGGAGTCGATGTCATTGATCTGATACTCGGCGGCGATCGCCTTGGCCCAGGGGCTGTCGTTCGGGTTCGAGTACTTCTCGCTGTAGAACGGGCCGTCCTTGTCGCCGAGGTTCCGGAAGGAGACCAGCGTCATGGAGTGGCAGGCCGAGCAGACCTCGCGATAAACCTTGAAGCCGCGTTGCAGCTGGGCCTGATCGAACTTCCCGAACGGACCTTCGAACGACCAGTGGACGTCCTTCGGCGGCAGCGGATGGCCGGCGGCGAGCGACGGGCTGGCCGCAAGCAGCCCACCCATCAGACCGAAGGCCGCTGCGATGACGGAGACTTTGCGCAGCATGGTCGAACTCAACCCTTCATTTCGGGGGCCGCGACCGCGCCGTCGGGAGCCGAGGCGGGGTGGGACAGAGCGGGAGACGCGATGGTTTCCGGCACGGGCAGCGGCTTCTCGACGAGGCCAAGCACCGGCAGGATCACCAGGAAGAAGCCGAAGTAGTAGAGCGTCGCGAAGCGGCTCAGCCACACGAAGCTGTTCAGGTCGGCGTCGATCACGCGGAACGTGGTCAGGTGCGGGATGACGTGGTCGTCCGGCAGCTTGGCGCCGCAGAAGCCCAGGATGATGCAGACCACCAGCAGGATGGCGAAATACATCTTGGCCATCGGGCGGTAGCGCATCGAGCGGACCTTCGAGGTGTCCAGCCACGGCAGGGCGAACAGCACGCCGATGGCGCCGAACATCGCCAGCACGCCGCCGAGCTTGTCGGGGACAGCGCGCAGGATCGCGTAGAACGGCAGGTAGTACCATTCGGGCACGATGTGGGCCGGGGTCACCAGCGGGTTGGCCGGGATGTAGTTGTCGGCGTGGCCCAGGGCGTTCGGCATGTAGAAGATGAAGATCGCGAACAGGATCAGGAAGACGCTGACGCCGAACGCATCCTTCACCGTGGCGTAGGGCGTGAACGGGACGGTGTCGGCCTTCGACTTCGGCTCGACGCCCATCGGGTTGTTCTGGCCGGCCACGTGCAGCGCCCAGATGTGCAGGACGACGACGCCCGCGATCATGAACGGCAGCAGGTAGTGAAGCGCGAAGAAGCGGTTCAGGGTCGGGTTGTCCACCGCGAAGCCGCCCCACAGCAGGGTCGTGATCGACTCGCCGACGATGGGGAACGCGCCCAGCAGGTTGGTGATCACCACCGCGCCGTGGAAGCTCATCTGACCCCAGGGCAGAACGTAGCCCATGAAGCCGGTGGCCATCATCAGCAGGTAGATGATGCAGCCCAGGATCCACAGCACTTCGCGCGGGGCCTTGTAGGACCCGTAGTAAAGGCCGCGGAGCATGTGGATGTAGACGGCGATGAAGAACATCGACGCCCCGTTGGCGTGCATGTAGCGGATCAGCCAGCCGTAGTTCACATCCCGCATGATGTGCTCGACGGAGGCGAACGCGCCGGCCGCGCTCGGGTTGTAGTGCATCACCAGGATCACGCCGGTGATGATCTGCGAGACCAGGCAGACCGACAGGATGGCCCCGAAGGTCCACCAGTAGTTCAGGTTCCGCGGGGTCGGATAGTCGATGAAGCTGTCATAGCCGAGACGGATGATCGGCAGCCGGCTGTCGAGCCAGCGCGTGACCGGGGTCTTCGGTTCGTAGGTCGAATGTCCGCTCATGGATATTAGCCGATCTTGACCTTGGTGTCGGAAAGGAACTCGTACTCGGGAACCACGAGGTTCTTCGGCGCGGGGCCCTTACGGATCCGGCCGGAAGTGTCGTAGTGCGAGCCGTGGCACGGGCAGAACCAGCCGCCGTAGTCACCGCCGCCGAAGGTCGGCACGCAGCCCAGATGGGTGCAGGACCCGACCAGGACCATCCACTGGGCCTTGCCGTCCTTGTGACGCTCAGCGTCGGTCTGCGGATCCGGCAGCGAAGCCGTATCGTCCTTCACCGCCTCGGCGATCTCCTTCTGCGTGCGGTTACGCACGAAGAGGGGCTTGCCGCGCCACTTGATGGTGACTTGCTGGCCTTCGGCGACCTTGGTCAGGTCGAACTCCACGCTGGCGAGCGCCAGCGTGTCGGCCGAGGGGTTCATCTGGTCGACGAACGGCCAGACCAAAGCTGCGGCGCCGCCGGCGCCGGCGGCGATGGCCGCGATGTGGATGAAGTCGCGCCGGCTGGGATCAGCCTGGCCCGGTTCTGTCGTTGCGCCTGCGGCGGTATCGGCCACCTGGTCACCCTTCAACGATGGCGCTGATGTGGCGCCGGCCCTAAACGCCTTCCCCCTGCAAGGTTCCGGCGCAATCTGCAACAACAAGCTGAGGCTTTGAGCGGGTTTCGACGTTGCGACCTGTCGCCGCAAACGCGTAACTCCCCCCAATCCCCTTCAAGTCGTGTGGTTGGATCGCTTAGAATGCGTCTCGCGCTTTTTCAACCGGACATTCCGCAAAACCTTGGCGCCGCCATCCGTTTAGGCGCCTGTCTGGGCGCCGAAATCGACGTGATCGAGCCTTGCGGATTCCCGTTATCCAATCCGGCGCTCAAGCGGGCCGCGCTCGATTACGGCCCGCTGGCCAAGGTGGAGCGCCATTCTTCATGGTCCAGCTTCCTGTCGTCTCCTGATCGAGATCAAGGCCGGCTCGTGCTTTTCACCACACAGTCGGCGGTTCCTTTTCAGACATTCGATTTTTCTGCGGGCGACACGCTTTTGTTCGGCCGCGAGAGCGCCGGCGCCCCGCCCGAGGTGCATGAAGCCGCCCAGGCGAGGCTCTACATTCCGCTGCAGAACGGCGCCCGATCGCTGAATCTGGTCACCGCCGCCGCCATGGCCCTGTGCCTGGCGACGGAGCGCACCAACGGCTGGGCCGCCTAGAAGTCGAGCTCGACCCGGGCCCCGCCCACGTGAACGTTGTAGTCTCGACGACCGTCCAGAAGCGGCGAGGCCCCCTCGTAATGGATGAGGCCGTAGTTCAGGTTGAACCGCAGGTTGTCGACCGGCGTCCAGATCAGGGCCGCCAGACCCGCGTGCTGCCGCCCGCCGCGGATCGCGCCGCTGTCGAGGTCGAGATAATCGTAACGCAGGCTGGCCTGAAGCGAGCCCCAGCCGCCCTCGCCCCAAGGCCGCACGGGCGTGCTGCGGTCGAAGATGCCGTTCTTGTAGGCGCGCGTGTCGCCCGGCGTCAGGAACCGGCCGATCTCGAGATACCCGCCGAAGAATCGCGCATCGGGATCGTCGAAGCGGTCGGCGTTCAGCCAATGCCCCTCGGCCACCGCATGCCAGGGCCCGGTGATCAGCGCCGCCTCGACGCCGTGCGTGAACTCTTCGTCGACCCGCAGCGGCCCGGCGCTGATCAGACGGGTGTCGGTGACGTGCAGATAGGGCCGCTGGCGATAGCGCACCGTCTCGGAATCCAGCCGCCTGCGGTCACGCCAGTGAGCGGAGGCGGCCAGGTGGATCTGGCTGTCTCCCACACGCGGAGAGTAGACCACGCGGCCGTCAAGGCCGATGCTGTCGTTCTCGTCGCCGGCGGGACTGTCTTCGCCGTCCGAAGACAGGCTGTCGATGTCGTCGCTGAACACCCCGGCCTGCAGCAGCCAATCGCCGCTCCGGCGCTGGCCGGAAAGACCCAGGCGGCGCTCGAAGGCGAAGGCGTCGGTGAAGGCCGCCCGCTCCATGAACGAGCCGGTCGTGTCGCCGGTAAGCTCGTCGAGCGACTGGAAGGGGTTCTGATTGCCCAGGGTCAGCAGCCAGCCCGCGACGTTCCAGGTGACGAAGGTGTCCACCAGGTCGACGCCGTTGTCGGAGAACTCCAGCTCCAGCTTGTAGCCGAAGTCCTTTGACAGGCTCCCCTCCCCGCCCAGGCGGATGCGGCGCGCCTCGTTGGCGTATCCCAGGCTTTGATCGGGCCAGTCCGGCCGCCCCACCCAGCCGGCGTCGAACTGCAGACGTCCCTTGGCCTTGAAGGTCATGCCGTCCTGGCTGAAGCGGGGCGACCCCTTCCAGGTGATCTTGAGATCGTCCTCGGCCTTGGCGGCCGTCTGGACGGGCGCGGGCGGCGCGGAGGGCGTCGGAGCGGCAGGTGAGGGCGCAGGCGCGCTCAGCGCCTCCAGCCGGGCCTCCATGGCCTCCAGGCGGGCCTTGAGCGCCTCCACCTCGCTGCGGAGCGCCGCAGCCTCCTCGGCGGGCGTCATGGCCGCTTGCGCGGCCGCAGCGGCGGGCATGGCGAAGAGGCAAGCCAGGCTGGCGGCGCTGCCGATCATCAGGCGCATCTTCGAACCGGATACTTGTCAGCGAGGCACGAGCAAACCCCGCGCCGATTTACAGAATGCCGACGAACGGCGCCAGCTTGCTTGACAGTTTTATGACGAAAGAGGCCCAACCATCCCGCGAAGGATGGCTGGGCCTCTGTTCAAATCGCTGTCCCGCCGGAAAAAGCAGTCCCTCCTGCGCGCGCAGCCCTGGAGGTCTGCGAGGAACGGATCGACGTCTGGCTGGGACTTGCCGACATCTAGAATGACCGTGAGGGGACGGCCATCCACCCCGACCTGGAGCAGGTCGGAGCCGCCCTCGACGTCCCGGTAAGGACGCCAGCGCGCAGGAGGGGCGGCGACACGCCCGGGGATGCACGTCGCCGCCAACGGCTGCAGGGTCGGCTTACGCCGGCACCAATCGCCGCAACTTTTCGTTCGCGCCGCTCATCTCGACCTTCACCCCCGCATCGCGGATGCGCTGGACCCAGTCGTTGAGCATTTCGGCGCAGGTGTGGTCGATGTGGGCGAGGCTCTCGAGGTTGAGCTTCACCGTCCCGCGGGCGGGGGTGGATTCCAGCGCCGCCGACAGCTTCGGCAGGGAGACGAAGGTCGCCGTGCCGTTCAGGGTCAGGGAGCTGTTCTCCTCGTCCGCGCTCTGCTCGATGTTGAGCTTGGCGCGACGGATGTGCGGGATCAGTTCGACCAGCGACAAAGCCATGCCGACGAGCACGCCGGTCAGCAGGTCCGTGGCCACCACCATGATCAGGGTGCCCGCCCAGATGGCGGCCGGCATCGGGCCATACTGGTGAAGCAGGTGACGAACGTGCTTCAGGCTGATCAGACGGAAGCCGGTGACCACCAGGATCGCCGCCAGGGCGGCCATCGGAATCTGGCGCAGCAGCCAGGGAGCCAGGGCCACGAGAGCCAGGATCCAGACGCCGTGCAGGATGGTCGACATGCGGGTCATGGCGCCGGCCTGGACGTTGGCCGAGCTGCGCACGATCACGCCCGTCATCGGCAGGGCGCCGGCGAAGCCGCAGAGCATGTTGCCGATGCCCTGAGCACGCAGCTCCTTGTCGTACTTGGTGCGGACGCCGTCATGCATGCGGTCCACCGCGGCGGCCGACAGCAGGGTTTCGGCGCTGGCGATGAAGGCGATGGCGATGGCCAGGGTGATGATCGTCGGATTAAAGAACATCGACAGGGCGTCGCCGCTCGGCGGAACCACCGCGGCGAAGATCGACGCGGGCACTTCCACTCGGGTGACACCGAGAGAAAGACCAGCGGCGAGGAAGGTGCCGGCGAGAACCGCGATCAGCGCGCCCGGAACCAGACGCAGGGCCTTGGGACGGAACTTCTCCCAACCCAGCATGGCGATGATTGAGAAGACGCCGACCAGAGCCGCTTGCTGAACAGCAGCGCCGCCGGCGCCGAGGCCCAGGACGCGCCCCGGAGCCGCCACAAGGTTCTCAACGCCGTTGGCCAGAGGCTTTGCGTCGAAGAGAACGTGGAACTGGCCAGCCACGATCAGCACGCCGATCCCGGCAAGCATGCCGTGCACCACGGCGGGCGAGATGGCGCGGAACCAGCCGCCCAGGCGAAGCACGCCGGCCAGCACCTGGATGGCGCCGGCGAGGATCAGCACCGGACCGAGGGCGGTGAGGCCGTGGTCGCGGATCAGTTCGAAGACAATGACCGCCAGACCGGCCGCGGGGCCGCTGACCTGCAGCGGCGAGCCCGCGAGGGCGCCGACGACGATACCGCCGATGATGCCCGTGATCAGGCCCTTTTCAGGCGGCGCGCCCGAAGCGATCGCGATGCCCATGCACAGCGGCATGGCCACAAGGAAGACGACGATCGAAGCGGTGAAGTCCCGCACAATCGTGCGGGACCCGGCGCCTGAGGTCGCGGAAGTCGTCGACGCGGTCGTCATTGAGCGGCGACCATCGGTTCGACGTCAGCCGCGCGGCGCTCGGCGTGAGCCAGGGCCACCGGCATCGGCTCGCCTTCACGGACGAGCTGGAAGCGGCCGGTGTCGCCGTTCAGCGCCTGGACCGTGCCGGCGTGAATGTCGAAGAACCAGCCGTGCAGCGCCAGCTTGCCCTGGGCGATAGCGGTGGCCACCGACGGGTGCGTGCGCAGGTGCGCGATCTGGGCGACCACGTTCTCCATGGCGACCGCGCGCTCGAATTCCGGCCCCTGCAGGGTCGGATAGCAGTCGCAGGCGACCTTGTGGGCGGCTTGCGAGTGACGCAGCCAAGCGGCCACGTTCGGCACGTGCTTCAGAACGTCTTCCTTGCCCAGCGCCTTCATCGCGCCGCAGTCGGAGTGACCGCAGACAATGATGTCGCGCACGCCCAGGACGACGACCGCGTACTCGACCGTGGACGAGACGCCGCCGTTCATGGTGGCGAACGGGGGGACGATGTTGCCGGCGTTGCGGCAGACGAAGAGATCGCCCGGCTGCGCCTGCATGATGTGCTCAGGAACCACGCGGGAGTCCGCGCACGAGATCATCAACGCCTTGGGGCTCTGCCCGTCGGTCGCGAGGCGGGCGTAGAGATCGCTTTGAGCAGAGAAAACGCGGTCCTTGAAATCCAGGACCCTGCCAATGAGGTCGTTCACGCCGAATGCTCCTTAGGCTTTTCCTATTGGAGCAAAGGTAGAGGCCCTAGTTTGCTGCAGCGCGGCGCGCTTGTAAGGAATTATTGCTGCAACGCGACTGGAAGACGAATTTGGGCGCTGAGACCGCCCTCCGGTCGATTGACCAGTCGCAGCGACCCGTTCTCCCGCCCCAGAATCTGATCGACGATGGCCAGGCCCAGGCCGAATCCCTGGGTGTCTCGCGGGCGTGCGGGATCGAGCCGCCCGAAGGGCTGACGCACCCGCTCCAGGTCTTCCGGCGCGATGCCGGGGCCATGGTCCTCCACCGCGACCACGATGCAGTCGTCCTCACGCCCCACGGTCACCTGGATCGGCTGAGCGCCGTAGTGAAGCGCGTTCTCGATCAGGTTGTTGAGCGCCCGACCCAGGGCGATCGGGCGGACCACCGCGTCGGCGTGCTTGTCGCCGCTGTACCGCGCCTTGATCCCTCTATCTTGCAGATCGTCCACGGCGCTCGCGGCCAGGACGGCGACGTCCAGGCGGATCTGCGGCTCCGGATCCTCCGCCCCGCCCAGATAGGCCAGCAGGGAGGAGACCATGGAGCTCATCTCCTGCACGTCCCGCTCCACCTCACGGCGGATTTTCTTGTCGCTGATCGCATCGAGACGCAGGGCCAGGCGCGCCAATGGCGTACGCAAGTCATGGCTCACCCCGACCAGGGCCTGGGTGCGGTCGGAGATCAGGCGGTCGATGCGCAGTTGCATGTCGTTGAAGGCGCGGACCACACGGCGGACCTCGCCAGGCCCCTCTTCCTTGAGCACCGAGCGCCCGCCGCGGCCGATCCGCTCGGCGGCCATGGCCAGGCTGCGCATGGGGCTCAAGGTCTTGTGCAGCATGAAGCCGGCAAGCAGGGCCAGGATCAGCGCCGGCGCCAGGGCCGAGGTCATCCGCGCGAAGGACAGGCGGTTGCTGGTGATGACGCCAGCCGCCTTGAACTCCATCCAGGTGCCGTCCTCGAGCTGCAGGTCGCCCTGCACCCAGCCGTGGTTGCCCGGCTTTATATGCGTGCGCAGGGCCGCCTGGGCGAGCTCCGGCTCCCACTGGATGATCTGCTCGTCGATGCGCGGCAGGGCGGCCGTGTCCGGACGCGGCGGCTCGATCTTCGACGGCAGCCAGCGGATCTGGAAGCGGCTGCTGGACAGCTCCTTGGATAGAAGCGCTCGCCCGTTCAGCGGCTGATCGGACATAAGACGGCGCGCCACCGCCAGGTGCTCGCCCACACGATGCGCGTGTTCCGAACGGGTGGTGACGTTGCTGGCGCGCTCATAGACCAGCGTGCTCATGCAGAACTCGACGCCGAGCGCGAGCAGAAGGATCGCGAAAATCCGTCCGGCCAGACCGACCTTTGCGTGGCCGAGCCAGCTCACCCCTGGGTGACTTCGGTGTTGAACATGTAGCCCACACCCCGGATCGTGATGATCGGCGCGGCGCCGCCCTCGATGGAGAGCTTGCGGCGCAGGCGGCTGACAAGAACGTCGACGCTGCGGTCGGAGGTGTCGCCCAGGCGCGTGCGCGACAGCTCGATCAGGCGCTCGCGGGCGATGATCCGCTGCGGGTTCTCAAGGAAGCTGGCCAGCAGGTCGAACTCGGCGCCGGTCAGGCTGACATAAGCGCCGGTGGGCGAGAACAGCTCCCGCCGCGCGATGCTGACGGTCCAGCCGTCGAACTGCAGCCGCTCCTCGCCGCCCGGCTTGCGGGCTACCGGATGGCCGCGACGAAGCACGGCGCGGATGCGGGCCACCAGCTCGCGAGTGCTGAAGGGTTTGACCAGATAGTCGTCGGCCCCGACCTCCAGTCCCACCACGCGATCCGTCTCGGTGCCGCGGGCGCTGATGAAGATGATCGGGATGTCGTGGTCCTGGCGCAGTTGCCGGCACAGGTCGATGCCGTTGCCGCCCGGAAGCATGATGTCGAGCAGGATCAGGTCCGCCGGTCCGTCCTTCAGCGCGGCCCACATCTCCCCGCCGGAACCGACGGGCAGAACGCGATAGCCGTTCTGCTGGAGCACCCGGCTGGTGATCGTCCGCAGCGCGGGATCGTCCTCGACGAGCAGAATTTTGGGCGAAGGCATGAAATCAACAAACGGGGGACGAAGTTACAGGGCGACCTAGGAACCCCTACGCCCAAGGTCAACGACGCCAAACGTCGCTGTTCGATGGAAAAGGGATAACCGCCGTCGCGGAAACACTTCCTTACAGAGCGCGGGCGAGAAGAAGCCCTTGGCGTCGCAAGGTCAACCCTCAAGCCGTCGCGTCACGCGGCGGGCAAGGCGCCCAGGCAGATGACGCTGCACAGGCTCATCACGCCGGCCGCGACTGTGAACAGGATCGATTTCATGTTGCGCTTCCCAATGTCGGGCTGCTTTTAGGCGCGGCGGCTGCGGATGCAGCTTAATTCGGCTTCATGACCTCGCGTCCATCCGGCGGCTTCCCTTGAACGACACCGACCTCCTCGACACCCGCAAGGCCCTTGCTCAGCAATGGTTTGAAACTTTGCGCGACCGGATCTGCGCGGAGTTCGAGCGTCTGGAGGAGGAGGCTCCGGCCGAGCTGTACGCCGGCGAGCCGGGCCGTTTCGAGAAGAAGCCCTGGACGCGCGAGGCGGGCGGCGGCGGCGTCATGTCGATGATGCATGGCCGCCTGTTCGAGAAGGTGGGCGTACACACCTCGGTCGTGTTTGGGACCTTCACGCCCGAAATGGCCAAGACCATTCCCGGCGCCGCCGAGGACCCGCGCTTCTTCGCCACCGGCGTCAGCCTGATCGCTCACATGACCAATCCGCGCGTGCCGGCGGTCCACATGAACACGCGCTTCATCGCCACCACCAAGCACTGGTTCGGCGGCGGGGCCGACCTGACGCCGCTGCTGGAGACCCAACGCAGTCAGGAGGCGGACGACGCCGTCGCTTTCCACGCCGCCCTGCAGCGGGCCTGCGACGCGCACCACCCCGACTGGCACGCCAAGTACAAGGCGTGGTGTGACGAGTACTTCTTCCTGCCGCACCGGAACGAGCCGCGCGGCGTGGGCGGCATCTTCTACGACCACCACGACAGCGGCGACTGGGAGAAGGATTTCGCCTTCACCCGCGACGTGGGCGAGGCCTTCCTCGACATCTATCCGAAGATCGTCCGTCACCGGATGGACGAGCCCTGGACCGAGGCCGACCGCGAGGAGCAGCTGATCCGTCGCGGCCGCTATGTGGAGTTCAACCTGCTCTACGACCGCGGCACCATGTTCGGCCTGAAGACCGGCGGCAACGTGGACTCGATCCTCAGCTCCATGCCGCCGATGGTGAAGTGGCCCTAGGCCCAGCCGGGCTCGTCGCTGAGCAGGAAGTCACGTGCGTACCGGATCGCCTTGCCCTGTGTAGGCTTGAGCGGCGTTGTGTCTCCCGGCGGGAAATAGTCGCTGTGCGTGAAGCCTTCGCGGTTTTCGATGCGCACCCAGTTCGGCGTCTTGAACCGGGGCCCGTAGCGGCCCAGCGCGCCTCGGAACGGGCTGTCCTTGTCGCGGAACAGCAGGTCTCCGGCGAAGTCGCCAAGCGGATACGCGACGGCGAGGACCTTGTCCTTGCGTGACGCCAGGCCCGTCAGTTTCTGCGCCTTACGCAGACTGACGTCATAGGGCCGCTCCAGGCAGTTGTCGTCCGTGGCCGCCGCCATCAGGCAGACGCGGCCGACCCGATCGTCCGGCAAATGCGCCGCCGCCTCCAGCGCCAGGCGCCCGCCCAGGCTGTGCGAGACAAAAGCGAAACGGGGCGCTGACGCCATCCGCGCCTGGGCGTAGCGGGCGAGCGCTTGGCCGCCCTTGACCGCATCCTCCCATTCGGCCGGATAGTTGATCACCGGGACCCAGAAGTCGCCAGGCCACAGCACCCCGATGAAGACGTGGCTCTGCGGCAGCTTCAACGCCGCGTCGAGACGGGCCAGGGAGCGCAGGCCAGACTTGTAACGCACGTTGAAGCCGTGGACGCCGAACACGACTGTCCGCCCCCGGATCTCGCCGTTGACGGCTTCGTCGGCGATCAGTCTGGCGCCTGGCCCGCCGTCGCCGCTCATCATCTGCGGCTGGCTCTCCCGCAGGTTCAGATAGAGCGTCATCCTAGAGGACCTTGGCCGCCTTGACCGCCTTGGCGGAGGCTGACAGCGCCGCGACCAGATCCTTCGCCACGGGGGCCATGGGCACCGCGGCGGCGCCGGCGGCGAGGGCGAGCATCAGTTCCCGCGCCATGGCGTCCGACCAAGTCCACGACTGCTGAAGAAGCGCCCAGGCGACAAGCGCCAGCAGGATGGCGAAAAACGCCGCCCAAAGACGCGCCGCGTTTTTGTAATGCTGCTCGGCGATGTCGAAGGCGGCGTCCAACTTGGCCTCAACCACCGCCTCGACCCGCCCCAGCAGGGTGAGCTCGACGTCGCTGAGATCGCCGCCGGTCTGAAGCTTGCCGGCGACTGACTTGAGGCTGGCCTCCTTCACGTTCCCCGCCTTGGCCAGCTGATCCACGGCGCCGTCCACGAGACCGAGGCGCAGTAGTGAGCGGATGATCGCCTTCTGCTCCGCGCGCGGCCGCCCGTTCACCCAGTGGGCGGACAGCATGGCCGACCAGTTCGGTCCCACCGCAGCGCTCAGGGCGCCGTCGAATTCTCGCGTCACCGCCAAGATGCGCTTGAAGCCGATGCTCGAAAGCCAGCACCCCGGCGCGGCCTTGATCGCCTCCACCAGACCCATGGCTGCGGTCCCGAGTCCGGCCGTCGCCAGGATCGCCGTGATCAGAAGCTGCAGATTGTCGGTCAGCATGTCCGCCCTCCCAGAGACGGACGAAGCCTAACCTTGAATCCAACTCAAGATTGTAACGACGCCGTTATCCCCGCTTCAGGCGGGGCAGGCCGCGCCGGTGTCGATCCACGCCTTGATCAGCTCGCCAAAGCGCTTCTGGTCGCCGGGCGCGGGCTCCCGGCCGGCGCCGGGGTTCCAGCCCCAACCGACCAGATGGTCCTCGGCCATGTGGTGGTGCAGCTCGGCCAGGGTCTTGCCGCCATTGCGCGCCGGGTCCTGGATCTGCGTGCAGATCTGGCCGAGCGAGCGGCCCTGCCAGGCCATTTCGATGGGGGCGAGCGCCCATTTCGGATCGCCGGGCACGCTGCGGATGCGGTCGCCCATGGCCGGCACGTTCTTCTCGTGGTGGCAGGACAGGCAGGGCAGCCCCGGCACACCATGACCCGACTGACCGCCCTGCATGGGCGGGTTGTGCGGGATCATCTTCATGCCCTGGGTCGGGGTCCGGTCGGCCGGGTGGCAGTTGAGGCAGCGGGGGTGCTGGATCACCTTGCCCGCCTCAACGAACAGGGCCTGGGATCGCGCCTTGGTGTCGGCGATGGAGGCGAAGGCGCTGACGGGCTGCAGGCCCTGCGGCGCGGCTGCCGTTCTCGGCGCCGCCGCCTGCACGGTCGACAGGGCGACCGCCCCGGCGAGGGCGACGCCGCCCGTGATCATCAAGAGGGTGTGTGCGCGCATGGGACCGGCCTCCATGGCGCACAACGGCGAAGGTCGCCGAGCGGTTGCCTTAGTAGGCCAGGCCCTGGGCCACCGCCTTCAGCCGTTCGATGGCGGAGAACTTGTCCTCCAGGAAATCCTGATCGACCCACCAGGTCTCCACCTCGCGCCGCACCTGGCCCACCAGCGGCCCCTTGGGCACGCCGGCCGACAGGATCTCGTCGCCGCTGATCGGGAACGGCGGCGGGGTCCAGGTCTCGGCCAGGGCCAGCAGTCCCCGCCATTGCGGGGTCACCGCCGAGCGGTCGGCGGCGGCCCAAGCCAGCTTGATGCGGTCGGCGAAGGCGTTCTGGCCGAGGGCGTAGATGGCGCGACGCGCCTCCCGCGGGCTCATCCAGCTGACGATGCGCGGCTCATCCACGCCAGCGGCGGCCTGCAGCCGCCCCTTTTGGGCGTTGGACAGGCGCAGGCGGTCAGCCATGGCGCCGACGGCCGCCTCGTCGCCGCCGACCAGGGCGGCCAGTCGCAGATCGGCGTCGCAGGTGAAGAGCTGCTCTGTCTCCACCTCCACCAGTCCCTCGAAGCGGGACAGGTCGCCGGCCTCCGGCAGGATCACGCCCAGGACGCCGGTGGCGGCCATGAGGCGGACGGCGCCGCGCGGATCATCGGCGGCCAGCAGTTTCAGCAGCTCCTTGGCCACCCGCTCGGCGGAGCAGCGCCCCAGCATGTCCTTGGCCGCGCCGCAGGCGGCCAGGGCCGCCGCGTCCGCCTCCCCCCGCCCGTACCAGGCGTGGAAACGGAAGAAGCGCAGGATGCGCAGATAGTCCTCCTCGATCCGCGTCGCCGGATCGCCCACGAAGACGATGCGGCCAGCCTTGGCATCGGCCACGCCCTCGCCCGTCGGATCGAAAATCGCGCCTCGGGCGTCAGCATAGAGAGCGTTCAAACGGAAATCCCGCCGCGCCGCGTCCTCCGCCCAGTCGTCGGTGAAGGCGACCACCGCGTGGCGGCCGTCGGTCTCCACGTCGTGGCGCAGGGTGGTGATCTCGAATGGGCGGCTGTTGCTGATCGCCGTCACCGTGCCGTGCTCGACGCCTGTGGGGATGGCGCGCAGGCCCGCCGCCTCGATCGCGGCGATGGTCTGGTCGGGCAGCAGGGCGGTGGCGATATCCACGTCGTCCACTGGACGGTTCAGCACGGTGTTGCGGACAGACCCGCCCACGAACCGGGCGCAGCCCGGGCCGCCGGCCGCCTCCAGGGCGTTGATCACCGCCTGGGTGGCCGGATCGCTCATCCACGGCCGCACGCCGATGCTGTCGGTCACGCTACGCTCCCTCGCTTTTCCGGCAACCTAGCACCCTGCCCCGGCGGAAGCTCAATCCTCGCCGTAAAGCCGTTCCCATAAGGCGCGCAGCATTCCGGCGGTCGCCCCCCAGATCAACCGCTCCTGCCAAGGCATGGCGTAGAACCAGCGGCGCGTGCCGTCCGGCATGTCGTAGAACTGCCGCTGGTGGTTCGCGGGATTCATCAGGAAGTCGAAGGGCGTCTCGAACACGTCCGCCACTTCGGCCGCGCTGGCGGTCAAGGTGAAGCCGGGCTTGATGAAGCCCACCACAGGCGTGACGTGATAGCCCGTGCCGGTGCGATAGGGCGTCGATAAACCAGCCAGATGCACGAGGGCGGGATTGAGGGCGATCTCCTCGTCCGCCTCGCGCAGGGCCGCGTCCCACGGGGTCTCGCCCGGGTCCATGCGGCCGCCGGGGAAGCCGATCTGGCCTGCGTGGTTGCGCAGGGTGTCGGCGCGGCGGGTCAGGATCACCGTCAGCCCCTCCGGCCGTTCGACCAGTGGCACCAGCACCGCCGCCTCGCGCAGCTTCACCGGCTCCAGGGTCTTCAGGTCGGGATTGAGGTCGAAGTCGGAACGGAAGCCGCCGCCGGCCTCGGGATCGAAGCTGCTCAGGGTGTCGAGCCGGCTGGTGATGAAGCTCCGCTGCTCGGCGGCCATGAACGGCGCGCTCATGCGGTCGGCCCCACCGGGAACCAGGCGCCGCCGGATTGGACGCAGAAGCGCCGTCCCTCGGGCGTGTCGCGCTCCGCCGCCATCTCCACCAGTTCATAGAAGACCGGCCGGGCGATCAGGGCCTCCAGCCCGCGACGCACATGCAGGTACGGGCGCGGCTCACCCGTCGCCTCGTCCATCTCCACACGGATGGCGTTGTCGGGGCCGGCCTCGACCTCGTCGCCCACATTGGTCTGGAAACGCAGGGTCTCGCCGACGCGGTCCACACGGATGGCGATGAAGGGCGCGTCCTCCACCTCGATCCGCATCTTTTCGACCGGCGTGACCAGGTGGAAGCCGTCAGGGTCCTTGCGCAGGACGGTGGAGAACAGCCGCACCAGGGCCTCGCGGCCGATGGGCGTGCCCTCATGAAACCAGACCCCGTCCTTGCGGATGCGGATGTCGATGTCGCCGCAGTGCTCGGGATTCCAAAGATGCACCGGCGGCAGGCCGCGCGAACCAGCGGCTTTCGCCGCCTCGGCCACTCCATCCAGTCCGGTCTTCTGCTCCTGCGCCATCGGACCTCAGTTAGGCCCGTTCAGGCGATCAGGAAAGCGGCGCCGATGCGGGATCGATCACGACATCGCCCGAAAGGCCGTCCGCCCCGCCTTCGCGCAGGGCGCGCACAAGAAGGCGGCGCGCCTCCACCGGCCCAGGCAGATGGATGCCGACCGCCGCCTGAACGAAGCCGATCTTGGCGAAGAAGGGCGGATTGCCGACCAGCAGCACCGCCGGCCAGGCCGCGCGCGCCGCCGCCTCGCAGGCCGCAGCCACCAGGGCCTGGCCCAGGCCTTCGCCCTGCCGCGACGGGTCCACGGCCAGCGGGCCCAGGAAGGCGCAGGGCGCGCCGCCGATCCGCACCGGCCACAACCGAACAGAGCCCACCACCTCGCCGTCGGAGCGTGCGGCGAAGCACAGGTCGGTCAGCGGACGGTTGCCCTCACGCAGGCGTTCCGACGTCTTCACGAAACGGCCCGGCCCGAAGGCGCGGTTCAGCAGCCTCTCGATGGGACCGGCGTCGGCCGGGGTCTCCAGGGAGATTTCGTAAGCGGCGTCGAGAGAAGCGGTGTTGACGGTCATCGGCCTTGGGCGAACGGAAGACGGGAGAGATGGCTCCCGGTCATCGCGGCCGGGAGGCGTTACGAGCGCGTCGAGCGCGGGGTTCGTCGCTGGCGTCGCATGCCTGCCCCACATAACCGTCAAAGATGACCGGCGCGCATAAGGCTGATGACGCCCCGGGTCAACAGCGTTGCCATGGTCGAGGCTGCGGCGCATGGTGCCGCCGCCCATGACCGAGCCATCATCCAGCGCCGACGCGCCCGCCGCAGCCTCCCTCAAAGCGCTGCTTCGCCAGCCTGATTTTCCCAAGTTCTGGGCCGCGCGCTTCATCGCCATCCTCGGCGTTCAGATCCAGGCCGTGGCCCTGGGCTGGCAGGTCTACGCCCTGGCGCGGGAGACGGGTCACACGGTGGCCGAGGGCGCCTTCTGGGTCGGGATGATCGGCTTGGCGCAGTTCCTGCCGCTGTTCTGCCTGACCCTGATCGCGGGCGAGGCCGCCGACCGCTATGACCGCCGCCGCACGGTGGTGATCTCGATCCTGGTGGACAGCTGCACCGCCGGGGTCCTGGCCTGGCTGGCCCTGACCGGACACACGGGCCTGTGGCCGATCTTCGCGGCGTCGGTGCTGTTCGGCGCATCGCGCGCCTTCCTGTCTCCCGCCAACAGCGCCATGGCCCCCATGCTGGTCCCGCGCGAGCTGCTGCCCCGCGCCATCGCCTGGAACTCCCTGGCCTGGCAGTCGGCGTCGATCATCGGCCCGGCCCTGGGCGGCCTGCTGTGCGCCGTCTCACCCGGCCTCGCCTTCGGCAGTTCGGTGGGCCTGTACCTGACCGCCGCCCTGCTGCTGTCGCTGATCCGCACCCCCACCAAGCCCCAGGCCCAGCCCGGCTCCCGCGTGGCCCTGATCAAGGAGGGGCTGGCCTATGTGTGGAGCAACAAGATCGTCTTCGGCTCCATCTCGCTGGACCTCTTCGCGGTCTTGCTGGGCGGGGCCACGGCCCTGCTGCCGGTCTTCGCCCGCGACGTGCTGCACGTGGGACCGGAAGGGTTCGGCATCCTGCGCGCCGGGCCGGCCATCGGCGCGACCATCGTCGGCGTCTATCTGGCCGCCGTTCCGATCCGCCGGCACGCGGGCGTCGCCATGTTCACGGGGGTCGCCCTGTTCGGCCTCGCGACCATCGTCTTCGGCCTGTCCAAGTACCTGTGGCTGTCGGTCGGCGCGCTGGTGGTGTTGGGCGGCGCCGACATGGTCTCGGTCTTCATCCGCCAGACCCTGGTGCAGATCGTTACCCCCGACGCCATGCGCGGCCGGGTGGCGGCGGTTTCGGGTGTGTTCATCAGCGCGTCCAACGAACTGGGCGAGTTCGAAAGCGGCCTCGTCGCCCGTTTCATCGGCCCCGTGGCGGCGGCGGTGGTCGGCGGCGCGGGCGCCCTGGCGGTGACCGCCATCTGGGCCAAGCTGTTCCCGGTCCTGCGCAAGGCGGACCGACTGACCTAGGCTTTGGCGAGGTCCCGCATGGCCTCGCCGTCCAGACGCCAGATGCGGTAGCTCTCCTGCCCCACGGCGCCTTGGCGAGCATAGAACGCCGCGCCGTCGAGATTGTAGTTCGACACCGCCCATTCCACGCGGGCGCAGCCTTCGTCGATCGCCCGCCTGGCCAGGCTGCCCAGCAGGATGCGGCCGACGCCCAGGCCACGCGCGGCGGGCCGCACGAACAGGTCCTCCAGATAGATGCCCCGCCGCCCGGTCCAGGTGGAGAAAGTGTAGAACCACACCGCCCCGCCCAGCGCCTCGCCATCACGCTCCGCGATGTCGCAGAACACGTGCGGCTCCGGCGCGAACAGGGCCGCCGCCAGGTCGGCGCGGGTGGCGTGCATGTAGTCCAGATCGCCCTGGTGCTCCGCCAGGTCACGGACAAAGCCGAACACCAGATCGAGATCGTCCGGCCCCGCGCGTCGCAGCGTGACGGTCATGCCCCGGTGGTCTCCCGCGACAGGTCCCACAAGCGATCCGCCGCCTGCGGATCAAGGGCGTGATCCATCACCCCGACCCAGGGCTTGTCCTTCGACCAGGGCACGGCCTGGGCGCAGTCCTCCAGATAGAGGCCGCCGACGCCCTCCAGTTCTTGCCCCACCGCCGCCCAGACGGAGGTGGAGGCGCCCTGCTGCGGCGTCTTGAAACCCTCGCGCGGCTTGCCGTTTTCATCCAGCCAGCCAAGCGCCTGCTGCTCCTCGATCGGCAGGTGGCGCTGCAGCGGCGTCAGGATGCCACCCGGCATGACCGCGTTGGCGCGCACGCCACGACCCTTGAACCGCTTGTCGAAACCCACGGCGAACAGGGAATTGGCGGTCTTGGCCTGACCGTAGCTCTCCCACTTGTCGTAAGGCCGCTGGCGATACTGCGGATCGTCGAAGTTCACGCCCGACCGGCGATGGCCGATGGAGGACAGCGACACAACGCGGGAGGTCCGCCCCGGCCGCGACGTCGCTTCCAAAGCCGGCGCCAGCAGCACGGTCAGCAGGTAGTGTCCGAAATGGTTCGTGCCGATCTGCATCTCCAGCCCGTCCTCGGTCCGGTCGAGGGGGCAGGCCATGACGCCGGCGTTGTTGATCAGAAGGTCCAGCGGACGGTCGCCCCAGCGCTCGGCGAAGGCGCGGATGGAAGCCTGGCTGGCGAGGTCGAGCATCGACCACTCCACCTTGCCCTTGGCGGTCCTGGCGATGTCGGCGACGGCGGCCTCCGCCAGATCGGGCTTGCGCACCGCGATGACCACGTCGGCGCCGGCCTCGGCCAGGGCGCGGGCGGTTTCGATCCCGATGCCGGTGGCGCCGCCGGTGACGATGGCCGTGCGGCCGGTCAGGTCATGACCCGCCACCACCTCCCGCGCCGTGGATGAACGCCCGAAGGACGAGGTTATGCGGTCAGACATGGCGGCGTTTCCCTGGTTTTGGGAAACGCTACCACGGGCTTTGGATCAGGCCACCTTGCTGAAGTCGGGCGGGCGGCGCTCGACGAAGGCGGAGAAGGCTTCACGCGCCTCGGCGGTCAGCAGGCGCTCGCCGAAGATCTTGCCTTCCGCATCCATCACTTCCTGGATGAAAGCGGCTTCACGCATCAGCTTCTTGGTGGCGACCACCGCGCCCAGCGGGCGCTGGGCCAGCTTGCGGGCGGCGTCCTCGGCGCAGGCCAGGACCTCCCCCGCCGGCAGGGCGGCGTTGGCGACGCCCAGGGTGGCGGCCTGTTCGCCGTCCAGCGCCTCGCCCAGGGCGAACATGGCGAAGGCGCGGGCATGGCCGATGCGCTGCGGCAGCAGCAGGCTGGACGCCGCCTCGGGCACCAGGGCCAGGTTCACGAAGGGGGTGGTCAGCTTGGCGTCCTTGGCCACGAAGACCAGGTCACAATGCAACAGCATGGTCGTGCCGACGCCGACCGCCAGCCCCTCCACCGCCGCCACCAGCGGCTTGTTCGCCCAGGCCAGGGCCGACAGGAAGCGCAGCACGTGCCGCTCGCCGGTGAAGGCGCCCGTCGCCTGGGCCGCGAAGTCCATCAGGTCGTTGCCGGAGGTGAAGACCCCGCCCTCGCCATGGATCAGCACGGCGCGGATGTCGCTGTCCGTCTCCGCCTGCTCCAGCGCGTCCGCCAGCACGCCGTACATGGCGTTGGTGATGGCGTTCTTCTTATCCGGCCGGGCGAAGGTCAGGCGCATCACGCCGTCTTCGACAGCCACGCGAACGGGTTCGGTCATCTCCGGATCTTTCTGTCTATTCCGCCCGCCGGAATTTCTCCGACAGGCTGGTCAGCCAGCGGCTGACAATCTGCATCTCTTCGTCCGTGAAGCCTTCGGTGAGCTTCTCGTTGATCTCGGCCAGGCCGGCCTTGGCGGTCGCCCGCGCATCCCGGCCCTTGTCCGTGAGATGAAGACGCAGCGACCGGCCGTCCTCGGCGTCGGGGCGGCGTTCCACCAGCCCGGCGCGTTCGGAGCGATCCACCAGACCCGTCATGGCCGACGGAGCCACATCCAGGGCTTCCGCCGCCTCGCCGATCAGGGCGCCGTCACGATTGCCCAGGAAGAACAGCAGTCCCGCCTGGGCGCCGGTCAGGCCGTCCTTGCTGGACGCCATCCGCCCCTCCACCCAGCGCTGCACACGGCGTTGCCCGGCGGAAAGCAGGAAATACCAGCGACGGTCGATCGTCTTCGTCATCTCATATCCAGATTATAATTCGCGTGCGAAATATCAAGCATCTTCTTGAAGGGGCCCGGCGGCCCGGTACCAGAGCACACCTTCACCGTCAGGCTCGACCACAACCGAGCCGCGGTGAACCAGACAGTTCAGGTGCGCGATCGCCTCCCCTGTCGCCATCCCCAACAGGTCCGGACCGATCACCCGCGCGAACAGCAGGGAGAACACGTCCACCGCACGCCTCGGCCCTTCGCGCAGGGTCTTCTCCAGCCGGGCCAGGGCCCGCTCATGCCCCGCGATCAGGTGGTCGATGCGCGAATGCAGGCCGTGAAAGGGATCGTTGTGCGCCGGCAGGACCAGCACATCCTCGGGAACGACCGACTTCACCCGCGCCAGTGAGGTCAGCCAATCCTTCATGGGATCAGCCTGCGGCTCGGTCGGGAAGACCGAGACGTTGGACGAGATCTTGGGCAGCACCTGATCGCCGCTGATCAGCAGCTTCAGCTCCGGCTGCCACAGGCAGGCGTGTTCGGGCGAATGGCCGGAGCCGACCACCACCGTCCACGGCCGCCCGCCGATCTCGAAGATCTCGCCGTCGACTATGCGGCGATAGCTGTCCGGCAAGGCGTGGACCGCGCGGCCGAAGCCGCCGAACTTCACCTGATAGTGCTCGATCGCCGCCTCGTCCCAGCCGGCGGCGCGATAGAAACGCACCCCGTCCTGCGGCGCCTCGCGCCCGGTGTCGGCCACCAACATGCGGCACTGGAAATACTCCAGCCGGGTCATCCAAAGGCGGCAGTCGAACTTGCGGGTCATCCAGCCGGCCAGGCCGATGTGGTCGGGATGAAGGTGGGTGACGATCACCCGCCTCACCGGCCGTCCGCCCAGCGCCCCGGCGAACGCCGCGCGCCAGCCGTCCTTGGTCGGCGGGGTGGCCATTCCGGTATCGACGATCGCCCAGCCTTCGCCGTCCTCGATCGCCCAGACATTGATGAAACCCAGGGATCCGCCCAGCGGCTGACGCAACCACAGGACGCCGGGGGCGACCTCGACCGCATCGCCCGCGCCTGATTCGGGCGCGGTCTCGAACGGGTAGCTCAGCCGTGCGCGGCGCGGCTCCGGCTCGGCGGTTTCAAATCCATCCCGCAACATCATCTCCCGTTTTTCGCCATCATCGGTGTTTAGAGGCTTAGGTCCAACCCCAAGGCCGAACGGCCATCTTGACCCTGCCCCGGCGCTCGCGCTTATGGGCGGATCGGGGAATGTCCAGGAGATCAAAACCCATGAAGCTGTTCGGGATAGCGTTGGCCGCGATGGCCGTCGCCGCCCTGGGCGGAGCCGCACAGGCCGCGCCCAAGGAAGACAAGACCAAGGCGCAGGGCATGGCCGAAGCGCCGGCCGTCATCCAGGCCGCCGGCCTGGCCTGCACCCTCGCCGACGCGCGTTTCATCGCCAAGAACACCGACAAGGCCACCAAGGTCGATTCGAGCTACTACGAAGTGAACTGCTCGGAAGGCGGCGGCTACGTCCTGGTGGGCAAGTCGGATGGCTCCAAGCCGGGCGCCTTCACCTGCCTCGAAACCGGCCAACCCCGCCCGGACGGCAAGCCGTCGGGTCTGGAATGCAAGCTGCCGGGCAACGCTGACGCCCTGGCCGGCATGAAGCCGTTCGTCGCCAAGTCGGGCGTGCCCTGCGAAGTCGAAAAGGCCCGCTCGATCGGCGCCGGCGCCAAGGCCGCCTACTTCGAAGTCGCCTGCAAGGGCGGCTCCGGCTACATCATGAGCACCTCGTCCCCGCCGAACCCGGCCCAGGAAGTAGTGATGCAAAGCTGCCTGCTCTATGAGCCGGGCGGCAACGTGTCCTGCACCCTGACCGACCGCGCCGCCCAACTGGCCGTCGTCGACCAGCTCGCCGCCCAGTCGGACAAGAACTGCGCCGTGAAGGAAAAGCGCTACGTCCTCAGCACCAAGGACGGCTCGAACTACTTCGAAGCCTCCTGCCAGGACGGCAAGGGCTACATGTTCCAGCAAGCCGCCACCGGCAAGCTGGAGCGCGCCATCGACTGCGCCCAGGCCGAATTCGTCGGCGGCGGCTGCACCCTGACCGACGCCCGCGCGGCCCAGACCGAGCAGGCGGCGCTCTACACCCGTCTGGCCAAGAAGGGCGGCTTCGACTGCGACGTCGCCAAGTACGGCATGCTGCCGGCCCGCGTCGCCGGCGTGGAAGTCGTCGAACTGCAGTGCTCGAACCGTCCGGACGGCGCCATCGGCGAGTTCGGCGCCAACACCGCCAAGTTCCACAACTGCGTCCTGGCCGAGTTCGCCGGCTACCGCTGCTCCTTCACCAAGAAGGAGCCCTACTACCCGGGCCTGACCCAGCACCTCGTCAAGTTCGGCAAGGGCAGCTGCCAGGTTTCGGACGTGCGCGGCATCGGTTCGACCGACACCGACGGTTATCTGGAAGTCGCTTGCTCGGACGGCCTGCCCGGTTGGGTTTTGGTCTTCCCTAAAGGCACGGATCAGCCCAAGGAGCTCCTGAGCTGCGTTCAGGCCAAGGGCGTCGGCGGCGGCTGCAAGCTGCCCACGAACGTGACGAAGAGATAAGTCCGGTCCCGGATCGGATACTGTAGGAGCCCCGCCGGAGCGATCCGGCGGGGTTTTCTACATCTGGAGCGCCGTCAGACGGCGTTGCAGGAACAGGCGCTCCGCCGGCGGCGGATCAAGCGCCAGAGCGGCGGTGTAGGCCGCGCGCGCTTCATCCAGGCGCCCGGCCGTCGCGCACAGCGCCGCCCGCGCCGCCTGATAGGGCAGCCAGTCCCTCGGCGCTCCAGCAGTCTCAAGCGCGGCCAGACCGGCGTCGGCGCCCTGAGCTTCGGCCGCTGCGACCGCTCGGTTCACCCGCGTCACGGTATCGCGCCGGAAGAACAGCAGAGCGTCATACAGTTCGACGATGTCCGCCCACGGCGTGACGCCCGTCTCCAGGCGGGAAAGATGCGCCCCATGGATCGCCGCCAGAATCTGGCGTGGTCCCGGCCGCCGCAACGTCGCGGCCCGATCCAGCAAGCGAGCGCCTTCCTCGATCATCGGCGAGAGCCACAGGTCCGGCTCCTGCTCGCTGACCGGGACCATGGCGCCGAGCTCGTCCAGCCGCGCGGGCCGACGCGCCTCCGCGAAACGGACCAGGGCGGCCAGGGCCAGCACCTCGGGCTCATCCGGCAGCAGCTCCGCCAGGACGCCGGAGAGACGCAGCACCTCCGGTCCAAGTTCGGCGGCCTCGCTGGCTCCAGCGGCGTCTTGGTAGGCCTGGGCGTAGGCGATCTCCAGGGTGGTGAGCACCGCCTCCAGACGCTCCGGCCAGGCGGCGCGCCCCGGAACCTCGAACGGCACGCCAGCGTCGCGAATCTTGCGCTTGGCGCGGGTGATCCGCTGCAGAATGGCGGGCTCGGCGACCAGGAAGGCGCGGGCCAGACGCTGGACGGAAAGACCGCAGACCACCCTCAGGGTCAGGGCGACACGGGCCTCCGGCGCGATGGCCGGGTGACAGCAGGCGAAGATCAATCCCAGGCGCTCATCGGGGAACGGCCGGTCAGCGGCCATCAGCAGCGCCTCCGGGTCCGGCTCGGGCGGCGGCAGGTCCGGCTTCAGCCGCGCCCGGACGGCGGCCCGCCGTTTCAGGTCAACGGCGCGCCTCACGGCGGCGGCGTACAGCCAGGCGGCGGGATCGCGGGGCGGCGCATCGGACCAGACGGCCAGGGCGCGCTCGCAGGTGTCGGCGAAGGCGTCCTCCGCCAGATCCAGGTCGCGGAAGCGCGCCGCCAGGGCGGCGACCACCCTGGCCCCGTGGGCGCGGAAAGCCGCCTCCGCCCCCATCCCGATCAGTACTCGGCGACCGGCCGCACCTCGACCATGCCGCCATCGACCACGGGAATCTTCTTCGCCCAGGCCAGGGCCGCGTCGAGATCGGCGGCTTCGATCAGGTAGTAGCCGCCGACCTGTTCCTTGGTCTCGGCGAAGGGGCCGTCATGCACCGTCTGGGCGCCGCCCTGGGTGCGGACCGTGGTGGCGGTGAAGCTGGGCTGCAGGCCGTCGCCGCCCAGCAGGGCGCCCGCCGCCTGCAGTTCGGCGACCAGGGCCATATGCTTGCCGACGATCTCGGTCAGCTTCGCCTCGCCAGCCTCGCCCTCATAAGCGTTCTCGGGCTCGGCGATCAGCATCAGGTATTTCATCTCGTCCTCCATGCGCGGCCAAGCGCCGCCGCCGAAGAGACGCGCGAGCCCCGCCGGATTCGACAGGGCTCGCGAAGAAAGTCGAGGCCTCTTTAGCCCGCCAGGGTTTCCTGGAAGCGGACCGGCTCGCCGCGGCCTTCGGCGACCACTTCGTCGTCGCGCATGACCACCGTGCCGCGGACGATGGTCGCCATGGGCCAGCCCTTGGCCTGGAAGCCGTCGAAGGGGGTCCAGCCGGCGCGGGTGGCCTGCTGCTCGGTCTTGATGGTGCGCTCGGCCTTGAGGTCTACGATGGTCAGGTCGGCGTCGTAGCCCTCGGCCAGGCGCCCCTTGTCGGCCAGGCCGAAGATGCGGTTGGCGCCGTGGCTGGTCAGGTCGATGAACCGCTCCAGGCTCAGGCGGCCATTCGCCACGTGGGTCAGCATGATCGGCACCAGGGTCTGCACCCCCGGCATGCCGGAGGGCGAGGCCGGATAGGGCCGGGCCTTCTCCTCGATGGTGTGCGGCGCGTGGTCGGAGCCGATGACGTCGGCGACGCCCGAGGCCAGGCCGCGCCACAGGCCGGCCACGTGCTCTGCGCTGCGGATCGGCGGGTTCATCTGGGCGTAGCCCTTCAGACGTTCATAGGCCTCCGGCGCGGTCAGGGTCAGGTGCTGGGGCGTGAACTCGACGCTGGCCACGTCCTTGTGCTTGGCCAGGAACTCGACCTCCTGCGCCGTGGTCACGTGCAGGACGTGGATGCGCTTGCCCAGGCCGCGCGCGATGCGAACCAGGCGCTCGGTGGACTGCATGGCGCTGATCTCGTCGCGGACCTCCGGGTGGCTGGTCCAGTCGCCGGTGCGGGCCAGAGGGCGGCGGTCGGCCAGACGGTACTCGTCTTCCGAGTGGAAAGCGGCGCGGCGGTTCACATGGCGCAGCACCTGCTCCACGCCCTCGTCATCCTGCACCAGCAGGGTGCCGGTGGAGGCGCCCATGAACACCTTGATCCCGCAGCAGCCGGGCAGACGCTCCAGCTCGCCCAGGAACTGCGCGTTCTCGTGCGTGCCGCCGACATAGAAGGCGTGGTCGCAGTGCATGCGGTTCTTGGCCCGCGCCAGCTTGTCCGCCAGGGTCGCCGGGTCGGTGGTGTTCGGCTCGGTGTTCGGCATCTCGAACACGGCGGTGACGCCGCCGAGGACCGCGCCGCGCGATCCGCTCTCCAGATCTTCCTTCCACTCCAGGCCGGGTTCGCGGAAGTGGACCTGGGTGTCTATGACGCCCGGCAGGACAGTCAGGCCCGTGGCGTCGAACACCTCCCCCGCCGAGGCCTGGGACAGGTCGCCGATGGCGACGATCTTGCCGTTGACGACGCCCACGTCCGCCAGGCCGCGTCCGGCGTGGTTGGCGACTTCGCCGCCCCGCACGATCAGGTCGAAGGTCTGGGCCATGGTTTCGTCTCCGCGCTGGCGCCGCGGAGAAGATCAGGCCTCGCTGGCCACCTTCTTCGTCCGCGTCTTCTTGGGTTTGACGGCCGGCTCGGCCGCCGGCGCCTCGGGCTGCTCAGCCGTCGCCGCGAGGAGTTCTTTAGCGGTTTCCAGCACGCTCGCCACCGGCAGATCGATCATATGACGGATCGACTGGCTGAGATCGGGGTCCAGCTTCACAAACTGCTCGAACTCGCGGGGGCCGCGCACGGCTCGCGACTTGGGCCCCCACGGGGCGTAGAGCAGATCGTCGGAGGGACCGAACAGGCCAATCGTCGGAACGCCGGCCGCCGCCGCCATGTGCATCAGGCCGGAATCATTGCCCACGAACAGCCGCGCCCGCTTCAGGCAGGCATAGACCGTCAGCAGGTCGGCCTGGCCCACCAGGTCGATGACCTGGTCCTTCGGGAAGGCGGCGATCAGATCGTCGGCGATCATCCGGTCGTCCTTGCCGCCCAGGATCATCAGGCGGCCGCCCTTCAGCTCCCCGGCCAGCAAGGACTTGGCCGTCTGGCCGAAGCGTTCGGTGGGCCATACCTTGCCGATCCAGTTGGCCGACGGGCCGATGGCCAGGATGGGACCCTCGCCCGCCGTGACCTCGGCGGCGCGGGCCTCGGTCTCCTCCGAGGTGAACAGGAAGGGCGACGGCGGATCGTCCTCGAGGGTCAGGACGCGCGCGGCCTCGACCACCTTGTGGACGGGATCGCCGAAATTCTTGCGATGCACGGCGCGGCGTTCGCGACGCAGAAAGCCGCTGATGGCGGAGCCGCGAAGATCGACGATCAGGCCCCACTTCTTGCCGCGCACCTGGCTCCACAGCTTGAACCAGTGGGCCTTGCCCTTGCCCTTCTCCATGACGATCAGGCGATCGAGGTTCGGAATCTGCGCGAACAGGGGGGCGGCCACCGGGCCGGCCACCACGGTGAAGCGGGCGTTGGGCACCTCGTCGGCCAAGCGTTTCAGCAGGCCGGAGGACAGGACCGCGTCGCCGATCCGCGTCGCGGTGATGAAGAGAATCGGGAAGTTAGAGCGGCCCATGGTTAATGATAGCACGAGCCTCTGGCGTTAAAGGCGTCACGGCGCCACATGGCTGACATGAGCATCGCCCGCCTATCCTCCCGCGCCCTGATCAGATTCTCCGGTCTCGACTGGCGGACCTTCCTGCAGGGGCAGCTCACCCAGGATGTTTCGACCCTGCAGCCAGGCGAGGCGCGCTTCGCCGCCCTGCTGACGCCGCAGGGGCGGTTGATGTTCGATCTGTTCGTGGTCGGCTTCGAGGACGGCGCCTGGCTGGACATCGCCGCGGAGCATCGCGACGCCATGGTCCAGCGCATGACCCTCTATCGCCTGCGCGCCAAGGTGGACATCGCCGCCGACGATGCGCCGGTCCTGGCCGCGTTCGACGTGGACCCCGTGCCGGGCGAAGGCTGGGTCCGCGATCCCCGCCGTCCCGACCTCGGTTGGCGCGGCTATGGCGTGGCCTCCGAAACCGATGCGACGGAGGCGGACTACGACGCCTTCCGTCTGGCGCAAGGCGTGCCAGGCCCCGCCGACTGGGCGGGCGAGAAGACCTATCCCATTGAGGCCAACTTCGACCTGCTGGCCGGGATCGACTTTAAGAAGGGCTGCTTTGTCGGTCAGGAGACAACCTCGCGCATGAAGCGCCGGGGCCAGATCAAGAACCGCATGCTGCCGATCACCTTCGACGGCCCGCCGCCCGCCTACGGCGCGGAGGTCCTGGCCGGAACCCTTCGGGCGGGCGAGGTGCTGTCGGGCGTCGACGGCCGGGCCATGGCCCTGCTGCGCCTGGACCGGATCGGGGGCGCGGACCTGACCGTGGACGGCCGGTCGGTGCGGGTCGAGCGGCCCGACTGGATCGCCTGAAGCCGGAACTGCGGGTTGGACGGGGCGTTCGCTCCTCGTCCAATTCAAAGGAGGTTCCCATGAAAACCCTGCTTATCGGCCTGTCCGTCGCCGCGATCGGCGGCGCCGCCCTGGCCCAGACCTTCACCGTCGCCCGCGACGAGAACGTGCCCGCCAAGGGCGCCTTCACCGTCGGCCAGGTCGAGGACGCCGACGTCATCGACTCCGCCAACAAGAAAGCGGGCGAGATCGAACACGTCCTGCTGGATTCCGCCGGCAAGCCCACCGCCGTGGTGATCGAGATCGACCGCATGGGCCTGGACAAGAAGGTCGTCGTCGCCCTGGCTGACGTGACCGTGGCTCCGGAGCCGGGCGACAGCGACGATCACATCGTCCGCACCAAGCTGACCAAGGCGCAGCTGACCGCCCTGCCCGATTGGAAGGGCTAAGGTCCGAAAGGCGCCAACCGCGCCACTGGCGCGGCGGCGAGGCGGCGGCTAGCTTCCCGATCCTGATCGGGAGGGATTCATGGACCGCCGCACCTTCATCGCCGCCGCGACCTCGGCCGCCGCAGTCACCAGCATCGCCCACGCCGCCGAGCCGCGCTTCACTGTCGAGGTGAAGGGCTCCGGCCCCGACGTGATCCTGATCCCCGGCCTGACCTCGTCCCGCACCGTGTGGGACGGCGTCGCCGCGCACCTGCAGGGCAAGTATCGGCTGCACCTCGTTCAGCTCGGCGGTTTCGCCGGCGCGCCGACCGCCGGCAACAAGGATGGCCTGGTCGCCGCCGGCGTGGCCGAGGAGCTGGCGGCCTACATCACCGCCAAGGGCCTGAAGAAGCCCGCCGTCATCGGTCACTCGATGGGCGGGACCATGGGCCTGATGCTGGCCGCCCGGCATCCCGACCTGGTCGGCCGCCTCATGGTCATCGACATGTTCCCGAAACTGGCCGTCGCCTTCTTCGGCCCCACAGCGACGCCGGAGCAGGTGACCGCCGGCGCCGCCGCCATCAAGGCCGGGCTGGAGAGCGGCCCGCAGGCCGAATACGAGGCCCGCACGCGCCAGACCATCGCCGGCATGGTGAAGACCGAATCCGCTCGTGAAGAGATCGTCCGACAGGGGATCACCAGCGACCGCAGCGTCCAGGCCCGCTCCATGCACGAGATCCTGACCACCGACCTGACGCCCGAGCTGACCAAGATCACCGCGCCGCTCACCGTGGTCTATCCCACGGACTCCACCCTGCCGTTCACCGCCAGCTATCCGGCCTGGTACGCGGGCGCCTATGCGTCGGTGAAGGGGGCCAAGCTGGTCCAGGTCGATGGCAGCTATCACTTCATCATGATCGACCAGCCGGCGGCCCTGAACGCCGCCATCGACAGCTTCCTGGCCGGCTGATGGTCACGCGCTGCGTCTGGCACGGCATGGCGGGCGATCCCGTCTATGAGGCCTATCACGACACCGACTGGGGCGTGCCGGAATACGATCCCCGCGCCCTGTGGGAGAAGCTCGTGCTGGACGGGTTCCAGGCCGGCCTGTCGTGGATCACGATCCTGAAGAAGCGGGAGAACTTCCGCGCCGCCTTCGCCGGCTTCGATCCCGAGAAGGTGGCCCGCTTCGGCGACGCCGACCGCGAGCGTCTGCTGAATGACGCCGGCATCATCCGCTCCGGAGCCAAGATCGACGCCGCCGTCAACGGCGCGCGTATCTATCTGAACATGCGCGACCGGGGCGAAGACTTCTCCAAGTTCCTGTGGGACTTCGTCGGCGGCTCGCCCATCAAGAACCAATGGGCGGATCGGTCGCAGGTGCCGGTGAAGACACCGGAGGCCGAGGCCATGGCCAAGGCGCTGAAGGCGCGGGGCTTCAAGTTCTGCGGCCCTGTGATCGTCTATGCCTTCATGCAGGCCACCGGCATGGTCAACGATCACCTCACCTGCTGCTTCCGCCACGCCGAATGCGAGGCTATGAGCGCCGGGTGAAGCCGATTCCCGACATGCTGCTGGAAGCCGCCTGCCCCGCCCCGGTCTGCGGGGTGGACGAGGCTGGGCGCGGCCCCCTGGCCGGGCCGGTCTGCGCGGCGGCGGTGATCCTGGACCCGAACCACATTCCGGCGGGGCTGAACGACTCCAAGAAGCTGACCGCCAAGCAGCGCGACGCCCTGGAGTTCGAAATCAAGGCCCGCGCCGTCGCCTTCTCCGTGGCCTTCGCCACCGTGGAGGAGATCGCCGAGCTGAACATCCTGCACGCCACGGGCCTCGCCATGTGCCGGGCGGTGGAAGGGCTGAGCATCCAGCCGGTCTTCGCCTTGGTGGACGGCAACTACAGGTTCAAGCTGCCCTGCGACATCAAGACCGTCGTCGGCGGCGACGGCATCTCGTCATCCATCGCGGCGGCCTCGGTTCTGGCCAAGACGGCGCGGGACCGGCTGATGGTGGAGATGGACCTGGTTCATCCCGGCTATGGCTTCGCCAGCCACAAGGGCTACGGCGCGCCGACGCACATGGAGGCGATCCGTCGCCTCGGGCCTTCGCCCATTCACAGGTTGGGATGGGCGCCGTTCAAGACGGCGCTGGAAGAGGCCTAGAGCCCCTTATCGAAGATCGAAAATGCGAAAGGCCGCCGGCGACCGGCGGCCTCCGTCAGATCATGTCTTCAGTTGAACGGGCCGGCGAAAGCCCCGATCGCGAAGGCGAAAAGCCCCGCGGCCGCGAAGACAAAGGCCTCAAGCGACGAGCACCGGGCAAGCGCCCGAGTCCACGTGTCGCCCTCTGGCCGCCATACCGCCCCATCGGCTTGGCTGCGCATAATTAGTTCCCTCCAGCCTTTCGGCAGATGAATGAGGGACTCAAGTTTTGTGACTTGGCAAGATTAACAGCGCATTCACCATGTTTTTTTAAGACGCGCTAACCACGCGGCGGTCAGATTCCACCCTCTTCGCGTAACCGGGAGCGTTAGGGCGTCATGAAGCTCGGGCCTGAACTGATTATCCAGGGCGACTGCATCGAGCAGATGAACGCCCTGCCCGAGAAAAGCGTCGACCTTGTCTTCGCCGATCCGCCTTACAACCTTCAGTTGGGCGGCGATCTGCTGCGTCCCGACAATTCGAAGGTTGATGCGGTCGATGACCACTGGGACCAGTTCGAAAGCTTCGCCGCCTACGACGCCTTCACCCGCGACTGGTTGAAGGCCGCCCGCCGGGTCCTGAAAGACGACGGCGCCCTGTGGGTGATCGGCAGCTACCACAACATCTTCCGCGTCGGTTCGATCCTGCAGGACCTGGGGTTCTGGATTCTCAACGACGTGATCTGGCGCAAGTCGAACCCGATGCCGAACTTCAAGGGCACCCGGTTCACCAACGCCCACGAGACCATGATCTGGGCCGCGAAGGGCCGCGGGGCCAAGCGCTACACCTTCAACTACGACGCCATGAAGATGGCGAACGACGAAGTGCAGATGCGCTCGGACTGGACGCTGCCGCTTTGCACCGGGGACGAGCGGATCAAGAACGCCGCCGGCGAGAAGGCCCACCCGACCCAGAAGCCGGAAGCCCTGCTTCACCGCGTGATCCTGTCGTCCACCAAGGCGGGCGACGTGGTCCTCGACCCCTTCTTCGGCGTCGGCACCACCGGCGCGGCCGCCAAGCGCCTGGGCCGTCAGTTCATCGGCATCGAGCGTGAGACCGAATACGCCGAGCTGGCCAAGGAGCGCATCTCCAAGGTCGTGCCGATCGCGCCTGAAGACCTGCAGGTCATGGGCTCCAAGCGCGCCGAGCCGCGCGTGCCCTTCGGCCACATCGTCGAGGCCGGCCTGCTGCAGCCCGGCGACATGCTGTTCGACCCCAAGGGCGAACGCGCCGCCAAGGTCCGCGCCGACGGCAGCCTGGTGGTCGGCGACATGGCCGGCTCGATCCACAAGGTCGGCGCCATGGTGCAGTCGGCCCCGGCCTGCAACGGCTGGACCTACTGGCACTTCAAGACCGACAAGGGCCTGGCCCCCATCGACGTCCTGCGCGCCAAGGTCCGCGCGGAGATGAACTAGCAGGACCAAGGCCGTGCGGAACGATCTGGGAGACCTCGCTGATCGTCCGCACGTGGCCGCCGCCCTGGCCGACATCGGTCGCCCCGGTTCTCGCCATCGCATCCCGACGCCGGCGGCGGTCCTCGACCTCGACGCCTTCGACCGCAATGTCGCGACGATGGCGGAACGCGGCGCTAAGGCGGGCCTAGCGCTCCGCCCGCACGCCAAGTCACACAAGTGCGCCACTCTGGCCCGCCGCCAGATCGAGGCGGGCGCCGTCGGCATCTGCTGCGCCAAGCTGGCGGAGGCGGAAGCCATGGCAAAAGCGGGCATCGGCTCGATCCTCGTCACCTCCCCTGTGGCCGGGGCGCTGTCGGCGCAAAGGGCCGCGCGGCTGGCTACGGACATTGCCGACTTCCGCATCGTGGTCGACCACCCCGACGGCGTGGCCGAACTGGCCGCCACAGGCGCGATGATCCAGGTGGTGATCGACGTGGATGTCGGTCTGGGCCGCACGGGTTGCGGCTCGCCGGAGCAGGCCGCCGTCGTCGCCCAAGCCATCGCCGCCGCGCCGAACCTGAAGCTGCTGGGCGTCCAGGGTTATGGCGGACACTGGCAGCACATGGCCGGCGCCAACACCCGCGCCTCCGCCGTGGCCGAGGGCATGGCGAAGCTCAATGCCGCCGTCGCCGCGATCCGCGCCACGGGCGCGAAGGTCGATCTGGTCACCGGCGGCGGCACGGGCACCTTAAGCGCCGACTTGGCGCAGGGCGTCCTGAACGAGGTGCAGCCCGGCTCCTACGCCTTCATGGACCGGGAATACCGCGACGCCCTGGGCGAAGACGCCGACGGCGCCTTCGAGCAGAGCCTCACCATCGCCGCCACGGTGATCAGCGCCAACCATCCCGCCTGGGTGACGGTGGACGCGGGCTTGAAGGCCTTCGCCGCTGACGGCCCGGCTCCACAGCCGCTGACGCCGCGCTTCGCAATGGCGGCCTACCGCTTCTTCGGCGACGAGCATGGAATGCTGGCCCGGCCGGAAGGCAGGCCCGTCCTGCGTGGCGACCGCATCAACTTCGCCCCCGGCCACATCGACCCGACCCTGGACCGTTACGACCTGCTGCATCTGGTGCAGGGCGACGTGCTAATCGACATCGTCCGGCTGGAGGCGCGCGGCGGCGCACAGTGAACCGAGCCGTCCTTGGCGGATTAAACCCGCCATGGATCAGCGTTGGCCTGAAACCCTCTGGATCGTCCGCCACGGACAGAGCGCCGGGAATGTCGCGCGTGACGCCGCCGACGCCGCCGGCCTCGGCCGCATCGACATCGCCGACCGCGACATGGACGTGCCGCTCAGCGCCCTGGGTCAGGATCAGGCCCGCGCCCTGGGCCGCTGGTTCGCGCAACAACCGCAGGACGAACGGCCCCAGACCCTGCTGGTCTCGCCCTACGCCCGCGCGATCCGCACCGCCGAACTGATGCGCGAGGAAGGCGGCCTGGCGAAACCCGACGGCTTGTTCTGCATCGACGAACGCCTGCGGGAGAAGGAGTTCGGCATCCTCGACCGGCTGACCGGCGTGGGCATTCGCGCCGAGTTTCCGGAACAAGCCGAATTCCGCCGCCTGCTGGGCAAGTTCTATCACCGGCCGCCGGGCGGCGAGAGTTGGTGCGACGTGATCCTTCGCCTGCGCAGCGTGCTCGACACCATCAGCCTGCACCACACGGGCAAACGTGTGATGATCGTCGCCCACCAGGTGGTGGTGCTGTGCATGCGCTACCTGCTCGACGGCCTGACCGAAGACCAGATCCTGGCCATCGACCTGGAGGCGGACGTCGCCAACTGCGGTGTCACCGAATACCGCTTCCGACCCGACGAGAACGACGGCGGCATGGTGCTGACCCGCTGGAACTTCACCGCGCCGGTGGTCGAGGGCGGCGCTCCGGTCACCGCCCAGCCCGACCCTGCGGTCGCGGCGCGATGAGCGCACCGGTCGAAATCACCGCGCGGCTGCTGCGCCGCTGGCCCCTTCCCCAGCCCGGCCGCGGCGGAAAGGAAGAGCGTGGCCGCGTTCTGGTGGTCGGCGGTCATGTGGAGGTTCCTGGCGCCGTGGTCCTCGCCGCAACCGCGGCTCTGCGCGCCGGCGCGGGCAAGCTGCAGGTGGCGACAGTCGAGCAGATCGCCGCCCAACTCGGGCTGTCCCTCCCCGAAGCCCGCGCCTTCGCCTTGAAGGCTGATCACGGCGCTCTGACGCCGGAAGCCCTGGCGCCCCTGATCGAACATCTTCCACGCTGCGACGCCGTGCTTGTGGGTCCGGGTATGATGCAGGAGGGCGAAGCGGTCGCCCTTCACCTGCTGTCGGCGGCGCAGGACGCCGCGATCGTTCTCGATGCAGGCGCCATAACCGCCGCCGACGCGGGCGGTCATCTGCTGGCTCAGCGTCGCGGACGCGTCGTGCTGACGCCCCACGCCGGAGAAATGGCCGCCCTGACCGGACGCCCGAAGGAGGAGATCGAGGCCGATCCCCTGGGCGTGGCCCAGGCCGTCGCGGCCCGCTACGGCGCGGTGGTCGCCATGAAGGGCGCGGCGACGCACATCGCGGCTCCCGACGGCCGCAGTTGGTTCTACCCTGGCGGCGGTGTGGGATTGGGCACGTCCGGCTCGGGCGACGTCCTGGCGGGCGTGATCACGGGGCTGCTGGCCCGAGGGGCGGAGCCCGAACAGGCGGCGACCTTCGGAGTGTATCTGCACGGCGAGGCTGGAAAGGTTCTCGCTCGAAAGGTCGGCCCCCTCGGCTTCCTGGCCCGCGAGATCGGAGCGGAAATCCCTCGGCTGCTGGGCGCCCTGGCCTAGCGGGCCGCGGCGTAGATCGCGTCGATCGCCGTCATGGTCGCCACCGCGTCCGCGCCGCCCGTCAGCGGCGTAACCCGCCCGGCCAGCACCTCGACCACATGATCGAGCTGCGCCTCGTAGGTGGTCATGGGCAGGGCCGGCTCCCAGCGGTCGCCGATGCGCAGGCCGCCATTGTCGCGATACGGGTGGACGAAGCTCTCCAGGGTCATTGAGGCTTTTTCCCCATCCACGCGCAGCAGGATCTTCCGCTCCATCGCCTCCATGTCGCAATGGATTCGGGCCGGCACGCCGCCGAAGTCGAGCTCCGCCCCCAGGGCCGCATCGACGCCGCCATCCCAGCGCGCTGTCGCCGAGCGCACCACCGGCTCCGCGGCCAGAAGCGTCCGCAGGGCGTGCAGCGGATAGCAGCCCAGGTCCATCAGCGCCCCGCCGCCCTGCTCGCGGATCCAGCGGAGCTCGCCCTCGCGCTTGGGGATCACCACGTCGAACACGGCCTCGGCGCCGACGATGCGGCCGAGCTCGCCCGAGGCCATGACTTCAAGCGCCCGCGTCATCATCGGGTGGAAGCGATAGTGGAAGGCCTCGATCAGCACGACGCCCGCCGCCTCGGCCGCATCGACCATCGCCAGGGCTTCCGTCGCCGTCATGGCGAAGGGCTTCTCGCACAGCATGTGCTTGCCGGCGGCGGCCGCCTTCAGCGTCCATTCCAGATGCGCGGCGGGCGGCAGGGCGTTGTAGATCAGGTCCACGTCGTCACGGGCGATCAGGGCCTCATAGCCCTCCACCGCCGTCGTGATCCCGTATTGCTGGGCATAGGCTTGGGCCTTGGACCGGTCGCGCGCCGCCACGGCGGTCACCACCACGTCGTCGCGCAGGGCGACCGGCGGCAGCACGGCCTTGGGCGCGATCTTCGACGCCCCGAGAAGTCCGATCCTCAGCATAGCCTCGCCTCCGCCGCTCTCGCCGCCTTCAGGAACACGCTGGGGAGGGCCTGCAGCCCTTCGCGCGGCGTCCAGATGAACGCCCCATCCCCCTCGGCCGCAAGCACGGTCAAAGTCAGGGAGAAGTGGGTGAACACATGCTCGACCTCGCCCACCGTCCGCCAGGCGGCGGCGACCGGCGCGGCCTCCAGCGCTTCGGCGGGCGAGAACGGCGTCGCGCGCCATTCGCTGGTCGGCAGGGCGAGCATGCCGCCCAGCAGGCCTTTAGGCTCCCGCCGCACCAGACCCGTCTGACCGTCTCGCGTCAGCACATAGGCGACCCCATACCGGCGCGGCCGGTCGGCCTTCTTGGTCTTCCTCGGATAGGTCTCCGGCGCGCCCGTCTTCAGCCCCTCGCAGAAGTCCGACACCGGGCAGCGGTCGCACAGCGGCGCCTTGGGCCGGCAGACGGTGGCGCCGAGGTCCATCAGCGCCTGGGCCCAGTCGCCCGGCCGATGGTCCGTGACCAGTTCGCCCGCCAGACGCTTCAGCTCGGGCTTGGAGCCGGGAACCGGCTCCTCCACCGCGAACAGGCGGGCCATGACCCGCTCCACATTGCCATCGACCACATTGGCCGGACGGTCGAAGGCGATGGCGGCCACGGCGGCGGCCGTGTAGGCGCCGACGCCCGGCAGGGCCAGCAGGCCCGCCTCGGTGTCCGGGAACACGCCGCCATGCTGCCCCGCCACCGCGCGCGCGCAGGCCAGCAGGTTGCGGGCGCGGGCGTAGTAGCCAAGCCCCGCCCAGGCGGCCATCAGGTCGCCGTCCTCAACCGCCGCCAGGTCGGAGACCGTCGGCCAGCGCCGGGTGAAGCCCAGGAAGTACGGGGTCGCGTGCGGCACGGTGGTCTGCTGCAGCATCACCTCCGACAGCCAGACCCGGTATGGATCGGACCGCACGCCCGCCATTCCGGCCGCCGGCCCGGTGCGCCACGGCAGATCGCGGGCATGGGCGTCGTACCAGTCCAGCAAGGCGGCGCGGAGGGGAGCGACGGGGATCATCGAGCTGGGTATATAGGAACTTCATGCGCCGCACCCTGCCCACCGCCGAAGAAGCCGTCGCCATCCTGCGCTCGCGCAAGACCCGGCCGCCGCATCGCACGCCGCCGCCGGCCGGCAAGGCCCTGAACGGCCTGGTGAAGGCGCTGGATGACAAGTATGGCGCCGGCCCCGCCGCCCTGCAGGGGCGGTGGAAGGAGATCGTCGGCGAGAACCTGGCCCGCCGCACCGAACCGGTGAAGATCATCAAGTCCCGCACCGGCGAGGGCGGCACCCTGGAGCTGCGCGTGGATGGCCCCATGGCCACCCTGATCCAGCACCAGGCCGCCGAGATCACCGCCCGTCTCGACCTGATCCTGGGCAAGGGCGTGGTGACCAAGCTGCGGATCGTCCAGGGCCCGGTGAAGGCGCCCGTGGCCGCCGCAAAGCCCGGCCGCCGCCGCAAACCGCCGCTCGATGCGGCGACGGAGGCGTCCCTGGAGACCAGCCTGAAGGATCAGCCGGAAGGCCCCCTTAAAGCCGCATTGCTCAAGCTTGGTCGCGAGGTGCTGCGCGGGGCGCGTTGACAAGCCGCCGCCGGCCTTGCTTTTGGACTCCAAGAACCGCCCGTCGATCCTGGCCGGGAATCGGGCTTAGACTTAACGGCTGCATTTCAGGGATTTTGCCCATGCATTTCTTCGACCGCCGCGTTCTGATCGCCGGCGCTCTCGCCCTCACCGTGGCCGCCTGCTCCAAGGGCGGGACCGGCGGTTCGGCCGTCACCGCCGAGGACATGACCATGGGCTCGGCTGACGCCAAGATCACCTTGGTCGAGTACGCCTCCGCCAGCTGCAGCCACTGCGCCGCCTGGTCTCAGGACGTCTTCCCCGAGTTCAAGAAGAAGTACGTGGACACCGGCGAGGTGCGCTACGTGATGCGCGAGTTCCTGACCCCGCCGGTCGAGGTGGCCGCCGCCGGCTTCCTGACCGCGCGCTGCGCCGGCAAGGACAAGTACTTCACCGTCCTCGACGCCGTGTACAAGGGCCAGCAGGAGATGTTCTCCACCGGCGACTTCCGCGGCGTGCTGCTGCGCATCGCCCAGTCGGCCGGCATGACCGAAGCCCAGTTCGACGCCTGCGTCTCGGACGAAGCCTCGCTGAAGGCCCTCAACGACCGGGTCGAGAAGTACAGCCGCGACGCCAAGATCACCAGCACGCCCAGCTTCATCCTGAACGGCAAGCTGATCGGCGAGGGCGCGCTGCCCATGGAGAAGATCGACGCCGAGGTCGCCGCCGCCAAGGCCGCGCTGAAGTAGGGATCGAACGACGTGACCCTGTCCCGCAAAGGCCTTCGCACTGACCGCCGCAGCGTGCTGCTGGCCGGCTCGGCGTTCGCCCTGGCGGGGGTGTCGCCGGCCGCCGCCGCCCCGGTGGTGCGCGCCGACGACATGATCCTGGGCAATCCCAAGGCCAAGGTCACGGTGGTGGAGTACGCCTCCGCCAGCTGCCCGCACTGCGCGCACTTCGCCAATACGGACTTCCCGCAGTTCAAGAAGGCCTACATCGACACCGGCAAGGTGCGGTTCGTCCTGCGTGAGCTGCTGACCCCGCCGCAGAACTTCGCGGCCCTGGGCTTCCTGACCGCCCGTTGCGCCGGGCGCGACAAGTACTTCGACGTGCTGGCCGCCGTGTTCCGCGACCAGGCCGAGATCTACCGCACCAGCGATCTGCGCGGCGGCTTGCTGAAGATCGCCCAAGCGGCCGGTCTGACAGAAGAGAAGCTGAACGCCTGCATCACCCAGGACGCCCTCACCGCCATGCAGACCCGCATCAACGCGGACGCCCAGGCGGATGATGTCGACCAGTCGCCGACCTTCTTCGTCAATGGCGTGAAGCTGGGCGGCAGCGTCGACTTCGGGGCGCTCAAGGCCGCGGTCGACAAGGCCCTCAAGGGCTAGGAGCACGGGCGGTGCAATTCCAGCGCCTGCGCCTTTCAGGATTCAAATCCTTCGTCGAACCCACGGAGTTCCGCATCGAGCCGGGGCTGACAGGGATCGTCGGCCCGAACGGCTGCGGCAAGTCCAACCTGCTGGAAGCCCTGCGCTGGGTCATGGGCGCCAACTCCGCCAAGGCCATGCGGGCCGGCGGCATGGACGACGTGATCTTCGCGGGCTCGGGCAACCGCCCCGGGCGCAACCACGCCGAAGTGACCCTGACCATCGACAACGCCGACCGCACGGCGCCGGCGGCGTTCAACGACGTGCCCGTGCTGGAGGTCATTCGCCGCATCGACCGCGGAGCCGGCTCCACCTACAAGATCAACGGCCGCGAGGTGCGGGCCCGCGACGTGCAACTGCTGTTCGCCGACGCCTCCACCGGGGCCAACTCCCCCGCCCTGGTCCGCCAGGGCCAGATCAGCGAGCTGATCGGCGCCAAGCCGCAGAACCGCCGCCGCATCTTGGAAGAGGCCGGCGGCGTCTCCGGCCTGCACACCCGCCGGCATGAGGCGGAGCTGCGCCTGCGCGCGGCGGAGACCAACCTGGATCGCCTGGACGATGTGGCGCGGGAGCTGGAGACCAGCCTCAACCGTCTGCGCCGCGAAGCCCGCCAGGCCGAGAAGTACAAGCGCCTGTCGGCGGAGATCCGCGCCGTGCAGGGGGCGGTGCTGTTCGCCCGCTGGACCGACGCCCGCGACACCCTGACCAAGACCGAATCCGAGGCCTCGCAGGCCGCCGGCGAGGCGGAACGCACCGCCCGCGAGGTCGCCGTGGCCAGCGCCGAGGCGATCAAGGCCGAGGAGGCCATCGCGCCCCTCCGCGAGGAGGAGATCATCGCCGCCGCCGTGCTGGGCAAGCTGGCCATCGAGAAGGACCGCATCGAGCGGGAGCTTGAGGCCGCGGCCGCCGAGGTGGCCCGCCTGAACGCCGACCTCGCCCGCATTGACGCCGACGAGGCCCGCGAGGCCCAGGTGCGCGACGACGCCGCCGGGGCGCTGGACCGCCTGGGCGCGGAACTGGCCCAGATCGAGTCCGAGATCGCCGCCGCCCCTCAACGCGGGCCGGAGCTGCAGGCCGCCGCCGCCAAGGCCGAGGAGGCGCGCGCCGCCGCCGACACCCAGGTGGAGACCCTGGCCGCCCGCCTCGCCGCCGAGGAGGCCAGCCGCCGCGCCGCCGCCGCCCGCGTGGAGGAGGCCCGCACCCGCCTGTCGCGCACGGTCCGCGCCCTGGACCAGGCCAAGTCCGAACGCGCCGCCCTGGGACCAGAGGTTGATCCGCAGCTCGCCGACGCCAAGACCCGGTTCGAGACCGCGCTGGAGGCGCTGAAGAAGGCCCGCTCCGCCCTGGAGATCGCCGAGGCCGAACGCGCCGAAGCCGCCAACAGCGAGGCCGGCGCCCGCGATGCGGCCCGCAAGCTGGAGGACCAGCTCGGCCGCCTGAAGACCGAGGCCCGGGGTCTGGTCCAATTGCTGGCCCCGACCGGCAAGTCCGGCTTCTCGCCAGCCCTGGATTCCGTGGCTCCCGACCGAGGTTATGAGGCCGCCCTCGCCGCCGCCTTGGGCGACGACCTGCAGGCGGCGCTGGATGAGCGCGCGCCGTCCTACTGGGGCGGGCGCGAAGTGACGACCCCGACCTGGCCGGAAGGGGCGACCCCGCTCGGCCCGCTGGTCAAGGCGCCCGGCGCCCTGTCGGCGCGCCTGGCCTTCACCGCCCTGGTGGATCGGGCGGACGGCGACCGGTTGCAGAAGCTGCTGCCTACCGGCGCGCGCCTGGTCTCCCGCGAGGGCGACCTGTGGCGCTGGGACGGCTTCACCGCCCGGGCCGAGGCGCCCAAGCCCGCCGCCATCCGCCTGGAGCAGAAAACCCGCCTGTCGGAGGTGGAGACCGAGATCGACCGCCGCGCGCCGGAAGCCGCCGCCGCCGACACCGCCCACAAGACCGCCGCCGCCCGCCTGCGCGCCGCCGAGGATGTCCTGCGCGAAGCCCGCAAGGCGCCGCAGGAGGTTGAACGCGCCCTGGGCTCCGCCCGCGACGTGGTCGAGCGGCTGGAGCGCGAGGCCGCCCGCCGCGACGCCCGCGCCCAGTCCCTGGACGAGACCATCGCCCGCTTCGACGCAGAGCGCGTGGAAGCCGAAACGCAGCTCGCCGCCGTGGAGGCCGAAGCCGCCGGAAGCCAGGGCGGTGAAGACCTGGCGCCTCAGCTGGCCGCCGCTCGCCAGGCCGCCGCCGCAGCCCGCGAAGCCGCCGCCGCAGCCCGCGCCGAAATCGACCGCGAGGTGCGCGAGCACCAGGGCCGCGCCCGCCGCCAGGAAAGCCTGACGCGCGAGATCGCCGACTGGACCCGCCGCGCCAGCGCCGCCGACGGCCGCCTGGAGACTCTGGCCAAGGATCGCGACACGGCCGCCGCCGCCCTGGCCGCCGCCAAGGACGCCCCCGAACAGGTCGAGGTCCGCCGTGTGAAGCTGCTGGAGGATTTCGCCCAGGCCGAGGCCCGCCGCGCCAAGTCCTCCGACGCCTTGGCCCAGGGCGACGCCGCCCGCCAGGCCGCCGACCGCGCCCTGCGCGCCGCCGAAGCCGCCGCCGCTGACGCCCGCGAGGCCCGCGCCACCCTGTCCGCCCGCCTGGACGCCGCCCGCGACCGCTTTGGCGAGATCGCCGGCCAGATCCGCGAGGCGGCCCATATGGAGCCGGAGGAGCTGGGACGCCAGATCGCCGGCGAGGCGATCGCCGTGCCCACCGGCGCCGCCGGGGTCGAGGCCCACCTGTTCAACCTGGAGCGCGAGCGCGACGCCATCGGCGCCGTGAACCTGCGCGCCGAGGAGGAGGCCGCCGAGTCCGGCGCCCGCCTGGAGGCCATGCGCACCGAACGCGCCGACCTGTCCGGCGCCGTGGCCCGCCTGCGCCAGGGGATCGAGGAGCTGAACGCCGAGGGGCGCGAGCGCCTGCTGGCCGCCTTCGACGTCATCAACGGCCACTTCCAGGCCCTGTTCACCGCCCTGTTCGGCGGCGGCCAAGCCGAGCTGCGCCTGATCGAAAGCGACGATCCGCTGGAGGCCGGCCTGGAGATCTACGCCTGCCCGCCCGGCAAGCGCATGGCGTCCATGAGCCTGATGAGCGGCGGCGAGCAGGCCCTGACCGCCAGCGCCCTGATCTTCGGCGTCTTCCTGGCCAACCCGGCCCCGATCTGCGTTCTGGACGAGGTGGACGCCCCGCTCGATGACGCCAATGTCGAGCGCTACTGCAACATGCTGGACGAGATGCGCCGCCGCACCCACACGCGCTTCGTGGCCATCACCCACAACCCGGTGACCATGAGCCGGATGGACCGCCTGTTCGGCGTCACCATGGGCGAGCGCGGCGTGTCGCAGCTGGTCAGCGTCGACCTGAAACAGGCCGAGGCCCTGGTCGCCTAGGCGAAGATGTCTTCGACTTAACTAGGCCGCGCGCCGGTCCGGCCGTAGCAATTCCCTTGGAACACACAGGGGAACACCATGCTCAACCTGCTTCTCGCCGCTGCCGCCGCCGCCGTCATCCCGACGGGCCCGGCGCTGGAGGAGACGCTCGCCAAGCGCGACGCGGAGTTCTTCGAGCTGTTCTTCCAGGGCTGCGACCCGGCACGCCTGCGGACGATGGTCACCGACGACTTCGAATTCTTCCACGACAAGGACGGGCTGGTGGCGACCTCCGGCGACGGCTTCATCGCCGACTACGCCAAATCCTGCGAAGCCAAGAAGAAGCCCGACGCCTGGAACTCCCGCCGCGAGCTGGTCGCTGGGACGATGAAGGTTTGGCCGGCGGGAGGCTACGGCGCCTTCGAACAGGGGGATCACGTCTTCCACGAACGCCAGGGGACCGGTCCCTATAAGCTGGTGGGCAAGGCCGCCTTCACCCAGGTCTGGAAGCTGGAGGACGGGAGCTGGAAGCTGGCGCGGGTGTTCAGCTACGCCCACGAGGCGGTGAACTAGCTCAAGCTTTCGGATGACGAGGGGCGCTCCGGCGCCCTAGGGTTGCATTCCATAGGGAGGCCTCATGTCCGCGCTGATCGTGCCTATCGTCTTCGTCTTCCTCGCCATCGTGGTGCTGTTTGCGGTGGTGAAGATCGTGCCCCAGGGCCGCGAGTTCACGGTGGAGCGCTTCGGCCGCTACACCCGCACCCTGAAGCCCGGCATCAACATCCTGACGCCCTTCATCGAAACCGTCGGCCGACGGATGAACATGATGGAGCAGGTGCTCGACGTGCCGACGCAGGAGGTCATCACCAAGGACAACGTCTCGGTGAAGGTGGACGGCATCATCTTCATCCAGGTGATGGACGCCGCCGCGGCCGCCTATCGCGTGGACAATCTGAACTTCGCCATCACCCAGCTGGCCATGACCAACCTGCGCACCGTGGTCGGCTCCATGGAGCTGGACGAGGTGCTGAGCCAGCGCGACGCCATTAACTCGCGCCTGCTGGCCACCATCGACCACGCCACCAGCCCCTGGGGCGTGAAGGCCACGCGGATCGAGATCAAGGACCTCACACCGCCGCCGGACATCACCAACGCCATGGCCCGCCAGATGAAGGCCGAACGCGAACGCCGCGCCGTCATCACCGAGGCCGATGGCGAGCGCCAGGCCCAGATCGCCCGCGCTGAAGGCTCCAAGCAGGCCGCCATCCTGGAGGCCGAGGGCCGCAAGGAAGCCACCTTCCGCGACGCCGAGGCCCGCGAACGCGAAGCCGAGGCCGAGGCCAAGGCGACCGCCATGGTGTCCGAGGCCATCGCGCGCGGCGACGTGAACGCCATCAACTACTTCGTGGCCCAGCGCTATGTGGAGGCCTTCTCCAAGCTGGCCGAAAGCCCGCAGCAGAAGACCGTCATCGTGCCCGCCGACATGGCGTCCCTGGTCGGCACCATCGCCGGCATCGGCGAACTGGTGAGCACGGCCAAGGCCCCCGCGCCGTCGGCTCCGCCGCCCGCCCAACCGGCCGCCCGCCGCAGCGGCTCGGCCGTGCCGCGCACGAAGGGCTGATCCGATGCAGTCGATTCTGGCCCTCTACGCCTCTCAGCCGCTCTGGGTCTGGCTGGCCGTCGCCGCTCTATTGCTGGCGGCGGAGGTCTCCACCGGCAGCGGCTGGCTGCTATGGCCGGCCGCCACGGCGGCGGCGGTCGGGATCGTCGCGGTGATCCTGCCCCTGCCGCTCGGCTGGGCGCTTGGCCTGTTCGCGCTGCTGACCCTGGTTGCCACCTTCGCCTCGCGCCGGATCCTGCCCCGCAAGGAGCTGGAGCCGACGGACGACATCAACGACCCCCTCAGCCGCCTGATCGGCCGCGACGGCGAGACCGCCAGCGTCTTCGTGGGCGGCGAGGGCCGGGTGTTCGTGGACGGCAAGGAATGGGCCGCCCGCCTGAGCGGCGCCTCCACCCTGGAGCGTGGCATGAAGATCGAGGTGGTCCAGGTGGACGGGTCGGTGCTGACCGTTAGGGCGGGCTAGCGGCCTACCGCCCCAGCGCTTCCTTCAACCCCTTGCGGGCCAGGGCGTCGGCTTCCTCGTTGTACTGATTGCCGGCGTGCCCCTTGACCCAACGCCAGTCGACATCGTGCCGGGCGCGGGCGGCGTCGAGGCGCTTCCACAGGTCTTCGTTCTTGACCGGGCTCTTGTCGGCGGTCTTCCAGCCCTTGGCCTTCCAGCCGTGGATCCACTGGGTGACGCCCTTCATCACGTACTGGCTGTCGGTGTGCAGCTCGACCTTGCAGGGGCGGTTCAGGGTCTCCAGCGCCACGATGGCGCCCATAAGCTCCATGCGGTTGTTGGTGGTGCCCGGCTCGCCGCCGCACATGGTCTTGCGCTTGTCGCCATACATCAGCACCGCGCCCCAGCCGCCGGGCCCCGGATTTCCGCTGCAGGCGCCGTCTGTGAAGATCACGACCTTGGGGGTCATGCCTGCTCGCTGAACAGGTGCAGGCCTTCGCGGTGGACCGCCAGCTTGCGCTCGTACTCCATGGGGTCCTTGGGCCGCACCAGAGCGTCCTTGGGCGTGGCGTCCCAATCGTGCAGGCGGGTCAGGAAGAAGCGCATGGCCGCCCCGTGCGCCAGCAGCGGCAGGGCCTGCTTCTCGGCCGGCGACAGGGGCCGCAGGGTCTCGTAGCCCGCGATCATCGCCCGTGCGGCGGTGGCGTTGAACATGCCGTCCGCCTCGAAGCACCAGGCGTTCAGGGTCACCGCGATGTCGTAGGCCAGGGCGTCGTAGCAGGCGAAGTAGAAGTCGATCGCGCCCGCGAACTGGTCGCCGTGGAAGAAGACATTGTCCGGGAAGAAGTCGGCGTGGATCGCCCCCGCCGGCAGGCCGCGCGGCCAGGACAGGGCGAACTGGGCCAGATCCTTCTCGATGGTGGCCGACAAACCAGGCTTCAGCGCTTCCGCCTGCTTGCGCAGAGGCGCGAACAGCGCCGCCCAATAGGGCTGGCCCAGATCATTGGCCCTGCGGCCAGGGAAGCCTTCGGCCGCCAGGTGCATGCGCGCCAGACCCTCGCCCGCCGCGCGGCACTGGGCGACGCTCGGCTTGCGGACCGACAGGCCCGGCAGGAACTCGACGATGGCGGCCGGCTTGCCGCGCAGGGTCTGCAGATCGCGGCCGTTGCGGTCCTTCACCGGCGTGGCCGACGGGAAGCCCCGGTCGGCCAGGTGCCGCATCAGGCCCAGGAAGTACGGCAGGTCCTCGGACCGCACGCGCTTCTCAAAGACGGTCAGGATGAAGCGCCCGGTCTCGGTCTCCAGCAGGAAGTTGGAGTTCTCCACGCCCTCGGCGATGCCCTTGAACGAAAGGGGAGCGCCCAGGTCGTAGCCTGCCAGGAACGCCGCGAGTTCGGCGTCGGTGATGTCGGTATAGACGGCCATGGGGAGGGGATGGGCGAGCCCGCCCGCCGGGTCAAGCGGTCAGGATGCGGGGAAGCTTGAAGGTCACCGTCTCGAGGGCCGGCGCGACCTCCTCGACCGTCACTTCATAACGCTCCGAAAGGGCGTCGATAACGCCTTGCACCAAGGCTTCCGGGGCCGAGGCGCCGGCGGTCAGGCCCACGCGCGACGCGCCGTTGAGCCAGGCGAAGTCCAGGCCCGTCACGTCGTCGATCAGCCGCGCGTCCTTGGCCCCGCCCTTCAGGGCCACCTCGACCAGGCGCACGGAGTTGGAGGAGTTTTTTGAGCCCACCACCAGCACCAGATCCGTCCCTTCGGCCAGGTGCTTCACGGCCTCCTGGCGGTTGGTGGTGGCGTAGCAGATGTCTTCCTTGTGGGGCGCGGCGATGCCCGGGAAGCGGGCGCGCAGGGCCTCGATGATCTCGGTCGTGTCGTCCACCGACAGGGTGGTCTGGGTCACGAAGGCGGCGTTCGAGGCGTCCTTCGGCGTCCAGGTGGCGACATCCTCCACCGTCTCGATCAGGGTCACCGTGCCTTCCGGCAGCTGGCCCATGGTCCCGATCACCTCCGGGTGGCCGGCATGGCCGATCAGCACGATCTCGCGCCCGGCCTCGAAGTGGCGCTGGGCCTCCACATGCACCTTGGAGACCAGGGGGCAGGTGGCGTCGAGATAGAGCATCTCCCGCGCCTTGGCGGCGGCGGGGACGGATTTCGGCACACCGTGGGCCGAGAAGATCATCGGCCGGTCGGCCGGCGCCTCGTCGATCTCCTCCACGAAGATCGCGCCCATGGCCTTCAGCCGGTCGACCACATGGCGGTTATGGACGATCTCGTGGCGCACATAGACCGGCGCGCCGAACTTCTCGATCGCCCGTTCGACGATCTGGATGGCGCGGTCCACCCCGGCGCAAAAGCCGCGCGGGCTGGCCAGAAGGACGGTGAGCGGCGGTCGGATGGCGGCGTGGGCGTTCATTTCGGTGCGGAACCTAAGCGTTCGAGGGGCGTCTCGCCAGCCGCATCCGTTGCGACGTCATGCATAAGCCTTTATCACGCGGCATGACGCAGGCGGGCTCATTCCGCCTATGCGCTTACATTTCCGGACGATCCATGCGCCGCATCGCCACTTCCGCTCTCTGCCTCGCCCTCGCGGCCAGTTTCATCGGCTCCTCCGCCATGGCGCAGGGCCGACGTCAGGGCGGCGGCGACGCCGAGCGCCGTCAGCAGGAAGAAGCCGCGGCCAAGAAGAAGCGCAAGGAAGAGTGGGCCTCGCCCCGCGCGCCCCTGGCGTCGCTGAAGAACGCCGGCCCCTGCCCCTATGTGAAGGTGCTGTACGACGCCGGCCGCTATCAGGAGTTCAAGGGCGGCCGCGAAGCCATCAACACCGTCGCCTACACCGGCGAGATCGAGGGCCTGTCGGCCGGCTGCCGCTATGAAGGCGCCGATCCGATCGAGATGCGCATCGAGGTGCTGTTCAGCCTGGGCCGCGGCCCGCAGGCCGAAGAGCGCCGCAAGAACTACCGCTACTGGGTGGCCGTGACCCGCCGCAACAACTCGGTCATCGCCAAGGAATATTTCGACCTGCCCGTGACCTTCCCGGCCGGCCAGGACCGCGTGATGATCACCGACCTGCTCGAAGGCATCGTCATCCCGCGCGCCAACGAAACCACCAGCGGCTCGAACTTCGAAGTCCTGCTCGGCTTCGACGTCACGCCGGAGATGGCCGAGTTCAACCGCGACGGCAAACGCTTCCGCGTCAATGCAGGCCAGGCCACGGCCGCCGCCCCGACGACCAACAACCAGAACCAATGACCGACCTGAAATCCCGCCTCGGCGAAGCGGTTGGAGCCGCCTTCGCCGCGGCCGGCCTGCCCGCCGACCTCGGACGCGTCACGCCGTCCGACCGCCCCGACCTTGCCGACTTCCAGTGCAACGGCGCCCTCGCCGCCGCCAAGCAGGCGGGCAAGCCCCCGCGTGAGATCGCGACCGCCGTGGCCGCCGCTCTGGAAGGCTCGCCCCTGTTCAAGTCGGTGGAGATCGCCGGCCCGGGCTTCATCAATCTGAAGCTCGCCGACGCCGCCCTCTCCGAACGCGCCGCCGAGATCGCCGCCGACGAGCGCGCCGGCGCCGCCAAGGTCGAACCGCGCCGCGTGCTGGTCGACTACGCCGGCCCGAACGTGGCCAAGCCCATGCACGTGGGCCACCTGCGCGCCTCGATCATCGGGGAGTCGGTGAAGCGCATCTATCGCTTCCGCGGCGACGAGGTCCTGGGCGACGCCCACTTCGGCGACTGGGGCTTCCAGATGGGCCTGCTCATCGTCGCCCTGCAGGACGAAGGCACGGCCGCCCCGTTCATGGCCGAAGGCGACGGCCCGTTCCCGGTCGAAAGCCCGGTGACGCTCGAGGACTTGGAGCGCCTGTATCCGGCGGCTTCCGGCCGCATGAAGGAAGACGTCGAGTTCCGCGACCGCGCCCGCAAGGCGACGGCGGAGCTGCAAGGCGGCCGCCCGGGCTATCGCGCCCTCTGGAATCATTTCGTAGCCGTCAGCCGCGTGGCGCTGGAGCGTGAGTTCCACGCCCTCGGCGTCGACTTCGACCTGTGGAAGGGCGAGAGCGACGTCAACGACCTGATCCCGCCGATGGTCGAGGAACTGGACGCCAAGGGTCTGCTGGTCGACGACCAGGGCGCGCGCATCATCCGCGTCGCCCGCCCCGGCGAGACCAAGAAGAAGAAGCTGCCCGACGGCTCGGTGATCGAGGCTGAAAGCCCCGACCCACTGCTGGTGGTCTCGTCCGAAGGCTCGGCCATGTACGGCACGACCGACCTGGCGACGATCCTGGACCGCCGCGACAGCTTCGCACCGCACCTGATCCTGTATTGCGTGGACCAGCGTCAGGCCGACCACTTCGAGCAGGTGTTCCGCGCCGCCTACCTGGCCGGCTACGCCGCCGAGGGCTCGCTGGAGCATATCGGCTTCGGCACCATGAACGGCACGGACGGCAAGCCGTTCAAGACCCGCGCCGGCGGCGTGCTGAAGCTGCACGACCTGATCACCATGGCCAAGGACAAGGCGCGCGAACGCCTGACCGAGGCCGGCCTGGGCGCCGAGCTGCCCAAGGACGAGTTCGAGGAGATCGCGCACAAGGTGGCCGTGGCCGCCCTGAAGTTCGCCGACCTGCAGAACTTCCGCGGCACGTCCTATGTCTTCGACCTCGACCGCTTCACCAGCTTCGAGGGCAAGACCGGCCCGTACCTGCTGTACCAGGCGGTGCGCATCAAGTCGGTCCTGCGCAAGGCCGCCGAGAGCGGCGCGGCCGCCGGCCCGATCACCATCGCCGAACCGGCGGAACGTGATCTGGCCCTGATGCTGGACGCCTTCGAGACCGCCCTGGCCGAGGCCTACGACAAGAAGGCCCCGAACTTCATCGCCGAACACGCCTTCAAGCTGGCCCAGGGCTTCTCGAAGTTCTACGCCGCCTGCCCGATCGTAGTCGCCGACGACCCGACCGTCCGCGCCTCTCGCCTGGCGCTGGCCCAGACCACGCTGAAACAGCTCGAACTGGCGCTGGATCTGCTGGGCGTCGCGACGCCGGAGCGGATGTAACCCCATTCCGCTCACTCCCGCGAAGGCGGGAGCCCATACCGAGATTCAGCTTGGATCCCCGCCTTCGCGGGGATGAGCGGACGTGGTTGGCTTATGGTGATCGCTAGGCGTAAGTTTCTCACATGAGCCATTGGGTCCAGGCCGATTGGGATGCCGACGCCGGTGTCTGGGTGTCATCAAGTAGTATTCCCGGCCTCGTGGTGGAGGCTGCAACGCTCCGCGAGTTCGTAGAAAATGCCGACGCCCTAGCAACTGAACTGCTGGTCGAGAACGAAGGCTTTCGCGGCGAAGTGCAGACTGAACTGCGCGTTCAGGGACCGCTTGAGCACACCATCATCTAGGAGCCCCCAGCGACGCTTGACTCCAGGGGGGCGGTCGATCAGGTTCCGCCTCGCTCTCGCGGGAGACATCGGGATTCTTTGAAGCCCGAGGCCGAAGGCGCAACCGCCCCGGAAACGCTCAGGCAAAAGGACCGCGCGAGCCTCTAAACGCTGGAAAGCAGCCTCGTCAGGGGCTCGCCGAAGGAGCAAGGGCCAAGGCCCGGAATCTCTCAGGCTCAGGGACAGCGGGGGCGCCAGCATGTTCGGCTAGGCCGGACGTGTCGCGTCGCCACCCCTCGCGGAGCCCAGCGTGTCCGAAGCCGAACTCAAGAAAACTCCGCTCTATGACGCGCACGTCGCCGCCGGCGCGCGCATGGTCCCCTTCGCGGGCTACTCCATGCCCGTGCAGTACAAGGACGGGGTGCTGAAGGAGCACCTGTGGACCCGCGACCACGCGGGTCTGTTCGACGTCTCCCACATGGGCCAGGCCAAGCTGCGCGGCGTCGCGCCCCTGGCCGCCTTCGAGGAGATCACCCCCGGGGACTACATCGGCCTGAAGCCGGGCAAGCAGCGCTACTCCATGCTGCTGAACAAGACCGGCGGCATCATCGACGACCTGATGGCCGCGCGTCCTGACGACGATGGCCTGTTCGTGGTGGTCAACGGCGCCTGCAAGGACGGCGACTACGCCCACATGGAGTCCGAGATCGGCGGCCAGGTGAAGATCGAACGCCTGGAGGACCGCGCGCTGCTGGCGCTGCAGGGCCCTGAGGCCGCCGCCGTGCTGGCCGCCCATGCTCCGGCCGTGGCCGAGATGGTGTTCATGGACGCCGCCGTGATTGAAATGTTCGGCGTGTCCGCCATCGTCTCCCGCTCCGGCTACACCGGCGAGGACGGCTACGAGATCTCCGTGCCGGCGGCCGAGGCGGCCCGCATCTGGAACACCCTGCTGGAGGACGAGCGCGTTCGTCCCATCGGCCTGGGCGCCCGCGACAGCCTGCGTTTGGAGGCTGGCCTGCCGCTGTACGGCCATGACCTGGACGAGACCACCAGCCCGGTTGAGGGCGGCCTGAACTTCGCCCTGTCCAAGAAGCGCCGCGAAGCCGGCGACTTCCCCGGCGCCGCCCGCATCCAGAAGGAGCTGGCCGAAGGTCCCTCGCGCATCCGCGTCGGCCTGAAGGTCGAAGGCGCTCCCGCCCGTGAAGGCGCGGAGATCGCCGACGCCGAGGGCAAGGTCATCGGGGTCATCACCAGCGGCGGCTTCTCGCCGACCCTGGGCTATCCCATCGCGCTTGGCTTCGTCCCCCCGGCCTTCGCCGAGGCCGGAGCCAAGCTGAACGTCATCGTACGTGGGCGGACCCAGGCGGCTGAAGTCGTCCCGACCCCGTTCGTCCCCAATCGCTACGTGCGCAAGATCTAAGGAAAAGGGCCCCTCCGATGCGCTTCACCAAAGACCATGAATGGATCTCCGTCGACGGCGACATCGCCACCGTCGGCATCACCGCCTACGCCGCCGACCAACTGGGCGACGTGGTGTTCGTCGAGACGCCGGACGTCGGCAAGACCGTGAAGAAGGGCGACAGCCTGGCCGTGGTCGAAAGCGTCAAGGCCGCCTCCGACGTCTACGCCCCGGTCAGCGGCGAAGTGGTCGAGGCCAACGGCGAACTGTCCGGTTCGCCCGAGACCGTCAACGCCGCCCCGGAAGCCGGCGGCTGGTTCGCCAAGGTGAAGCTGTCGGACGCGTCGGAAGTCGACGCCCTGATGGACCGCGCCGCCTACGAAGCCTTCCTCGGCACCCTCTAAGCCAGAAACAACGGCCCCGATGCGTTACCTCCCCCTTACCCCCGACGACCGCGCCGAGATGCTCTCGGTGATCGGCGTCAAATCCATCGACGACTTGTTCGTGGACGTGCCCGCCGCGGCCCGCCGCACCGGCGTCGTCGATCTGCCGCTGCACGCCGGCGAGCTTGAGGTGGAGCGCGAGCTGTCCGCCCTCGCCGCGCGCAACCGCACGGCGGGTTCGGGGCCGTTCTTCTGCGGGGCCGGCGCCTATCGCCACCACGTCCCGGCCAGCGTCGACCACATCATCCAGCGGTCGGAGTTCCTGACCAGCTACACCCCATACCAGCCGGAAATCGCCCAGGGCACCTTGCAGGTCCTGTTCGAGTTCCAGACCCAGGTCGCGGCCCTGACCGGCCTCGAGGTCGCCAACGCCTCGCTCTATGACGGCTCCACCGGCGCCGCCGAGGCGGTGATGATGGCCAACCGCATCACCCGCAAGGGCAAGGCGGTGCTGTCGGGCGGCCTGCATCCGCACTACGTCCGCTCGATCGAGACCCTGGCCCACGCGGCCGGCGTCGCCACCGACACCCTGGCCGCCGCCGTGGACGCCGAGGCCGCCGTGATCGACGCCATCGACGCCGACACCGCCTGTGTCGTCGTCCAGACCCCTAACGTCTTCGGCACGGTCACCGACGTGACCAGGATCGCTGAGGCCGCCCACGCCGCCGGCGCCCTGTTGATCGTTGTGACGACCGAGGCCGTCTCCTACGGCCTGCTGAAGTCGCCCGGCGAGATGGGCGCGGACATCGCCGTGGCCGAGGGTCAGTCGATCGGCAACGGCCTGAACTTCGGCGGTCCCTATGTCGGCCTCTTCGCCTGCCGCGAAAAGTACATGCGCCAGATCCCCGGCCGCCTGTGCGGCGAGACCGTGGACGCCGAAGGGCGTCGCGGCTTCGTCCTGACCCTGTCGACGCGCGAGCAGCACATCCGCCGCGACAAGGCGACGTCGAATATCTGCACCAACAGCGGCCTGTGCGCCCTGGCCTTCACCATCCACATGTCGCTGTTGGGCGAGCAGGGCCTGCGCCGTCTGGCCGCCCTGAACCACGACCGCGCCCGCAAGCTGAAGGCCGCCCTGGCCGCCACGCCCGGCGTCGAGGTGCTGACCGACCGCTACTTCAACGAGATCGCCGTGCGCCTGCCGCGCGACGCCGCCGAGGTCGTCGAGACCCTGGCCGGCGCCGGCGTCATCGCCGGCGTGCCCTATTCGCGCCTGGCGCCCCAGGCGGGCATGGACGACGTCCTGCTGCTGGCGGCCACCGAGCTGACCAGCGACGCCGACATCGCCCTTCTGCAAAAGGCCCTGACCAAGGTGATCGCCCAATGAGCATGAACTCTGTCGGCCGTCCCACCCGGCCCGAAGCCCCCGCCAATGACGCATCGACCGCCACCCTGACCGGAGGCCGCGGCCTGCTGCAGGACGAGCCCCTGATCTTCGAACTGGGCGGCTGGGACAAGTCGGGCGTCGACCTGCCCGAGGCCACCGGCGTCGATGACGCCCTGGACGGCCTGCTGCGTCACGATCCGATCGGCCTGCCCGGCCTGTCGGAGCCGGAGATCATGCGCCACTACGTGCGCCTGTCGCAGAAGAACCACGCCATCGACCTGGCGCTCTATCCGCTCGGCTCGTGCACCATGAAGCACAACCCGCGCCTGAACGAGAAGATGGCGCGGCTGCCGGGCTTCTCGGACATCCACCCGCTGCAGCCGGTCTCCACCGTGCAGGGCGCGCTGGGCCTGATGGACCAGCTGGCCCATTGGCTGAAGACCCTGACCGGCATGCCCGCCGTGGCGCTGTCGCCCAAGGCCGGCGCCCATGGCGAGCTGTGCGGCCTGCTGGCCATCCGCGCCGCTCATGAGGCCAACGGCCAGGGCCACCGCAAGACGGTGCTGGCCCCGACCAGCGCCCACGGCACCAACCCGGCCACCGCCGCCTTCGCCGGCTATACGGTGAAGGAGATCGGCCAGACCGACGACGGCCGTGTCGACCTCGCCGACCTGGCCGCCAAGCTGGGTCCGGACGTGGCGGCCATCATGGTCACCAACCCCAACACCTGCGGCCTGTTCGAGCGGGAGGTGATCGAGATCGCCCGCCTGACGCACGAGGCCGGAGCCTACTTCTACTGCGACGGCGCCAACTTCAACGCCATCGTCGGCCGGGTGCGCCCGGGCGACCTGGGCGTCGACGCCATGCACATCAACCTGCACAAGACCTTCTCCACCCCGCACGGCGGCGGCGGTCCGGGCGCGGGTCCGGTGGTGCTGTCGGCGGCGCTGGCCCCCTACGCCCCCACCCCGTGGGTCGTGGCCGGCGAAGACGGCTTCAAGCTGGTGGAGCATGAGGAAGAAGAGGCAGCGGCCGCCTTTGGCCGCCTGACCGCCTTCAACGGCCAGATGGGCATGTATGTCCGCGCCCTGTCCTACATGCTGTCGCACGGGGCCGACGGCCTGCGTCAGGTGGCGGAGGACGCCGTCCTCAACGCCAACTACATCAAGGCCCGCCTGTCCGACGTGATGAGCCCGGCGTTCCCGGACGGCCCGTGCATGCACGAGGCCCTGTTCGACGACGCCTGGCTGGAAGGCACGGGGGTCACCACGCTCGATTTCGCCAAGGCGATGATCGACGAGGGCTTCCACCCGATGACCATGTACTTCCCGCTGGTCGTCCACGGCGCGATGCTGATCGAGCCGACGGAGACGGAGTCGAAGTACGAGCTGGACCGCTTCATCGCCGCCCTGCGCGCCCTGGCCCACGCGGCCAAGGCCGGCGATGTGGACCGCTTCAAGAACGCGCCGACCCAGGCGCCTTTGCGACGTCTTGATGAAACTCTTGCGGCACGCAAGCCACGCCTGAAGTGGTCTTCTGTGTCCCCGGCGCCACTGGCGGCGGAATAGGGGATTAAGTTTCGTTAAGACGCAACAGGCGTCCTTTACGGCGCGTTCCGGGGTTCTCATATCCCCGGTTGCCCGCCGCCCATCTTGAGTCCATCTGGAGACGCGGCGGGATTCTCCCGTCGTGTCCCAATGCAGATCGCCCTGACCCTCTCGATGCCGCGCGCACGCCAGTCTGACGCCTTCGCCCGAGCCCTGCTCGCGCGTGCGGCGCGTTGGCTGCTGCTCATCGTCGGCGGACTACTGATTCTGGCGGGCTTCCTGATCGCCCCGCTGCCCGGGCCGCTCGGCGTGCCGCTGACCATAGTCGGCCTGATGCTGGTGCTGCGCAACTCCTTCTGGGCGCGCAAGCAGTTCATCAAGGTGCAGCGGGCCCACCCTAAGGTGATCTTCCCCCTGCGCCGCCTGCTTCGCCGCGAGCCGGAGGTTCTGCAGGTGGCCTGGCAGCAGGCTCTGCGCATCGAGCGCATCATCCTCCCCCGCCGCTGGCGCGTCGCCGTCCGCTGGCGCCGGTCGCTGCGGCGTCGGGGCCGGGTGGTTTAGGCCAAACCCGCTCATCCCCGCGAAGGCGGGGGCCCACGCTGCTTCTCTCCCGAAGGCCGAACGCCCGCATGGATCCCCGCCTCTGTGGGGATGAGCGGTCGAATGGCCAAAGAAAAAGGGCGTCCCCTTTCGGAGACGCCCTTCGATCTTTCAGCTCAACCCCGCTGCTACTGCAGCTTGGCTCCGGCCACCTGCTTGACGGCGGCGTCGACCAGCGGGTCCGAGGCGCCCAGACGGGCGACCAGGATCTGCTCCGCCGCGGCGACAGCCAGGTCGGCGGCGGCCGACTTCACCTCGGCGGCGGCCTCGGCTTCGGCGGCGGCGATCTTGCGCTCGGCCAGTTCGGCGCGACGCTTGATCTGCTCTTCGAGCTTGCCCTGGGCTTCCGTGGCCAGACGCTGGGCATCGGCTTCGGCGGCGGCCAGCATCTCGGCGGCCTGACGCTCGGAAGCGTCACGCTGGGCCTTGATGTCGGCGAGCAGGGCCTGGGCCTCGGCGCGCAGCTTGGCGGCTTCGTCCAGCTCGGCCTGGATCTTGGCCGCATGGCCATCCAGAGCGCCGAACAGCGCACCCGGCAGCACCTTCAGAACGACCAGCAGGCCGAAGAAGAGCACCAGGGCGACCAGCACCCAGAACTCGGGGTTGGACAGTTGGAACAGTTCCATGTCCGTCTCCTTAAGCCGACAGCTTGGCCAGCGCGGCGTTCACCTCGGCGGAGGTGGCGGCCTTGCCGGTCAGCTTGGCGGTGATCGCCTGGGCGGTGTCCGACGCGATGGTCTTCACATTGCCCATGGCCGCATCGCGCGAGGCGCGGATGCGGGCCTCGGCGGCCTCAAGCTTCTCGGCCAGAGCGGCGTCTTCCTTGGCCTGACGCGCGGCGGCTTCGGCTTGCGCCTTGGCTTTCGCGTCGGCCGCGGTGCGCAGGGCCTTGCCGCGGGCCTCGGCCAGTTCGGCGGCGGCCGCCTGGCTCTGGACTTCGGCTTCGTCACGCAGCTTGCGAGCGTCGGCGATGTCGCCGGCGATCTTGTCCGCGCGCCCCTCGATGGCGCCGCCCACCTTGGGCAGCAGCATCTTGGACAGCACCACGTACAGGACGACGAAGATCAGGAGCAGCCAGACGATCTGGCCCGCCCAATGCTCGAACTGCAGCTGCGGCAGGCCGCCGGAGCCGTGAGCTTCGGGCGCGCCGGTCGTTTCGGTCACGCCGTGGTTTTCCGTCGTCGCCATAGGAGGACGAGGTCCCTCTTAAGCGATTAGGAGAACAGGATCAGGAAGGCGATGACGAGGGCGAAGATGCCCAGGGCTTCGGTCAGAGCCATGCCCAGGAACAGCATCGGACGCTCTTGAGCGGCGGCCGACGGGTTGCGCAGAGCGCCCTGGAAATAGTTGCCGAACATCACGCCCAGGCCGACGCCCGCGCCGATCATGCCCAGCATCGCAAGGCCAGCGCCGATGTACTTCGCGGCTTCAGCTTCCATTGTCTTAGTCCTTTAGGTCGAATGGATGGAGGTAAGAGATAGTAGGTCGTGAGCCTTAGTGGCTGTCCAGGTTCACGACGTCGTTGAGGTACACGCAGGTCAGCACGGCGAACACGAAGGCCTGCAGGAAGGCCACCATGAACTCCAGAGCCGTCAGGGCCACGACCGAGCTCAGAGCGAGCGCCGAACCGGCCCAACCGAGGATGCCGAGCGAACCCATGGCCACCACGAAGCCGGCGAAGATCTTCAGCACCACGTGACCGCCCAGCATGTTGCCGAACAGACGAAGGCCGAGAGTGACCGGACGGATCAGGAAGGACAGGATTTCGATCGGGACCAGCAGGAAGTACAGCGGCCACGGCACGCCCGACGGGGCGAACAGCTTGAAGAACTTGAAGCCGTTCTTGGCGAAGCCGACGCCGACCACGGTGAGGATGACCATCATGCCGAGGGTCAGGGTCACGGCCAGCTGCGAGGTGGCGGTGAAGACCAGGAACATGCCCAGCATGTTCATGAACAGCACGAAGGAGAACAGGGTGAAGACGAAGGGCAGGTACTTCTTGCCCTCGTGGCCGATGATCGACGAGGTCAGGCTGTTGACCAGGCCATAGAGCATCTCGCCCACGGTCTGCAGGCGGCCAGGGACCACCGCGCCGCGGCCGGCGGCCGCGAAGAACAGGATGACCAGAACAGCGGCGGCCAGCATGGCGGCCACGGAGTTCGTGATCGAAAGGTCGACAAGGCCCAGCCCGGGAACGTTCACGGGCGGCAGCTCCACGACCTTCGCGATCTGGAACTGGTGCATCGGATCGGCCATCGGCCTTACGCGTCCCCTGGTTTGGTCCCGACATCGGGACCGTCGTTGGTTTCAACAGCGGCCTTGAGGGCCGCCTTGGCGCTCATCTGGGAGGCGCGACGCACCACCAGGAACACCGAAAGCCCCGTGCCGATCAGCACGCCGCCGATCAGGCCCCAGGGCCGTGTGCCGGCGTAATGGTCAAGCGCCCAGCCGAGACCGAGACCGCCCAATACGCCGCCAAGCAGATCCGCCAGAAGGCGGTACCCGTCGCTGGCTCCCTTTTCCACGGATCCCGTGGGCTTGGAAGCCTCCCGGCCCTCGACTGCGGCGAGCCGTGCGTCGAGGCTCCTGAGAGCCTCATCGTGCGGTTCGTCGGCCTTGGACATGGGAGAGGTCAGGTCCGAGTTCGGCCGCGAAAACAATATCCGCGCCCGGGCTTGATCGCGGCGGAACCTATAGATCGGACCCGTCAGCGTCAAGGCTGGTTAGGGGTTCATTAAGCCCCTGAAAACGCGAGGGATTTCCGCTGCGGAAACGAGAAAGGCCCTCCTCCGCGCGGGAGAAGGGCCTTCTACGATTTCGCGAAATGCGGCGAAGCTTAGGCCAGCGAGGGCTCGATGCCCTTGCAGGCCTCGATCAGGCCCTGAACCGACTCGACCGACTTGGCGAACATCGCCTTCTCGGCGTCGTTGGTGGTGAACTCGATGATCTTCTCGACGCCGTCGGCGCCGATAACCACCGGAACGCCCACGTACAGATCCTTCAGGCCGTATTGGCCTTCCAGGTAGGCGGCGCACGGCAGGACGCGCTTCTTGTCCTTCAGGTAGGAGGTCGCCATGGCGATGGCGCTCTCGGCCGGGGCGTAATAGGCGCTGCCCGTCTTCAGCAGGGCCACGATCTCGCCGCCGCCCTTGCGGGTGCGCTCGACGATGGCGTCCAGCTTGTCCTGCGACAGCCAGCCCTGGGCCACCAGCTCAGTCAGCGGCAGGCCGCCGACGGTGGAGTGACGGACCATCGGGACCATGTCGTCGCCGTGGCCGCCCAGGGTCCAGGCGTGGATGTCTTCAACCGACACGCCGGTGGCTTCGGCCAGGAAGTAGGCGAAGCGGGCCGAATCGAGGACGCCGGCCATGCCAACGACCTTGTTGTGCGGCAGGCCCGAGAATTCGCGCAGGGCCCACACCATAGCGTCCAGCGGGTTGGTGATGCAGATGACGAAGGCGTTCGGGGCGTGGGCCTTGATGCCCTCGCCGACGGCCTTCATCACCTTCAGGTTGATGCCCAGCAGGTCGTCGCGGCTCATGCCCGGCTTGCGCGGCACGCCGGCGGTGACGATGCAGACGTCGGCGCCGGCGATGTCGGCGTAGTCGTTCGCGCCCTTCAGGGCCACGTCCTTGCCGAACACGGCAGAGGCTTCGGCGATGTCGAGCGCCTTGCCCTGCGGGGTGCCTTCGGCGATGTCGAACAGGATCACGTCGCCCAGCTCTTCGCGCGCGGCGATGTGGGCCAGGGTGCCGCCGATCATGCCGGCGCCGATAAGGGCGATCTTCGCGCGAGCCATGCAGGTCTCCAGTCAAAAAATCAGGGGATAAGTCGCCGGGCGGTCTAGCTCCGCGTGGCCCCAGGCGCAAGCGATGCGGTTGCGACGCACTGGACTTTTTGCGCCGCAAAATGCCCGATGAGTGAAAAGCGATAAGTCAGGGGCAGCGCGCAGTCATGGCCAAGACCGACCCGGGAAACTTCTTCGAGGACTTCCGCCTCGGCCGGACGCTCGTCCACGCGACGCCGCGAACGGTCACCAGCGGCGATGTGGCGCTCTACACCGCCCTGCACGGTCCCCGCTTCGCCCTGTTCTCCTCCGACGCGTTCGCGCGCGGCTGCGGCCTGCCCGGCGCGCCCCTGGACCCGCTGCTGGTCTTCCATGTGGTGTTCGGCAAGAGCGTCCCCGACATCAGCCTGAACGCCGTGGCCAATCTGGGCTACGCCGAGGGCCGCTTCCTGGCCCCGGTCTATCCAGGCGACACCCTGGCGGCCACGTCCGAGGTCATCGGCCTGAAGGAGAACTCCAACGGCAAGACCGGCGTCGTCTATGTCCGCACCACCGGGACCAACCAGCGGGGCGAGGTCGTCTTGTCCTATGTCCGCTGGGTCATGGTGCGGAAGAAAGACCTGTCGGCCAAGGTCGAGCAGAAGCTCCCCGATCTGAAACCGGCCCTCGACGCATCCGACCTGATCGTCCCGCCGGGTTTGGCCTTTTCCGGCTACGACCACGCCCTGGCCGGGTCGCCCCATGTCTTCGAGGACTACGTGGTCGGCGAGCGGATCGACCACGTGGACGGCATGGCGGTGGAGGAGGCCGAGCACGCCATGGCCACCCGCCTCTACCAGAACACCGCCAAGGTGCATTTCAATCAGTTCGAGCGGTCCAAGGATCCGTCCGGCCGCCGCCTGGTCTATGGCGGGGTGGTGATCTCAACCGCCAAGGCCCTGTCGTTCAACGGCCTGCAGAACGCCGGCCTGATCCTGGGTATCAACGGCGGCCGTCACGTGAACCCGTATTTCGCGGGCGCCACGGTGTTCGCCTGGAGCGAAGTCCTGGACAAGGCGGACCTCGGCTCTTGCGGCGCCCTGCGGTTGCGTCTGGTGGCGACGAAGGACCGCATCTGCGAGGACTTCCCGGTCAAGGATCACGCCGGCGCTTACCCGACCGACGTTATTCTCGATTTCGATTACTGGGCCGCCGTTCCCAAGCGTTAGGGCATGCATGCTGAACTTCGTCATCGACCCCGCCTTTCACGCCGCCTCCCACCGCATCGGCGTGCTCGACCTGTGCGAACTGCGTCTGCAGGACGACGCCCGCTGGCCCTGGGTGATTCTCGTGCCCCGCATTCCGGGCCTGGTGGAGATCGAGGATCTTAAGCCTCGCGACCGTAACCAGCTGATGGACGAGATCGTCTGCGGCGGGACCGCCGTGCGCGCCATCGGCCAGGCCCTCGACATCCCGGTGGAGAAGCTGAACGTCGGCGCCCTGGGGAACATCACGCCGCAATTGCACCTGCACGTCATCGGCCGCCGGTCCGACGACCCCGCCTGGCCCGGCCCCGCCTGGGGCTACGGCTCGGGCGAGGCCTACGACAACAAGACCCGCGCCATCGCCATCCAGGCGGTGAAGGATGCGATCCTGATCTAGCGTCTTTCCCCTGCCCCGCTTGCGGGGCAGGGGAAATCAGCGGCGGCGTCGCTTGCCCTTGCCGCGCTTGGCGGTCGCCTTGCGCTTGACCACGTTCTTGGCCGGAACAGCCTTCGGCGCGGTCGAGGCCGCCACGAAAGGCCGGGTGGAGGCGGCGGGTGTGAAGCTGTCCCAGGCGGCGGAGATCGGATCGCGCTTGGCGCTCACCGTCTGCGCCACGCCGCCGTCGCGCAGCTCGCCCGACCAGCCGTCCGCGACAGGACGCAGGGTCAGCTTGGCGGGAGCCGCCGGGTTCTTGCCGGGCAGCAGCGCGGTCACGCCCTCGCCAGCCTCGGTCACCTCGTCAATGACGCCCAGGGTGGACACCCCGCCCCGGCGCAGGTCGCGCCAGGCGCCCTCGAGCCCGTTCTGCGGCGTCTGGGAAAATTGCAGCGCATAGAGCGGCGCCCCCGCCTGGTCGCTGAGGATCCAGCCGCCATCCAGCCGTCCGCGCTGACTCTGCGCCGCGCCGATCCGCCCCTGCACGCGGGCGTCATAGACGGGGCCGACCTCCGTGGGCGGCGCGGCCTCATAGGGGCGTTCGATCTGCGGCTGCGGCGCCGGCGCCGCTTCCGCCGCATCCTCGTCCGGCTGGGCTGGCTGGGCCTGGACGGGCGCCGGCTCTGGGGTCTCCTGAGCAAAAGCCGGCAGCGCCAGAGACGCCGCGATCAGGAGGGAGACTGAAAGCCGGATCACGCCGCCTCCGCCGTCACGATGGCCTCGGCCACGGCGACCAGACGCTCGGCCTGCGCCAGGTGCAGCAGCTCGGCCATCTTGCCGTCTACCCGGATCGCGCCCTTGCCGGCGTTCTCGGGCAGGGCGAAGGCCTCGATCACCGCGCGGGCCCAGGCGATCTCCCCCTCGGTCGGCGAGAAGACGCGGTTGCAGATCTCCAGATGCTTGGGATGGATCAGGGTCTTGCCGTCGAAGCCGAGATCTACGCCCTGGCGGCAGACCGCCTCCAGCGCCTCCAGGTCCTCGATGTCGTTGTGAACCCCGTCCAGGATCGACAGGCCGCTCCCACGCGCTGCGGCCACCGCCAGGGACAGTATGGGCTGGAACGCCTCGCGCTGCGGCGTCTGGCGGGCGCGCATCTCCTTGGCCAGATCGTTGACGCCCATGACCCAGGTCGACAGCCGCGTGTCCTTGGCCGTCGAGGCGATGTCCCACAGGTGGAAGGCGGACTTGGCCGTCTCGATCATCGCCCACAGGCGCGTCTTGCCCTTCAGGGCGGCGTCGTAGAACCGCACATCGTCGGCGTCGTTGACCTTGGGGACCAGGATGGCGTCGGGGCCAGCCGCTGACGCGGCTTCAAAATCCGCCGCGCCATAAGGCGTGTCGCGGCCGTTGACCCGTATGACCACCTCGCGTCGGCCGAAGCCGCCAGCCTTCACGGCCGCAACCGCCTGCTGGCGGGCCACCTCCTTGGCCTCGGGGGCGACCGCGTCCTCAAGGTCGAGGATGACCACGTCGCAGGCCAGGGTCTTGGCCTTCTCGATCGCCTTCAGGTTCGAGGCGGGCATGTACAGCGCGCTGCGGCGCGGCCTCGCGGCGTCGGTCATTTCGTTCCCCCTAAAGTGTCGGGAGAATCCTAGCCGAGGCGGTATTCCCGTTCCAACCGGTAACGCGACCCTTCGGCGGTCCGCCAACTGGAATAGAGGCCGAATCGGTCCACGGCGAACACCGGCGAATGCAGCAGGTTGTTGGCCTGGACCCAAGCCGCCACCTCCGCCGGATTGGACCGTTTCAGATAGGCCAGGGTCACGTGGGGCTTATAGACCCGTGTCTCCGGCGGCAGCTTGGCCCGGCGCGCGGCGGCCTCACAGGACTTGGCCAATTGGCGCAGCGGCTCCGATTCGGCCACGCCGGCCCAGACCGCATGAACGTCCGCTCCCTCGCCGAACGTGCCCACACGCTCCAGCTCCACCCCGAACGGACGCTGGCTGATGGCGTCCAGCTCCAGGTCCAGGTCGTCGGCCACGGGCTCGGCCACGTCGCCGATAAAGCGCAGGGTGATGTGCAGCGCCTCCAGCGGACGCCAGCGCGCGCCCTCGATCCCCCGCTGGCGGGCCAGCAGGGGCTCCCCGATCTCCTCGGGCACTTCGATGGCGGCGAACAGTCTCAGCATGCGATCAGGATTCAGGGGCAGGGGCTGGGTTGCTGGACGTGCAACGCGTCCACGGCCTTGTCGAGTTCCTCGGTCCATTCCAGGTCGAAGGCGTCGATGGCCGTCTTCAGCTGCGCCATGCTCGTCGCGCCGATGATGGTGGCGGTGACGAAGGGCTTGGAGTCGCAGAACTTCAGCGCCAGCTGCGCCGGGTCCCATCCCACCTGATTGGCCAGGTCCACATAGGAGCGGATGGCCGTCTCGGCGCGCGGCCCCTCATAGCGCTGCATGCGGTTGTACAGAGCCTTGCGGGAGCCTTCCGGAAGAGCGCCGTCCAGGTACTTGCCGGTGAGCTGCCCTTGGGCCAGGGGCGAGTAGGCCAGCAGGCCCACCTGCTCGCGCATGGCGATCTCGGCCAGGCCGGTCTCGAAGGTGCGGTTCACCAGGTGATAGGCGTTCTGGATCGAGGCCATGCGGGGCAAGCCGCGCTTGTCCGATTCCGCCAGGAACCGCATCACGCCCCAGGGGGTCTCGTTGGAGACGCCCACATGGCGCAGGTTGCCCTTCTTCACGTGGGCGTCGAGGGCTTCGAGGATCGCCTCGAACGCTTCGAACTCCGGCGTGTAGTCCTTGTAGACCATGCCGCCGAAGGTGCGGACCGGGCGGTCCGGCCAGTGCAGTTGATACAGGTCGATGTAGTCGGTCTGCAGCCGCTTCAGCGACTTCTCCACCGCCTCGTCGATCTGGACCTTGGTCTGGCGGGTGAAGGCCCCGTCCTCGCGCAGCCACGACAAGCCGCCGAACACGCCGCCCTGCCCGGCCACCTTGGAGGCCAGGACGATCTTGTCGCGCTGGCCGGTCTTGTTCAGCCAGGTCCCGATGTAGCTCTCGGTGCGCCCCTGCGTCTCGGGATTGGGCGGCGAGGCGTACATCTCGGCCGTGTCCCAGAAGGTGACGCCGCGCCCGAGGGCGTAGTCCATCTGCTCGTGGGCCTCGGCCTCGGTGTTCTGCGAGCCCCAGGTCATGGTGCCCAGGCAGCAGCGCGACACCGACACGTCGGTGCGGCCCAGTTTGACGTATTGCATGCGTTCCCTCCGCGGAGACCCGAACTTGGCCATGTGTTCCCCGCCCCGCAAGGGCGCGGCGCCTTGCTTTGGCCCCCGGGACACCCGATATTCCAGTAGCGTCCGCTAGGGACGCGGAATTTAAGGGCTTTAACTCGATGAACGACTTCAACCGCGGCTACGCGCGCTCGATCCCGGCGGATCGCGCCGACATGTCGGTTGACGCCGGACTGCGCAGCTTCATGCTCGGCGTCTACAACAAGGTTGCGCTGGGCCTTCTCCTGTCGGCTGCACTGGCCTTCCTGACCAGCAGCTTCCCGCCCGTCCGTGACATGCTCTACCTCGTCACGCCGGATGGGCGCCTGGCCGGCTTCACCCTGCTCGGCAATATCGTTCGCTTCGCTCCGTTGGTGATGATCCTTGTCACCATGTTCGCCATGCGCAACCCGACCCCGAAGTCGTCGGGCATTCTGTACTGGGCGATGGTTTCAACCATCGGCGCCGGCCTCGGCGTCTGGATGCTGGCCTACACCGGGACCTCGGTGGCGATGACCTTCCTGATCACGGCCACCGCCTTTGGTGCGCTGAGCCTGGTTGGTTACACGACCAAGAAGGACCTGACAGGCTTCGGCAGCTTCCTGATCGTGGGCCTGATCGGCATCGTGATCGCGTCGCTGGTGAACATCTTCCTCAAGCTGCCCGCGATCTCGATGATCGTGAACGTGCTGGGCGTGTTCATCTTCGCCGGCCTGATCGCCTACGACACCCAGCGTCTGAAGATGACCTATTACGCGCTGGAGAACGACCACGTGGGCCAGGGCGTCGCCACCAACTACGGCGCTCTGAGCCTGTACCTGAACTTCATCAACCTGTTCCAATTCCTGCTCGCCCTGTTCGGCGACCGCCGCTAATCCCGGCGCAGGTCTGAAACGAGAAGGCCCCGGAGCGATCCGGGGCCTTTTTTTTTCTTTGGCTAGTCCACGACCGAGAACTTGTTCTTGTCGAAGACCTTCAGCACCTGGGCCAGCTCATGGCCCCGCTTCATCACCAGACCGCCCCTGGCGATCACCGCCCAGGCGCCCTGCTTGCGGGCCAGGGCGGGGCGTTTCTCGATCCGGTAGAGCGGATCCTCCGCCGCGTGGCGGAACACCGAGAAGACGGCGCTGTCGGACAGGCCGGCTATGCCGTAGTCGCGCCATTCGCCAGCCGCCACCATGCGGCCGTACAAGCGCATCAGCTGATCCAGTTCGCGCCGCTCGAAGAAGACGACGCCCCCGGCCGGCTGAGAGGGGATGGGTTCGAAGGCCATGCGACAAGCCTAACGCGCGAATCTTCCATCCGTCGATGCGCCGCCGCCAATCATGGCGAACCGGACACATTCGGCCGAAATTGCGCGGCATAGTCACGTTACGCCGCGAAATGACCTTATTTCGGTCCCGCCGCCGCCGGGTTGCGCCCGTTTATTGAGGGTGTCGGCTGATCGGACGTACTCGCGGTTCCGGATCCTGAACAGCCCCCCCAGCCCCCCTGGATCGTGGGGTCTGATCGGCCGACGCCCTACAGAAGAGCCCGCGCACCCCATCCCTCCCGGTTGCGCGGGCTTTTTAGCGTCTGGAGTTCAGGTTTCGCCGTCTAGGGCTTCAGGACGCCGATGACGCGGCCGCCCTTGGCCGCCTGCACCAGCACCACGCTCTCCAAGCCTGCATCCTCGCCGGCCGGCACGGAATAGACGCGCGGACGTCCCGACCAGGCGCCCAGGCGCACCACATCACGGACGGCGTTGCGATAGACGATGGTCTCGCCCCGGTTTTCACCGCGGCGCACCTGCACCTCGGTGGGCTTGGGGTCGTAGCGCACCAGCCAGACCTCGCCGCCGCCGCGCGGGGCGGGGCCGGAGCCGACGGCGACCTTGCCGTCCTGGCGCATCAGCATGTCGGGCGGATTGCGGCCCGTCTCGGCCGCCTCGCGGATCAGCTTGTCCACGTCCTGCGGCTTGGCGCCGGAGACCTGGACACGACCGTCGATCACCACCTGAGGCGTATAGGGGTCGCGCAGCTGCAGGCGGCTGACATAGGCGCGCTGGCGCTCGGCGAAGGCCGGCTTGGCGTAGGTGTCGGCCCAGCCCAGATAGTCCCAGTAGTCCACCGAGAAGGTCAGGGGCAGCACGCCCGGACGTTCGGCCATTCCAGCCACGAGCTCGTTCGCCTTCACGCAGGGCGCGCAGCCCTGGGCCGTGAACAGCTCAACCACCACCGGAGTCTTGGCCGGCGCGGCCAGCGCCGCAGTGCCGGACAGGGCGGCCGCGGCCGCCGCGATCATCGAGAACATCGCCTTACGCATCGCGCTGCAATAAAGCGGACTTGATCGTTAAACGCCCCTCACGAGGCCGTGAGCGTGACCGTCGCCAACGAAAAAGGGGGGGCCTTTCGGCTCCCCCTTTCCGATTCCAGCAGGCTGGAGCAGCTTAGGCCGCGCCGCGCGCCAGGTTGCGCAGCACATAGTTCAGCACGCCGCCGTTCTTGAAGTACTCAAGCTCGGTCGGGGTATCGATGCGGCAGCGGACCGGGAAGCGGGCGATGCGGCCGTCGGTCGGGCGATAGAGCTCGACGATCAGCTGCTTGCGCGGCGACAGGTCCTGCAGACCGCGGATCGAGACGATCTCTTCGCCCGTCAGGCCCAGCTTCTGCCAGCCGTCAGCCAGGAACTGCAGCGGCAGAACGCCCATGCCCACCAGGTTCGAGCGGTGGATGCGCTCGAAGCTTTCGGCGATCACGGCGCGGACGCCGAGCAGCTTGGCGCCCTTGGCGGCCCAGTCACGCGACGAGCCGGTGCCGTATTCCTTGCCGGCGAAGACGACCGCCGGACGGCCCTCTTCCTTGTACTTCATGGCCGCATCGTAGATCGACATCACTTCGCCCGTGGGGAAGTGCTTGGTCACGCCGCCTTCGATCTCCGGGGTGATCTTGTTGCGGATGCGGATGTTGGCGAAGGTGCCGCGCATCATGACTTCGTGGTTCCCCCGGCGGGCGCCGTAGGAGTTGAAGTCCAGCGGGTCGACGCCGTGCTCGACCAGGTACTGGCCGGCCGGGCCGGTCTTCTTGATCGAACCAGCCGGGCTGATGTGGTCGGTGGTGATCGAGTCGCCGAACACGCCCAGGACGCGGGCTTCGACAATGTCGGAGACCGGGGTCGGGGTCATGCTCATGCCCTCGAAGTAGGGCGGGTTGGCCACGTAGGTCGAATTGGCGTCCCAGGCGTAGGTCTGGCCGCCGGCCACCTTGATGCCCTGCCAGTTCTTGTCGCCCTTAAAGACGTCGCCGTAGCGGCTGGCGAACATCTCTTCGGTCACGGCCTTGCGCTGCAGGGCGGCGATGTCTTCCGACGACGGCCAGATGTCCTTCAGGTAGACCGGCTTGCCGCCCTTGCCGAGGCCCAAGGGCTCATTGGCGAGGTCGATCTTCATGGAGCCGGCCAGGGCGTAGGCCACCACCAGCGGCGGCGAGGCCAGGTAGTTGGCGCGGACGTCCGGGTTCACCCGGCCTTCGAAGTTGCGGTTGCCCGACAGCACCGAGCAGGCGACCAGATCGCCGTCCTGGATGGCCTTGGACACCGGCTCCGGCAGCGGGCCGGAGTTGCCGATGCAGGTGGTGCAGCCGTAGCCGACCAGGTTGAAGCCCAGGGCGTCCAGCGACTTGGTCAGGCCGGCCTTGGCCAGATAGTCGGTCACGACCTGCGAGCCGGGGGCCAGCGAGGTCTTCACCCACGGCTTCACCTTCAGCCCCTTGGCCACCGCGTTCTTGGCCAGCAGGCCGGCGGCGATCAGGACCGAGGGGTTCGAGGTGTTGGTGCAGGAGGTGATGGCGGCGATGACCACGTCGCCGTGGCCCACGTCGTAGTTCTCACCCTGGACCTGCGTGCGCTGGTCCATCAGCTCGGCCTTGCCGAAGTCGCCGGCCAGGGCTTCGTTGAACTTGGCGGCGGCGTCGCTCAGCAGGACGCGGTCCTGCGGACGCTTCGGACCGGCCAGCGAGGGCTGGACCGAACCCAGGTCGAGTTCGAGAGTGTCGGTGAATTCCGGATCGGCCATGCCCGGCTCGAACCACAGGCCCTGCTCCTTGGCGTAGGCCTCGACGAGGGCGACGCGGTCGGGAGCGCGGTTGGTGGCCTTCAGATAGCCGATGGTGGCTTGGGTCACCGGGAAGAAGCCGCAGGTGGCGCCGTATTCCGGAGCCATGTTGGCGATGGTCGCCTGGTCTTCCAGGGTCAGGCCGGGGACGCCGTCGCCGAAGAATTCGACGAACTTGCCCACCACGCCCTTCTTGCGGAGCATCTGGGTGACGGTCAGCACCAGGTCGGTGGCGGTCGCGCCTTCCGGCATCTTGCCGGTCAGCTTGAAGCCGATGACCTCGGGGATCAGCATCGGGATCGGCTGGCCCAGCATGACGGCCTCGGCTTCGATGCCGCCGACGCCCCAACCCAGGACCGACAGGCCGTTGATCATGGTGGTGTGCGAGTCGGTGCCGACCACGGTGTCCGGATAGGCGACTTCATCGCCCTGGATCGTGTTGGTCCAGACAGTCTGGGCCAGGTACTCCAGGTTCACCTGGTGGCAGATGCCCGTGCCCGGGGGCACCACGCGGAAGTTGTTGAAGGCCGACGAGCCCCAGCGCAGGAAGCGGTAGCGCTCGATGTTGCGCTCGTATTCCTTGGCGACGTTCTCGTTGTACGACTTGGCCGTGCCGAAGTGGTCCACCATGACCGAGTGGTCGATGACCAGGTCGACGGGGTTCAGCGGGTTGATCTTTTCCGGGTCGGCGCCGAGGGCGGCCATGGCGTCGCGCATGGCGGCCAGGTCGACGACGGCGGGAACGCCGGTGAAGTCCTGCATCAGGACGCGGGCCGGACGGAAGCTGATCTCGTGCTCGACCGAGCCCTTGTTCTCCAGCCAGTTGGCCACGGCGCGAAGATCGCCTTCCTTGACCGAATCGCCGTCCTCGTTACGCAGCAGGTTCTCGAGAAGAACCTTCATCGACGCCGGCAGACGCGAAACGCCAGTGAGACCGGCGGCTTCCGCGCAGCGCAGGCTGTAGTAAACGTACTTCTTGCCGCCGACCGAGAGTTCCCGGCGGGTGTTCAGGGTGTCCAAAGACGCCATGCGTGGAGATCCTTTGCTGTCCACAGCCGTCCAAAATGGTCCCCTGGGATCGCGCGCATCTGAAGTCGGACACACAGGTTCCGGCCCCGCGCCGCGTACGCCCCTACAAGGGATTGATACGGCCGCGCGCTTCATAGCGCCGCCGCAAGCCAACGTCCATGCACACGACATGGACTTAGCCAATTGATAACGGCTCTCAAAATCGGCGGACTTGCACTTTCCCGAGGTGAAAGAGCGCTTTTCAGCGGCCTGGATCTGTCGGTTTCGGCGGGCGAGGCGGTCTCCCTGGTCGGCCGCAACGGCGCCGGCAAGACCAGCCTGCTGCGCGCCATCGCCGGGCTGCTGCGCCCCACGGCCGGCACGATCGGCTTTGAGGGCCCCGACGGCGCACTGGACCCACAGGACGCCCGCGTCGGCGGCCTGCACATGGTCGGCCACCATGACGGCCTGAAACCCGGGCGAACGGCCCGCGAGGAGCTGCAATTCCAGGCGGACTGGACCGGCGGCGGCGATATCGACGAGGCCGTCCGCGCCCTGGATCTGAACCGCCTGCTGGATCTGGAGGTGCGCCGCCTGTCCGCCGGCCAGCGCCGTCGCGTCGCCCTGGCCCGCCTGTTGGCCGCGCCCCGGACGCTCTGGCTGCTGGACGAGCCCATGGCGCCCCTCGACGCCGGTCATCGCCGCGGCCTGGGCGAGGCCATGACCCGGCACATCGCCGGCGGCGGAATGATCGTCGCCGCGGTTCACGACCCCCTGCCCATCCCCGCCCGCGACGTGCAGGTGGGGGCATGAGGGCGCTGTCTGCGCTGTTTGGCCGCGAGCTTTCCCTGGCCTGGGGCCGGGGCGGCGGCCCCTTGCTGGCCTTGGCCTTCTACGCCGCCGTGGCGACGCTGCTGCCCCTGGCCTCCGGCCGGGAGCCGGAGCGTCTGGCCGCCATCGCCCCCGGCGTCGCCTGGCTGGCCCTGGCCCTGTCCGCCCTGCTGTCGCTGGAGCGCCTGTTCGAGCGCGACTACGAGGACGGTGCCCTGGACCTGCTGTCCCTGGGCCCGATCCCGCTGGAGGCGGTCGCCGCCATCAAGTGTCTGGCCCAATGGCTGGCTACCGGCGCGCCGCTGGCCTTGGCCGCGCCGGTCGCCGCCATCGCCCTGGGCGCGCCGCCCGCCGCTGCGCCCCTGCTGTTCGCCTGCGCCCTGATCGGCGGCCTGGCCTTCGCCTTCGTGGGCGGACTGGGCGCCAGCCTCGCTCTGGGATCGCGCCGGGGCGGCCTGTTGATCGCGGTGATCGTCCTGCCGCTGTTCGCGCCGCCGGTGATCTTCGGGGCCGGCGCGCTCAGCAGCCTGACGGCCGGCCTGCCCTGGACCGGCGGCTTCCTGCTGCTGTGCGCCTACAGCACGGCGGCCGTAGGCCTGTCGCCCTTCGCCATGGCGGCCGCCTGCCGCAACGCCCTTTCGTAAAAGCGACCAAACCGCGGCGAAGCTGCAACAAAGCCGCCGAACGGCGAAATTCCGGTGCAACAGCACGGTCTCAAGGTGAAGGCTCACCAGTCCACGGAGCCCCAATCGATGAACACCAAACTGACCACCCGGCTCGCCATGGCGGCGGGCGCGACCCTGCTGATGACCGGCGCCGCCTTCGCCCAGCCGGCCCCGGAAGCCAAGCCCGCCCACACCGCCCCGCATCGCGGCGGCGACCACATGAAGGCCCGCTTCAACCCCGAGGCCCGCGCCCAGAAGCTGCGCGACGTCCTGCAGCTGCAGCCCAACCAGGAACCGGCCCTGAAGGCCTTCCTGGAAAGCAGCAAACCGCAGATGCGCCGCGAGCGTCCTGACCGTCAGGCCCTGCAGAACGAGACCACGCCGCAGCGCCTCGACCGCCAGGCCGCCCGCATGACCCAGATGCAGCAGGCCTTCCAGCGCCGCGCGACGGCCACCAAGACATTCTACGCCGCCCTGTCGCCCAGCCAGCAGAAGGCCTTCGACGCCCTGCACGAGCGTCGCGGTGACCACGGCAAGCGCATGATGAAAAAGCGCTTCGACCACCGCGGCCCGCCGCCGGCGGCCCCCGCCGAATAAGCGGAAGTTGCAGCCGGGACGGGCGGGGCCTAGAGAGGCCCCATGATCCCCGTCCCGGCGTTCCTCGCCAATCCGCAACGGTTCATGGTGTTCTCGCGCTGGGCCGCGCCGATGTTCGGCGCCCTCGCCGTCGCCCTGATCGCCGCTGGCCTCTGGATAACCTTCCGCGTCCCCGAGGACTACCAGCAGCACGACACCGTGCGGATCATGTTCATCCATGTGCCCGCCGCCTGGCTGGCCATGTTCGCCTATCTCTGCCTTGGGATCGCCAGCCTGCTGGGCCTAGTCTTCCGCCACGCCCTGGCCGATATGGCGGCCAAGGCCGCCGCCCCGCTGGGCGCGGCCTTCACCGTCCTGGCCCTGGCCACCGGCTCCCTCTGGGGCAAGCCCATGTGGGGGACCTGGTGGGTGTGGGACGCGCGCCTGACCTCGGTCCTGGTGCTGCTGCTGCTCTATCTCGGCTATCTGGCCCTGCGCGCCAGCATCGATGACGAGACCAAGGCCGGCCGCGCCGCCGCCATCCTGGCCCTGGCCGGCCTGATCAACCTGCCGATCATCCATTACTCGGTCGAATGGTGGAACAGCCTCCACCAGGGCAGCTCGACCTTTGAGGCGGATCAAGGCGACCGCCTGCCGGCCGTCTATCTGACCCCGCTGCTGATCATGGGCCTGGGCTACATGTCGGCGTTCGGCTCGCTGTGGCTGGTCGGCATCCGCGCCGAGGTCTGGCGTCGCCGGGCCCGCGTCCTGTCCCTGCAGCAGGCGGGAGGCTGACCATGCTCGATTTCGACGCCGGCAAGTACGCCGTCTATGTCTGGCCCGCCTTCGCCCTGACCGCCGCCGCCTTCGCCTGGATGGCCGCCTCGACCCTGCTGCGCGCCCGCCGCTGGCGCCGCGAGGTGGAGCGTCTGGAAAAGAACCGGCCGTGAGGCGCTGGCTCGCCTTCGCGCCCATCGCGGTCCTGCTGGCGCTCGGCGTGCTGTTCGCCGGCTACGCCTTGAAGCGCGATCCGCAGGTCCAGCCCAAGGCCCTGGTGGGCAAGCCGGTTCCGGCCGTCAGCCTGCCAGACCTGGAGACCGGCCGCCCGACGCCGATCGCCGCCACCCTGGACGGGCCGGTGCTGATCAACTTCTTCGCCTCCTGGTGCGCTCCCTGCGAGATCGAGCATCCGCAGCTCATGGCCCTGAAGGCCGAGGGCGTCCGCATCATCGGCGTCGCCTACAAGGACGCGCCGGACAACACCCGCGCCTTCCTCACCCGCCTGGGCGATCCCTTCGCCGTGAAGCTGATCGACCGCGACGGCCGGGCCGGGATCGAGTTCGGCGTCACCGGCGTGCCGGAGACCTACCTTGTGGACGGCCAGGGCGTGATTCGCGCCAAGCACACCGGCCCGCTCACCCCGGAGGCGGCCGAAAGCATGCTCAGCAGCCTGGGCTCAGCGCCGCGTTAACCTTTCATTGACCATGTTCGCGCCAAACCTTGACGGCGCGTTAACCATGTTCAGACTGGTCCCGTGACCGACATCCGCCCCAACAACTGGCCCGCCGTAACGCCGCAGCATCAAGCGCCGGCGAAAGCGAATCCGCGCAACTCCGCCCAGAAAGCGTTCTTCGACGCGGCGCTCAGCAAGGCCGGGGCGGACGCCTACGCCGCGCCCCAGAAGCCGCAGCCGCAACCCACGGCGCAGACGGGCGCCAGCGGTCAGCCGACGCGCCTGCTGCGCCCCGGCTCGCTGGTCAATATTCTAGTCTAGAAGCCGGCTACTCGACCGGCGGCGGCGGGGCTTCGACGGCCTCCATCGCCTTCATGCCCTTCATCATCAAAGGCACCTGCGCGGCCGAGAAGGCCAGCGCCAGGATCTGCAGGCCCGGGAAGCGGAACACCACCCAGGTGGTTTCCGGCTGGGTGCGCCAGACGACCTCGTTCAGGATCGCCACGCACAGGAAGAACACCCCGTAGCGCAGGGTCAGGGTCCGCCAGGAATCCTCCGGCAGGCTGACCGCCTCGCCCAGCAGCACCTTCAGCGGGTTCTTCTTCAGCATCACCCCGCCCAGCAGGAAGATGGCGAAGGCCGTGTTCAGGAAGGTCGGCTTCATCTTCACGAAACGGGCGTCGTGGAAGATCAGGGTCAAGGCCCCGAACACCAAGGCCGCCCCGCCCGCCAGCAGCGGCATGGGCGCCAGGCGGCGCTCGAAGGCGAAACCGATGGCCAGGGCCACCGCCGAACCGGCCACAAGCGCCCAGGTCGCCGCGATCATGTCGCGGGTGATCAGATAGGCGACGAAGAACACCAGGGGGCCGCCGTAATCGACGGCGCCGCGCACATAGGGGCGGAGTTTCGGGGACATTCAGGCCTCTTTGAGCGGCCACCTTCCCACATCCGTTCTCCCCGGCGAAGGCCGGGGTCAAGATGACAAGATGCGGCGCTCGATGATCTGGGTCCCGGCCTTCGCCGGGATGAGCGGGTTTCTAAGGTTTAGGCCGGCGGAAGGCCGACCAGAGAACGGGAAAAGGCCTTGGCGTCGAAGGGTTGCAAATCCTCGATGCCTTCGCCCACCCCGATCAGCATGATCGGGCTGTCCGACGCCTGGGCCACGGGCACCAGCACGCCGCCGCGGGCGGTGCCGTCCAGCTTGGTCATGACGATGCCGGTTACGCCGATCTGGTTGCCGAACACCTTCTCCTGCGCCAAGGCGTTGCGGCCTACCGTGGCGTCCAGCACCAGCAGCACCTCGTGCGGCAGGGCGCCGTCGATCTTCTTCAGGACGCGGATGATCTTGAACAGCTCGTCCATAAGGCCGGACTTGTTCTGCAGGCGGCCGGCGGTGTCGATCAGGACCACGTCATAGCCCTCGGCCTTGGCCTGCTCCACCGCGTCAAAGGCCAGACCCGCCGCATCGGCGCCGGACGGGCGCGAGACGAAGGTCGCCTTGGCCCGGTCGGCCCAGACCGACAGTTGTTCGACCGCGGCGGCGCGGAAGGTGTCCCCGGCCACGATCATCACCTTGGCCCCGCGGCCGGTCAGGTCGGCGGCGATCTTGCCCAGGGTCGTGGTCTTGCCCGAGCCGTTCACACCGATGAACAACACGACGTAGGGCTTGGGCCCTGACAGCGGGTCGAACCGGGCCTCGCGGCTGATCAGTTCGGCGGCCACGGCTTCGGCCAGGGCCTCCTTAACCTCGTCCTCGCTGGATTCCTTGCCGAAGCGGGCCTTGCCGAACGCTTCGGCGATCCGGGCGGCGGCGGCCGGGCCGAGATCGGCCTCGATCAGCATCTCCTCGAGTTGATCGAGTTGATCCTGGTCCAATGGCTTCTTGGCGACAAAGACCGAGGTGACCTGCTCGGTCATCTGCTTCGACGAGCGCGAAAGGCCCGAGGTCAGCCGCTGGAACCAGCCTTGCTTCTTTTCAGTCATGGCGCTCCTTTACCCGCCCGTGCGAGGAAACGCCATGGACGCCCTTTCGACCGCTCTGTTCTGGCTGGACTACGCCGCCGTGGCCGTGTTCGGGGCCGCCGGCGCCCTGGCCGCCGCGCGACGCAAGCACGACATCATCACCTTCGGCTTCTTCGCCGCCGTCACGGGGGTCGGCGGGGGCACCCTGCGCGACCTGCTGATCGGGGCGCCGGTCTTCTGGGTTGGCCGCCCCGGCTACATCGTCACCTGCCTGATCGCGGCGGCGGCCATCTGGGTCGTGGGCCGCAAGCCCTGGCGGTTCACCGCCCTGCTGTGGTTGGACGCCCTGGGCATGGCCGCCTACACCGTGGTGGGCACGGCCAAGGCCCAGTCCTTCGGCGCCCCGCCGGTCTCGGCCATCGTCATGGGCGTTCTGACCGCCGCCTTCGGGGGGATCGTGCGCGACGTCCTGGCCAACGAGCCATCGATCCTGCTGCGGCGGGAGATCTACATCACCGCCGCCCTGGCCGGCTCCACCGTCTTCGTGGTCCTGACCGCCCTGGGCGCGCCCTACTGGTGGGCGGGGGGCGCGGGTTTCGCGGCGGCGCTGTCCATCCGTTCCGGCGCGCTGCTGTTCGGCTGGAACATGCCGGCCTTCCCCGGCGCGGGCTCCACCGAGGACTGAGGCAGCGCGACCACCGGCGGTTCGTACTTCGGCCAGCGGACGCGGAAACGGACCATCAGGCCGTCATGGTCCGACAGCACCGGCTCGTTCTGACCGTCGAACAGGGCCTCGATCTCGATGGGCCAGATGGACGCCCCGGTCCCGGCCGTCGAGCCGATCAGGTCCTGGGTGTCGAGCCACGGCGCGTCCCCATCCATGGACACCTTGATGGCGCAGGCGCCGGCCGCGAGGCTCCGCCAGCAGTACTCGCTGGCCACGTCGAAGTCGTAGTCCTCGAACATGTAGTTGTAGCGGTCGGGCGCCTTCCGGATGTTGAAGTCGCCGCCCACCACCAGCGGCGCGGTCGGATCATGCGCCACGGCCACGAAGCGCTTCAGCTCATCCGCCTGCAGGTTGTGCGCGCGGAAGGCCCGCAAGCGCGGCACGCGCGACGCCTTGCGGGCGTTCATGTGCGTGTTGGCCACGTCGATCACCGTGGGCGCGCCCGGCAGGCGGATGCCCGCCAGTTGGACGCCCTTGTTCGCCAGGCAGTCGAATCCCGCGCAATAGCGGAAGGCGTGCGAGCGCCGCGTCTCGATCGGATAGTTGCTGAGGATGTAGAGGCCGCTGGAGCGCCACTTGCCCAGCCCCTCGCCCTTTCGCCAGTACTTGCCGCGCTTGTACTGCGCCGGCTTGTCCAGCAGGGCCGGGTCGCGCTGCTTGCGTTTCGGTCCCCGGGCATGGTGCGGATAGCCGCTCAGCCGGATCAGGTCGTGGATCTCGTCGCGGAAGGCTTCCTGCACCAGGACCACGTCCGGCGCCCGCCCCTCGGCGCGCATCTTGGCCAGCTCCCGGCCGATAGCCTTCAGGGCCTCGCCCCGATCCTTGCGCACCGGCCAGGGCAGGCCGGCGACGTTGTAGGTCAGGACCGAAAGCTCCTTCTCCACCACCGGCTGAGGCTGGGCCTGGGCGAAGGCGCGCGCGGGAAGGATCAGCAGCAGGCCCAAGGCCGCCGCCTTGGCCAGACGGATCAAGCCGCCAGTTCCGCCAGGACCCGCTTGCCGTCGTGGCCGGTCACCCGCATGGGGCGGATGGTTCCGGCCTCGGCCTCGCCGGTGAAGGCGATCTCGGTGAAGTCCTCGGCCCGCGCTAGGCCGTCACGCTCCACCAGACCCGACAGGACGCGGCCGACCTGGGCGTCCAGGTGGCGGACCAGGGCCGCCTCGCCGGCGGCGCGCAGGCGGGCGGCGCGCTCCTTGATCGCCGCGCCCTTCACAGGGGGCATCTTGGCGGCCGGGGTGCCGGGGCGGGCGCTGTAGGGGAAGACGTGCAGGAAGGCGAGACCCGCCTCCTCCACCAGCTTCAGGGTGTTCTGGAACGCCTCTTCCGTCTCGGTGGGGAAGCCGGCGATCAGGTCGGCGCCAAAGGCGGTGTCGGGGCGCACGGCCCGCACCTCGCGCACCAGCTTCAGGGCGTCGGCCCGCAGGTGGCGGCGCTTCATGCGCTTCAGGATCAAGTCATCCCCCGCCTGCAGCGACAGGTGCAGATACGGCATCAGCCGCGTCTCGACGGCCAGCAGCTGCATCAGGTCCGGGTCGATCTCCGCCGCGTCGATGGACGACAGGCGCAGGCGCGGCAGGTCGGGGACCAGGCGCAGGATGCGGCCCACCAACTGGCCCAGCGACGGCTGGCCCGGCAGGTCGGCGCCCCAACTGGTCACGTCGACGCCGGTCAGAACCACTTCCTGATAGCCCTCGGCGGACAGGCGGCGGACCTGTTCGACCACCTCGCCCGCCGGGGCGGAGCGGCTGTTCCCCCGGCCATAGGGAATGACGCAGAAGGTGCAGCGGTGATCGCAGCCGTTCTGCACCTCCACATAGGCGCGGGCGCGGTCCTTGAGCCCGGCGATCAGGTGCCCGGCCGTCTCGCGCACCGACATGATGTCGTTCACGCGGACCCGCGCCGTGGTCTCCATCAGCGCGCCCGGCGCGGCCTTCTCGGCGTTGCCGAGGACCAGGTCCACCTCGGGCATGGCGGCGAAGGCGGCGGGGTCGATCTGGGCCGCGCAGCCGGTGACGATCAGGCGCGCGCCCGGACGCTCCCGGCGGGCCTTTCGGATCGCCTGCCGCGCCTGGCGCACGGCCTCGTTGGTGACGGCGCAGGTGTTGAACACCACCGCGTCCTTCAGTCCGTCCTCCTCGGCGCGCGCGCGGATGGCCTCGGACTCGTAGGCGTTCAGCCGGCACCCGAAGGTGACGACATCGACCTCTGCGTCCGAAGTCTTTTCAGCAGGCGTTTCGAGGACGTCGGTCACGCCGCGGCGGCCTCCGGCAGCTTGCCGGCGAAGTCCATGCTGACCGGACCGGTCATGATCACGTGGCCGTCGCTCTCGCGATATTCGATGACCAGCGAACCGGTCTCGAACTCCACCTTCGCCTTGCGGTCGGTGAGGCCCCGGCGGAAGGCGGCCACCTGGGCAGCGCAGGCGCCGGTGCCGCAGGCGGCGGTCAGACCCGCGCCACGCTCCCAGACCTTCAGCTTGATGTGGTCGCGGGCGACGACGTTGGCGAAGCCCACGTTCACGCCTTCGGGGAACAGGGGATGATGTTCGATGGGCGCACCGGCCTCGCGGGCCAGTTCGTCGCTGGCCGGGGCGTCCACGAAGAACACCACGTGCGGATTGCCCATGGAGACGCAGCCCGGCGCCGTCAGCTCCGGATGGGTCGCCGAGGTCAGGTCCACCGTGACCGTGTCCATCGGACCGCTCAGCGGGATCTCGTTCCAGGCCAGACCCGGCTTGCCCATGTCCACCGTGACCAGCTTGTCGCCGGCCATGACGCCGGTCAGCCGGCCCGCCACGGTGTCGAAGGCCACCTCGTTGGTCCGCGCCGACTGCATCAGCAGCCACGCCACGCAGCGGGTGCCGTTGCCGCAGGCGCCGGTCTCCTCGCCGTCCGAGTTCCAGAACCGCACATAGGCGCTGGCGCCTTCGGCCGTCGGCGGATCGATGGCGATCAACTGGTCAAAGCCGATCCCGCCCTCGCGGTCGGCGATGGCGCGAATCTCCTCCACCGTCGGGTTGAACGGCTGGCTCTTGGTCTCGACGACGACAAAATCGTTGCCGAGGCCATTCATCTTCAGGAACGTGCGGGTCATTTGGCCCGCTATATAGGCCAAAATATCGTCTTCGTCAGATCGGGCCGCCAAGCAGGACACATGACCGCAGCCGAACGCGCCGACGACGACAAGGGATTGCGCCTGCGGGCGCGTCTCCGCGCCCTCTATCACGGGGCCTCGCCCACGGCGGTCCGCTTCCGCTACGCGGTGCTGATGGTCGATCTGGCGATCATCGCCTTCTTCATCGCCGCGCCCCTGCTGCGCGACCACATGACAACCTTCTACGTCCTCGACTACATGGTCGCCGTGATTATGGCCGTGGACCTGGGCGCGCGGGCCATCGCCTATGGCGACCTGAAGGGCTGGCTGAAGCAGCCGATGATCTGGGTCGACCTGTTTGTCTTCGCGACCCTGCTGGCGCCGTTCTGGCTGTTCAACCTGGGCTTCCTGCGGGTGCTGCGCCTGTGGACCCTGGTCAACAGCGAGTTCTTCTGGCGCACCGTGGCCCGGCGCTATGACGACACCCGGGTCGAGGAGGTGACCAAGGCCTCGGTCGCCCTCGTCACCTTCATCTTCGTGGTCACCGGCTTCGTCTATTCCAGCTTCATCGGCCGCTACGAAGGCATCGGCGGTTATGTGGACGCGCTCTATTTCACGGTCACCAGCCTGACCACCACCGGCTATGGCGACATCATCCTGCCGGGGGTGTGGGGCCGCCTGCTGTCCATCGCCGTCATGCTGGGCGGGGTGTCGCTGTTCATCCGCCTGATCCAGCTGATCCTGCGGCCGTCGAAGGTGACCTATCCCTGCCACGGCTGCGGACTGCAGCGTCACGACCCCGACGCTGTTCACTGCAAGGCCTGCGGTGAACTGCTGAAAATCCCCAACGACGAATAGCCTTGTTCGACGGGTCCGGCTGCTTGCGGCCTCGTTTGAGAGGGCTAAGGTGCCCGCCTCTTTCGTATACGGAACGGGCCTTCATGTTCAGAGCCGCCGGCGTCGCCGCCTTCGCCCTCCTCATCGCCAGCGGGGCGCACGCCCAGGCGGTCGATCCCAACCAGTGGCTGGAGGAGGTGGAGACGCCCCGGGCCCTCGACTGGGTGAAGGCCGAAAACGGCAAGACCCTGCCGGTCCTGACCGGCGACAAGCGCTATCAGTCCCTGCACGACGAGGCGCTGAAGGTCCTGTCGGCCACCGACCGCATCCCCACTCCGCATTTCGAGGGCGAGGCGGTGTTCAACTTCTGGCAGGACGCCACCCACGTGCGCGGAGTCTGGCGCAAGACCAGCCGCGCCAGCTTCAAGACCGCCAACCCGCAGTGGGAGACCGTGATCGACCTGGACGCCCTGTCCAAGGCCGAGAACGCCAACTGGATCTGGAAGGGCGCCGACTGCCGCGGCCCGAAGTACGACCGCTGCCTGGTCCGCCTGTCCAACGGCGGCAAGGACGCCGTGCAGATCCGCGAATTCGACATGGCGACCAAGACCTTCGTCGCCGGCGGCTTCAACCTGCCGGAAGGCAAGCAGAACGTCGGCTGGTTCGATGACGACACCCTGGTCCTGTCCCGCGACTGGGGCGCCGGCAGCCTGACCGACAGCGGCTACGGCATGATCGCCAAGACCCTGAAGCGCGGCCAGGCCCTGGCCGACGCCAAGGAGATCTTCCGCGGCCAGACCAAGGACGTCAGCGCCGGGGCGCGCGTCATGAAGGACGGCGCCGGCAACAGGATCGTGGTGCTGTCCCGCGCCACCGATTTCTTCAACACCGAATACAGCCTGCTGACCGACGCCGGAGCCGCGCGCATGTCGCTGCCGACCCGCTCCAGCATCCAGGGCTTCGTGAACGGCGAGCTGATCGTCACCCTGGAGGAGGCGTGGACCGCTCCAGGCGGCAAGGCTTTCCAGGCCGGCGCCCTGATCGCCGCCACCCCGGCCTTCCTGACCGGCAAGGGCGGCGAGGCGCCGGCCCTGCTGTTCCAGCCCAATCCGCGCCAGTCCATCGACCAGGTGGGCGTGACCAAGAACCGCGTGGTGGCCGCCACCTACGACAACGTGCGCGGCCGGGTCATGGCCTTCGAAAAGCACGCCGGCCACGGCTGGATGAGCAAGCAACTGCCGGCGCCGGAGAACGCCTCCGTCTCGCTGGTCGCCGCGTCGGACGTGGATGACGCCGTCTTCTATTCGGCCGAAAGCTTCCTGGTCCCCACCGAGCTGAAGCTGGCCGACGCCGCCACCGGCGCCGCCGAGACGGTGAAGACCTCGCCCGCCCGCTTCGACGCCGCCAACTATGTGGTCGAGCAGCACGAGGCCACTTCAAAGGACGGCACGAAGGTCCCCTACTTCCTGGTCCGCCAGAAGGGCCTGAAGTTCGACGGCCTGGCCCCCACCATCCTGCACGCCTACGGCGGCTTCCAGCTGTCGAAGCTGCCGGTCTATGACCCGGTTGTCGGCAAGCTGTGGCTGGAGCGCGGCGGCGCCTATGTGGTCGCCAACATCCGCGGCGGCGGCGAGTTCGGCCCCGCCTGGCACGAGGCCGCGCTGAAGGCCAACCGCCAGCGCGCCTTCGACGACTACTACGCCGTGGCCGAGGACCTGATCGCCCGCAAGGTGACCACGCCCCGCCACCTGGGCATCTACGGCCGCTCCAACGGCGGCCTGCTGATGGGCGTGTCCCTGACTCAGCGCCCGGACCTGTACAACGCCGTGGTGGTGGAAAGCCCGCTGCTGGACATGATGCGCTACCACCTGCTGCCGGCGGGCGCGTCGTGGATCGGCGAATACGGCGACCCGACCAAGCCGGAAGAGGCCGCCTGGATCGCCAAGTACTCGGCGTACCAGCACCTGAAGCCGGGCGTGAAATACCCCCTGGCCTACATCACGACGTCGACCAAGGACGACCGCGTCCACCCCGGCCACGCCCGCAAGTTCGCGGCCCGGATGAAGGACCTCGGCGCGCCCTATCTCTATTACGAGAACACCGACGGCGGTCACGCCAACGGCGCCGACCCCAAGGCCAACGCCAAGCGCTGGGCCATGCACTACGTCTATCTGTCGCGTCAGCTGATGGACTGACGCTCCTAGCTTCTAACCCACGGGAAGGTGAGTTCGCCTTCCCGATGGGCGAAGCGGTTGACGTGGTCGGCCACCACGTCCTCGAACCGGCCCATGTCGGCGTCTTCGGCGCCGTCCAGGTCGATCTGCAGAACCGCCGGGGTGGCGGTCAGGGTGCAGACGCCCAGGGGCAGGACGATGCGCCCCAGCACCGGATCAAAGCTGACCTCGAACTTGTGCGCCCAGTGCTTGCACAGCTGGGTCAGGTACTTCGAGGCGTGCTCGGTCTGAACGACGGCCTGGCTCTGCATCACGCCTGCTCCACCTTGCGGGCCGCCTCGTCGAGGGCGGCGACAACGGCGGCGATCTGCTCGTCCGACAGGCGCTCGCCCGTCAGCTTCAGCTTCATGGCCGTCTTCAGGTTCTCCCGCGCCCGCAGGATCTGCGGCGAGAACGCCGCGCTGCGCGAGGCGACGTCCGCCATACGCTCGAACAGTCCGCGCACCGGCGCGTCGTTCTGCTCCAGGAAGGCCTGCCCCTCGGGGGTGATCGAGAACAGCTTCTTGCCGCCGCCAGCATCGGCCGCCGTGGCGTAGCCCAGCTCTTCCAGCAGGGTCAGGGTCGGGTAGATGACGCCGGGGCTCGGCGTATAGGCGCCGCCCGCCGCTTCTTCGACGGCCTTGATCAGCTCGTAGCCGTGGCTCGGCTTGTCGGCGATCAGCTTCAGGACCACCAGGCGCAGGTCCCCGTGGTCGAAGAACCGACCCACCCGGCCGCCGCGGCGGTGATTCTCGTGGCCATGGCCATGGAAGCCGAAGGGATGACGGCCGTGGCGGCTGTGGTGGTGGCCGTGGTGATGATGTCTTCCAAACATATTTCGATCCTATTTCGTTATATCGAAAGTTTAGATATATCGGATGCATATCGAATTCAAGGACGCCCGCTCATTCCGGCGAAGGCGGGGATCCAGATTCAGCCCGCCAAATGACGATCTCCCTGAATGGTCGCTCACCCTTGAAGCTGCACCAAATGCCGCAAGCTATGCCGTTGCGGCGCGCCCTTTCTCAATGCAATCCTGAGTTCAATCGCGGCTAGAGACCCGCCTTGGAAGCTTTAGGAATTTTTGATGCTCGGCCGCCTGTTAGCTTATTCAGCCTTCGCCATCGCCCTGACCGCAGCGGGGCTGGCCAACGCGGCGAATGTCACCTCGCTGAATCCAGAAACGCTGGTTCAGGCGCTTCACAATGCCGGCTACAAGGCGAAACTGGGTAAGGCCGACGACGGAACGCCACTCATCGAGACCGCGTCGGACGGAAACAACATTCTGATCATCATGACGGACTGCACGAACAATGCGTCCTGCACGACGACGGAATTCGTGGGCATTTGGGACTGTTCAGATTCGGTCGCAGCTTGCCAGAAGACCGCGACGGCCTTCAATGCTCAGGAACAGCCCACCCACGTTCTGATGTCCGAGGATGGAAAAAGAGCGACGACCTATTCCTATCTTATCTTCGACAAGGCTGGAATATCGGAGGAGCTATTCATCCGTAACCTGGTCGCGTTCAATTACTACAACAACCAGTTCACGCTTTCCGTGGGCGAAAAATAACAAGGCTCAAGCGTCGCCGGCCTTCGCTGAGATGAGCGGCTACTTCGCCGCTTCCACCCCGAACGCCTGCTTGCAGAGCTCCTCGCCGAAGGCGTCGGACATCTGCTCCTCGGCCTCGCCCATCTTCACGATCGCCATGCGGCCGCCGACCACGGTCTGGCCGATCTGATACTCGCCGACCGTCTGGCCGGTGGCCACATCCACCAGCCGCGCCTCGCCGCGCATGACATTGGCGCCCATGATCAGGGTGGTGATCACCGGATTGGCCTTGTCCAGGCGGGTGAGCTTGGCCTCCAGCCGAAGCGGTCGGGTCCCCGTGGCGCATTCGGCCAGCTTGGACTTCACCCGGCTCTCGAAGATGGAGTCGAACTCGGGCGTGATCTTGAACTCGCCCTCCTTGGCCAGAGTGATCTGGTCGACCCGGCCTCCGGTCTTCCAGTCGGCGGCCAGCGGCGCGACAGCCTTGCTGCGGGACATGCCCACGCAGCCGGCCAACATCACGGCGGCGATGGCGAGGGTCAGAGCGGTTCTCATGACGGCGGTCTCCTGAACTTGGCCGAAGCGCTTTTCGGAGCCTGCCTGTTCCCGATCAGCGCGACTTGAACGCTTCCGCCAGCAAACGCCCTTCCACGGCGCGGCTGGAGCCTGAACGCCAGGCGACGACGATCTCCCGGCTGGGATGGTCCGCCATCAGCGGCCGGATGGTCACCGGCGCATGATTGACCAATCCGGCCTCCACCGCCATGGCCGGCAGGAAAGACACCCCAAGCCCCGATCCGACCATCTGCACCAGGGTCGGCAGGGAGGTGGCGGCGAACCCCTCTCCGTCGTCATCACCCCCGTTGCGCGACAGCTCGATACCGCAGGCGGCCAGGGCGTGGTCACGCAGACAGTGGCCGTCCTCAAGAAGGATCAGGTCCGAAGGATCGATCGACCCCAGATCCACCCGGCTCTGGGAGGCGATGGGGTGGTTGGCCGGGGCGGCGGCCAGCAGTTCGTCATCCTCCACATGCGCCCACTCCAGCCCCGCCATGTCGTACGGCAGGGCGATCAGGGCGGCGTCCAGCGCGCCGGCCTTCAGGCTGGCGATCAGACGGTTGGTGAGGTCCTCGCGGAGGAACAGCTTCAACTTCGGGTATGCAGTTCGCAGGTGCGGCAACGCACGCGGGAGAAGGAACGGCGCCACCGTCGGAATCACCCCCAGACGGAACCGCCCGCACAGGGGCTGGCCCGCTCCGCGCGCGGCCTGAACCAGATCCTCCGACTGCGCCAGGATCGCCTTGGCCCGGCGCAGCGCCTCCTGTCCGGCGGCGGTCAGAAGCACCCCGGAACGCGCGCGGTCCACTACCGGCGCCCCAAGTATTTTCTCGAGTTCCTGCACGCCGGCCGACAGCGTCGGCTGCGTCACGTGCGCGGCTTCGGCGGCGCGGCTGAAGGAGCCGTGTTCGGCCAGAAGGGTCAGGTACTGAAGTTGGCGCAGGGTCGGCAGCATGGCCGATACCTATAGATCAAATTTATCGTTTCGACAAAAACAATTGATTGTGCATTTGCGAAGCGACTCCCTATCTAAGGGTCCGCGCGGCGCCGCCGCACACCATTTCAACTAGGAGAGACTCTGTATGCTGGGCGTTGGTCAAACCCTCCCCGACTTCAAGATCGTCGGCGTGAAGCCGAAGTTCAACAGCCACGAAGAGAACGGCGAAAGCGCGTTCGAGACGATCGATCAGACCTCCTTCGACGGCAAGTGGAAGGTCATCTTCTTCTACCCGAAGGACTTCACCTTCGTCTGCCCGACCGAGATCGTCGAATTCGCCAAGCTCGGCCGTGACTTCGAAGACCGCGACACCGTCGTTCTGGGCGGCTCGACCGACAACGAGCACTCCAAGCTCGGCTGGCGCCGTGAGCACCCGGATCTGAAGAGCCTGCCGATCTGGCAGTTCGCCGACAACGGCGGCAAGTTCGCCCGCGACCTGGGTGTCCTGAACGAAGAAGAAGGCGTCGCCCTGCGCGCCACCTTCGTCGTCGACCCGCACAACGTCGTGCAGCACGTCTATGTGACGAACCTGAACGTCGGCCGCGCTCCGGCTGACACCCTGCGCGTCCTCGACGCCCTGCAGACCGACGAACTCTGCCCCTGCAACCGTGCGGTGGGCGGCGAGACCCTGGCGGCCTAAGGCCGTCAGACCAGGAAGCGCCCGTTTTCTCCCCAGCCAACGGGTGCTTCCTCCCCCATACTCCATCAAGAACAACAAGACTTAGGAGCCGACGATGTCCCTCGACGCGCTGCGCGATCTGCTGCCCGCCTATGCCAAGGATCTCAGCCTCAACCTGTCCTCGCTCGCCAGCGAGACGGTGCTGACCGACCAGCAGAAGTGGGGCACGTTCGTCGCCTCGGCCCACGCCATCGGCGTCCCGGCTGTCGTTAAGGCGATCGAAGCCGCCGCCGATGCGGCCGGCCTGACCCCGGAAGCCAAGACCGCCGCCAAGGCCGCCTCGGCGATCATGGGCATGAACAACGTCTATTACCGGTCGCTGCACCTGCTCTCGAACCACGAGTACCGCACGATCCCGGCCAAGCTGCGGATGAACATCCTGGCCAATCCTGGCGTCGAGAAGGTGGACTTCGAACTGTGGTCGACGGCGGTCTCGGCCATCAACGGCTGCGGCATGTGCCTGGACAGCCACGAGGCCGAGCTGAAGAAGCACGGCGTCGTCGCCCTGAACATTCAGACCGCCCTGCGCATCGCCGCCGTGGTCAACGCGGTCAGCCGCGTGGTCGCCGCCGAAGCCGCTCTGGCCTCGTAAGACAACCTCTCCTTCCCAGAGAGATTGCAAGGAAACGCCGTCCGGTCCGCCGGGCGGCGTTTCTGCGTTCAAAACCAGGGATGGAAGTCGCGCGGCGCCCAGCCGAAGTCGCGGGCCGCCTCGCTGCTGTCGAAGGTCAGGTCCGCCTCCATCCGCTCGCCCATGCCGGCGGTGACGCCCGGCATGATCGGCGAGGCGACGGTCAGGCCGATGCGCCACAGCCACGGCGGCAGGCTGACGATCAGCGGCCGCCGTCCCAGCCCCTCGAACACCCGCTGCGCCATCACTCGATAGGTCAGGGTCTCGCCGCCGGTGAGGTCATAGGCGCGGTTCTTGGCCTTGGCGCTCGCCGCCGCGTCCACCGCACCCTGGGCTAGGTCGCCGGCATGGACTGGCTGGCGCAGACCGCCGCCTTCGCCCGACAGCGGCAGGAAGCCCAGCTTGCGGATCAGGCCCGCTAGGCGGCTGACATTGCGGTCGCGCCCCTCGGCGTAGATCAGGGTCGGACGCAGGATGGTCCAGGCGATCTTGTTGGCTTCACAGAAGGCGATGGTCTCCGCCTCGGCGTCCGCCAGGGCCTGAGCGACCTCCCGCTCCTCGGCGTTGCGGGAAGAGATCTTGGTGAACCGGCTGGTGGACGAGAACGCCACCAAGCGCTTCATCCCCGCCGCCTTCAGAGCCGGCAGCGCCTTGGGCAGCAGCCAGATCGGCGACAGGCTGAACACAGTCTTGGTCGGCGGCAGGCGCTGGGCCAGATCGTCCTCCGACAGGTCGCCGCGGATCATGCGCACGTCGTCGGCCGGCGCCTCGCGGCTCAGGCCGTAATAGTCGAGCCCGGCGGTCGCCAGCCGCTCGATCAGGAAACGCCCGATCAGGCTGGTCGCGCCAAGGACGAGAATCGGGGACGCAAGCGCGGTCATGCGGTCCTAATACGCATCCCTGCCGCTGGTGGAAGCGCACTCGCCTACTTAGATGCGTCGCACCGATCTTCTGGAGTCCCCCATGCACGACGTGAAATCCGGCGATGTCGCCATTCCCGCCCTCGGCTTCGGCACCTGGCAGCTTGAAGGCGACGTGGCCAAGCGCATGACCGAGGCGGCGCTGGAGATCGGCTACCGCCACATCGACACCGCCCAGATCTACAAGAACGAGCGCGAGGTCGGCGCCGCCATCGCCGCCTCGAAGGTGGCCCGCAAGGACATCTTCCTGACCACCAAGGTCTGGGTCGATCGCTTCGCCAAGGGCGACCTGCAGGCCTCGGTCGAGGAAAGCCTGGAGCGTCTGGGCGTCGAGCAGGTGGACCTGCTGCTGCTGCACTGGCCGAAGGCCGTCCCGGCGCTGGAAGAGACGATGGAGGCGCTGAACGACGTCCAGGCCAAGGGCTGGACCCGCGCCATCGGCCTGTCGAACTTCCCGTCCGACCAACTGCAGAAGGCCGCCGCCCTGGCCGCCACGCCTATCGCCACCAACCAGGTCGAGTATCACCCCTACTTGGCCCAGAAGACCTTGCTGGCCGCGACCCAGGCCGTCGGCGCCTCACTCACCGCATGGTCGCCCCTGGCCCAGGGCAAGATCGCCGACGACGCGGTGATCGGCGAGATCGCCAAGGCTCAAGGCAAGACGGCGGGTCAGGTGACCCTGCGCTGGCTGGTGCAGCAGGACGGCGTCATCGCCATCCCCCGCACCCAGAAGGAAAGCCGCGCGAAGGAGAACTTCGACATCTTCGACTTCACCCTGACCGCCGACGAAATGGCCAAGATTCACGCGCTCGCCGCCCCGGACGGCCGCATCGGCGACTGGCTGGACCCGGCGTTCAAATGGGATGCGGAATAAGGCTCTCCCCCTATGGTGACACGGGACGGCGGCGGGCATAGCCTCGCCGCCGTTTTTGTATACGGGGGTCCTTGTTCATGCGTCGCCGCACCTTCCTCGCCGCCCTGCCCGCAGCCGCTGTTGCGGCCCCGGCCCTGGCCCAGTCGCAGTTCGTCGGCGATCCGAATCCCAACCGCAAGCGGCCCGACGTCCATGGCGGCGACCGCGTCGACGGCGCCAACTTCGCCTCGCGCTCGGCGGCCTGGGGCGCCAACGGCGCGGCCGGCACGGCTCACCCCCTGGCCACCCAGGCGGCGATCAGCGTCCTGAAGAAAGGTGGCTCGGCCGCCGACGCCGCCATCGCCGCCAACGCCTGCCTCGGTCTGATGGAGCCCATCGCCTGCGGCATCGGCGGCGACTGCTACGTCCTGCTTTGGGACCCGAAGACCAAGAAGGTCATGGGCCTGAACAGCTCCGGCCGCTCGCCCAAGGGCCTGTCGCTGGAGACGGTGCGCAGCCGCGCCAAGGACGGCCTGCTGCCCTCGTGGGGCGCGGTCACCGTCAGCGTCCCGGGCGCGGTCGACGCCTGGCGCGCCATGCACGAACGCTATGGCAAGCTGAAGTGGGCCGAGCTGTTCGAGGACGCCATCCACTACGCCGAGAACGGCCACGCCATCACCCAGAACGTGGCCTTCTATCTGGCCGGCAGCCACAAGCGCTTCACCAACCCCGCCTCGCAGATCGAGGAGCACGCGAACTTCCTCAAGGTCTGGGCCGCCAGCGGCAAGACCCCGGTCGAGGGCGAGATGTTCCGCAACCCGGACCTGGCCCGCACCTACCGCCTGATCGCCCAGGGCGGCGGCCGCGCCTTCTATGAGGGCGAGATCGCCGAGACGATCGAGCGCTATTTCAAGCGCATCGGCGGCTGGATGACCAAGGCCGACCTGGCCAACCACAAGGCGGTGTGGACCAGCGTCTACAAGACCGGCTATCGCGGCGTGGACGTCTACGCCCTGGCGGAGAACACCCAGGGCCTCGCCACTCTCCAGATGCTCAACATCATGGAGACCATGGACATCAAGGGGATGGGCTTCCAGTCGGCCGCCGCCATCCACCACGCGGTCGAGGCCAAGCGCCTCGCCTATGAGGACCGCGCCCGCTACTACGCCGATCAGGACTTCTACAAATCCCCGATCGAATGGCTGATCTCCAAGGACTACGCCGCCGAGCGCGCCAAGCTGATCCGCCCGGACAAGATCCTCACCCCGGTTTATCCGGGCCAGGCGCCGAGCAAGGGCGACACCACCTATTTCACCACCGCCGACAAGGACGGGATGATGGTCTCGATCATCCAGTCTAACTATCGCGGCATGGGCTCGGGCCTGGTGCCCGACGGCCTGGGCTTCATGTTCCAGGACCGGGGCGAGCTGTTCGCCCTGACCGACGGCCACCCCAACATCTACGCTCCGGGCAAGCGCCCCTTCCAGACCATCATCCCCGGCTTCGCCATGAAGGACGGCCAGCCCTGGCTGTCCTTCGGCGTCATGGGCGGCGACATGCAGCCCCAGGGCCAGGCCCAGATCATCAGCAACATGGTCGACTTCGGCCTGGGCGTTCAGGAAGCCGGCGACTCGCCGCGCTGGCACCATGGCGGCTCCACCGAACCCACGGGCGAGGCCCAGCAGGGCGTCGGCGAGCTGAACCTGGAGTCCGGCGTGCCCGAGGCGACGCAGAAGGCCCTGGCCGCCCTCGGCTGGAACCTCAAGCCCAGCCTGGGCGGCTACGGCGGCTACCAGGCCATCGAACGCTGGCCCGGCCGCTACGCCGCCGCCACCGAGATGCGCAAGGACGGGGTCGCGCTCGCTTACTAAGTGAGTCGCCATGCCGCGGCGGACGGGGCCTTTATCCGTTTGCCGCCGGCTCCTCCGGCAGTCGATACTGCTGGTTGATTCGCACTGGCGTTTCCTTGGCGGGATGATGCGGAAACTGACCCTGGCGCTGCTGATCGGCGCCTATCTTTGTCTGTCCCTGATCGTCGCCCTTACGATTTGGCGTAACGGCGGAGGCTGGGGTGCGGGCGTTTCCGCCTTCCTCGGCGGCCTTGGCCTGTGCCTGGCCTTCCACGGCCTGATCGGCCGGATGATCGAGGCCGCCCAGCTCGAGGGCGAGGTCGAGGCTCTGCGCGAGGCGCATTCCATCCTGCTGACCCAGGTCGAGCGCATCGACGGCCGACTGACCGAGGTGGTCGAGACCGTCACCGACGACGCCCTGCGCCGCTCCGAAGAACTGACCAGCGAAGTCCACATGCTGGAGGACGTGGTCCAGCGCATGAGCGACAAGCTGGAGACCCAGCTGTCCCAGGAAGTCGCCGCCGCCCAGTACGACGCCGCCCGCCCCCGCTCGCAACAGTCGGTCGCTCTGCTGGACGCCGTCCGCGACGCCCTGGCCGAGAACCGCGTCGACCTCTACCTGCAGCCCATCGTCGGCCTGCCCCAGCGCAAGATGGTCTTCTACGAAAGCTTCTCGCGCCTCCGGGACGAGGGCAATCGCGTGATGATGCCGGCCGAGTATCTGGCCGTCGCCGAGCCCGAAGGCCTGGTCGCCGCCATCGACAACCTGCTGCTGTTCCGCTGCGTGCAGGTGGTGCGCCGTCTGGCGCGCAACGACCGCAAGGTCGGGATATTCTGCAACATCTCGCTCAACAGCCTGGGCGACGAAGCCTTCTTCTCCCAGTTCCTGGAGTTCATGTCGGCCAACCGCGACCTGTCCGGCTCGCTGATCTTCGAACTGGGCCAGAGCGCCTTCGACCAGCGCGGCCCGGTGGAGGCCCGCCATATGGCCCGCCTCGCCGCGCTCGGCTTCCGCTTCTCCATCGACAAGGTCAGCGACCTGGATCTCGACTTCCAGGACCTGGCCCGCGCCGACGTGAAGTTCGTCAAGGTCGGCGCCCAGATGCTGCTCGACCAGCTGGAGGAGGAAGGCGGCCGCCTGGTGCTCGCCTCCCTGCCCGACCTGCACGCCGCCGACTTCGCCGCCCTCACCCGCCGCTACGGCCTGGAGGTCATCGTCGAGAAGGTGGAGAGCGAGCGTCAGATCGTCGATCTGCTCGACCTCGACATCGGCTACGGCCAGGGCAACCTGTTCGGCGAGCCCCGCGTGGTCCGCGACGCGGTCCTGGCGGAGGCCGAAGCCCCCGCCCAGTTCTTCCGCGAAGCCCTGCGCCGCCGGGTGGGACGCTAAGTAAAACGGCCGCTGTCTCCAGCGGCCGTTTCCATTTCCAGATCTAACAAGCCCTACTTCGCCGGTCCCTTGTCCAGCGTCGGCCACTTGACGCCGAGCTGCTCCAGATAGGTCTGATCCTTGGTCTCGTCGTAGTAGAACGGCTTCATGGCCTCACGGTACTGGGCCATGATCCCGGTGTTCAGCTCGATGGGCGGCTTGGCGTCGCCGATCAGCGGGGCGTACTTCTCGTTCTTGGTCTGGACGTTGGTGAAGTAGTCCTTCGCCGCCGCGCGCAGGTCCGGCCGCATCAGCAGATCCAGGGTCGTCATCGCCACCACCTTGGAGCCGGCCACCACGCCCTTGTGGGCGATCGGCGTGGCCATGGAGATGCCGTTGCGCCAGTTGTGGCCCGGCAAACCCGGGATGTTCGACGGGTAGTTCACCGTGATGGTCGGGACCGCCCACGCCACGTCGCCGATGTCGTCGGAGCCGCCGCTCTTGGGCTCCTCCACCGGGGGCTCCAGCTTCTTCAGCTCGGTGTCGAGGCCGGCGGTCTTGTCGGCGCCCACATTGGCCTGAACCGCCTTGGCGAAGGCCTGGTCATTGGCGTCCCACTTGGGCAGGCCCACCGCCTGGATATTGGCGTAGGCGGCCTCGGCCATCGGCTTGTTGAAGTGGCGCGGCGCAGCGTAGCCGACCACGCGCTGGGTCACCGTGGTGTCGGTCATCATCGCCGCGCCGTCGGCGATCTTGTCGCCCATGGCCTTCAGGTCGGCGATCTTCTTGAAGTCCTGCTCGCGGAAATAATACCAGACGGTGGCCTTCTCAGGCACGACGTTGGGCTGGTCGCCGCCGTCGGTGATCACGTAGTGCGAACGCTGCTCGGGGCGGATGTGCTCGCGGCGGAACTCCCAGCCGGCGTTCATCAGCGACACCGCGTCCAGGGCCGACTTGCCCTGCCACGGCTTGCCGGCGGAGTGCGCCGTCTCGCCCTTGAAGGTGTACTGGATCGACACCAGGCCGGTGCCCGACGCCTTGCCCCAGGTGGTGGCCAAGTTGTCGCCCACGTGGGTGAAGATCACCGCGTCCACGTTCTTGAACACGCCGTCGCGGACCATGTAGGCCTTGCTGGCCACCAGCTCCTCGGCGACGCCCGGCCACAGCATCAGGGTGCCGGCGATGCCCTCGCGCTCCATCAGCTCCTTCACCGCCAGGGCGGCGACCACGTTCACGGCCTGGCCGGAGTTGTGGCCCTCGCCGTGACCCGGCGCGCCGTCCACCAGCGGCTTGCGATAGGGCAGACCCGGAGTTTGGGACGACTTCGGAATCCCGTCGATGTCGGAGCCCAGGGCGATGACCGGCCCGCCGGTCTTGTTGGTCCAGGTAGCGACCCAGCCGGTGGGCAGGCCCGAGGTCCCGCGCTGGATGGTGAAGCCGTTCTTCTCCAGCACGCCGGTTATGTATTTCGAGGTCTCGATCTCCTGGAAGCCCAGCTCACCGAAGCTGAAAATCGAGTCGTTCATCTGCTGGGCCAGCTTGGCCTTGGAGTCGACCTTCGCGACCGCCTCCTTCTTCAGCGCCGGCAGGGACGCGGCCCAGGCGGACGCGGCGGTCGTGGTCATCAGCAGCGCGGCCAGCGCGCCGGGCAAGGCCCGTTTAATCATCACTCGAAATCCATGCTCAACGGGCGCGAAGCCCCCCAAAGAGGCTAGACGTCTGTACGCGCCGCTCCCCCATCCGCATGGGGGCATGGCGAAGCCAAGCCTGGCAAGGGTTCACTGTGCGTCTGGGCCATTATCTCCGCCTCCCTCGCCCTTGTGGCGAGGGTCCCTGCATCGGCTGCCTCGGAGCTTGGAGTTTGGGCGCTGAGCAAGCGGACGCAGGGACCCTAGGCACAAGGCCTAGGGAGACGAAATTTGTAGAGCGCACCGCAAGGTTCGGAATGCCCGGCTCCTCCGAACCAGCCATATCCACCCCATGATCGCCCCCGACACCCTCGACTGGCCGCGCATCGCCGCCGAACTGGACGCCCGAGGCTGGGCGCTCACCGGCCGGGTTCTCGACGACGCCGACTGCGCCGCCCTGGCCGGCCTCTATCCGCAGGACGCCGGCTTCCGCAGCCGGGTGGTCATGGCCCGCCACGGCTTCGGGCGCGGGGAGTACAAGTACTTCAGCTATCCCTTGCCCGACCGGGTCCAGACCCTGCGGGCGGGGCTGTATCCGCACCTGTCCGCCATCGCCAACCGCTGGGCGGAGCGGCTGGGCATCGACAACCGCTTCCCGCCGAGCCTGGACGAGATGCTGGGCCGCTGCCACGCCGCTGGCCAGCTTCGCCCCACCCCGCTGCTGCTGACCTACGGCGCCGGCGACTACAACTGCCTGCACCAGGACCTTTATGGGGAGCATGTCTTCCCGCTCCAGGCCGCCTTCCTGCTGGACGAGCCGGGCGTGGATTTCGAGGGCGGCGAGTTCGTCCTCGTGGAGCAGCGTCCCCGCCAGCAGTCCGCGCCCCAGGTCGTGCCCCTGTTCAAGGGCGAGGGCGTCATCTTCGCCGTGCGCGAACGGCCGGCGGAGGGAACGCGCGGCGTCCATCGCCGCATCCTGCGCCATGGCGTCAGCGAAATCCGCTCCGGCCGGCGGCGGACCATGGGGGTCATCTTCCATGATGCGAGTTGACCGCACCGCCTGATCCCCGCTACCGCCGGGGCATGCGCGCAGCTCCCCTCCTCCCCGCCGGCCTTTCCGAACTCAAGGATCGCTACGACGTCCTGCTCTGCGACGTCTGGGGCGTGATCCACAACGGGCGCGAAAGTTTCCCCGAGGCCTGCGCCGCCCTGGCCCGCTGGAACGCCGAGATCGGCCCGGTGGTCCTGATCTCCAACTCCCCGCGCCCGGCCAGCGACGTGGTCGCCCAGTTGGAGGCGCTGAACGTGCCGCAGGCGGCCTGGGCCGGCTTCGTCACCTCCGGCGACGCCACCCGCGCCCTGCTGTCCCAGCACGCGCCCGGCCCAGTCTGGACCGTCGGCCCCGTGCGCGACGCCCCGCTCTATGACGGCCTGAACCTGGCCTTCGCCGACGCGGAGGACGCGGCCTTCATCTCGCTCACCGGCCTGTACGACGACGAGAACGAGACGCCCGAGGACTATCGCGAGCGCCTTCAGATCGCCGCCGAGCGCAAGCTGCCCCTGATCTGCGCCAACCCCGACCGGGTGGTTCAGCGCGGCGACAAGCTGATCTACTGCGCCGGCGCCCTGGCCGATCTGTACGAGAGCCTCGGCGGCCAGGTGCTGATGGCCGGCAAGCCCTTCGCCCCGATCTATGACCTGGCCCTGGCCGAAGCCGAGCGCCTGCTGAAGCGCCCTGCCGACCGCAGCCGCGTCCTGTGCATCGGCGACGGCGTGATCACCGACGTCCTGGGCGCCGAAAGCCAGAAGCTGGATTGCCTGTTCATCGCCAAGGGCATCCACGGCCTGAAGGCCATGGGCCCGGACGGCCGCCTGCACGCCCCCGCCGTGGAGGCCCTGCTCAACGCCGAGGGGACCACCGCCACGCACGCCATGGGCGACCTCGTCTGGTGACATCGACCCGTCACGGGGTACAACGGCGCCGCAAGACAACGACGCCGGAACGGCGAGGAGAGTGCGGGTGAAGAGCTACTTCCTGGAAGACCTGAGCGTCGGCATGTCCGCCGAGACCACGAACCTCGTCACCGAGGCGGTCATCCAGAAGTTCGCCGACGTCAGCGGCGACACCAATCCCGTCCACCTGGACGCCGACTTCGCGGCCAAGACGTCGTTCGGAGAGCGCATCGCTCACGGCATGCTGTCCGGCGCCTACATCTCGGCCGCCATCGGCACGAACCTGCCGGGGCCGGGCGCGATCTACATCTCGCAGTCACTGTCCTTCAAACGCCCGGTGAAGATCGGCGCCGAGGTGGTCACCCGCGTTGAGATCACAGCCATCGACGAGGCCAAGGCCCGCGTCACCTTCGCCACCGTCTGCAAGGTGGGCGGCAAGGCCGTGGTGGACGGCGAGGCCGTGGTCATGGTCCCCCGCCGGAGCGCCTGATTGACCCTGCGCATCATCCATAGCTGGAAAGACCTGGGCCCCGAGGATCGCGGCGCCTCCGTGGCGCTCGGCAACTTCGACGGCGTCCATCAGGGCCACCAGCACGTCATCACCGCCGCCGCCGAAGCGGCCAAGCGTCTGGACGCCCCGCTGGGGGTCATCACCTTCGACCCGCACCCGCGCCGCCTGTTCCGGCCCAACGAGCCGGCCTTCAAGCTGATGACCCACGACCAGCAGGCGCGCGCGCTGGAGGCGATGGGCGTCCGCCGCCTGTACCTGCTGCCCTTCGACTTCGAGATGGCCAGCCTGTCCGACCGCGAGTTCGCGCAGAAGGTGCTGAAGGGCGGCCTCGGCGTGCGCCATGTGGCCGTGGGCTTCGACATCTCCTTCGGTCGCGGCCGCAGCGGCGACGCCGGCCTGATGCGACAGTACGGCGAGGAGCTCGGCTTCTCGGTGTCGGTTGAGGAAGCCGTGGGCGAGGAGAGCGGCAAGTTCTCCTCCACCGGCGTGCGCGAGGCGCTGCGCGCCGGCCGTCCGGAAGAGGCCGCCCACATCCTGGGCCAGCCCTTCGCTATCGAGGGGATCGTCCGCCGCGGCCGCCAGCTCGGCCGCCAACTGGGCTTCCCCACCGCCAATGTGGCGCTGGAGGACTATGTGGTCCCCAAGCTCGGCGTGTACGCCACCCGCACCCGCCTGCCCGATGGGCGCGTGGTCCCGGGCGTCGCCAATCTGGGCAACAACCCCACCACCGGCGAGGTCGAGACCCGTCTGGAGACCTGGCTCTTCGATTTCGACGAGGACCTCTACGGCCAGACCCTGGAGACCCAGCTGATCGCCTTCCTCCGCCCCGAGGAGAAGTTCAGCTCCATAGAGGCCATGGTCGAGCAGATCCACGAGGATGAGCGCCAGGCGCGCGGGATTTTGGGGGCGTAAAGCAATCTCTTCCCCTGCGAAGCGGGGGAGCGGGACCATGCGCAGCATGGTGGAGGGGGCGACCGCCCACTCTGAGCCCAGTCACGCCCCCTCCACCGCTTCGCGGTCCCCCTCCCCCGTACCTTCGCTACAGGGGAGGAGAGTTTTAGAGATCCCCGAACCAGTCCGTCTCGCCCCCGATCGGCATGCCGGGCGGCGTTGCCGGGGTGCGGCGTTCCTGGGCCAGCAGCGGAGCCAGGGTTTCGCGGTCGGACAGCAGACCCGCCAGCCAGCGGCCGTGGGCGCTCTCGGCCTCGCCGCCCTTCATGGCCGACAGGCGCTTGGACAAGTCCTCCAGCCGCGCGGCGATGATCGAGGCGGCGGTGGGCGACACGTTCGGGTCGTTCTGCGCGATGGCCAGGGCGAACACCGTCCGCGCCTGCAGGCGACGGCGCACCTCGGCCAGGCGGCCGGCGGGGACCGCGCCGTCAAAGGCGGCGGCCAGGATGCGGCGGGTCATCTCGTCCACGCCCAGATTGCCGGCGTCGCGGCGGTGCTGGTCGGCCACGCGGTTGATGCGGGTCGGGTCCAGCAGGTTGCTCAGGGTCAGGCCCGCCGCCACATCGGCGGCCACCAGCGGATCGAACACCGGCCCGCCCATGGTGCGCAGCACCTCGATCTCATGCTGGCGGTCACGGTCGCCCGAATTGCCGGATGACAGATAGGGGAGCACGCTTTCCGGCACATCCAGCGCCGCCGGCGCCAGGGTCAGCATCAGAGCGTCCAGGGCCGCGCGTTGATGTGCCGCCGGGACCACCGTGGCGGCCTCCTTGCCGTCGCCCTTCACGGAGTAGGCAAAGTCCACCCCGCCCACCAGCTTCACGGCCGCCTCGGCCTGATAGCGGTGCAGCAGATAGACCGGCACGAACTTGCGGCGCAGCTCGTTGGCGCCCTCGCCCTGGTGCAGGACCTTGAGGCCATAGGTCTCCACGGCCACCTTGCGCACGCCCATCATGCGGACCAGTTCGGCGGCCGGATCGGCGCCGTCATCCCACAGGCTGCCCCAGGGCTGGCCCGCCGAGCCCGACCGCGCGTCGGCGTCCGTAGTGTAGCGCAGGCCGCCCTTGGCCGCCGCGTTGGCGTGGGCCCGCTTTTGATCGCCATACATCCAGTCGACGATGAACTCGTCCCAGGCGCCGACGCCCACGCCATAGGCGTCCGAAAGGTCCACCTGGCCGTTGACGAGGTTCAGGCGCGGGGCCGGATAATCCATGACGGAAAACCGGCCCTGGGTGCTGGCCGAGAAGTTGTGTGCGAAGCCCAGGGAGTGGCCGACCTCGTGCGCCGACAGCTGGCGCATCCGGGCCAGGGCCGCCACCACAGGATCGTTCGGCGTGCCGGTCCCGACCTTGTCGGCGCCCACCAGGGCCTCGAAGATCATCATGTCTTGGCGCACCCGCAAAGAGCCCAGCAGCACCGAGCCCTTGATGATTTCGCCCGTGCGCGGGTCGGTCACCGCTTGGCCGTAGGACCAGCCGCGCGTGGCCCGGTTGGTCCAGTTGACGACGTTGTAGCGGACGTCCAGCGGATCGGCGCCTTCCGGCAGGATCTCGACCTTGTAGGCGTCGATATAGCCGGCCTCCTCGAAGGCCTTGGCCCACCAGGCCGCGCCTTCCTTCAGGGCGGTGCGGATCGGCTCCGGCGCGGCGCGGTCGATATAGAAGACGATGGGCTTCTTCACCCGCGACTTCGGCGCGGCGGGGTCCAGCTTCTCCAGCCGGAAGCGCGACACCATCTGGCGCACGATCGGGTCGCCCAGCGGCGCGGCGTAGTCATTGACGATGTTGCCGAAGGCGCCGCTGCGCTGGTCCCACCACCGCCGCTCGAAGCCCGGCTCCGGCAGGCGGATCAGCGAGTGGCGGACAGCCAGGGTGATCAGCTTGGCGTCCGGCGCGATGTTGCGCACTTCCGGTCCCGGCGTGTCGGAGCCGAAGGTCAGGCGCGCCTCCAGCTCCACATTGTCCGGGAACACCTTGGTGGCCGCGGCCTCGACCAGGGATAGGTCGGCCACCTGCTTGAAGCCGCCCTCGCCGCCCTGCTTCAGGGAGTCGGCGATGCCCATGGCGTCGCGGGTCAGGAAGCTGGAGACGTCCACCACCAGGCGGCCGTCGGCCTCCTCGCGCTCGATCTTGCCGGCCCAGACGGTGGAATAGGCGAAGCTGTCGCGGGCGGCAGCCTGTTCGTCAGGACCGGCCCCCTCGGCGCGGAACTTGGGGTTCTCGTACTCGGCCACCACCTTGCCGCCCACGCGGCGGAACACCAGCAGCCGGCCTTCGCCCAGGGCCGCCTTGTCCAGGCCGATGGGCGCCGAGCCGAGCCCAGTCTTCAGGGCGGCGATATGGATGTAGCGGCCGGCGACCCCGTCCTTGTCCGGCTTGGGCAGGGACAGCATCACCTTGCCCTGCTGGGCGTCGATCAGGACAGGCAACAGCCCCTCCTTGCGCTCGACGCTCGAAGCGGCGGCGGGCTTGGCCGCCTGCGCCAGAGCGATCTGCGGCGACGCCGCGATCAGAGCCGTCGCGGCCGCGGCCGCCATCAGAAAACGCTTGCCCATGGAACTCCCCCCGGAACTGGAAGCGAAAGGGATAGGGGCAGTTTCCGCGACCGTCGAGACATAGCAGCGGTCGTTGCGATGAACGCCGCCTCTTGCCCGATGCGCAGGCGTCGCCAATAACCGCGCATGGTTGCGTTCCGGCCTCTTCTTGACCGTCTGCCCAAGCTCCGTCCGGAGAGTGACGACTTCCTGCATCTGGACGCCCTGCGCTTCCTGGCCTCGGCGGGCATCGTCTTCTTCCACATGATGGGCGAACTGCGCCTGCCAGACCTGGGCGAGGACGTGATCAAGCGGTCCGGTCCGCTGAACCTGCTGGTCGACCTGTTCTTCGTCATCTCCGGCATGATGATCGCCCACGCCTATGCCGACCGGCTGAAGTCGCCCGGCGACTACGGCCGCTTCATGCAGAAGCGCATCGCCCGCCTGGCGCCCCTGCACTGGCTGACCCTGCTGGCCTTCCTGCCGTTGATGAGCTGGCTGATGCCGGGCCGTTTCGCCCGCATCGATGTGGGCTGCCTGGCGCCCACCGCCCTGTTCCTGCACGCCATCCCCAACTGCGGCGGCCTGCGGTTCAACTTCCCCAGCTGGTCCATCGGGGCCGAGATGATGATGTACTTGGCCCTGCCGGCGTTCCTCGTCCTATACCGCCGGGCCTGGACCCTGTTCCTGGCGGCGGCCGTGGTGCTGGCCTTCCTCTACGGCGTCGGCCGCGCGGGTCCGATCAACCGCCCCTGGTGGGAGTGGACCTTCGACTGGGGCGTCATGCGCGCCCTGCCAGCCTTCCTTATCGGTCTCGGCCTCTACGCCGTCCGCGACAAGCTGCGCCTTTTGCCCGCGCCCAAGTTGCTGCTGGCGGCCACGACAGTCGCCTATCTGGCGGGCATGTACTTCCGGGTTCCGAAGTCGATCTTGGTGCTGATCGTCTATTCCATCGCCGCCACCGCCCTGGCCGCCGACCTGAACGGCAAGGTGGACGCCCTGACCCGGAAACTCGCCCCACTCGGCCAGCTCACCTACTCGCTCTATATGTGGCACGCCTTCGCCCTGCTGTTCTTCGTGCAGCAGCTGCCCCGCCGCACGGGGATCGGCCACGACGTCTGGATCGCTCTGTCCGTGCCGATCCTGCTGGTCGTCTCCTACGTCTCGCTGGTCGCTTTCGAGCGTCCGATGCGGTCCTGGATCGCCGGACTGCCGATCTTTCCCCGCAAGAGGCGTGACGATGCGGCCTCTTCTCTGGTATCAGCCGGCGATGACCTTCCTTCGGTCCATTCCGCGAATTACGCGCCCGGCGTGACGCCGCCCGTTGAGGCTGCGCGCGCGCCGGGTTCGCCGATCTCCGCCCCTTCCGCTCCCCGCAGCGGCGAAGCCGTCTGACGACGGCGCCCGATTTTTCGAGACGACATGACCATGGCCGACGACGCCAACCAGACCCCGGGCCGCGATTACCGCGAGACCGTCTTCCTGCCCGAGACCCCGTTCCCCATGCGCGGCGGCCTGCCCCAGAAGGAGCCCCAGATCCTGGAGCAGTGGGGCGACCTCTATTCCGCCATCCGCAAGACGCGCCAGGACGCCAAGTCCCCGCTGTTCGTGCTGCATGACGGCCCGCCCTACGCCAACGGCCCGATCCACATCGGCCACTCGCTGAACAAGATCCTCAAGGACTTCGTCGTCCGCTCGCGGTTCGCCCTGGGCTTCGACGTGGACTATGTGCCGGGCTGGGACTGCCACGGCCTGCCGATCGAGTGGAAGATCGAGGAGGAGTTCCGCGCCAAGGGCCGCCGCAAGGACGAGATCCCCGCCGCCGAGTTCCGCTCGCGCTGCCGCGAATACGCCGCCGAATGGATCGACGCCCAGCGCGACGAGTTCAAGCGCCTCGGCGTCCTGGGCAACTGGGACGGCCGCTACGCCACGATGGACTTCACCACCGAGGCGAAGATCACCGGCGAGTTCCACAAGTTCCTGATGAGCGGCCAGCTCTATCGCGGCTCCAAGCCGGTGATGTGGAGCCCGGTCGAGCGCACCGCCCTGGCCGACGCCGAGGTGGAGTACCACGACCACGTCTCGCCGATGATCTGGGTGAAGTTCCCGGTGGTCGAAGGCTCCGACGTGGCCCGCAGCGCCAAGCTGGTGATCTGGACCACCACCCCCTGGACCATCCCTGCCAACCGCGCGGTCAGCTACAACCCCGACATCGCCTATGCGGCGTATGAGGTCGAAAGCCTGGAGACCGGGCTTGAGTTCGAACCCTGGGCCAAGCCGGGCGACCGCCTGATCGTCGCCGAGAAGCTGGCCGAGGACGTGTTCAAGGCCGCCAAGATCGCCTCGTGGAAGAAGGTCGAGTCCGTCGACTGCGAAGGCATGGTCCTGGCCCACCCGCTGGCCGACCTGGACAGCCACTACACCTTCGCCGTGCCGCTGCTGGCCGGCGACCACGTGACCGACGACGCGGGCACGGGCTTCGTCCACACCGCCCCGGGCCACGGCCAGGAGGACTATCAGGTCTGGCTCGCCCACGGGCACCGCGAGATCCCCGAGACGGTCGATCCGGACGGCGCCTACTATCCGTCGGTCGGCCTGTTCGCCGGCCTGAAGGTGCTGGAGACCGAAGGCAAGAAGGCCGGCAAGTTCGGTCCCGCCAACGGCGCGGTCATGGACAAGCTGATCGAGGCCGGCAACCTGCTGGCGCGCGGCCGGCTGGAGCACTCCTATCCGCACTCCTGGCGCTCCAAGGCGCCGGTGATCTACCGCAACACCCCCCAATGGTTCATCCGCATGGACCACGAGGGCGAAGACGGCACGTTGCGCGACAAGGCCCTGGCAGCCATCGACGCCACCACCTTCCACCCGGCCCAGGGCCGCAACCGCATCCGCGGCATGGTCGAGACGCGCCCGGACTGGCTGATCAGCCGCCAGCGCAACTGGGGCACGCCCCTGGCCATGTTCGTCGACAGGGAGACGGGCGAGCCGCTGCATGACCCCGAGGTCAACCAGCGCATCATCGACGCGATGAAGGCCGAGGGCGCCGACGCCTGGTTCACCCGTCCGGTGACCGACTTCCTCGGCGCGCACGATGCGGCCCGCTACGAGAAGATCGAGGACATCCTCGACGTCTGGTTCGACAGCGGCTGCACCCACGCCTTCACCATCGAGGGCCGCGCCGACTCCAAGTGGCCCGCCGACCTCTATCTGGAAGGCTCCGACCAGCATCGCGGCTGGTTCCAGTCGTCCCTGCTGGAAGGCTGCGGCACCCGCGGTCGCGCGCCCTATGACGCTGTCCTGACCCACGGCTTCACGCTCGACGAGAACGGCGAGAAGATGTCCAAGTCGAAGGGCAACACGGTCGCCCCGCAGGCGGTCATCAAGGAAAGCGGCGCCGAGATCCTGCGCCTGTGGGTCGCCTCGGTGGACTACGCTGACGACCAGCGCATCGGGAAGCAAATCCTGCAGGGCGTCGCCGACGCCTATCGCAAGCTGCGCAACACCGTCCGCTACCTGCTGGGCGCCCTGGCCGGCTTCGACGAGGCCGAACGCCTGCCGCTCGACCAGATGCCGCCGCTGGAGTCCTACATCCTGCACCGCCTGCATGAGCTGGACGGTCAGGTGCGCGCCGCCTACGCCGAGTACCGGTTCAGCGACGTCCTGCGCCCCATCGCCGAGTTCTGCGCCCAAGACCTGTCGGCCTTCTACTTCGACATCCGCAAGGACGCGCTCTACTGCGACGCGCCCGACAGCGTCCGCCGCCGCGCCTGCCGCACGGTGATGGACCTGGTGTTTGAGCGCCTGACCATCTGGCTGGCCCCGCTGACGCCGTTCACCATGGAAGAAGCCTGGACCACCCGCTTCCCCGACGCCGGCTCCAACTGCCTGCGCGTCATCCCGGCCACCCCGGCCGATTGGAAGAACGACGCCGAGGCCGCCCGCTGGGCCAAGGTCGAAATGGTCACCCGCGCGGTCACCGGCGCCCTGGAGATCGAGCGGCGTGAAAAGCGCATCGGTTCGGCCCTCGAAGCCGCGCCGGTCGTCCACGTGGCCGACCCCGGCCTGCTGGCCGCCTTCGAAGGCCTGGACGCCGCCGAGATCTTCCGCACCAGCCAGGCGACCCTGGTTGCGGGCGAAGGTCCGGCCGACGCCTTCCGCAGCGACGACGTGAAGGCCGTCGCCGTGGAGCCCACCCGGGCCGAAGGCGCCAAGTGCGCCCGCTCCTGGCGCGTCCTGCCGGAAGTCGGCTCGGACCCGCGCTACCCCGACCTTTCGCTGCGGGACGCGCAAGCCGTCGCCGCCTGGGATGCTAAGCATGGCTAAGCCGCACATCACCCGCTGGGGCTGGACCGCCTACGCCATCGCCATCGCGGTCATCGTCATCGACCAGGCGGTGAAGCACTGGATCCTCAACGTCTTCGACCTGCCCCTGCGCGGGTCGGTGCCGGTGGCGGGTCCCTTCCACCTGACCATGGTGTGGAACCAGGGCGTCAGCTTCGGCCTGCTGCAGGCCGGGCACGACCTGGCCCGCTGGGCCCTGGCCGGCTTCTCCCTGGCGGTGGCCTTCTTCCTGGCCGGCTGGGCGCGCAAGACCGAGCGTCCGCTGCTGGCCACGGCGCTTGGCCTGGTCATCGGCGGAGCCCTGGGCAACCTGATCGACCGGGTGCGATTCGCCGCCGTGGCCGACTTCCTGGACTTCTCGCGGCTCTATTTTCCGTGGGTGTTCAACATCGCCGACGCCGGCATCACGGTGGGCGTCATCCTGCTGCTGGCCGACAGCCTGTTCGGCGATTCCTCGCGCAAGTAAGGCGGCGCGCCCGCCCCGGCGCGCCGTTGCAAAATTGTCTGAAACATTTCAGGGCTGCAATCGTATCTGGTATACGATCGTCTAACAAAACTGCGACGATCAAGGAGAGGCGAAGCCGTTTACGCCTCCCCTCCAAATGCGGTATCTGCGACGTCCGTATGTAGGCCGGGGGCGGCCTCTGGAGCATGGATTTCATGAGTTTGAACCGCGTCGTCGCCACCTTCGCCGTCCTGGGCGCCGCCACCCTCGGCGCCGGTCTGGCCGGCTGCCAGAGCGCCTCCAAGGCGCTGGGCATGTCGAAGGTCACCCCGGACGAGTTCCGCGTCGTCACCAAGGCGCCGCTGGTTCTGCCGCCCGATTTCTCCCTGCGTCCGCCCGCACCGGGCCAACCGCGCGCCGCCGAACTGGCGCCGGACAGCGCCGCCCGCGCCCAGCTTCAGGGCCAGGCCGCCGCGGCTGACCGTTCTCAGGGCGAGAACATCCTCGTGGCTCGCGCCGGCGGCGGCTCCGCCGACCCGCTGATCCGCTTCGTCGTCGACGACGAAAACGGCGAGATCACCCACAAGGACAAAGGCTTCGCCGACCGCGTCATGTTCTGGCGCAAGGACAAGCCGGCCGGGGGCGACGCCGCCACCGCCGGAGCGTCCGCGCCGGTCGTTGATGCAGAGGCTGAAGAGCAACGCCTGAAAGCCCTCACGGGCGGCAAGGCGGTGGTGATCTCCCGCGGCAAGGGCGGGATCAAGCTGCCGGGCCTCTAGGTCGGAGCCCTGGGCGGCCCGATGGCCGCCCGGTCCCTGACGGCGCGTTGCTGACGACTCTTTGAACGACCGGCGGGACAACCGCCGGCGGTCGCATCACCGCCAGAAGGGACTGAAACTGACCATGCGTCGAACCACGCTTACCGCCCTCGCCACCATCCTGATGCTGGGGGCGACGACCGCCGCCGTGGCTCAGGACAAGCCGGAAGCCGCCAAGGGTGAAAAGCCCGCCGCCGCTTCCGAAGGCTGGGTGAAGGCCTCCGCCGACGAGCGGACCGCCTCGATCTTCAACACCATCAACGTCGGCGGCAAGGCCCTGCGCTACAAGGCGACGGCCGGCACGCTGACCGTGCGCAACGACGACGGCAAGCCGACGGGCAGCCTGTTCTACGTGGCCTATACCGCTGGCGATAAGCCGGACCCGAAGCGCCCCGTCACCTTCCTGTTCAACGGCGGCCCGGGCTCGTCCTCGCTGTGGCTGCACATGGGCTCGTTCGGCCCGCAGTGGATCAAGCCGGGCGATCCGGAAGTGATGAAGCCGGGCCCGTTCTCGCTTGAGGCCAACCCCTACAACCTGATGGGTGAGACCGACCTGGTGTTCATCGACATGATGAACGCAGGCTACTCGCGTCCCCTGGGCGACACCCCGGCCAAGGCCTTCTACGGCGTCGACCAGGACGTGGACGCCTTCGCCCGCGCCATCAACCGCTACATCACCCTGAACGGCCGCTGGTCCTCGCCGAAATACATCTTCGGGGAAAGCTACGGCACCCTGCGCGCCGGCGCCCTGGCCAACAAGCTGCAGGAAGGCGGCACAGCCCTCAACGGCGTGATCCTGCTGTCCTCGATCATGAACTATGGCGTGCGTCAGCCCGGCTATGATCAGAACCACCTGACCCTGTTCCCGACCTATGCGGCGACGGCCTGGTATCACAACCGCATCCAGAACCGCCCGGCCGACCTGGCCGCCTTCGTCCAGCAGGCCCGCGAGTTCACCAGCGGCCGCTACGCCGCGGCCCTGGCCAAGGGCGACACCATCTCCGCCGAGGAGAAGGCCGCCGTCGCCAACGAGATGTCGCAGTTCATCGGCATCCCGGCCCAGGTCATCCTGAACAACAACCTGCGCATGGAGCTCGGCCGCTTCCGCAAGGAGCTGCTGCGTGACCAGCGCCTGACGGTGGGCCGTCTCGACAGCCGTTATCGCGGCGTGGACGTGGACGCCGGCGGCGCCAGCCCCGAAGGCGACATCGCCAACGACGCCATCACCGGCGCCTACGGCGGCATGGTGCGCGACTACGTCAACAACACCATCGGCTACAAGACCGACCTCGACTACCGCCTGTCGGCGCGTGACGCGGGCGGCTTCGACTGGGACTGGAAGCACCGCGCTCCGGGTCAGGGCTTCGGCGCCCAGACCACCCCGAACACCGCCGTCGATCTGTCGGTGGCCATGCGCAGCAACCCGCACCTGAAGGTGCTGGCGCTGAACGGCTATTACGACATGGCCACGCCGTTCTACGGCCTGGAGTTCGACGTCTCGCACATGATGCTGGAGCCGGCTCAGCGTAAGAACGTCGAGCTGACCTACTACCCGTCGGGTCACATGATCTATCTGAACCCGGAAGCCATGAAGACCATGCACGAGGACGTCGTGCGCTGGTACCGCCAGACGGCCCGCTAAGAGCCCAGGACCGTCTGTGACTGACGCCCGGCTGGCCCTCCCAGCCGGGCGTTTTTCATTCGGGCGTGCTGACCGTCAGGCCTTGCCGCCGCAGCCGGTCCAGCACCCCGTTCTGGCTGACCAGGGAGCGCAGGCTCATCACCGCCACGCTGTGGCCGGGCGTCTTCAGGGCCTCGGCGATGGCCGCCGCCTGGTCCGCATTGGCGCGGTTCAACTGGTCGCCCATGCCCGGCAGGGCGTTGATGCACAGGTCATAGCTGCGCCGCCCGTCCAGGGCCCCGCGCACATTCCCCACCGCCCAGGCCTGAGCCGTCGCCCGGAAGACCGCCGGCCCCGCCTCCACCTCGTCCAGCGCCACCTCCAGACAGGTCAGGCTGGCGCTGTCCGGCGCCGCCATGATCGCCCGCCCCAGCAGCACCGCCTCATAGGTCGCCGCTCGCCCGGCCTTCACCCGCGCCTTCTTCGCCGCCTTGACCACGGCCTGATGCGGCTCGGCGGGATCGACGCGCGTGGCCTTGCGGTTGTCGGACAGCAGCATCAGCGCCCCGGCCACCGGCTTCCATTCCAGATACCGGTCGCTCTTCTTGCCCAGGCGCGCGGCGGCCGCATCCACCCGCGCCTGCAAGGGCGCCGGCAGGGGCTGCACGTCCCGCCGCGCCTGCTTGCGCAGAGCCAGCAACCCGCCGATGTCGCCGAACCCGGCGGTGGCCGCCGCCGGCAGGATCAGACGGTTGGCTCCCTCCAGCCGGCGCTTCAGGATCGTCTGGTCCCAGGCCAGCCCCTTGGGCAGGGCGTTGGGCGCGCCCAGCACATAGACCGTGCTGTCGCCGTCCGTGACCTTCCACCAGGCGGGGCCCGGCAGACGCGCCTCGACAATCAGTTCGTCCACGAGCACGGCTTCGGGATCGACCAGCTCGTCCGCCCGGCCGAGCGCCGGCGCGAGGCACAGGGCCATGACAAGGCCCGCAATCAATCGACGCATGAAGGGTCTCCACGGCGCCCCCGCCCCGGAATCGACCTATGTTGATCAGCTTGGAACGAGCTTGACCATGCCTATCCGCCGCCTCCCGCCAGAGACCGTCAACCGCATCGCCGCCGGCGAGGTGGTCGAACGCCCGGCCAGCGCCATCAAGGAGCTGGTCGAGAACGCCCTCGACGCCGGCTCCACGCGCGTGGAGGTCGAGGCGCACGGCGGCGGCCTGACCCGCATCCTGGTGGCCGACGACGGCTGCGGCCTATCGCCGGACGAACTGCTGCTGGCGGTGGAGCGTCACGCCACCTCCAAGCTGGCCCCGCAGGACGACGGGAGCTGGGATCTGCTGCGCATCGCCACCCTGGGCTTCCGGGGCGAGGCCCTGCCCTCCATCGGCTCCGTCGCCCGCCTGTCGATCACCTCCCGCGCCAAGGGGGCGTCCGACGCCCACAGCCTGCTGGTCGAGGGCGGCGCCATGGGCGCGGTGGCCCCGGCCCCCTTCCCCGGCCCGCACGGCGCCCGGGTTGAGGTCCGCGACCTGTTCTACGCCACCCCCGCCCGGCTGAAGTTCATGAAGTCCGAGCGGGCGGAGGCCATGGCCATCGCCGAGGAGATCAAGCGCCAGGCCATGGCGCACGAAGCCGTGGGCTTCACCCTCGACCTGGACGGCAAGCGGGTCCTGCGCCTGTCGGCCGAGCATCCGGGACCGGACGGCCGCCTGGCCCGCCTCGCCGCCGTGCTGGGCCGCGACTTCCAGGACAACGCCATCCTGATCGACCAGGAGCGGGAGGGCGTGCGCCTGACGGGCTTCGCCGGCCTGCCCACCTATTCGCGCGGCAACGCGGCCCACCAGTACCTGTTCGTCAACGGCCGCCCCGTTCGCGACCGCCTGCTGCAAGGGGCTTTGCGGGCGGCCTATGCCGACTATCTGGCCCGTGACCGCCATCCGACGGCGGCCCTCTATCTGGAGCTCGACCCGACCCAGGTGGACGTCAATGTCCACCCGGCCAAGGCGGAGGTCCGCTTCCGCGATCCGGCCCTGGTGCGCGGCCTGCTGATCGGCGCCCTGCGCCACAGCCTGGCCGCCGCCGGCCACCGCGCCTCGACCACCGTGGCCGCCGCGGCCCTGGGCGGCTTCCGTCCGCAGAGCGGGCCGCCGTCCTATTCGCCCTCCCCCGCCGGCTTCTCCGCCTGGGGCGCCGGCGGCTGGACGCCCTCGCCGCAGCCGACGGCCCAGATCCTGCCCGGCCTGACCCAGGTCTCGGCCCGGGTGGAGACCAGCTTCGGCGAGGTGCTGGAGCAGGCCGTCGCCTATGCCGACCAGCCCGCCGCCGCGCCGCATCCGGGCCATGTCGATCCCATCGACCATCCGCTCGGCGCCGCCCGCGCCCAGCTGCACGAGACCTACGTGGTCGCCCAGACGCGCGACGGCATCGTCATCGTCGACCAGCACGCCGCCCACGAGCGCTTGGTCTATGAGCGCATGAAGATCGAGATGGCCGCCGGCGGCGTCGCCCGCCAGGCCCTGCTGCTGCCGGAGGTGGTGGAGCTCGATCCCGCCGAGGCCGAGCGCGTTGTCGCCAAGGCCGACGAACTGGCCGAGATGGGCCTGATCGTCGAGGGCTTCGGCCCCGGCGCCGTGCTGGTGCGCGAGACCCCCGCTTTGCTGGGCGAGACCGACGCCGGCGCCCTGATCCGCGACATCGCCGATGACCTGTCCGAGAACGGCCAGGCCCTAGCCCTGAAGGAGCGCATGGCCGAGGTCTGCGGCACCATGGCCTGCCATGGCTCCATCCGCGCCGGCCGCCGCCTCACGGGCGAGGAGATGAACGCCCTCCTGCGTCAGATGGAGGCCACCCCCCACTCCGGCCAATGCAACCACGGCCGCCCGACCTACGTGGAGCTGAAGCTCGCCGACATCGAGCGGCTGTTCGGGAGAAGGTAGCGCCGCCGCCTAAATCCTCCCCCTCTGGGGGAGGGGGACCGCGAAGCGGTGGAGGGGGTCTTCCGGCTCAGCAGCCCCCTCCGTCCCTTTGGTACACCTCCCCCAGAGGGGGAGGATTTGCACTCTAAAGCCGCGCCTCGGCGTAAACCGCCATCGCCGCGCCCATGTACTCCGTCAGCCCCGGCGCCAGCGCCTCGTAGCGCGCCGTGAAGTCCGGGTGCTCGGCGTACATCCGACCCAGGCCGATGAAGGCCTCGCGGGTCGGGGGCTTGGGCCAGGTGCGGGCGATCATGGCGTGGTGGCGCGCCATCAGGGCCGTCACCGCCGCGCTGTCCACGGGCAGGCCGTCGCGCAGGGTCTGAGCCATGGCCGCCTCGATGCTCTCCACCTCCGCCTTCAGGCTGGCGTAGTCGGCCTTGCCCCACTGACTCATCTTCACGCGGGAGCCGTCGATCATCGCCGCCGCGCCCTCGTAGCGGTCGGCCACCCAGACCTCGTACTCGGCCTGCTTCTCGGGCGCGAAGCCCATGTAGAGGTTCTTGTCGTCCATATCCGTCGCTCCTTCGATGGAGGCGATGGTCTCGTCCAGCGTGCGCAAGAGGCGGTCGTACCGCTCGGCCTTGGCGGCCAGGGCGGCGCGCTGGACCTTCAGAGCGGCCGCCCGGTCGAACCCGGCGGCGTCCAGCAGGCGGCCGATGGCCTCCAGCGGCATCTCCAGCTCCCGGTGCAGCAGGATCTGCTGCAGGCGCAGCAACTCCTCCCGCCCGTACCAGCGGTAACCGTTCTCTCCCACGCGCGCGGGCTTGAGTAGGCCGATCTCGTCATAGTGGTGCAGGGTGCGGACCGAGACGCCCGACATCCTCGCCACCTGCTTGACCGTGTGCTCGCTCATGACCTTCTCGCCGTGTTGACGGACGGGGTGATCAGCCCTCACGCCGCGTGAGGGTCAAGCCCGGCAACTGTCTCGGCCGAACCACGTTTCCGCCAGAGCCCGAAGGAGACGCCCCATGGAAATGCGCCGCGGCCGACTGATCGACCATGTCCAGCTCCGAACCAAGGACCTCGCCGCCTCCAAAAGGTTCTACGGCACCCTGATGGAAGTGCTGGGGATCGAGATCATCGAGGACGACCGCTACTTCTTCTTCGACGAGGTGTGGGTCGACGAGGGCAAGCCCGAGGAGATCACCCACGTCCACCTCGCCTTCCAGGCCGTGGACCGCGAGACGGTGGACCGCTTCCATGCGGCCGGCCTGAAGGGCGGCGGCAAGGACAACGGCGCCCCGGGGGAGCGGGAGTACCACCCCGGCTACTACGCCGCCTTTCTGATCGACCCGGACGGCAACAACATCGAGGCCGTCTATCACGGCCCCCACGAGCGCTCGGCCGACGCCATCGTGCTGACCTGGGACGACTGATCTGCTAGGCTGAAGCCTCCTAACCGAGGATGCCTATGTCTTCCGCCCAAGAGGCCCGGGCCTAGGGATCGTCCGCCGAAAGGCCTGACGGTCCCGCGAGCCCCCTGACCGCCCCGCCGCTGATCCTTTCAGCGGTGTGATCCGTCATGCCTCTTCGGAAGACCTCCATTGAACATCTCGAAACCGCAGCAAAGGACGCTGCACGCGCTCGCCCAAGGCGGACGCATCCAACTCGTGCGCGACGACCGTGGCGCCATCATCAACGCCGAATGCCTCAGCCATGAGGGCTGGCGTCTCTCCGACTGCAACCTCGCCGTCTTCAAGACCCTGAAAAAGCGGGGCCTGATCGCCAGCCAGGGCGGCCATCCCTACCGCATCACGCGGGAGGGCCTGCACCGGCTGCGGTCGCAGCTCGATAACCGGGTCTCGGCCAAGCGCTGGTGACCTTCAAGCCGCCCGCCGATGCAACCCGTCGGCGGGCGGCGCGATGTATGCAGACCCCTTCAGGAGCACGTCATGCAGCAACAGGTCGCGGTCATCACCCTCGGCGTCGCCGATCTGGCCCGCTCTCGCCGGTTCTACGGCGACGGCTTCGGCTGGACGCCGGTGTTCGAGAACGAGGAGATCGCCTTCTACCAGATGAACGGCCTGGTCCTCGGCACCTGGCTGAAAAGCGCCCTGGAGCTGGACATGCAGCGGCGCTGCAACTCCGCCTCCTCCCCCTTCGCCCTGGCGCACAACGTGGCCTCACAGGATGAGGTGCAGCCCCTGCTCGACCAGCTCGTCGCCCATGGCGGCTTGATGCTGCGCCCCGGCGACGCTCCGCCCCACGGCGGTTTCCGAGGTTATGTCCAGGATCCGGACGGCCACGCCTGGGAGATCGCCTTCAACCCCGCCTGGCCGATCAGTGCGGAGGGGCATGTAACGTTCAAGGGGTGACCCCTTCTCCTGGCTTCGCCTTCCAACAGACCCCGCTCATCCCGGCGAAGGCCGGGACCCAGATTCATCCAGAGCGTCAGCAGGGCTTCACCTGGGCCCCGGCCTTCGCCGGGGTGAGCGGCGGTCAGACAGCCCGCAAGAAGAACACCTTCGCAGCGCCGTATCTGCGCTCGTCCAGGACCTCGAACCCGTCCACCGCAGGAACCGGCTCGTCGTCGCCCTTCTCCAGCATGGCCACCGCGCCGGGCGCCAGCCAGCCGCCGGACAGCAGGCCGGCCAGCGCCTTTTCGCCCAGACCCTTGCGATAGGGCGGGTCGAGGAAGGCCAGCTCGAACGGCGCGCCCGCGCTGGCCGGGCGCTGGCCGAGATCCGTGGCGTCGCGGCGGTGGATGCGGGTGTTCCCGAACAGGCCGAAGGCGTCCACGTTCTCGCGGATCGCGCCGCGCGCCGCCTCGTCCGTCTCCACGAACAGCGCGAAGGCCGCGCCGCGCGAGATGGCCTCGAAGCCCAGCGCGCCCGAGCCCGCGAACACGTCGATCACCCGCAGGTCCCGCACCCCGGGCGACCATTCGGCGTGCTCCAGGATATTGAACACCGCCTGCCGCGCGCGGTCGGAGGTCGGCCGCGTGGCCGAACCCTCCGGCGCGGCGATGGCCTTGCCACGGAATGTTCCCGAAACGATGCGCATCAGGCCGTCTTGGTCAGGCGGCGCTGGATGGCGTTCGACCCGATCAGCAGCGCGGCGGCGACGAAGTAGCCCCAGACCGCCCCGCCCGCCAGGCTGACCAGCAGCAGGGCGCAGATCAGGCCCGGCAGCACGCCGCTGGAGAACAGCACGTACAAACGAGCCGGCAGGCGGATGGCCGGATCGACCAGCCTGCCGATGAAGGCCGCATAGGCCCAGCCGATCGCATGCGCCACGCCGATGGCCGCCACGAGGGCGATATAGAGCAGGGTCGACGAGCCGCTCGGCTTCTCCCACAGCAGCACCGTGCCCAAAGGCAGCAGGCCGAGCAGACCCAGCATCAGCAGGTTCAGCACGTCCAGCACGCCGTCGGCGCGCAGCAGCCGCCCGAACGAGCGGCGATGCGCGATCCAGTAGACGCCGATCACGGCGAAGCTGACCGCATAGGCCGTCAGCTTGTGGCCCATCAGGCCGAAGAACTCGCCGATGCCCCCATGCCATTCCTCCGGCGGATGGATCTCGATCGCCAGCAAGGTGATGGCGATGGCGAAGACCGCATCCGAAAACAGGATCAGTCGATGAAGGTGTCTTTCCTCACGTGCTTGGTCGCTCATGCCGCCCCTCAGCGTTAGCGATTAGGTCCCTTGGGACCGGGTTTCTTCGGGCCGCCGCTCTTGGGAGCGTGGCTCGGCTTCTTCTTCGGCTTGGCCCAGCCGGCCTTGTAGACCGGCTTGTCGGACGCCGCCTCGGCGCCCGGCCCCTTGGGCTTCGGCTTGCGGGCCTTGTCGGCGCGGCGCGGGTCGGTGGTCTCCAGACCCGGCGCGCGGAATGGCTTCTTGGGCCCGCCCGCCTTGGGACCGCCCGGACGGCCGGGGCCGCGCGGACGCTCGTCCTCGTCGCGGGTGCGGCGCGGCGGGAAATCCCGGCCGCCCGGACCAGCCTTGCGCGGGCGCTCGTCGTCGCCCCGACGCGGGCCGCGATCATCCCGGCGTCCTTCGGGCTTGTCCTCGCGCGGCGCTCGGCGATCGAACTTGCCGGCGCCCCGACGCGGCGCCGGGCCGTCGCCCTCCGCGGGCAAGGCCGCGCCGCCGCGATACATCGGACGGTCGCCCAGCGGCATGGAGCCGGCGGTGATGTGCTCGGCCAGTTGCTCGCGGATGACGCGCGGGCCGACCTCCTCCACCTCGCCCGGAGCCAGGGTCCCCAGCGAGAACGGGCCGTAAGACAGACGGATCAGGCGGTTGACCTTCAGGTCCAGGGCTTCCAGCACCCGGCGCACTTCGCGGTTCTTGCCCTCGGCCAGGGTGACGGTGATCCACACGTTGCGGCCGAAGTTGTCCGGCCCCTTGGCCTTGTCCAGCTTGGCTTCGATGGCGCCGTATTTCACGCCCTCGATGGTGATGCCGTTCTTCAGGCGGTCCAGCTTCTCCTGGGTCGCATGGCCGAAGGCGCGGGCGCGGTACACGCGCGACCAGCCGTTGGACGGCAGCTCCAGCGCCCGGGTCAGGCCGCCGTCATTGGTCAGCAGCAGCAGGCCTTCGGAATTCAGATCCAGACGCCCGACCGAGATCACCCGCCCGATCTCCTTGGGCAGGGCCTGGAACACCGTCGGGCGTCCCTTGGGGTCGTTGTGGGTGGTCACCAGGCCGACAGGCTTGTGATAGCGGAACACGCGGGTCGGCTCGGCCGAGCCGACCACCACGCCGTCGACGGTGAGGATGTCGCTCTCGCCCACCTTGACCGCCGGATGGGTCAGGACGTCGCCGTTCAGGGCCACGCGGCCGCTCTCGATCAGGCGCTCCACCTCACGGCGGGAAGCCACGCCGGCACGGGCCAGGGCCTTGGCCACGCGTTCGCCGCCTTGACCGTCGGCGGCCTCATCCGTCAGGTGGGGGTCGTAAGTCTTCTTGTTCATGTCGCGTCCTGCTTCGGGCCGGGCGCATCTCACGATGGGCCGTCGCTGCTAATGCGCATCGAACCGAACGATGATCAAGCCGCCATGGTTCTGGCCCTGGAGCAGGCGCGCGCCTCGGCCGAGCGCGGCGAAACCCCCGTGGGCGCCGTGATCCTTGATCCAGCGACCGGTGAGATCATCGCCGCCGCCGGCAACGGCCCCATCGGCGCTCACGATCCTACCGCCCATGCCGAGATCGTCGCCCTGCGCGCGGCGGCGGCGAAGCTGGGCAACTACCGCCTCACCGACCTGACCCTGGTGGTGACGCTGGAGCCCTGCGCCATGTGCGCGGGCGCCATCAGCCACGCCCGCATCGGCCGGGTGGTCTATGGCGCCGACGACCCAAAGGGCGGCGCCGTGGCCCATGGCCCCAGGTTCTTCGATCAGCCCACCTGCCACTGGCGGCCGGCCGTGACCGCCGGCGTCATGGCCGAGGAAAGCGCCGACCTGTTGCGCGGCTTCTTCAAGGCCCGCCGCAAGCCCAAGGGGGACGCTGCGTGAAAACCCTCGCCCTCGTCCTGCTGCTGGCCGGCGCGCCGACCGTTCAGCCGATGCAGGAGATGTCCTGGCTGGCGGGAAGCTGGATGGAGAAGACGCCGGAGCGCGAGGTCCTGGAGACCTGGTTCCTGCCGGTGGACGGGGCCATGCGCGGCGTCAGCGTCACCAAGCGCCCGGGCCGTCCAGAGTTCATCGAGACCATGGCGATCACCACCGAGCCCGCCGGTCCCACCTTCACCGCCACCATCCCCGGCCAGGCGCCGACCGCCTTCGTCCGCCTGCCCGGCCCGCCGGGAGAAGCTGTATTCGAGAACAAGGCCCACGACTTCCCCCAACGGGTCATCTACCGCGCGTGCGGGGTGGAGCTCTGCGCGGCGATCGAGGGCATGGTGAAGGGCGAACTGAAGCGCACCGAGTGGCGCTACCAGCGGGCGCGGTGAGCGTAACGCCAACAAACTCCGTCACCCTAGGCCTCGTGCCTAGGGTCCAGAGACTCCGCATCCGTCCGAAAGACGCAGCGGCGCCGCTTCAGCGAACCTAGAATTTCAGCCGCGTATGGGTCCCAGGCACAAGGCCTGGGATGACGGCGGAAGGGTCAGACGAAATCCTCGCTCAGACGGAAATCCAGCCGCTGCTTGATGGCCGGCCAGTCGTAGTCGGTGATCGAGAACACCGCCGTGTCGCGCACGTGGCCGGTCCAGGTGATCTTGTGGTTGCGCAGCACGCCTTCCTTGCTGGCGCCCAGCTTCAGCACCGCCGCCTGGCTGCGGGCGTTGCGCACGTCGACCATGAACTCCACGCGGATGGCCCCGGACTCGAAGGCGTGGGTCAGCATCAGGCGCTTCACTTCCGGATTCACCGGGCCCGAGCGGGCGTCCGGGTGCAGGAAGGTGGCCCCCACCTCCAGCCCCGAATGGGCCGGGCGCATGTTCAGGTAGCTGGACGTGCCGACCACCTTGCCGTCCTCCAGCCGCCGGATGGCGTAGGCGATGCGTTCGCCCCGCACCGTCTCGGCCTCCAGCGCGCCCCACCAGTCGTCGAAGCCTTCGCCGCAGCCGTTGACCGACATGATCTCCCAGGCTTCGGGATCGCAATCGACGGCCCCGCGCAGTTCGTCGCGCAGTTCCGGGGTGACGGGCTCCAGCCGCACGTAACGGCCGTCGAGGGGAGTGGCTCTCAGATGCATGAGCGCAATCTGCCGTCCCTCTCGAGTCTGGGCAAGACGATCCGGCTAGGCGCTTGCCGCGCGCGTCAACTCGTGCAAAATGAGATCAAACAAGCGTTTGAACGACAAGGGACGGGCCGCCATGGATTTTGACATCTCCCCCAAGCAACGGATGTTCCTCGACCGCGTGGTCGCCTTCATGGACGAGCACATCGCCCCCGCCGTGGCGGAATACGAGCGTGAGATGGACGTGCTGGGCGCCGAGCGCTGGAAAGTCGTCCAGGTCGTCGAGGAGCTGAAGAAGAAGGCCAAGGCCGCCGGTCTGTGGAACTTCTTCATGCCGCCCCACAGCGGCCAGACCCACGTGGACGACACCTTCCAGTTCGAGGGCGTGCAGCTCACCAACCTGGAATACAGCTTGATCGCCGAACAGCTGGGCAAGATCGGCTTCGCGTCCGAGGTGTTCAACTGCTCCGCACCCGACACCGGCAACATGGAAGTGCTGATGCGCTACGGCACGCTGGAGCAGAAGGAGCGCTGGCTGCGCCCCCTGATGAACGGCGAGATCCGCAGCGCCTTCCTGATGACCGAGCCGGCGGTGGCCTCCTCCGACGCCACCAACATCGAGACCCGCATCGAGCGCGACGGCGACCACTACGTGATCAACGGCCGCAAGTGGTGGTCCTCGGGCGTGGGCGACCCGCGCTGCAAGGTCGCCATCGTCATGGGCAAGACCGATCCCGACAATCCCAGCCGTCACCAGCAGCAGAGCCAGGTGCTGGTCCCCCTCGACGCGCCGGGCATCGAGATCGTCCGCATGCTGCCGGTGTTCGGCTATGACGACGCTCCGCACGGCCACGCCGAGGTCATCCTCAAGAACGTCCGCGTTCCGGTGGAGGAAGCCCTGATCCTGGGCGAGGGCCGCGGCTTCGAGATCGCCCAGGGGCGCCTTGGCCCGGGCCGCATCCACCACTGCATGCGCACCATCGGCACGGCGGAAGTGGCGCTGGAGAAGATGTGCAAGCGCCTGATGACCCGAAAGGCCTTCGGCAAGTACGTGGCCGAGCAGTCGGTGTGGGAGGAGCGCATCGCCGACGCCCGCATCGACATCGAGATGTGCCGCCTGCTGTGCCTCAAGGCCGCCGACATGATGGACAAGGCCGGCAACAAGTCGGCCCGTCTGGAGATCGCCATGATCAAGGTCGCGGCCCCGCGCCTGGCCCTGAAGATCATCGACGACGCCATCCAGGCCCACGGCGGCGGCGGCGTGACCACCGACTTCGGCCTGGCCAAGGCCTATGCCGGCATCCGCACCCTGCGCCTGGCCGACGGCCCGGACGAGGTCCACCAGCGCACCATCGCCCGCATGGAATACGCCAAGTACGGCGACCTGGCGGCGAAGAAACGCGCCGAGGCCGAGGCCGCCCTGCACGTGCCGGGGATCCGGTAGGTCTGATCAAAAAATCCTCCCCTCTGGGGGAGGTGTCCCAAAGGGACGGAGGGGGCCTGCTGAGTCAGCAAGCCCCCTCCACCGCTTCGCGGTTCCCCTCCGCCAGAGGGGGAGGATCTTCTCGGCTAGACCATCCACCCGCGCGCCAGCAGCGCCCGGCCGTAGCTCCAGAACGGCGAGGCCAGGCTGGCCGCCATCAGCAGGGCCAGCAGCACGCCCGTCTGACGCCCCTTCTTGCTGTTCAGCAGGCTGGAGGCCGCGCCCCCGAACCACAAGGCGGCCGCCGCCAAGGCCAGGGCCGAGCCGGCCAGGGGCGAATAGCCCAGCATGGCCGCCGTGATCGCGTGAACCCCCACCAGGGCCCCGCCCACGGCCCGCGTCTGGGCCAGGCCGTTCTCCTCGGACTCCGTGGTCAGGCCCAGCCGCTTCATCGCGCTATCGGGGCTGGCCAGCAGAAAGCCGCCGATGGCGCCGCCGATCATGCAGGCGACGATGGCGAGGAGGATCGAAACCGTGTGGGAGGCCATGGGCGAAGCTTACTCCGGCGCGTGACAGACCGCCTCGATATTGTGGCCGTCCGGGTCCAGCACAAACGCGCCAGCCGCGAACCGCTCCGACGCCCAGTCATAAAAGGCTTCCGTCGTCTTACAATCGACAACCTTGAACCCTAGATGGTCGGGCGTTGCAGTCCTCTTCGAACGAAGGCGCAACCGATGGCCAAGACCACCGGTGCTTGACTCCACGGAGCGCCCAACCTACCTCCCGCGCACCGCTGGCACTCAGGGTGGGCGACTGCTAACAGCCCCGCTCGCCAGCGACAGAACAACAACCCCGTAACGCTACGGAGAGCCTCAAGATGAAGTTTCGTCCTCTTGGCGACCGCGTGCTCGTGAAGCGCGTCGAAGAAGAAGAGAAGACCAAGGGCGGGATCATCATCCCGGACACCGCCAAGGAAAAGCCGCAGGAAGGCGAAGTCGTCGCCGTCGGTCCGGGCGCCCGCAACGACAAGGGCGACGTCGTCGCTCTGGACGTGAAGGCCGGTGACCGCATCCTGTTCGGCAAGTGGTCGGGCACGGAAGTGAAGGTCGACGGTGAAGACCTGCTGATCATGAAGGAAAGCGACGTCCTGGGCGTGGTCGAGCGCTAAGCGCCGACGCCTTCGACGATCCCCTCAAACCCATTTGAAAGAGAGAGCCCGAAATGGCCGCTAAAGACGTCTATTTCTCTTCCGACGCGCGCGACAAGATGCTGCGCGGCGTCAACATCCTCGCCAACGCGGTGAAGGTGACCCTCGGCCCGAAGGGCCGCAACGTCGTGATCGAAAAGTCCTTCGGCGCCCCGCGCTCGACCAAGGACGGCGTCTCGGTCGCCAAGGAAATCGAACTGGCTGACCGCTTCGAGAACCTCGGCGCCCAGCTGATCCGCGAAGTCGCCTCCAAGACCAACGACAAGGCCGGCGACGGCACCACCACCGCCACCGTTCTGGCGCAAGCCATCGCCGTGGAAGGCCTGAAGTCGGTCGCCGCCGGCATGAACCCGATGGACCTGAAGCGCGGCGTCGACAAGGCCGTCGCGGCCGTCATCGCCGACATCAAGGCTTCGGCCAAGAAGGTCACCACCAACCAGGAAATCGCTCAGGTCGGCACCATCTCGGCCAACGGCGACAAGGAAGTGGGCGAGATGATCGCTCACGCCATGGAAAAGGTCGGCAACGAAGGCGTCATCACGGTTGAAGAAGCCAAGTCGCTGGAAACCGAACTCGACGTCGTCGAAGGCATGCAGTTCGACCGCGGCTACCTGTCGCCGTACTTCGTGACCAACGCCGACAAGATGGAAGTGCAGCTGGAAGAGCCGCTCATCCTGCTGTTCGAAAAGAAGCTCTCCTCGCTGCAGCCGCTGCTGCCGGTGCTGGAAGCCGTCGTCCAGTCGGGCCGTCCCCTGCTGATCATCGCTGAAGACGTCGAGGGCGAAGCCCTGGCGACCCTGGTCGTCAACAAGCTGCGCGGCGGCCTGCGCGTCGCGGCCGTCAAGGCTCCGGGCTTCGGCGATCGCCGCAAGGCCATGCTGGAAGACATCGCCATCCTGACGGGCGGCCAGGTCATCAGCGAAGACCTGGGCATCAAGCTGGAGAGCGTCACGCTCGACATGCTGGGCCGCGCCAAGAAGATCACCATCACCAAGGACGACACCACGGTCGTGGACGGCCTGGGCGAAAAGGGCGGCATCGAAGCCCGCATCGGCCAGATCAAGAAGCAGATCGAGGACACCACCTCGGACTACGACAAGGAAAAGCTGCAAGAGCGTCTGGCCAAGCTGGCCGGCGGCGTTGCGGTGATCCGCGTCGGCGGCGCCACCGAAGTCGAAGTGAAGGAGCGTAAGGACCGCGTCGACGACGCCCTGAACGCCACCCGCGCCGCGGTTGAGGAAGGCATCGTCCCCGGCGGCGGCATCGCCCTGCTGAAGGCTTCGAAGGCTCTGGAAGGCCTGACCGGCGATAACGCCGACCAGACCGCCGGCATCGCCATCGTCCGCCGCGCCCTGCAGGCTCCGATCCGTCAGATCTCGGAAAACGCCGGCGTCGAAGGCTCGATCGTGGTCGGCAAGGTGCTCGAGAACAACTCGGCCACCTTCGGCTTCAACGCCCAGACCGAACAGTACGTCGATCTGGTCGCCGACGGCGTCATCGACCCGGCCAAGGTTGTCCGCACGGCCCTGCAAGACGCCGCCTCGGTGTCCAGCCTGCTGATCACCACCGAAGCCGCCATCGTCGAGGCTCCGAAGAAAGCCGCTCCGGCCCCGGCCATGCCGGGCGGCGGCATGGGCGACATGGACTTCTAGTCCTAGTCACCAGCACCAAGTTGAAGGGCGGGGCCGCAAGGCTCCGCCCTTTTTCTTTGCTTCGCCAGCCGAAGCCCGCACAGCGCCCAAACTACGCACCCGGCTAGGCGCCGGCCTCTCGACCGCCTATCTCGGAAGGCATGAACGCCATCACCTCCGCCCCCTCCCTGCTGGACGCCGCCGGCGTCGACCCCAAGGCCGCTGAGCGCATCCTCGGCGAGGCCCTCGCCGGGGCCGACGACGGGGAGCTGTTCTTGGAGCGTTCGGAGAGCGAAAGCTTCGTCTTCGACGACGGCCGGCTGAAGACCGCCGCCTATGACGCCGGCGAGGGCTTCGGCCTTCGCGTGGTGGCGGGCGAGACCGCCGGCTACGCTCATTCCTCGGAAATCTCCGAAGGCGCCATTCGCCGCGCCGCCGACAGCGCCCAACTGGCCCGCCGCGGCTACAGCGGCGTCTCCGCCGAAGGGCCCCGCGCCACCAACGCCAAGCTCTATGGCGAGGACGATCCGGTCTCCAAGCCGGACTTCTCCGACAAGGTCGCCCTGCTGCAGGAGATCGACGCCTTCGCCCGTCAGCGCGACCCGCGCGTGGTGCAGGTCATGGCCTCCCTGGCCGGCGAGCGCCGGGTGGTGGAGATTCTGCGCGCCGACGGCCGCCTGATCCGCGACATCCGCCCCCTGGTCCGCGTCAACGTCCAGCTCACCGTCGAGAAGGACGGCCGTCGCGAGACTGGCTCATCCGGCGCGGGCGGCCGCGCCGGCTTCGAGGCCTGGATCAGCCCTGACAAGTGGCAGGGCCAAGTGGACGAGGCCCTGCGTCAGGCTCTGGTCAATCTGGACGCCGTGGCCTGCCCGGCGGGCGAGATGGACGTGGTGCTTGGCCCAGGCTGGAACGGCGTGCTGCTGCACGAGGCCGTGGGCCATGGGCTTGAGGGCGACTTCAACCGCAAGGGCATCTCGGCCTTCTCCGGCCGCATCGGCGAACGGGTGGCCGCCAAGGGCGTCACGGTCTTCGACGACGGCTCCATCCAGGGCCGCCGCGGCTCCCTGACCGTGGACGACGAAGGCACCCCCACCGAGCGCACCATCCTGATCGAGGACGGCATCCTGGTCGGCTACATGCACGACCGTATGAGCGCGCGCCTGATGGGCATGCAGGCCACTGGCAACGGCCGCCGGCAGTCCTACGCCCACATGCCCATGCCGCGCATGACCAACACCGGCATGCTGTCAGGCTCGCACAAGCAGGAGGAGATGATCGCGTCGATGAAGCGCGGCCTCTACTGCGCCAATTTCGGCGGCGGCCAGGTGGACATCACCAACGGCAAGTTCGTCTTCCAGTGCACCGAGGCCTATCTGGTCGAGGACGGCAAGATCACCGCTCCAGTGAAGGGCGCGACCCTGATCGGCGACGGCCCCAGCGCCCTGACCCGCGTCACCATGATCGGCGACGACTTCGATTTCGATCCCGGCATCGGCGTCTGCGGCAAGGCGGGACAAGGGGTTCCGGTGGGCGTCGGCCAGCCGTCCTTGAAGATCACCGGCCTCACCGTGGGCGGCACCGGAGTCTGAGCCCAATCTAGGGTAGAGGCATCGGACAGGGCTTTCAGATGCAACCTGTCAGAGATTTAATCTACCTTTCCGCCTTGTAATTGGTCTTAGCGAGCGACGTTCGCCATCCCTCACTGCATCAAGTGGGGAGTACACGTCCATGGCCATCGCGCCGATCATCGCCATTCTGGCCGCCGGCCAACCCGAGGCCGCGGCCGCGGTCCAGCCTGCTCCGGCTCCGCAGGCGGCGCCCGCAGCGCAGAGCCAGAACGCCGCCCAGGGCGTCATCTCCTATCCGGCGGAGTTCTTCGCCGCGGCCCAGCCGAACACGGCCATGGACATGATCGACCGCCTGCCGGGCTTCTCGTTCAACGGCGGCGACTCGGTGCGCGGCTTCGCCGGCGGAGCTGGCAACGTGCTGATCGACGGCCAGCGGCCCACCGCCAAGAACGACAGCCTGGGGAACATCCTGCGCCGCGTCCCGGCCAGCCAGGTCGAACGCATCGACCTGATCCGCGGCAGCGCCCCGGGCATCGAGATGCAGGGCCAGACCATCCTGGCCAACATCGTCCGCAAGGGCGGCGTGCAGAGCACCGGCGTCTTCGCCGTGGCCGGCAACTTCCTGCATGACGGCCGCGAGGTGTACGCCATGCGTCTGGAAGGCTCGCGCCGCAACAACGGCCGCACCCTGGAAGGCGGCCTGTTCATGGGCGGATTTGTGGACGACGGCGCCGGCGACGGCCCCATCACCCGCCGCGACGCCAATGGCCGGATCATCAGCCAGGACCGCATCAACACCGAGGGCGACGGCCAGGACACCATCCTCACCGGGGCCTACGAGACCCCGCTGGCCGGCGGCAAGTTCAAGGTCAACGGGCAGCTCCATAACAACCGCTTCTATTACGACGAGCTCCTGCCCGGCATTCAGGGCGTCCAGCGCGACCACGACGAGCAGAACCGCGCCGAGCTCGGCCTGCGCTACGACCGCCCGCTGAGCAGCACGCTCGCCCTGGAAAGCCTGCTGCTGCAGCAGCTCAAGCACTTCGACTACACCTCGCTCTACAAGGAGCCGGGCTCGGTCACCGTCTATGAGAACGAACGCACCACCGGCGAGAGCATCGCCCGCGCGGTGCTGAAGTGGAACAAGTCCTCCACCTTCTCCCTCGAGACCGGTCTGGAAGGCGCTTACAACTGGCTGGACAGCGAGTCCGGCTATTCCGAGAACGACACGCCCATCGAGCTGCCCGCCGCCAATGTGAAGGTGAACGAGAAGCGCGGCGAGATCTTCGTCAACACCACCTACAAGCCCTGGACGCCGCTGACCCTGGAGGCCGGCGTCCGCATGGAGGGCTCGCGCCTGGAGTCCAGCGGCGACGTGGAGCTGGAGAAGACCTTCTCCTTCTTCAAGCCGCGCGCCGTTGCCACCTGGTCGCCCAACGCCCTCAACCAGGTCCGCCTGCGCGTGGAGCGTCAGGTGGGGCAGCTGAACTTCAACGACTTCACCGCCTCCTCCGCCCTATCCACGGGCGTCATCTCCACCGGCAACCCGAACCTGGAGCCGGAGCACGCCTGGGTTATGGAGGCCGCCTATGAGCGCCGCTTCTGGGGCAACGGGGCCATCGTCTTCACCGCCCGCCACTTTGAGGTGACCGACGCCATCGACCGCGCGCCGATCTTCACCGCCACAGGCGCCTTCGACAGCCCGGCCAATATCGGCGACGGGACCAAGGACGAGTTCGAAGCCCGCTTGACCCTGCCCCTGCAGAAGCTCGGCGTCGCCGGCGGCCTGCTGAAGGGCAAGCTGACCTATCGCGAAAGCGAGGTCACCGACCCCACCACCGGCCAGAAGCGCGAGCTCTCCGACTATCGCCCGGTGGAGTACGAGCTGAACTTCACCCAGGACCTGTCGAAGTACAAACTGAACTGGGGTGTGAACGTCTTCAGCCAGTGGCGCGAGACCTACTACCGCTTCAACCAGATCCAGACCTACAAGCTGAAGACCTGGGTCCATCCGTTCCTGGAATACCGTCCGAAGCCCGATCTCTCGATCCGCTTCGAGATGCCCAACGCCACCGCGCGCGGCTTCAAGCAGATCCGCCAGGTCTATGCCGGCCCGCGCAACACCAGCCCGCTGTCGTTCGAGGAAGTCCGCGATCTTGAGTTCGGTCGCAGCTTCTACGTGCGCCTGCGCAAGACCTGGGGCTGAGCCCCTCCCTCAGCTCCAGGCAAAGCAAAGGCCCCGGATCGCTCCGGGGCCTTTCGTCTTCTCGGGCCTGGGCCTCCGACGCCCTACGGCATCGACTGACGGTCGGCGTCCACGTCCGCGTGCGGATGGTTCTGCGCGTCGTTCACCCCGTGCGACCACTTCTTGAGGAAGGGCGAGGCGACCAGGAAGGCGACGCCGAAGCCCACGCCCCACCAGCCGATGGTCGCGAAGACGCCGGTCGAGGTCTCCAGCGCCTTGGCCGGGTCTAGGACCTGACCACCGACGGTTTCGGTGCCCGCCAGGCTGGCGATGAAGCCGCCTACGTATTGGGCGATGGAGCTGGCCAGGAACCAGACCGCCATCATGAACGCCACCACCGACGCCACCGACAGCTTGGTGATCTCCGACAGGCCCACCGGCGATAGGAACAGCTCGCCCGTGGTGTGCAGCAGATACATGACGCCCAGGAAGATCAGCGGCAGACGATAGTCGTCGCCGGCGAAATTGGCGCCCCAGACCAGCACCAGGAAGCCGAGGCCCACCTGCAGCAGGCCCAGGCCGAACTTGACCATCGGACCCATGTCCATGTTGCGGGCGCCCATATAGCTCCACGCCCAGGCAAAGATCGGGGCGAAGATCAGGATGAAGCCCGCGTTGAACGACTGGGTCTGCGAGGCGGCGAGCCCCGTGTTGACCCAGAAGGTCGAGGCCGGATCGATGCCCGCGGCGGCCAGCTGCTGCGCTGTACCGGCGGTGACTCCACCGCCGAACAGCACCATGGGCTGGCCGATGATGGTCAGGTCGACGTTGCGGTCGGCGAACAGGTTGAGGGACGAGCCCGCCTGTTCGAACAGGGTGAAGAACACCACCGAGCCCAGGATCAGGATCAGGGCCAGGCCCATGCGCTCGCGCTGGACCTTGTTGCACTGGGTGACCATGAACCAGCCGATATAGGCCAGCGACGCCACGGTGCCGGCGGTCAGGGCCATGCCCACCCAGCTGTAGCGCTGGACCAGCACCCAGACGATCCCCACGCCGGCCAGGGAGGCGATGTAGATCAGGGTCTCGCGGCTGATGGGGCCGGCGACCTTCTCGGCCAGCTTGGCCGGAGCCGGCGGCTCGCCCTTGCCTTGCAGCAACGGCTTGCCGAGCACGAAGACGATCCAACCGAGCAGCATGCCGATGCCGGCCAAGCCGAAGCCCGCCCACCAGCCGACGTTCTGGCCCAGCCAGCCGCACATCAGCGCCGCCCAGAACGAGCCGAGGTTGATGCCGTAATAGTAGAGGGTGAAGCCCGAATCCCGTCGCGGATCGCCCTGCGGATAGAGCTGGCCGACGATGGCCGAGATGTTCGGCTTCAGGAAGCCCACGCCCATGATGATGAGCGCCAGGGCCAGGTAGAAGATGTTGACGTAGGTCTGGTCACGGCCGGCCACGTCCATCGAATAGGACCCCTTGGCCAGCACCGCCGGCAGCGGCGCGTCGGCGGGCAGATTCTGGATGGCCAGGCCGCCGTCGGCGGTGGCGGTCCAGTCATAGGTGTTCTCGCCCACCTGCAGCTTCACCTCGCGGGACGCGCCCGCGCCCTCCACCTGGAAGATGTACTGCGCGCCCTGATAGTTCAGGACCTGCTGGGCGGACTTGCCCTCGACGGCCATGGTCAGGTGGCCCGCCACCAGCAGCAGGGCCCCGAACGCCACCGCCTTGCGGGTGCCCAGATACTTGTCGGCCAGGAAGCCGCCGATCAGCGGCAGCAAGTAAACCAGCGAGGTGTAGGATCCGTACTGGGCGTTGGAGAACTTGTCGTCGAAGAGGAAGTGCTGGGTCAGATAGAAGATCAGGATGGCCCGCATGCCGTAGTAGGAGAACCGCTCCCACATCTCGGCGAAGAACAGGATGATCAGTCCGCGCGGATGGTTGCGCAGCAGCTGGATCAACACCGGAATGCCGGTGGCGAGCGTCACGAGGAGCCCGAGGACTAGAACGATATTCATACAGAGATCCCGACCAAACAGCGGACGCGCGGCCCCCCAAGACCGGACGACGCCCACCCCATTTGGCGGGGAGAAAATCATGCGTGTGACGGTTACACAAGCAACGGCGTCGCGATTGGACCCCTCTCAAGGGGTCATGCGTTTCGTCTCCCAACGGAGGAGACCGTCATGCAAGCGACTGAAAACAACGACCACCCCCTTCGCCTGCAACGGAAGGGCGGCCGCGTGCAGGTGTTGTTCGAGGGGCATCTGATCGCCGACAGCGATGACGTCCTCGTGCTGAACGAAGCCGACCTGGCCCCGGTCTTCTATTTCCCGCGGCAGCACGTGGAGATGGAGAAGCTGGTCCAGAACGACATCGTCACCCACTGCCCCTACAAGGGCGACGCCCGGCACTTCACCGTGCTTCGCGACGGGGTGATGATCGAGCGCTTCGCCTGGTCGTATGACCGGCCGAACGCCGAGGCGTCCGGCATCGGCGACCGCATCGCCTTCTATCCCGAGCACGTGGACTTCCACGAAATCGCCGCCGCCCCGGGCGAACAGCGCGTCGTCGGCGCCGACGCCGATCCTCGCGTGGACGAGGTGATCCAGCACACCGACTCAGGATCGGGGGCCAGCCAGAAGGATCACTGGGAGCAGAACGTCAGCGAACCGGAGGATGACGACACCCCGGACGCGCCAGATGCGCCGCCTTACCGTGGGGTGGGATCGATCTAGTAGGCGTCTTCCTTGAAGACCCGGGTCACGTCCCCGCCCCAGGGGCCGTGGTACTTCTCCAGCAGCCGCTCGGCGGGGGTGATCCCGCTGTCGGCGATGGCTTCGAGTTCGCCCAGATAGGTGGTCTCGTCGATGAAGCCGCCGTCCAGGCGGTTGCGGTTCTTCAGACCCTGGCGGGCGATCGCCACCAGGTCCTTGGCCACGTCCTGGCTGGTGCGGCCGCCGACCTTGGCCTTCAGGCCCAGGCGCGGGGTGTCGTTGCGCAGGGCCACGCGGTCCTCGGCGCTCCAGCCCTTGGCCAGGTCCCAGGCCGCCTCCAGCGCCGCGTCGTCGTACAGGATGCCGGTCCACAGCGCCGGCAGGGCGCACAGGCGGCTCCACGGCCCGCCATCGGCGCCGCGCATCTCCAGATAGGTCTTCAGACGCACTTCCGGGAAGATGGTGGTGGTGTGGTCGGCCCAGTCCTTGATCGAGGCGCGCTCGCCCGGAACGGCCTCCAGCTTGCCGTCGATGAAGTCGCCGAACCGCTGGCCCGACACGTCGATGTACTTGTCATCGCGCTTCACGAAATACATCGGCACGTTTAGCGCGTAGCGGGCATAGGCCTCGAAGCCGAAGCCCTCCTCGAACACGAAGTCCAGCATGCCGGTGCGGTCGGCGTCGGTGTCGGTCCACACATTGGCTCGGGCCGACAGGAAGCCGTTCGGCTTGCCCTCGGTGAAGGGCGAGTTGGCGAACAGGGCCGTGGCGATGGGCTGCAGGGCCAGGCTGGTCCTGAACTTCTTGACCATGTCGGCTTCGCTGGCGAAGTCGAGATTGGCCTGCACGGTGCAGGTGCGGAACATCATGTCCAGGCCGAGCCCGCCGACCTTGGGCATGTAGCTGCGCATGATCACGTAGCGGCCCTTGGGCATGACCGGCGACTGCTCGCGCGTGATCGTCGGGTGGAAGCCCAGGCCCAGGAAGCCGAGACCCAGCTCGTCGGCCACGGTCTTCACCTCTTCCAGATGGCCGCCGGTCTCCTGGCAGATGTCGTGCATGGTCTCCAGCGGCGCGCCGGAGAGCTCGAACTGGCCGCCCGGCTCCAGGCTGACATTGGCGCCGTTGCGCTCCAGCCCGATCAGGGTCTCGCCTTCATAGACGCCCTTCCAGCCGAACCGCATCAGGCCGGTCAGCAGGGCGTGGATGCCGTCAGGCCCATCATAGGGCGGGGGCGTGTCGTCGCTGAGACGGAAGCCGAACTTCTCGTGCTCGGCGCCGACGCGGAACTGCGACTTCGGCTTTTCGCCCTTGGCGAAATAGGCCGTCAGGTCGTCCAGCGAGAGGGGACGATCGTCCTGCATGCCGTCAGCCATTCCTATCGACTCCCCAGCCGTACTCATTGTCGCCGCGCCCGTTGCGATTGACGACCTTCGCGCAAGTGGGCGCTCCGGCGGCCAAGCTCAAGAGCAAAACGCTCAAGAACGCCAATCGCCCGCCGCGGCTTGCCAAAGGGTCAACGCCGAGATCGCCGCCGTGTCGGCCCGCAGGATGCGCGGCCCCAGCGATATAGGGGTCACGAAGTCCAGCGCGCGCAGGCGCTCGCGCTCCTCCGGGGCGAAGCCGCCCTCCGGTCCGATCAGCACCGCGGCGGCCTGGGGCTTCAGAATCTCCAGCGCCGGCTTGGCGTCCCCGCCCTCATCGCAGAAGACCAGGGCGCGGGCGGCGTCCCAGCCGTCCAGCATCCTGTCCAGCTTCTCTGGCGCGACGATCTGGGGGACGTCCAGGCGGCCGGTCTGCTCGGCGGCTTCGGTGGCGATGGCCTGCAGGCGACCGACATTGGTGTGGTCGGCGTTGGTGCGGCGGGTGATCAGCAGGCGCACGCGCCGCGCGCCAAGCTCGGCGGCCTTCTCGACGATGGTCTCAAGCCGGTTGCGCTTCACCAGCGCCACCACGAGGTCCAGGTCGGGCCCGATGTGCTGCGGCCGGGTCTGCTCCTCGGCGATGAGTTTCGCGCCCTTCTTCGACACCTCGCTCAGCACCGCCCGCCACTCGCCGTCGCGGCCGTTGAACAGCAGCACCGCATCGCCCAGGCCCAGGCGCATGACGCTGGTCAGGTAGCGGGCCTGGTCGGGCGAGGGCGAAACCTGGCCGCCGGCCTTGAGCGCATCGGGGACGAACAGTCGGATCATGCCGCCTCTATAGCGCTCTCCGCGCGTCTGGACAGCGCCTCGCGCCACCGGCACACAAGGGCATGGCCAAGGGCTACGACCTTTCCGCCCGCGAGGCGCGGCGCATGGCGCTGACCGCCCAGGGGTTCGCCGGAACCGCCCGCAAGGGATCCCCCGCCCAAGTGCGCGGCCTGGCCGAACGGCTGGGCGTAATCCAGATCGACTCGGTCAACGTCCTGACCCGCACCCACTATCTGCCGGCCTTCTCGCGGCTCGACGGCTATGACCGCACGTCGCTGGAGAAGATCGCCTGGAGCAAGCGGCGGACCCTGTTCGAATACTGGGGCCACGAGGCGTCGCTGATGCCCACGGAGATGCAGCCCCTGTTCCGCTGGCGCATGGCGCGGGCGGCGGCGGGGGAAGGCATCTGGAAGGGCATCGCCCGCTTCGCCCGCGAGCGGCGGGACTACGTGGACAAGGTCCGCGACCGGATCGAGCGCGGCGGCCCGGTGACCGGCGGCGATTTCGCCGACGGACCGAAGAAGGCCGCCGGCTGGTGGGAGTGGAGCGAGGGCAAGCGCGCCCTGGAATGGCTGTTCTGGACGGGGGAGATCACCACCCTGACCCGGCGGGGGTTCGAGCGGGTCTATGACCTGACCGAGCGCGCCCTGCCCGCCGCATCGGCCCTGCCGACCCCGTCGGACGCGGACGCCCAGCGCGAGCTGGTCGGCATCGCCGCCCGGGCCATGGGCGTGGCGACGGAGGCCGACCTGCGCGACTATTTCCGCCTGCCCCTGGCCGATGCCCGGGCGCGGGTGGCGGAACTGGCCGAGGCGGGCGAGCTGACGCCCGTGAAGGTTCAGGGCTGGGACAAGCCCGGCTATCTGCATGGCGAGGCCAAGGCCCGCCGGGGCGCGCGCAATGTGCTGCTGTCGCCCTTCGACAACCTGATCTGGTTCCGCGACCGGACCGAGCGGATCTTCGACGTGAAGGTGCGGCTGGAGATCTACACCCCGGCCGAGAAGCGCACCCACGGCTACTACGTCCTGCCGTTCCTGGAGGGGGAGACGATCACCGCCCGCGTGGACCTGAAATCCGACCGCGCCGGCGGCGCCCTGCTGGTGCAGGCGGCGCACGCCGAACCCTGGGCGACCAAGGACACCCCCGCCCTGCTGATGGAGGAGCTGAAGCGGATGGCCGCCTGGCTGGGGCTGGAGCGGGTGGTCGTCGTCGGCAAGGGCGACCTGTCGCCAAGGCTTGCCGGGCTCTGATCCCCGGGCCTAGGCTGGCCGGATGAAAGAGAAGACCTACCAGGAACAGCTGGAGGCCCTTCAGGTCCTCCTGGTGCATTTCCAACAGGCCGCGATCCGTGACGGCGACCGCGTGGTCATCGTGCTTGAAGGCCGCGACAGCGCGGGCAAGGACGGGACGATCAAACGGATCACCGCCCACATGTCGGCCCGCAACACCCGCGTGGTGGCCCTGCCCAAACCGACGGAGCGGGAGCGCGGCCAGTGGTACTTCCAGCGCTACGCCGAGCACCTGCCCACGGCGGGCGAGGTCGTGCTGTTCAACCGCTCCTGGTACAACCGCGGCGGCGTCGAGCCGGTGATGGGCTTCTGCACCCCGGCCGAGCATGAGGCTTTCCTCGAGGACGCGCCGCATTTCGAGCGGATGCTGACCGACGGCGGCATCAAGCTGGTGAAGATCTGGCTCGACATCAGCAAGGACGAGCAGGCCGAGCGCCTGGACGCCCGCCGCAACGACCCGCTGAAGGCCCTGAAGGTCAGCGACCTGGACGCGGAGGCGCAGAAGCGGTGGGACGGCTACTCGACCGCCCGCGACCAGATGCTTACCCGGACCGACTCCGTCCACGCTCCCTGGGTCTGCGTGCGCGCCGACAAGAAGAAGAAGGCCCGGCTGGCGGTGATCCGCCACCTGCTGAACGTGCTAGCCGACAAGGACATCGCCGCCAAGGCGGGGACGCCGGACCCGGAGGTCCTGTTCCCCTTCACCAAGGCGGCCATCGAGGACGGACGCCTGGCGCGTTAGGAGCCCACGTGACGGAACGCAGGAACATCGCGGTCGGACGGCTGCTGATCGGCCTCGTGCAGGGCATCACCCTGTTCGGCCTGTATCATGCCGAGCAGGAGAAGCTCTGGCCGGCGACAATGCCGGCGCTCTACGGGGCGCTCTTCCTGACGGCCGCCTTCGCCCCCGCCGTGCTGCTGGCGGGGATCGGCGCCCTGCGCCGCCGGACACTGCTCGCCACCTTCGCCGGGGCGGTGGTCTTCACCCTGTTCATGGGCGCCTACGGGGTCTGGCGAAACCCGATGGACTACAACACGCCCCGCCTCTTCCCGGGGCCCGAGTTCACCCTGACCGCGGCGGTGGCGCTGTTCGTCGCCTATCACTTGGTCGAGCCCGCCGAGGCCGCGCGCCGACGCATCGCGCCCTATGCCGCCTATTTCGAGACCGCCTGGAAGCGCGGGGTTCAGCTCGCCCTGTCGCTGGGGTTCACCGGCGTGTTCTGGGGCCTGCTGTTCCTGGGCGCCTCGCTGTTCGAGGTGATCGGCATCCGGTTCTTCATCGAGACGATCCGCACCTCCGAGTTCGCCTTTACGGTGACGCCGGTGGTCTTCGCGGCGGCGGTGCATCTGGCCGACGTGCGAAGCGCCATGATCAATGGGGTGAGGACGGTGGTCCTGACCCTGCTGGCCTGGCTGCTGCCGTTGCTGACCCTGATCGTGGCGGGCTTCCTGGCCAGCCTGCCCTTCACCGGGGTCGATCCCTTGTGGAGCACCCGCAGCGCCGGCGGACTGATGCTGGCGGCGGCGGCCAACTTGATCATCCTGATCAACGCCGCCTGGCAGGACGGGGAGGAGGCGCCCCACCGCATCCTGAGCGTCGCCGTGCGCGTAGCGGCGGTCCTGCTGGCGCCGCTGGCCGGGCTGGCCGCCTGGGCGCTGGCCCTGCGGATCGGGCAGTACGGCCTGAGCCCGGAGCGGATCATCGCCGCCGCCTGCACGCTGATCGCGGCGGGCTATGCTGTCGGCTACATCGCCGCCGTCGTGCGCCGGTCGGCCGGATTGGCGGGGCTGGGCCGGACCAACATCGCCATGGCCTTCGTCCTGCTGGGCCTGATCGCGGCGCTGTTCACCCCCATCGCCGATCCCATGCGGCTGTCGGTCAACGACCAGCTTCATCGCCTGCACAAGGGCAAGGTCAGCGCCGAGACGTTCGACTACGACTTCCTGCGCTTCCAGTCGGGCCGGTTCGGGATGAAGGCGCTGGAGCGTCTGGCTGCTGATGAGAACCCGGTGATCGCCCGCGAGGCGAAGGCCGCCCAGAAGCGCCAAAACAGATATGTCAGTGAGAACCTGAACGACAGCGCCACGCGCCAGAAGCTCTATCCCGCCGGCGCCAAACTGCCGGCCGGCTTCCCCGCGAACGAGACCATATGCGGCGACGGATGTGTCGCATTGGTCCGCGATCTGACCGGCGACGGGCGTGACGACGTCCTGGTCATCGTCGGCGGCACGGCGCATTTCTACCGCGCCCCCCAGCAAGGTCCCTGGCCGAAGCCGCTGCAGTTCATGGACGTCTGCCGGAAAGGCCGCGAACTACGGGATGTCGTGGCCGCCGGACGCCCCGTCGCCCTGGTTCCATCGGACGGCCAGGACCTCATCGTGGACGGCGGCCGGCTCCGGCTGTCGCCCTTCAACGAGTGCGGAAAGACCCCCTAAACCGTCCCCTCGGCCACCGCGTTGAGCCGGGCGTAGAGGCCGCCCTGGGCCTTGAGCTGGGCGTGCTTGCCCTCCTCGACCACGCGGCCGTTCTCGAAGACCAGGATGCGGTCGGCGTCGCGGATGGTGGACAGGCGGTGGGCGATGACGATGGTCGTGCGGCCGGACATCAGGGCCTCGGTGGCGGCCTGGACCTGCAGCTCGGTCTCCACGTCGAGGGATGAGGTCGCCTCGTCCAGCACCAGGATCGGGGCGTCGGCCAGGAAGGCGCGGGCGATGGCCACGCGCTGGCGCTCGCCGCCCGACAGCTTCACGCCCCGCTCGCCCACCAGGGTGTCGTAGCCCAGGGGCAGACGGCTGATGAAGTCATGGGCGCGGGCGCGCTTGGCGGCCTCGATCACATCCTCGATCGGCGCGTCGGGACGGGCGTAGGCGATGTTCTCGGCGATGGAGCGGTGGAACAGGGCCGGGTCCTGCGGCACCAGGGCGATGGCCTGGCGCAGGGAGCCTTGCGTCACCTTCGACACGTCCTGGCCGTCGATGAGGATGCGGCCGCCGCTGAGATCGTAGAGGCGCTGGACCAGCTTGACGAAGGTGGACTTGCCGGCCCCGGTGGCGCCGACCAGGGCGACCTTTTCGCCCGGCGCGATGACCAGGGAGAAGTCATCGTACAAGGGCCGCTCGGCGCCCTTGTAGCCGAAGGTCACATGGTCGAAGGCGATCAGGCCGCGCTCGGCCTTGAAGGCCGCGGCGCCGGGGGCGTCGGGCACCTGGGCCTGCTCGCGGGCATAGGCGGCCACATCTTGGGCGTCGTCGAGACCTTTCTGCATCATGCGGACGTTCTCGCCGACATTGCGCAGATAGCCGCTCATCAGCATGAAGGCGGCGATGGCGAAGGCCACGTCGCCAGGCGTGGCGCGGTCGTTGGCCCACAGCCAGACCATCAGGCCCGACAGGCCGGCCTGCAGCGCCACCAGCATCATGCTGTGGATCAGCCACACGTCGACGAAGCGGTTCCAGGTGATGACCACGGCCTTGGCCCAGGCGCCGGTGATGTCGCTGAGGCGGGCCTGCTCGCGCGCCTCGGCGCCGAAGCTCTTCACCGTGGGATTGGCCGAGACCGCGTCGGCCATGGCCGCGCCGATCTTGGAGTCCAGCGCCGTGGACCGCAGGTTGGCCGGACGCACGTACCAGGTGGCGAAGGTGAGGTTGGAGATCAGGTAGAGCGTCACCACCACGAAGGAGAACAGCCCCACGATCGGCCAGCGCAGGCCCATCATCACCGACAGGCCGATCAGCACGATGACCGCCGGGCCGAGCATCAGGACCACCGCGTCCGAGACGCTGTCATAGCCCCACATGGCGCGGGTCAGGCGGCGCACGGTGGCGCCGGCGAAGTTGTCGGCGTGCCAGTCGGCGGAGAAGGACTGGACGCGGCCGAACGCCTCGTCCGTCAGCTCGCGCATGTTGTTGGCGGCCATGACGTTCCAGAACCGGAACGACAGGATCCGGATCAGGGTGAAGGACAGATAGATGCCGACGAAGAAGGCCCAGGCGACCCAGGCGCCGGCGGCCTGGCCGGCGGGGGCGGACACCGCGTCCACCAGCCTGCCCGCCGCCCAGGGCAGGGACAGGTCGAGGCCGACGGCGATCAGCATCAGGGTGACGCCGCCGAAGAACAGCCCCTTTCGGCGCAGCCAGAAGCGGCCGACGAAGCCGAGGACCTGTCGGTTGCTGAGAACCCGGCGCGAGCCGTCCTCTTCGTCGTCTTCGATATCGTCGCTCATGGCCGGCGACAGATAGGCCCGCTGTGTGACGGCGTCACGGGGGCCCGGCGCTGTTACCCGCCGTTTTACCCGTCAGCTGTGGTCCAGGTGCAACCGGATCAGCCCCTTGGCCGTGCGGGCCACCGAGCGCACCGGGCCGTCGCCGCCCAGGGTGACGCGCGCGGAGCACGAGCCTTCCATCAGCAGCAGCAGGCCGTCGGCCAGATCTTCATCCTTGGCCCCGGCGGCGGCGCACAGCTCGATCAGGCGGCGGTGCATCTCGCGCTTGAAGTTGACGCTGATGACCTGGGCCGGGTGGTCCTTCTCGTGCAGCTCGATGGCGGCGTTGGCCAGGGGGCAGCCGTGGACGTCCTTCTCGGCGGCCTTGGCCTCGAAGGCGTCGAACAGGGCTTCGAGCTTGTTGCGAGGACAATCAGGGCAGCCGTCGAGGACCGCGTCCCACCAGATCCAGTAGTCCCGCTCCTGCTCGCGCATGACTTCGGCGATCAGGTCGTCCTTGGACGGGAAGTTCCGATACAGGGTCATCTTGGTGGCGTCCGCCTCGGCGGCGATGGACTCCACCCCCACGGCGCGGATGCCGCGCTCGTAGAACATCTCACGAGCCGTCTCGAAGATGCGGTCGCGGGCCGGCCGCTTTGACACGACGTCCACGCTCTTTTCCCCCCCAGAAATTCTGGAACTCATTTTTTGGGCCTCACCTTGACGTGAGAGTGACCGGTCAGTATCTCTCGTAACGAGGATACCGAACGGTATCGTCACATAACGTATGTCGGCTTTTGTTCGACCAAGGTCAAGCACAGCCGCTGCGACAATTCCACCACCGCCCTCCGCACAGCTCAGGTCGGAACCGCACAAAACCAGCCCGGACGGACCAATCCGCCGGGAACGAACCCTTGCACTCTCTCGCCAACGCCAACGCAGGACCTCCCCCCATGCGTACCCGCAAGATCATCACTTCCTTCGCCGGTCTGGCCGCCATGGCCGTCCTGGCCGCGTGCAGCGCCAAGGCGCAGCAGGAAGCCGCTCCGCCCCCGCCCCAGGTCTCGGTGACCGAGGTGGCCTTCAAGAACCTCCGCCAGTGGGACGACTTCACCGGCCGCCTCGAAGCCATCGAGAGCGTGGACATCAATCCGCGCGTCGGCGGCTATATCGACAGCATCGGCTTCCAGGAGGGCGCCCGCGTCCGCAAGGGCCAGGTGCTGTTCCAGATCGATCCGCGCCCGTTCCAGGCTGACGCCAACCGCGCCGCCGCCGAGGTGGACCGCGGCCGGGCCCAGCTTGAGCTGGCCACCGCCAACAAGGAGCGCGGGCGCCGCCTGTTGGACCAGAACGCCGTCGCCCAAAGCGAATTCGAGCGCCTGGAGGCCGAGGAAAAGTCCGCCCGCGCCAACCTGGCCGCGGCCCAGGCCGCCTTGCAGTCGGCCCGCCTGAACCTGGAGTTCACCCGCGTGGTGTCCCCCATCGACGGGCGCGTCTCCAAGGCGCTGATCACCCGGGGCAACCTGGTCACCCAGACCAGCCTGCTGACCACCGTGGTGTCGGACACGCCGATCTACGCGACGTTCAACGCCGACGAGCAAAGCTTCCTGAAGTACGCCGCCGCCGAACGGGGCAAGCAGAGCCCGGTCTATATGGGCCTGATGACCGAGGACGGCTATCCGCACCAGGGCACGCTGCAGTTCATCGACAACGCCATCGACGCCAAGAGCGGCACGATCAACGGCCGGGCGATCTTCGCCAACGCCGACGGCCGGTTCACGCCGGGCCTGTTCGCCCGCATCCGCATGGTCAGCGCCGCGTCCGAGAACGTCGCCCTGGTGCCTGACCGCGCCGTCGCGACCGACCTGGGCAAGCGCTACGTCATGGTGGTCGGAGCTGACAACAAGGCCCAGTACCGCCCTGTGGTGCTCGGCCCGCTGGCCGGCAATCTGCGCATCGTGCGCCAGGGCCTGAAGCCCGGCGACAAGGTGATCACCGCCGGCCTGCAGAAGGTCCGCCCGGGCGACGCGGTGAAGGCCGTCAAAGCCCCCGCGCCCGACTTCGCCGGCGACCTCGCCCAGATCGAGACGACCGCACGCCAGGTGGCCCAAGCCGCCCCGGCCGGCGGCCAGAACTAGAACCCCGCGAGCCAGAGGGGGCTTCCTCCCATGAACTTCTCAAAGTTCTTCGTGACCAGGCCGCGGTTCGCCGCGGTCTTGTCGATCATCATCTTCATCGCGGGCCTGGTGTCGCTGCCGGCCCTGCCGATCAGCGAATATCCCGAAGTCGTGCCGCCCACCGTGGTGGTGCGCGCCGTCTATCCGGGCGCCAACCCGTCGGTCATCGGCCAGACGGTGGCCGCCCCCCTCGAACAGTCGATCAACGGGGTCGAGGGGATGCTCTACCAGTCGTCCCAGTCGGCGGCGGACGGGGTGATGACCCTGACCGTGACCTTCGCCCTGGGCACCGACCTGGACCAGGCCCAGGTGCAGGTCCAGAACAAGGTGGCGCAGGCCCTGCCCAAGCTTCCCCAGGAAGTGCAGCGCATCGGCGTGACCACCACCAAGGCGTCGCCCGACCTGACGCTGGTGGTCCACCTGACCTCGCCCGATAATCGCTATGACACCCTGTACCTGAGCAACTACGCCCAGCTGAACATCAAGGACCGCCTGGCCCGGATCGAAGGCGTGGGCGACGTGCAGATCTTCGGCTCGGGCGCGTATTCCATGCGCGTCTGGCTCGATCCCGACCGCCTGGCCGCCCTGAACCTGACGGCCGGCGACGTGGTCCGCTCCCTGCGCGAGCAGAACGTCCAGGTGGCCGCCGGCCAGCTCGGCGCCCCGCCGACCCCCGGCATGTCGGACTTCCAGCTTTCCGTGAACGCCCCCGGGCGTCTGCAGGACGAGCAGGAGTTCGGCGAGGTCATCGTCCGCGCCGGCGCCGACGGCCAGATCACCCGCCTGCGCGACGTGGCCCGCATCGAGCTGGGCTCCAACACCTATGCCCTGCGCGCCCTGCTGGACAACAAGCAGGCCGCGGCCATGCCCGTGTTCCAGCGCCCGGGCTCCAACGCCCTGGAGATGGCCGGCGAGGTCAAGAAGACCATGGAGGAGCTCTCCAAGGAGTTCCCCGAGGGCGTGAAGTACGAGATCGTCTACGACACCACCGCCTTCGTGCAGGAGTCGATCGACTCGGTGGTCCACACCCTGATCGAAGCGCTGATCCTGGTGGTCATCGTGGTGGTGATCTTCCTGCAGAGCTGGCGCGCGTCGATCATCCCGCTGCTGGCGGTGCCGGTGTCGCTGATCGGCACCTTCGCGATCATGCTGATGCTGGGTTTCGGCCTGAACGCCCTGACCCTGTTCGGCCTGGTGCTGGCCATCGGCATCGTGGTCGATGACGCCATCGTCGTGGTCGAGAACGTGGAGCGGCACATCGCCGACGGGCTCAGCCCGCCGGAGGCCACCCGCAAGGCCATGTCGGAAGTGACAGGGCCGATCATCGCGGTGGCCCTGGTGCTTTGCGCCGTGTTCATCCCCGCCGCCTTCATCAGCGGCCTGACCGGCGAGTTCTATCGCCAGTTCGCCCTGACCATCGCCATCTCGACGGTGATCTCGGCCATCAACTCCCTGACCCTGTCGCCGGCCCTGGCCGCCGTCCTGCTGCAACCCCACGGGGCCGAGAAGGACCGCTTCCAGAAGCTGATCGACCGGGCGCTGGGCTGGTTCTTCGGACCGTTCAACCACTACTTCGGCCGCGCCTCGAACGGATACGTCCGCACGGTGTCGCGGGTGCTGGGCAAGTCCAGCGTCGCCCTGTTCGTCTATGGCGGCCTGATCCTGCTGACGGTGTTCGCCTTCGCCAAGACGCCTGGCGGCTTCGTGCCCCAGCAGGACAAGGCCTATGTGGTCTCCATGATCCAGCTGCCCGACGCGGCGTCGCTGGACCGCACCGAGAAGGTCGTCCGCGAGGTGACTGACATCGGCATGAAGGTCCCCGGCGTCGCGCACGCCGTGGCCTTCCCCGGCCTGTCGATCAACGGCTTCATCAACAGCCCGAACTCCGCCGTGGTGTTCTTCCCGCTGGAGGACTTCAAGTCCCGCCGCGGGCACGAGAAGTCCATGGAGACCATCGTCGGCGAACTGAACGCCAAGCTCGGCCAGATCCCCGACGCCTACATCGCCAGCTTCCCGCCCCCGTCCGTCCAGGGCCTGGGGACCATCGGCGGCTTCCGCATGCAGATCGTCGACAAGGCGGGCCTGGGTTCGGACGAGCTGTACAAGGAGACCCAGAACCTGATCGCCAAGGCGCAGAAGGATCCGGCCCTGGCCGGGGTGTTCTCCAGCTATCAGGTGGGCGTGCCGAAGATCGAGGCCGACATCGACCGCGAGAAGGCGCGCGCCTCCGGCGTGTCCCTGACCGACCTGTTCGAGACCATGCAGGTCTATCTGGGCTCGCTGTACGTGAACGACTTCAACCGCTTCGGCCGCACCTACGAGGTCAACGTCCAGGCCGACCAGCGCTTCCGCCTGCAGCCCGAGCAGATACTCCGGCTCCAGACCCGGAACGCCGACGGCCAGATGATCCCGCTGGGTTCGTTCGTGACCTTCAAGGAGGGCACGGGTCCTGACCGCGAGATGCACTACAACGGCCTGCTGACCGCCGAGATCAACGGCGGCCCGGCGCCCGGCTTCTCCACCGGCCAGGCTCAGGCGGCTCTTGAAAAGCTGGCCGCCGAGGAACTGCCAAACGGCATGGGCTTCGAGTGGACCGAGCTGACCTACCAGCAGATCCTGGCGGGCAACACGGCGGTCTTCATCTTCCCGCTGTGCGTGCTGCTGGCCTTCCTGGTGCTGGTCGCCCAGTACGAGAGCTGGAGCCTGCCGCTGGTCGTCATCCTGATCGTGCCGATGACCCTGCTGTCGGCCCTGGGCGGGGTGTTCCTGACCCAAGGCGACAACAACATCTTCACCCAGATCGGGCTGATCGTGTTGGTGGGCTTGGCGTGTAAGAACGCCATCCTCATCGTCGAGTTCGCCCGCGAGCGGGAGATGCACGGCGACAGCCCGCTTCAGGCGGTGCTGGAGGCCTGCCGCCTGCGCCTGCGTCCGATCCTGATGACCTCGATCGCCTTCATCATGGGGGTCTATCCCCTGGTGGTGTCGCACGGGGCCGGGGCGGAGATGCGCCAGGCCATGGGCGTGGCGGTGTTCAGCGGCATGATCGGCGTGACCTTCTTCGGCCTGCTGCTGACCCCCGTCTTCTACTACGTCATCCGCCGCTTCCCGGCCCGCAAGGCCGCGCCCGCCGCCCCCGCGGCGGAGCTTGAAGCCCACGCTTCGCACTAGGTCGGGAGAAGACTCATGACCTTGCTTCGATCCGCCCTGATCGCCGGCGCCAGCCTGATGGCCGTCGCCTGCGCCGTGGGGCCTGACTACAAGGCGCCCACCGTCGCGCCGGTCGCCTACCAGAACGCCGAGACCTTCGTCACCACCGCGAACCCGGAGGTGGAATGGTGGAAGGGCTTCGAGGACCCGATCCTCGACCAGCTCGTCCTTCAGGCGCTGGGCGACAACCTGGACCTGCGCGTCGCCATCGCCCGCGTCGCCGAGGCGCGGGCCCTGCTCACCGACACCAAGCTGGACCAGCTGCCCCGGGTCACCACCCGGGGGGCCTATTCGATCACCGACCAGCAGTTCCCGGCCGGGAACCCGCGCATCGAGATCGAGTCCTTCCAGGCCGGCTTCGACGCCGGCTGGGAGCTGGACCTGTTCGGCCGCGTACGCCGGGGTGTGGAGGCGGCGCGCGCCGACCTCGGCGCCACGGAGGCCGACCTGCGGGACGCCCAGGTGACGGTGGCCGCCGAGGTGGCCCGCAACTACTTCGAGCTGCGCGGGGCGCAGGAGCGGCTGGCCGTGGCCCGCCGCAACCTGGAGACCCAGCGCGAGACCGTGCGCCTGACCCAGGTGCGCTTCGACGTGGGTCGCGGCGACGCCATCGACGTGGCCAGCGCCACGGCGCGGATGAAGGCGACGGAGGCGGCGATCCCCGTCCTGGTCACCGCCGAGCGCCGTGCGAACTATCGCCTGGCGGTCCTGACCGGACAGCGTCCGGGGGCGCTGGACACCCTGCTGGCCGCCCGCGACCAGCAGCCCGCGCCGCTGATCAAGGCTCTGGCCATCGGCGACGCCGGCGAACTGCTGCGCCGGCGGCCGGACGTGCAGGCCGCCGAGCGCCGCCTGGCCGGGCAGACCGCCCGCGTCGGGGTGGCGACGGCGGACCTGTTCCCGCGCGTCAGCGTCACCGGCTTCATCGGCTTCCTGTCGGGGGACCTGTCGTCCTTCGGCAACGGGAGCACCCGGGCGTGGAGCGTGGCTCCGACGGTGACCTGGCCGGGCCTCGACTTCGTCGGCGCCCGGGCGCGGCTGAAGGCGCAGGAGGCCCGCGAGGACGCCAGCCTGGCGACCTACGACCAGACTGTGCTGCGGGCCATCGAGGACCTGGAGAACGCCCTGGTCGCCTATCGCCAGCAGCAGTCGCAGCTGGCCAGCCTGACCGAGCAGGCCAGCGCCTCGCGCCGGGCGGCGGAGCTGGCGCGGGTGCAGTATCGCGAGGGGGGGATCGACTTCCTGGTCCTGCTCGACGCGGAGCGCACCCTGCTGGCGGCGGAAGACGCGCTCAGCGTGGCCGAGACGGGGGTGAACACCAACGTCGTGGCCATCTACAAGGCATTGGGCGGGGGCTGGACTCCCGCCTGATAAAGTCTGCGCGGGCGTTTCTCCCCAGCCACGTCCGCGCAGGCCCCTTGATTGTGACAGTTCGGCGCCTAGCTGGACTACATGATCGAAGCCCTACTCCAGCAGCAGATCAAGGTCGGGCGCCTCACGGTCCGCCTTCCCAACGGCAGGACGATCACGGCGGGCGACGGGACCGGAACACCGGTCACCGTGAAGCTCACCAACAAGGGCATAAGGCGCATCGCCGCCAAGCCCGGCCTGGGCCTCGGCGAGGCCTTCATGGACGAGGATCTGGTCTTCGAGCAGGGCCGCATGTGGGACCTGCTGGAGATCGTGGGCCGCAGCGGATCACGCATTCCCAAGGGTCGCGGCGGACCGCTGACCCGGCTGAAGCGGGCCATCAAGCGGCGCATCCAGCAGGCCAACGGACGGGTCGCCTCCCGCCGCAATGTGCATCACCACTACGATATCTCGAACGACCTCTACCGGCGCTTCCTGGACGCCGACATGCAGTACTCCTGCGCCTACTTCCCACGCGAAGGCATGACGCTGGAGGAGGCCCAGGTCGCCAAGAAGGCGCACATCGGCGCCAAGCTGCGGATCACGCCGGGCCAGAGCGTGCTGGACATCGGCTCCGGCTGGGGCGGCATGGCCATGACCCTGGCCCGCGACTTCGGCGCCGACGTCACCGGCGTGACCCTGTCCACCGAGCAGCTTGAGCTGGCCCGCGAGCGGGCCGAGACGGCGGGCCTGGCTGACAAGGCGCGGTTCGAGCTGACGGACTATCGCGACATCACCCGCACCTTCGACCGCATCGTTTCGGTGGGGATGCTGGAGCATGTGGGCGCGCCGAACTTCCGCGGCTATTTCGAGACGGTCCGCCGGCTGCTGGACGAGGACGGCGTCGCCGTGATCCACTCCATCGGCCGCATGGAAGGCCCGCGCACCACCAACGCCTTCACGAACAAGTACATCTTCCCCGGCGGCTATGTGCCGGCCCTGTCGGAGATCGTCTCGGCCGCCGAGGATGCAGGCCTGTGGGTGACGGACGTGGAGATCCTGCGCCTCCACTACGCCGAGACCCTGCGCCACTGGCGCGAGCGGTTCCTGGCCGATCCGGAGATCCCGTCCCTGTACGACGCGCGGTTCCGGCGGTTGTGGGAGTACTACCTGGCGTCCGCCGAGGTTGGCTTCCGATACGGCGGGCACATGGTCTTCCAGATCCAGCTGACCCGAAAACTCGACACCCTGCCGATCACCCGCGACTACTTGGCGGGGAGCTAGGATTACTCGCCCCTCTCCTCCCCTGTAGCGAAGCGTACGGGGGAGGAGAAGATGCAGGCCCTAGTTCTGCAGCAACGCCACTGTCCCCTGACCGCCATCGGCGCAGATGCTGACGATGGCGCGCGAGCCCTTGGGCCGGCTGGCCAACTCCTTGACCGCCTGGGACAGGATGCGGGCGCCGGTGGCGCCGAAGGGGTGGCCCAGCGCCAGGCTGCCGCCATTGGGGTTCACCCGGTCCTTGGGGAACGGGCCGAACGTGTGGGGCAGGCCGACCTTGGTCTTGAGGAAGGTCTTGTCCTCCAGCGCCTTGATGTGGGCGGCCACCTGGGCGGCGAAGGCCTCGTGGATCTCCCACAGGTCGATGTCGGCGTACTTCAGGCCGTGGCGGGCCAGCAGCTTGGGGATCGCATAGGCCGGGGCCATCAGCAGGCCCTCGGTCTTCAGGTCGATGGAGGCGACCTCGAAATCCACCAGCTTCACGCGCGGGGTGTCGGCGGGCAGGCGCTTGAGGCCTTCCTCGGAGGCGACCCAGATGGCCGCCGCCCCGTCGGTGAGCGGCGAGGAGTTGCCGGCGGTCAGGGTCCCCTTGCCGCTGGTGCGATCGAAGGCCGGCGGCAGCTTGGCCAGCTTCTCCAGCGAGGTGTCCTTGCGGGGAATGGTGTCCTTCTTCACCCCGCCCAGGGGCGCGACCAGGCTGTCGAAGAAGGCGCGGTCCCAGGCGGCCACGGCATTGACGTGGCTGGCCAGGGCGATGACGTCCTGCTCCTCGCGGGTCAGGGACCAGTCCTTGGCGGTGATCTCGGTGTGCTCGCCCATGCTCATGCCCGTGGTGCGGTTCACCACCTTGGGAATCCAGAGCTTCAGATTGGCGGGGTTGAGGGTCTTCAGATGGGCGATCTTCTGGCCCGTGGTCTTGGCGCCCTGGAACTTGCGGATCCAGTCGGACAGGCCCTGGGTCAGGCCGATCTGCACGCGGCTCATGGCCTCCACCCCGCCGACCAAAGCGAGGTTGCGGGCGTCGCCGTCGATCATGCCGGCGGCCTGGAAGGTCCCCATCATGCTGGTCGAGCAGGCCATGACGGTGGAGTAGGCCGGGATGGTCGGGCCGATGCCGGAGTCGATCAGCACCTCGCGGGCGATGTTGCTGAAGGTCAGGCTGGGGATCACCGTGCCCCAGACGGCGAAGTCGGGTTGGGCGCCACCCTTGAGCTGCGCCGCCATGGCCTGGACCACGGGGACCGACATGGTGATGGCGTCATAGCCGCCGAGGGGGCCGTCCACCTTGGCGAAGGGAGTGCGCAGGCCGGCGGCGAGCCAGACCTGGGGCTTGGCTTGAGCGGATTTGGTTGCGGTCTTCTTCGGGGCGGCGGCCATGGATGTCTCCAATCAGGGCGTGCAGCTTAGCTGGTGACGACGACGGCGAATTGAAGATTAGCGGCGCTTCTTCTTCGAGAACGGCTTCCAGCGCAGGAAACCCCGGATCGCCGGGCCGATCACGGGGGTGCGCAGGATGGGCTTCACGGCGCTGGGCCGGGTCTTCACGAAGCACATGACCGCCCCGATCCAGAAGATCGTGGTCGGCAGGCCGGGGATGAAGATGTTGACCGTCCCGATGGCGAACAGCGTCCCGCCCACGGCGTCGAGGGTCCAGCGGACAACGCGGGATCGGCGGCGGCGGGGCGGTGGGTTCATCGGGCGCGACAATGGCGCCGTTTTACGCGAATGGCTCGCAATTATCGTTGATCGAAATCAGAGGAAAATTAGGGGCCGCCCTTCCTGGGGGGAGGAAGGAAGGGCGGCCATGGCCCCGTCCGCGGCGATGGGGTGCGGAGGAGCCGTCGGGGTGAGAACAATCTCCACCTTCGCCTCCCACAAATCCAATTGATTGTTTTTTTCGAACCGATTGGAAGCTTCTATGTCGCTTCCGGCCAAGCGCTGCGCTAAGCCAGCGGCATGACCGCGCCCCTGCCCGACGCCGCTCCCGCCAACTGGGTCGACCGCCTCGCTCCGCCCGCCGTGCGCCCCTGGCTGCGGCTCGGCCGCTTCGACCGGCCAGCGGGGATCTGGCTGCTGATGCTGCCCGGCTGGCAGGGAATCGCCCTGGCCTCGGCGGCGCGGGAGCAGTTGCCGAGCCCGTGGCTGCTGGTCGCCTTCTTCCTGGGGGCGGCGCTGATGCGGGCGGCGGGCTGCGCCTATAACGACATCGTCGACCGCGACTTCGACGCCCAGGTGGCGCGCACGGCGGCGCGGCCGATCCCGGCGGGGGAGATCAGCGTCAAGCAGGCCTGGGCCTTCGTGCTGGGCTGTTCGCTGACCTCGCTGCTGATCCTGCTGACCCTGGGGACCACGGCCATCGTGCTGGGCGTCCTGTCGCTGGGCCTGGTGGCGGGCTACCCGTTCATGAAGCGGATCACCTGGTGGCCGCAGGCCTGGCTGGGCCTGACCTTCAACTGGGGCGCGCTGCTGGGCTACGCCGCCGTGACCGGGATCGTCGAGCCGCCGGCCCTGCTGCTGTACGCGGCCGGCATCTTCTGGACCCTGGGCTACGACACGATCTACGCGCTTCAGGATATCGAGGACGACGCCCTGGCGGGGGTGAAGTCCTCCGCCCGCCGCCTGGGCAAGGGGGTGCGCAAGGGTGTGCTTGGCTTCTATGTCCTGACCATTCTGCTGGCCGGAACAGCCGCATGGTCGGCCGGGTTGGGGCCGATCGCCTTCACCCCGATCTGGGCGGTGTTCGCGGCGCACCTGCTGACGCAGGTGGTGCTGCTGAAGCCGGACCAGCCGCAGCACGCGCTGAAGCTGTTCAAGTCCAACGCCTGGGCGGGGCTGATCCTGTTCGTAGCCCTGGCCGCCGGGATGTTCAGCAACAGCTGACCTTGGGTCACGCTTGGCGGGTCAGCGCCGTGGTGAGATGATCCCGCCATGGCCGCCGCAGCCCGCGTCAACCCGAAGGACTTCTTCACGCCCGAGGAATGGGCGCCATTGTCCGCGCGCTCGTCGTGGAAGGGGCTGGCCCTGGTCGCCCATGCCTGGATCGTCATCCTGGCCGCCGGGGCGATGTTCGTGGTCTGGCCTAACCCGCTGACCTTCGTCCTGATGGTGATGATCACTGGCACGCGGCAACTGGGTCTGGCGATCCTGATGCACGACGCGGCCCATGGCTGCCTGCACAGGAATCTGAAGCTCAACGACTGGGTCGGCCAGTGGCTGTGCGCCGCGCCGGTGGGCGGCAATCTGGTCGGCTATCGCACCTATCACCTGACCCACCACAAGTTCGCCCAGCAGGCGGAGGACCCGGACCTGGTCCTGTCGGCGCCCTTCCCCACCACCCGCGCGTCCCTGCGCCGCAAGATCATCCGCGACCTGACGGGCCAGACCTTCTTCAAGCAGCGGTTCGGCCCGCTGCTGGCGCGCCTGAAGAAGCGCGAGCACGGCCAGCCGGCGGGAGCGATCTTCGCCACCGAGGCGGCGCGGTCGGCGGTGTTCCTGCTGTGGAACCTGGGCCTGTTCGCGGTCCTGGCCGTGGCCGGATACTGGTGGGCCTATTTCGTCTGCTGGCTGCTGCCTTTGGCGACTTGGTTCCCTCTGGTCACGCGCCTGCGCAACATCGCCGAGCACGCCCTGGTGGCCAAGGACGAGACCGATCCCCTGCGCCATGCGCGGACCACCCGCGCCAACTGGATTGAACGCGCCCTGATCGCCCCCTATTGGGTGAACTTTCACGGCGAGCATCACATGTTCATGCACCTGCCCTGCTGGAGCCTGCCTAGGGCCAACCGGCTGCTGGAGAAGAAGGGCGTGACCCAGGGCATGCTGACCGCGCCGGGCTATCTGACCGTGCTGAGGGCCGCTTCAAGCCGAGCCGCCTAAGCGTCACCGAGCTTCACCGAACCTGCCCCCCAAGCCGCTCTTCCCCGCGAAGGCGGGGACCCAAGCGGCGTTCGCAGGTTGATCCACCGCATTCACCACCCCGCTCAGACTCGGCTTGGATCCCCGCCTTCGCGGGGAGGAGTGGTTGATGCTAACCAGCATCGTCCTAGAGCACGCTCAACCATTGGCGTAAGAGCCTCACGTGATCGTCCCGACCCTGGAAGGCCGTCGCGCCTTCATCCTGGAGAACACGCGCCTGCAGGCGCCGCCGCACGCGCCTGAGCTGGTCCTGCATCTGGCGGACGAGATCACGCCCCTGTGGCGGATGACGGAAGAGGCGCTGGAGGAGATCGGCCTGCCGCCGCCGTTCTGGGCCTTCGCCTGGGCCGGCGGGCAGGCCCTGGCGCGCTATGTGCTGGATCATCCGGAGCTGGTGCGCGGCAAGACGGTGGTGGATTTCGCCACCGGCTCGGGCCTGGTGGCCATCGCCGCCATGAAGGCGGGGGCCACGCGGGTGCTGGCCACGGACATCGACGTGTTCTGCGAGGCGTCGGTCACACTGAACGCCGAGGCCAACGGGGTGGCGGTGGACTTCACCGACCGCAACCTGCTGGATGACGCCCCGCCAGAGGCCGACGTCTTCCTGGCCGGGGACGTGGCCTATGAGAAGCCCATGGCGGAGAAGGTCCTGGCCTGGCTGGGCGCGGCGCGGGGCCGAGGGGCGCAGGCCCTGATCGGCGATCCGGGGCGGACCTACTTCCCCAAGACCGGGCTGGAAAAGCTGGCCGAGTATCAGGTGCCGACCACGCGGGAGCTGGAGGACATGGCCGTGAAGCGGACGTCTGTCTGGACTCTGCCCTGAGCGCCAACTAGAACATTTGCAGAACATTTATTGAGGGGAACCGCCATGCGCGAAGACGGCAAGATCGATTATGTGGAGCTGCCGGGCGGCGCCCTGCCGGCCACCAAGGACTTCTATGGCAAGGCCTTCGGCTGGACCTTCACCGACTACGGTCCCGACTACGCTGCCTTCGAGCAAGGCGTCGATGGCGGCTTCCAGGCCCAGCCGGACGATGCAGGCTCGGTGGGCAAGCCGCTGGTGATCCTGTTCGCCCACGACCTGGAGGCCATGCAGGCCAAGGTGGAGGCGGCGGGCGGCGCGATCGTGCAGCCGATCTTCAGCTTTCCGGGCGGGCGGCGCTTCCACTTCCGCGACCCGGCCGGCAACGAGCTGGCGGTGTGGTCGGACAAGTAGCCGCAGCGGGCTCTTAACCGCACTTCCGTATCGACAAGACTCCCCCCTCGTGGCTAGGCTGTTAACCGGCCGGAAATGATTCCGGGTGGCCGCGCGGGGCGCGCGAATCACTAGATCGATGCGCCGCGGGCTGCGGCGGGGGGACTGGAATGCGACTGCTTTCGAAGTCTGCGCGCGGCGGCAAGAACGTCACGCGCATCGAGGCCGGCTTGGAGCGTGAAGCGGAGGCCGAGGGCTCCGACCGTCTGGTCGAGGCCACCCAGGCCATCGGCCTGCGCTATGAATCCATTCATGGCGGGCTGGACGGCATCGAGCGGGTCATGGAGCACCTGCGCGCCATCGAGCCGCTGCTGGCCGAGGTCCGCAAGCCGGTCACCGAAGAATTCGAGGCGCGCCGCGCCGAACACGCCGAGCTGCTGAGCCTGCGCAACGCGCATGACGCCGCGCTCGACAACATCGACGACCTGCAAGGCCGCGAACGCGACCTGTCGGCCCGTCTGGCCAGCACCGAGTCGACGCTCGGCGAATCCGAGGCCATCCGACAGTCGCAAGAATCGCAGCTTGAGGAGAACGCCCTCGAGCTGGACCGCCTGCGCAACCAGCTTCTGCAGACCGAACTGCGCGCCGGCTCGCTGGACGCGTCCCTGCGCGACGTTTCGGCCCGCGCCGAGCACCTGGACCAGGACTGCGCCGCTCTGCGCATCCAGGCCCAGGAAAGCGAACTGCGCCGCAATGAGGCGGAGAATTCGCTGGCCCGCGCCACCCAGGACTTCAGCCTCGCCAGCGAGGAGAACGGCGTCCTGAAGAAGCGCCTCGACTACGCCAATGGCGAAGTCGCCCGCCTGGCCCGCGTCGAGACCGAGCTGGAGACGCAGATCGCTTCCGAGCGTGCGCGCAACCTGGCCGACCAGACCGAGGCCACCCGCAACATCCGCGCCCTGGAAGGCCAGGTCGAAGCCGCCCGCTCCGACGCCGCCGCCCTTCAGGCCCGCTTCGAGACCGCGGTTGTCCGCGCCGAGAAGCTGGAGGAGCTGAACACCCAGCTGTCGCAACGCCTCGGCGAAATCGGCGCCGCCCATCAGGCCGCCGAGCGCCGCGCCAGCGAATTGCAGGTCTCGGTCGACCGCGCCCAGGAACGCATCCGCAGCCTGGAGGAAGAGGCCGACGCCCTGCGTCACCGTCACGCCTCGCTCGACACCGCCCGCGCGGCGGCCATCGAACGGGCCGACCAATTGGCCAAGACCGTCCAGGCCCAGGAAAAGGCGCTCAAGCGCGGCGAGGAACGCGCCGCTCAACTGCGCGCCCGCTTCGAGACCCTGCAGGCCGCGCAGGACCAGGCGCAACGCGATCACGCCGAGCGCGCCACCGAGATGCAGTCGGAGCTGGAGCGCATCCGCGCCGAGGCCGCCGTCAACAGCGGGGCGCTGGAATCGGCCCGCCGCGACCGCGCCCGTCTGCAGATGGCCCTGCTGGGCGGCGGCGAGCAGGACGACGACCGCGCCGCCGGCTAAGCCCTTGGCGGCCTGAAGCCGCATGATCGACCGCCGCACATGGTTGTGGATCGCCGTCGTCGCGACGGTTCTCCTGGCCCTGTCGGCGGTCTTTTCACGTCGGCAGACCACCTTCGAACAGGCCGAGACGATCGCCCGGCGCTACGCCGCCAGCGCGGCCAACACCTGCGCCCGGGACAGGCTGGGCGGCCGGTTCACGCTCGGGAAGCCCGAATACACGGCCATGGCCGGCGGGTGGATCTTCGACTTCCCGATCGGGCGCGGCCATGTGGGCGTGGTGGTCTTCGAGACCCGCCGCGCGCAGTACGTGGGCGTGGATTGCGGGGAGCGGGTTTAGGGCCGACAAACTAGCCAACCACTAACCCGCTCATCCCGGCGAAGGCCGGGATCCATGTGAGCACTGCTGACGCTCTCGATGAATCTGGACCCCGGCCTTCGCCGGGGTGAGCGGATGATAGGGGTGTCGCATAGCGCCCCCTCCACCATGCTTCGCATGGTCCCCCTCCCCCGTTTCACGGGGCAGGAGAAGAGGTTTACGCCGCCTCGAAGCTTAGCGGGCCGCCCCAGAAGCTTTCCACCAGGGCGTTCTGCGGACCCGGTTTGCCGGTGGTCAGGAAGCGGCGCACGCCGGAGGTTCCGGGGTTCAGTTCCGGGTGGCGGGCCAGGTAGCGCTCAAGCGCATCCGCCGTGGCGACGGGCTGGTGGATCAGCGGGGTTCCCGCCGGCAGGGCCGCCCGGAACAGATCGGCGACGATCTCGTAGTGGGTGCAGCCGAGGATGGCGCGGTCCGGGGCCCGGCCGATGCGGCGGGTCAGGGCTGCGACGCGCTCCTCGATCTCCTTCGCCAGTTCGACCACCCCGGCGTCGCCCTCGATCAGGGGCACCAGATTGGGGCAGGCCTCGGAGAACACCGCCACGTCCTGGCGTCGCTTGTCGATCTCGATCTCATAGACCCGGCTGTTGGTGGTGCCCTGGGTCGAGAAGACGCCGAGGATGTCGAGCTTCTCGACCTTCTCCCCACGCCGCTCGGCCTCATGCTCCCAGGGCAGGCCGGTGGCCGCCTCGATGGTCGGGACGATGATGCCCAGCACGTTCAGCGGCTTGCCCTTGGCCTTGCGGTAATCGGGCAGCCAGGTCTGCTGAAGGCGGCGAAGGGCGATGGCGCTGGCGGTGTTGCAGGCCAGGACCACCAGGTCGGCGCCGGCGTCGAACAGACGCTCGCAACCTGCGCGGGTCAGGTCGACGATCTCCTCGCCCGGACGGCCGCCATAGGGGGCGTTCGCCTGGTCGGCGAGATAGATGAAGTCGGCGGCCGGAAGCCGCTCCACGAGGGCGCGGTGGACGGTCAGGCCCCCTACGCCGGAATCGAACACGCCGATGGACATGAGACCGATTTAGACCCGCCCCGGAGCGGCGTCCATGCGCGGTTTAAGGCGACCGATGTTTCATTACAGCCGCGTAATATGACACGGGCCACAGGAGGTCTAAGGTCCGCCCCATCGAAATCTGGAGACCCGACCTTGCAGCGTCGAACCTTCCTGGCGGCCACCGCCGCCACCGGCCTCGCGGCCGCCCTGGCCCCTACCCTGTCCATGGCCCAGACCAATCCCCTGACCCAGAAGTGGACCGGCCCCTATGGCGGCGTCCCCGCCTTCGATAAGGCCAAGGTCTCGGACGTGAAGGCCGCCCTCGAAATCGGCATGGCCGAGAACCTGAAGGAGATCGACGCGATCACGGCCAACACGGCCGCGCCGACCTTCGACAACACCATCGTCCCGCTTGAGGACGCCGGCCGCACCCTGAGCGACGTGTTCACCTACTGGGGCATCTGGGGCGGCAACATGAGCACGCCCGAGTTCCGCGCCGTGCAGCAGGAGATGAGCCCGGTCCTGGCCGCGTTCAACGACAAGATCAACCAGAACCCCGCGCTCTTCAAACGCGTGGAGGCGGTCTACAACTCCCCCGCCAAGGCCAAGCTGACGCCCGAGCAGCAGCGCGTGACCTGGCTGTACTACACCAACTTCGTGCGCCAGGGCGCCAAGCTGGACGCCGCCGCCAAGACCCGCATCGGCGAGATCAACAAGCGCCTGGCGACCCTGTTCTCGACCTTCAGCAACAACCTGTTGGCGGATGAGGAGACCTATATCGAGCTGACCCAGGCCGATCTGGCCGGCCTGCCCGACAGCCTGAAGGCCGGCGCCGCCGCCTCGGCCAAGGATCGCGGGCTGGAAGGCAAGTGGGTGATCGTCAACACCCGCTCCAGCGTCGATCCCTACCTGACCAACGCCACCAACCGCGCCATGCGCGAGAAGGTCTGGCGCGCCTTCGTCAACCGCGGCGACAACGGCGACGCGCACGACAACAACAAGATCATCACCGAGATCCTGAAGCTGCGCGTCGAGCGCGCCAAGCTGCTGGGCTACAAGACGCACGCTCACTGGCGGGTCGAGAACAGCATGGCCAAGACGCCGGAAGCGGCCATGGAGCTGATGGAGGCGGTGTGGAAGCCGGCCATCGCCCAGGTCGCCATCGACGTGGCCGAGATGCAGAAGATCGTCGACGCGGAGAAGGGCGGCTTCAAGCTGGCGCCTTGGGATTACCGCTTCTACGCGGAGAAGGTCCGCAAGGCGAAGTACGACCTCGATATGAACGAGGTGAAGCCGTACATGCAGATGGAGAAGCTGCGCGAAGGCATGTTCTGGGCCGCCGGCCAGCTCTACGGCTTCGAGTTCAAGCAGATCGACAACGTGCCGGTCTATCACCCCGACGTCCGCGTCTGGGAGGTGAACCGCGGCGGCAAGCTGGTCGGCCTGTGGTACTTCGATCCCTATGCCCGCCAGGGCAAGCGCTCGGGCGCCTGGATGAACGCCTATCGCGGCCAGGAGAAGTTCAAGGGCGACATCAAGACGATCGTCTCGAACAACTCCAACTTCATCAAGGGCGCGCCCGGCGAGCCGGTGCTCATCTCCTGGGATGACGCCAGCACCATGTTCCACGAGTTCGGCCACGCCCTGCACGGCCTGAACTCCGACGTGGTCTATCCGAGCGTGGCCGGCACCGCGGTGGCCCGTGACTATGTGGAGTTCCCGAGCCAGCTGAACGAGCACTGGCTGCCGACTAAGGAAGTGCTCAACAAGTTCGCCGTCCACTACCAGACCGGCGCGACGATCCCGCAGGCCCTGGTCGACAAGATCAAGGCCGCCGACAAGTTCGGCCAGGGCTTCGACACCACCGAGTATCTGGCCTCGGCCCTGATCGACATGAAGCTGCACCTGGCCGGCGACGTGACCATCGATCCGGACGCCTTCGAGCGCGACGAGCTGGCGAAGCTGAACATGCCGAGCGAGATCGTCATGCGTCACCGCACCCCGCAGTTCGGCCACGTCTTCTCGTCCGACGGCTATTCGGCCGGCTACTACAGCTATCTGTGGGCCGACACGATCACCGCGGACGTGGGCGAGGCGTTCAAGGAGGCGCCGGGCGGCTACTACGACAAGGCGGTCGCCAAGAAGCTGCACGACGACATCATGTCGAAGGGCAACTCCATCGACCCGGCCCAGCAGTTCCGCAACTTCCGCGGCCGCGATCCGAAGATCGGCGCCCTGATGCGCGACCGGGGCTTCCCGGTGCCGCCGGGGGCGTAAGGCTTCGGCTGAACAAAGGAACGGCCGGGGAGCGATCCCCGGCCGTTTTCAATCCTGATCGATAGGGCGCCACACTATCACCCGCTCATCCCCGCGAAGGCGGGGACCCAAGCGGCGTTCACGGGTCGATCCGCAGCCTGCGCCCCAAACTCGGACTCAGCTTGGCTCCCCGCCTTCGCGGGGATGAGCGGGTTTCATCTGCCTAGGCCTGCGCCACAGCCGGCGTCTTCCAGTTGCGGGCCAGGGCGAGGAAGACCGCGCCGGCGAAGAAGAAGAAGCCGAGGATCACGCTGGGCGGCCCGACCATGTAGAGGCCCATCATCAGCTGCTTCGAGGCCGCCGAGCCGGACAGGTAGAGGTAGAGCACCGTGGTCATGCAGATGACCCCGATGTTGGTGAAGACGTAGTTGGTCGCCGCCAGCCAGTTGGGCGTGCGACGGCCCATCACCGCGTAGAACAGGCCCATCAGCGCCTGGCTGACCCAGCCGATCAGATTCAGGTGCGCGTGGGCGCTGTAGGTCTCGTGATGGTGGGTCAGGCTCATGGCCATGCCCCACAGCACGCCGATCAGGATGTAGACCGTGGCGGTGGCGAAGAAGACATAAGGCCAGCGGTTCATGCGGCGACCCCTTGGGCTTCAGCGGCGCGCTGGGCCAGCCAGGCGTTGAACGGGGCGTAGGCGGGAGCAAAGCCCGGACGCGCGCGCATGCGCTGCATCCAGGCGGCGACCCTGGGCCAGGGCGACAGGTCGAAGCCCCCCGCCTCGCCGAAGCTGACGAAGGTCGCGCCCAGATAGTCGGCGATGGTGATCTGGTCCCCGCAGACGAAGCCGCCGTCGGCCAGCATCACGTCGTTGAGCACGGCCATCCAGCGGGCGGCGCGGGTGCGGCCGTAGGTGACCAGGGCCTGGACGCCGGCGGGGTCGAGGCCTTCCGGCGGCATGACGGCCACATAGACGCCGAACACGCACAGGTCCTTGTGCAGGTTGGTGGCGAACCAATCCATCGCCTCGTTCACCCGGGCGCGGGCGCGCAACTCCACCGGATAGGCGGGCGAGGCCGTGCGGTCGGCCAAGTACTTGAGGATCGCCGAGCATTCGCCGAGGGCGAAGTCGCCATCCACGAAGTAGGGCACGATGCCGTTCGGGTTGATGCTCAGATAGTCCGGATGCTGGGCGCCGCCGGTGAGCATGTCCACATGGACGAGTTCGAGATTGATGCCGTTTTCGGCGGCGAAGTGCAGCACCGGCCGCGAGGTGGTGGAGATCGGATCGCTATAGAGTTTCATGATGTGCCCCTGACAGGCGGGGCGGAATAACGACGTCCGCAGAACGCTGCAATGTCGGCTGTTGCAACCCTGTTATGCGTTTGTGCAGAATAGGCCTCATGGACTGGAACGACCTGCGCGTCTTCCTGGCCGTAGCGCGGCAGGGCAGCGCGCTGGGGGCGGCCGCCGAACTTCAGGTGAACCAGACGACGGTGGGACGTCGGCTGGATGCGCTGGAGCACGCCCTGGGCTTCAAGCTGATCGAACGCAGCCAGACCGGAAGCCGCCTGACCGAGGCCGGCGAGAAACTGCTGCCCCATGCGCAGAAGGTGGAGGCGGAGTTCACGGCCCTGACGCGGCAGGCGTCCGCCCTGCGGCGGGACCTGTCGGGCACCCTGCGCCTGACCCTGGCGGACATGGCGGCCAACATGGTCATGCCGGCCCTGTCGGAGTTCCGCGTCCTCTATCCCGACATCACGGTGGAGCTGATCATCACCGACCAGTTCCTGGACATCGCGGCGGGCGAGGCGGACCTCGCCCTGCGGGGCACCGCCGAGCTGGAGGATTCCAATCTCGTGGCGCGCAAGCTGGCGACCTTCGAGTTCGCCATCTTCTGCAGCCGAAGCTATGCGCAGCGCCATGGGGTCCCGCGTACGCCGGATGAGTTACGAAGCCACATCCTGATCGGCGGCGAAGGGCCGATCTCGAACCTGCCCGTGGTGAAATGGATGTTCGCCCAGGCGCCGGGCGCGGAGGTGCGGTGCCGCTCCAACAGCCTGGGCAACATGATCATGGCGATCAGCAACGGCCTGGGCGTAGGGCCCGGGCCTCTGCTGATGCTGACGGATCACCAGGAGCTGGTGCTGTGCATGAGGCCGGACCCGCCGATCATCGGCGGCAGCTGGCTGGTCACACGGGAGGACCTGAAGAACAGCCCCCGCGTCCGCGCCTTCATCGACTTCCTGGTCCCCTATTTCGAGCTGCAGTTCCGAAAGGCCCAGGAAGGCTTCAACCCGAACCCCTAGACCCGCTCGATGATGATCGCCGGGGCCATGCCGCCGGCGGCGCACATGGTCACCAGGCCGCGCTTCAGATCGCGGCGCTCCAGCTCGTCCAGGATGGTCCCGATGAGGATGGAGCCGGTGGCGCCGATGGGGTGGCCCAGCGCCATGGCCCCGCCGTTCACATTGACCTTCTTCCGGTCGAGGTTGAGGTCGCGGATGAACTTCTCGGCCACAACGGCGAAGGCCTCGTTGATCTCCCACAGGTCGATGTCGTCGGGGGTCAGCCCGGCCTTCTGCAGCGCCTTCTTCGCCGCCGGGACCGGGGCGTTGAGCATCAGGGTCGGGCTGTCGCCCACATTGGCGGTGGCGACCACCCGGGCCCGCGCCTTCAACCCGTTGCGGGCGGCGTAGTCGGGCGAGGCCAGCAGCAGGGCGGCCGCCCCGTCCACCACGCCCGACGAATTGCCCGCGTGGTGCATGTGGCGGATCTTCAGGTCCGGATAGACCTGGTTGATCAGGCCGGCATAGGTCGTGCCCGCCTCGTCGAGCTGGATGCCCGCCATCATCTCGAAGGCGGGCTTGAGGGTGGAGAGCCCCTCCAGCGTCGTCTGCGGGCGGGGGAACTCCTCGCGATCCAGGGCCACGGAGCCGTCGTCGCGCAGGACCGGGATCAAAGCGCGGTCGAAGTGGCCGTTGCGGATTGCGTGGTCGGCGCGCTCCTGGCTGACCATGGCCAGCTCATCCAGGGCCTGGCGCTCGATCCCCTCCAGCGTGGCGATGGCGTCGGCGCAGACCCCCTGGTGGCTCTGCGGATGGCGGGCGCGCAGGCGCAGGTTGCCGGCGTCCATCATCGGCGGCTTGGTCGGGTCGGCGGTGGCGGCGGTGTAGCTCATCATCTCAGTGCCGCCGGCGATGACCAGATCCTCCATGCCCGACATGATCTGGGCGGCGGCCAGGTTCACCGTGGTGATGCCCGAACCGCAGAAGCGGTCCAGGGTCACGCCGCTGGCGCGGATGTCGTAGCCGGCGTCGAGGGCGGCCATGCGGCCCAGGTCCCCGCCCTGCTTGCCGCGCTGGCTGCTGGTGCCCCAGATGATGTCGTCCACCTGGGCGGTGTTCAGTTTGTTGCGCTCGGCGATCGCCTTGAGCACGGCGGCGGCCAGGTGCTGGGGATGGAAGTCGGCCAGAGCCCCCTTCCCCACTTTGCCGATGCCGCGCGGCGTGCGGCAGGCGTCGATGATCAAGGCTTCCGGCATGGCGCGTCTCCCCGTTCGTTCTGTGTTGGGAGAAGCTTCGGCGGGTTGGCCCTACGTCAGTCCAGCCCCTTATTTCACCGACTGCCGTAGCCGCCGATCACCGGCAGGATTTCGCCGGTGATGTAGCTCGAGGTGTGGGGCGAGGCGAGGAAGACGTAGGACGGCGCCAGCTCTTCCGGCTGGGCCGGGCGGCCCATGGGCGTGTCCTCGCCGAAATGGGCGACCACCTCGGCCTGCTTGTCGCTGGGGTTCAGGGGCGTCCAGACCGGACCGGGGGCTACGGCGTTCACCCGGATGCCCTTGGGGATCAGGTGCGTGGCCAGGGAGCGCGTGAAGGCGTGAATGCCGCCCTTGGTGGTCGAGTAGTCCAGCAAGTCCTTGTTGCCCATCAGGCCGGTGACCGAGCCCGACATGACAATGGCCGAACCGGGCTTCATATGCGGCACGGCGGCCTGGGCCATGAAGAAGTAGCCGTAGAGATTGGTCTTCAGGGTGGCGTCGAAGTGCTCTTCGGTCAGCTCCTCCAGAGAGGGAGCGTGGACCTGGAAGGCGGCGTTGTTGACCAGGACATCCAGCTTGCCCAGCTCCTTCACCGTCTGCTCGACGGCGGCCTGGCAGAAGGCGCGGCTGCGCACGTCGCCCTTGATGACGATGGCGCGGCGCCCTTCCTTCTCGACAGCCTTCTTCGTGGTCTCGGCGTCCTCATCCTCGTCCAGATGAAGGATGGCGATGTCGGCGCCTTCGCGGGCGAACAGGACCGCAACCGAGCGGCCGATGCCGCTGTCGCCGCCGGTGATGATGGCGACCTTGTCGAGCAGCTTCTCCGACCCCTTGTAGAAGGGCGCGTCGTACATGGGAGCCAGATCGAGGTCCGCCTCCGAGCCCGGCTTGGCCTGGTGCTGGGCCGGCAAAGGCGGCACGGGATATTCACGCCCGCCCGCCTGCATCGCGAAAGAGCGTTCTTCCTCCCCCGCCGCCTTGTCAGCGCGGTCGACCTGATCCTGCACCTTGCGCTGCTGATCGGCGGCGCGTTCGGCCTGCTGGGCGTGGTTGTCGGTCATGGGAAGGCCTCGAAAGCTGGCGTGGAGTTGCGAGGACAACGCCGTGCGGACGCGCGAGTTCGGCCCTGCAGACTCTCAAAACTTGATTTTGACGGCCTTCTCGCCCATAAGGCCCGCTTTCCGGCGCAGCATTGCCAGCGCCCTCCACCGCCACGACCCCGGCCTGGGAGACCAGGACACCATCCGGACGAGGGCGGCGAGGCCCCCCGTCGACGTGATCGTCCACGGGGGCTGGCCGCGTTGCGCGCATGGGTGAGCTGAATGTTCGACGGCCTTACAGAGCGACTTTCCGGCGTATTCGACCGGCTTGGCGGGCGCGGCGTCCTTTCTGAGAAGGACGTCGAGGAAGCCCTGCGCGAAGTCCGCGTCGCCCTGCTGGAGGCCGACGTCGCCCTGCCGGTGGTGAAGGACTTCATCTCCAAGGCCAAGGAAAGCGCCACGGGCGAGGCGGTGATCCGCGCCGTCCGCCCCGCCGACCAGGTGGTCAAGATCGTCTATGACGGCCTGATCGAGATGCTGGGCGGCGAGGAGCCGGAGCCCCTGCGCCTGGCCACCAATCCGCCGACGGTCATCCTGATGGCCGGTCTTCAGGGTTCCGGCAAGACGACCACCTCGGCCAAGCTGGCCCTGCGCCTGACCAAGACCGAGCGCAAGAAGGTCCTGATGGCCTCGCTGGACACCCGTCGTCCGGCCGCCATGGAGCAGCTGGCCGCCCTGGGCGTCCAGATCGGCGTCGAGACCCTGCCGATCGTCGCCGGCCAATCGGCCCCCGACATCGCCAAGCGCGCCCTGAGCGCCGGCAAGCTGGGCGGCTACGACGTGGTCATCCTGGACACCGCCGGCCGCACGACCCTGGACGAAGCGATGATGAGCGAGGCGGCGGAGATCGCCAAACTCGCCAATCCCGTCGAGACCCTGCTGGTGGCCGACAGCCTGACCGGCCAGGACGCGGTGCGCACCGCCACCGCCTTCCACGAGCGCCTGCCGCTCACCGGCCTGATCCTGACCCGCGCCGACGGCGACGGCCGCGGCGGCGCCATGCTGTCCATGCGGGCGGTCACCGGCCTGCCGATCAAGTACCTGGGCGCCGGCGAAAAGGTCGACGAGCTCGACACCTTCGACGCCCGCCGCGTGGCCGGCCGCATCCTGGGCCAAGGCGACGTGGTGGCCCTGGTGGAGAAGGCCGCGGCCGAACTTGACCAGGCCCAGGCCGAGCGCATGGCCAAGAAGCTGGCCAAGGGCCAGTTCGACCTCGACGACCTGGCCAGCCAGCTCGCCCAGATGCAGAAGATGGGCGGCATGCAGGGCATCATGGGCCTGCTGCCCGGCGTCCAGAAGGTCAAGAAGCAGATCGAGGAAGCCAATATCGACGACAGCGTCTTCCGTCGTCAGCAGGCCATCATCAGCTCCATGACCAAGCAGGAGCGCAAGAAGCCCGACATCCTGCAGGCTTCGCGCAAGCGCCGCATCGCGGCCGGCGCCGGGGTCGACGTGGCGGAGGTCAACCGCCTGCTCAAGCAGCACCGCCAGATGGCCGACATGTTCAAGTCGATCAGCAAGGACGGCGGCAAGGGCATGATGAAGATGGCCCAGGCCATGGGCCTGGGTGGCGGCGGCGCCAACCCGCTCAAGAACCTCGGCGGCGGCAAGATGCCGTCCGAAGCAGAGATCGAGGCCGCCGCGGCCAAGCTGCAGCAGCAGGGCGGCCTTTCCGGCCTGCCGGGCCTCGGCGGACCCAAACTACCTGGCCTGGGCGGCATGCCCCCCGGCTTCAACCCGTTCAAGAAATAACCTGAACTAGACTCCAAGGAACTGAAAATGCTGAAGATTCGTCTCGCCCGCGGCGGCACCAAGAAGCGCCCGTACTACTCGATCGTCGTGGCCGACAGCCACTCGCCGCGCGACGGCCGCTTCATCGAGAAGGTCGGCACCTACAACCCGCTCCTCAAGAAGGACGATCCGACCCGCGTCACCCTGAAGCTCGAGTCCATCCAGGGCTGGCTGGCCAAGGGCGCTCAGCCGACCGACCGCGTCGCGCGCTTCCTGTCGAAGGAAGGCCTCGTGAAGTGGGAAGCCGGCAACAACCCGAACAAGGGCCAGCCGGGCAAGAAGGCGCAAGAGCGCACCGCCGAGCGCGCCCAGCGCGAAGAAGACCGCAAGGCCGCCGAAGTGGCCGCCGCTGAGGAAGCCGCCGCCGCCAAGGCCGCGGCTGCTGAAGCCGCTGCCGCCGCCGCTGCTGCTCCGGCTCCGGAACCGGAAGCTGCTCCGGCCGAGGAAGCCCCGGCTGCCGAAGCTGCTGCTGAAGAAGCTCCGGCCGCCGAGGAAGCTCCGGCTGCTGAAGAAACCACCGAAGCCTAAGGGTTTTCGCGTGACCGACGCCCTCATTCTGGTTGGCCGCGTGGCCGGGGCGTTCGGCGTGCGGGGCGAGGTCCGGATCAGCACCTATACGGCTGATCCCCTCGCTCTCGCGCAGTACAAGTCTCTGGTGCGTGAGGACGGTTCGCCCGCCCTCACCATCACGAGCGCCCGCGCGGTCAAGGATGGGATCATCGCCCGTTCGCCCCAAATCGCCTCCAAGGAAGACGCCGACGCCCTGCGCGGCTTGAAGCTTCACGTCCTGCGCTCGGACCTGCCCGAGCCGGAGGAGGATGAGTTCTATCTCAACGACCTGATCGGCCTGGCCGCCGTCACGCCGCAGGGCGAGACCGTGGGCAGGATCAAGGCCGTGCAGGACTTCGGCGCCGGCGACCTTCTTGAGATCGCGCCCGCCGCCGGGGGCCAGACCTGGTACCTGGCCTTCACGCGTGAGAACGCCCCCACCGTCGACATCGCCGGCGGCAAGGTGGTCATCATCCGACCCGTCGAGGTCGGCGAAAGCGAACCCAACACCGACGCCTGAGGCGCACGATCTGCATGACGAGAATTTAAGTACCGTCGCTTCGCATAAATAAGTAAGCGCTTTCCTAGATTGAAAGGAAAGCCATGCTCTCTCGCTCCACCGTCTTCGCCGCCTTGCTGTTCGCCAGCGCCGCGAGCTTCGCCCAGGCCGCTGTTCCGCTGGACCGGACCCAGGCGGCCCAGGCGCTCGACCAACTGGACAAGGCGCTGAACAGCTACGTCTTCCCGGAGAAGGCGGACGCCGTGCGCAAGGCGCTTAAGGCCGACCGCGAAACCCTGCTGGCCGCCAAGGACGTGGACGCCTTCACGGCGGCGGTGTCGGAGGAGATGCAGCGCGTCGGCGGCGACAAGCACCTGAACGTCACCTATGAGCCGACCAAAATCGAGACCGCCGCCGGCGAGCGCCCGCCCCTGTGGCCGGAGCCCCTGGCCAAGGGCATCGCCCAGGGGCTGATGTCGGTCCGCCGCCTGCCGGGCAATGTGGGCTACATCAAGCTGCGCTATCTGGTGGACACGCCCGAGGCCGAGGCGATGATGACCAACATCGTCGCCATGCTGAAGGACACCGACGCCCTGATCATCGACCTGCGCGCCAACAACGGCGGCGGGGCCGGGGCGGGCGACGTGCTGATCAGCCACCTGTCGAACACCCTGATCCCCATGGAGGAGCTGCATTACCGCCAGCCCGACGGAAGCTGGGAGATCGAGAAGGTGGTGGTGAAGCCGGCGGTCGGCGGCGCGGCCTTCGACGGCAAGCCGATTTATGTGCTGACCTCGTCCCGGACCTTCTCGGCGGCGGAGGCCATGGCCTATGTGCTGAAGGCGGCGGACCGCGCGACCCTGGTGGGCGAGACCACGCGGGGCGGCGCCAACCCCGCCAACGCGCCGGCCCAGACCCTGGGCGGCGGCTTCTCGGTCTTCGTGCCCAACGGCAAGGTGGTCCACCCGACCACCAAGGGAAACTGGGAAGGCGTTGGCGTGGCCCCAGACGTGGCGGTCCCGGCGGGCGAGGCCCTGACCACCGCCTACACCCTCGCCCTGAAGGCGGCCAAGCCGGTCATCACCCTGAAGGGGCTGGAGGACCAGCGCGCCAAGGCGATGGCCGACCCGAAGGCCGCCCTGATCGCCGACCAGGAGCTCTAGCCCTTACGCACCCGCATCAGGCACTCCTGCGCCACCGAGGCGACGAGGGTCCCGTCCTTGGCGAACATCTGGCCACGGACGAGGCCCCGGCCTTGGGAGGCGGAGGGGCTGTCCTGCGAGAACAGCACCCATTCGTTGAAGTCGAACGGACGGTGGAACCACATGGCATGGTCCAGGCTGGCGGCCTGCAGGCCTGGCGTGGTCCAGATGAGGGCGTGCGGCCGCAGGGCCGTCTCCATGAAGGCCATGTCCGAGGCGTAGGCCAGGGCCGCATGCTGCATGCGGATGTTGTCGCCGATCGGCGCCTTGGCCCGCATCCAGACGTCCTTCAGCGGCGACATCTTCTGCGGGTCGATGAAGGACTGCGGATCGGGCCAGCGCACGTCGATGGGGCGCGGCTTCTCGGCTTGGCGGATCAGGCCGCGCGGGACCTTGTCGCCGAGGGCCTGGAAGCGCTCCAGTTCGGTGGGCACGTTCAGCGGCTCGGGCGCGGACGGCATGTCGAACTGGTGCTCGTAGCCGTCCTCGATGGACTGGAACGAGGCGGCGAGGTTGAAGATCTGCTCCCCGTTCTGGATGGCGGTCACGCGGCGAGTGGTGAAGCTGCCGCCGTCGCGGGCGAAGTCGACCTCGTAGACCACCGGAATCTTCACGTCGCCGGGACGGATGAAGTAGGCGTGCAGGGAGTGGCAGATGCGCTCGGGCACCGTCTCGTAGGCCGCCAGCAGGGCCTGGGCGATGACGAGGCCGCCGAAGATGCGCGGGAAGCCGTCGTCGGGGGACACGCCCCGGAACAGGTTCTTCTCGATGCGCTCGAGCTTCAGGACGTCGGCGAGGTCTTCTGTGGTCTCCATGCCGTAGCGCTTAGGAGCATCGGCGGAGCGCGGCAACCTTGACTTTGCGGGGCCTATGGCCGCATCGCCCTGCGCGAACAAGGATATTCGTGCGCCCATGACGCTCTTTTCCGGCCTCAGCGCCTTTCCGATCACGCCCGCCGATGCGGAAGGCCGCGTGGACGCCGCCGGCGTGCAGCGCGTGGTGGGGCGTCTTGTCGAGGCCAGGGTCGACTCCATCGGCCTGCTGGGCAGCACAGGGACCTACGCCTATCTGACCCGCGACGAGCGCCGCCGCGCTGTCGAGGCGGCGGTGGAGCGCGTGCAGGGCTCGGTTCCGATCATGGTCGGCATCGGGGCCACGAGCACCGCCGAGGTGATCCGCCTGGGTCAGGACGCGGCCAAGGCCGGGGCCGACGCGGTGCTGCTGGCGCCGGTGTCCTATCTGCCGCTTACCGACGCCGAGGTCGCGGGACACTACACGGCCGTGGCCGCCGCCGTCGGCCTTCCGCTGTGCATCTACAACAACCCCACGGTGACGCGCTTCACCTTCAGCCCGGAGCTGATCAGCCGGCTGAGCCAGATGGAGGGGATCGCGGCGGTGAAGACCTCCGGCGCGGCGACGCCGCAGGAGGCGGAGGCGCTGGTGTCTGAGCTGCGGGCGCGTGTCGCGCCGGGCTTCTCCATAGGCTGCGCGGCGGACTGGCTGGTGACCGAGGCGATGATCGCCGGGGCGCAGGCCTGGTACAGCGTGCTGGGCGGGCTGTTCCCGGCGCCGATCCAGACCATCGTGCGGGCGGTCCAGGCTGGCGATTTCGACACGGCCCGCGCCGAGAATGCCCGGCTGAAGCCCCTGTGGGGCCTGTTCCAGGAACTGACCAGCTTCCGGGTGATCTATGCCGCCAACGCGCTGCTGGGCTTGAGCGACGCCCAGCCGCCCCGCCCGATCCTAGGCCTGTCGGAGACCGATCGCCGCAGGGTGGAGCAGGTCATCGAACAGCTAGAGCTGGCCTGACCCGGCCGCGGGTTTGGTGTAAAGGCCCGCCCATGCCGTTCACCGCCACCGTCCTGACCATGTTCCCCGAGGCCTTTCCGGGCCCGCTCGGCGTCTCGCTGATCGGCACGGCGTGGCGCGAGCAGGACCTTTGGCGATTGGAAACGCTGGACATTCGGGGCTTTTCCGCAGATAAGCGCGGCTTCCTCGATGACACCCCCGCGGGTGGCGGTCTGGGACAAGTGCTTAAAGCGGACGTCATAGCCGCCGCGCTGGATAGCGTGGAGCGGGATGGGCGGCCGCTTTTGTACATGAGCGCCAGGGGTCGTCCCCTCACCCAGGCGCGCGTGCGTGAGTGGAGCAAGGCCCCCGGGATCATCGTCCTGTGCGGCCGCTTCGAGGGGGTGGACCAGCGGGTGCTCGACAGCCGCGGGTTCGAGGAGGTCTCCGTCGGAGACGCGGTTCTCGCCGGCGGCGAGGCGGCGGCGATGGTGGCGATCGAGGCGTGCGTCCGACTGATCCCAGGTGTGCTGGGCGATTTCGGGAGCACGAGTGAAGAAAGCTTCGAGGACGGTCTCCTCGAGCATCCGCAGTACACGCGACCGCGGACGTTCGAAGGGCTCGACATCCCCGAGGTGCTGCTGTCCGGCCATCACAAGAAGGTCGGCGAGTGGCGCAAGCTTATGCGTGAACAAACAACCCGCGAGCGGCGTCCAGATCTCTGGGAAGCGCATCTCGCCAATCAACAGGCAAAGGGCGGCCCTTCTCGCAAGGGGTAAGCCCAGTAGGAGAAATTACGATGGCTGCGAACATCATCAAGCAACTGGAGCAGGAAGAAGCCCAGCGCCTGCTCGACGTCCGCAAGGTTCCGGAATTCCAACCCGGCGACACCCTGCGCGTCAACGTGAAGATCAAGGAAGGCGACCGCGAGCGCATCCAGGCGTACGAAGGCGTCTGCATCGCCCGTCAAGGCGGCGGCATCCACGAGAGCTTCACCGTCCGTAAGATTTCGTTCGGCGAAGGCGTGGAGCGTCTGTTCCCGCTGCTGTCGCCGAACATCGACAGCATCGAAGTGAAGCGTCGCGGCGTCGTCCGTCGCGCCAAGCTGTACTACCTGCGCGACCGTCGCGGTAAGTCGGCTCGTATCGCCGAGCGTCAGATGTCCAACACCAAGGAAGCTGCGACCGAAGCCTAAGCTTCCCGCATCGACCTGAAGATCGAGGGCCCCGGAGCGATCCGGGGCCTTTTTCTATTCCGCCAAGACCTATTCCGCCGGCGTCGTCTCCACCCCCGCATTGCGGCGGGCGCGGGTGAGGCGGGCGCGAATCTGGGCGTCGCGGACGAAGGCGCCGGGGATTTCGGTCAGGTGGCGCAGGCCGGCCACCGGCGACAGGTTGCGCACCACCTGGCGGGCCTGGGACAGGACCTCGGCCCGCATGCGGCGGCTGTCGATCTCGCCTTCCTCGCGCACCAGGCTGAGGCGGTGCAGGGCGTAGAGGCCGAGCACGGCGGCGATCAGGAAGAAGAAGTCCCAGTTGGACAGGCGCAGGGCGCGGACCACCAGGGCGCCGTCGGGACTGGTCCAGCGCAGGGCGATCTCCAACGCGCGGACGGAGAAGAAGTCGGCGAACAGACCGCCTAGCACGGGAGCAAGACCGGCGGCGGCCGAGGAGACCATGGCGCTGGCGGCCACATAGGCGGTGGCCGAACCCTTGGGCGACAGCTTCAGGGCGATGTTGGCGGTGGCCAGGGTCACCCCCGCCGAGGCCAGACCCATCAGCAGGTGCAGACCGACCAGATAGGCCGCCGCCCAGTCCCGGTCCTCGATCTGGGACGCCCCGACCATGCCGGCGATGCAGAGGAGGAAGATCGGCGTGGCGAAGGCCAGGACCGACTTGTTGGAGAACCGGTCCGACAGCAGGCCCCAGGAGCGTAGGGCGATGAGATTGGCCAGCTGGCTGACCACGCTGAGCATCACCACGAAGGTCATGGAGAAGCCGAGCTGGCGTACGAAGAACACCGTGAAGAACGGCGTCGCCAGGTTGGCCGCGAACTGCCAGCTGGCGAGGTAGGCGATCAGGCGGCGGAAGTTCACATCGCGGAACGGCGCGCGCAGCAGGGCGAAGAAATCGACCTTCTCATGCAGGGCGGGCATGGCCGGCTCGGGCATCCGGGCGACGATCAGGGCGCTGATCATGCCGAACAGGCAGCCGACGATGTAGAGGCCGAAGAACGCCCAGCCGCGAAGGGGCGAGCCGGGCGCGGCGGCGTCCAGGGCGAAGGCGGCGGCGAGGCCGGCGACCATGCTGACCAGGGTGGACCAGATGTTGCGCTTGGCGACGATCTCGCCCAGCCGCTGCTCGGGCGCGAGGTCGCGGATCCACGCGTTCCAGGCGCAGCCGCCCACCGCGCCCGCGGCGCAATAGACCAGCTGGGCGGCCAGCAGCGCGCCGAGCGACGGCCCGCCCGGGAAGAAGGCCAGCACCGCCATGCCCACCAGCATGGCGCGGCCCAGGACGCTGGAGACCACGGCGATCCGTTTGCGGGTGCGCAGCCGCTCGATCAACACCACGCTGGGCGCCTGGAGAAGCTGGGTCCAGAACGGCAGGGCCGCCAGCAGGCCGATCACCGAATTGGGCGCCCCCAGATAGAGGGCGAAGGCGGTGAGGATCACGCCGGAGGTCATGGCCCCCGTGGTGTTCGAGAAGGCGGACTCGATCACCATCTGGCGAACGCCGCGTTCGCGCGCCTCGTCGGACAGGTTGTCTACGGGGGCCAGAAACATGAAGCCGAAGTCTGGTGAGGGAATGCGGCCTGAAGAAGCCCCGCCGGGGATGGTTTGTTCCGGCGGTTTGGGCTAGCGGGGCCTCAAGAGGCAAAATGTTGCGCGAAAGCCGCGTCACCACGCCGCTCGGCGAAAGATGATGCTCAAGGAACTGGACTACGGCGCTTCACGGGCCTAAATCGCCGCCATGTCCGGCAAAACCCTCTACGACAAGATCTGGGATGCGCATGTGGTCGCCGAGGACGGCGGCGAAGCGATCCTGTACATCGACCTGCACCTCATCCACGAGGTCACTACGCCCCAGGCCTTCGCCGGCCTTCGCAGCGCGGGCCGTGGCGTGCGCCGCCCCGACCGCACCCTCGCCGTGGCCGACCACAACATCCCGACCGAGGGCCAGGACCTGGGCACCGCCGGCATCACCGATCCGGAAGCCAAGCTGCAGCTTGAGACCCTGGGCCGCAACACCAAGGCCGCCGGGATCGAGTATTTCGGCATGGGCGACATCCGCAACGGCATCGTCCACGTGGTCGGCCCCGAGCAGGGCCGCACCCAACCGGGCATGACCATCGTCTGCGGCGACAGCCACACCTCGACCCACGGCGCCTTCGGGGCCCTGGCGCACGGCATCGGCACGTCCGAGGTCGAGCACGTCCTGGCCACCCAGACCCTGCGCCAGAAGAAATCCAAGAACATGCGGGTCACCTTCACCGGGGCTCCGGCCCCAGGCGTCGGCGCCAAGGACTACGCCCTGGCCATGATCGGCGAGATCGGCACGGGCGGCGGCACGGGCTACGTCATCGAATATGCGGGCGAGGCCATCGAGACCCTGTCGATGGAGGGCCGCATGACCCTCTGCAACATGACCATCGAGGGCGGCGCCCGCGCCGGCCTGGTGGCGCCGGACCAGATCACCGCCGACTATCTGCGCGGCCGCCCGGCGACGCCCAAGGGCGCAGCCTTCGACATGGCCGCCTCCTACTGGAAGACCTTCTTCACCGACGCCGACGCCAGGTTCGACCGCGAGGTGGTGATCAACGTGTCCAAGCTGGTCCCGACCGTGACCTGGGGCACCAGCCCCGAGGACGTGATCGCGGTGACCGACGTGGTGCCCGACCCGGCCGCCATCGCCGACGAGACCCGCCGCCTGTCTGCTCAGAAGGCTCTCGACTACATGGGCCTGACCGCCGGCCAGAAGATCACCGACGCCAAGGTCGACGTGGTGTTCATCGGCTCCTGCACCAACAGCCGCATTGAGGACCTGCGCGAGGCCGCCGGCGTGGTGCAGCACGCCTTCGTCCACGGCCGCATGGTGGCGCCGCATGTGCGGGCCATGGTGGTGCCGGGCTCCGGCCTGGTGCGCGAACAGGCGGAGGCCGAAGGCTTGGACGCCATGTTCAAGGCCGCCGGCTTCGAATGGCGTGAGCCGGGCTGCTCCATGTGCCTAGGCATGAACCCCGACAAGCTGACCCCGGGGCAGCGCTGCGCCTCGACCTCCAACCGCAACTTCGAGGGACGGCAGGGACCAGGCGGGCGCACCCACCTGATGAGCCCGGCCATGGCCGCGGCGGCCGCCATCGCCGGCCATATCGCCGACGTGCGGGAGTTCCTGTGATGCAAGCTTTCACCCGCCTCGACAGCCGCGCCGCGCCGCTGAATCAGACCAATATCGACACCGACCAGATCATCCCCGCCCGCTTCCTGAAGACGGTGGAGCGCGAGGGTCTGGGCAAGGGCCTGTTCCACGCCTTCCGCTATGACGAGAACGGCGCGGAAAGGACCGACTTCGTGCTCAACCGGCCGGAGTACAAGGGCACGTCGATCCTTGTGGCCGGCGACAATTTCGGCTGCGGGTCGAGCCGCGAGCATGCCCCCTGGGCGCTGATGGATTTCGGCATCCGCTGCGTGATCGCACCCAGCTTCGCGGACATCTTCAACAACAACTGCTTCAACAACGGCCTGCTGCCGATCGTCCTGCCTGTCGATCAGGTGAACGCCTTGATGGACGAGGCCAAGGGCGGCAACCACGTCTTCACCGTGGACCTGGAAAGCCAAACCGTCACAGCCCCGTCGGGCAAGAGCTACGGCTTCGACATCGATCCGGGCCGCAAGGAAAAGCTGCTCAAGGGTCTGGACGCCATCGGCGAGACCCTGCAGCACGCGGGCGACATCGACGTGTTCGAGAGCAAGCGCGCCATCGGCCAGCCCTGGCTTGAGCAGGCCTAAGGCCGCCCCCTCATTTCTCTGATTTCCTTCCAGCGTTCCCAAGGACCGATCATGGCCACTCTCCTGCTTCTTCCCGGCGACGGCATCGGTCCCGAGGTGTGCGCCGAGGTGCGCCGCATGGCGGCCAAGCTGACACCCGACCTGACCGTCGAGGAGAAGATCTATGGCGGCGCCAGCTATGACGCCCATGGGACGCCGCTGACCGACGACACCCTGAACGCCGCCCTGGCCGCCGACGCGGTGCTGATGGGCGCGGTGGGCGGCCCGCAGTGGGCCGACGCCCCGCGCGACAAGCGGCCGGAAGCCGGCCTGCTGGCCCTGCGCAAGGCGATGAACGTCTATGCCAACCTGCGTCCGGCCTATTGCTTCGAAGCCCTGGCCGATGCGTCGAGCCTGAAGTCCGAGTTGGTGTCCGGCCTGGACCTGATCTTCGTGCGCGAATTGGTGGGCGGCGTCTATTTCGGCCAGCCGCGGGGCATCGAGGACCTGGGCGACGGCCAGAAGCGCGGCTTCGACACCCAGACCTACACCACCGCCGAAATCGAGCGCGCCGGACGCGTGGCCTTCGAGCTGGCGCGCGGCCGCCGCAACAAGGTCCACTCCGCCGAGAAGTCGAACGTGATGGAGAGCGGCCTGCTGTGGAAGCAGGTCATCACCGACCTGCACAAGCGTGAGTACGCCGACGTCGAGCTGGAGCACATCCTGGCCGACAACTGCGCCATGCAGCTGGTCCGCGCGCCCAAGCAGTTCGACGTGATCGTCACCGACAACCTGTTCGGCGACATCCTGTCCGACGCCGCCGCCATGCTGACCGGCTCGCTGGGCATGCTGCCCTCGGCGGCCCTGGGCGATCCGGGCAAGCCGGGTCTGTACGAGCCGATCCACGGCTCGGCGCCGGACATCGCGGGCAAGGGCCTTGCCAATCCGCTGGCGGCGATCCTGTCCTTCGAGATGGCCCTGCGCTGGTCCCTGAACCGCACGGCGGAAGCCGACCGCCTGACTGCGGCGGTCAACGCCGCCCTCAACGGCGGCGCCCGCACGCGTGATTTGGGCGGCTCCCTGACCACCACCCAGATGGGCGACGCGGTGCTGGCGGCGCTGTAAGTCACCACCAGCACCACTACGCCTCAACGCTCGCTGTCGAGGTGGGCCATCAGGGCGGGAGCGTAGCGCTCTCCCGCGGCGGCGTTCTTGGGCACGGCGCGTTCCAGGGCGGCCAAGTCGTCCGCCGTCAGGGTGACGTCGAGCGCGCCCAGGGCTTCGGTCAGGCGGTCGCGGCGGCGGGCGCCGATCAGCGGGACGATGTCGCTCCCCTGGGCCGCCACCCAGGCGATGGCGATCTGGGCGACGCTGACGCCCTTGGCCTCGGCGATGGCGCGGATGGCCTCAACCAGGGCCAGGTTGCGGTCGAGGTTTTCACCCTGGAAGCGCGGGGCCATGGCGCGGAAGTCACGCCCCATCTCGCGATCCTTGGACCAGTGGCCGCTGATCAGGCCGCGCGACAGGACGCCATAGGCGGTCATGCCGATCCCCAGTTCGCGCAGGGTCGGCAGGATCTCCGCCTCCAGCCCGCGCGAGATCAGGGAGTACTCGATCTGCAGGTCGGTGATCGGATGGACGGCGGCGGCGCGGCGGATGGTTTCGGCGCCGACCTCGGACAGGCCGATGTGGCGGATATAGCCGGCCTGGACCATCTCGCTCAGGGCGCCGATGGAGTCCTCGATCGGCACGTCGGGGTCGAGGCGCGAGGGGCGGTAGACGTCGATGTAGTCCACCTGCAGGCGCTTCAGGCTGTAGGCGAGGAAGTTCTTCAGGGCGGCGGGGCGGGAATCGTAGCCGGCGAAGCCGCCGGCCGGGTCGCGCAGGGCGCCGGTCTTGACGCTGAGCACGTAGCGGTCGCGGTCGACGCCCTTCAGCGCCTCGGCGATCAGCATCTCATTGTGGCCCATGCCATAGAAGTCGCCGGTGTCGATCAGGTTGATCCCGGCGTCGAGGGCGGCGTGGATGGTGGCGATGCTCTCGGCCCGGTCGCTGGGGCCGTACATGTCGGACATGCCCATGGCCCCGAGGCCGAAGGCGGAGACTTGCGGGCCGGTGCGGCCCAGGGTGGCGGTCTTCATGGGGAAGCTCCTTGGTGGATGAGCCGACTATGCGCCGCGATGTTTCGTGCGATAATCCGGTTTAGTTCGCACAACCCGTTCGGAAATTCGCACAATGTCAGATGTGGATCTGGCCGACCTGGACGCCTTCGCCGCCGTGGCGCGGGCCCGCAGCTTTCGCGGAGCGGCGGCGTTGCGCGGCGCGTCCGCCTCGACCCTGAGCGAGGCGGTGCGGCGGCTTGAGGCGCGGCTGGACGTGCGGCTGCTGAACCGCACCACTCGCAGCGTGACGCCGACCGAGGCGGGAGAGCGGCTGCTGACCCGGCTGGCCCCCGCCCTGGGCGAGGTGGCGGGGGCGCTGGAGGAGTTGGGCAGCCTGCGCGCCGCCGGGCCGTCCGGTACCTTGCGCCTGAACGCCCCCACCGTGGTGGCGCGGTTCATCCTGCCGCCCATCGCTCTGCGCTTCCTGCAGGCCTATCCCGGCGTGCGGCTGGAGATCATCGCCCAGGACGAGTTCATCGACGTGCTGGCGGCCGGCTATGACGCCGGCATCCGCTATGACGAGCGGCTGGAGAAGGACATGATCGCCCTGCCCATCGGGCCCCGCGAGCAGAGGTTCGCCACCGTCGCCGCACCCGCCTATCTGGCCGCGCACGGGACGCCGCGCCATCCGCAGGACCTGCTGGAGCACGCCTGCATCCGTCATAGGTTCCTCAGCGGGGCGTCGCCGGCCTGGGAGTTCTCCAAGGGCAACGAGCTGCTCCGCGTCGCGCCCAAGGGGCCGCTGGTCACCAATAGTCCCGAGATGCATCTGGCCGCCGTCGAGGCGGGCCTGGGGATTTCCTACCTGTTCGAGGACATGGTGGCGCCGCAGCTGGCCTCCGGCGCCCTGGTGGAGGTCCTGCCGGAGTGGTCGGAGCGGTTCACCGGGCCGCGCCTGTACTACCATTCGCGGCGGCACATGCCGCCGGCCTTGCGGGCCTTCATCGACTTCGTCCGCGCCGGGCGGTGAGCTTTTCGAATCCGGCGATCAGGGCTAAGAACAGAGCATGAACTTCGCCATCCTCTTCGCCGCCTCCGCCGTGCTGGCCCTCGCCTTCCTCGCCTGGGCCGTGTTGGAGCGCCTGCGCGCCGGCCGCGCCGACGACCGGGCCTTCGCCTATCAGGAGCGGGTGGCCGAGGCCGAGGCGCGCGTGCGGCTGCTGGAGGACCAAGCGGCGAGCCAGGGCGAACTGCTGCGCGCCCAGGCCGCCCAGAGCGCCAGCGTGGTGGCCGAAGAGCTGCTGAAACGCAGCGACGAGACCTTCCGCAACCGCGAGCTTCTGGCCCAGCAACGGCTGGAGGCGCAGTTGAAGCCCGTCGCCGACACCCTGGCCAAGTTCGAGGCCCAGGTGCAGGCGGTGGAGAAGACCCGCGCCGAGGAGACCGGCGGGCTGAAGGCCCAGATCGCCGCCCTGATGGAGGCGTCCACCGCCACCCAGGCCGAGGCGCGCAAGCTGTCCGCCGCCCTGCGCCGAGGCGCCGGGGTTCAGGGCCGCTGGGGCGAGCAGACCCTACGCAACGTTCTGGAGGCCGCCGGCCTGAACAGCCGCTTCGACTTCGAGGAGCAGTTCAGCGTCGACACCGACGAAGGCCGCCGTCGCCCGGACGTAAAGGTGCGGATGCCCGGCGGCGGGGTGTTCGTCATCGACGCCAAATGCTCGCTCAACGCCTTCCTGGAGGCCCAGGAGGCGGCCGATGAGGCTTTGCGCGAGGCCGCCTTTGTCCGCCACGCCGCCAGCGTCCGCACCCACATGACCGGGCTGTCGGCCAAGGCCTACTGGGACCAGTTCGCCAATGAGGGGTCGCCCGACTTCGTGGCCATGTTCGTGCCGGGCGACGGCTTCCTGGCCGCGGCGCTGGACCGCCTGCCGGACCTGATGACCGAGGCCATGGAGAAGAAGGTGGTGATCGTCACCCCGACCACCCTGTTCGCCCTGTGCAAGGCCGTCGCCTATGGCTGGCGGGTCGAAGAGCAGGCCAAGAACGCCGCCGACATCGTCAAGGTCGGGCGCGAGCTCTACAAGCGCATCGCGGTCATGGGCGCCCATGCCGGTTCGGTGGGCAAGGCGCTGGAGGCGGCGGTGGGCCGCTACAACCAGTTCGTCGGCTCGCTGGAGAGCCAGGTCCTGACCCAGGCCCGGCGTTTCGAGGAGCTGTCGGTGGACCACGAAGGCAAGGAGATCGCCGAACTGGCGCCCGTCGAGGGCTCGGTCAGGCCATTGGTGAAGCTGGCGCCGCCTGCGGCGGAATAGTCCCCAAAACCCCGGAAATCTTGACGTTCGGCCCCATCGGGCCTACCTCCCGCCCATGGCTATCCGTCGCATCCTCACCGTGGACAACGCCGCCGACACGGCGGTGCTCAAGCAGGTCTCCACCCCCGTCGAGGGCGTGGACGACGAACTGCGCGCCCTGATGGACGACATGCTGGAGACCATGTACGCCGCGCCCGGCATCGGCCTGGCCGCCGTGCAGATCGGCGTGACCAAGCGCGTCATTGTCATGGATCTAGGCTCGGGCGAGGAGAAGGCTCCGCGCTACTTCGTGAACCCGGAGATCCTGACCACGTCGGAAGACACCCTGCCCTACGAGGAAGGCTGCCTGTCGATCCCGGAATATTATGACGAGGTCGAGCGTCCGGCGAAGGTCACGCTGCGTTACCTGAACTATCAGGGCGAGCAGGTCGAGGAAGAGGCCGAGGGCCTGTTCGCCGTCTGCATCCAGCACGAGATGGACCACCTGGAAGGCGTGCTGTTCATCGACCACCTGTCGCGCCTGCGCCGCGACCGGGCCATCACCAAGGTCAAGAAGGTCATGCGCGCCGCCTAGGGCGACGCGCCTCAGGCCCTAGCGCTAGCGGGGCTTGGTTTCTTCCTTGCCGTCGGTGGCGCGCTGGACGTTTCGCGCGCCCTCGTTCGTCTCACGCTTGATGTCGGCGCCGAGCTCCTTGCCCTCACGCTTGGCGTCAGCGGCCGCGTCTTCCAGCGCGTCGCCGGCTTCGGCCGCCGTCTCCTTCAGGGCTTGGCCGCTGTCCTTGGCGGCTTCCTTGATGGCGTTGCCGGCGTCCTTCACGTCGGTGTCGTTCTTGATGTCGCTGGCGGCCTCGCGGACTTCCGAGGCGGCGCTGTCGGCGCCTTCCTTGATCTCCGACCGCTGCTCCTGCGAGCAGGCGGCGATGGACAGGGCGGCGACGGCCGTGGCGGCGAGCAGGATGGAACGCATGGCTAAGCTCTCCTCTGTTGCGGCGTCTAACGTAGGCATGGCGGGGACGGTTCCGGCCCGCTAAACCACGCCCATGCGTCTAGCTTTCCTCGGCACCCCCGAATTCGCGGTCCAGAGCCTGGCCGAACTGGTCTCAGCCGGACACGAGATCGTCTGCGTCTATTCCCAGCCGCCGCGCCCGCGCGGCCGGGGCCAGGCCCTGAAGCCCTCGCCCGTCCACGCCTTCGCCGAGACCCTGGGGCTGGAGGTGCGCACCCCGGCCAGCATGAAGACCCCGGAGGAGATCGAGGCGTTCCAGGCCCTGGACCTCGACGCCGCCGTGGTGGTGGCCTACGGCCAGATCCTGCTGCGTGAGGTGCTGGAGGCGCCGCGCCTGGGTTGTTTCAACGTCCACGCCTCCCTGCTGCCGCGCTGGCGCGGGGCCGCGCCGATCCAGCGGGCGATCATGGCCGGCGACGCCCTGACCGGGGTTCAGGTCATGCGCATGAGCGAGGGTCTGGACGAAGGGCCGATCCTGCTGTCGGAGACGGTGCGGATCGACGCCCTGGACACGGCCGCCAGCCTGTCCGAGCGCCTGGCCCAGGTCGGCGCGCAGCTGCTGCCCCGCGCCCTGGCCGCCATCGAGCGCGGCGGCGCGGCCGGCACGCCGCAGAGCGAGGACGGCGTCACCTACGCCAAGAAGATCAAGTCTGAGGAGGCGCGCATCGACTGGACGCGCCCGGCCGCCGAGATCGACCGCCATATCCGCGGCCTGTCCCCCTTCCCCGGCGCCTGGTTCGAAGGGCCGGGCGGCGCGCGGGTGAAGGCCCTGCTGTCGCGGCTGGAGAACGGCGAGGGCGCGCCCGGCACGATGCTGGACGACCGCCTGCTGATCGCCTGCGGCGAGGGCGCGGTGCGCCTGCTGACCGTCCAGCGCGAGGGCAAGGGCGCCCAGAACGCCGACGTGTTCCTGAACGGCTATCCCGTGCCGGCCGGCACGATTGTGAGCTAGATCAGCGGAAGAAGTCGAACTCCTTGCCCAGGATGTTCCACAGCTCGAAGGCGCTCTTGCGGTCGAGCTGGAAGGTCTGGACCGGCTTGCCGGAGAAGTCCTTGTCGTCGGCGCTGTAGGTGTCGATCTGGACCAGGGCCTGACCGTCGCGGGTCTCGGACTTGTGCCGGGCGACGACCTGAGTCTTCTGACGTTTGACGCCTGGGGTGTCATGGCGCGCGAACCGCGTGATCAGTGGCATTCTCAACCTTTCACCGAGTAAGCCTTACTGATGCCCCGCTACCGCCTTCTCGTCGAGTATGACGGCCGCCCCTATCGCGGCCTGCAGGCCCAGGGCGACCTGCCGTCGGTGCAGGGCTCCATCGAGCGGGCGGTGAAGGCCTTCTGTGGCGAGGACGTGCGCCTGCAGGCCGCCGGCCGCACCGACACCGGCGTTCACGCCACCGGCCAGGTGGTCCATATCGACCTGGAGAAGGACTGGAAGCCGGAGGTCGTCCGCGACGCCCTGAACGCCCACCTGGTTCCCGAGCCGGTGGCCATCGTCGAGGCGGAGGTCGCGGTGGGCGACTGGCACGCCCGGTTCTCGGCCACGGAGCGGCGCTACCTGTACCGGATCCTGAACCGCAAGGCGCCGCCGGCCCTGGACCAGGGGCGCGTGTGGCTGGTGAAGAAGCCGATCGACGAGGCGCGGATGCATGCGGCCGGCCAGGTTCTGGTGGGGCACCACGACTTCACCACCTTCCGCGACATGCAGTGCCAGGCGAAGTCGCCCATGAAGACCCTGGACCTGGTGAAGGTCTATCGCGAGGGCGACTACGTGCTGACGGAGTTCGCCTCTCGCTCGTTCCTGCATCGGCAGGTGCGGTCGATGATCGGCACCCTGACCGAGGTCGGCGTCGGCCGCTGGACCGCCGACGATTTGAAGGCCGCCCTGGAAGCCAGGGATCGCCGAGCCTGCGGCCCGGTGGCGCCGGCGGACGGCCTGTACTTCACCGGCGTGGGTTACTGAGGGGCGGTTGAGGCGTATTCTGGGGTCGCGTGGCTCGAGGAGACCTCCCCATTGGAACTCAAACCGCTTCCACCAGCGGAAAGAAGCATCGCCTGGGGCACGGGCCTGCTGAAGACGTCGGTTCTTCGGCGGAAACTCGTTGGCGGCGAGCTTGAGACGCGCGGCGAGCGCTTCGTCGAGGCGATCGCAGCAAAATACAATGCCTTGCAGGGCCGCTATCCTGAAGCTCGTTCCGCCGACCATCCGATTGTGGCGCCGGGCTACGAAATCACTTCAAGCCTCGTCATCATTCCCGCAGAGGACGGCGACGCTCTTCAGCGCATCGACTTCCAGTTCCATCTGCGACCGATGCCCTACGCGTATGACAACCACGAGGATTTGGGCTTCAGCCAAGCAGCCTGCGATCTGCTTGTTCTGGAATTGCGTGAAGCGTTGAGGAGCTGGGGATGGGTGTTCCCGCCCCCGCCGCAGGACCTCGAAGCCTGCTGGCTTGCTTTGATTAGGGGCTCGAAAGAGCCTTGTGACCCAAGCGGCCACGAGCTCACCGTGACGGCCATCCTTCGCCGCAGCAGTTCTACAAGCTACAGTCGCTCAGTCTCGTTTGTGGGCGACAAGACTTGGGCCATTCTCACCAGGTCTACGGCGCCTATCGCGATGTAAACGCCGCGAAGTAACGTGCGATCAGCCGCTCATAGACCTTGGTCAGGGCCTCGATCTCGGTGATCGGGGCGCGTTCGTCGATCTGGTGCATGGTCGTGCCGACCAAGCCCATCTCGACCACCGGGCACAGACTGCGGATGAAGCGGGCGTCGGAGGTGCCGCCGCTGGTGGAGCGTTCCGGCGCGTGGCCGGTGACGTCCTCGAACGCCCCGGCGGCGACGTCCACGAAGGAGCCGGGCTCGGTGAGGAAGGCCTCGCCGCTGACCAGGGGATCGAGGGTCACGGAGCCCTTGAAGCCTTCGCCCGCCGCGGCGCATTCGGCCTGGAGCCATTCGGTCAGCGACGCGCCGGTATGGTTGGGATTGAAGCGGATATTCAGCCGCGCCTTGGCCACGGCCGGGATCACGTTCGTCGCCGGATTGCCCACGTCGATGGTGGTGACTTCCAGGTTCGAGGGCTGGAAGTCCTGGTATCCCTCGTCCAGCACGCGGGCCTGGAGCTTTGCCAGCAGGTTGACCAGCACCGGGATCGGGTTGGCCGAGCGGTGGGGATAGGCCACGTGGCCCTGAACGCCCTCCACCGTGATCCAGGCGTTGATGCTGCCCCGGCGGCCGACCTTGATCATGTCGCCGAAAACCGTGGCGCTGGTGGGTTCGCCCACCACGCAGTGGTCCACGGGCTCACCCTCGGCGATCAGGGCCTCGACCACTTTCTTGGTGCCGTCGAGGGCCACGCCCTCCTCGTCGCCGGTGATCAGGAAGCTGATGGAGCCGGCGGGTTCCGGGCTGTTGGAGACGGCGGCGACGAAGGCGGCGATGGCGCTTTTCATGTCCACCGCGCCGCGGCCGATCAGCTTGCCGTCGACGATGGGGGCCTCGAAGGGATCCTGGCTCCAGGCCGCGAGATCGCCCGTCGGCACCACGTCGGTGTGGCCGGCGAAGCAGAGGTTCGGCGAGGCCGTTCCGCGACGGGCATAGAGGTTCTCGATCTCGCCGTACTTCATGCGGCGGCAGGCGAAGCCCAGGGCCTCCAGCTTGCGCTGAAGCACGTCCATGGCGCCGGCGTCGGCGGGGGTGACGGACGGGCGGCGGATGAGTTCCTGCGCGAAGGCGACGGGATCGATGGCGGCGGTCATGGCGCCGGTTTAGGCTTGAATTTGCATCACATGCAAACTCAAGAGTCCGCATGCCCAAGATCGACATCGCCGCCGCGCCCGTCTTTGACGGCACCGGCTATCCGCCGCCCTTTCACCTGCAGTGTCATGGCCGGCGGCGGCAGAAGCTGGGCGACGCTGCGGGGCTGAACCAGTTCGGGGTGAACCTGATGCGCCTGCCGGACGGACAATGGAGCAGCCAACGGCACTGGCACACTGCGGAGGACGAGTTCGTCTGGGTGGTGGAGGGCGAGGTGGTGCTGGTGGAGGACGGGGTAGAGACCGTGCTCAGGGCCGGCGAATGCGCGGGCTTCCCAGCCGGGGCGCCGAACGGGCACCACCTGCAGAACCGTTCAGGCAAGGACGCCCTGCTGCTGGAGGTGGGCGGGCGACAGCCTGCGACGGACGTCTGCACCTATCCGGACATCGACCTGCACCTGCCGCTGGAGGCTGAGGGCTACGAGACCAAGGACGGAAAGTCCTACGGCCCCTTCGCGCAGCGGACGGAGCCCTAGGCCCCTTCAGTCGGCTTATCCTCGGGCAGGGGCCGGCCGTCGTTGGAGATCAGGATCGCCACCCAGCGGGTGCTGTCGAACTGGGCGAAAAGGAACATCAGCGCCAGGGTCAGGGGTATGGCCAGGAAGGCGCCCGAAATCCCCCAGATCAGGGTCCAGGCGCCCAGGGCCACCAGGCCGGCGGACGGGTCGATGTTCTGGGTGTCGGCCTGCATCTTGGGCAGGACCAGATTGCCGACCACGAAGGACACCGCCTGGATCGCCGCGAAGATCGCCACGGCCTGCCAGGGCTGGGTGAACTGTAGTAGGGCGAACAGGGCCGGGGCGATGCTCCCGATGGCGACGCCCAGCACCGGGATGTAGGACAGCAGGAACAGGATCAGCGTCCAGAACATGGCGTTGTCCAGGCCCAGCGCCAGCATGACCAAGCCGGAGACGCCGGCGATCATGGCGCCGGTCACCGTCTGCACCCAGACATAGGCCTCGACGCCCTTCACGCAGCGCTCGACCACGGCGTGGGCCTGGGCCGAGAGGGCCGAGGACTCGGCGATGCGGTCGATCTTCTCGTCGATGCGGTGGCGGGTGGCGAGCAGGAAGGCCAGGAACAGCAGGGTCAGGGTGATGCCGGACATGGCCCCCTGCAGCTGCCCCAGGACGTTCTGGATCAGGGACGGCAGGTCGATCCGCGACAGCAGGCCCCGCAGATGAAGGGGCTGCGTGACGCCGAACTGCGAGCCGGCCAGGGCCAGCAGGTCGTCGAGGCGATCCTCCAGCCGCCCGGCCTGACCCATGAGCTGAGCCGCGCCGCGCACCACCACGAAGGCCGAGCCGAGGACGCCGAGGCCCAGGATCGCCCCCGTGCCGATGACCACCAGCCATTGCGGCGCGCGGGGCATGGCGCGCATCAGGGCCCGCGCCGTGGCGTCCACCAGGACCAGCAAGACCAGGGCGATGACGAAGGGCTGGATTACGGCGCGGAAGGCCCACAGGATGGCGAGGCCCGCCGCCACCCCGGTGACCGTCTGTGCGACCCGCGCCGGCGCTGTGATCACGACAAGCCCCTATGGTTCACGCGCCGAGGCGCTGGATCAGTCCCGCAGCAGTTCGTTGATGCCGGTCTTGGATCGGGTCTGGGCGTCCACCGTCTTGACGATGACCGCGCAGTAGAGGCTCGGGCCGCCGTCCTTGCCCGGCAGCGAGCCCGGCACCACGACGCTGTAGGGCGGCACCTTGCCCATGTGGATCTGGCCCGTGGCGCGGTCGACGATCTTGGTCGAGGCCGACAGGAAGACGCCCATGGAAAGCACCGCGCCCTGGCCGACGATCACGCCCTCGGCCACTTCCGAGCGGGCGCCGATGAAGCAGTCGTCCTCGATGATGGTCGGGTTGGCCTGCAGAGGCTCCAGCACGCCGCCGATGCCGGCGCCGCCGCTGATGTGGACGCGCTTGCCGATCTGGGCGCAGGAGCCGACCGTAGCCCAGGTGTCGACCATGGTGCTTTCATCGACATAGGCGCCGATGTTCACGAAGGACGGCATCAGAACCACGCCCTTGCCGATGAACGAGCCGCGACGGGCCACGGCGCCCGGCACCACGCGGAAGCCGGCGGCCTGGAAGTCCGCGTCGGTCCAGTCGTCGAACTTCAGCGGCACCTTGTCGAAATAGGGGCTGGGCGAGCCGGTGCCGGCGCCGCCGAACAGCGGGGCCGAGGCCATGACGCGGTTCGGGTGCAGGCGGAAGGACAGCAGGACCGCCTTCTTCAGCCATTGGTGAGTGACCCATTCGCCGTCGATCTTCTCGGCCACGCGGGCCTCGCCGGCGTCCAGCTGGGCCAGGGCCTGGTCGACCGCCGTGCGGGCGCCGCCGCGCGTGTCGGCGTTGAGGGTGTCGCGGACCTCCCAGGCGGCTTCGATTTCGGTTTGAAGCTCATGGCTCATCGGGCGGTCTCCTTGATGCTGGCCCCGGCGAGGAAGCCGGCCAGGTCGGTGGTCTTGTGATGGACGAAATCGGCGATCGAGGCCGGCGCGTCGTCGCCGACCAGCACGGTGGTCATGCCGATCAGGGCCGCCGGGGCGAGATTCTTCTCGCTGTCCTCGAAGAAGGCGGCGGCGCGCGGATCGACGCCGTGGCGCTTGGTCATGCGGTCGAAGGTCCCCGGCGCGGGCTTGGGGATGTAGTCGGCCGCCTCGATATGGAAGGTGTCCTCGAACAGGTCGTCGAGCTGCAGGTGCGCCAGGACCCGTTCGGCGTGGGCGGCCGAGCCGTTGGTGAAGATCAGGCGGCGGCCCGGCAGGCGCTCCATCGCCGCGCGCAGCAGCGGATCGGGCGCCAGACGGTCGAGGGCCACGTCATGGACCTCGTTCAGGAAGTCGGTGGGGTCGATGCCGTGGTGAGCCATCAGTCCGGCCAGGGTCGTCCCGTGCTCCATCCAGTAGCGCTTCTGCAGCGCCCGGGCCTCGTCCCGCGGCAGGCCGGTCGCCCGCGCAACGAAGTCGGTCATCCGAACCTCGATCAGCCCCATGAACTCGGTCGAGGCCGGGTACAGGGTGTTGTCGAGGTCGAACAGCCAGACGTCGATGTGGGCGAGGTTGGCGGTCATGCGCGGATGAGCGTGCCCGCCCCGTGCTCGCTGAACAGCTCCACCAGCATGGCGTGCGGGCGGCGGCCGTCGAGGATGACCACGGCTTCGACGCCCGATTCCACGGCGGCGATGGCGGTCTCCAGCTTGGGGATCATGCCGCCGGTGGCGACGCCCGAGGCGATCAGGCCGCGCGCCTCGGCGACGGTGAGCTCGCGGATGAGCTCCTTGTTCTCGTCCAGCACGCCAGCCACGTCGGTGAGCAGCAGCATCCGCTTGGCCCGCAGGGCGCCGGCCAGGGCGCCGGCCACGGTGTCGGCGTTGATGTTGTAGGTCTCGCCGTGCTCCGACACGCCGATCGGCGCGACGACGGGGATGTAGTCCTGCTCGGAGGTGATCAGGGCTTGGATGAGCTGCGGATCGACGCGGGTAGGCTCGCCCACGAAGCCGAGATCGACGACCTGCTCGATGTTGCTGTCCGGGTCCTTGCGGGTCCGGGTGGCTTTCTCGACGGTGATCAGGCGGGCGTCCTTGCCCGACAGGCCCACGCCCCGCACGTCGGCTTCACGGCCGGCCAGGGTGATCCAGTTGGCGATCTCCTTGTTGATCGCGCCGGACAGAACCATTTCGGCCACTTCCATGGTGGCTTCGTCGGTGACGCGCAGGCCGTCGATGAAGGTCGATTTCACGCCGGCGCGGTCGAGCATGCGGCTGATCTGCGGGCCGCCGCCGTGGACGACGACCGGATGCACGCCCAGCAGCTTCAGCAGCACGGCGTCGGCGGCGAAGCGCTTGGCGCTCTCCTCCTCGCCCATGGCGTGGCCGCCGTATTTGATGACCACGGTCTCGCGGTCATAGATCTGGATGTAGGGCAGAGCCTCGGCGAGCGTCTTGGCGCCGGCCCAATCTGGGGTGACGGAACTGTCGGTCATTTCGGCGCTCTCCGCCCAATCGAAAGGCGCGCTTCGATAGCGGACCTTGCCCCCCCTGTCACCTTCGCCTTGCCCCTAGGCGCCACGCCGCGAACTGCTAGCGTCCGACGCTCGTGATTTGAGGGGGCTGTTTCATGAAGCATGTGGTGATGGCGGCTGTGGCCGCGGCGATGGTTTCGGGCGTCGCCCAGGCCGAGACGGTGGCCGTGACCGCCGACCGGCTGCTGGACGTGGCGACCGGGAAATACGTCGAAAAGCCCCTGGTGCTGATCACCAACGGCAAGATCGTCAGCATCAGCCCCCTGGCGGCCACCACGATCCCTCAAGGAACCAAGACCGTGGACCTGGGCGCGACGACCCTGGTCCCGGGCCTGATCGACATGCACACACACCTGGAAGGCGCGCCCGAATTGGGCGGCTATACGGGCCTGCAGTACACCGACAGCTTCCACACCTTCACGGCGCCGCGAAACGCCAAGGACACCCTTGAGGCCGGCTTCACCACCGTGCGGTCGCTGGGCACCTCGCCCTATGTGGACGTGGGCCTCAAGCAGGCCATCGACATGGGCTATCTGGTCGGGCCTCGGGTGATCCCGGCGGGCTCCAGCTTCGGCGCCACGGGCGGACACTGCGACAGCACCTATTTCCCGCCCTCGATGAAACAGGCCAGCGAATTCAACGCCGACAGTCCTGAAGAGGGCCGCAAGGTGGTCCGCACCCTTCGCAAGTACGGGGCCGAGGTGATCAAGATCTGCGCCACCGGCGGGGTCTTTTCGCGCAACACCGAACCCGGTCAGCAGCAGCTGTCCCTGGCCGACATGACCGCCATCGTTGAAGAGGCGCACATGTGGGGTCTGAAGGTCGCCGCGCACGCCCACGGCGCGGCGGGCATCAAGGACGCCATCCGCGCCGGCGTCGACACCATCGAGCACGTCAGCCTGGTGGATGACGAGGGCATCCGCCTGGCCAAGGCCAAGGGCGCCTGGTTTTCCATGGACATCTACAACACCGAGTACACGCAGTCCGAGGGCGCCAAGAACGGCGTGCTGGAGGACAACCTGCGCAAGGACCGCGAGATCGCCGAGATTCAGCGCAACAACTTCCGCAAGGCGCACGCGGCCGGCGTGAAGATGGTCTACGGCACCGACACCGGCGTCTATCCGCACAAGGACAGCGGCAAACAGTTCGCGATCATGGTCCGCTACGGCATGACGCCCCTGGAGGCGATCCGCACCGCCACGCTCAACGCCGCTGAAGCCCTCGCCCGCCCCGACGTGGGCCAGATCAAGGTCGGCGCGTGGGGCGACATGGTGGCGGTGTCGGGTGACCCGTTGTCGGACGTCCGCGCCCTGGAGAAGCCGGTGGCGGTGATCAAGGGCGGCGTGGTGGTGAAGGGCCCCAACTGACCCGTTCTTGATCCCGATCAAGGCCCGGCGGCGCGTGAACCTCCAAGGAAGGCCCATGAACACCACACTTCTCGCCGCCCTGGCCGTCCTGGGCCTGACCTTCGCCGCGCCCGCCCTGGCCACCGAGAAGGACGTGGTGGAGGCCGAGCGCTTCGCCCTGTGCGCCAGGTCGGTGGATCTGGCCGGCATGCGCGACGACATGGACGCCAAGATTGCGGCCATCGTCGATGAGGTGAGCCAGCGGATCACGCCCTTCGCCGAGAACGAGAAGAGCGTCGAGGCCTACAAGACCGCCCTGGGCCTGGCCCTGGACGGCGGCAAGGCCGTGGTGGTGCAGCGGGTGATCGAGACCTGCGCCACGACCTTCACCATCGAGGAGCTGAACGGCATCAACGCCTTCTACGTCTCCCCGGCCGGCAAGGCCTGGCTGGAGAAGGGCCGGACGGTGATGATGCCGGCCCTGGAAGGCGCGATCGCCGAGGTCCAGCCGCAGATCGAGGCGGAGATGCAGGCGCGCTTCTGCGCCGCCATCGGCGGCTGCGCCCTGCCGGAGCAGGCCCAGCGGCTTCCGGGGAAGAAGACCTAGGGCCTTACGGCCGCACGCCGCAGACGGTCATGATCTCGGCCCGCAGGTCCGGGATGCCCACGCCCTTTTCGGACGAGGTCGCCAGGACGCGGGGGAAGGCGGCCGGACGCTTGGCGATGGCCTTGAGCGTCTTCTGGGCCACGGCCTCGACCTCGGCCGGCTTCATCTTGTCGGCCTTGGTCAGGACGATCTGATAGGACACCGCCGCCTTGTCGAGGGCGTCCATGGGCTCGTTGTCCACCGTCTTCAGGCCGTGGCGGCTGTCGATCAGCAGATAGACGCGCTTCAGCGCCGGGCGGCCGCGCAGGTAGTCGCGGCCGAGGTTCTGGAACTTCTTCACCTCGGTCTTGGCGGCGCGGGCCCAGCCGTAGCCGGGCAGGTCGACCAGGCGCAGCTTGTCGTCGGTGACGAAGAAGTTCAGTTCGCGCGTGCGGCCCGGCTCGTTCGAGGCTCGGGCCAGATGGTTCTGGCCGACGATGGCGTTGATCAGGCTGGACTTGCCCACATTGGAGCGGCCGGCGAAGGCGACCTCGGGAAGGTCGTCCGGCGGCAGGCCGTCCATGGCGACGGCGCCCATCATGAACACGGTGGGTCGGGCGAACAGCAGCCGCCCGGCCTCCAGTTGTTCGTCGTCGAACAGGGCGTCGCTCAAGATCAGGCCGCCTTCGGCTTCTTGCCGGACAGACGTCCGATGATGTCGTCGATCGGGTTGTCCACCTTGTAGCGGCGGAAGATCACGTACTGCTGGGCGATCGTGAGCAGGTTCGACCACGTGTAGTAGATGATCAGGCCGACCGCGAACTGCGACAGCATGAAGGTGAAGATGATCGGCATGTAGGCGAAGATCTTGCGCTGGACCGGATCGGCCGGCGGCGGGTTCATCGCCTGGCTCAGCCACATGGACACGCCATAGGCGATGCCCCAGACGCCCAGGTGCAGCGGGCCGTTCAGCAGGCCGCCCACCACCGGCAGGAGCGCCGGGTCGTAGGGGATGACGCCGAACAGGTTCCAGATCGTCGACGGATCGCGCGAGGACAGGTCCTTGATCCACCCGAAGAACGGCGCGTGGCGCATTTCGATGGTGACGGTCAGCACCTTGAACAGGGCGTAGAAGACCGGGATCTGCACCAGCATCGGCAGGCAGCCCATGAACGGGTTGACCTTCTCGCGCTGGTAGAGGGCCATCATCTCCTGCTGCTGCTTGGCCGGATCGTCCTTGAAGCGGCCGCGCAGTTCTTCGACCTGCGGGGCGACCTTCTTCATCTTGGCCAAGGACTCGTAGCTCTTGTCCGCCAGCGGGTAGAACAGCAGCTTCACCAGAACGGTCAGGGCCAGGATGGCCAGACCGAAGTTGCCCACCTGCTTGAAGACGAACTCCAGCACCAGGAAGATCGGGCGGGTGAAGAACCAGAAGTTGCCCCAGTCGACGGCCATGTCGAAGCGGGGAACGCCCAGCTCCTTCTGATACTCGCGCAGGACCGGCACGGTCTTGGCGCCGGCGAACAGGCGGCTGGTCTCGGTGATGGCGGCGCCCGGCTGCACGGTGCGGGCCGAGCCCAGCCAGTTGGCGTCGTAGATGTCGGAGCCGGCCACGGGGGTGACGCGGAACTGGCCCTTGATGGTTTCGGTCTGGGACGGGATCAGGGCCGCCAGCCAGTACTTGTCGTTGATGCCGATCCAGCCGCCCTTGGAGGCGAAGGACTGGTCGGGCTCCTTCTTCCACTTCTTGTACTTGGCTTCGTGCAGGTCGGGCTTTTCCGTGCCCAGCATGGCGATGCCGCCCTCGTGGACGATCTGGTTCGTGCCCAGGTGCTGCGGCACGCCCTGGCGCTGGACCGAGGCGTAGGGGGTCAGGCTGACCGGCGCGCCGCCCGTGTTGCGGACGGTGTCGCTGACGGTGAACATGAACTTGTCGTCCACCTCGATCCGGCGGCTGAACTGCAGACCCTGGCCGTTGTCGTAGGTCAGGACCAGCGGACGGCCCGGCGCCAGCTTGTCGCCCTGGGCCACGGTCCAGACGGTGTTCGGGCCCGGCAGGCCGAGCAGGTTCTGACCGACCCAGCCGAAGTCCGCGAAGTAGGCGTGCTCAGCGCCCTCGGGGCGGAACAGCTCGACCGGCGGCGAGTTGCGGGTCACCGCCTCGCGGTACTGGGTCAGGTAGAGGTCGTCGATGCGGGCGCCCTTCAGCGACACCGAACCCTTGAGGGCCGGGGTGTCGATGGCGACGCGCGGGCTGCCGGCGGCGGCCTGGGCGCGGTTCACGCGCTGGGCCGGGGCCGAAGCGTTCGGACCCAGGGGCCCGGCGTTGGACCCCTTCTGCGATTGCTCGACGGCGGCGCGGGCGCGCTGCTCCGCCTGACGCTTCTTGGTCGCCGGCTCCAGCACGAAGAACTGGTAGGCGATGAAGATGACGGCCGCGCACACGACGAAGATGATCGTATTGCGGGAGGAGTCGTTGTTCATGCGGGGCCTTGGAAGCGGGGAATGGAGCCTGCGGCTCATATAGGGGCGTCTTGGCCCTTTGCGGGCGCGCGTTCGGCCGCGAGGCTTATCAGCGCGCTTTTCACGTCGTCAAGCAGACGCGGCCAGGAGCGCGTCGCCGTGCCGCCCCTGGCGACGAACACATAGTCGCATCCAGGCTTGCCCAACTCGGGCAGAAGCAGCCGCGCGGCCTCGCGCAGTCGGCGCTTGCAGCGGTTGCGGACCACAGCCCCGCCGACCTTGCGGGTGGCGGTGAAACCGGCGTGGACCACGGGGTCGCCGTCGTTGCGAGGCAACATCTGGACCATGACTGCGCCGCGGGCCAGGTACGGCCCCTTGGCCGCCGCCAGGAACTGCGGCCGGACCTTCATGCGCTCGATGGTCAGGGACTGGATCATGGGTCCTGAAACGACAATCGCCCCGCCGACATGATCGACGGGGCGAGAGATGTCTTCAAGTTCCGCGTCGGCCATCAGGCCGGACGTGGATTAGGCCGTCAGGCGCTTGCGGCCCTTGGCGCGGCGACGCGCGACGACCTTTTGGCCGTTCTTGGTGGCCATGCGCGCGCGGTAGCCGTGACGGCGCTTGCGCACGAGTCGGGACGGCTGGAAGGTCCGCTTCACGATGTGGCTCCGAAATTGAGTTTCACGCCGGGAGAAGCCCCGTCGCGAGTGAGCGGCGGTGGATAAGGGAAGGCCGCCAGCCTGTCAACTTGAGTCTGGCCCGCCGGGCCGGGTTTCGACCCTGCGAGCGATCAGATCCTACCGCTTCTTGCCCAGTTCGGCGGCGATGTCCTTGGTCAGGCGGCCGACCTTGCGGTGCGCGGCGGTGATCTGGTCGCGCGTCACGCCCCAGCGCTTCATCCAGTATTCCACGGCCTGGCGCTCCGACAGGTCGAGTCGCTCCTTATCGATGAAGCCGCGCTTGTCCTTCAGTCCCGCCATATCCGCCTCCAGCGTCCCTGGCGAAGCGCCGACGCGGAGCCAGGATAGGCGCAAGCCTGACCGGAGCCTAGAGATCGGGGCGGATGACGGCCTTGCCCACCACCTGGCGGTCGGCCAGCAGGTTGAAGGCCTCGCGCCAGCGGTCCAGGGGCAGCTCGGCATGAACACGGGGTTTGATGCGGCCCTCGTCGGCCAGGCGCCAGACCGATTCCCGGTCCTCGGCGCCGCGCTCCGGGAACTGACGGCCATACTCGCCGGCCCGCACGCCCATCACCGAGAATCCCTTGATGAGCGGGATGTTGGCGTCGACGTTCGGGATGCGGCCGGAGGTGAAGCCCACCACCAGCAGGCGGCCGTCAAAGGCGACGCAGCGGCAGCTTTCATCGAAGATGTCGCCGCCGACCGGGTCGTAGATGATGTCGGCTCCCCGCCCGCCGGTGATCGCCTTCACCCGCTCACGGAAACCGCCGGTGACGTTCACCACCGCGTCCGGCGCGTATTCGGCCTGGAGAATCGCCAGCTTTTCGTCGGAGGCCGAGGCGGCGATGACCCTGGCGCCCAGGGCCTTGGCCAGATCGACGGCGGCCAGACCGACACCCCCCGCCGCACCGTGGACCAGAACCCACTCCCCCGGCTGCAGCCGCGCGCGGCGGACCAAAGAGACCCAGGCGGTCAGATAGGCCGCGCCATAGGCGGCGGCCTGGGCGAAGGACAGACGCTCAGGCTTGGGCTTCAGTCCGGCGGCGGACAGGACGGCGTATTCGGCGAATCCCCCCAGGCGCGCGCCGCCCACCACGGCGTCGCCAACCGCGAACGAGGCGACGCCCTCGCCCAGGTCGGCGACTTCGCCCGCCAGATCGAGGCCCGGCGTGAACGGCAGGGGTGGCTTCAGCTGGTACTCGCCCCGGGTCATCAGCAGGTCGGGGAAATTGATGCTGGCGGCGCGGACGCGGACCAGCACCTCGCCCGCCCCCGGTTGGGGCGTCGGAACCTCGCGCACGGCGCAGCCGGCATAGTCCTGGCCCAGGCTTTCAACGACCAGGGCGCGCATGGCCCCTACGCCTGCCGGCCGTCGTAGGCCTGGCGGATCAGGTCGGCGATCTCGCGGCAGGCGGCGTCGGCGGCGGGCACCGCGCCGGTGAAGGCGGTGAAGCCATGGGCCAGACTGTCATAGCAGCGATAGACCGTAGGGACGCCCTCGGCCTTCAACGCCTTGGCGTAGGCCTCGCCCTGGTCGACCAGGGGATCGAAGCCGGCGGTGACCACCACGGCGGGGGCCAGGCCGGACAGGTCCTTGGTCACGTTGGGCGACAGGCGCGGATCGGCGGGGCTGGCGTCCGGGCCGATGTAGTGGCCCATGAACCACTCCATGATCGACCGCGACAGCGGATAGGCGTCCGCATAGGTGGTCATGGACTGGGTTTCGCTGGCCACGTCCACGGCGGGATAGATGAGCAGCTGCAGGGCCGGCTGCGGCTCGCCCGCGCGCTTCATGTCCTGGGCGATGATGGCGGCGAAGTTGCCGCCCATGGAATCGCCGCCGATGGCCGCCACGCCGGACGGGGCGCCGAAGCGGTCGGCGTTGTCGCGGGCCCAGCGATAGGCGGCCAGCACATCCTCAAGCCCCGTGGGGAAGCGATGATCGGGCGCCAGGCGGTAGTCCACCGACAGCACCGCGCAGCGCACGCGCCGGGCGATGATCGAGCAAAAGGCGTCGCAGGTCTCCAGATCGCCGATCACCCCGCCGCCGAAGTGGGCGAAGACCAGGATCGGCGCCGAGGCGTCCTGGTCCAGGGGGCGATAGGCGCGCAGGGGGATGCTTCCGGCCGGTCCGTCGATGGACAGGCTTTCGGTCCGCACGCCCGGCTCAACCGGGCCGGAGACCGCCGCCAGGCCGCGGGCGCTGCCGATGCGCGCCTCCTCCGGCGACAGGGTTGTCATGGAGGGCAGCTTGCGCGCTGCGTGGGCGAAGAACTGGAAACGCGGATCGAGGGTGCGCCCGCCCTTCCAGACCACGCCGCCGCCCGACATGGCCCGCAGCAGCGGGGTCGGCAGGGACAGGATGGTCTTGAGGACCAGCTTCTGGACGGCGGGACTGGCCATGCTTGCTTCCTAGTCGGCGTAGAGGCGCGGCAGGCCGGCGACCCCGCCCATGATCATGCCCACCGCGAAATCGGCGGCGACGCGGGTGTCGATCGGTCGGCGCTGCAACATGCGCTCGCCGATCTCGCGCGAGACGGCGATGCAGGCCACGGCCAGATAGTCGGGGTCCACGCGGGGGGCGTCGCCGCGCTCCATCACCTCGGCCAGGGCGTCGCGGATCTCGTCGAACACCGCCGCCATCTCGGGCGTCTGGACATGGGTGTGAGGCAGGCGCTCGCCGGCCGGGCGGCGGGCCTGCCAGTTCTCGTGCTCATCGGCCAGGAAGTCGAAATAGGCTTGGATGGCGCCGCGGACGTAGGACTCGAAGCCCTCGGCGCTCTCATAGGCGGCGCGCAGCAGCGGCCGGAAACGGCGCGCGCCGTCGTCGGCCAGGGCCTCGAACACTTCTTCCTTGGAGCGGTAGTAGTTGTAGAAGGCGCCCACGGACAGGCCGGTGCGGCGGATGATGTCGCGCACCGTGGCGCTTTCGTAGCCCAGCTCCCCGAACACCTCGCGCGCGGCGTCGAGGATGGCGCGGCGGTTGGCCGCCTTGGTCTGTTCACGCTTGCCGACGGGCAGATAGGCGACTTGTGACATCGTGCGCTTCAGGCGCGGCTCGAATCTGACGCCGCGTCACGATCAGAGCCTCAATCGGCCCCCTCGCGCAAGCGGCTTACCGTCCGGGGCGCGCCGAGGAGACGCGGCCGCGCAGCAGGCCGAGGTTGCGGATCTCGCCTTCCACGGTCTGACAGCGGCTGCCGTAGTTGTCGTCTTCGCACAGGCTCCAAAGGCCCACGGCGCGGGCGCTCATGGCCTTGTCGTTGAAGTCCTGCTTGGCCAGACGGCCCGACTTCTTGGTCAGGACCAGGGTTTCGCCCTGGAAGTCCGGGGCGGAGTAGAAGGTCAGCTGCGGCGCGGCCTTGGCCGGCTTCGCCACGCCCGAACCGCGCACGAAGGCGGCGGAGGACAGGGCCGGCAGGCCGGCGGCGGCCAGATCGGGGATGTCCGCCGACACCACCTCGCACTTGCCGCGCAGGCGGGAGTCCTCGCACAGGCGCCATTGGCCGACGACGCGGGCGCTCTTGGCGCGGTCGTTCATGTGCAGACGGGTCAGGTTGCTTTCGGCGGTGCGGATGGTCACCGCGCGGCCGGTGTAGTGAGCCCCTTCGAACAGGACCAGACGGCGCTCCTCCTTCTTGGGGAAGACGCGGCCGGGGATCGCCCCGAAGTCTGGCAGGTTCGGCTTGGGCAGGGCGTGGGCGGAAGGGGCGGCCAGGGCCAGCAGGCCGGCGGCGAGGATCAGACGCTTCATCGGCGCGCTCCTGAAAAATTACGCGGGGCGCTGACAAATGCGCCTATCGCCGGTCTGTCGCGCTGAACAGACCGGCGGTCAAGCGCAGCTTATCGGCCCAGAGGACGGACCGAGGTGATCAGGCGGTTCATGCCCAGGACGCCCAGGTCGCCGAAATCGCCGTAGAGCATCTCGCAGCGGCGGCCGAAATCGCGGTCCTCGCACACCTGCCAGCGGCCGACGGTCCGGGCGCTCATGGCCCGGTCGTTGAAGCCGCGGCTGGAGAGGTTTCCCACCGTATCAAACACCTCGATCCGCTGGCCGCGGAAGTTCGGCTCGCTGAACAGGATCAGTTGCGGCGGATCACCAGGGCGCGGGCCGCCGCCGGGGAAGCCGGGACCGCCGGGGCCAGGCCCTGGGCCGTTTCCGGGGCCGGGACGGCCGTTCTCCACCCAGGCGGCGGAAGACACCTTACGATCCATGCCGAAGGCGCCGAGGTTCGCCACGTCGCGATCCACCACCTCGCAGCGGCTGCGATAGTCGCGGTCCTCGCACAGACGCCAGACGCCGCTGACGCGGGCGCTGCCGGCCCGGTCGTTGAAACCGGTGTCAGCCAGATTACGCACGCTGCCGGTGAAGGTGATCGAGCGGCCGCGGAAGTTGGGACGCTCGAACAGGGTCAGGCTCGGCCGCTCCCAGCCGCCTGGACGGTCGGGACGTCCCGGGCGGTCCGGCCGCCACTGGGCCGCCGCCGGAAGGGCCACGGCCGTGATGGCCGCCGCCAGGATCAGTCGTTTCATGGCTTTCATTGGCATCGTGCTCTCAATCCAGCGCCTTGATCAGCGCCTGCGCGGCGGCGGGCGCGCGCACCTTTCCTTCGTGGATGAAGAACGCAAAGACGTCCCTCGGTTCCCGTGAAGCTTCCTGGGCGGACACCTTGTGCAGGTCGTCCGGCGCGCCGCCGGCCGCATAGGTTTCGAATCGCTGGGCCCAGCGCTTGATCTCGGCGGGCTTGTAGGCGGTCGGAACCTCGTCCACGCCGGTCATCAGGCGGGCATAGACGAAGCTCGACGTCACGTCGGCGATCATCGGGAAGGTCTCGTGGTCGGCAAGGCAAATGGCGACATCGTGCTTGCGGCACAGGTCGATGAAGGCGGGGGTGCTGAAGCTGTCGTGTCGCACCTCCATAACATGGCGCAGGGCCAGGCCGTCCTGCTTGCGCGGCAGCAGCTTGAGAAAGGCCTCGAAGTCGTCCGGGTCGAACTTCTTGGTGGCCATGAACTGCCAGACGATGGGGCCGAGCCGGTCGCCCAGTTCGGTGATGCCCTGGGTGACGAACTTCTCGATGGAATCCCCCGCCTCGGCCAAGACGCGGCGGTTGGTGCAGTAGCGGGAAGCCTTGGCGGAGAAGACGAAGCCGTCGGGGGTTTCGTCCCGCCACTTGGCGAAGGTGGCCGGCTTCTGGCTGGAATAGTAGGTGGAGTTGATCTCGATCGCCGTCAGATGGCGGCTGGCGTAGGACAGCTCGTCCTTCTGCTTCAGGTCGTCGGGATAAAAGGTCCCGCGCCACGGCTCGAAGATCCAGCCGCCGATGCCGGCGCGAACTTTACCCTTGGACATGGCGACCTCCATTGGCGGGCCGCCAATTCAGCATTCCGCAGGCTGCTTCGCCAGCCCCGACGATCAGTACTTCACAGACACCCGCAGGCCAGGATTCTTGAACTGCGGCCGCACCACGACCGGTCCGACGGTCTTGGCGGCGGCCAGGACGGTCGGGCTCCAGCTCAGGCGGTATCGGACAAGATAGCCGTCGTGGTCCGAAAGCCGCGCCTTCAGCCCGTCGAAGCCGAACAGGGTGTCGATGCGGACGGGGCGGACATCCACCGGCCCCTTGCTGACGAAGGCCTGCAGATCCTGCGACTTCAGCCAGGGCTCGGCCACGGCGGCCTGGCCAACGCAGCCGGCCGACGGGCTGCTGCAGAACTCGCTGACCACCTGATACGGGCGGGCCGAGGCGCGCCAGCCGTAGCGGTCGGGGGCGTTCTTGACGTTGAAGTCCCCGCCCACCAGCAGGGGCCGTTCGGCGGTCCAGTTGGCCTTGATGAAGCCCAGCAGTTCGTCGGTCTGCAGGCGGTGCGCCTGCAAGGACCGCTCGGTGGGCACCTTGGCGGCCTTGCGGGAATTCATGTGAGTGTTGACGATGTCGATCTCACCCGGCCCGCCGGGCAGGGAAAGGCGCACCATCATCACGCCCTTGTTGGCCAGGCAGTCGAAGCCCGCGCAGTAGCGATAGGGCGCGGCCCGGACCTCGAGAATCGGCAGATCGCTGAGCACGTGCAGGCCGGCGCCCGTCAGCTTGCCCCACCCCTCGCCCGAGCGCAGGTAGCGGATCGGACGGAACAGCTTGGCCTCTTCCGGGGCCGGACCGGCGGCCCGCTCGGAGCGGCCGGGCCCGCGAGCCCAGTGTGCGTAGCCGCTGGCGGAGACCAGATCCTCGATCTCGTCGCGGAAGCCTTCCTGGATCAGGACGACGTCGGGCTGCCGGCCGTCGCGGCGCAGCTGAGCCAGCTCCTCGCCGATCTCGCGCAGAGCCTCGGCCCGCCCCTTGGCGATCGGCCAGGGCAGCCCCTTCACATTATAGGTCAGCACGCTGATTTCGGTGCTTTGCAGATCGGCCTTCGCCGTCAGTTCCGCTGCGGGCGTGACGGGGGCGGTGAGAATGGAAGGGGTTTCGTTGGGGATCGCCGCGGACGCCGCTGTCAAAGCGGCGGCCAGGGTCGCAGATGCCAGATACGCCATACGCCGCTCCTAGACATGCGGACCGCGATGCTTGGCCGAACTAGAGATGGCCGAGGTCCACGTTGTTCAGATGCAGCCGGATGTCTGTTGATCTATTCCCGGCGTCGCCTCTCTCCACGCGTTCGATGACGCTGTTATGAAAAGGCGGCGAAAGTTCCGTGGGGGTTTGTGACAGCCAGTGTCACAAACCCCATCGCGGATTTAGTCGTCGAGACGTTCGCGGACGATCTTGCCGGAGGCGTCGACGTCCAGATCCATGCGGCGGCCGTCGCGGGCGATGGCCTCGATGTCGAAGCCGCTGCGGTCGCGATCCATCTCCAGGATGGTGTAGCCAAGGGCCTCGACCCGTTCGGCGGCGACCGAGAACTTGGCTCCGCCTTGGGCGGGAGCCCCGGTCTGGGCGACAGCAACGGCGCCGCCGGCGACGAGGACGGCCGCGCCGGCGGCCAGGATCAGGTTGCGGGTCTTGAAGGTCATGGGTTCGCCTTTCGTGATTGAACTTCGCCACCTTGCGCCCCGCCTCCTGACGTCCCGCCGGTCTTGGCCGTCAGCCACGCGTCAGGTTTGATGGGGCAGAGCTTTCCCATGCGCGTCACACGCCTTCCCCTTCTGGCCGTCCTGGCCGCCCTCAGCCTGGGCTCCCCCGCCCTGGCCGGCGACTCCGATCACGAGCGCGCCCGCAAGGCCGTCGCCAGGGGCGAGGCCCTGCCGCTGGACGTCATGCTTCAGCACCTGGCCAAGGTCGCTCCGGGCACGGTCATCGAAGTCGATTTCGAACGTGAGCGCGGCCGCTGGGTCTATGAGTTCAAGGTCCTCCAGTCCGACGGAGCGATCCGCGAGGTGGAGATGGACGCCAAGACCGCCAAGGTCCTGGAGATCGAGATCGAACGTCCATGAGAGTGCTGGTGGTCGAGGACGACGCCGTCCTGCGCACGGATCTGGCGGAGGCTCTGACCGCCAGCGGCTTCGCGGTGGAGACCGCCGAGGACGGCGAGACCGCCTGGTTCCTGGGCGACACCGAAACCTTCGACGCGGTGGTGCTGGATCTGGGCCTGCCGATCCGCGACGGGCTCAGCGTGCTGAAGCTGTGGCGCGGCGCGGGCAACCGCACGCCCGTCATCGTGCTGAGCGCGCGCGGCTCGTGGATGGAGCGGGTCGAGGGAATCGACGCCGGCGCCGACGACTATCTCGCCAAGCCGTTCGAGATGGTGGAGCTGGTTTCGCGTCTTCGCGCCCTGACCCGCCGTGCGGCCGGGCAGGCGGCGGCCATCCTGACCCGCGGCCCGCTGGTGATCGACACCCGGCGGATGTCCGTGGCGGTGAACGGCCGGGCGCTGGAGCTGTCGCCGCTGGAATACCGCCTGCTGCATTATCTGGCGCATCACGCCGAGCGGATCGTGCCGCCGGCGGAACTGGCTGAGCATGTCTATGGCGACGCCGACGCCCGCGACCCCAACGCCCTGGAAGCCCTGATCGCCCGGCTGCGGCGCAAGACCGGTCCCAAGGTGATCGAGACCCGGCGCGGCTTCGGCTACGGCCTGGCGGCGGACGCATGAAGAGCGGCTCCCTGCGTCTGAGGCTGCTGGCCATGGCCGGCACCGCGATCGCCGCGGCTCTGTTCGTGGCCTTCATCGCCCTGTCGGCCATGTTCGAACAGCATGTGGAGCGGCGCTATGGCGAGCAACTGGATATGCACGTCCAGAGTCTGGCCGCCCGCCTGACCCTGACGCCGGAGCGCCAGCTGGCGCTGTCACGCCCCTTGAGCGACACGCGGTTCAGCCAGCCGCTCAGCGGCGTCTATTGGACCGTGACCGACCCTGTCACCGGCCGGCAGATCCACTCCCGCTCGCTCTGGGACCGCCAGCCGCCGCCGCCGGGCGCGGAGACCGAGGTGGGCCGCCCCCGCCGCGAGGCCGGACTTCTGGTGGCCGAACGCCGGGTCCGCCTGATCCGCGACGGCCGCCCCTACCCCGCCATCCTGCAGGCCTCCATGGACGACACCGCCGTGGCCGACGCCCGGCACGAGTTCAACGAGGACCTGGCCCTGTCGCTGATCGTGGTCGGCATCGCCCTGTCGCTGGCCGCCTGGATTCAAGTCGAGGTGGGGCTGCGCCCGCTGGAGCGGCTGCGCAGCGCCGCCGACCGACTGGACGATCCGCAAGCCCGCCTGGCCGAACGCCACCCCAGCGAGGTCCTGCCCCTGGTGGCCGCCATCAATCGGCTGCTGGACGCCCGGGCGGCCTCGATCCAGGCGGCCCAGGCGCGGGCCGGGGATCTGGCGCATGGGCTGAAGACCCCGCTGGCGGCCCTGCGCAATCAGGCCGGTCGCCTGGCCGCCGCCGGGCACGAGGACGCCGCCGCGGCCATGCAGGCCGCCGTGACGGCGATGGAGCGGCAGGTGAACCGCGAACTGACCCGCGTGCGCGCCGCCGCCGCCGCCGAGGCGCCGCGCCAGGTCTGCCGCATGCACACCGTGACCGGCCAGCTGATCCGGGTGATCTCGCGCACCACCGAGGGCGAGCGCCTGACCTGGCGCAACGAAGTGCCGGAAGACGCCGTCGGCCCGATCAGCCACGCCGATCTGGCGGAAGCGCTGGGGGCGATTCTCGACAATGCGGCCCGACACGCCCGCGCCACGGTTCGGATCGGCGTCGAGGACGCCGCCCTGGTGGTTGAGGACGACGGCCCGGGCATGGACGAAGCCCAGCGTCAGACGGCCGTGCGCCGAGGCGGGCGGCTGGACGAGCGGGGATCGGCCGGCCTGGGCCTGGCCATCGCGACGGAGGTTCTGGCGGCCTACGACTGGTCGCTGTCCCTGGAGAAAAGTCCGCTCGGCGGGCTTCTTGTCCGCCTTTCTCCAGAAAACTGACATCACATCGTCGTCGTCGTCAGCCGAACGTCAGGTTCGCGCGTTCAAGCTTCAGCACCGCACGCCAACCCGCTGACAGGGAGACGTCATGAACCAGATTTCCGAATTGCTGCAGGATGCCGCCACGGTCCTGTCCATGCCGCCGGAGCGCAACGAGGCCCGCTATCGCAAGATCATCCTGGAGCTGCGCCGTTCGGCCGGCAGCTTCGAGGCCCGCTACGACGACTATGTCCGCAGCGAGGTCTATCGCCGGGCGCTGAGCACCCGGTTGAACCGGTCGGCGCGAGCCTCCTGAACCGTCAGCACTCGACGCGGTTGACCGCCAGGCCGACCGCGAGGCCGCCGAGCGAGGTCTCCTTGTAGATCTCGCTCATGTCGTCGCCCGTGCGCTTCATGGTGGCGATGACCTTGTCTAGGCTGACCGAATGCTGCCCGTCGCCCAGCAGGGCGAGGCGGGCGGCGTCGATCGCCTTGATGGCGCCCATGGCGTTGCGCTCGATGCAGGGGATCTGCACCAAGCCGCCGATGGGATCGCAGGTCAGGCCCAAGTTGTGCTCCATGCCGATCTCGGCGGCGTTCTCGATCTGGGCGTTGGTGGCGCCCAGGGCCGCGGCCAGGCCGGCGGCGGCCATCGAGCAGGCCACGCCGACCTCGCCCTGACAGCCGACCTCCGCCCCGCTGATCGAGGCGTTGCGCTTGTAGAGCGCGCCGATGGCGGCGGCGGTCAGCAGGAAGGTGTGTATCTGCTCGGGCGTGCCCTTGTGGAAGCGCACGAAGAACCGCAGCACCGCCGGGATCAGGCCCGCCGCGCCGTTGGTGGGGGCGGTGACCACCCGGCCGCCGGCCGCGTTCTCCTCGTTCACGGCCAGGGCCCAGAGGTTCACGAAATCCATGGCGGCCAGCGGGTCGCTGATCTGCCGCTCCATGCGGTCGCGGACCTTGTCGTGGACCTGCTTGGCGCGGCGCTTGACGTTCAGGCCGCCGGGCAGAGCGCCCTCCTGGCGCAGGCCCCGGTCGATGCAGGCCTCCATCGCCCCGAACACGGCATCCAGCCCGGCTAGAACATCGGCCTCGGGACGGACCGCGGTCTCGTTGCGCAGCATCAGTTCGGCGATGGTCAGGCCGGCGGCATCTGCGCGAGCCAGCAGGTCTGCGCCGGATTCAAACGGATAGGGGACCTCGGGACCGGCTTCGTCCCGGTCGTTCCAGCCCATCTCCTCCTCGTCGCGGACGAAGCCGCCGCCGATGGAGAACCAGGTGCGCTCGTCCAGCGTCTCGCCGGCGGCGTCGAAGGCGGTGAAGGTCAGAGCGTTGGGATGTTGCGGCAGGCGCTCATGCCCGGCCCAGACGATGTCCCGCGCTTCGTCGAAGGCGATGGAAGCCTCGCCGGCCAGCTTCAGGTGCTGTTCGGCGCGAACCGTCGCCAGGACGCGTTCGCCCTCGTCCGGGTCCAGGGTGGCGGGCGCGAAACCGGCCAGACCCAGGATCACGGCGCTGTCGGTGGCGTGTCCCCGGCCGGTGAGGGCCAGCGAGGCGTAGAGCTTCACCTCCACGCGCGCGACGCGGGGCAGCAGCCCCTTCTCGCGAAGGCGTGCGCAGAAGCGGGCGGCGGCGGTCATCGGTCCCATGGTGTGGGAGCTCGAAGGACCGACGCCGAGCTTGAACAGGTCGAAGACGCTGGCGGTCATGGTGAGCGGCCGCCCGTGGGAGACGGGCGGCGCGATCCTTACTTGCGTTCGGACTTGGAGGCGTCGCGGGCGGCCTTGAACTCCTGCCCGTCGGCCCATTCCGGCCAGCGGTTGGAGTCCGCCAGGGCACGGCCCGTGTCGTAAAGCAGGCTCAGGTCGGCGACCATGCCGGTGAACGGCCAGCTTTCCTCGAACTCGTCCGCCGGCTGGTGATAGCGGTCGCGGCCATAGGTTTCGCCCCACGCCTTCGACGCTTCACGGCCGCCCACGACCATGTCGCGGCCCGACCCGAAGGACAGGGCCGGCACGCCGCGCTTGGCGAACGGGAAGTGGTCCGAACGGTAGAAGCCGCCAGACTGCTGGTTGGGGTCGCGGATGAAGGTGCGGTTGTTCTTGGCGCCCTCAGCGATCAGGTCGTCCAGCAGGCCGAACTCGGCCGATCCGCTGATGGTGAAGTCCTTGGCCGGGCCCTGCGGGCTGATGGAGTCCATGTTGATGACCCCGGCGGTTTTGGCCAGCGGGTACAGCGGGTTGGCGGCGTAGTACTCCGAACCCAGCAGGCCCTTCTCTTCCGCCGTCACGGCCATGAACACCACGGTGCGGTCAGTGCGCGGAGCCTTGGCGTAGGCGCGGCCCAGCTCCAGCAGGCCGGCGATGCCGGTCGCGTTGTCGATGGCGCCGTTGTAGATCGTGTCGCCGCGGGCGTCCGCCAAGCCGACGCCCAGATGGTCCCAGTGGCCGCTGTAGATCACCGTCTCGTCCGGACGGGTCTTGCCGGTCAGCTTGCCCACCACGTTCTTGGAGACGATCGTCTCCTGCTTCACGTCGTAGTCGGCCGAGAAGGTCACGCCGTTCAGGACCACCGGCTTGAACGCGCGGGTCTGGGCCTGCTTCTTCAGCGCCTCGAAATCCAGTCCGGCCTGCTTGAACAGGTCCACGGTCAGGTCGCGCTGGATCCAGCCCTCGACCGGGGCATGGGTGTCGCCGGGGTTCTTCCGCACCACGTCGAACATGGTGTTGGTGTTGGAGTTCTTGACCGTCGCCCAGCCGTAGGAGGCCGGCGCCGTCTCGTGGATGACGATGAAGCCGACGGCGCCCTGGCGCGCGGCCTCTTCGTACTTGTAGGTCCAGCGGCCGTAGTAGGTCATGGCCTTGCCGCCGAAGTCGCCCTGCCCGGTCTCGAAGTCCGGGTCGTTGACGAGGACGAGGGCGATCTTGCCCTTCAGGTCCATGCCCTTGAAGTCGTCCCAGTTCTTTTCCGGGGCGCTGACGCCGTAGCCGACGAACACCACCGGGGCGTCCTTCACCGACACGTGGCTTTCGCCGCGCATGTTGGCGCGGATGGCCACGTCCTCGCCCTGGCGCAGCGGCTTGGCCAGACCGCCGATGGTCAGGCTCAGGCTCGGCGTGCCGACGATGTCCGACTTGGCCAGCGGCACGTCCTGGGTCCAGGCGCGCTTGCCGTTCTTCAGGTCGCCGCCCGGCTCCAGGCCCGCGGCCTTCATCTGGGCGGAAATGTAATCGACAGTCTTGACCTCGCCCGCCGTGGCGGGCCCCCGGCCTTCGAAGGCGTCGGAGGACAGGGTCTTCACATCCGCCTTCAGGCGAGCCGCTTCCATGGGCGGCGCGGCGAAGGCCACGACCGGCAGAGCGGCGAAGACGGTGCAGAGCAGAAGCTTTTTCATGGACGTTTCCAGACGACCTTATCTTTGAGGCGGCGGACCCTAGCGCCGCCTTTGCGCCGCCGCTAGGGCCGTCCGAGAGACCATCGGTCACGGTGCCGGTCACGTCGCAAACTTGAGCTTGTGGCGCACGGATTGGAGCACCATCCGCGCCTTCGGACACCCGCGAAGGCCGAACGATCGTTTGAACCGCGCCCGACTTTGCGCCTAAGCTCCGCGCCAAAACACGCCGCGTCGGCAAGGGAGACCGCCTTATGTCATCGACCAACTTCGAACAGGGCCTGCAGCTTCATTCAAAGGTCACCTCCGGCGGCGAGCTGGAGCTGAGCCTGGCGAAGGTCGCCACCCCGACCCCGGGAGAGAACGACATCGTCGTGCGGGTGGAGGCGGCGCCGATCAATCCGTCCGACCTGGGCCTGCTGATCGGCCCGGCGGACATCTCCACCGCCACGTCCAGCGCCGGCGAGTTCGGCCCCGTGGTCCGCGCGCCGGTTCCGCAAGGCGCGCTGAAGGGCCTGAAGGCCCGCCTGGATCAGCCCATGGAGGTCGGCAATGAAGGCGCGGGCACCGTGGTGGCCGCCGGCTCGGGCGCGGCCGCCCAAGCCCTGATCGGCAAGCGCGTGGCCCTGGCCGGCGGCGCCATGTTCAGCCAGTTCCGCGTAGTCGACGCCCGCCAGGCCTTCGTCCTGCCGGACCACATCACCTCGGAACAGGGGGCCTCGGCCTTCGTCAATCCGCTCACCGCGCTGGGCATGGTGGAGACCATGCGGATGGAGGGCCACACCGCCCTGGTCCACACAGCGGCGGCCTCGAACCTGGGCCAGATGCTGAATCGCCTCTGCCAGGCCGAAGGGATCGGTCTGGTCAATGTCGTGCGCAGCCCGGCTCAGGCAGACCTGCTGCGCCAGCAAGGCGCCAAGCATGTGGTGGATTCCAGCGCCGAGAGCTTCATCAACGACCTGACCGCCGCGATCACCGAGACCGGCGCGACCCTGGCCTTCGACGCCGTGGGCGGCGGCCGACTGGTGGGCCAGATCCTCACCGCCATGGAGGCGGGCGCGGTGGCGCGCATGTCGGAGTACAGCCGCTACGGCTCCACCACCTTCAAGCAGGCCTATATCTACGGCGCGCTGGACACCCGGCCGACGGAGCTGTCGCGGGCCTTCGGCTTCTCCTGGGCCATCGGCGCCTGGCTGCTGACGCCGTTCCTGCAGAAGATCGGCATGGAAGGCATGATGCGCCTGCGCGCCAAGGTGGCCGCCGAGCTGACCACCACCTTCGCCAGCCGCTATCACCAGACCCTGTCGCTCAGCGAGGCCCTGGAGCTGCCGAACCTCGCCGCCTATGCGCGCCGCGCCACCGGCGAGAAGTACCTGATCGACCCCAGCCGCTGATCCGGCCCGCCGAACCCGCGCAACCCCTTGGCGAAGCAGCGGGTTCGGCATAGACCGGCGTTCAGGGACATACGGGGCTTCCATGCGGAAATTTTTGTTGGCGGCGGGAGCCGCCTTTGTCGCGCTGTCGGGTTCGGCCAGCGCGCAAGAGGTCTTCGTGGGCGTGTTCGGCCACGACGTGACGTTCATCGGCAGCGCCCTGGGCGTGGGCGCGGCGGGCAAGGAGGACGGGGTCGACATCATGGTCGGCGTGCGGTCCGACCGCTGGGAGCGCGCGCCCTGGCTGGGCAAGCCCAAGTTCTACGCCCAGGCCAGCGCCAACACGTCTGGCGACACCAGCTTCGTATCGGGCGGCCTGGTGTGGCCGATCGATTTCGGGGACGAGGACGGCTTCTACTTCCAGCCCGGCCTCGGTCTGGCCTATCAGGACGGCTATTCGAAGCTGCCCAGCTTCCGGGAGCCGAACCTGACGCCGCAGGAGCTGCAGCGCCGCATCGACCTGCGCGAGGAGCGCATCGAGTTCGGCTCCAAGATTCTGTTCCAGCCGGAACTGACCCTGGGCTACCGCTTCAACGAGAAGATCGCCGCGGAATTGTCCTGGGTTCACCTCAGCCATGGTCAAATCCTGGCCAGCGGCAAGAACGAGGGCCTTGACGACGTCGGCGTGCGGCTGGTTTACAGCTTCTGACTTTCGGGCGGCCTTCCCGCCGCCCTCCTGACAACCTGATAACCGCCCCCTGCCGAGACCTGTCGAAGGGCTTGGGGCGTCGCCGGGCAGGACGAGAAAGCGTATCCGAAAATGGCCAACGTCACCGTGATCGGCGCCCAATGGGGCGACGAGGGCAAGGGCAAGATCGTCGACTGGCTCAGCAACCGCGCCGACGTGGTCGTGCGGTTCCAGGGCGGCCACAACGCCGGCCACACGCTGGTCGTGGACGGCAAGGTCTACAAGCTGGCCCTGCTGCCGTCGGGCGTGGTGCAGGGCAAGCTGTCGGTCATCGGCAACGGCGTGGTCATCGACCCCTGGCACCTGCTGGACGAGATCGGCCGCATCGCCGACCAGGGCGTGGCGATCACCCCCGAGATGCTGGTGGTGGCGGACAACGCCTGCCTGATCCTGCCGCTGCACAAGGACCTGGACCAAGCGCGGGAAGCCGCCTCGTCCCAGAAGATCGGCACCACCGGCCGCGGCATCGGCCCGGCCTATGAAGACAAGGTGGGCCGCCGCGCCATCCGCGTCGCCGACTTGGCCGATCCGGAAGCCCTGAAGCCCAAGATCGAGCGCCTGCTGAGCCACCACGGCGCCCTGCGCCGCGGCCTCGGCCTGCCGGAAGCCGACGGCGAGGCCCTGCTGGCCCAACTGCTGGAGATCGCGCCGAAGATCCTGGCCTACGCCAAGCCGGCTTGGCGCCTGCTGGACAAGGCCGCCAAGGAAGGCCGCCGCATCCTGTTCGAAGGCGCGCAGGGCGCCCTGCTCGACGTGGACCACGGCACCTATCCGTTCGTCACCTCGTCCAACACCGTGGCCGGTCAGGCCGCGGCCGGTTCGGGCATGGGCCCGCGCGGCCCCGGCTACGTCCTGGGCATCGTGAAGGCCTACACCACCCGCGTGGGCGAAGGCCCCTTCGCCGCCGAACTGAATGACGAGGTGGGCAAGCACCTGGCCACGGTCGGCCGCGAGGTCGGCGTGAACACCGGCCGCGCCCGCCGCTGCGGCTGGTTCGACGCGGTTCTGGTGCGCCAGTCCGTAGCCCTGAACGGCATCGACGGCGTGGCCCTGACCAAGCTGGACGTGCTGGACGGCCTGAAGACCCTGAAGATCTGCGTCGGCTACAAGATCGGCGACCGCACCCTGGACTATCTGCCCGCCGGCATGCGCGACCAGGCCGCGGCCATCCCGATCTATGAAGAGATGGAGGGGTGGGACGAAAGCACGCAGGGCGCCCGCTCGACGAAGGATTTGCCCGCGAATGCGGTGAAATATGTCCGTAGAATCGAGGAGTTGATCGAAGCGCCGGTCGCATTGCTCTCGACCAGCCCGGAACGCGACGATACCATCCTGATGCGTGACCCCTTTCAGGGGTGAAGCGGATGTGGTTAGCCAAGCTCAACCACACGCGACGTGGTGGGGCTTTTGGCTACGGGGGAGGCGAGACTTTTGTCCGCCCTTGGGAAATTCGGATCCGGCGGCGGTGATCGCTCGGCGCGTGGCTTGCGCGCCCTGCAAAAGACCGCGTCGACCAGCCGTGTTCTCAATCTACCCGCCGTTGAGATGCAGAGCGGGACCCGTCCTGAGTATCTGGAATCACCGCTTTTCCGCAGCCGGGTGCTCAACACCGCGCTGATCATCAAGCACCGGCTGCGACCCGACGACTCCTACCTGTTCGACGACGCGCGGGCGACGGCGACCAAGATCATCATCCCCTTCGAGCGCAGCGACCTGGGCCTGGGCGGCCAGTCGCTGTTCGTGGGGCAGCGCGGCTGGACCGACATCCTGCGCGAAGCGTGCCGCGACGTGCCGGACATCACGGGCGACCTGCGCGTCCTGCGGATCATCGACGCCCTGCCCTCGCTGGACCCGTTCCTGCTGCGCGAGAACCTGCGCCGGCACGGGCACCGCGTGGCGCCCTGCTACTTCGCCATCTCTCAGGCGGACATGGAGCAGATGCAGAGCTTCGTGGGCGGGCAGATCTCCGAGCTCACGCGCCTGGCCTACGACGGCAAGACCAGCGCCAACGAGACCGGCAGCCTGGTGAAGGCCCTGCTGTCCACGGACGTGGACGAGCGCCTGGAGCCCCTGCGCCGCACCCTGGTGCTGGAGGGCGAAAGCTTCCGCGAGGGCGTGTTCAGTTGGAAGGGCGTCCTCTACTACAAGTGGATGTTCAGCGTGCTGGAGCCGCAGCTGCGCTCCGTGGTCCGGGAACTGGGCGACCTGGTGGCCAGCCGCGTGCCGGACCCCGACACGGCCTCTCATATCGACACCGTCCGCAAGCGCCTGCAGCGGTCGATCCTGCTGCAGAAGCGCGACGTCCAGCGCACGCTGGAAGTCTATAATGACGCCTTCCGCGACCTGACCATCAACGGCAAGGCCCAGGCCTTCCGCGCCTTCCTGCTGTCGGCGCCGGAACTGTTCCTGTCTTTGGGCGAGAAGATCGGCGCGATCTCTCACATCAGCAGCTTCTGGCGTTACCGCTTCCCGGCGGGTCGTCCGCCGGTGGCGCCGGTGGACGAGGTGTACGACATCCTCAACGACTTCGAGGCCAGCCTGCAACGGCAGCAGGAAGCGTAAAGCCGCCGCATGTCGCTCGATCCCAAGCTGAGCCGGGCGGTGGCCGAACGCGTGGCCCGCGTCCTCATCATCAACCGCGACGCCGCACCGGCCCGGATGCTGGCGACCCAGCTGCGCGACCTGGCGCCGAGCGAGGCGACGATCGTCGCCGACACCGCGACCGGGCTCAAGGCGATCAACGACCTGAACCCGACCCTGATCTTCGTGGAGCATGTCTCCGGCGAGATGGATGGGCTGGAGTTCACCCGCCGGCTGCGCCGCAGCATGACGCCCGCGCGCGGCACGCCGGTGATCCTGACCACCACCGAAGCCACGGCGGCCGTCCTGTTCGGCGCGCGGGACGCGGGGGTGCACGAGTTTCTCCGCAAACCCTTCAACCTGGGCGACCTGACCAAGCGGGTGGTGGCGGTGATCACCCCGCGCCCGTGGATTCAGGCCGAAAGCTATGTCGGGCCGGACCGCCGACGCTTCAACTCGGGCGACTACAAGGGACCGCCCAAGCGCCTGAGCGACAAGCGCGCCAAGGAGACCGTGGCCGTTCAGAAGGCGGTTCTGGCCTTGCTGCGCAACGCCGACGCAGCGTTGGATGTCAGCCCGGATGAAGTGATCGCCGCCCTGAAGGCTCGCGCAGACACCCTGTATCCCGCCTTTGAATCGATCCCCGGCGGCGGCCCGCTGGCCGTCGAACTCGCGACCTGGCTGGATCGGCCGGTGAGCAGCGGACCGCTGGCGCGCAATCAGCTCCGCCAGAAGATCCAGGCTCTTCTCGCCCTGGTTCCCGCTGGCTGATCCCTTGTGCGTCAAGGGGACGCACCAAGTGTTAACGCTCACAATCGTACGACAGACGACCCTCGTGGAGGTTCGTGTCGTGAATACGCCAACCTTGCTGCTGAACGACCCGGTCGTGCTGATCGTCGAGCCGCACGTGCATACGGCGCGCATGCTCGCCAGCCTATTGAACAGCCTGACCCGCTGCGACATCCACTTCGCATTCGACGTGGAGCTGGCGGTGGAGTTGGCCACGACGCGAACGCCCGACCTGCTGTTCATCGCCCATGCGCCGGAGCAGGTGGACGGCCTCGAGTTCACCCGCAAGCTGCGGGCCAGCGACTGGGCCTGCCGCGCGGCTCCGGTGATCCTGACCAGCGCCGAGCCGACCGCTGCGCTCATCAACAGCCTGAAGGATGCGGGGGTGCAGGAATTCCTCCGCCGCCCGTACACCATGGGCGGGTTGTCGCAACGATTGGAGTCAGCAGCGGCGCGGATTCAGAAGAGCGAGGCTCCCGTCGCGCCCGTGGACGAAACACCACGCGAGGAGACCCTCGAAGAGATCCGGGAGCGCATCGACCGGGTCACCGACACCATGAAGCTCCTGCATCAGGCGCTCACGCTGTTCGACACGAACCAAGCTGAGGCCTGCCGCGCCCTTCTGGCTCAGGCGGAGATTCTGCGGACCTTCGACATCCCCGGCCTGCCTTACGCCGCCGGGGACTTGAAGGACTACATCACCATCAGTGGTGAAATCCTGGAACGCCGGCGGTTGAAGGACTCCATCAACGCCATCGTCACCGTCATCGCCGACGGACTGAAGAACGCCGCTTAGGCCTCAACCAGATTGCGCTCGCGGGCGGCGGCCTGCATCGACTTCTGCAGCTTTTCGAAGGCTCGAACCTCGATCTGACGCACGCGTTCGCGGCTGACGCCATACTGGGCGGCCAGCTCCTCAAGCGTGGTCGGATCGTCCTTCAGACGCCGCTCGGTCAGGATGTGACGCTCGCGGTCCGAAAGCTCGGTCATGGCCTCTTCGAGCAGCCCCATGCGCAGGGACTTCTCTTCCGTCTCGGCGACGGCGTCTTCCTGGCTGACCTGATTGTCGTCGGCCAGCCAGTCCTGCCATTCGCTCTCGCTGTCCGAACGCAGCGGCGCGTTCAGCGAGGCGTCCGGGCCCGACAGGCGCCGGTTCATGGAGATGACTTCGCTGTCCAGAACGCCCAGCTTGGTGGCGATGGCGGAGACCTGGTCCGGATGCAGGTCGCCTTCCTGGAAGGCGGCGATCTGGCTCTTGGCCTTGCGCAGGTTGAAGAACAGCTTCTTCTGCGCGGCGGTCGTGCCCATCTTCACCAGCGACCAGGACCGCAGAATGTATTCCTGGATCGAGGCGCGGATCCACCACATGGCATAGGTGGCCAGGCGGAAGCCTTTGTCGGGCTCGAACTTCTTCACCGCCTGCATCAGGCCGACGTTGCCCTCGGAGATCACCTCGCCGATCGGCAGGCCGTAGCCGCGATAGCCCATGGCGATCTTGGCCACGAGGCGCAGGTGGCTGGTGACCAGCTTGTGCGCGGCTTCGGGATCCTGGTGCTCTTTCCAGGCCTGGGCGAGCATGAACTCCTCGTCCTTGGCCAGCATCGGGAACTTGCGGATTTCAGAGAGGTACCGCGAGAGGCCGCCTTCCGGCGACATGACGGCGAGTGCGCTTGCAGCAGCCATTGCGATGATCCCCTTTTCTTCTTGGAGCTGTCCGCGCGGCGATCCGCGCGACGTCCCAGCCCCCATTGAAGGCATCAGATAGGAATGCGTTGCGGCGAAGGTAAGACCGATGACGCAATTGTAATGTCCGAGCGCCGGACTAGGACATAATAGCCCTGTCGATGGCGGCCGGACAACCACTCCATGGCGTGCAAACTAGCCGCCCCGGCTCTCCCGCGCTTGTATGTGGCCGATGCGAATCGCCGGAGCTATTTGCGCTCGGGCAGCGGGACCTCGACGTGCGGCTCCTTGTAGATGCGGCCGTCCTGCAGCATCAGCCGGCCGTTGACGAAGGCGGTCTTCACCCTGCGCAGGGCCGCGAAGTCCTGATCGGGGTTTCCATCGACGACGATGATGTCCGCCAGCTTGCCCGGTTCGATCGTGCCCAGCCGGTCGCCCATGCGCATGATCTCCGCGCCGGTCTTGGTGGCCGCCACCAGCGCCTCGCTCTTGGTGAAGCCGATGCGGGTGAAGCTCTCCAGCTCGTCGATATAGGAGCCCGGCAGGAAACCCGTGCCGGCAAGCGCCACCACATCGAGCCCGATCCCCATCTTCACCCCCGCGCGGCGCATCTTGGCGGCCATGGCCTCGATGGTCGTTTCATTCAGCTCGAAGCGGCGCGAGGTGGAGCCGAAGTAGCCGCCGCTGCCGCGCTGGATCACGCGATAGGCGATCATGGTCGGGACCGAGGCGATGCCGCGCTTGGCCATCAGGGCGACCGCGGCGTCGCTGCGCGGCAGGGGGTGCTCGATAGAGTCCACGCCCGCCTTGATCGCCATGTCGATGTACTGGGTCTCGGCGTCGACGGTCACCGGCAGGCCCAGGGAGTGCGCTTCGTCCACGGCGGCGGTGATCTCGTCCTGCGAGTACTCGCTGGCGAGCTTGATGAGGTCTGCGCCCTTGGCGAACTGGATGCGTACAGCTTCGCGCCATCCGTCAGGACCGGAGGCGATCCGCGCCATGCCATTGGGGTTGCCGTTCGCCACCTCCGGCCAGCCGGGCCCAAAGGTATGGATCGCGGCGTGCCCGCCCGTCTGGGTGATCAGCTGGCCCGCCGTGAAGATGCGGGGACCGGGAACCTCGCCGGAGGCCTGAAGACGCTTGAGAACGAACGGCACGTCGCCATGCGAGGCGACGTCCCGGACGCTGGTGATCCCCGATTCCAGATAGACCGACATGCGCTTCACCGCGCGCATGGTGGATTCCGAGGCGCTCAGATTGGCGCTGGAATAGACGCTGGCCGCGTCGGAGCCTGCCATGAAGGTCAGGTGCGTGTGCAAGTCGATCAGACCCGGCATCACCGTCTTGCCGGTCACGTCATGGACCACGGCCTCCGCCGGCCAGTTGCGGTCGCCGGGTTCGAGCACGGCGGTGATGGTCTTGCCGATGACCACGACCGTCGCAGGCCGCGCCGCCTTGCCGGTGCCGTCGAACAGCCGCCCGCCGACCAGCACGAAAGACCCCTTAGGGGCGTTGTAAGTGGCCGGCGTCGGAACGCGCAGCACGTCGTCCGAGGTCGGAACCGAAGGCGGCAGCCATTGATCGCGTTCATAGATCGGCCGCGCCAGAGGACCGCCATCCTGTGCGAAGGCGGCTGGCGTGAACAGCAGAGAGGCGCACAACACCGCGCCCATGAACTTGCCGGTCATCGTCATTCTGATCCCTGGAAGCCGCCCTATAAGACCGGCGATTGTGTGGGCGGCCGCGTTGCGCGCAACAGAGGAAACTTGGGGCAAAGGCTGAGAGTCCCTGGTGCTCGGAGCTGTGCGGCTCTCATCCACAAACCTGCCCCGTGACGCTCACGGGATCTGTTTCAGTCCGACGAGCACACAAAACATTCGCCTCATCCGCCTGTCATCGACCAAGCTGCCGACCGCGTGGTTCAGCAGCGCTTAGGGGTGATGATGTTCAGAACGACCTTGATGACGGCCGCCGCCGCGGCTCTGACTCTGGCGAGCGGAGCCGCTGCTCAGGAACAGGGCGCTAAGCCCGCCGCCAAGGCCCCGAAGGCCATGGTCTCGTCGGGCCATCCGCTCGTCACCCAGGCGATGATCGAAGTGCTGAAGAAGGGCGGCAACGCCATGGACGCGGCGCTCACCGGCGCCATCCTACAGAACGTCGTCGAACCGCAGATGGTGTCCCTGGCCGGGGCCCTGACCGCGCTCTACTACGACGCCAAGACCAAACAGTACTATTACCTCGACGCCGATCTCGACCACACGGCCAAGGGCGCGCCGACGGTGCCGGGCTGGGCCCAGGTCACGGGCGGGCCGCTGCCGACGGAGGCCACCTCCGGCCAGCTCGTCGCCGTACCCGGCGCGGTCGCCGGCCTGAAGGCGGCGGCGGACAAGTTCGGCACCCTGAAGTGGAGCCAGTATTTCCAGCCGGCGATCAAGACCGCCGAGCAGGGCTTCCCCATGTACTCCTTCCTGTACGGGGAGATGGCGGATGCGGCCCTGGGCCGGCTGTCGGCCTATCCCTCCGGCCGGGAGGAGTTCCTGCCCAACGGCTATGTCCCGCCGGTGGGCTCGAACGTCCAGCGCCCTCGCCTGGCCGCCACCATGCGCCGCCTGGCGAACGAGGGCCCCGACTACTTCTACACCGGCGACTTCAGCCGCAGGTTCGTGGCCGAGGTGCAAAAGACCGGAGGCTCGCTCTCGCAAGAAGACATGGCCGGCTACAAGGTCCGCTGGATCGAGCCCCTGCGCTTCACCTACAAGGGCCGGGAGATCATCTCCGCCCCGCCGCCGGGCACGGCCGGCGCGCTGATGGCGGTGGCCATGAACGTGGTCGAGCCCTGGGACCTGAAGGCCGGCGGGCACTACACGCAGTCGGCCGAGTCCCTGTTCAAGATCCGCAGCGCCTTCGGCTTCGCCGAGGATATGACGGACGGGTTCATCCAGGACCCCGAGACTTTCAATGTCCCGACCTCCGTGCTGACGTCCAAGGCGTTCTCCGCCCAACTCACCGCCTTGATCGACGGCTCCATGCCGAAGGTCGCGGCCACGAAAAGCGCGGCGGCCGAGAACGACGCCCTGGTCCTGGCTGGCGGCTTCGACCACAGCGACGTCCACGCGTCCGACACGGACCACATCATCGTCGCCGACGCGCAGGGCAACATCGTCTCCCTGACCCACAGCGTCATGGGCGCGACCTTCGCCACCGGGCTGGTTGTGGACGGGGTGGTGGTCAATGGCGGCAACTACTTCCCCGGCCGGAACCTGGCGAAGGGGCGGCGAGTGGTCAGCGGCTTCGCGCCGACGATGGTCGCCGAGGCGGGCGTTCCCACCCTGGCCATCGGTTCCCCCGGCCTGACCTCACGCGCCATCGCCCTGACCCTGATCAACCACTACGGCTACGACATGCCGCTGGAGCAGGCGGTGGACGCCGCCCGCTTCCAGGGCTCGCAACAGGGCCGAGCCATGTCCATCGAGGGCCGCATCACCGATGAGGTGCGCGCCCAGATGAAAGAGCTCTACGGCGTCACCGTTAAGATCACGACGCCCTACAACTGGCACTTCGGATCAATCCATGCGGCGGCGAAGCAGCCGGACGGAACCTGGCTCGGCGTCGCCGATCCGCGTCGGGGCGGGTTCGCCGCCGGCTACTAGACGGCGGGCGCGGGGGTCGCGGCGGCGGAGCGGTACTTTGAGGCGTCGGTCGTGTACTCGGCGTGCCCATACCGGGCCAGCAGGCCGCGCACCCGCCGCACCAGCACGGCGTCGGTCAGGTCCCGAAGCACCGGGACCTGACCGGCCATGCGGAAGGCCGCCATCCGGCCGTAGACCAGCAGGGCGCAGGCGACGAACACCGCCTCGTCCAAGCGGGTGACCTCGATACCCAGTTCGCGGGCCCGGACACGATCCCCCTCCATGAAGTGACGCAGGAAGAAGGCCTTGGCGAAGCGGCGCTCGATCCGGTCGTGCAGGCGGTTGGCCGGCGACCGATCCGGCGGCAGATAGGCGTCGAGGGTGGCGCGGATCAGCGCTCCGCAGGTGGCGTCGTCGAAGCCGCGCCGCAGGGTGCTGTTGCGGGCGGTCATGATCCTCACGATCCCCTCCGGCGTGTCGGCCAGCAGGTCCTCCGGCAGGCCCAGCAGGAAGCAGCGATAACGGGCCAGCTCCACCTTCGCCCGCTCGTCGCGGGTGAAGGTCGTGCGCCCCTTTCGGATCAGGGCAAAGGCCATGAGGAAGATCGGGATCAGACCCGCCGGCATTTGGTCCACCTGCGGGATCGGCACGCCATAGACCCGCGAGTCCCACTGGCCGGAGCGCAGGGCGTTGATGCGGACCATGGAGTGCATCAGACGCACCATGGCGGCGGCCTTGAACCCTTCGCCATGACGTTCCAGCGCCCCCGGCAGGACGGTTGTGGTGAAGAAGGTCGCCGTCTCGTTCACCCGCTTGGCCGCCGTATCGTTGCTGAGCGTGCCGGTCAGCGCCATGGGCAGGGCGGAGTACTTGTTCAGGAAGGTGGCCATGAACGCCCCGCGGATGGCGAAGGGCGCCAGATGGGCCGTGGCGTTGCGGTCCAGGCGCGCACCCTCGCGGACCAGGTCCATGTCCACCCAGTCGGGCGTGGCCTCCATGTCCGCGATGAAGGCGGCGAGTTCGGGCGGCGCGTCCTGAACGGCCTCGGCGCCCTGCTCGCAGGCCTGGGTCAGCATGGCGATCAGGCGGCGGAAGCCGTACTGCGGGATGAGCGCCGCATAGGCGTCCGCCACCTGGTCGCCGAGCATGGTGTAGGCCCGCACCCGGTCCAGGTCGTCCCGGGTCACGGCCACGCCCATGGGGATGCGGTCGGTAGCGACGGCCAGGCTGGCGTCCTCGGTGAAGCGTTCTGGCGTGTGGTCGAAGTCGACTTGACCATAGAAAGCCGGCAGCAGGGTCTTCTGGGCGGCCACACGGGCCCGGACCTCTTCGATCGAACGGATCATCGCGGCTCCTGCGCGTTGCGGATCCAGAATGTGGATCCTGTCTTCGCCCCACAGGTTATGTAAGCATTGCTCACGTTCCTACTCGCCTTCCCGCAGAGGCTGCAAGGACGCAGCGGAGACGCCGCAAGTGACTGAAAGAACGAGACGTTTCCCAACTCAGGCGCGAGCTGCATCAACCGTCGAGGCCATTCTTGACGCCACCTTTCAGCTTCTGGAGGAGACGGGGTTCGAGACCCTGACCACCAACCACATCGCCGCGCGGGCGGGGGTGAGCATCGGCACGCTGTACCAGTACTTCGCGGACAAGAACGACATCCTTGCGGCCATGGCCCAGCAGCGCGCCGAGAAGGTCCGCGACAGCATCGCCGCCATGCTGATCGAGCAACCGAACCTGGGCAGCGTGCGGCCGATCGTGCGGGCGCTGATGAACGGCTTCGAAGGGTCGCCGGGGACGCGCCACGCCCTGCTGGGCGCGCTGTTCAGCAAAGGCGACGAGGTGCTCTACAGGCACCACGAGCTGTTCCTGGCCGCCATCGCCGGCAAGGCGCAGCTGGATATCGAGCTGACGCCGGAGCGGGCCTTCATCCTGACCCACGCGGCGGTCAGCCTGCTGCGCGCCTCGGCGGCGGAGCAGGATCTGGCCCTCGATCCCGAAGCGCTCGAGGACGAGCTGGTCCGCCTGATGGAGGCCTATCTGGCCGCGTTGCGGACCGCCTGAAACGAAAACGGCCGGAGGCGGACCTCCGGCCGTTCGTCCTGATGGGATGACAGGTCAGGCGGCTTGGCGGACGCCCGATGCATGGGCGGCGGTGTGCCCCTCGATCCGGAAGCGGTCCACCAGACCGCCCAGGGTCGCGGTCTCCCCGCGCAGGGACTGCGCGGCGGCGGTGGCCTCTTCGACCATGGCGGCGTTCTGCTGAACCACCTGGTCCATCTGGTTGATGGCCGAGTTGACCTGATGCAGGCCGGTGGCCTGCTCCTGGGCCGAGGCGGCGATCTCGCGGATGCGCTCGTCGATGCTGACCACCTGATCGACGATGCGGCGCAGGGCTGCGCCGGTCTGACCGACGAGATCGACGCCCGCCGACACCTGCTGCTCGGAGGCGCCGATCAGGGCCTTGATCTCCTTGGCCGCTTCGGCCGAACGCTGGGCCAGGGCGCGCACTTCCGAGGCGACGACCGCGAAGCCCTTGCCGGCTTCGCCAGCCCGCGCCGCCTCCACGCCGGCGTTCAGGGCCAGCAGGTTGGTCTGGAAGGCGATCTCGTCGATGACGCCGATGATGTTGCCGATTTCCCGCGAGGAGCTTTCGATCTGGCCCATGGCGCCGACGGCCTGGTCCACCACCTTGGCCGAACGATCCGCGTCCATGCGCGCGTCGGCCACGGAGGCCGACGCGGTCTTGGCCCCGTCGGCGGTCCGGCGGACAGTGGCGGTGATCTGGTCGAGGGCGGCGGCGGTCTCCTCCAATGCGGCGGCCTGCTGCTCGGTGCGGCGGGACAGGTCGGAGGAGGCGTTGGCGATCTCGTCCGAGCTCGACCGCACGCTGCTGGTGCTGACATTGATGGAGCGCATGGCGCTCATCAGTTCGCCCATCGCCCGGTTGAAATCGTCCTTCAGGCTCTGCGAGCGCGGCGCGAACTCCGCGGTGATGCGGTGGGTCAGGTCGCCGTCCGCCAGACGGCTGAGCGCTTGGCCGAGAGCGTCAACGGCGACGGCGTCCTCCTTGGCCTGACGGGCCTTGTCCGCCTCGCGGGCGGCGCGTTCGCTTTCCGAAAGATTGCGGTCGGCCTCGCTGCGGGCCTCCAGGGCGATCTTCTCCAGGGCGGCTTCCTTGAAGGACAGGACCGCGCCGGCCATGTCGCCCAGTTCGTCCTTGCGGCCGACAGCCGGCACGTCCACGGCGTTGTCGCCGCCGGCCAAACGGCGCATGGCCTGGGTCATGGCGGCCACCGGCGATGCGATGGTCCCCGACAGCAGCCAGTTCATCAGGCCGGCGATGGCGATGGCCGCCACCGCAGCGATCGCCAGGGTCGTCACCATGGCGGTGGCGGCCGCGTCCTGCGCAGCGTTGCGGGTCTTCACCTCGGCGTTGGCGGTCGTCTGAATCTCAGAATAAAGCGCGCGCAGTTCGCCCAGCGACTTCTTGCCGACCAGGGCGACGGCGGTTTCACGGCCAGCAGGGTCGCTCATGGCGGATACGGCTGGATCGCCGACCTCCGCCCGCCACTTCGTCATGGCCTCGCGCATCTTCTGGGCGCGGGCCTTCTGGGCCGGCAGCTTGGTGGTCTCCTCGAAGTCATTGAGGGCCGCATCGAAGGCGGCCTTCTCTTCGGTATAGGTTTCCAGGAACGCCGGGTCGCCCAGCAGAGCGTAGCCACGCACGGCGTTCTGCTGCTCCAGCACGCCCTTCAGCAGGCCCTCGCCCTTGCCCGCCACGAGCTGGCCGCGAAGAGCCGCCGTGGACGCCGTATCCAGCTGCGAAAGACTGCTGAGGATCAGCCCCGTCGCCACGAGAAAGGCGGCGATGACCGCGCCGAAAGCCACCACGAGCTTGGCTCGTATGCGAAGATTGTTGAACGACATGCTACGCCCCGAAGCAGAAATATCGAAGCGTAGCCGTAAGGGCCGAAATACAATCCAAGGTTAACCGAGTTAAACCTTGATCGCCTCGCGTTGCGTCAAGCTGACGCATCACCTGTTCAGCGAACAAGGCTCCGCGCATCGACATTCACTGCCTCGATCGGCTGTCCGCGACACCGGTCGTCCGTACGCAGAGCATTGCAGGCCGCAGCGGCGCCGTCCGGCAGCCGTACGAAGTAGCCCCCGGCGAAGCGCGGGTCGGGCCGCATGTAGTCGGTGGAGATGTACTGCGCGCCGCTGGCGAAGGCGGCGTTGCGGCGGCGCGGGTCATTGGCGCGCGCCTCCCAGGTGTCGGCGTCAGCACGGGTGCGCACGACGAAGCCGGCTTTCACGGCGGCCTTGATGCGCGCCTGTTCGGCGATGGGGTCGTTGAGTGTCAGATAGGCGGCGGCGGGGGACGTCTCGTCCGTGTTCACGAACATGGCGCGGCCTTCCAGCGACCGGCGCCCGCCGCGATAGACGGCGACCTTCTCCGGGCTCTCATCAAGGGCGAAGAACACCTTGCCCCGCGCCGCGCCGAGGGTCGGCCAGCCGCCGGCCAGAACCGCATCACGCAGGGTCGCCTTCTTGCCCTGGACCTGATCAGGGGTGATCAGCTCGGCTTCCGAAAAGACCGAGCGGATCTCTGCGTCCAGAGCGTCGAACGCCTTGGCGTCATAGGCTGGCGCGACCACGCCGCCGGGCAGGTTCGGCCCGCCCTCCTTGGCGTTGATCATGATCAGGATCGGCGCGTGGGTGGGGTTCGCCTTGGACCAGGCGCGGACTTCGCCCAGGCAGGCGACGAAGGTCAGACAGGTGGAGCGGAAGTCCACGTCCTGCATGTGCAGAACCTTGTAGCCGGGCCTCGCCATGACCGCGGCGACGGCGGGCGACAGCGTCTCCTCCTTGCCCAGCGCCGTCTTCGGATGGGCGTACAGACCGCCGGCCGGATCCCGGGCCACGTCGATTTCAAGCTGGCGCGCGCCGCCGTCCAACTGCTGCGTCAGAGGGAGATGGCCGTAGTCGATGCCCAGAGCGCGCTGACCGCCGGCGGCGACCATGGCCGCCAGTTCGGCCGGCGGAAGGTGCTGCTTGTAGCTGTTGTGGGTGCCGACCGCGACGAGGTCGTTGAGCTTCAGCCCCTGCTCCATCCGGCCGCGCACGCAGGCGTCCTCGGTCGATGCCGGCGTGCAGGAAATGGCGGACGCCGCCGAGGCGGCGAGGAGGAAAGCAAGCATGGAGCCTCCGACTTTTGCGGCAGCTCTATTCCGCTTTCACGACAGCACTGCGTCAGCGCGGCCTAGGCGACGAAGCGCTCACGCGTCTCCTGCAGCGGGGCGTGCGCCGCTCCCTGCTCCAGGGTGAAGCGTTCGACCATGGTGCTCAGGCCGACAGCCTGCTGGTCCAGGGCGCGGGTGGCCGAGGCGCTCTGCTCGACCATGGCGGCGTTCTGCTGGATGACCTGATCCATCTGGTTCATGGCCTTGTTGACCTGCTCCAGGGCGGTGGACTGCTCCACGGCCGAATGGGCGATCTCCTGAACGAGGTTGGAGATCTCGCCCACCTTGCCGACAATGGCGGCCAGGGCCTCGCCGGTCTGGCCGACCAGGGCGACGCCGTTCTCCACCTGCTGGCCGGATCCGCCCACCAGGGCCTTGATCTCCTTGGCCGCCTGGGCGGAACGCTGGGCCAGGGCCCGCACTTCGGAGGCGACCACGGCGAAGCCCTTGCCCGCATCACCGGCGCGGGCGGCCTCCACGCCGGCGTTCAGGGCCAGCAGGTTGGTCTGGAAGGCGATCTCGTCGATCACGCCGATGATCTGGCCGATCTCCTGCGAGGACTCGGCGATCAGGCCCATGGCGGCCACGGCGCGCTTGACCACCTGGCCGCTGCGCTCGGCGTCTTCACGGGCCTGGATGACCACGCCGGTCACCTGTTCGGCGCCCTGGGCGGTGCGGCTGACCGTGGCGGTGATCTGGTCGAGGGCGGCGGCGGTCTCTTCCAGGGTCGCGGCCTGATGCTCGGTGCGCTGCGACAGGTCGTCGGAGGCGCGGGCGATCTCCAGCGAACCGGTGCGCACGGCGCCGGCGGCGCCGGCCAGGCCGCGGATCGTGGTCTCCAGCTGGGCTACGGCGGCGTTGAAGTCTTCTTTCAGCTCACGGTACTCGGCCGCCACTTCCTCGGTCAGGCGGACGGACAGGTCGCCCTCGGCCAGCTTGGCCAGTTCACCGGCCATGGCGTCGACCAGCTTCTTCTGCTCGCGCCCCGCGGCCTCGAAGGCGGCTTCGGTCTCGCGCAGGCGACGGTCCACATCGCGGTGAACCTCGGCGGCCTGAGCTTCAAGCCGCGAGCGGGCCAGGCCGTTCTCGCGGAAGACCTCGACGCTGCGGGCCATCTCGCCGATCTCGTCGCGGCGGTTCGCGCCGGGAATGGTCACGTCGAACTCGCCCGAGGCCAGCCGACGCATGGTCGCCGACATGCCGCCCATGGCCGAGATCACCAGACGCTCGAAATAGATGGCGCCGAGGATCACCCCGATCACGGTGCCCACACCGACGGCGATGCTGACACCGTCAGCGATGCGCAGAATGGCGTCCGCACGGGCTCCCGCGCCCGCCACCATATGCAGCAGAGCGACGTTCAACGCCGCCAGCGCAAGCATGGCCACCATCCCCATGAACCAGGAGACGCGCATCCGCGACTTGATCGTCCGCAGCATCAGATGAGCTCCGCTCATAAACAGAAGCTCCACCGCTAAGACTGAGTCGTTTATGGCGCATTGATATGGATCAGTATTCTTTCGCGGCTTAGCGCCGCGCTTCGAACGCCATGCGGACGGCGAGACCTCCGAGCACCGTGCCCATGATCCAGCGCTGCACCTTGGCCCAGGTCGGTCGGGCCGCCAGGAACGCGGCCACGCCGCCGGCCGCGTACACCACCATCCCGTTCACCGAGACGCTGACGATGATCTGGGTCGATCCCAGAAACAGGCTCTGGCCCAGCACATTTCCATGCTCCGGGCGGATGAACTGCGGCAGCAGCGACATGTAGAGGACGGCGAGCTTGGGGTTCAGCAGGCTGGTGGTCAGCCCCATGCCGAACAGCCGCGCCGGTCGATGGGCCGGCAGTCGCCGGACCTGGAACGGCGACACCGCGCCGGGCTTGGGTGCGTTCCAGGCCAGCCACGCCAAATAGGCCGCCCCACCAAAGCGCAGGATGTCGTAGGCGATCGGCACCGCCATGATCACCGCCGTGATCCCGGCCGCGGTCAGCGTCATGTAGACGAAGAAGCCGAGCCCCACCCCGCCGAGGGAGATAAACCCCGCCGCGCGGCCCTGGCTGATGGAGCGGGACAGCAGATAGAGCATGTTGGGCCCCGGCGTGCAGGCCATGCCGAATGTCACCAGGGCGAACGCCGCCCAATCCTTGAACTCAACCATCGCCATCCCCCGAAACCGCAGCCACGGTTAGGGCTTCGAACACGCCGGAAGCAAGTGCGCGCAAGAATTCGCCATATCCGCCGGCTGGAAGTGATTACTCCACAAGCGGGAAGACAGATTCCGCATCAACCGCCAAGGTCGCCTCGGCACAAGGGGACCGTTTCATGAGCCAGACCGCACCGCGCCTGGACCGCCGCAGCCTGATCCGGATGGGCGCCGCCTTGGGCGGACTTCAGGCCTTGGGCGGCTGCGCGACCGTGGCGTCCCAGCCGACGTCACTTCTGATGCCCGCGCCCGGCCTCGCTCCCGTTCGGGCGCGACCGGAGAACATCTTCAACATCACCGTCTGTTCGCGGCCGTTCCGCGCCGCCGGTCCGCGGCTGGATGCGGAGACGGTGGGCGACAAGCTGGTGGTCCATAATTACGGCCACGGCGGCAGCGGCTGGTCCCTGTCCTGGGGCTCGGCCGAGATCGTCGTCGGCAAGGCGTTGGCCGGCGGCGAGAAGGATATCGCCGTCATCGGCTGCGGCGCCATGGGCCTGACCGCCGCCATCACCGCCCAGCGCGCCGGCGCACGAGTGACCATCTACGCCAAGGAGCTGATGCCGGACGTTCGCTCCGCCCGCGCCACCGGTGTGTGGTCGCCGGATTCGCGCATCGCCCTGAGCAGCCAGGCGCCCGCCGGCTTCGACGTCCTGTGGGAGCAGATGTGCCGCCGGTCGTGGAAGACCTATGCCCGCTATCTGGGCGTCGACGGCGAGCCGGTGAGCTGGACCGACCGCTATGTCCTGTCCGACAAGCCCTTCGCGCCCTCGGCTGATCCCATGGGCTTCGCGCATTACGAGCGCATGGTCCCGGACCTGACGCCGCGCCCGCAGACCTTGGCGCCCGGCGAGCACCCCTTCCGCGTCGCTCACGCCCGGCGCGTGCCGACCCTGATGTTCAATGTGATGGAGCTGGGACGCACCTTGATGGGCGACTTCCTGGTCGCCGGCGGCAGGCTGGAGGTCATGGACTTCAAGAGCCCCGCCGACCTCGCCGCCCTGAAGCAGAAGGTGGTCATCAACTGCACCGGCTATGGCGCGCGGGCGTTGTGGAAGGACGAGACGGTCACGCCGGTGCGCGGTCAGCTCGCCTGGCTGCCGGCCCAGCCCGAGGTGACCTATGGCCTTTATTACCGCCACGTCTCCATGCTGGCCCGCCGCGACGGCATCATCCTCCAGCAGACGGGAGCCGATGAAAGCTACGGCTACGGGATCGAGGACGAACGGCCAGACCGGGCGGAGGCGGAGGCCGCCATCCGCACCATCGCGGCGTTGTTCGCAAAGGCCTAGGCGGGACGACGGGCGCGGAGGGCCTGGGCGATGGTGCCGTCGTCCAGCCAGTCGAGGTCGCCGCCCACCGGCACGCCGCGCGCCAGGGACGTGACGCTGGCGCCGGAGGGACCGAGACGCTCGGCCAGATAGTGAGCCGTGGTCTGGCCGTCGACCGTGGCCGGCAGAGCCAGGATCACCTCACGCACAGAACCGCCGGTGGAGCGATCCACCAGTTCACGCACGCGCAACGCCTCGGGCCCGACGCCGTCGAGCGCCGACAGCAGGCCGCCAAGCACATGGTAGCGCCCGCGGAAAGCGCCGGCCCGCTCCATGGCCCACAGGGCGCCCACATCCTCGACCACGCAGATCAGGGTCTGGTCCCGCGCGGTGTCGGCGCAGACGGCGCAGGGGTCCGTGGTGTCCAGCGCCCCGCAGACGCCGCAGGTCTTCACCCGATCGCGCGCGGCGGCCAGGGCGTCGGCCAGGGGAGCGAGCAGTTGGTCGCGCCGCTTCAACAGGGCCAGAGTGGCCCGCCGGGCCGAACGCGGTCCCAGACCCGGCAGCTTGGACAGCAGGGCGATGAGGCGCTCGATCTCGGGTCCGGCGGAAGCGGCCATCAGCGAGCCCTCTCCTCCCCCGTATGACGGGGGAAGGAGACCATGCGCAGCATGGTGGAGGGGGCGCGACTGGGCTTAGAGGAAGCGGTCGCCCCCTCCACCGCTTCGCGGTCCCCCTCCCCCGCACGCTTCGCTACGGGGGAGGAGAAACACATCAGAACTTCAGACCCGGGATGCCGCCCATCATGCCGGCCATGGGACCGGCGGCGGCGCGCATCATCTCGGCCTGCTGGGCGTCTAGGGTCTTCTTGGCGTTGGCATGGGCGGCGACGATCAGGTCGGACACGACCTCGCCTTCGCCCGGCGCCATCAGGCTCTCGTCGATCTTGATGCCGACCAGTTCACCGCCGCCCTTCAGGGTGACCGTGACCATGCCGCCGCCCGAGGTCCCCTCGGCGGTCAGTTCGGCCATCTTCTCCTGGGCTTCGGCCAGCTTGGCCTGCATCGCCTGGGCCTGCTTCATCAGGCCGCCAAGATCTTTCACGCTCTACTCCTCGTCGTCTTCGATGGGGTCCGCGGCCGGCAGGGCCTCGACCACAGGGGGCGCGACACGCACGCCGACAATCTCCGCTCCCGGGAACGCCTGCATGACGGCGCGCACAAAGGGATCGGCCTCGATCTCCGCGCGGGTCTCCCGCTCCTCGCGCTTCTCCCGCTCCCAGGCGCTCTCGGCCCCGCCGCCGCCGTCGGTGGCGATCAGCCAGTGCTGGCCGGTCCAGTCCTTCATGGCGCGGGCCAGACGGCCGGCCAGGTTGGCCGGCGCGCCGGGGGCCGGTTCGTACTCGATGACGCCCGGGCGCACGTTGATGGGCCGCACGAACCGCTGGACGTCGAGCTTCAGCCCGATGTCGCGCTTGGCGTCGATCAGGCGGACCACATCCTCGAAGCTGGCGATGACCGGCGCCGCCTGCTGGGCGGACTGAGGCATGGCGACGCCCTGGGCGACCACGCCGCCTCCGCCGCCGGCGGCCATGCCGCCCCCACCGCCGCCGCCGCCCGGCCCGCCGCCGATGGGCGAGCCCTCGCGAATGGCCTTCAGCGCCTCTTCAGGTCCTGGCAGCTCGGCGGCGTAGGTCAGGCGGATGATCGCCATCTCGGCGGCGGCCGGCGCGTCGGGCGCGCGGCGCACCTCGTCATGCGCCTTGAGCAGCATCTGCCACAGGCGCGACAGAACTCCGGCGGAGACGTTGGCCCCGATGGCGGCCAGGCGCGCGGCCTGCTCCTTGGGCAGGGACAGGGCGTCCGGCCCCAGGGCCTTGGCCACGGACGAGCCGTGGCAATGCTCCAGCAGGTCGAGCATGACCACCGCCGGATCGGCGCCGAAGCCCCACAGGGTGCGGAAGGTCTCCAGCGCCGGGCCGACCTCGCCGCGCATGACGTGTTCGAACAGGGCGATGGTCTGGGCGCGGTCCGCCAGACCCAGCATATCGCGGACCACGGCGGCGGTGACCGTCTGGCCCCGCTCGGCCTGGACAATGGCTTGGTCCAGCAAGGACAGGCCGTCACGCACCGAACCCTCGGCGGCGCGGGAGATCAGGGCCAGGCCGTCAGCCTCGACCATCGCGCCTTCCTGCTTGGCGATGCGCGCGAAATGTGCGCTCAGCACGTCCGGCTCCACGCGGCGCAGGTCGAAGCGCTGGCACCGCGACAGGATCGTCACCGGGACCTTGCGGATCTCGGTGGTGGCGAAAATGAACTTGGCGTGCGGCGGCGGCTCCTCAAGCGTCTTCAGCAGCGCGTTGAACGCCGCCGTCGACAGCATGTGGACTTCGTCGATGATGTAGACCTTGTACCGCGCCTCGACCGGAGCGTAGCGAACCCCGTCGAGAAGCTCGCGCATCTCGTCGACCTTGGTGCGGCTGGCGGCGTCAAGCTCCAGCACGTCCATGTGCCGGCCTTCGATGATGGCGCGGCAATGGCGCCCCTCGACGCTCAGGTCGACCGAGGGGGCGTGGACGGTGTCGCTCTCGAAGTTCAGGGCGCGCGCCAGCAGGCGGGCGGTGGTCGTCTTGCCGACCCCCCGCACGCCGGTCAGCATGAAGGCGTGGGCGATCCGGCCGGTGGCGAAGGCGTTGGCCAGGGTGCGGACCATGGCCTCCTGGCCGATCAGGTCCTCGAAATTGCGCGGGCGGTACTTGCGCGCCAGCACGGTGTAGGCAGCCGACGGCTCTTCCGACACGGCCAAGGGCGCCTGCTCGGCGGCTGGAGCCGGCGCGGCGGCGGGCGCACCGCCGAAGATGTCGGCGGTGTTCTCGTCGCGCTCGGGAACCTCGTCCGGCTCGAAAGGCGTGTCGTCGTCGATCAAAAGGCGTCCTCGACTCAGGCGTGGCCCGAGTTAGTCGGAAATATCCAACGCAATCTAGGACATCACACCCCGCATCCGAAAGGATGGCGGCGTCCGTTAGCCAAACATTTTGGGGAAAGGTGAAGCCGGCGCGACCCGGAGCGAAACTCGTTGTGGCTGCTGCCTTCCGGCCCTGACCAGATTGGCGAGGCGTCCGCCCGCGCCGACTTCGAGCGCTATATCGCTCCGCCGAGCCGATTTCGCAAGCACGACCGCGCTTGACCGGCCAACGCGGGTCAGCGACGAAAGCCGTCATGCCGCTTCCCACACCGATCAACACCTTCGCCGGAAACCCTCTGGACCGCGCCAGCGAACGGCGCGGCGACGAAGCCTGGGTGGCCGAGAAACTGGCCGACCCGACCTCCCTGGGCCTGGCCCTGTGGAACGGCAAGCCGTTGGTTGAGGACATCGAAGGCGGCAAGGGCGTGCAGATCGCCTACTTCCCCGCCGATCTCGCCAAGGAGATGGCCGGCGGCGACGAACAATTGCTGTTCATGGGCCTGTGGAAGGAGACCGCCGTCTTCGCCGTCGATCTGGACGGCATCGGCGATCCCGCCACCAACAGCGGGCTTCAAGGCATCGGCCGGTTCGAGGAGCTGCGCGCGGTCGCGCCGCAACTGCCCGCCGCCGACGCCGGCATCCTGGCCACCGCGAAGGCCATGTTCGAATGGCGCCGCCGCCATCGCTGGTGCTCGGCCTGCGGCCAGCCGTCCAAGGTCGCCGACGGCGGCTGGAAGCGCATCTGCCCCGCCTGCGAGACCGAACACTTCCCGCGCACCGACCCGGTGGTGATCATGCTGGCGGTGCATGGCGACAAGTGCCTGCTGGGCCGTCAGTCCGGCTGGCCCAAGGGGATGCATTCGGCCCTCGCAGGCTTCCTGGAGCCCGGGGAGACGATCGAGGAGGCCTGCGCCCGGGAGCTGGACGAAGAGGCTGGGCTGAAGGCGACCTCGGTCCGCTATCACTCGACCCAGCCCTGGCCCTATCCGTCGTCGCTGATGATCGGCCTCATCGCGGAGGTCGACAGCGACCAAGCGGCCCCTGACCAGACAGAGTTGGAATCCGTCCGATGGTTCACCCGCGAGGAGGCCGGCGCCCTTATCCGGGGCGAGATCAAGGACGCGTTCGCGCCGCCGCCGCTCGCCATCGCGCATCAACTGCTGAAAGCGTGGTCGGAAGGCTTCTGAGACGCAACGCCCTGTAGCGTAAACGACCACGAATCGCCGACCTTCGTTTCGACGCGGGGACGATGGCGCACATGACGACGACTGGGGAAAACGGCGCGGCGCCAAAGGGGACGCCGGTCCGGCACGTGGCCGCCGTGGTGGCCGGCAACGCGCTCGAGTTCTACGACTTCCTGACCTACGCTTTCTTCGCGGCGCAGATCGGGCGGACCTTCTTTCCCTCCACCGATCCGACCAGCAGCCTGCTGGCGTCCCTGGCGACCTTCGGCGCGGGCTTCCTGACACGGCCGATCGGCGCGCTGGTCATCGGCCGCCTGGCGGATCGCGCGGGACGCAAGCCCGCCATGCTGCTGACCTTCAGCCTCATGGGGGCGGCCATGGTGGGGATCGCCCTGACGCCGTCCTTCGCGGTGATCGGCGTCGCGGCTCCGGTCATCGTGATCGCTCTGCGCCTGCTGCAGGGGTTCGCCCTGGGCGGAGAGCTGGGATCGAGCACCGCCTATCTCGCCGAGGCCGCCCCGCCTCGTCGCCGCGGCCTCTACATATCGCTCCAGTACATGGGCCAGGACGTGGCCATCCTGATCGCCGGATGCCTGGGCGTGGTCCTGTCGAACCTGATGACGCCGGCGGATCTGGACGCCTGGGGCTGGCGGGTCGCCTTCCTGGCCGGCGCGGTGATCGTCCCTCTTGGTCTGATCCTGCGCCGCTCGCTGGAGGAGACCCTCAATGCGCCAGAACAGGCGCCGACCGCCGTCACCACCGGCCGGGACTATCGCCGCGTCGCCGTGCTGGCCCTGGCGATCCTGTCCAGCGCCACGGTGGCCTCCTACCTGCTCAGCTACCTGACCACCTACGCCAACTCGACCCTAGGCATGCCCGCCAGCCTGGCCTTCGGGGCGACGGTGGCGACGGGCCTGGCCGGCACGGTGTTCGACCCGGTGGGCGGCGCCCTGTCCGACCGGTTCGGCCGCAAGCCGGTGATGGTCGGATCCTGGACCATGCTGACCCTGCTGGTGCTGCCGGTGTTCTGGCTGGTGGAGCAGGCGCGTACGCCGTTGGTGCTCTATGGCGGCGGCGCCCTGCTGACCATCGCCTTCGTGATCGGGGCCTCAGCCGCCCTGGCCGGCATCACCGAGGCCCTGCCCAAGCGCTCGCGCGCGGGCAGCCTGGCGATCATCTATGCGGTGTCGACCGCCGTGTTCGGCGGCGTCACCCAGGTGTCGGCCGCCTGGCTCACCAAGCTGATCGGCAGCCCCATGGCCCCGGCCTGGCTGATGATGACCGCATCGGTGATCGCCCTGAGCGCCGCCCTCGGCCTGCGGGAGACGGCGCCCGCCAAGGCCGCCTAGACCAGGGCCAGGACTTCCCGCGCCGTGATCACGATCAGCGCGATGGTCGACAGCGAGAACAGGGCGAAACGGGCCATGACCAGATTGACCGTGCCCTGCACCAGGCTGTGCGCCACCCGCAGGCCCACATAGCTCCAAGCCAGACCGATGTTCAGGGCGTCGGCGTGACCGGCGAGATGCACATAGACCGCCAACGCATAGAAGATCGTCGGCTGCTCCATGAGGTGGTTGTAGTTATCGGCCACCTGCCGGACCCCGTCGGGCAACACCGACAGCGAGCCGGGGAAACGCGCGCTTTGCGGCTCGATCCGCGCCTTCTGCATGGCCGGAATACGTGTGGCGTACATCCACAGCCAGACGGCCAGCGACCAAGCCGTCAGAGCCAGTATCGGAGTCAGGATCGAATTCATCGGACGCCCTCCCAAGCGTTGTTTTCAGCAACCTTAGGAGAGAACGCCGCTCTGTAAAGCTTAGGTCAAACCCGGTCGCGGAAGGGGTCCGCCGGGAAGACACCCAGGATCTCGAACTTCTCGGAGAAGAAGCGCAGCTCCTCGAAGGCCAGGGCCAGGCCGCGATCTTCCGGACGGGCGTCCACCTCGGCGTAGAAGGTCGTGGCGGTGAAGGCCCCGTCCTCCATGTAGCTTTCCAGCTTGGTCATGTTGACGCCGTTGGTCGCGAAGCCGCCCATGGCCTTGTAGAGGGCTGCGGGCAGGTTGCGGACGCGGAACACGAAGCTGGTGATGCAGCGGGTGGTGAACGGCGGCGCCGGCGGGTTCGCGTCGGCGGTCATCACCAGGAAGCGGGTGGTGTTGGTGCGCTCGTCCTCGATGTCCTTCATCAGGATGTCGAGGCCGTAGATCTCCGCCGCCAAGGCTGGGGCGATTGCGGCCCGGGTCGGATCGGGGTTCTGCGCGAGGGCGCGGGCGGCGCCGGCGGTGTCGCCGAAGCCTTCGGTGCTCACGCCCAGCTTCTTCAGGCTCTTTCGGCACTGGCTGAGGGCGATGGGCATGGAGACCACCGTCTTGATCTGCTCCAGCTTCACGCCCTTGTTGGCCATCAGCTGGAAGCGGATCGGCTTGAACCGCTCGCCGATGATCTTCAGGCCCGAAGACGGCAGCAGGTGATGCACGTCGGCGACGCGGCCCGCGATCGAGTTCTCGACCGGGATCATGCCCAACTCGCAGGCGCCTGACTTGATGGCGTCGAAGGCTTCCTCGAACGTGGCGCAGGGCGAGGCCTCATAGCCCGGAAAATAGGTGCGGCAGGCCTCGTGGCTGTTGGCTCCGGGTTCGCCCTGGAAGGCGATCTTGGGCATCACGCTCATGAGTTTGTCCTGTCAGCGAAGGCTCGGGCCGCGGCCAGGTCGGCCGGGGTGTCGACGGAGATAGGCGCGTCATCGGCGACGGCGGCCCAGATGGAGAGACCCAGCTCCAGCGCGCGCAGCTGCTCCAGCTTCTCGCGCTGCTCCAGAGGCGAGGGCGCGGCGGCGTGGAAGGCCTTCAGCGCGGCGATCCGATAACCGTAGATGCCGATGTGCCGCCACACAGGCGCGTCGCCATAGAGGGTGGAGCGGGTGAAATAGAGCGCTCGGCCACCCTGTCCGCCGGGGTTCATGGACAGCACCGCCTTGACCACGTCCGGATTGGACCGATCGCCAGACGAGGCCTCCGGCGCGACCACTGTGGCGATGTCGCAGGCGGGCTGAGTCTCAAGCAGACGCGCGCACGCCCCGACCACCCCGGGTTCGACGAACGGCATGTCGCCCTGAAGGTTGATCACCACGTCATGGCGGCCTTCTGGATCGAGCTCCGCGAGGGCGGCGAGGATACGGTCCGAACCCGACGGCAGAGCCGGATCGGTCAGCACCGCGCGGCCGCCCGCGGCGTCCACCGCCGCGACGATTTCAGGGTCGCCTGCGGCCACGGCCACGGGCCCCACGCCCGCCGCCTCGGCCTGGCGCAGCACGCGGACGATCATCGGCAAACCGCCGATATCGGCCAACGGCTTCCCCGGAAGCCGGGTGGCGGCGAGGCGCGCGGGGATGAGAACGATGGGATTCATGATCACATGTCAGCGGCGAAAGGGCGCGAAGTCGTGCTGCGGAAGCCGCTCCGTCTTGCGCATGGGCCGGTAGCGTGTAAGAGACGCCGACGCAATAAGGGGGCGCTTTTGCGCCGTGATGATGATCGCGCTCTGCGCGGTTCTGCGAGAGGCTGAGTTAGGCGGGCATGAGCGATTTGACGTTCAACAAGATCGCGGGCGCGGTTCTGGCGACCGGTCTGGCTATCTTCCTTCTGCGCGAGGCGTCGGACGTGGTGTTCCACAAGGAGCATCCCGAGAAGGCCGGTTACGCCATCGCCGTTCAGGAAGAGACCGAAGGCGGCGCGGCCGAGGCCGAAGTCGCTCCGGACTGGGGCACGGTGCTCCCGGCGGCCAATATCGAGGCGGGCAAGGCGATCACCGCCAAGTGCGCCTCGTGCCACACCTTCGAGCAAGGCGGCGCCAACGGCACGGGTCCGAATCTGTTCGGCACCCTGGGCAAGAAGCCCGGCACCCACGGCGGCTTCGCCTATTCGAGCGCCATGGTCGACTACGGCAACGCCAACCCGGTTTGGGACTACGACAAGATCGACGCCTTCCTGAAGGCGCCGCAGAAGGACATCGCAGGCACGAAGATGACCTTCGTCGGCCTGAAGAAGCAGGAAGACCGCATCGCGGTCATCGCCTACCTGCACAGCTTGGGTTCGACCCTGCCGATCCCGGCGCCGAAGCCGGCCGCTGCGGCGGAAGCTCCGGCCGCCGACGCGGCTCCGGCCGAAGGCGCGGCTCCCCCGGCAGGCGAGGCTCCGACCACGGAAGCCACGCCGACCGCGCCGGCCACGGCCGCCAACCCGCACTAAGGCCCAGGCCGAAGTCGAAAATGTTTGAAGGCCGCGGGTCCGCAAGACCCGCGGCCTTTTTCTCATTCAGGCTCACCCAACATTTTTACCCGGACATATTGATTCTGAAATTTTACCCGGATAGAAGCGCGGCCAATCGGAGACCCGCATGCAGCCGCCCACCCCCAAGCCGCTCTGGCGGATGTTCCTGACGTTCCTTTGGCCGATGATGCTCAGCAACGTGCTGCAGGCGCTGTCCGGCACGCTGAACAACATCTTCCTGGGGCACATGATTGGTGTGAAGGCCCTGGCCTCCGCGTCCGTGGTCTTTCCGGTGGTCTTCTTCTGCATCGCCACGGTGATGGGCCTGGCCAGCGGCGCCACCGTGCTGATCGGTCAGGCGTTCGGCGCGCGTGACGAAGAACGCCTGAAGTCCGTGGCCGCCGTCGCGGTCGGGGCCACGGCGATCACCGGCGTGGCCATGGCCCTCGGGGGCCTCATCCTGGCGCCGGCGATGATGCGCGTGCTCGGCGCGCCGACCGACATCTACGCCGACGCCGTCGCCTATACGCGGGCCATCGCCTTCGCCATGCCGGCCTTGGTCGTGTTCCTGCTCTACACCGCCATGCTGCGGGGCGTGGGCGACACGCGGACGCCGCTGTGGGCCCTGGCCGTCTCCACCCTGGTCGGGCTGGTGGTGACTCCGCTGCTGATCAAGGGGTGGCTGGGCCTGCCGCCGCTGGGCCCTGCCAGCGCCGCCTGGGCCTCGGCCGTGTCCAGCGTGGCGGGCATGTCCTGGCTGGGCTGGACGCTGCATCGGCGCGGCCACGTCCTCGCCCCAAACAAGGCCTTCCTGGCGCACATGCGCATGGACCCGGCGATCCTGAAGCTGGTCCTGATCATCGGCGTCCCCGCCGCCCTGCAGATGGTGGCCATGTCCCTGGCCGAGATCGTCCTGCTGGGGCTGGTCAACAGCTTCGGCTCGGACGCCACGGCCGCCTATGGCGCGGTGAACCAAGTGATGGCCTATGTGCAGTTCCCGGCCCTCTCCATCGCCATCACCGCCTCGATCCTCGGCGCCCAGGCGATCGGGGCCGGGCATGCCGAGCGCCTGCGGCCCATCGTGCGCACGGCGATGATGATGAACCTGATCATCACCGGCGGCGGCGTGCTGCTCTGCTACATCTTCGCCGAACCTATCGTGCGGGCCTTCATCAGCCGGGGCGAGGTGGTGGAGCTGACCCAGACCCTGCTGCACATCGTCCTGTGGAGCTGCGTGGTCATGGGCATGGGCTCGATCCTGTCGGCGATCATGCGCGCCAGCGGCGAGGTCTGGGTTCCGACCCTGATCAGCATCGCGATCATCTTGGTTGTCGAGGCGCCGACCGGCTGGATTCTGAGTCATCGCTTCGGGGTGACCGGCGTGTGGTGGGCCTGGCCCGCCGCCTTCACGATGATCCTTCTGGCGCAGACGGCCTATTACAAGCTCGTCTGGAGCAAGAAGACCATCACACGGCTGATCTAGCTCAGGGCGCCAGATTGACGAGCACGAGGATGGGCCGTTGGTGCGACCACTGAGGCCGGTCGTGCGGCGGGGCCGGCGGCTGAGTGAGCCAGGCCGTGAAGAGGCTGGCCAAGGCTAGGCCAGCGACCAGGGCCGGGCCGACGGCGGCGGCCTTAGGGCCGGCGACCATCTGGGTGACGCGCACCTCCAGCGGATGCGGCGCGGGCGCCGGCCAGGCGCAGCCCAGCGGCGGCGGGGCGGGTGAAAGCTGGGTCTTCAAGAGCGCCTCGGCGTAGGCGCGGCGCTGGCGCGGATAGCGGGCCATCACCGCCGCGTCGCAGGCCAGCTCCTGGTCCAGGCGCATCAGGCGCACGGCCATGAACACCAGGGGATTGAACCAGGACAGGCACTGAAGGACGGCAGCGAGCGCCACGGCGCGGTGATCGCCTCGCGCCAGGTGCGCCTGCTCATGGGCGCGGACCAGGCGACGCTCCTCGGCGCCGTAGCGCGCCTCGTCAGCGGGCATGATGATCTTGGGAGACAGCAGCCCGACCACCGCCGGCCCGGCTCGGCCCGCCTTCGCGGCCCTCAGAAACCGCAGTTGCATGACGCCGAACATCGCGGCCACGATCAGCGCTCCCGCCAGCCAGACAACCGTCAGGCCTGGCGCCAGCCCGGCCCCTTCCAGAAGACCCGGCAGGTCGGCGAGGAAACCACGCTCCCCCTGTGGTGCGGCGGTGAGCGGCGGCAACAGCGCGCCGAGCATGGCCAGCGGCGGGGTGAGCCAGAGACCGTAAAGCGTCTGCGGCGCCAGCCGGCCGCGCGCCAGCGGCCGGATCGCCAACACCAGCAGAACGGCGACGGATCCCGCCAGGTTGGCGCGGATCAGGGCGGCCAGCAGCTCAGCCATCATCCTCCAACTCCGCGATCAGGCGCTTGAGGCGGGCGATCTCGTCCGGCGACAGGTCCCGGTGCTTGGCGAAGTGCGCCACCAGAGGCGACAGCTCGCCCCCGAAAAGCCGGTCGAGCAGACCCTGGCTCTCGACCGTCAGATAGTCGGTGCGGCTGACCAGGGGCCGATAGCGCACGCGCCCGTCCGCACGCTCGGACACCAGGGCATTCTTCTTGAGCAGGCGGTTGATCAGCGTCTTCACCGTCGCCTCGCCCCAATTCTGGGACTCGCCGGTTTCGCGCACGAGCTCTTCAGCGGTCGAGGGACCGTTCGTCCAGAGCGCCTCCATGATGCAGCTCTCGGCCGCGGAGATCTTGATCATGCGAGGAGCTTACGCCCCTGCGCGCCGATGTACAGCCGTAAACCTAAGGCCGCTTCGCCAGCCAGATCATGTGCTTGGCGCCGCGCCCCGTGCGGCTGGCGCGCACGCGGGCTTCCTCGACCTGAAAGCCGGCGCGCTTCAAGCGGCGGGTGAAGGCGTCGTCGGGCGCCGAGGACCAGACCGCCAGGACGCCGCCGGGCCGCAGAGCCGCCCGCGCAGCATCGAGACCCGCAGGGCTGTAAAGGCCGTCATTGGCCGCGCGGGTCAGGCCGTCGGGCCCATTGTCCACGTCCAGGAGGATGGCGTCCCAGGCGCCCTGCCCGCCCCGGATCAGGTCACGGACATCGCCCACATGGATGCTGACGCGCGGATCGTCGAGGCAGCCGTCGAACACGCCGGCGAGCGGCCCACGCGCCCAGGCGACAACCTCGGGCACAAGCTCGGCTACGGTGATCCTGGCGTCCGCGCCCCAGGCCGCCAGCGCCGCGCGCAGCGTGAAGCCCATGCCGAGCCCGCCGATCATCACGGTCGGTTTCGCGCGGTCAGCCAGGCGTTCGTGAACGAGGGTGGCGAGCGCCTCCTCCGACCCGCTGAGGCGACTGTTCATCAGCTCGATGGCGCCGGCCATGATCGAGAATTCATGGCCCCGCTGCATGAGGCGCAGCTCACCGCCCTGGTCAGGGACGACGGCGGTGTCGAGGTGCTTCCACGGGATCATGGGCGACCCATAGCGGAGGCTTCGCGCGAGGCCTAGACGGGGTGCGTTTTTAACAAAATGGGCACTGGCGAAGACGGTAATCCGCCATATATGCAGTTACAGTTCGCGTAGAAGGAACGCCTCTCTCATGACCCAAGCCCGCACCGTCGCCGTCATCGTCGGCAGCCTCCGCAAGGCGTCGCTGAGCCGCAAGATCGCCCACACCCTGGCCGCACTCGCGCCCGACAACCTGACCCTCAAGATCGTCGAGATCGGCGACCTGCCCCACTACAATCAGGACCTGGAAGAGGAAGGCCCTCTTCCCGCTGCCTGGACTGAATTCCGCCAGCAGATCGCCGCCGCCGACGCGGTGCTGTTCGTGACGCCGGAGTTCAACCGCTCCGTCCCCGGGGCGCTGAAGAACGCGATCGACGTGGGCTCACGCCCCTATGGCAAGAGCGCCTTCAGCGGCAAGCCGGCCGCCATCGTCAGCCAGTCGCCGGGCGCCCTGGCGGCCTTCGGCGCCAACCATCACCTGCGTCAGTCCCTTGTGTTCCTGAATATGCCGGTCCTGCAGCAGCCCGAAGCCTATGTGGGCGGCTCCGCCACCCTGTTCGACGAGAGCGGCGAACTGGTGAAGGACGACACCCGCGCCTTCTTCACCAGCTTCATGGCCGCCTTCGCCGCCTGGATCGAGAAGACGGCTTAAGGCCTGCGGAACGCCGTCGGCGGGCCATAGATCGCGCCAATGCGTGAAAGCGCATCGGCCAGCGGCTCGATGGTCACGTCCATGAAGTGGGCGTTGGCGTGGATGATGCGGGTCTCGTCCAGCATCATCACCACGTGGCCCTTCCAGAAGACGAGGTCGCCGCGGCGCAGTTGGTCCTGGGTGATCGGCTCGCCAAGGCCCGCCGCCTGCATGTCGGTGTCGCGCGGACAGCTGCGGCCGCAGGCGTAGAGCGCCTGCTGCACCAGACCCGAGCAATCGAGCCCCAGGCTTTCGCGGCCGCCCCACTGATACGGCGCGCCGATGAAGCGCTCGGCCACGGCCGCCGGATCGCTGTCGAACTCGCCCAGCGGCGCAAGGTGCGCCTCCACGAACCAGCCCGCGTCGGCCGCCCTGGCGAAGCGGCCCTCCCGCGCCTCAATGGTCACGAGAGCGTTGAGAGAGAACAGCCCCAGAGGCTTGCTCTTGATGTCTGGCTTGCTGAACGCATAGGTTCGGATGGCTGAGACGCGATGGGTCGCCGGCTCTCCGACCGGCCCCAGCGCCGCGCTCTCCACGAACCCTACATAGCCGTCGCGCGCCGCCTGGCCCCAGCAGAAGCCGCCGGCCTCCTCCAGCACATCGAAGGCCTCGCCGAACAGAAGCTGGTCCCACTGCTCGGCGTCGTTGGCCGGCGCCTTGCGCAGGGCGGCGGAGGCCTTGGTCACCACCATGCGGCGCGGCTCGGCGAACAGGTCGGCGCGCACCAGGCCTTCCAGGCCGATGGCGGCGAGGTCGGAGCGGGCCAGGGTCAGGCGCGGATCGAAGGTCATGCGTAACGCCCCTTGAGAACGGCGTAGAGGGCGCGGACCGCCTGGGCGGCGGCGCCCGACGGATGGCCCGGCCGCGCCTTCGGATTCCAGGCGAAGATGTCGAAGTGGACCCAGCTTCCCTCCGCCGGGGCGAAGCGCTGCAGGAACAGGGCCGCGGTCACCGAGCCCGCCTGAGCCCAGGCGTCGGGGTCGTTCTTCAGGTCGGCGATGTCGCCGTCCAGGGCGTCCTCGTAGCCGGCCCACAGAGGCATGCGCCACAGCGGATCATCCACGGCCCTGGCGGCGGCGGCGAGGTCACCCGCCAGATCATCATCGGCCGTGTAGAACGGGATCACCTGCGGCCCCAGGGCCACGCGCGCGGCGCCGGTCAGGGTGGCCATGTCGATGGTCAGAACGGGCGACAGCTCCTCCGCCCGGGTCAGGGCGTCGGCCAGGATCAGGCGTCCTTCCGCGTCGGTGTTGCCGACCTCCACCGTCAGGCCCTTGCGGGTCTGCAGCACGTCGCCGGGGCGCATGGCGTCGCCGCTGATGGCGTTCTCCACCACCGGCAGCAGGACGTGCAGCCGCACCTTCAGGCCCGCCGCCATGACCATGCGGCCCAGCGCCAGGGCGTGGGCGGCGCCGCCCATGTCCTTCTTCATCAGGCGCATGCCGCCAGACGGCTTGATGTCGAGGCCGCCAGTGTCGAACACCACGCCCTTGCCGACGATGGCGACCACGGGATGCTTTGGATCGCCCCAGGCCAGCTCGATCATGCGGGGGGCGCGGTCGGGATGGGCCGCGCGGCCGACCGCATGGACCGCCGGATAGTTCTGGGCCAGCAGGTCGTCGCCGACCACCACGGTGAACTGCGCGCCGTGCTTCTCGGCGATCTCGCGGGCGATGGTCTCGATCTGCAGCGGGCCCATGTCGTTGGCCGGCGTGTTGACCATGTCGCGGGCCAGGGCGCAGGCGTGCGCCACGGCATGTAGCTCATCCAGATCAACGCCCTCCGTCACCAGCCGGGGGCCGGCTTCGCGCGCTTTGCGATAACGGTCGAAGCGGTAGGTCCCCAAGGCGAAGGCCAGGGCCGCCTGCGGATGATCCAGGTCCGTCGGCGCCGTCTCCACACGATAGTCGCCGGCAGGCAGAGCGGCGCCGAGAGCGCGGAAGCTCGATGCGCCGCCAGTCTCGCCGAGACCCAGCAGGGCGATGGCCAGGGCGCCGTCCTGCCCCGGCACGGTCAGGACCTGTCCGGCCTTGGCCTTGAACTCCTTCAGGGCGGCGTAGCCTGCCACGAAGGGCGGCGCGCCTTTCAGGAAGCTCTCAAGCTGCGCGGGGCGCAGGGCGTGGACCGGGAGGACGGTCCCTTCGGCGGCGGCGATCAGGCTTTCAGACATGCGGCTCACACCACGGATTTATGCTTAACGCGTCGTTGAAGCCGGGCGCGCGAGGAACGAACAAGATGTGTCGCGGGAACTTCCGCCGCAACCATCCGCGACCGGACGTGAAATCGCCATGGTGCTGTTATTTCAACGGCGACGCTGAACGAAGCTTCACCGCAGGAATTGTGTCCGTCAGCGGCCAGGGGATCATCAGGTTGAAACAACCCTGAAATCCCGTTGCAACGTCAGCCCCGCATCAGGAAGCCGATCAGGCTCGCCTGGCTTTCTCCCCGCGCTCCCGGGCGCACGCACCAACGCTCCAAGGAGCATCGAAACTTGTCTCGTACTCGTCAGCGCCTCGTCACCGGCGCTTCCGTCCTGACCCTGCTCAGCCTCACCAGCCCCGCCTGGGCGCAGACGGCTGAACCCGCCCCACCCGCGCAATCGGCGGCCGCGGCGCAGGCCGCCCCTGACGAGTACGCCGACGAGACCGAAGTCGAAGCCCTGGTGGTCACCTCCAGCCGCAAGGAGCCCGGCGCGGTGGTCGGCGACATCCCGCCCGAGCTGCAGCTCACCCCGCGCGACATCCGCGCCTATGGGGTCAGCAACGTCTCCGAGCTGATCACCGCCCTGTCGCCCCAGACCACCAGCGGGCGCGGCAGCGGCCGGCCGATCATCCTGGTCAACGGCCAGCGCATCGCCAGCTTCCAGGAAATCCGCGATTTCCCCACCGAAGCCATCATGCGGGTCGATATCCTGCCGGAAGAGGTGTCGCTGAAGTACGGCTATCGGGCCGACCAGCGGGTCATCAACATGGTTCTGCGCAACCGCTTCCGTGCGCTCACCGTCGAGGGCGCGGTGAAGACCCCGACCCAGGGCGAAGGCGAGGTGTTTGAAGCCAAGGCCAACCGCCTGCAGATCCAGCGCGAGCGGCGTCTGATGGTGGACGCCAAGGTGTCCAAGACCAACGACATCCTCGAAAGCGACCGCGACATCGCCAACACCGAAGGCGACGCGAACTACCGCACCCTGCAGCCCGATTCCGAGAGCGTGACCCTGACCGCCGTGCTGGCGCGCCCGCTGAAGGAGGGCCTGTCCGCCAGCCTGAACGGCTCGCTCGACGCCAGCCGCAATGTCAGCCTGCTGGGCCTGGCGGACGGCGGCAACCTGAACCCGGTCGATCCTTTCGCCTTGGCCGATCCCCGCGCTCTTCGCAGGACGGCGGACGGCTTCGCAGCCCATGCCGGCGGCTCGCTCACCGGAGCCTACAAGGGCTGGATGTGGTCGCTGACCGGCAACGCCGACCACAACGACAATCTCAACAAGACCGACCGCGAAGTGGCCGGCGTCAGCTATCGCGACAAGTCCCGCTCGGTGACCCTGTCGGCCGACGCGGAGCTGACGGCCAACGGCGTCTTGATGGACCTGGACGCCGGGGCGGTGTCGACCACCCTGAAGGCCGGGCTCGCCACCTCGAACGTCGAGACGCGCGCGCTGCGCGCCGGCGTGCTGTCCACCGGCGACCTCGGTCGCGACACGGGCAGCTTCCAGGCCAATATCGATGTGCCCCTGGCCAGCCGGAACAAGGAGGTCCGCGCGGCCCTCGGCGACCTGTCGGCCAACTTCAACTTCGCCGCCGACGAGTTGTCAGACTTCGGCACCCTGACCGCCATCGGCTACGGCCTGAACTGGTCGCCCATCAAGCCCCTGCGGGTGATTGCCTCGGTCACCGACGAAGAGAACGCACCGTCGATTGAACAGTTGGGCGCGCCCGTCCTGGTCACCCCCGGCGCGCGGGTCTTCGACTTCGTGCGGGGCGAGACGGTGGAAGTCACGCGGATCGAGGGCGGCGCCCCCGGTCTCGACGCCGCCAACCGCAACATCATCAAGCTCGGCCTCACCCTGAAGCCTTTCACCGAGACCGATCTGACGATCAACGCCAACTGGGTGCGGACCGAGACCAAGGACCTGGTGGCGTCCTTCCCGTCAGCCAGCAACCAGATCGAGGCCGCCTTCCCCGAGCGCTTCATCCGTGACGCCGAAGGCCGGCTGCTGCAGATCGACAGCCGCCCGATCAACTTCGACCGGCGCGAGACCGAGGAGCTCCGCTGGGGCTTCACCTGGCGCAAGGCCCTGACCAACAACAACGCCGCCAACGCAGCGGGCGGAGCCAATCGCGGCCAGGGCGCCGGACAGCGCCAGGGCGGCGACCAACCACCGCAGCCCCCGCAGGATGGACCGCGTCCCGAAGGCGGCGGACCTCGCTTTGGTCCAGGCGGCGGCTTCGGCGGCCCTGGCGGCTTCGGCCCGCGCGGCGGCGGCGGCAACCTGCAGCTCGGCGTGTTCCACACCCTGCGCCTGCAGGACGAGATCTTCATCCGCCCCGGCGCCCCGACGCTCGATCTGCTGGATGGGGACGCCCTGGGCAACAGCGGCGGCCAGCCGCGTCACCAGATCGACCTGCAGGCCAACGCCTCGCGCAATGGCCTGGGCGTGGCGATGAACGCCCGCTGGCAGAGCGGCACGACGGTGGAGGGTTCGCGCCTCGGCGACCTGGAGTTCGAGGACCTGACGACGTTCAACGTGCGCGTCTTCGCGGACCTCGGGGCCCAGCCGTGGGCGCGTCAGAACCCCTGGCTGCGCGGCGCGCGCGTGTCGCTGTCGGTGGACAACGTCTTCGACGCCCGCCAGCAGGTGCAGACCGCCAGCGGCGAGACGCCGATCAACTTCCAGCCGGACTATCAGGATCCCCTGGGCCGTCAGGTGCGCATCAGCTTCCGCAAGCTGTTCTTCACCCCGCCGCCGCCGGCTCCGCGCCTGCCGGGCGCCACGGGCCAGCAGCGTATGCCGAGGCCCTAGGCCTGCCAGGGAAGATGATCGAGATCGACATTGCCGCCGGTGAGGATGACGCCGGCGGAGGCCCCCTGCAGGTTCAGCTTGCGCTCCAGCAGGGCCGCGACCGGCACGGCGCTGCTCGGCTCGATGACGATCTTCAGCACTTCCCAGACCAGACGCATGGCGTCCTTGATGCCGTCCTCGCTGACCGTGACGAAATCGTCGAGCAGGGCGTTCAGGATCACGAACCCGCGCTGGCCCAGGGTCGTGCGCAGACCGTCGGCGATGGTGTTCGCCGGGTCGCCGACCGTCCATTCCCTGGCCGTCCAGGAGCGCCAGGCGTCGTCGGCCTGAGCCGGCTCGGTGGCGACGATGCGGATCGAAGGCTTGACCGCCCGGGCGGTGATCGCTGTGCCGGACATCAGGCCGCCCCCGCCCACGGGCGCGGTGATGACATCCAGATCGGGGCATTCCGCCAGCAGCTCCAGAGCCGCCGTCCCCTGCCCGGCGATCACGCGGGAGTCGTCATAGGGATGAACCAGCTCGGCGCCGGTCTCATCCATGATCTTGCCACACGCGGCCTCGCGCGCGGCCACGGTCGGCTCGCAGAAGACGATCTGGCCGCCGAGACGCTTCACCGACTCCACCTTCGCCTTAGGAGCATTGCTGGGCATGACGATGTGGGCGGCGATCCCGCGATTGCGCGCCGCCAGGGCCAGAGCCGCGGCGTGGTTGCCGGAGGAGTGGGTCACCACGCCCTTGGCCGCCTCGGCGTCGCTGAGCGAGAAAACCGCGTTGTGCGCCCCGCGCGCCTTGAAGGCGCCGATGCGCTGGAGGTTCTCGCACTTGAAGAACACCCGCCCGCCCAGAATCTCGTCCAGCCGATGCGAATGCAGGACCGGCGTGCGATGGACGAAGGGCGCGATGCGGTCGGCCGCCGCGCGGATATCGTCGAACGAGACGGGAAGGTCGGTCATGCAGCGGCCCTAAACAGAGTGATGCATCTTGCTAGCCTTGGCCGCGCCGGTCGTCTCCTCAGATTTTGCGCACAACGGCGCCGTGCAGGCGCACAGCCCCCTACCCCAACCGGCGTTTTGCTGGTTCGATAACAGCCCCAGATGCAGAAGGACTTTCCCCCGATGATCCGAGCCGCCTCTTTCGCTCTCGCCGCCGCCATCCTCGTCGCGACGCCGGCCCTGGCCGCGCCTGACAAGAACCCGGCCGCCGCCCCCACCGGCGACTACAAGCTCGACGCCCGCCACGCCGCCCTGATCGCGCGCGTCGGCCATATGGGCGGCGTGTCCAAGAGCGTCTTCCGCTTCGACAAGCTGGAAGGGACCCTGAAGTGGAACGCCCAGGACCCGACCAAGTCGGCCCTGTCGGTGACGATCGATCCGAAGTCCATCACCACCAACGTCGCCGGCTTCGCCGAGGAGCTGAGCGGCGAGAAGTTCATGAAGACGGCCCAGTTCCCGACCATCACCTTCGTCTCCAAGTCGATCACCATGGACGACGCCGACGAAGGCAAGGTGACTGGCGACCTGACCTTCATGGGCGTGACCAAGCCGGTGACGCTGGATGTGGACTTCGGCGGTTCGGTGCAGTCGCGCGGCGCGGCCAAACTGGGCTTCGAGGCCGAAACCACCATCAAGCGCAGCGACTTTGGCTTCACCGCCCTGCAAGGGCCGATCGGCGACGAGGTCGAGATTCAAATCGACATCGAGTTCGATCAGATCAAGCCGGCGGCCTGATCATCGCCGCTTGAGCAAGGACGCCAGGAAGGCGGGCTTCTGGGCCGGCGGGGGTTCTCGCCGGCTCAGGGTCCAGGCCAGTTGCTCGATGCCTCGCGCCGCCTTCGAGTCCGGCGCGATCTGGCTGACCATCCGGCTGTGATTGGCCGCGTCACCGAACAGGCGCGGCTCGAACGGCAGGACCAGCGAGGCTTTCACGCCCAGGGCCTCGCAGAAGTCCTTGACCGGTATCTCCGGCCGCCCCGGGACACCCACCTGATTGAGCACCAAGCGCGGCTGCATGGCGCGGGGGCGTGACTGCCGCAGCAGGTCCAGCAGGTTCTTGGCGTTGCGCAGGGCGGTGAGATCGGGGGTCGCCACCAGCACCACCTCGTCCGCCCCGATCAGGGCCTGACGCTTCCAGGCGCTCCAGGCCGTCGGCATGTCGAGCACGATAGTCGAGGCGGCGGTCTTCACCTTGTCCAGGACAGCGCTAAAAGCGTCGGCCGCGATCTCGTAGTCCTGATCCAGGCGAGCGGGCGCGCCGAACAGGGACAGCCGCTCTGAGCACTTCACCAGCATCTGGTCGAGCGTGTCGGCGTCGAGCTTGTCCGGCGACGACAGCGCGTCCGCCACGCTCTTGAGCGGATCCTTGTCGAAGTCCAGGCCAGCGGTGCCGAAGGCCAGGTCGAAGTCCGCCAGCAGGGCGTCCGACTGCAGGCGTTCAGCCAGCACGTAGGCGAAGTTGTGCGCCAGGGTGGAGGCGCCAACCCCGCCGCGAGCCCCGATGAAAGCGATCTGACGGCCAGCCTTGGCCAGAGCGCGGTCGAGGCGCAGGTCGGCGATCGCGTCCGCGAGCGCGGCCTCTTCGGCGATGCTGGGCAGATAGTCATCCGCGCCGGCGCGCTTCAGTTGACGGAACAGGCCGATGTCATTGGCCTCGCCGAGCACGATCAGCTTCACGGCTGAACCGCACAGGCGGCGCAGCTCCTCGACCATCGACAGAAGGCGTGCGGGCGCCTCGCTGCTTTCGACCAGGATGAGCGGCGGCGGCGGATGAACGGCGTAGTGCTCCAGCGCGGCCGCCAGACCACCTATCCGGACATCGGCGGCCAGTCCGTTCAGACGCCGATCCGCCGTCGCCGCTTCGATCAGGCCGCCCGTGCGCGGCAACAGATAGAAGGCGTGGATCGCCGCCTTGGCGGGCGGCGCCAGCTCCACCGGCGCGGCCATGACCTGCTCTACATCGGCGATGAGGTCGCCGACGGGATTGGCCGAGTCATAGGGGTCGAAATCATCGTCCCAGGCGCTTTCCGCCGCTTCCGCCGGAGGCGCGTCGAACGCCCAGTCCGCATCCGCTTCAGCAGTCCATTGACCGAGGTCTTCATCCCGCTCGGCGGCAGGGAAGTCCGCGAAGGGCTCCTCCGCTTGCGGCGCTTCGACCGGCTCCGCGGCTTGCACCTGCGGGTCCGGCGACGGCTTGTGGTCGAAAGCGTCGTCCCACGGCGCGGCGGGCGGCGGCGTGAACTCGTCGTCGAACAGATTGGAGTCGGCCGAGCGCGACGTCATCGGAGTATGAAGCTCGCCCCTTGCGCGATCCGCCGGCCCGCCCCGACGGTTCCAGCGCATTCCGCCGGATAGCTCGAACACTTTGGCCATTATGATTAACGACCTCTGAACGGCGCCGCGCCAAGCCTTGCGCGAAACGTCGCATCCGTCAGCTCGCGGGCACGACGCGGCCCTTTCGGTCGCTGCTCCAGCCCGCCCGCCAGCCTTCTGGGCAATCCCCGATCAGGCGATAGCGGCGCGTCTGCTCGCGCACGATCTCGCCGCCGTCGAGGCTGCGCATCCGCATATAGACCGAGAAATCCTTGTCCCGATCTCCGGCCGTGAAATTCTCCACCAGCATAGGGCGGTTGTCGGCGATGCAGCGGATCTTCACGCGGTTGGGCAGGAACTCCGGCTGATCATTGAGGGCGCAGGCCTTGCCTTCGTGCATCGGAACCATGCGCTCGAAGCCCTCTTTCATCTCGGCGCTGGCGCACAGAGTGACCTTGGCGGCCTCCTCCCCGTTCTTCATCACGGCGACGGACCAAAGCCTGGGCGGATTTTGCGCGTCGGCGTCGCGGCTCAGCCGCTCGATGGCGGTCTCCTGGCGGCAACCGCCAAGCAGGGCGAACGCGCAGGACGCCAGGACCCAAAGCCGCGACATGATCTCTCCCGCCAAGCCACGAACGCAGCCTGGCGGAATTGATTACATCTGTAAAATAGAAATCAGCCTTCGACCTCTTCCTCGTGCTCCGTGATGGAGCCCTCGACGAACAGGTACTCGCGAAGCTGGGCGTCGAATTCGGCGTCGTTGCGACGGATCCATTCCAGAGCCATGGCCGCGTGCTCGATCTCCTCCCGCGCATTGTGCAGGAGGATCTTCTTCAGCTCTTCATCGTCGGTGTCGTCCGCACGCTGGCGGTACCAGTCGACCGCCTCCAGCTCCTCCATGAGGGAGGCGATGGCGTAATGCAGGTGCAGGGTCTTCTTCTGCAGGCTCTCGCGCGGCACGTGCAGGTCGGTGGAATTGTCAGGCATCGGGGTCTCCGTCTTGGACCACCACAACGCCCGACACGCCTCACGGCTCCGCTTGGACAAGTTCGGATCGACATTCCAGAGGGGACAGGCGGCGAATTATCCGCCCCCATCTTTCCTCCCGTACTCTTCATCCGTTCCCATCACGGGAAGGGCGCGCGGCCAGCGCTGTGTCGTGGAGGGGATGCGGTCGAGCGGGAAGCGCGACCGTCGGTGGTGAGAACGCGGGAGCAATCCCTGTCCGGACACTGCTCTTGCCCCAAAGCGGCAAGACATCGGCGGCGCGCAACAGGCGTGAGGGGGTTACTCACGCGGTCCGGGGCTGGGAACGCTGATCCCACCCGCCCGTCGGAGGCTTCGTCGGCTAAGCGCTAAGAGCGCTGCCTACCGACAGCTCCCGGATAATGACCGTGCGAGCGGAACGACCTGCGTCGAACCCGGCACTCCAAAAACTTCACCGCCTGACAAAGGTCAGGCCGCTCCGCCGCCCTTCCAACCTTGCGGGTTCTCGCCCGTGGGGGTGTTTCCGCGCGCCTCCCTCTCCCTTGATGGGAGAGGGATCGAGGGTGAGGGTGATTGCTGAAGCTCAGCCACACAGAACCCAACCGTCGCATCACCCCCATCCCTGCCCTTCCCCCATTGAGGGGGAAGGGAAAGACAAGAGCCCATCACGCGAAGCTCAAACCCCGACGCACCTACGGCTGCAGACGATACCCGCGGCCCCGTCACCAGAATCCGAGCCGCGTCCGGATCCCCGCCGCACGGACGAGGAGGTGGAGTAAAAAGACCGAATATCGATCCGGACTAGTCCTCTTCGCGGATCGCCCGTGCGCCGACCTTGGCGACACGCAAGGCGTTGGTGCCGCCCGCGGTGCCGAAGGGCACGCCGGCGACCACGACGATCTCATCATGCAGGGCCGCCAGGCCTTGGCGGCGGGCGGTTTCGCAAGCCTGCACCACCGCGTCGGTCATGCGCTCGACCGGCGGCACATCCACCGCCTCGACACCCCAGGCCAGGGCCAGACGGCGGCCGGTGTTGATCACCGGCGAGACGGCGACCACAGGACGCAACGGACGCTCACGCGAGATGCGCAGGGCCGAGCCGCCGGTCTGGGTGTAGGCGACGATGGCGGCGGCCTCGATGGCCTCGGCCACCTGGCGGGCGGCGGCCGCGATGGCGTCGCTGGAGCTGCGCTCGGGCTTGGAGCGGCGGCGGTCGGTCAGGGTCCGCCACCCTTCGTCACGCTCCACGCGCGCCAGGATGCGGCTCATGACGCTGACGGCTTCGATGGGGAACTGACCTGCGGCGGTCTCGGCTGAAAGCATCACGGCGTCCGTGCCGTCGAATACGGCGCCAGCCACGTCGGAGGCCTCGGCGCGGGTCGGGGTCGGGGCGGAGATCATGCTCTCCAGCATCTGGGTCGCGACGATCACCGGCTTGCCCAGGCGGGTGGACACCGAGACGATGCGCTTCTGGGCCAGCGGCACTTCTTCCGGCGGCAACTCCACGCCCAGATCGCCGCGGGCGACCATGACGCCGTCCGACAGTTCGACGATGGCCTCCAGGTCAGCGAGGGCCTGCGGCTTTTCGATCTTGGAGACGATCCAGGCGCGGTCGCCGATGATCTCGCGCGCCTCGATCACGTCGCGCGCGCTCTGCACGAAGGACAGGCCCACGAAATCGACGCCGGCCTCCAGGGCGAAGGCCAGGTCGGCGCGGTCCTTCTGGGTCAGGGCGGCGATGTCGAGGGCCACGTCAGGCACGTTGACGCCCTTGCGATCCGAAAGGCGGCCGCCGACGATCACCTCGGTCTGCAGGTGATCGGGAGCCACGCGGGTGACCCGCAGCTGGACCTTGCCGTCATCCAACAGCAGACGCATGCCGATCTGTGCGGCGGAGATGATCTCCGGGTGGGGCAGGTTCACCCGGTCGAGGTTGCCCGGCGTCGGGTCGAAGTCGAGGCGGAACGGGCGGCCGTTGGCCAGGACCACATGCCCTGCCTGGAAGCGCCCGATGCGCAGCTTCGGGCCCTGGATGTCGGCCAGCACGCCGATGGGGCGGCGATAACGCGCCTCCAGCGCCCGGATGGTCTCAAGCCGCGCGGCGTGGTCTGCGTGGTCGCCGTGGCTGAAGTTCAGGCGGAAGACGTCGACGCCCGCCTTGAACAAGCTCTCGATCACCTTCGGATCGGCGCTGGCCGGGCCCAATGTGGCGACGATCTTGGTCCGGCGGTCGCGGGAGATGCGGGGCGAGCGGACGGATCGAGTCATGAGGCTCTTCGGCTTTCAGAAGGTGGGAGGCCCGGTTGATCGACCAGCCGTCACGCTACGTCAAGCACGACAAGATGACAGCCCAATCCTGTTGCAGCGCAACATGTTGCGTCAAAGCGCGGCTGCGATCGCGCCGAAAAGCCGGTGAGCCGGGAGCGATGCGCCATCGAGGCGTGAGATCGCGCGCAGACCGATCAAACTATTTGTGATGAAAGCCCCATCGCAGCCGCGCAAAGCCTCCGGCGTGAAACGCCCCTCGACCACCTCTGTCCCGATCCGTCCGGCCTGCTCGATGACCCGCGCCCGGGTTGTGCCGGCAAGCACGCCGCACTCCAGGGCCGGGGTGACCAGCTTGCCGCCGATGATCCAGAAGATGTTCGCCGCCGAGGCGCAGGCCGGCTCACCGCGATTGTTCAGCATCAACGCCTCGTCGCCGCCGGCGGCCAGGGCCTCCCGACGTGCAAGGACGTTGTCGAGATAGGCGAGGGACTTCAGGCGGGAGGCCGGCGAGCCTTCGTTCCGGCGCACATGGCTGGTGACCAGCTTGGCCGGCGCCAGCACCGCGTCCGGCGCGGAGGCGACAGTGACGAAGACTCGCGCCGTGATCGCCGCCGGACGCTCCAGCCCCCGCCCGCCCGAGCCCGCGGTGAGCGTGAGGCGCACAGCCGCCCGCCCCTTGTTCAGAAGCGCCGTCGCCAAGGCGTTGGTGCAGGCCACCCGGGTCTGGAACTCGTCGGGAAGCGGCAAGCCCAGGGTGGCGCAGCCCGCAGACAATCGGGCCCAGTGCGCGGCCCAGTGCTCCATCCGTCCATCGACGGCGAGCATCGTCTCGAAAAGACCGTCGCCGAGCAGAAGCCCCCGGTCGTCGACGGGGATCATGCGGACGTCTCCGTGAGGGCCCGGCGCAGGGCGCTGATCTTGTCTTCGGTCTCCTGCCGCTCCGCAGCGGGATCGCTGTCGGCCACGATGCCAGCGCCCGCCCGCGCCTCGAAACGCCAGCCGGCGTCATCCTCGACGAAGGCCAGGGTGCGGATCAGCACGCTGGAATCCAGCGCCCCGTCGAAGCCGGCCCAGAACATCGAGCCGCAATAGGGCCCGCGCGGCGCTTCCAGTCCCGAGATCACCCTCATGGCCTGCACCTTAGGCGCACCGGTGATCGACCCCGGCGGGAAGGCGGCGCGCAGCAGGTCTATGGCGGTCAGGCCCTGCGCCAAGCGGCCCGTCACGGTGGAGACCAGATGATGGACGTTGGCGAAGCTCTCGATGCGGAACAGCTCCGGCGCCGCGACCGCGCCCGGCGCGCAGACCCGCGCCAGATCGTTGCGCATCAGGTCGACGATCATCAGGTTTTCGGCGCGGTCCTTGGCGCTGCCGCGCAGGTCCTCGATCAGCGCCTCATCCTCATCCGGCGTGCGGCCGCGCGGACGGGTGCCCTTGATAGGCCGCGTCTCGACGCGATAGCCGCCGGCGCTGGAGGCCAGGAAGCGTTCCGGCGAGTTGGACACCACAGCCGCCCCCGGCAAGCGCAGATAGGCCGCGAACGGCGCGGGGCTGTCACTCGACAGCCGGCGGATGACGTCGAACGGCCGGACCCTGGCCGCCAGACGCCCGCTCCAGCCGCGTGCGATATTCGCCTGAAAGAGCTCGCCCTCGACGATACGGCCGACCACCTCCGCCACCGCATGCTCGTAGGCCTGCGGCGCCTGCAAGGGTGTGAAATCCTCGGCCAAGGCGCCCGTGACCGGCGCATGCTCCACACCGTTCAGCCAGTCGCCGGCCTGTTGGGCGCAGGCCTCCGCGCGGGCGGCGTTCTCGCCCCGCCCCACCGCCAGCACACGTTTGGCGGCGTGATCGAAAGCCAGAAACGCCGGATAGCGGCCGACAGACAGATCCGGCCAGTGGCGATCCCGAGGCAGATCTACCGGCTCGAAACGCGCACCCAGCTCATAGGCGGCGAGTCCCGCCACCCCGCCCTGGAACGGCGGCCCGGACGGATCGTGCGGCAACGCCTCGCCAAGCAGATTCCGCAGGATGGCGGCGGCATCCCCTTCGTCCCCGGCGTGGAGGACGGCGGTGCGATCCGGCTGACGCAGGACATAGGACCACCGGCCATGCGCGCCGCCGCCGCCCGACAGCAGTCCCATGGCGAACGGCTCCTCGGCGAAGGCGCACAGCACAGCCGCCGGCTCGCGCCAGGGGAACGCCAGGATCGAAATGGCCTGCATCGCGCCTTCCCTTAAGGTTACCGACCGGGCCGCGCACAAAGCTTCGCCTTGGACGGCAAGGCAAGAGCCCTCTTTTGACTCTCATCACGTTTCACGCGTCGCGCCGCTCCAGCGGGCCGCCGCCGCGTATGAAGGCGGTGCCCGCCAGTCCGGCGAGCAGTAACAGCGCGATAGGCATGAATCCCGCGCGCTGGCTGTCGAAAGCCGCCGTGGCGAACTTCACCAGCATGGAGCCCAACCACATGGTGACCGTGCCGGACAAGGCGTAGAGACCGAAAAAGGCCGCCGCCCGCTCCGGCGGCGCCAAGCGGACCATCAGGGTCCGGCTGGAGGCGTAGGAGCCGGTGACGAAAACCGCCACGCCGCAGCCCAGGGCGAGATAAATCACCTCCGGCAGAGTCCGGAACATCGGACCATTCCAAAGGGCCGGCGAAGCCGTGTCGAACGGCAGGACGAACAGCAGGCGGTCCCGCGCCATGCCGAGCTGCGCGGTCAGGCAAATCACCGCGCCTAGGATCTCAACCTGCACCGCCCGCTTGGGCCCGAAAAGAGTGTCGAACCATCCGGCCAGGATGCCCCCCGCCGCGCCGAAGAGGCTGAGGCAGATGCCGAAAGCCAGCATCTCCAACACGCCCCACCGCATGACGCCCGCCGCATAGACGCCGCCGAACAGCAGCAAGGCGGTCATGCCGTCGGTATAGATCATGCGCGCGGCCAGGAAGACGGCGGCGTCGCGATGCGCGCGCAGTCCCCGCACCGTGGCGATCACCTCACGCAAGCTGCTGCGCAGCGCCCGCAATGGATGAACATCCGTGGCCGCCACGTCGCGCGTAAAGAAGAATAGGGGCAGCGAGGCGAGCGCCATGAACGCAGCCACGAGCGGTCCCACGATGCGATCCGGCTCGTGCGCTCCGGGATCGAGACCGAACAGCGGCGCCGCCGGAATGAAGCTCCAGTCCACGCGCCCCGGCAGAGCGAAGGCCCACAGCACGAAGAGCAACATGGCCACCGAGCAGGCGCTGCCCAGCGCCAGGGCGAGACCGGAGGCGTGCGCCGCCTGCCGCGGACCAGCAGCCTGACCGAGCAGGGCGTTGTGCAGCACCTCGTTCCAGGCGAACAGGACACCCACGGCGATGAGGATCATCGCCACGCCGGCGATCGGCAGAGCTGAACCGTCCGGCGCGGCGAACCACAGACAGGCGATCAGCGGAACCATCAGTCCGACCATCAGCGCCAGCAGCGGCTTTCGCGCACCAGATCGGTCGACGGCCGCGCCGAGCAGCGGCCCCGTGATTGCGGCGATCAGGCCGTAGGTCATCCCGATATCGGCGACCATCGCCTGCCCCCGCACCGGATCGCCGACCATGACGTTCGCGAAGTATGGGCTGAAAATGTAGATGGTGACGAGGATCACATACGGATCCCGCGCGCCCTGGAACAGGGCCCAGCTCAAGGCTCCGCGCGACAGTCCTCGGCCATCCACGGTCGATCCCGCCGCCAACGCGGCGCGGCTGTCGCTCATCGTTCCCTCTCCCCTTGCGCTCCGTCTACGTGCGGATCGTCAAGGCGCGTGAAGCTACGCCAGATCGCCGGGTTGTCACTCGCAAAAGGCGACCGACCTCCCAGATTTCAGAATTATGTCAACGGTCTCCGATTTGGGCTGTCGGCGGCACAGCCCTGGCGCTCCACCGCTTGAAGACCCCCCAGAAGATGGCGATCACGACCACCCAGTAGGTCAGCTGCAGCGCCGTCAGATAGGTTGGCGGCCAAAGCGAGCCAGCGGAGAACGCGAAGACCACATGGATGGCGACCGCGACCAACTGAGCTCCAGCGGCGACGACCAGCCAGTGCTTGTGGGTGCGGAGCCACAACGCCGTCAGCAGAACCATCAGAAGGGCGTCGGTGACAGCCGTGGCGTACTGCGGCGCGGACCAGCTTCGACTGTAGACAAGCAGGGATACGGCCCAGGCCGTAAAGGCGCCGAGGGTGGCGCCGCGTTCGGCCAACCCGCCCCGTCGCGCCGAAAGCCCGCAGGCGATCAGCAGCAGCACGATCCATAGGATCGACGAAATCAAAGCAATCAAAGCAGCCCCCATGTGTCGGGACCAGGATGGCCCGGCCCCGACAATTGGGGAAGATCAGGCCGCCTGCTCTTCGCCTCGCGCTTGAACCGGCACTTGACCGAAGTCAGGCTTCTCGGTCGGCCCGAACGCCACGTGTCCAAGGCCGACTTGGCGCTGGGTCGCCTCGAGCTTCTTATGCAGGGTCCAAAGCTTGGCGCGAGCCTCGGTGAGCAGGACGGTCACTTCACCAGCCGCTTCCAGCATCTGCTGTCCGTGAGCGATGCTCAGCCCCGCGCGAGACCTCGTGGCGGGAAAACGCGACATGACCGCAGCCACGCTGGCCAGCGAATTGTCGAGCGCTTCTTCGCCAGCGAAGAGGGCGGCGGCGATCTCAAGAGCCGCAGCCTCACGAATATCCATGCTCATATTGTGTGTCCTTGGGCGCCGGTCCGGCGCGGGAGTTAGGGTCGAGCGGGCCACTCGCAGACGGACGTGGCGACGCAGAGTCGATTGAGGATGTTCAAGGCGCCTGAGGTCGCCGCCAGCAGAAGCACCAGCGCGATCGCCGCGGCCGCCAAGACGCCGAGCTTGGCGATGAGGCTCAGGTCATCGGCGCCTCCGGTCCGTCCTCGAGCCCCGCCGCGAAGTCCTGATCCAAGGCGCTGTGCGCCACGACCAGAATGTTCTGCAGGAGAAGCTCGGGGGTCATGAACGGCGCTTGCTTCAGCACCGCCGCCAAGGCTCCCCTGACCACCATCTCGTGGACCGGCGTATGGGTATGATCGAGCAGGACCTCCTTCAGAGCCTCCCAGTCGAAGACCGGAAGCGGCGGAGCCTGGGTGACCAGACCGCTCCACTCCTCCCGCAGCCTCTGAAGTTCGCTGCGAAGATACGTCTCCATGGGATTTTCCAGACCCGTCCGATTCGGCATGCGCCCTCACGTCGCCACCCGGCGATGGGAAATGGGCGAGACCGGATTGGGCCAGTGCCATCGGGTTGGATTGCAATTCGATTGCACCGTCCGGCGCACCTTCCGCAGCAGCGAGAAACCGCGCCGCCTCAAAACGGTCGGCGGCGCCGAGCACCTGCTTGGCCCGCACCAGACGCTTGTCGATGGTCGATTTCGACAGGTCCAGCCGACGGGCGATCTGCTTGGAGCTGTAGTGCTGATAGACGAGCCGGAGGCATGCGCGCTCGCCTTCGGTCAGCCGAGCGATGCGTTCAAGATCGGGGCGCGTTGACGCCATCGCCATCTCCGATTGTGAAGCTTGTTGATCTCAATCAAGCAATCAGAAGGAGGCGCGGCTGCCTAGGGGAAAGGCGATGCAGTTGTTGTAAACGCACACTCAGTTGTTGAACTTGCATTGCACACTTTTGACGCGTATCTCCGAAGACCATGCACGAGACCGCGCACAAGGATGATCGGACGACCGCCGACCCCGTCGACGGACATGTAGGCGCCCGCATCCGGCAGGTGCGGCGGGCCCGAGGCGTGAACCAGGAGCAGCTCGCGGAATCGCTCGGCCTCACCTATCAGCAGGTGCAGAAGTACGAGCGGGCAGCCAATCGGGTCAGCGCGTCCAAGCTCTATCAGATCGCCCGCCTGCTCGAGACGCCGGTCAGCGCCTTCTTCGAAGGCCTCGAGGCGACAGACGCCAAGTCGCCAGACGTGCCGCCCGCGCCTGACCTGACCGCCTTCCTGCAGACCGCGGAAAGCAGCGACATCGCGCTGTGGTTTCCGCAGATCCGCACGGCTCGCCAACGCAAGCGCGTGGCCGAGCTGATCCGCTCCATGGTCGAGGACGAGCCGGAGCCCCGCGCTTAGCGGAAAGGCGGCTCGTCGAAGGCCCGCAGCTTGCGCGAGTGCAGGTTCGTCCCCTCGGCCTTCAACAGCTCGATGGTTGCCAGGCCGATCTGCAGATGCTGGCCGATGGCGCGCTCATAAAAAGCGTTGGCCTGGCCGGGCAGCTTGATCTCCCCGTGCAGCGGCTTGTCCGACACGCAGAGCAGCGTCCCGTAGGGCACGCGGAAACGATAGCCCTGGGCGGCGATGGTCGCCGACTCCATGTCGATGGCGACCGCTCGGCTCTGGTTGAAGCGCAGGGCGCTGAGCGTGTAGCGCAGCTCCCAGTTCCGGTCGTCCGTGGTGACCACTGTGCCGGTGCGCAGGCGGCGCTTCAGGTCCGCGCCACTCTCGCCGGTCACCTGCTTGGCTGCGTCGTAGAGCGCGCGCTGCACCTCGGCCAGGGCCGGGATCGGCACCTCCGGCGGCAGCACGTCGTCCAGCACATGGTCGTCGCGCAGATAGGCGTGGGCCAGGACGTAGTCGCCGATGGTCTGGCTGGGACGCAGGCCGCCGCAGTGGCCGATCATCAGCCAGGCTTCGGGACGCAGCACCGCCAGGTGGTCGGTGATGGTCTTGGCGTTGGACGGGCCGACGCCGATGTTGACCAGCGACACACCGCGGCCGTCCTCGGCGATCAGGTGATAGGCCGGCATCTGGTGGCGGCGCCAGGCGCTGGCGGCGATCACCTGATCGGGGTCCTTGGTCTCCTTGGTGACATAGACGCCGCCGGCCCCCGACAGGGCGATGTACGGGCTGCCTTCGCGGGCCAGTTCGTCCAGGCCCCAGCGCACGAACTCGTCGACGTAGCGATGGTAGTTCGTGAACAGGATGTAGCGCTGGGTGTGCTCCGGCGGAGCGCCCGTATAGTGCTTCAGCCGCGCCAGGGAGTAGTCGGTCCGCAGGCCGTCGAAGAGGGCCAGAGGCCGCGGCTCGTCGAACAACGGCTCGAACATGCCGTCCACCACCTCGTCGCCGATGAAGGCGAGCTCCGTGGTCGGGAAGTGCCGGGCCAGCGCCTGGGCGGTGACGTCCGCCAGGGCCATGTCCGCGGCGCCGTCCAGCACATAGGGGAACGGGATCTCCTGCGTCGAACGCGCCACGTCGACCCGCACGCCGTAGTCGGCGATCAGCAGGGCGAGCTGCTCGGTCAGGTACTCGGCGTAGAGGTCCGGACGCGTCACCGTCACCGCATAGGTTCCCGGGCGCGACAGACGCGCATAGGCGCGGGTCAGCCGAGGATGGGCGTCGGCCTCGCCATAGGTGATGCGCAGTTCGGGATAGGTGAAGGCGCCGTCGGCGCGCAGCTCGGCGTCGGGCGTCACGCCTTCGCGCAGATAGGCCCGCAAGGCCCCGCGCAGGGATTCAACCGATTGCTGGTAGGTCTGGGAAAGCCGCTCTACGATGGCGGCTGCGATTTTTTCATGCTCAGTCATGGCGTCTTATAGCGGCGCCGCGCGACACAAGCGAGACGGCCTTGCGCGCCTGCTGGGCGAGGCCACATAACACCTCATGCGCAACACTCTTCGCACCTTCATGCTTCTGGCGGCCATGACCGCCATCTTCGTGGTCGCCGGCTACATGATCGGCGGAGCGGCCGGCATGCTGATCGCCCTGGCGCTTGGCGGCGCCATGAACCTGATCAGCTATTGGAACGCCGACAAGATCGTCCTGCGCATGTACGGCGCGCGGGAGGTCGATGCGCACGATCCCGATCCGATGGTTCGCAACTACGTCCTCGACACCCTGGCCATGGCCGACCAAGCCGGCATGCCGCGCCCGAAGGTCTATGTGATCGCCCAGGAGCAGCCGAACGCCTTCGCCACTGGCCGCAACCCCGAGAACGCCGCCGTGGCCGCCACGGTGGGTTTGCTGCGCCTGCTGGACCGCCGGGAGATCCGGGGCGTGATGGCGCACGAGCTGGCGCACGTGAAGCATCGCGACACCCTGACCATGACGGTCACCGCGACCATCGCCGGCGCCATCTCGGCCCTGGCCAACATCGCCTTTTTCTTCGGCGGCGACCGCGACCGCCCCATGGGCATGATCGGCTCGATCCTGCTCGCCATCCTGGCGCCCATCGCCGCCGCCCTGGTGCAGATGGCGATCAGCCGAGGCCGCGAATACGAGGCCGACCGCGGCGGCGCCGAGATCAGCGGAGACCCGCAGGCTCTTGCCGACGCCCTGAGCAAGATCGAGGCTTATGCCCGCGGCGGCATGGTCAACGAGACGGCGGAGCGCAATCCCGCCACGGGCCAAATGTTCATCATCAACCCGCTGGCTGGCGAAGGCGCCGACAACCTGTTCTCCACCCACCCGGCGACCCACAACCGCGTGGCCGCCCTGATGGAGCTGGCCGGGCGCTCCGGCCCGCCGCGCCGCCCGGCGGCGACCGCTGTCCCGAGGACGTCGGGCACGGCTGTGCCGGTGACCCGCAAGGACCCTTGGGGCTCGTAACTACCAGCGGCGCATCCTGGCGACGCGTTCGGCGAATTCCTCGTGGCTCTCGTATCCGCCGTCATCCGTGAGGACGACGGACAGCGACGCCGCCTCCAGCATCCATCGCTTGGCCTGGGCGTAGCGCTCGGTGTCGGCATGGCGGACCACGTCCCAGATCATGGCGCGCAGCAGAAGCGTGGCGGCGAGCGGGTAGCGTCCTTCCAGGGCGCGAGCCCCGCGCTCCAACAGCTCCCACTTAGCGCCTGAAAGGCTGTCGCCCCGCTCGGCCACCAACCGCGCCGCAAGGTCGAACTTGGGCCAGTCGAGCAGGAAGCCCAGGGCGGCGTGGACATCGCGATGATCCAGCGCCAGGTCCATGGCGCGGTCCTCGGCCTCAACGTCGTCGAACTCGGGCAGCCGGCGCAGATAGGCGCGCAGCACCCCGGCGTCGAGATCGCGTTCGAAACTGGCCCACCGCGCGGCCTGCGCGCCCTCGGCGTCGCCCAGCCCCTCAAGCACCTCGATGCGGACCTGGGTCCAGTCCATGGCTCCGGGATCACCGGCGGCGGAGCGTTCGGGGGTCGAACGATCCAAGGCTTTGCGGGCCTCGCCCAGACGACCGGCGCCTAGCAGCCGGCGCGCGATCTGCGCTCCGACGGGGGGCAACACAGCCTCTGTCGGCGAGAACAGGGCGATGAAGCCGTCCACGTCGCCCTGCGCGTCGGCGAGAATCTGGGCGGCCGAACGCCACGCGCGCGTGGCGCCGCGCCCGCGCGCCACCGTCTCCAACCGTCCGCGCAGATCGGCCAGTGCCGCGCCGTGCAGGGCGGGCGCCGTGGCTCGAAGCAGCGGCAAGGCCATTCCGGCCGGCGCGTGATGCACGATATCGAACAGCCGGTCGGCCAATAGGCCCGCATCGGCGAGCGTCGCCTTGGGCGCGATCTCGGCCGCGTCGGTCACGGCCTCGGAGAACACCTCGGCCAGCTCACCCTTGGTGTCCTTGATGCGCGTGGCGAGACTGGCTGAAAGACCGATCAGCCGGACAATCAGATCAAGCGCAAGGTCCGGATCAAGCTCAGCCAGACGGCCGGCGATCGCCTGACGATGAGCGTCCAGGTCCCGGACGAATTCCTTATACTTGCGCCAATTGATGCGCGCCCGGCTGTCGTCGATCGCATCGATGCGCCGTGCGATCTCGGCGGCCAAGACCCCGGCGCCGGCTTCGCCGGCAAGCTCCAGCTTCAAGCGGCGCTTGATGGATGCTCCGCCTTCCGCGACCTCCATGAGCAGGACGGCGAGGCGCTCGGGCCCCAGCTTGGCGAGATTGGCGGCGTTCAGCGCCTTGCGTGCACCGGCCTTCTTCACCGCCACGGCGGCCTTTTGCGCGTTGCTCAAAACCGGCCTCTCGTCACGCTTTCCAATACAGCCATAAGCTGGGCAGCCTTCCCCGGCAACCTTCGTAATCCCTTGTTCCAACAGGGACTTTTGCTCCTTGATGAGACGTTCTGTCGCAGCGCCCTCAAGGTCAAGCTTGTGACACAAGCGAATCATGCTTCAGCGCACCACGCTCCTACTGATTCTCTGTGGGATCGTCAGCCTCTCCCTTCTCGGCGGAGGCGGGACGCTTGTCTTTCGTGGCGAGAAGATCTGGATGCTCGCCGCCGGCGTCGGGATGATCATCATCGGCCTGATCGCCGGCGTGGTGGCCGTTCTTGGCGCGATCGGCGACGAGCAGGCTTAGCGCCAGTCGAGCCCCGCGGCCTTGACCGCCCGCGTGCGGGTCAGACGCCCGACATTCTCGCCATCCAGCGCGCAGGCGGCGATCACGCCTTCCTGGGCGCGGCGCAAGGTCCGGCAGGTGATATTGCGCGCGAAGCTGGCAGCCATCAGGTCCCCGCGCGTCTCGGCGCGCTGACCACGCGGCAGCCGCACCTGAACCCACTGGGACGGATCGGTCCCCAAGGCCACGCAAAGAGTCTGCGCGTCGACGACCTGAAGCACCGGACCCGAGAACTCGGAACCGACCACCGGCTTGGCGGCCAGGCACGGCGCGATGATCGAGTGACGGGCTTCGGAGATGGACACGGCCTGACGCGCGGCGTCATCGACACTGACCGCTTGCACAGGGGCGGCGGCGGAAAGGCTTGCTGCGAGAAGCCAACTGATCGAGATCATCGCCCCCTCCAGAAGGTCATGACCCGGACTCAATTCTTAACGCGCCGGTTCGATCCCTGATCGCTGAACGATCGTCTGGCGTCTTGAACGAAAGCCGCCCCTCAATCCAAGTGACTCAACTCGAAGTGGGAGCGCAGGGCCTGCAGCACCTCATCAGCCATGGCTTGGCGCCCCTCGCGTGTCGCGCTGCCGCGATGGGGCTGGAGCACCACGTTGTCGAGCGCAAGCAGGTCCGCCGGCACATTCGGCTCGTCGGCGAAGACATCAAGGCCGGCCCCGCCTAGTCGCCCGAACTTCAACGCCTCGACCAAGGCCGGCTCATCCACCACCGCCCCGCGGGCGACATTGATCAGCAGGGCGTCTGGGCCGAGCGCCTTCAGCACTGGACCGTCGATCAATGGACGACTGCCAGGTGCGTTGCTGGCGGCGACGAACAGCACTTCCGACCAGGACGCGAGTTCGATCAGGGTCGGCATGGCCTGCTCGTCCCGCCCCGGCACGGCTGAGCGGTTGAAGTAGCGCACCTCGCTGGCGAACACCCGGGCTCGATCAGCGATGGCCTTGCCTATCCGGCCAAAGCCCAGGACACCCACCCGCCGTCCTGACGCCCGCACCGACAGGGCCGGCGCCGGCGTGGAGGGCCAGGCCCTCGCGCGGATATAACGCTCGCCCTCTCCCATCCGCCGCGACGCCGCCAGCCAGAGGCCGATGGCCAGGTCGGCGACGTCATCTGTAAGCGCGTCGGGCGTGGTGGCGATCCGCACGCCCAAAGCCTCGGCTCGCGGGACATCGACCCGATCCAGGCCGACCCCATGCACCGCGACGAGCCCTAGATTGGGCAGCAATGACCACAGGGCGTCGGGGACGCCGTATGAACCGGTGGTGACGAGGGCGGTCACATGGCTGGCGGCCCGGATGACCGCGTCCGGGTCCGCCGCGAGATAGGGACGCAGGCAGTGGAATTCCCGATCAAGCGCCGGATCCAAGAACTCCGAACTCGGGCGCAAGACCAGGATCTCTTGGAGCGCGTCGGCCATCGGTGTTCCTCTCACGAAAGCAAGGAGCCCGGCGCATGCGCCGGGCTCCATGACCTTCGCAAGGAATGGCGCGCCTTGTCAGCCCGCCGCGCGGCCGGCGTCGCCGACGAAGACCCGCAGGCGGCTGCGGGCGTCGGCCACCGGGTTGAGCCCCGCCTCTTCGTGTCCCCAGCCACCGGTTTCACCGCCGGTGCGGAACTGGCCGACAAGGCGGGCGAGTTCGCGGGATTCCATGGTGAGGTTGGAGGCCGCGGCGGTCGCCTGCTCCACCATAGCGGCGTTCTGCTGGGTGACCTGGTCCATCTGGTTCACGGCGGTGTTCACCTGCTGCAGGCCTGTGGCCTGCTCCTGGGCGGAACGGGCGATGTCGGACAGCAGGCTGTCGATCTCGGCGACCTTGGCGACGATGCCTGACAGGGCGCTGCCCGTCTCGCCCACCAGCTTCACCCCGTGCTCCACCTGATCAGTGGAGGTGTTGATGAGCGCCTTGATCTCCTTGGCCGCTTCGGCGGAGCGCTGAGCCAGAGCCCGCACTTCGGAGGCGACGACGGCGAAGCCCTTGCCGGCTTCACCGGCGCGCGCCGCTTCGACGCCGGCGTTCAGAGCCAGCAGGTTGGTCTGGAAGGCGATCTCGTCGATCACGCCGATGATCTGGGCGATCTCACGGGAAGAGCTCTCGATCTGGCCCATGGCGTTGACGGCTTCGCGCACCACCTGGCCCGAACGCTCACCGTCGGCGCGGGCGTCGGAGGCGCGGCTGGAGGCCATGCGGGCGCCCTCTGCGCTGCGGTTGACGGTGGCGGCGATCTCGTCGAGGGCGGCGGCGGTCTCCTCCAGCGAGGCGGCCTGCTGCTCGGTGCGGCGGGACAGATCGTCCGAGGCCCGAGAGATTTCATCCGCTCCGGTGCGCAGGGAGCCCGCGGCGTCGGAGATCGAGGCCAGGGTCTGGCGGACGCTTTCAACCGCTCGGTTGTAGTCGTCCTTCAGCTTGCGGTAGGAGCCGTTGAACTCCGCCTCCACCGAAGCGGTGAGGTCGCGTTCCGCCAAGCGGCGCAGACTGTCGGCCAGCACCTCGACCACCCGGGCCTGTTCGGCCTCCGCCTGTTGGCGCGCCGCTTCGTTGCGGGCGAAGGTCTGCTCGGCCTCGGTGATGTCCACCGCCAGCTTGATGACCTTGTACGGACGCCCCTCGGTGTCGAGCACCGGATTGTAGGAGGCCTGGATCCAGACCTCTCGCCCGCCCTTGGCGATGCGGCGGTATTTCCGCGCCGAGAAGTCGCCCCGGTTCAGGGTGCGCCAGAACTCGGCATAGTCGGCGCCGGCCGCCTCGACGCGGTCGACGAACATGCTGTGATGCTGTCCCTGGATTTCGTCCAGGCTGTAGCCCAGAGCCCCAAGGAAGTTCTCATTGGCGGTGATGATCGTGCCGTCGAGGTTGAACTCGATGACGGCCTGGGAGCGACTGATCGCCTCCATAATCCCAGCCAGATTCTGCTCGTTCTTCCTGTCGCCGCTGGCGTTGCGGGTCCCGAACAGCTTCATCCATCCACCCTTTGGCGTCACGGTTTCGATCTGGCGGCCCCTCGTCGCCAAACATCGCCCCGTGATTGCAACCATAAGGTGAGCTAAACTTAGTTACGCACCCGTTAACCGCGAAAATGTCGGAAATCCGACATTCTCGACAGGCGCAGCTACACTCGGTGGTTGAGCTTAGAACCCCTTGTCAGTGCTTGGGTCGCTTGCGGTTCGCCGGATCGGTCGCGGTGTAGACGACCACCCCGCCGAGCACGGCGGCGAAGCCGGTGAAGGCGAACACGACAAGGGCGAGATAGGCGGTTTCGATGACGGACATGACGTCTCCTCCAGATGAGACGTCCAGCGTGACTTGACCGACCGACAAGGACCTTGACCTTGATCAAGCAGGGTTCGCCCCGGCTTTGCGCCGCATCAAGGCCGAGCCTCGCCCCAAGCGCGATTGTCCCTTCGCCGGCTGCGACCGGCCCTCATAGGGGATAAAGAAATGAAGACCACGACCCTCCTCCTCGCCGGCCTCGCCGCGAGCGCGCTGGCCGCGCCCGCCATCGCCCAGGAGTTCACGCCCAAGACCGCCGGCGCCTTCGTCGTCACCGCCCGCGCCACCGGCGTCATGACCAAGGCCGATGACGCCATCACCACCGCCGCCGGCGCCGCCAGCGGCCTGAACGTCGACGTCAAGGATGACGTCATGCCGACGCTGGGCTTCACCTACTTCTTCACCGACAAGATCGCCGTCGAGGCGATCCTCGGCACCACCCAGCACGAGATCCGCGCCAAGGGCGGCGCCACCGATGTCGAGGTTCACAAGACCTGGGTGCTGCCGCCGGTCGTGACCGTGCAGTACCACCCCATGCCGGCCGCCAAGTTCAGCCCCTATGTGGGCGCTGGGATCAACGCCATGATCTTCTACAGCGGCAAGAACAAGAACGGCTTCGACGTCGATCTGGACAACGGCATCGGCTGGGCCCTGCAGGCCGGCGCCGACGTGGCCCTGTCGGGCCCCTGGTCGCTGAACCTGGACGCCAAGAAGGTGTTCTTCGACACCGATGCCGACATCAACAACGGCGCCCTGAAGAGCGATGTGAAGCTGGATCCGTGGGTCCTGTCAGCCGGCATCAGCCGCCGTTTCTAGTCCTCCCCCAGGATCGGAAAATGCAGAACCCGGCCGCCGACGCGGCCGGGTTTTTCATGCCTGGTGCTCAGGAACCCGCGCGGCGAACAGCACCCGCCCGTCTTCCGCCAGACCTTTGACCGCAAGCACCTGGCCGCACAGCGCCAGGGGCGCGGGCCGATGCGAAACGACGATCAAGCCCTGACCGCTGGCGGCCAGGCGATGGTCGAGACGCTCCAGAACCAGAGCTTCGGTGGCGGCGTCGAGCCCCTCGGTTGGCTCGTCCAACAACAGCCAGTCCGCCGGACGCAGCAGAGCACGCGCCAGGGTCAGGCGACGGCGTTCGCCGCCGGACAATTGCCCCGCCCCCTCTCCCAGCCAGGTGTCGAGACCGGACGGCATCCGCCGGACGCGTTCATCCAGCCCGGCGGCGAACAAGGCTGACCAAAGGGCCGCGTCGTCCGCCTTCGGCGCCGCCAGGCGCAGGTTCTCGCGGACTGTGCCGGTCAGCAGGACGGGCTCCTGGCCGGCATAGGCGAAGCTGGCCCGCAGAAGTTGCGGATCGAGGTCCGCGACCTCCAGATCACCGAGACGGATCGCGCCGCGTGGAGCGGACCTCATCGCCATCAGCTGTTCCAGCAAAGTGGTCTTGCCGACGCCTGACGGACCGCTGACGCCCAAGCGTTCTCCCGCCTTCAGCCGCACGCGCGCCTCGCTGAGCTCTATGCTCGGCGCCGTCAGACGCAAGTGGGTAAGCGGCGAAGGCGCGTGGCTCAAAACCGGCTCCAACCGTGCGGCGGCGGCTCTGGCGTCGCTGTCCTGCTCAAGGGATTTCACCAAGGCCTGGACGCCCTCCATGGTCATGGCGGCGGCCAGAACCGCGAGCGCGGCGACAGGCGGCGACGCATTGCGTGCAACCAGCAGGACGCTCGCCGCCGCCAGACCCGTGAGCGCCGCCTGGATAACCGCTGACGCGCCGAGGACGCGCGCGAGCCCAAGACGGCTGTGAGCTTGGCGTTCGTCTTCCGCCGCCACGCGATCAGCCGCCCATTTCTCCAGGCCGTAACAACGCAGTTCCGGGGCCGAGGCCGCCATATGCGCCACCACATCCTTCAACCGCCCTACGGCCTGCCTCACCTCGGCGGCGGGTGCGGCCATGGCGCGCCGGTTGGTCCACCAAGCCCAGCCCGCCGCCAGGCCCGCGAACAGGGCCAGCGCGAACGCGGCCCGCCACCCGGCGAAGGCGGTCAGAATCAGGCCGGCGATCAGGCTCGCCACCGCGCCGGCATGCGCGGACAGCCGGATGAACATGCCTTCAATCGCGTCCACGTCCTGAATGAAGCGCGCCGAAACCTCGCCCGCCGAATAGCGCAGCGCGGTGCGCGGCGGCGAGGCAGCCAGGCTTGCGAACAGACGGGGCCGGATGGCCGCCAGGGCGCCGAGCGCCGCCTGATGGCCTTGCAGCCGCTCCAGATAGCGGAAAGCGGTGCGGAGGATGGCCAGCAGACGGATCATGGCGCTGGGCAAAAGGAAGTTGAACGTATGGGAGGCGGCCGGGCCCGCCACGCCGGCCAAGGCCGCGGCGGTGATGAACCAACCCGAGATGCCGAGCAGGACCACGGCGGCGACAGCGGCGATCACGGCGCTGAGCCCGGCGAACCATAGGCGCCCGGCCTGGCGGCGCCTCTCGCCGGCGATCAGTTGATCAAGGGCGGTCTTCACAGGGTCAGGACCTGCGGGGCCATGCGGACCAGGCGTTCGTCATGCGTGGCGATGATCGTGGTCCGTCCCCGCGCCGCCTCCAGGATGAGCGGCAACAGGGCCTCCGCGCTCTTGTCGTCGAGGTTCGCGGTTGGTTCATCCAGCAGCAGGACCGGCGCGGGCTTCAGAAAGGCGCGCGCCAGGGCGAGCTTGCGCCGCTCCCCGCCTGACAGGCCGCCCCCACGCTCATCGAGCAAGCTGTCCATCCCCTCTGGCCGGGTGTCGATCAGCATCCCCAGACCCGCCCGCCGCGCGGCGGCCTCGATCTCGTCACGGGTCGCCTGCGGCCAGGCCAGGCCGATATTGTCGGCGAGAGAACCGGCGATGATCAGCGGCGATTGCCCCGCCCAGGCGGAGGAGGCGGCCAACGACGTCCCGATCTCCAGGGGCCGACCGTCCACCACGATCTTGCCGCCGCTCAAAGGCGCAAGGCCGAGAAGAAGATGAAGCAGGCTGCTCTTGCCCGCGCCGCTCGGGCCGACGATCGCCGTCAGGCCGCCGGCCGGCACATCGAGAAACAGGCCGTCGAGTACGGGTCGATCTCCGCCGGGATAGGCCAGGGTCACGTCATGCAGGCTGATCGCCGGCGCCTTCCGCAAGGGCTGCGACACAGCCCGAAGCTCGGTCGGGGGTGTAAGACGGGCGACCGCCGGCATGGCCGCCTCCGCCGCCTGTCGGTCATGATAGGCGGCGGCCAGACGGCGGAGGGGGGCATAGACCTCCGGAGCAAGGGCGAGGACGAAGAAGGCCCTAGCCAGATCCAGCTTCTCCGGCACAGGAAACGGCAGCAGCCCCAGAAGATTGAACCCGCAGTAGACGGCGACAAGCGCCACCGACAACGCGGCGAAGAACTCCAGGACCGCCGAAGACAGAAACGCTTTCTGCAGCACCCGCCCGGTGCGGCGCTCAAGCTCCCGCGAGCGGATGGCGAGGTCGTCGGTCGTGCGCCCCTCGGCCTGGAACGCCAGCACGGCGGGCAGAGCGCGTACGCGGTCGAGGAACAGCCCCGACAGCCGCTCCAGCGCCGCGAACTGTCGACGCGACTCCTCGGCCGCCGCCATGCCGGCGAGCGCCATGCCTATGATGAAGGGCAGCAAGGTGAAGAGCATGATCCCCGCGGCCACGGGACTGGCGAAGGCGGCGACCGCGATGAGCAGAAGCGGCGTCGCGCCGGCGGCCAAACGCGACGGCGCGAAGCGGGAGACATAGCCGTCCAGCGCCTCGACCCCCTCGACCAATGTGGTGACGGCGGCGTCTCCGACGCGGCGAGCCGGGACGAAGAGACCTGCCATGGCCTGCCGTCGGAGGTTCGCCTTCACCAGACCCGCGGCGTGGGCGCCGGCCGTCAGCACGCCCCGGGCCAGCAATCCGCGCAGAGCCGCGCCGAGGACGAGCAGAAGCAGCCACGGCCAGATCGCGGCCAGGCCGCCCTCCAGCCGCGCGACCGACATGGCGACCCCGCCGGCGAAGGCGGCTGCCGCCACGGCGTCACCAATCAGAAGCAGCGAGCCGCGGCGGCTGGACTTTCCGCCCGCGCGCGTCGCGTGGCGAAGCAGGACCTGGGGAGTCATGCTCCGGTCAGCGAGAGCGTTCTGTGCGGCGTCCATACAATCTCCTACCGCCGCAAACATGGCTTCAACTTGATCCGGATCAAAGAAGCGGATTCCCTTCGCCCATAAGGAAACATCGACGCGGTCGTCGCTGACGGCCGTTCCAGCGGAGCCGACCATGGACTTAGCCGTCGTAGACCTATCGCGCCTGCAGTTCGCCCTCACGGCGCTCTACCACTTCCTATTCGTGCCCCTGACCCTGGGCTTGTCCTTCATGCTGGTGATCATGGAGGCCATCTACGTGATGACCAACCGCCCGATCTGGCGGACGGTCACGCGGTTCTGGGGGACGCTGTTCGGGATCAACTTCGTCCTTGGCGTGGCAACCGGCATCACCATGGAATTCCAGTTCGGCATGAACTGGTCCTATTACTCCCACTATGTCGGCGACATCTTCGGCGCCCCGCTGGCCATCGAAGGCCTGATGGCCTTCTTCCTGGAAGCGACCTTCGTGGGCCTGATGTTCTTCGGCTGGGACAAGCTGTCCAAGGTCGGCCACCTGTTCGTCACCTTCCTGGTGGCGCTGGGCACCAACCTGTCGGCCCTGTGGATCCTGATCGCCAACGGCTGGATGCAGAACCCGGTGGGCGCGGCCTTCAACCCCGACACCATGCGCATGGAGGTCGTCGATTTCGGCGCCGTGCTGTTCAACCCCGTCGCCCAGGCCAAGTTCGTCCATACCGTCAGCGCCGGCTACGTGATCGCCTCGGTCTTCGTGCTGGGCGTCTCGGCCTTCTACTTGCTGAAGGGCAAGTGGACGGGTTTCGCCAAGCGGTCGATGACCGTGGCGGCGGCCTTCGGCCTGGCCTCATCCCTGTCGGTGGTCGTGCTGGGCGACGAGAGCGGCTACGCCCTGACCGACAACCAGAAAATGAAGCTCGCGGCCTTGGAGGCCATGTGGGAGACCGAGCCGGCCCCGGCGGGTCTGGCGGCCTTCGGCATCCCGAGCATGGCCGACCGCGAAACCCACGCCGAGATCAAGATTCCCTACGTGCTGGGCCTGATCGCCACACGCAGCATCGACCGTCCGGTCGAGGGCATTTTCGAGCTCGTCGCCCAGGCCCATGACCGCATCGAATCCGGCGTCGTCGCCTATGGCGCGTTGGAGACGCTCAAGGCCAATCCGCAGGATGTCGCCGCGCGCGCCGTCTTCGAGGAACACCGCCGCGACCTGGGCTATGGCCTGCTGCTTAAGCGCTACGTGGCCGATCCGCGCCAGGCCGACGCCGCGCTGATCGAGAAGGCCGCCTGGGACACCGTGCCCAACGTGCCGCTGATGTTCTGGGCCTTCCGCATCATGGCGGGCGTCGGCCTGCTGATGATCGCCCTGTTCGCCACGGCGTTCGTGCTTTGCACCCTGCGCAAGCATGACACCCGATGGTTCCTGCGCATAGCCGTGCTGGCCATCCCCCTGCCCTGGATCGCCACGGAGCTGGGCTGGGTCCTGGCCGAGGTGGGCCGTCAGCCCTGGGCGGTCGAGGGTGTCCTTCCGACCTTCCTCGGCGCCTCGTCGCTGACCGTGGCGCAGCTGTGGAGCACGATCATCGGCTTCACGGTGTTCTACGGCGCCCTGGCGGTCGTGGAGGTCGGGCTGATCCTGCACACGATCAAGAAGGGGCCGTTCGCCCAGCAAGAAGAGTTCGATCCGCAACGCGCCCCCGGCGCCGAAGCCGTCGCCTGACGCGCGAAGCAAGGAGAACGAGTCATGGAACTTCCTCTCGACTACGCCACCCTGCGCATCCTGTGGTGGGCTCTGGTCGGCATCCTGCTGATCGCCTTCGCCCTCACTGACGGGTTCGACATGGGCGTCGGCGCCCTGCTCCCCTTCGTCGCCCGCAAGGACGAGGAGCGGCGCATGGTGATCAACACCATCGGCGCGACCTGGGAAGGCAACCAGGTGTGGTTCATCCTGGGCGGCGGCGCGATCTTCGCGGCCTGGCCGTTCGTCTATGCCGTCAGCTTCTCCGGTTTCTACCTGGCCATGTTCCTGGTGTTGTCGGCCCTGATCCTGCGGCCGGTGGCCTTCAAGTACCGCTCCAAGCGGCAGGACCCGCGCTGGCGCGCGTTCTGGGACTGGGCGCTATTCGTGGGCGGCTTCGTCCCGGCCGTGGTGTTCGGGGTGGCCATGGGCAACGTCCTGCAAGGCGCGCCCTTCCGTCTCGACGGTGACATGCGCGCCTTCTACGAGGGGCCATTCCTGGGCCTGTTCACGCCCTTCACCCTGGTCTGCGGCCTGCTTTCGGTGGCCATGCTGGTGCTGCACGGCGCGGCCTGGCTGGGCGTGAAGGCGGAGCGGGGCCCGATCCTCGACCGCGCCCGCGCCTACGGCACGATCGCGGCCATCACCAGCGTGGCGCTGTTCGCCGTCGGCGGCCTGTTCATCGCCTTCGGCCCGCTAGGCTTCCGCATCGAGGGCGCTGCCGATCCCTTTGGGCCGTCCAACCCGCTGCGCACGGCCGTGGCGGCCGCTCCCGGCGCCTGGCTCGACAACTACGGCCGCTATCCCTGGATGCTCATCGCTCCGGCCTTGGGCTTCCTCGGCGCCGCGGCGGCTCTGGCCGGCCTGTGGAAGCGGTCGGAGCCCCTGGCCTTCGCCGGTTCGTCGGCGTCGACGGTGGGCATCATCTCCACCGTGGGCCTGTCGATGTTCCCGTTCATCCTGCCCAGCACGATCGATCCGCGCTCGAGCCTGACGGTGTGGAACGCATCGTCCAGCCACGGGACGCTGTTCATCATGCTGCTGGTGACCGCCGTCTTCCTGCCGCTGATCCTGATCTACACCTCGTGGGTCTACAAAGTGCTGTGGGGCCGGACGAGCACCGAAGCCCTGACCACCAACCCCGACCTCTACTGAGCCTCAAGGAGAAACCGTCATGTGGTACTTCGCCTGGATCCTGGGGCTCGGCCTCGCGGTGGCGTTCGGCATCCTGAACGGCATCTGGCACGAGTTTCATCTCTTCGACGGCGGCGACGAAGGTCTGTCGGAGCCATGAACGCCATCGTCCCGCGCCCCTGCGCCGCCGCCGCGCCGAGCGAGCTGATCGCCCGCCACGACGGCCGCGCTCCGCGCTACACCAGCTATCCCACCGCGGCGCAGTTCACGTCGGATGTGGACGCCGAGGTTCATCAGCAGTGGCTGGCCGCCCTGCCGACCGACGAGGGGGTGTCGCTCTACCTGCACATCCCGTTCTGCGAGCGCTTGTGCTGGTACTGCGGCTGCAACACCCGGGCGGTGACGCGCCGGGAGACGATCTCCGGCTATGTGGACCTGCTGGAGACCGAGCTTGCCCTCGCGGAAAGCGTCCTGCCCGGCAAGCTGCGCGCCAAGTCGATCCACTTCGGCGGCGGCACGCCCAACATGCTGTCGCCGGACGATCTGACCCAGCTGTTCGGCGTTCTGCGTCATGTGTTCGACGTGACGCCCGGCGCGCAGATCGCCGCCGAGCTGGATCCGGCGGTCCTGACCCGCGAGTGGGTTCAGGCCGCCGCCTTCCACGGGCTGACGCGCGCCAGCCTGGGCGTGCAGGATCTTTCGCCTGAGGTGCAGGCGGCGGTGAACCGGATCGAAAGCTTCGAGGTCATCGAAAACGCGGTCGGCTGGCTGCGTGAGGCGAACGTCGGCTCGATCAACCTCGATCTGATGTACGGCCTGCCGCGCCAGACCACGGACTCGGTGATCAACACCCTCGACCAGGTTCTGTCTCTGCGGCCGGAGCGCATCGCCCTGTTCGGCTACGCCCACGTGCCGTGGATGAAGAGCCACCAGCGCCTGATCGACGAAGGCGCCCTGCCCGGCTCCGAGGAGCGGTTCGTGCAGTCCGAAGCCGCCGCCGCCTATCTGTTCGCGGCGGGCTACGTGCGCATCGGGCTGGACCACTACGCCCTGCCGGAGGACGGCCTGGCCGTCGCCCAGGCCGAGGGCCGCCTGCGCCGGAACTTCCAGGGCTATACCGACGATCCGGCACACACAGTGCTGGGCTTCGGCGCCTCGGCGATCAGCCAGTTGCCGCAGGGCTTCGTCCAGAACCTGACCACCGAGCGCGACTGGCGCACGGCGGTTTCGGCGGGCCATCTGCCCACCGCGCGCGGCGTCGAACTGACCGATGAAGACCGCTTCCGCGGCGACATCATCGGGCAGCTCATGTGCCGCTTCCGCGTCGATCTGGACGCTGTCTGCGCCGATCATGGCCGGAGCCGGGATGAACTGGCCTTCGCCCTGTCGCATCTGACGCCTCTCGAGGCCGACGGACTGGCCGAATTGTCAGGCTCCATCCTGACCGTGACCGAGAACGGCCGCCCGTTCGTCCGCACGGTCTGCGCCCTGTTCGACACCCATCTCGACCGCGCCGCACAGCGACACGCGCGGGTCGTCTGAGGAAGACTTCATGAGTGACAAGTCCCTGCGCCTGAAGATCATCAAGGCGCTGGATGCAGAACGGCTGATCCGCAGCGAGCGCATCGGCGTCGCGGCGGAGCACGCCGAGGTCATCCTGTTCGGCAAGGTGGCCAGCGAGCGCGAGCGGCAGCTTGCGGTCGGCCTGGCCAGCGCGGTGAAGCAGGCGCGGTCGATCCGCGACCTGCTGGAGATCGCGCCGCCGGCCCCCGCGCCCAGCACGCTCTACGATCACGACAAGACCTATCAGCCGCCGTTTGCGCCGCTGCATATGGAGATCAAGGACGCCATCAGCCGCTACGAAACGGCTGAGCCGAAGGGCGAACCCGAAACGTGGTTCGAGGCCTTCTCCGAAAGCCTGATCCTGCCGATCTTCGCGGATGTGCTGAACACCGCACGGCGTGCGGGCCATGACGGCCAGGTCCTGCATCGCAAGGACCGTGACGCCCATGTCTATCGTCTGGAGCTGGTGCGGGCGGACCATCCTGCCAACCAGCCCGCGCCGTATCTGGAGCTGTCGTCCGCCGAAAGCGGCCACAGGGTCACCGTGGCCCGCGGCGGCGCCTATCCCGGGCCGGCCGACCACAATTTCGTCGACACCGAGATGACCTGGGACGACGTGGAGCCCCGCGCCGTCCAGAAGGAAGTCGTGCGCTGGGTGAAGCGGGTCTTCCGCAAATACGGCGAATAGAAAAGAGGCGCGGATCCGGGAGAGATCCGCGCCTTATCAGGAACAGGTCCAGACGGACCGGGGGTTCTTCAGGCTGCAGCCTGAAGCAGGCGGCGGTCGCAAAGGACCACATGGCGGGAGGTGGCGCGGTTGATGCGGTTCTCACGCTCCATCTGGGACAGGATCCGCGAGACCGTCTCGATGGTCAGGCCCAGGTAATCGGCGATGTCGGTGCGCGACATGGGCAGGTCCACGCCGTCGCAGGCGGGGGCGCGCTCGGCCATGTCGGCCAGGAAGGCTTCGACCCGCTCGGCGGCGGTGCGGCGGCCCAGCAGCATCATGTGCGCCTGGGTGCATTGCAAATGCTGGTCGGTCAGGGCCCACAGGCCGGCGCCGACGGCAGGATCGCAAGCCGCAGCCTTCTGAAGGGCGACGCGGCGGACCAGCATCACCTCGCACGCGCCGACGGCTTCGGCGGACGTGCGGTGCGTCGGGCATAGCTCCATGCCGAACACTTCGCCCGGCATGTGAAAACCCACCACGAGGCGACGGCCGTCGTCCAGGAAACGAAGGGTGCGGACCACGCCCGAGACCACCTTGTAGGCGAACTCGGCCGGCTCATCTTCGCCGAAGATTTCCTCGTTGCGCGAGAAGGTCATGCAGAAACCCGCGACATCGACGCCGGCCGCGAAAAGCGCCGGGGTTTGCGGCGGGACGGCGTGGACGACTTCCAGAGAACGCATGGCTTTCTAAGCTCCCCTCGTTGATGGGGAGGGTTTAGGTCCGGCCATGACCACACGAAATTCAGGGATATCGCCTACGTAGAATCCACAGGGTGCGCGCAAATCCCTTGCACGTAAGACTTCGCGGCTTCTTCTCATCCCATGCCGCCCGCGCTACAGCGGTCGTCGCATGCGGCAGCTCTGGCGCAAAATGGACGATCAAGCACGCCCGCTCACCGAAGGGATCGGTCACGCGTGCACATTCGCGTCGGTCGTCATCTGTCTGGTGATCTGGGCGGCCTTCGCACCCTTTCTGCCGCTCGGCTCCCAGGTCCTGATCTTCATTCCCGCCGTCCTCGTCGGCGCGGGCCTAAGCGGGATCGCCGGCGGCCTGGCGGCTGGCGCGGCGGGCCTGGCCGCCGGCGGCTGGGCGGCGTCCCAGGGCGGCTGGACCTGGGACGAGATGTTCCCCTTCGCCGTCTTCGCGATCGCCGGCCTGTCGATCACCGCCACCGGCGCGGCGGCCCGCCGCTGGCGCTGGCGCCACATAGAGGCCAACCGCCACCTGGCTGAGCGCGAGGCGCACCTGCGCTCCATCCTCGACACCGTGCCGGACGCGATGATCGTCATTTCCGAGGAGGGGCGGATTCAATCGTTCAGCCCGGCCGCCGAGCGGTTGTTCGGCTGGTCTGCCGCCGAAGTGCTGGGGAAGAACGTCAGCATGCTGATGCCGAACCCCTATCGGGATGCGCACGACGGCTACATGGCGCGCTATCACACCACGGGCGAGCGCCGCATCATCGGCCGCGGACGCGTGGTGGTGGGCGAGCGTAAGGACGGCTCGACCTTCCCCATCGAACTCTCCGTGGGAGAGATGAAGCCGGGCGAGCGCCGCTTCTACACCGGCTTCATCCGTGACCTCAGCGAGCGCCAGGAGACAGAAGCGCGGCTGCAGGAGCTGCAGTCCGAGCTGGTCCATATCTCCCGCGCAACCGCCATGGGCGAGATGGCTTCAGCCTTGGCGCATGAACTGAATCAGCCGCTGGCGGCGATCGCCAACTACCTGCGCGGCGCCAAACGCCTGATGGAGGCGGCGCCCGCGGCCGACGCGCGCGTGGGCCAAGCGCTGGACAAGGCGTCCGACCAGGCTCTGCGGGCTGGCCAGATCATCCGGCGCCTGCGCGACTTCCTGGCGCGCGGCGACACGGACCGCCGCGTGGAGAGCCTCAGCAAACTGGTCGAGGAGGCCAGCGCCCTGGCCCTGGTGGGCGCCAAGGAGCTGGGCGTTCGGGTGCGGTTCGACCTCGATCCGTCCGCCGATCTCGTGGTCGCTGACCGTGTGCAGATTCAACAGGTGGTTCTGAATCTCATCCGCAACAGCATGGACGCCATGGAGCAGTCTCCGCGCCGCCGGCTTGTGGTCGAAAGCCGCGCCGCCGAGGACAACATGGTGACGCTGTCCGTGTCGGATACCGGCTCGGGCCTGGCGGACGAAGTGCGCGACCACCTTTTCCAGGCTTTCATCACCACCAAGCCGACGGGTATGGGAGTGGGGCTTTCGATCTGCCGCACCATCGTTGAGGCGCATGGCGGCAAGATCTTCGCTCAGAACAACGCCGACGGCGGGGCGACCTTCGCGTTCACCCTGCCGCGCGCCGTGGAGGAGGAGCCCGCTGATGACCGCTGAAGGACAGGTTCACGTCATCGACGACGACGACGCCATGCGCGACAGCCTGTGCTTCCTGCTGGAGACTTCGGGGCTGACGGCCCGCAGCTTCACCTCCGCCTCGGCGTTTCTGGAAGCGCTGCCAACAGTCGGTGGAGGCTGCGTGGTGACCGACATCCGCATGCCGGGCATGTCGGGGCTGGAGTTGGTGCGCGTGCTGCGGGGCATGCGGCCCGACCTTCCGGTCGTGGTGATGACCGGCCATGGCGATATCCCCATGGCGGTCGAGGCCATGAAAAGCGGCGTGGTCGATTTCCTGGAGAAGCCCTTCCACGAGGACGCCATGATCGGCGCCGTGCGCAAGGCTCTGGAAGGCGGCCGCAACCCTGTCCGCGCCGCTGTCGACAGCGGTCCGATCCTCGCCCGGATGGAGACGCTGGCGCCGCGCGAACGTCAGGTGCTGGACGGGCTGGTGGCCGGCAAGCCCAACAAGATCATCGCCTTCGACCTGGATATCAGCGTGCGGACCGTGGAGGTCTATCGCGCCAACGTCATGACCAAGATGCAGGCTCACAGCCTGTCGGAACTGGTGCGGATGGTGCTTCTGGCCGGCGGCTGAACCGTGTTGCGCCAGATCAAGGACGCCTGCCCCGCCCCGCCGCAGGATGACGCGTGACTCCAGGGGAGACGCGCCATGTACCGAAATTCCTACTGCGCGATCGTCGTCGATGACGATGCCGCCGTCCTAGCCTCCATCCGCTTCGTTCTCGAAACTGAGGGCCTGTACGTCCAGACCTATGACAGCGTCGCCGCCGTGCTGGAGGCCGACCTTCCGGAACAAGGCTGCCTGATCCTCGACCAGGTGATGCCCGGCGCGACCGGCCTTGAGGTTCTGGCCCAGCTTCGCCGCCGCGGGGTCGATCTGCCCGCGCTGCTGCTGACCAGCAGCGCAACCCCAGCGGTGCGCCGCATCGCGGAGGCCGCCGGCGCCCCCGTCCTCGAAAAGCCGGTCTTCGGCGAGACCTTGGTCAAGGCCTTCATGGACACGCTCGCGATCGGATCGCCCACGCGACGTAGTATCTATCCGAGAACCGCCGCCAACGATCATTCGCCCCTGGTCTAGAAACGTTCGGCGAGTCTCGTCCGACCAGAAGTCCGCCGCCTAGCGTTGCCGTTGCGGCAGCCATGCCCTACGATTCCTGACACCGGTTACCATAAGCCGGACGGGAGAACGCCATGAGCAAGACCGCCCTGCTGCTGGGCTGCGCCAGCATCAGCCTATTGACGGCCAACCATGCCTTCGCCGCTGAACACGGCCTGCTGTTCCACCTGTCTGGCGACAAGGGCGCGACCGCCGACTTTGCGGCCGGCGATCCCGTTCCGAACTTTATCGACAAGGTCCGCCCCATCGCAAAAGGCAAGGCCGGACCCGGTCTGCACGCCGAGGACGACGGCATCCTGGCCTGGAACGCGCCGGGCAACATCCAGGCCCAGCGCGGAACCCTGTCGTTCTTCTGGCGCTCCGGTTACCCGGTCGGCGTCGCGCCGTTCGTGATCTTCCGCGTCGGCTATGCGGACCACACCAGCTGGGACATGGCGTTCCTGCGCATCGACTGGAACGGTCACGGCTTCGACGCCTTTGTCACCGACAACGGCCTGGCCCGCAGCCGCGTGTCCTTCCGCCTGGACCAACCGCCCAAGGCCGACGCCTGGACCCACCTCGCCTTCACCTGGGACGAGACGACCGGCGTGCAGCTGTTCGTTGACGGCAAGCTGGCCGCCTCCAAGTCCGTGAAGGCGGTTTACGATTCCGGCCTCGACCAGTTCGGCATCGCCGGCCGCGTCATCGCCCCGCACCAGGTGCAGAGCCGCTACAACTTCCTGCGCGGCGGCGAGATGGACGAGATCCGCGTCTATGATCACGCCTTGGAAGGGGCCGCCGTCGCGGCCCTGGCCCGCAACGAGACCCCCGCGCCCAAGGCTTCGGTCGACAGTCTGGATGATCCGGCGACGCGCGCTGCGTGGAACCTGCGCTACGGCTGGAACAAGGGCCTGCCGCCCTATCTCGACGCGCCTTCAACCCGGGTCCGCAAGGTGGAGTTCACCGACGCCAAGGACATGAAGCAGTGGATGTGGCGGGCGCTGGACGGCATCTCCGAAACCACCTGGCCTGGCGTCTACAACCGCTCGCGCCTGGAAGGACGGGACGACTACTTCCCGCTGCCCGATTGGAACGTCTATGTGGAGGGCGGCAAGACCCTGCGCCTGACCCTGCCGGACGAGCCGGTGAACCGCATCGAGATCCAGGGCCCGGCTTTCGGCGACCTGACCTGGGCCAAGACTGACGGTGCGGACGGCGCAAAGGTCGCCGCGCGCCCGAAGGGTCAGGCCCGCACGATCACGACCCTCGACAAGCCGCTGACCGGCGGGGTGCTGAGCTTCACCAACACCCTGCAGGAAACCCCGATCCAGGAGATCTGGGCCTATGACGTGGGCGCGGGCGCCGAGCCAAAGGGCGCCTTCACCATGAACTACACGGTGAAGTCGGAGGTCGCTCCCGACTACACCAACCTGACCGCCCTGAACGCCTATGTGGCGGGCCGTCACCCGGCCGGCGAGCGGGCGGTCGTCACCGCCGTTCCGGACGGCGCGCCAACGCGCAAGCGGCCGGCGGCCGAGCTGGACGCCAAGAGCCTGCCCATCGTTCATGTGATGATCCCGTCGGGCTTCGGCGCGGCTCCGGCGGCTCAGCCCCTGGCTCGCAACTGGGCCTATGGCTGGGAGAACGCCCGTGATGGTCTCGATGGCATCGCCGTCGACCTGCCGGCGCTGAAGGCGGCTGATCCGAACGCCAAGCTGATCGCCCTGAACATCCAGGTGAAGGACCCGATCTGGCCGGGCCGCAACATGATCGACGTCAGCGTCTCGGTGAAGCCCGGCGAGGCGCGGACCCTGTGGCTGGACCTGCGCGACCGCATCCTCACCGACGACAGCCTGTACCTGACCGTGGCCTCCAACGACGCCGCCTTCGGCCCTCGCGCCCTGGACGGCGCCAAAATCCGGCTGGTGTTTAAGGACCGCGAGGCGGCCAAGGCCGAACACATCGCCGACCGCTTCAACCAGGTGAAGGACAACTGGGCCTTCCTGGTGGAGGAGCACACCACCTCCCAGCGGCAAGGCCTTTATCGCCGCATCTATGCCGACATCACCGACCTGCTGCGCGTCGATCCTGACCACAAGCACGGCCGCGAATACTGGGGCGACATCACCTTCGGCAGCCAGGGCTGGCCTGCCTATGAGCAGCCGAAGGCGCCGGACGGCGTTCCGCTGTGGGCGTTCCGTCAGACCGAGGACCTCAAGCGGGTCTCCAAGTTCATCAACTGGTGGATCGACGAGCGCCAGGTTCCCTATGGCGACTTCGGCGGCGGCATCTCTGACGACTCCGACCTCAGCCAGCAATGGCCGGGCCTGGCGATGATGGGCGTGCAGCCGGACAAGATCCGCAACTCCGTCAATGCCCTGGCCGACGCCGCCTACAAGAACGGCATGTTCACAAACGGCCTGGCGACCATCGCCACTGACGAACTGCACGCCTACGAGGAAGGCATCAACACCAACAGCCTGGCCCTGGTCTCCGACTATGGCGACCCGCTGGCGGTGGAGCGGCTGTTCACCACGGTGAAGGCCCTGCCCCGGATCATCGACCGCAATCCGGCTGGCCATGTGCATTTCAACAGCAACTGGTTCAGCGGTTCGATGTCGTACCGCGAGGGTCCCTGGGAGTGGCAGAAGCCCTACTCCTTCGGGATCGTGCATCCCGCCATCGCCATCGGCGACTACAACGGCGACAAGGCGGCCCGCGATCTGGTGATCGGCCTGGCCGACGGCTATCTGGCCCACGGCAAGCCGGGTCCCGACGGCCAGATGAGCTATCCCAACGAGATCAATTGGCGCACCGACGCGGAGCGGGGCGGCACGGTGCTGCAGGGGTCCGGCGCGGGCGGACCGTTCCAGCTCTTCTGGACCGCCTGGCGCTGGACCGGCGACGACAAGTATCTGGCGCCTATCCGCTGGCGCATCGGCCGCAACGGCTGGCGCTCGCTGAACGACATCAACGAGAACGCCTGGACGCAGCTCGGCCTGGATGACGCCGGTCGGGCGGCGATCCTGAAAGCCGCCGAACGCGGCGGCGGTTTCGAGCGCTACGTGGCCTGGAGCCTGACGGGTGACAAGAAGCACCTGGAGGACCTGTACGCCGCCGAGCTGCAGTGGGCCGACCAGCACATGTACATGCACACCGAGGGCCACTGGTGGTCCGACCGTGTGGAAATCCCCAGCGACCTTCTGCAACGCTCGCGCCTCGGCGGCATCGCCAACAAGCGCGGCCAGATGCTGGCCAGCCACCGGGTCAGCTGGACCTTCGGCGACGCCTCCGGCGAGGACGTGGCGGTCCTGATCAAGGACGGCTCGACGAGCGGCTTCAAGGTCATCGCCTACAACCTCACGGACAAGCCGGTGACCGCGGTCATGACCGGCTGGGACGTTAAGGAAGGCCAATGGAGCCTGACGCAGGGCGTCGACGCCGATGGCGATGACGCCATCGACGGCGAAGGCCGGAAGCAGTCCATCGCCTTCGGACGCACCGGCCAGGTCAGCGTGGTCCTGCCGCCGCGTCGCACGGCGATCCTCGACATGGCCCTGACCTCCCCGGGCGACGCACCGGAGCGCCGCGCCGACCTCGGTATCGGGCGCGGCGACGTGACTGTGAAGGGCAGGACTGTGACCGCCGTGGTCCACAGCCTCGGCGCCGCCGACACCAATCCGGCGATGGTCGAACTGGTCGATGCTCAAGGGGCGGTCTTGGCGAAGGGTGCGATACCAGCGCTCAAGGCGCCGGCGGATCTCGAACCCCGCACCCATTCGGTCGGATTGACCGTGCCGGGCGGGATCAAGGCTTCCGGTCTGCGCGTCCGCCTCGTCACCGACCAGCCGCAGATCACCCGCCTGAACGACGAAACGACGGTCCCCTGAACGGGGCCGTCGCCCGGCCGGAACCTTCAGCTTTACGTATTGTTAAGACAAAACTTCGGAACCGGCCGCCTCGTTGAACGCTCAACACGGCATGCAAACGGCCGCCCCCATTTTGATCGTCGAGGATGATGTCCTCGTACGAATGGTGGCGGCGGCGGCTTTGGAAGACGCCGGCTATCGCGTGATCGAGGCCGATTGCGCCGCCGAGGCGCTGGAATTGCTGGCGGCGGAAGAAAGCGTCTCGGTCCTTTTCACCGACATCAACATGCCCGGCATGGATGGCATCCAACTGGCTCGCCTGGCCAGCGAACGGCGCCCCGGACTGACTGTCGTGCTCACCTCCGGCTACGAACAACCCTCTCCGGACGAACTGCCGGCGCGTGGTCGCTTCCTGCCCAAGCCGTATCTCCCCGAAGAGATGATGGCGGTCATCACCTCCATCGCCGCCTGAGCCGCCGTGGCGGGACGTCGGGCCATGGCCAGTTCAAGGTCGGGACGGAGCGGCGGCTCCGCCAGGGCTGCCTGAGGCGCTAGGCGGCGCTCAACGGCTGGTCTCGCCAAACCGTCCAGCTTCGCTCTTCGCGCTCGATCCGGTCCGCATCGCGATCCATCTCGCGCGCCATGACCTCCAGCACGCCGCGAGCGGGTCCGTCAGGCATGAGCGCCGCCTTGCGACGGGACTGTTCGGCGATGGCGCGGAGTTCGAGACTGTCGGTCATGGGCCGCATTAAGCGGCGCTGAAGCCGTTTGGTTCCTCAGCCTGCCTGAGACTGGTCCGGCCGAACCGCCATCCAGCGTGCGTACAGACCTTCAAGCGAGGTCCCCGCCGCCCGGGCCGCCGCCTTGGCGTCGCGTCGAGGGTCGGCCGGGCCCTCGATCCATGGGGCGCCCGCCGCTCTGGCGCGCGCCGCGACGGCGCGATCACCGCCGCCAGGAATGATCACGTCCGGCGTCACCGTTTGAGCCGCGTCGACGACCGCGCGCAGCGTCTCGGCGGGCCCTTCGGCCCCGGGGGCCTGAAGCTTGACGATCCGGGCGCCGGCGCGGCGCGCCTGATCCAGGGTGAGCTCGACGCCGACCCCCTGCAGGGCGCATCGCACCCCCAGTCCCTGCACCTCTTCGATGAACACCTTCGCATCGGCGACCATGTCCCGGGCGATAGGACGCATTTCCAGCACCAACCGCCGCGCCACATCAGGCTCTGCGACGAGTTCGGCGAGAATGCCGATCCACCATTCATCCAGCCGCGCGCTGGCCGCGGAAATGGGGCAGCCGAGCTGCAGGTCAGGAACGCACCGCAGGAAGGCGATGGCGTGACGCACCAGCCGCCAATCGAGATAACGGGTCAGGCCGAGCCCCTCGATTCCCGGTCTGAAGGTCTCCAGGTCCGTCCGCTCTCCGTCTGCGCCGACAACGAAGACGACCCAAGGCTCATACAGAATGGTCGCGCCGTCCGCCGAGCGAACGGCCTGGAAGCGAAACTCCAGCCGCTCCTGAACCACAGCAGCGTGCAAGGCCGCCGCCGACGCCATGTCCTCCACCCACCCAGCGCCGGGCGACTTGCGCGCACGAGCCGCTGGCGTCGCGGTCTGTGCATAGTGCGCGTCGAGAATTTCAGCCGCCGGCATGACGACGGCGGAGCCGACCTCCACCGGTTCGGCGCAGACGGCGCGCAGCACTTCTTCACGCCAGGCAGGACCAGGATCGGCATCCAATGTGGCCAGCCGGAAAACGACCCCGTCGGCCTCCATTCCGCCTTGGGCCATTCGCGCCCAAGACAAAGACGCGACGCGGCTCCAGGCGGCCCACAGAACGCGCACGAGGCCGCCTTCGCCGTAGGCTGCGCTGATGTCTCCGAGATTAGTGATGCGCAGGAAGAAGGCCTGGGGCTTGCCAGCCGGCGGCGCGGCCGAGCTCGACCGCGGAAATCCAACCACTGAACTTGTCTTGCGAGCCATACCGCCCTCCAAGATCACAACCCTGGCGCGTTCCACAGTGCGCCAACAATCCAACGCCCGCTAGTCCCAACCGTTGCTTTAATCCGCGAACATTGGATACAAAATTGGCATAACGCGGGTGTACAACGAAGTCATCAGCGCGCCTTTATCCCAGCATCTGCGACTAAAATGGCCTAGCCAAGTCGATCTTTATGCCAATTATTCGTCGCTTTCTGCCAAACCATACGGACAGCACCTCAGTCCCTTGAACCGGGGACACTCCTCGATAGTTTGCACCTGCGACAGAACGCCCCAGCATTTACTGGCTCAAACAGCCGGCAAAACTCAATTTCGAGGTCAGATCCGCGTCTATGGCTGCGCTGAACCGCAAGGTCGTCCTTCTGGCGTTCGATGGGGTGGAGATCCTCGACGTCAGCGGACCGGCCGGAGCCTTCGGCGCGGCCAACCAGGAACTGCTCAATCCCGCCTATGCCGTGATCGTGGCCTCCGCCATGGGCGGGGCGATCCGCAGCAGCTGCGGCATGCAGATCAGCACCACTCCTCTCTCGGACATCGGGGACATGTCGGCCGGCACTTTCCTGGCGGCCGGGGCGCCTGATCTTGAGTCCTTGCTGGCGACCGGCGCCGACCCGGAGGTGAAGGCGCCCGCGCTATCGATGCTGCAGGGCTGCGAACGCTATGGCGCGGTTTCCTCGGGCGCGATGATCCTGGCGCAATGGAACCTGTTGAAGGGCCGCAAGATAGCCACCCACTGGGAGTTCCTGGAGGTCTTTGACCGCCTTCACCCCGAGGTGGACGTCGAGACCGGCGCCACCTTCATCAACCAAGGGCGGCTATGGACGTCCGCGGGCATGACCGCCGGCATCGACATGGCTCTGGCGATGATCGAGGCCGACCTGGGGGCCGAGGTGGGTCGCGCCGTGGCGCGACGCATGGTGTACCAGCCACGCCCTGGCGGCCGGGCTCCCGCCCCGCCGCTCGATGCCGGGGCGAGCCATGGCTACGGCGACCTCATCCGCTGGATGCTCGGCAACCTGGATTCGCCGCTGGACGTGGAGACTCTCAGCCGCCGAGCGGGGCAGTCGGTGCGAAGCTTTCATCGCAAGTTCTCCGCCGCCACCGGCAAGACGCCCGCCGCCTTCGTCGAAGCGCTACGGCTGCAACAGGCCCAGATTCTGCTCTCCCAGGGCCTGCCGATCAAACAGGTGGCCACGGCGGTCGGCCTCGCTGACGCCAACAAGTTCTCACGCGCCTTCCGCCGCAGCCACGGCATGACGCCCTCGTCGTTCCGATCGTTGAAGGACCATCCCCACGGCCCGCGCCGCAGCTAGATCGAGCTTACCGTACTTCTACCGGATGGGGTCCGGACCGTCTCACGCCTATCAAGACAGGCGAGAGTGATGAGGCGGCCATGTATCAATTGCAGGTCTTCATGCCGGGCGAACATGCCCCGATCGAGATGACCACCCTGCCGCGCGGCGGTGAGGTGCTGGAGACGGTCAGCCTGCTGCTGCGCCAGTTTCCCGGTTGTGATCGGATCGAAGTTTTCGCCGGGGCGCTTCGCCTGTTCAGCGTCGAAGGCGACAGCGCCGAAGCGCGCGAGACGATCAGCAGCCATCCGGTCGTCGCCCGTTACCACTGATCTGTTGCGCGGCGGCGCTTCAGGACGCGCTGCGTGACAGCTGCGGCACCACGGCCACGTGATAATCTCCGCCCGCGGACAGGACGATCCAGTCCCCCGGCGCGGCGACGGCCAAGCCGCCAGGCGTGGCGACCTCCACAAGTCCATGGGAATTCTTGAGACGGCCGGCGCAACCCAGCCAAGTTAGGAGACGGCTCCACCCCAGGCCATCGGCGGGGGCGGGAACGCGCAAGGCGGCTCCGTGATCAAAGGCGGGACTGAACGCTGACATGTCGATCCGAACGTTGACGTGCGGATGACAGTCTTCGGTGCGTCGGTGACCGGAGCCTTAACGGCGGAAAGACATCCGCCGAACGTCGTCGACCTCAGGTGACGGAGGTGATCACCGCGGCGGCGAAGGCCACGAACAGCGACAGGGTGACCAGATCGGCCATGGCGTCTGAGACGATGGCGGGGTCGATCTTCAGGGTTTTGGCGATCGTTTGCATGCCCGAAGCACATCACGCTAAGCGGCTCACACGCTATTCACGGTTTCGCCAGCGGTTCGTGTGATCGATCACGCCTTCGGGAGCACCTTCGCGATCGCCCGAGTGAAGCTCGCCGCATCGATCGGCTTGTTGATCCAACCATCGAACGCCCGCTCCTGGCTGGCCGGGCCGCCGTCAGCGGAAAAGCCCAGGATCGGCGTGGCTTTGTTGGGCCCCGGCGCAGTGCGAATGGCGTCGAAAGCCTCAACGCCCGCCATATCCGGCAGGCGCATGTCGAGCAATACGACGTCAAAGTCCGCCCAGGCGGCTTCATCCACGCCGGCCTGGCCGCTGGCCGCCTCGACCACCTCCGCGCCGCAGGCCTCAAGCAGGGTCCGAGCCAATTCGCGGTTCACCGCATGGTCGTCGATCACGAGAACGCGAGCCGCGGTCAGGTCGGCATAACCCTTCTCGACATCCGCTTCAGCGGCGCCGAGCGCGGGAGGAGCGGGCAGGCGCAGTCGAAAGGTCGAACCGACTCCCGGCGTACTCTCCACGGAGATCGCGCCGCCCATGGCCTCGGCCAACTCTTTACAGATCGCCAGGCCCAACCCCGTCCCGGCATGCCGGCGGGTCGAAGAGGCGTCGACCTGGGAGAACCGCTGAAACAGTTTGGCGGCGTCTTCGGGCGCCATGCCGGGGCCTGTGTCCGAAACGTCGATGCCCAGCATCTGGCCGGCTTCGTCGTGCGAGACAGTGACCGTGACGCCGCCGACGTCCGTGAACTTCACGGCGTTGCCGACGAGATTGAGCAACATCTGGCGGACATGCTCGACATCGATCAGCAGCCGCTCGGACACGGGGCCCGCGAGACGCACCTCCAAGGTCAGCCCCTTGGCCGCGGCCTGCGGCCACAGGAGATCGGCGGTGTCGCGAACCAACGTCTCGGCCGAAGCCGGACGGCGATAAATCTTGGTCTCACCCGCCTCCAGCTTCGACAGATCCAGCACGTTGTTGACCAGACCCAGCAGCACCTGACTGGCATGGGCGATCCGATCTACCCAGTGGCTTGCTTGAGGAGGCAGGTCTTCGCGCGCCTTCATCAGGCTTGAGAAGCCGATCACGGCCGTAAGGGGCGTGCGGATCTCGTGGCTCATATTGGCCAGGAACTGGGATCTGGCGGCGGCGGCCTGCTCGGCCACGGCCCGGGCGGCGGCCAGGGCCTCGTTCTGCGCCACCCGTTCGGTGACGTCCCAGTTGCAGCCCACACGGGCGAACGGCACGCCCTGGGCGTCGCGGCGGATCATGCCGAAGGCGCGGATGACCCGTGTCTCTCCATCCGGCCGAATGATGCGGAACTCGGATTCCAACGGCCCCGGACGGTCGAAGGAGCCCTCCACGGCGTTGACCAGCCGCTCCAAGTCCTCCGGATGGAGACAGCGGGTGAAGACCTCCATGGCCGGCGCAGCATCGTTGGGCAGGCCGTAAAGAGCGAACATCCGCTCGTCCCACCGCAGCTCCTCGCTGGCGAAATCCCATTCCCAGACACCGATCTGCCCGGCCTCCGCGGCGAGCAGCACGCGCTCCAGGTCACTCCGCTGCATCTGGGCGGCCGTCATGCGGGCCAGCAGGCGCAGCTGCTCCAGAACCTCTTCGTCAGGCCGTCCCCGGGGTTGGGCATCTTCTACGATCAGAGCGCCGAGCGCCTGGCCGCCGGCGACCAGGGCCGCGCCGACCAGAAGGCCAGGTTCGCCTTCGAGCCGGTCATCCTCGGCGATGACCAGCAGTTCGCCCTCGGCCAGATCCAGCACCCGCGCCGCCGTCTCTTCCAGCGCCTCCGGCGAACCCGCCAGGACGAGACGGGCGTCCGGCGCGTCGAGCAAACGCGCGGCCATGGCGGCGACACGGTCAAGCTCGGCGCGGGTCAGGCCGTTGGCTAGAGCCCGCGAGGTGCGGGGAAGCGGCAGATTCATGGCGCGCCTTCATGCCTCAAGACGAACAGTGCAGGAACACAGAAAAAAGCGCCTGACGCTGCTTCAGTTCTCGCGTTCCAACGCACAGCGATGGCGGAACGGTGATCGGCCATTGCGGCTTCATCAGGGCCGGGCGGAGCCGCCGCCCCACCATTAAAGAAAGCCTCAATGGCCAAGTTGGGCCTGACCGACGTCGGCGAGAAGATGCGCGACATCGACTTCACCCACGCTCCGGGCGGCAGCTGGCGGGCCGACCGATGATCAACAATCGCGACGTGGCTTATGAGAGCGACAACTGGTTCTTCGCTCTGGAATCGACCAGCGCGGTGCGGGAGATAGCGGCCGATCCCAACGTCGCCCTGTCGTTCGCCGGCTCCAAAGGCCTGCTGGGCAAGCCGCCGATCTTCATCTCCGTCAGGGGCGCGGCGAGCTGATCCGTGACAAGGTCCACTTCGCCGAGCACCGACAAAAGGACTGGAGCGCTGGTTCGAGCAGGGTGTCGATACGCCGGCCTGGTGCTGATCAAGGTGCATGCCTCCCGCATCGCCTATGGGGATGGCGATGACGATGGCGAGATCGCGGTCTAGGGCGTCAGGCCGAACGCCTTGGCGAGAATGGCGCGCGCCCTGTAGAGCCGCATCTCCACAGCCTTTGGGGAGGCCCCGAGCACTTCGGCGGCTTCACGGACAGTGATCTCACCGAAGCCCGCGATCACGAACGCCTGCTTCAAAGGCTCGGGCAGCTTACGAATCTCCTGATCAAGATGCCGAAGCCGATCATTTTCGAGAGCGACTCGTTCTGGCGACGGCGCCGGATCCGGGTGAGCCTCGGCGGCGTCAAAGTCGTTTGCGCCCTCGACGAACACGGCGCGCCGCGTCTTCGCGCGACGACCGAAATCCCGGCATTTGTTGAAAGCGATCGCCCGCAGCCAAACCAGGAAGGGCCGGTTGGGATCGAATCGCTTGAGCGCCAGCCAGGCCGAGACGAAGCTCTCCTGGACGATCTCGTAGGCGGCGTCCTCGTCGCCTACGTAACGCATCACGAAACGGAAAAGCGCCTGCTTGTGGCGGCGCATGAGTTCGGTGAACGCCCGCTCGTCACCGTCGACGGCCGAGCGTGCGAGACGACCGTCCTCGACGTCGTCGCGGCCGCTCACGGCTCTTGCGTTGTCAGGGCTTCGGAGACCCGCTTGTCCAGGCGCGCGGCCTGTTCGGGATTGAGAACGGCGCGCATTTCCAGAACGTGGACGATGGTCTCCTTCTGGAACTCGCCCATCGCATGGTGGAAACGCTCGACGGCGGCCTGAACCTCCGGCGTGTAGGCGTGCCCCTTGAGGATTGCGGCGGCGAGCTCGGCGTTAGCCATTCTGAGCTCCGCCTCCCGGCGTTTCCGCAGGCTCTCGTATTCGCCTTCCAGAACCTTCAGGCGCTCATCCTGCTCAGGCGTGGTCTTGATGTCCTGCAAGAGGAGATTGTGGACGGTCGCCGAGTGACGCCGCTCGCTGACCTTGGAGGCGCCCAGCCAGCCGCCGAAGCCGGCGGCCAGGATCGCGGCGATGAAGGTGAGGACGAAGCCGAGCGAAATCGGCCTCACCCGATCCCCTCCAAAAGGGTGGAGGGTGCAAGGTTGATGCGCGTGCCGAAGGCGGACATCTCACCGCCGACCTGGCCGGCCGCGGCGGCCGTCGCGCCGCCCACCGCCAGGCCCAGAGCCAGGGCGCCCGACACCATGGCCGCCTTCAATCGCCAGCTGGCGGCGTTGGTGTTCGCCGGCGCATGACGCCGGATCCGCGCCCACACCTGATCTTCCAGGCCGTCGAGCTCCGCGGGTTGCTGGTTGTCGGCTTCGGCCAGGAGTTGATCGAGGGTCGAGGTCAAGGACATCTCCAAAGTCGTCGACCCACTATACGCGCCAAACGGGCCGATCCCTCAACCTCACCATCCAGGCGGGTCACAGACCAAGTTCGGGGAGACGGCGGAAGCGTCTCCCCGGCGCGGCGCATCAGAACTGATAGCTCACGCGGACATAGCCGCGGCGGCCCATCAGGTCGTAGGTCATCGTGTCGGTATTGGCGTCGGTATAGGACGGGATGTACGGCGCCTTCTTGTCCCAGATGTTGTCGCCCCCGACCGCCACGATGGCCTTGTCCGTCAGGCGGTAGGAGAACTGGGCGTTGTGGTAGAAGACGTTGGGCGTGCGGTAGCCGATGGCCGTGGGCGCGGCGTTGAAGTCGGTGGCCCGGCCGATCCACTGGATCGAGTAGGTCGCCGACCACTTCGGGTCATCCACGGTGAAGCTGGTCAGGCCGCGCCACTTGGGATAGCCGCCGTTGCCGCCGCCGATATGGCCGCGATACAGGATCGGCGCACCGCCCGGATAGGGAACGATCGTGTAGTCGTCCAGATAGGTGACGCCCGCATCGAACATGGCCGAGCGACCGGCCAGATCGAAGCTGTAGCGCGCGGCCGCATCGACGCCCTTCATGGTCTCGGAGCCGACATTGACCTGTTGCGAGGACAGGAAGTTGACCTCGCCGGTGACCGTGCTGCGGGTGAAGTTTTGCGCCGAGCAGAACGGGTGGTTCATGCCTGGCGTGTTGTAGCAGACCGACAGCTTGGTCGAGCCGGTGATCGAGCGGATGGCGTCGTCGATCTTGATGTCGAAATAGTCGACGGTCAGCGACAGGCCGCGCGCGAAGGTCGGCTCATAAACCAGACCCACGGTCAGGGTTTCAGCCGATTCCGGGGTCAAGTTCAGGTTGCCGCCCGTAGTGGTCAGGATGGAGTTGTTCGGCTGGATGTAGGCGGCCGGCACGCCGCTGGCGCGGCAGTTGGCGGCGACGACGGCGTTGGTGGTGCTGGCGTAGCGGCTGCACGGGTCAGTCGTGGTCAGCTGGCCTTGCGAGAGGCCGCCGAACAGTTCGGCCACGCTGGGCACGCGGAAGGCGGTGCCCCAGGTGGCGCGGGCGCGCAGGCCCCAGCCCATGGTCCAGTCCAGGCCGAGCTTGTAGTTCGTGTCGCTGCCGAAGCGCGTGTAGTCGGAATAGCGCACCGCGCCGTCCAGACGCAACATCTCCAGGAACGGCAGATCCTTCAGCAGCGGCGCGCTGAGCTCCGCATAAGCCTCGGTCGCCTCGACCTCGCCGTCGATGGGGCTTTGCTGGTTGGAGTTGGCGATGCCCAGGACGATCAGGTTGTCCGGATTACGCCAGCCATGATCCTTGCGGTACGCCACGCCGACCGCAGCCTGAAGCGCGCCGGCCGGCAGGGTGAAGAGCGAGCCGGTGGCGTCGAAGTTGGCGTTGACCGTCTCGTTGCCGCCGTAGTCGCGGGTGGTGGTCATGATGTAGCGCAGCACATCGGGGGTCAGGTCGCCGGCGCCCAGATAGTCGCCGCAAGGAATAGCGGCGCCGGCAGCGGGGCTGCAGATCGCCGTGTTCAGCGTGTTGGTGACGTGCTGCTTGTTGGCGATGTTGGTGAAGCCGTCGACGCCGGTGTTGCGGCCGTAGTTGACCGCCGCCTCCCAGGTCCAGTCACGCACGAGGCTGCCGCCGGCGCCCAGGGTGAACTGGTAGGTGTTCGTCTCTTGGAACGCGTTGCGCGGACCGCCTTCAACAAGGCGGCGCTGGATGATGTTGATGGCGCCGCCCGTGGGGTTGGTCGGGTTGTTGGCCGCGACCGGGAACCCGGCGAGCGTGCCTGGCGCGGACAGCTGGGTGGTCTCGCGGTGGGTGTAGAGGAACTCGCCGAACAGCTTGATGTCGTCGGTGAGCTGATAGTCGCCGAACAGGCCCGTGGTGATGCGGTCGATCGGGTTGACCGCGTTCAGGTACGGGTTGCCGTTGAAGCCATGAAGGGCGGCGCTGTACGGCTCGTAGGCGTTGCCTGTGGTGAAGTTGACGGTCTGGCCGTTGGCCAGGCTGACCCGTCCGCCGGCGGTGGAGCCGCTGCCCAGGCAGACCAGCGAACCCGTTGCGCCGCTCAGGCCGCACGGCGCGCGCGTGGCCATGTTGACCGCGTCGGTCGTCTGGTAGCTGACCGCGAAGGCGAGTCCGCCGCGTTCGCCCCGGATGCCGTAAGAGGCGTCCAGGGTCAGGTCGCCGCCATCCCCCTCGCCCGAGAGGCCGTAGCGGCCGGCGACAGCGAAGCCTTCAAGATCGGTCTTGGTGATGATGTTGACGACGCCGGCCACGGCGTCAGCGCCGTAGATCGCCGAAGCGCCGTCCTTGAGCACTTCGATCCGACCGATGATGGCGGTGGGAATGGTGTTGAGGTCAGGCGCGCTGTTGGCGCCGGTGCCGCCGTTCACCAGGCGCCGCCCATTGAGAAGCGTCAGGGTGCGGTTGATGCCCAGGCCGCGCAGATTGACCTGCGCCGTGCCCCAGCCGCGGCCGGTCCAATAGGCGTTGGTCTGATTGCCCGCCGCGCCCGCCGAGGCCGGAAGACGCTGCAGCAGGTTCTCGACGCTGACGATGCCGGTGTTGGCGATCTGCTTCTCGTCCAGAACCGTAACAGGGCCGACGCCCTCGATGTCGGCGCGGCGAATGCGGCTGCCGGTGACGATGATCTCCTCGACCGACGCCTCCTGCGCCATGCCCGCTACAGGCGCCGAGAGCATGCCGCCGGCGAGCGCCGTGGCGGCCAATAGAGCTTTGCGTACACGCATCGAAGATCCCCCTGTCGATGAGGCCCACTGAGGACCGGTCCACCTCACGCTCTGTGAGATTGTATAGACATGTCAAGACAGCGGATTGCTCGAGATGGCAATTTTTTGGCGAAAATAACATCGCTTGGGCGCACACTGAGCATGCTGATTAGATATTTTGCGCATAAGCGGGAATAATATTCCCCGACCACAATGACATGCGGAAACGTCCGGAGCCGAACCGGACGCCATCGCCTGACCCTTCAATTACGCGCGGCGAGCTGACGCCCCTCAGGGACGATGAACTTTTTTCTCGTGAGGGTCCGGAGCGCCCCGGACGTATAGACAACGGACGCCCGCCTTCCGCCGGCGCGTCGAATGGGGGATGGCATGCGGTGGCCCTGGCTCGCTCGGAGCCTGCACAAATGGCTGGCTCTGATCGTGGGCGTTCAGCTCGCGATCTGGACGCTCACCGGCCTCTATATGGTCGTGGTCCATATCGACATCATTCACGGCGACCACCTCGTCAGGACGCCGCCGAAGCCGCGGTTCGACCTGACGGGCCTGCGCTCTCCGGCCAGTCTCATGGACCATGGCTCCGACCACAGCGCTCGTCTGATCGCGCTGCGCGGCGCCCCCGCCTATGTCCTGGACGGCGCCGATGGCAGACGCGTGGTCGACGCCCGGAGCGGTGCGCCCCTTATCCCCCTGAATCAGGCCGAGATCGAGCCCATCGCCAAGTCCATCTATGCCGGCGAAGGCTCCATCGAGACCGTGGAGCTGCTGGCCGAAGCGCCCATGGAGATCAAGAACCGCGCGGTGCCGATCTGGCGCGTGGAGTTCACGGGCCTAGGCGATCCGACGCTCTACATCTCACCCCAGACAGGCGAACTCGTCGCCCGCCGGCACGATCTGTGGCGGGCCTTCGACGTCGCCTGGATGCTGCACATCATGGACTACAAAGAGCGGACGGACGTGAACAATCCGCTGCTGCGCGTGGTCACCGCCGCCGCCGCCGTCACCGCGATCAGCGGCGCCTGGCTGCTTGTCTACAGCTTCCCCAAACGCAAGCGCCGTCGCGCGCGGAGCGCGACCTGATGAACCTTCTTCTCCTTCGACGCCTGCACAAGTGGGTCGGGCTGGTGCTCGGACTGCAACTGGTCATCTGGACCATCTCCGGCGCGGCCATGGCGTGGATCGACCATCACGCCGTGGCGGGCGAAGGCCTGTCGGTCGAACAGCCCGTCCGACATGACGACACGCCCGCCGCCCCCATGGAGACTCTCATCCGGACGGCGGGATCGAGCCAGGCCGAGGGACTTCGCACCTTCTTTGTCGACGGCCGCCAGGTGACCGAAATGGCCACGCCGAAGGGGCGTCTTCTGCTCGACGCGTCGACCGGCGCTCCGATCTTCATCGACAAGGACAAGGCTATGGCGATCGCTCGCGGCGCCTATGCGGGTGAGGGGCAGGTCGGCGGCGTCGTCCATCACGCGACCCCGCCGCTCGAGGCCCGCAACGCCAGCGGTTCGCTCTGGGCCGTCGCCTTCGACGACAAGCCCAAGACGACCTTTTACATCTCGCAGGCGACCGGCGAGATCGTTGAGCAGCGCTCACGCGCCTATCGCGCCTGGGACTTCTTCTGGATGCTGCACAATATGGACTACGCCAACCGCAGCAGCTTCAACCACCCGCTGATCATCGCCGCGGCGCTGGGCTCGGTGTGGATCGCGCTGACGGGTGTGCTGCTGCTGTTCAAGGTCTTCCGCGCCAGCGACTTCACGAGGCTGGCGCGCTGGCGGACCTGATCGCCGTTAGTAAGGGCGGATCGCCGTCACGGTCTGGCCGGAAAGGGTGAAGCGCACCTTCTGGCCAGGCTTCACCGCCGCCAGGCCGGCCTTGTCGGAAACCTTGAACGACATGGTCATGGCAGGCCAGTTGATGGCCGGCATCGGCTCATGCGCGATCACCGCCTTGCCCGCCTTCACGTCGACGGAGCGAACGACACCCACGCCTTCGGCCGCGGCCGGCTTGGCCGCCGGAGCAGCGTGATGGTCATGCGACTGGGCGAACGCCGGCGACGCGGCAGCAAGGATAGCGGCGGCGATCAGAGCGGACTTCATTTCGTGGATCTCCATTTTCTGGGATTTTGTTTGGTTCAGAACCAGGCGCGCAGGCCGACGACGAAGCGGGTCGCCTTGACGTCCTCGTTCGCGGCGCGGGCGTAGTCGGCCGTTTCCCCGAACTTTCGTTCGTGCATCAGGCCGATATAGGGCGCGAACTCCTGGCGGATCGCGTAGCGCAGACGAAGGCCGACCTCGGCCGACGAAAGACCGGCGCCTTCGCCGAGTTCGGGAACGTCTTGCGCCTGGAGGTCGATTTCCGCGCGCGGCTCCAGGATCAAACGCTGGGTGATGCGCAGGTCGTATGAACCCTCGAAGCGGGCGGACAGATCGCCCTTCTGCGACAGGAACATCGCGCCACCGACCTCGAACCAGTAAGGGGCGAGCCCCTCGACGCCGAGCACGGCGTAGGACCGCGACGGGCCCGGCTCGAAATCGTGACGCACACCGGCCTGCAGATTGAAGTACGGGCCGATGGTGCGGGCATAGAGCGCCTGGATCTCGGCGGACTCCAGCGCGTGATCGTCGCCCTCGCCGGACGAGGTCACCACGAACCGATTGATGTCGCCGCCGAACGATGCGCGGCCTTCCCAGCCATAGCCGTCGCCACCGTCGCCGATCCGGCGCTCCGCCGTCTCGAACATCACTTGCGACCAACGAATGTCGCCATGCTCGGTGCGCAACTGCGCGCGCGCGGCGGTCATGACGGCCGGATCGTAGAAACGCTCGGCGGCGAAATCCTTGGGCGCCTCGGGCGGCTTTGTCGCCTCACCCGATGGCTGAGCGGGGACCGCTTGGTGTCCCTCGTGGCCAGAATGATCTTCCTGTTCCGCCGCCCACGGCGGCGCGCCATGACCGGCGTCGTCATGCTTGGCGTGGGCCGGCGCTGGCGTGGCAGGCATGTGGTGGCCGGCATGCGGATCGGTCTGGGCCAAGGCCGGGACGGCGACGCCAGATAGAGCGAGGATAAAGGCGAGACGGCTCATGCCTTCCCTCCTTCCTTGCGGACGGTGACCACGTTGAACATGCCGGCGTGCATGTGGATCAGCATGTGGCAGTGGAAGGCCCAGTCACCCTCGGCGTCGGCGGTCAGGTCAAAGCTGACCTTGCCGCCGGGCTGCACAGTCACCGTGTGCTTGCGCGGATGATGGCCGTCATGCCCGTTCACGACCTCGAAGAAGTGGCCATGCAGGTGGATGGGGTGGGACATCATGGTGTCGTTCACCAGGGTCACGCGCACACGCTCGTTCAGTCGGAACGGGATGGGCTCGACCAGTTCGCTGAACTTCTTGCCGTCGAAGCCCCACATGAACCGTTCCATGTTGCCGGTCAGGTGGATTTCGAGCTCGCGCGAAGGCGGGCGTTGATCCGGGTTGGGCTCCAGGGCGACGAGGTCGGTGTAGACGAGAACCCGGTGCTCCACCTCGGCCAGGCCCACGCCTCGGTCGCCCACGCGATCGACCGGCATGGGCGAGATCATCTGCACGCCGGGCGTCATGGCCACCTGGGGCGCCATCATCGGATCGCGCATGGACATGTCGCCGTGGTCCATGCCAGGCATGGAGTGATCCATGCCCATGTCCTTCATGGTCAGGATCGGACGGCGGCGCAGCGGCGGGACGGGCGCGCTCATGCCGGCGCGCGGCGCCAGCGTTCCCCGCGCCATGCCCGAACGATCGGCCGCCTCGGCGACGATGGTGTAGGCGCGATCGCCGGGCGTGAGGATAAGGTCGTAGGTCTCGGCCGGGGATATCTGCAGCTCGTCCACCTCGACCGGCCGGACCGCCAGGCCGTCGGCCTGAACCACGCTCATGGGCAGGTCGGGGATACGCAGGTTGAAGACCGACATGGACGCGGCGTTGATCACCCGCAGCCGCACCCGCTGGCCCGGCTCGAACAGGCCGGTCCAGTTGCCCTTCGGGCCGTGGCCATTGAGCAGGTAGGTGTAGGTCGAACCGGTGACGTCCAGGATGTCGGTGGGGTCCATGCGCATGGCCGACCATTCGGCCCGCTCGCGCAGCGACTGATCCTTGCCCTGCAGCAGCCCCGCCAGGGTCTGCTTCTGCATATTGAAGTAGCCGGCCTGCTGCTTCAGCCGCTGGATCACCTTGTGCGGGTGCATGAAGCTGTAGTCCGACAGCACGATCACATGCTCGCGGTCGTAGGGGGCGGGCTCAGCGCCCTTTGGGTCGATGACGATCGGCCCGTAGTGGCCTTCCAGCTCCTGAAGGCCGGAGTGGCTGTGATACCAGTAGGTCCCGGACTGGATGACCGGGAACTCGTAGACAAAAGTCTCGCCGGGCTTGATGCCCGGGAAACTGACGCCCGGCACGCCGTCCATCTGGAACGGCACCAGCAGGCCATGCCAGTGGATCGAGGTGTCCTCGTGCAGGTTGTTGGTCACCGCGATGCGGACGTTTTGACCTTCCTTCAGACGGATCAGCGGAGCCGGAACCGTGCCGTTGATGGTCACCGCATGGCCCGTGCGCCCGTCGACCGTCAGCTTCGAATGGCCGATGTTCAGACGGATGTCTTCGCCGGTCAGAGCCGCCGGCGACTGGCCCTCGAAGGCGCGAGCCCAAGCGGGAAAGAGAGCGGCGGCGGCGCCCACGCCCAGCATTCGCCGGCGAGACAACGCGTAGGAAGACCGAGACATATGATGACAGCCGACGCCCATGGCGCCGGCCCCTTAGGGACTAGCAACGCGTCTTATACGTGCGAAGGGCGGTCAAACCCTCACGACCATGATCCCGGATCGAGGAAAGTCTTCGCCGGCTAGGGCGCGGCCGGAGGGCCGCCGATCGAGACCAGATGGATCTTGAAGAACAGGGTGGCGCCGCCCGGAATGTCGCCCTTGCCCGCCGCGCCGTAGCCGAACTGCGCCGGGGCGAAGACCAGCCACTCGTCGCCGGGAACCATCAACGGCACCACCACCTGCCAAGCCGGGATCAGCTTATCGAGCGGGAAGGTCGAGGGCTCGCCCCGCGCGTAGGAGGAATCGACCACGCGGCCATCGGCCAACTTCAGCTCGTAATTGACCGTCACCGTATCGCGGCGCGTCGGATGCTTTCCGTCGGTCGGGCCGGACTTCAGAACGGTGTAGCTGAGCGCCGGCAGGGCGACCTGCCCGGCCAGTTGAGGCGCGGGAGCCGGCGCGGCATGGGCGATGGTGAAGCTGCAGAGCGCTCCGGCGACCATCAGCACCGCGCCGCATGCCGTCAGAATCTTCCTCATCGCCCTCTGCTCCTCGCTCTTGAGACTCGTCCGAAGATCGACGCAGCCGAGTCCCAAGGTCAAGCCGGACAAAAAGAGGCCGACGCTTTCGCGCCGGCCGAGGGGAGAGGTCGAAAAGATCGGCGGAGAGGGTGCGCCCCTCCGCCCCGGCCCGAACTAGAAGCGGGCGGTCGCGCTGGCGTAGACCACGCGGCCTTCCACGTCGTAGGTGGCGGAGAAGGTGTTGTTGGCCGGCGCCGAGGAGCCGACGATCGGCGGGTCCTTGTCGAACAGGTTGCGCACGCCGACCGTCAGGGACAGGTCCTCGTTCACGTCATAGACGCCGGTCAGGTCGAAGTAGTTCTGGGCCTTGATCACCGGATTGGTCAGGGTCGCCTTGTCCGGAGCGGCGGCGCCCAGGCGCTTGGGCAGCAGGTGGCTGTCCACCGTCACCTCGCCGATGAAGCGGTGACGCAGGCTCAGGGTCGCCGGGCCAGAACGCCAGGTGACGCGCGAGACGCCCTTCCAGCGAGGGATCGGCTGGCCGCAGGTGGGGCCGAACGAACCCACGCAGTAGTTCTTGGCGGCCGGCAGGGCCTGGACCGGGGTGGCGGTGAACTCGTCGGTGTAGGTGAAGTTCGCACCCACATCGAAGCGGCTCTCGCCGAACGGACCCCAGTCCATGCTGAAGCGATAGCTGCCGTCGAAATCGACGCCGGAGGTCTTCAGCCCGCCGGTGTTGTTGTTGGTGGTGGTGACATAGCCCGGCGCGGCGATCTGGCCGGTCATGGGGTCACGGGTGATCGCCCGGCAGAACACGCTGCTCGCGTCCTGGACGGTGTTGTAGCAGAGGCTCAGGGTGTTGGCGATGCCGCCGCCCAGCGGGGCGATGGCCCCGTCCAGGTTGATCTTGAAGTAGTCGACGCTGAACGCGAGGCCCGACAGGAAGCGCGGCTGCAAGACCACGCCAAAGGTGGTGGTGTCGGACTCTTCCGGCCCGATGTTCGGGTTGCCGCCGGACACCTGGCTGATGAAGGTGTTGGGCTGGACCGCCAGGGTGAACACGGCTGCCGAGGGCACGCCGGTGGCCACGCAGATGGCGCGGACGGCGGCGGTCTGCTGCGCCGTCGGCTGACGGCTGGAGCAAGGATCGACCGCCGAAGGGCCGCTGGTGGTGTTGCCGCCGAACAGTTCACCCACGTTGGGTGCGCGGATCGAGTGCTGGAACTGGCCGCGCACGGTCAGGTCGGAGACCGGCGCATACTCGCCGCCCACCGAATAGGTCCACACGCCGCCGACGCCCGACAGGTCATAGTCGGAATAGCGGAAAGCGCCGTTGGCGCTGGCCCGCTTGCCCAGCGACGAGTCGGCCAGCAGCGGCACGCGCACTTCGCCGAAGATCTCCTTCACCGACTGCGAACCTTCGGTCGGCAGGGCGGCGTTGAAGCCGGACACGTCGCCGGAGGCCAGGAAGCTGTCGGCCACGAACTTGGCCGAGGCCTTGCGCCATTCCAGACCGGTGCTGAAATCGATCGGGCCGGCCCAGGTGTCGAACAGCTCGCCGGCCAGGCTGGCGGCGATCACCTGCTGTTCGGACTCGGTGTAGTTGGTCGAGGCCACGGCGATCGAATTCGCGGCCTGCGGCGACAGATTTGCGCCGAAGATATTCAGCACCGGCGCGGCGCCGCCCACCGAAAGCAGGCCGCTCTGGAAGCGGCTCAGCGACGCCGCACCACCCGACACGCTGGTGTCCGTGGTGCGGGTGTAGGTGTAGTAGGCGTCATAGGCGAGGTTGCGCAGGAAGTCCTCGGACACGCTGCCCAGGTTGCCGCGCAGACCAATCGCCCCGCGATAGGCGGAACGGTCAGCGATGTTGGTGCGGTCGCCCACGTCGGTCAGACGACGGTTGATGTTGAGCACCGCCAGGCCGTCGCCCGCGGTCGTCGTCAGCGACGACGCGCCGTTGGTCACCCGCGTCGTGCCCGTCTCGCGCAGGTCGAGCTGGCGCATCACTTCCTGAAGCTGCGGCGTCAGGTACGGGTTGTTGGTGTTGATAAGGAAGTTGCCGCCGATGCCGCTGGGCGGCAGCTGCATGGACACCTGGTTGTTGCTGAAGTTGGCCTCGGCATAGCCGGTCATGCGCTCGTTGAAGTCGTAGTGCGCCGACAGATTGGCCATCCACCGCTTCTGCGGGATGATCAGATAGGCGGCCGGACCAAGGTCGTAGTCGTCACCCGGCGTCACCGCCGGACGGGCCGCCGTGCCGGCGTCGTTGAAGGTGAAGCCCCGCGCGCCGATGCCGCCGAGACCCGCCGCGATCAGCGCCGCGTCCAGCGCCGGGTTCGAAGCCGACGACCCCACGCTCGGGATGTTGGCGAAGCGGCCGTTCGGGATCGTGCCGCTGCCGCCGAAGATCAGACCCGGACGGCCGCCGGCCGCAAGGCAGGTTTGACCACCGGGAACGGCCAAGGGAATGCCGGCTTGGGTCTTGCTGAAGCTGGCGGCGGTGACGCAGCCGTCCGCCAGGCTGGGGACAGCCCAGCCGCCGCGGTCGCCGCGGGTGTAGCCGCCTCGGTCCAGATAGTTCAGCGCCACAACCACATTGCCGCGATCATCATCGAAGTTGCTGCCGAAGGTCAGGTCAGCGGTATAGGTCGGCGTCCAGGTATGGATGTCGCCGCGCGCCTGGGCGGTCAGCTCCACGCCCTCGAAGTCGTCCTTCATGATGAAGTTGACCACGCCGGTGATGGCGTCCGAGCCATAGACGGCGGACGAGCCGCCGGTGACCGTCTCGACGCGTTTGATCAGCGCCGCCGGGATCGTGTTGATGTCCGTGGTCTGGTCCGGACCGGTGATGGTGAAACGGCGGCCGTTGACCAGCACCAGGTTCCGCTGCGCGCCGAAGCCGCGCAGGTTCAGGGTGGCGGTGCCGCCCGGGACCGTATTGGCCGTCGGGCCGTTGTTCTGGGAGCCGATGAACTGCGGAGTGTCGTTGAGAAGCGTCTCCACATTCTGGGTTCCGCTCAGGGCCAATTCTTCGGCCCCCACCACGTTGACGGGCGTCGGCGCCTGGAAGCCGCGCGCCGCGAGGCGCGAGCCCGTGACGATCACTTCGGTGACGGTTTCAGCTTCCGGCGATGCGGTCTGCGCTTGTGCCAGCGCTGGCGCCAGAAAAGCTGCGGCGAGCGCGACAGCCGTGTCGCAGCCCATGAAGGTACGACGCCCCCTGCGGATCATAGTCTCGTCTCCTGCCTAATGTTACCGCTATCATTTGCGGCTATTGAGAGAACGCTAGTTCGAAATTTCAACATATGCAATAGGCCCTCAAACATTGACACCACGACATTCTTGGTGCGCCGTTCGTCGAAAGCGGGTCGTCAGGCTGCAGGGAGAATGAACTTTGAAGGCGGATCCTCGACAAGCATCCGGGCTGTCTCGCCGCGCTCTCATGACCGCGACGGGCGCCCTGCTGACCCTTCCGAGCCTGGCGCGGGCCGCCGCCGACCCATGGACGAAAGCTGAGCAAATTCAACGCGCCGCCAAGCCGCCGGTCTTTCCGCCGCGCCGTTTCAGCATCGTTGAATCCGGCGCCATGGAAGGCGACGTCGACGCCACCAGCGCCGCCTTCGCCCGCGCCATTGACGACTGCGCGAAGGCCGGCGGCGGGCGTGTCGTGGTCCCCGCCGGGACCTGGCCCACCGGCGCCATCCGCCTGCGCAGCCGTGTCGAACTGCACCTGGAAAAGGGTGCGCTGGTGGTCTTCAGCACCGATCCCGCCCGCTACCCGATGGTCGCGACTCGGTGGGAGGGGGTGGAGCTGATGAGCTACTCGCCTCTTGTCTTCGCTGACGGCGAACGCGATGTGGCCATTACCGGACAGGGCGTTCTGGACGGTCAGGGTGCGGCCTGGTGGTCGTGGAGCAGCGGCCAGCGCTTCGGCTGGAAACCCGGTCTGCCCAGCCAGCGGGAAGCCCGCGCCAGGCTCTTCAAGATGGCCGAGGACGGCGTGCCGGTCGCCCAGCGCGTCTTCGGCGAAGGCTCCTACCTGCGGCCCATGATGGTGCAGTTCCAGAACTGCACCAACGTGCTGGTCGAGGGTGTGACCCTCAAGGACTCGCCGTGCTGGACGCTGCATCCCGTGCTCTGCCGCAACGTGATCGTCAGCAACATCACCGCCATAGGCCATGGCCCGAACACCGACGGCTGTAATCCGGAATCGGTGGACGGCATGCTGATCGAGGGCTGCACCTTCGACAGCGGCGACGACTGCATCGCCATCAAGTCCGGCCGCAACGCCGACGGCCGGCGCCTCGCGGTCCCCAGCCGCAATATCCTGATCCAGGACTGCGTGATGAAGGATGGTCACGGCGGGGTCGTGATCGGCAGCGAGATCTCCGGCGGCGCGCACGACATCTTCGCCCGCCGCTGCCGCATGGACAGCGCCGATCTCTGGTACGCCCTGCGGTTCAAGAATAACGCCATGCGCGGCGGCGTCATCGAGAGCATCTTTTTCCGCGACATCGAGGTGGGCCAGGTTTCACGCGCCGCGGTGATCTGCGATTTCAACTACGAGGAAGGCGCCAAGGGCGGTTTCAAACCGGTGTTGCGCGGCGTGCGGATCGAGCGAATGCACAGCCGCGCGGCCGGTCAGGTCCTGGACCTGCAGGGCCTGCCCGGCGCGCCGGTGTCCGACATCCTGCTGCGCGACTGCCAATTCGACGACGTCACGCGGCCGAGCGTCATCGCCCATACACAGGGGCTTTCCCTGGAGAACGTCCGGGTCAACGGCCAGCCGGTCTCCGCCCTCTAAGGCAGCGGACGGAGCCCCTCGGAGCGGACCACCCAGCCTTCGCGCGGGAAGCCCGGCGCGTGGCCGCTCGACCCGTCCCAGCCGCCCGCCATCATGCCGACCGCCAGCAGCAGCGAACCGTTGGACGGGAAATAGGTCTCCGCCGCCCGGCGATAGCCCGGCCCGTCGGAGCCCCCTTCGCCCGTGTATTGCGAGGGCGTCAGGAACTGCTCCAGGTGGACGCGCGGGGTCATGCCGCTGACGCCCCACTGGTTGTTCTTTTGTGGTTTGAACAACCAGTCCAAAGCCGCTTCGGGTTCGCCGAGCCGCGCCGCGGTCATGGCGACCATGGGATAGTCCCAGCCCCAGGTCTGGCGCAGGTCCCAATCGCGCTCCACAGCTCGCAAGGTCGCACGCATCGTCTCGCGATCCACGCGCTCAGAGCCGATGAGGCCATAGGACATCAGGAACGACGGATGGTCACGATTGGGGCAATCCTCGAGCGCATTCCCTCGGCATCTTTCGGAGGCCGACTTCACCCACAGGTCCCGGTCGTTCTCGACCGCCAGATAGAGCCCATCACGGCGGGCCATGGGAGCCAGCTTGGCGATCACCTTGTCCCAGTCGGCGTCTCGCGCCAGCCCCCGGCGCACCCGCCAGGACTGGGCGGTGATGAGCCCCTGGCGGAAGTATTCCAGCTCAAAGGCCGGGTTCAGGGTGACCATGGGATCATGGTTCTCCTGCACCGGGATGATCGGCGGTCCCAGCACGAAGCGATCACCCGCCTCGTCCCACAACGGCCAGGTCGCCAATAGACGAGCGCTCTCCTCCACCAAGGCTCCATAGTGGTCCAGGGTCGCGCGGTCGGGATGGGCGCGGAAGGCCAACTCGGCCATCAGGATCGGGTGGGGCTGCTGCCACATGATGAAGGGCGAGATGGAGCTTGGGCTGTTGCGCCCCTCCGGCCCTGACATCTTCGGCCACCAGGCGCCGGAGACCTTGCGCTTACGCGCCTCGGCACGGGCGGCGGGCAGATGCGACACGTACCAGGCGAGGCTGCGCTCCAACCTGTCGGGGCGGCCCCAGGTCGCGAAATGGGCGGCGTGCCAGGGGTGCATCTCCAAATGGAACTTGCCGTTCCAGCTGTTGGAGAACAGCCCCTCCTCCTGCGGGGGAACCTGCCCCGAGCCGTTCACCGCCATCAGGTACTGCGACAGCACCACGCGGCGCTCCAGCTCGACGGCGCGCGGGTCAGTGCTGCCGGAGAAGTCGATGACGCCGCCCTTGGTCCAGTAATCGCGCCAGCGGGAGTCGGCGACGGCGGTGGCCTGTTCGAAGCTTATCGGAGGCGCGGCTCCGCCGTTTCGGTCGAAATCGATGGCGGCCTCAAGGCTGTCGCCTGCCGAGGTGATCTCGAAAGCATGGGCGCCGGATTGCGTGATCGCCGCGCCGGCCGCCTGTATGGTGGAGCCGTAGGTCGTCCCGTCCAGACGTCGGCTCAACACGACCCGACCGGACGATGATGCGACCTCTACCGTGCGATGTTCGTCAGGATGCGCCCAGTCGCTGGGGTCGGGATTGAGCTTAGCGGAAACGCCCGGATAGCGGACGATGATCCCCAGCCTCCCGGCCTTCACCAGCGGTGAACGGACAGCGACCAGGATCGTGTCCCGACCACCGGCGACGCGGGTCTCCACCACCACCGGCTCGCCGTCATAACTGAAGCGGCTGGTCAGGACGCCGGTCCACAGGTCGAGCGTCTGGCGGGTGTCGGACAGGTCTGAGAAATTGGCGGCCTGCCCCGTCTTGTCCTTGATCGTCAGGGCCACCCGGCCGAGGGAGAAGCGATGCGGGTTCTCCCGCAGCCAGGCGTCGGCAGGATTGGAATTGGCTTCCAGCCCCTGGTTCATCCAGGCGAAGGGCAACCTCCCCCGCCCCGGCACATCCACCGTCCGCAGGCTGGACGCCTCGGTGTAGCCCTTGGGATTGGGAAAGCTGTGCCAGGCCCACTGGGCCATGGTCAGCAACGGCGCGAGGTCCGAATACTGCTCAGGAAAAGTCTGGAGCCCGGTGATGTCGGCGGTGAAGCCCAGGTCGCCATTGCCGATCATCAAAGGCGCGTGGGGATCCACCTTGCTCAGGGACACGTTGTGGCGCGAGACCAGCGCCTGGCGATCTATCGGCTGCGCCGTGGCGGCGGACGCCGCCATAAGGACGACAGCCGCCAGCAGGCGCGCGATCACGGCGTCACCTTTGAAACCTTGACCCAGTCGAAGTCGGCCACGCCCTGCTTGGCCTGAGCCGGATCGCCGTAGGTGAACAAGGCCGGCCGCGCCCCCTTCCACCAGCTGAAACGCAGCGGCGCCGGACCGCCGAAGTCGGTGAAGGTCTTGCCGCCGTCGAGGCTGTAGCTGTAGCGCGCCTTCTGGTCAGAGACCGCCACGCGCAGATCGAGGAAGCGTCCCTTCAGGACAGGTCCGACGGTCTCCGCGCCCATGGCGGAATAGACCAGATGGCGGCCGCCGGACTTCTGGACGACGCCGATCCAGCTGATCCCCTGGCCGAACATGGCAAGGCCCGCACGCTGCCCCTCCACAAGACCACCCACATCAAGCCGCGTGGTGATGACCGAGGACTCGCTCTGCAGGACCTGGGTCAGAGTGTTGCGGGCGCTGACCAGATTGATCGCCGGACTGGCGGTGAGGCGCATGAAGCCCGGACGCTGGGTCAGGCTCCATCGGCGGTCATCCGGATTGTGGTTCCACTCCCACTGCACACCCAGCTTGGCGCTGTCGAAGGTGTCTGAAGTCTGCGGATGGACCGGTGGGAAACGCCCGCCCACATCGGGCATGGGATGCTCGGCGACCGGCTGGCCGCCGACAGCGTCGGGGCCCGCGCCAGGAATCGGCTCGCCCATGAACGGCCAGTCGTCCTTCCACGTCACCGGCTGCAGGTGGACGATCCGCCCATAGGCGCCCGCGCTGTTGAAGTGAATGAACCACCCCTGCCCCGACGGGGTCTCAACCCAACCGCCCTGGTGCGGCCCCTTCCACGGGGTTCTGCCGGGAACCAGCACCTCGCGGTGCTCATAAGGGCCCCAGATGTTCCGGGAGCGCAGGACCGCCTGCGGGCCGGTCTCCACCCCACCGATGGGTGCGAAGATGTAGTACCAGCCGTTGCGCTTGTAGAGCTTCGGCCCCTCCAGGATTGGCAGAGCCTTGGGATCCTCGGCGATCACCTTGGCCTCGCCAAAGACGCTCTTGCCGTCCGGCGCCATGCGGTGAAGGACAAGGGGACCCGCGCCCACCTTGCCGTGGACGAGATAGGCCTGACCGTCGTCGTCCCAGAAGGGACAGGGGTCCTCCAGACCAGGCCCGGGCACGACCACTGTCGGCGGACTCCACGGTCCTTCCGCGCGCTCGGCAGTGGACATGAAGACCCCCTCGTAGGGCGTCGCGAAATAGACGTAGAACAGCCCGTTGTGATGCCGGATCGACGGCGCCCAGACCCCGCCGGCGTAGCGCTGTCCCGAGGTCCGCTGCGGCGGCGGCATGCGCGCGCCGGTGTCGTCAGTGGGAACCGGCCCCGGCAGGTCATACTCCGGCGCGAAGGGCAGCTTGGGAAGGACGTGGCCGACGATCGTCCAGTGAACGAGGTCCTTCGACTTAAGGATCGGAACGCCCGGCGAGAAATGGAAGCTGGACGCAACCATGTAGTAGTCGTCGCCCACCCGGATCACGTCGGGATCGGAATAGTCCGCCGGCAGGATGGGGTTGCGATAGGTGGCCGGCGGTTGCGTCGCGGCGATGGCAGGCGCGCCGACCGCCAGGGCGGTCAAGGCCGCGCCGAACACCATCGCGGGGCGGATCATGGAAGCGAACATGAGATGACCTACCAGTTGCGGGTCTGCGTGCCGTCGAACTGCTGATCCTTCAACCAACGACTGCCGAAGCTGCGGAAGGCGGTGACATCTTCGAGGTGGAAACTCGGGCCCTTGGGAAGGCGCAGGCGGAAGAGATCGACCTCCTGCACGTCCTTCATCCAGAAGGCCGGGCGCGCGTCGGGCTTGTCGACCACCACCTCCACATTGCTCATCTCGATATTGCGGGCGTGGCGGATGAAGAAGCCGGTGGCCGGCAGATCGCCGAACATGTCCGGGTCGGGATAGGCCTTGTCCGCCTCCGGCGGCTGGCGCTTGGCGAGCTCCGCCGAGCCGCCGCCGAGCTGGTGGAAGTAGACGTCCGAAATCTTGACGTCCTCCACCGGGTGGCCGGCGACGCCGACGATGAGCGAGGGCTGTGGCGTGGCCGCGTAGCTGACGATGTTCTGGATGACGATGCGGCGCAGCTTGCCCACCGGCACGCCGTCCGGTCCGCGCATCCGGCTGCCCAGACGCAGGAACAGCGGCGGGAAGCCGATGCCGCGCATGGTGATGTTGGAGATGGCGATGTCCTCGGTGAGGCCGCCGTCCATGGTCTCCAGCGCGATGCCGTAGCAGTGGTCGAACACGCAGTTGGTGATGGCGATGTTCTTGAAGCCGCCGTTCGACTCAGTGCCCAGCTTGATGCGGCCGTAGCCGTGGTGGCCCGGCGGCATGGTCCTCCAGGTCCCGTCGATCACCGACCCGATCTCGTAGTTTCCGGTCAGGTAGCAGTCGGAGATCGTCACGTTCTCGGTCGGGCGCGCATACCCCAACGCAAACGAGCTCTTGGGGCAGATGCCGTCGTCGAAGGGTGAGTTGATCGTGCAGTTGGTCACCCGCACGTTGCGGCAGCAATCGATGTCGAGACCGTCGCGGTTGGTGTCGATGACCAGATTGTCGATGGTCATATTATCGACGCCGGTGGCGAGCAGGGCGAACCAGCCGGCCTGCAGCATCTTGAAGTCGCGCAGCAGGACGTTGCGGCAGTTCTTCAGGGCGATGGCCTTATCGCCGACGCCGGGGCCCGATATGTCCGGCGCATCGCCGGGGAAACGGTGGCCGCGCGTCAGACCGCGCCCCCAGATCAGACCCGTGCCGATGATCGAGACGTCGTGCAGACCCTCGCCGAAGAACAGGCTGTTGGACCAGTGGCTGTGCCCATAGTCTTGATAGGCGTTGCCGGCGCCGGGCCCGGGATCATCATAGCCGTTGGGCGCCACGCCATTGGGCGTCGCCGCCAGGATCACCGCGCCCTCGCCGAGGTGCAGGGTGATGTTGCTCTTCAGGCGCACCGTGTAGCAGGCGTAGGTCCCGGGCGGAAAATGGATCATCCCGCCGCCCCGCGCGGCGACGTGGTCGATGGCCTTGTTGATGGCGGGGGAGTCGATCGTCGCTCCGTCGCCGACCGCACCGAAGTCGCGGACGTTGAAGACCTGGGGCGTCGGTTGAACCGCTCCGCCCCCCGAAGCGGCCTGGCCCAAGGACGGCGCCAGCGCGGCCGATCCCATGACGCCGCCGAGCATCAGCCCGCGTCGATCCATTCTCATGACGTCCTCCCAAGCCCCGTTTTCGGGTTTTGCGGCATGCAAGCAGCCGCCTCAGGTCCAGTCAATGAAACTTGGTACCGGTATCATTAAAAATTGCGATCACATTCCACATGTTGAGAATGTGACGTCCGAATTCCTCAGAAGGCGTAGACCACGCTCATGCGGGTGGTCGTGTCGGTTTTCTCTAGCGGGATCGGGGGACTGGTCTCGTGCTTGACCAGGACGGAGGCCTGGGTCGACAGGCCGCCTATCAGCTTGAAGGTCAGGGCCGTGGTCGAGGCGAGCGTGCTGTTCTCATCCTGGAGATAGGTGGTCGTCTCGTTGGTCAGGCTTACGCCGTCGCGGGGACGCCAAGCCGCCTTCACGGCCGCCCGCCAGGCCAGGGTCTCTTCTTCGGAGCCGTCCACGAACCAGGTTTGCCGCCAGCCGGGACCGCCTTCGAGGTCGAGATCGATGTCAGGACGATCAATGGCCGACACGCCAACACCCAGCGCCTCGCTGAAACGACGGTCGAAGCCGCCGATCCGGTCCTGCTCCCAACTGGCCACCGCCAGGGCGTAGGCGCGCTCGCCGATGCGGCGGTTGACCTGATGGCTGACCAGATAGCGCTCGCGAGAGACGAGGCCGTTCTCCTTGGAATAGTCGCCGGAGGCCTTGAACTCGTGACGCCAAAGCGCGCTCTGACGCGCCAGTGAGAGACCCAGCGTTGCGCCGACACTGTCGTTGTTGCCGGTGGTCAGCGACCCGCCCGCGCGCGCCTCGCCCTTCCAGACCGCCGACGGCTTCGGCGCGGGCGGCTCGGGCAGAACGACCGCCGCGACGGGTGGCGGCGGGGGCGGCTCCGGCGCCTGCGGAACAAGCTCGGCGGCCAAACGATCGACATCGGCCGCCTGTTCGGGATGGGTCCTGCGGGCAAGGCCCACTGTGGTTTCGAGCACGCGCGGATCGCCGCTCTGGGCGGCGGCCCGGATCATCTTCTCCAGGGCCTCGGGCAGGGGTTCGGCATTGGCCGCTGTCCCCAGCAACAAGGTGGTCAGGATGATCCCCGTCTTGCGCATGCCATTCTCCCGGCCGTTGTCCCAGCCCCTGCCTGCCCTGCGAACGGGGCAGGAAGACGGCGAACGGCGGTTTGCTGCGCTCCCCCATACCGGCGCCGTAGTTCTACCAAATAGCGCCGGCCGCGCCGTCGTGGTCCAAGGAGCATGTCCTCAAGGAAGCCGAGGGAACAAGGAACCCCGCCATGCAGACCGCCGCCCAAGTCCAAGTGATCGCTGCCGATGACCAAGCCTGGAGCCCGCGTCGTTCGGCCCTGTTCATCCTGTTCGGTTCGGCCGTTCTTTGGGCCCCGGTCTACCTGGCCGTCCGCATCCTTCTGGGCTGATCACGACGCCCAGATCGGCCCCGTCTCCCCTGGGCCGGACGGGCGCGCGCCGTCAGCGCCGATCGCCCGCGAACGCTGCTTCGGCGAAAGCCGGCTAAGAACGCTCTCATCATCCCAGACCTGGCGGCGGCCTTCGTGCCAACGCCAGGCGCTCGCCAGGATGGACCGCAGATCATGCTGCGGCGACCAGCCCAACTCCTTAAGCGCCTTGCGATTGTCGCCGACAAGAACCGGCGGGTCGCCTTCCCGTCTCGGCGCCATGACGGTTGGGATTTCGCGGCCGCTGACCGCGGCCACCCCGTCGACAAGCTGCCGGACACTCGTGCCCTGTCCCGTGCCGAGGTTGTAGGCGCACGCCTCGGCGCCGCCCAGCAGCCGCTTGAGCGCCAGGACATGGGCCTCGGCCAGATCCAGCACATGGACATAGTCCCGGATCGCGGTGCCGTCGGGCGTATCGTAATCGTCGCCGAAGATGGTGAAGTGCGGCCGCAGCTTCTGCGCCACCTCGATGGCGATGGGGATAGCGTGGGTCTCGGGCTCGTGCCACTCGCCGATGCGGCCCTGCGGATCGGCGCCGGCGGCGTTGAAATAGCGCAGGCAGGCCGCATGGAATTGCAGGTAGCGGGCGTAGTCCCATAGAGCCTGCTCGATCATCAGCTTGGTGCGCCCATAGGGGCTGAGCGGGTCCTGCGGATGGTCCTCGCACATGGGCATCGAACGCGGCGTGCCGAAGGTGGCGCAGGTGGACGAGAACACCATGTTGCGCACGCCCGCCCGGCGGGCCGCTTCGATCAGGGTGATCGCCCCGCCCACATTGTTGTCGAAGAAGCGGCCCGGATCACGCGTGGACTCGCCCACCTCGATCAGAGCCGCGAAGTGCATGACCGCCACGGGCCGGTAACGGGCGAAGACCTCGTCGAGACGGGTCAGGTCGCGGATGTCGCCGATCTCCAGCGGTCCCCATTGGACGAACTGCCGATGCCCGTTGGAGAGGTTGTCGTAGACCACCGGCCTGAAACCCGCCTGCGTCAGGCGTAGACAGGTGTGGGAGCCGACATAGCCGGCGCCCCCGGTGACAAGGACCGTTTGCATCGCCCCTCCTTCACGCCGCAGATCGCGTTCAAGCCGAAGCGCACGTCAGAACGGTTCGTTCCGCACCGCAGCAATTAGGGCGCAACAAAGGCAGGCCAAGCTTTGCGGGCGCCTTCAGACGTAGCTGAGCGCGCTCAAAACCTGGGCTTCGGTGACGCCTACGACCCGGATCAGGGCACCCTCGGCGAACCCAACATAGACGTCGCCATCCAACACCTGGATAGCTGAGTAGCGGGCGTAGTCGTGGATCTCGATCCGCTCGCCGGGCTCGAGGTCCATGATCGTATCGAAGCCATAGCCGGCCTTGAACACGAAGACGTCCTTGCCCGCGCCGCCAACGAGGATGTCGTTCCCGGCCCCACCGTCGAGGCGGTCATTGCCGCCACGCCCCTCCAGACGGTCGTCGCCATCCATGCCCATCAGCAAATTGGCGCCGCTGTTGCCGATCATGAAGTTCGCAAGAGCGTTGCCGGTCGCGGAAAGATCGGCGCCGCTGCGCAGGTTGATCTGCTCGATGTTGTCGCTCAGCGTCCAGCTGACATAGGCGTTGACCAAGTCGTAGCCGCCGTCCTGCGCCTCGATGATGATCTGGTCCGGATTGGTGACGTCGTAGATGTCGTCGCCTGCCCCGCCGATGATGGCGTTCCGCTCGGCCCATTCGGCGCGCGCCGACAAGCTGCTCTGCAAGGTCTCATCGGTCAACGCGTAAGCGCGGATGTAGTCGATCTTCATCTCCGCCGGCAGGGCGCCGGCGTCCACCGCGCCAGCCCATCCGCCGAGCGCCAGGTTGGCGATCAGATACATGGGCTTGTTCATGTCGGCCGGGGTGTGGCTGCGGAAGACCTCCACATTGTCCACGTACCAGATGATCTCGAACGGCGTCCAAAGCGCGCCGTAGGTGTGCATGCCGTCGGGCGTGGCCGGGGTGTAGTTGGACTGTCCGCTTTGCGTATGTCCGCCCACGCTGGAGTGCGCCGTCGTATAGGTGCGCGTGTCGTCGCCGAGCACCTCCATGATGTCGAGCTCGGGGGGCCAGGAGCCGTCAGCCGGCAGCATCCAGAAGGCAGGCCAGGCGCCGGCCGCCTTGGGCAGGTCGGCGCGCATCTCGAAATAGCCGTAGGTCTGGCTGAAGCCGCCCTTGGTCGTGATCAGACCCGACGTGTAGCCATAGCCGAAGATTTCCGGGTTGTCGGACGGACGGGCCCAGATCGACAGCGTGCCGTCGGCGTTGCTGACAAACGGGGTCTCGGCGAAATCCCCGGCGTGGCCGCGGAAATAGGGCGAGGTGTAGATCTGCTTCTCGTTGTTGCCGGTCAGGCTGTAGCTGGTGATGTCGTTGGCGGCCTTCTGATAGTCGGCCCGCCAGGTCCCGCCCGGCGCGAAGGTCTTGTGATAGATCGACAGGGGGCCGTTGAATTCGTCACCGAAGGTCTGGATCGACTTGTGGGTCGGATCGAGCTCCAGCTGGAAGTTGGCCTGGGTCAGGCTCGCTGCAATTACATTGCGCAGGATGAGCGCCTCGCCGTCGCCCAGGTCGATCCAGGTGTCCGCGCCCTGCTGAGACAGACGAGTCTGGACCTGGGTGAAGTCCCATAGCCCCGCCTTCAGCCGCACCTTGTCTTCGGCGATGTTGAAGTCGCCGATGACGTCGCTGCCCTCGCCCTTGTGGACGATGAAGACGTCCTTGCCGGCGCCGCCGAGCAGGTAGTCAAGGCCGCCGCCGCCGTAGAGCTGCTGGCCCCCTTCGCCGCCCTGGACGACGTTGTCGAACATGTCGCCGGCGGCGAACAGCTTGTCGCCTATGACCTTGATGTTCTCGATGCCGGTGTAGTCGAGCAGGCTGGCGCTCTTCCAGGCGACGAGCGTGTCGATCCCCTCACCCGGAAGCTCGACGATCTTCAGCGCGGCTCCTTGCAGGTAGTAGGTGTCGTCGCCGGCGCCGCCGATCAGGGTGTCGCCATTCCCTCCCCACAAGCCTTCGGCGCGAATGCCTCCGATGAGCGTCTCGACGCCATTCGACCCGTAGAGGTTGATTTGCGCGACAGCGCTGAGCGGCGCGAGTGCGCCGCCGAATTTGGCGTAGGCCACGGCAAAGACTTTCAAGGCTCGATTAAAAGCGACGCGCCGAGCCCCCTCGCCGCGTGTAACCCTTATACTACAAAGGATCTTAAGCGACTGTGATCATCCGCGCGGCGTGCGGTCGCAGGGATCACGACATCTGTCATCGCCAAGCTTCACTCACACCGAACACTGTTGTTCGATGCGGAAACATCAGTTGATCGGCGCCGCAACATCTAAGGTGGAGCTAGTCGCCCATGGCCGCGTTCATACCCCGCCGGTTGACGCACGGACGCTGTCTTGGTTGCCTGTCGCGGGGCGAGCGGAACGAGATTTCATGACGACGCGCCACATCCCCAATCCACAGAGGGCTGACGATCGGGAGCCGCGTTTGCGCGCGCGGGACCTCCGCGCCATCGCGTTTCTTCTGCTCAGCACCTTGGCCGTTCTGGCCGCTTCCTGGTCGGTGATGAGCAATCTGGCGGCGGCCCTCGTGGTCACCGCCGCCTATGCTGTTTGGCTGGCCACGCGCCCGCGCATGCTTCGCGTCGCCCGTCGCCTGCGCGGCGAGCGGGTCGAACACATCAGCTACTACTCCAACTGACCCGAGGCGGAGCCGCGCGCCCTCAGGATGGTCGGCGCTCCAAGACCCAGCCGCACAGCGGTCAGCACACCCGTAGCATAGGCCCCAGTGTCGAGACCGATCCGGCTGTCGCAGACGGTCGGCTCAGCATCGACCCAGCTGTGGCCGTGGACGATGACCTTTTCGAACGGCCCCTTGGCGTCGATGAAGGGCTTTCTGATCCACAACAGATCCTGGCTGTCCTGCAAGGCGAGCGGCACGCCCGGCCGCACCCCGGCATGGACGAAGTAGTGGTCCCCCAGCTCCAGGGCTAGCGGCAGGGATTCCAGAAAGCGCAAATGAGCCGCTGGCATCAGACCCAGCAGAGCATCCCGCGCCTGACGATAGGCGGCGGCGTCCGCTTGGGGCGCGGGCGGCTCAAGGCCGTAGGAGACCATCGTCTGGGACCCGCCATAAGCGACCCAGATAGCGCCCCGCACAGGATCATCGATGAAATCCAGCAGGGCTTGCTCGTGATTGCCTCGCAAGGCGTTCAGTTGCACGTCCGTCCGGCGCTGAAGCTGAACCAGCGCCTCCAGCACGGCGGCGGATTGCGGCCCACGGTCGATGTAGTCGCCGCAGAAGACGAGAACCGGCCGCTGGGATGAGCCGCTCTGCCGATGGTCGGCGACGATGGCCTCAAGCAGCAGCTTGAGCAGGTCGTAACGCCCGTGGATGTCACCGACGGCGTAGACCAGCTCTCCGTTCACGCCGGGCCACGGGGAGGTTTCACACCCCAGCTCGGCCGACGACTTTGCCTTAAGTCCCCTCATGACTGGGCGTAACGGTGGGTCGCACGGTCGTCCCGTGCGATGTTGGTGGCCCGGGCGAGATCTCCACTTAGAGCCAGATAACCGCTGACCAGCCGCTCCGGCCGGTCAGGCGCCTCACGCCTCAGGTCGTCCCACCGCTCGCGCGTCGCCACCAGCGTCGCGCGCGGCACGCCCGCCTTGGAGGCGCGGGCATAGGCCTTGCGCAGCCCCCGATCCGCCGCCATGACGTCGGCGTGAGAGCAGGACTGTCCGTCAGCTCGGCCTGGGCATCCCTTGGCGCGCGGCTCCACGCGCTGCACGACCGGCTTGACCGACGGACGCGCCGCGGGCTTCGCCGCCTTGGCGACGCGGACCTCGGCCGGAGTTTCCAGCTCTTCGACGACAAGCTCGGCTGGCGTTGGCGCCGCGTGAACCGTCCGCCGCAGCGCCGACACCACCGGGCGCACATTCCCGGTGGCCGTGGGCGTGACGGCGAGGACAGCTTGATCCGCCTCAGCCGGCGAGGTCGACGTAACCGAAGCCTTCGGCGCCAGATAGATTCCCGCGGAGACCCCGACCAGCATCGCCGCCGCCAATCCGCCGACCTTCGACAGACGCGGCGTCCGCGACACGACGGACGGCGTCATGGGGACTTCGCGTGACCGGACAGGCTCTGGCGCCGACACGCCCAATCCTTCCGGTCCGAACACCTGGGCCAGATCTTCGGCCACCCGGTCGGCCAACCAGGAGCCGGAGGGGACGCGGAACAGATCTGAGGGCGACAGCTTGGCCATGGATAGGAAGGCTCCTGACGGACGCCGGGCTAATGCCTCGACGTGGACTTCGATCCTCGAGCGACAAGGATTGTGGCGAGGCGCACTGACCCGATCATGGCGGCGTCAGCACGGCGAATGGACTGGAGCAGGCGTCCCGAACGCCCGTGAAGACGATCTCGGCGGCGGGGACGCCCCCCTCCTCCAGATAGTTGGTGGTCATCATGAAGGTGGTGAGCAGACCTCGTTCGATCTCCTCGTGGCGCTTGCCGGGGCCTGGCGCCTTGGCAAGCGCGGCGACGCCGCCAGGGATCGCCTCCGCCAGACGCAGAAGCGCGCCCTTCCATCCGTTCGGCAGCGGCTCGCGGCGTTCGAAGACGTAGATGACCGCATCCAGATGCGTGTCCGCCATGCGGAACGGTCCGACCACCCGGTGCAGGATGGCGCGCGCCACATCGCCGGAGCGGACCGAGGCGACGACGGCTGAGACACCCAGCCCCACGACAGCCACGCCGCCCACGGCGCCGACCACCAGACCGCGACGGGAGAGTTCGCTCTTCATGCTCGGCTCCGAGAGGCAAGCCGGTCGGCCGCCCGCATGGACAGGGCCGCCACGGTCAAGCTGGGATTGGCGCAGGAGCAGGTGGTGAAGGTCGATGATCCGACCACGACCAGGTTGCGATAGCGATGATGGATCATGTCGGCGTCGATCACCGACGAAGCCGGGTCGGCGCCCATGCGCAATGTTCCCTGCAGATGAGATTCCGTGGGCCGCTCGCGGCGAAACTGGATGTCCTCCACCGGCAGCGGCTCCAGCAACTTGGGAAGCTTGGCCAAGGCCTCCGACTGCCCCTTCTTCGTGTAGCTGGAGGGACCGCCGTAGTGGACCCGGGCGACGCCGTCTTCGTCGATCTCCACCCGATCGTCGTCGTTCACCAGTTCTTCGGTGACGATCATCATCGGCAGGATCTGGCGGTGACGGCCACGCTCGGCGCGCAGACCATGGGTCCAGCGGTTCTCGAAGTAGACCAGGGCCGCGCCGTAGTCGGAACGGAACGCCCCGTCATAGAGACCGAAGTTGAGCCCCGTGGTGATGGTGCTGCCGTCGAAGTTGTCCATGCCATCCAGCATGGCCTCCACATAGGTTCCGTAGCTTTCGTGCAACCCCCGTCCCACCAGCGGACCGTCCATGGCCGATCGCTTGAGGATGGCGGGGCTCTGGATCGCATTGGCGCCCAGCACGAAGAGGTCGCCCGTCACGGCGACATCCTTCCCATCGAGGTCGAACACCGCGCTCGAAACCGACGAGGCGTCGGCCTCCAAGGTCCGCACCTGCGCGCCGAGCACCAAGGTCACGCGCGGATCATCGAAGATGTCCGTCATGCCGTTGTTGATGGTGAACTTGGCGTCGGCCGGGCAGAGCTGGCAACGCAGAGAGGCGCAGCAGGCGCCCCGCCCGTTGGCCGCCACGCGGGCCCGCGCCGTGGGCATGATGAAATGCTCGCTCGGGCGGGCGGCCTTCATGGCGCGATCCGGCGTCGTCGGATGATGCGCCGGCTGGGGAAAAGGCGTGGAGCGCGGCATGACCGCCGCCATGTCCGGATCGCCGGACACGGACATGATCGACTCGGCCTGGCCGTAGTAAGGCTCGAGATCGTCATAGGAGATCGGCCAGTCGGCGCCGACGCCGTAGAGGCTCTTCAGACGGAAGTCGCTGGGGTGGAAACGCGGCGTTTGAGCGAACCAGCAGTTGGTCCCACCCCCAAAACCGATCGTATAGTTCCAAGGCTTCGGATTTTGGGACCGATAGGTGTCCTGATGGGGGAGCGCTGAGTTCGCCTCGTTCTCCATCTGCCACTGGTGATCGTGGCGCTGCCCCCATTCAAGAACGAGAATTCGCCCCCCGTTTTCACGCAACAGGCGATGCAGGAAGAAGGCCGAGCCAAAGCCCGTGCCGACGATCACCACATCGAAGTGCTCGCCTGCGAGACGCGCGGGATCGGTCTCCAAGGCCATGCTTCCCCCCGGGGGTTAAGACTTGGCCGACAACGCAGACGCGCCGGAGGGGTTGCCGCCCAAATTAAGGCGGCGGCCGAAAATTCGTAGGAGATCAAAAAACGGGCAAGCGCTGATCAGGGGCTCTGCCGAAACGGTGACGAAAGTATGCAAGCCAGACGGGCCCGGTCTTTCGGGCCAGGCTCCGTCCGGCCCATTGGGCGCTCGTCTCCTGCACAGCCCGGCGCAGCCGAGCTAGCTGCCCAACGCGACCAAGCAGGATCGGTTCCTCGCCACCAACCCCTTATACGGCAAGGGGTTGAACGCGTTGGACATGCTAGTTGAGGGAGAACCAGATCGCGACGCCGGCGCCGATCAAGGCGCCCCACAGGATCGCGATGCTGGCGACGATGAACAAAAACGTCTGACGTTTGGACCACTTGCCCTCACGCCGCATGCGGCGGCGGCGTTGCGCACTGACGGCGGCGGCCGACCCGCCGGCGGAAGCGGCGGTGGTGGCGTCGGAGCTGGCGCCGGGGCGGCTGATCATCCTGGTGCGGAGCCTGTCCTTGTCGGCGGTCGTGGCGACCGTCCGGTTTCCATCCCTGCCTGAACTATAGCTCTACGCCCAAGCCGCGCAACGCCGGCCGGCTCCCGCTGCGCGCGACATATGCGCCCCACCCACCAAGCCAAGCTTCCCGCGCTCAAACGGGGTTGGAAAGAAATTCGCCTGTGTCGGGAACGCGACTCCGAATCTCGCGTTGAGCGATTTGCGGAAATCACCACATCCCCTGGAAGGCGGCCAGCGGCCGCGCGATTTCGCACGTCTAATATTCAAAACATCATTATACCGTAATGGCGAAGCTTAACTGTTCGCCACGAAAGCAACATACGTTGCTGATCAAAATTTCATCTATTGTGCATTGCAACAGCAATCGTAACGTGATGCCCCTATTGCGCCCCATTTCTATGGCGAACGTCCCACTCATCTGATTTACCAGCCTCACGAAGCTAGGAGATCGCTGATGCGCCCCATCGAAAGCGCTGCGAGCCTGTCCGGACGCGTCGATCAACTCGGCGGCGGCTCACGCCTTCGCCGCACCCGTTCGTGGAGTCGGAACCTCGATCCGGCCGAGGAGGCCCTGATCCGGGGTCTCGATGTTCTGATCGCCCTGGCCGCGTTGGTGGCCATCGCGCCGCTGATGTTGATCATCGCCGGCCTCATCAAGGCGCAGGACGGCGGCCCCGCCATGTTCGCCCATGGCCGCATCGGGCGCGGGGGACGCACCTTCCCGTGTCTGAAGTTCCGCAGCATGGTCATCGACGCCGAGGCGCGCCTGCAGGCGCTGCTCGCCCAGGACGAGGCCGCTCGCCGCGAGTGGGAGGCCGACCACAAGCTGCGCAACGACCCGCGCATCACCCGACTCGGTCTGTTCCTTCGCAAATCGAGCCTCGACGAACTGCCCCAGCTTCTGAATGTGCTGCGCGGCGAGATGAGCATCGTCGGTCCGCGCCCCATCGTGCAGGGCGAGGTGTCTCGCTATGGCCGCTGGTATGGCCACTACTGCGCGGTTCGCCCCGGCATCACCGGCCTTTGGCAGGTCAGCGGCCGCAACGACGTCACCTACCGTCGGCGCGTGGCCTGCGATGTGATGTACGCCCGCCGCAAGAGCCTGTCGGTCAACGCGCGGATCATCGCCGGAACGATCCCGGCGGTGCTGCGCGCCGACGGCTCCTATTGAGGCGCGCGCGATGTTTGGCGAGCGCTTCAGCCTTTTCGTTGTCCACGCCCAAGGGTGGCGTTGGAGCCTGGTCGGTCAGGACGGCGTGACCGCCGCTGGCGGAGAAGCCGGCGATCTGGACACCGCCCTTGAAGAGGCGCGCGCCAGCGCCGCCGCCTTCTCCCGTTCCTCGTCGATGACCGTCTCGTCCGGTCCGAACGCTTCCTGAAGGAGACGCCATGCGCATCGCTGTCATCGGTTCCGGCTATGTGGGCCTCGTATCCGGGGCCTGCTTCGCGGACTTCGGCCATGAAGTCACGTGCGTGGACAAGGACCCCGGCAAGATTGCGCGGCTGCTGGCCGGGGACATGCCGATCTTCGAGCCCGGCCTGGATGAAATGGTCGCCCGCAATGTCCGTGAGGCGCGCCTGCGCTTCACCACCGACTTGGCGGAAGGCATGGCCGGCGCCGAAGCGGTGTTCATCGCCGTGGGCACTCCGTCCCGCCGCGGCGACGGCCATGCGGATCTTTCCTATGTTCACGCGGCGGCCGAAGAGATCGCCAGCCTGATCGACGGCTTCACCGTGGTGGTCACCAAGTCCACCGTGCCGGTGGGGACCGGCGACGCCATCGAATCCATCATCCGCGCCCTGCGCCCGGAGGCGGAATTCGCGGTGGCCTCGAACCCGGAGTTCCTGCGCGAAGGCGCCGCCATCGAGGACTTCAAGCGCCCCGACCGCGTGATCGTCGGCACAGAGGATGAGCGCGCCCGGCAGGTGATGCGCGAGCTTTATCGCCCGCTCTTCCTGAACGAGACGCCGGTGCTGTTCACCGACCGGCGCACCAGCGAACTGACCAAGTACGCGGCCAACGCCTTCCTGGCGATGAAGATCACCTTCATCAACGAGATGGCGGACCTCTGCGAGAAGGTTGGCGCCGACGTGCAGCAGGTGGCCCGCGGCGTCGGCATGGACAAGCGGATCGGGTCGAAGTTCCTGAACGCCGGCCCCGGCTATGGCGGCTCCTGCTTCCCGAAAGACACCCTGGCCCTGGCGCGCACCGCCGCCCATGTGGGCGCCCAGCTTCGACTGGTTGAGACCACGGTTGCGGTGAACGACGCCCGCAAGGCCGCCATGGCGGATCGGGTCGCCGCCGCGCTCGGCGGATCGGTGGAGGGCAAGACGGTCGCCCTGCTCGGCTTGGCCTTCAAACCCAACACCGACGACATGCGCGACGCGCCCGCGCTCGATCTTGCTCCGGCCTTGCAGGCCATGGGCGCCAAGGTAGTGGCCCACGATCCGGAGAGCATGATCCAGGCCGAGCCGCTGTTGCCCGGCGTCGAGATGCGCGCCGGCCCTTATGAAGCGCTGGAGGGCGCTGACGCAGCGGTGATCCTTACCGAATGGGACCGCTTTCGCGCGCTCGATCTTGGCCGCGTCCGGCGGACCCTGGCGCAGCCAGTCATCGTCGACCTGCGCAACATCTACCGCCCCGAAGATATGGCCGCCGAGGGCTTCACCTATGTGAGCATCGGCCGGGGCATCGCGCCGCTGGAGGGGCGCGAGCCTCTTTCCGCGCAGGAAAGCGTCGATGAAGAGGCCTGAGCAAACCGGCTCCGTCGGCGTGGTCATCGCGGCCTATCGGGCGGCGGACACCATCGGCGCGGCCGTCGCCTCGGCGCTGGCCGAACCGGAAGTGGGACAGGTGGTCGTGGTGGATGACGCCTCGGGCGACGACACCCCTGCCGCCGCCCTGGCCGCCGACGACGGCAGCGGCCGCCTGACCGTGCTGCGGCAGGCGGTCAATCAAGGGCCAGCCTGCGCCCGCAACCGCGCCCTGGCGGTCTTGACCACGCCCTGGGTCTGCGTGCTCGATTCCGACGACTATTTCCTGCCCGGCCGCACCGCGCGCCTGCTGGCGCTGACCGAGGGCCAGGACCTGGTCGCCGACGCTCTGATCAAGGTTACGTCCGGCGCCGCGCCGCCCGCGCTTTCGACGACCACTCAGGCGGAGCAGATCAACCTCGAAGCCTTCGTGCGCGGCAATGTCAGCCGGCAAGGCCGTGACCGCCAGGAACTGGGCTTCATCAAGCCGTTGATGCGCATGGCCTTCCTGCGCCGGCACGCGCTCACCTATGACGACAGTCTGCGGCTGGGCGAAGACTACGCCTTCTATGCGGCCGCCCTGGCGCACGGCGCGCAGCTGCTGCTGACCGGACCGCAAGGCTATGTGGCGGTCACCCGACCCGACAGTCTCAGCGGCCGTCATTCGGAAGAAGACCTGCGGCGGCTGCGCGACTGCGATCGCGACATCGCCGCCGTCCGCCCCTTGAGCCGCGCCGAAAGCGCCGCCTTGGACGCCCACGCCGTCAGCGTCGATCAGCGTCTGCAATGGCGCCTGCTGATCAACGCCGTGAAGGCCCGCGATCCGGCGGCCATGGCGGCGACCGTCACCTCCTGGCCGGTGGCGCGATTCCTCGCCGCCCGCCTTATCGAACAGCTTTGGCTGCGCACTCTTGGCCGCGTGAAACGCGCGCCGGAGCCCGCCGCCCTCCCCCTACGTCCCGAGCCCAAGGCGAGGTCTTAGAACTCCATGCAGACGCTCCACGGCGCCGCGCCGCCCCACGCCCAGAACACGCCAGACACCGCAGCCGGCAACCGCTTGCGGCGGCGTCCGCGACCGGCCTCCCGCCCGCAATCGCTGTCGGAAGCGATCGACCTACGCGGCCTGATGCTGGTCTTCCGGCGTCACATCCGCCTGTTCTGCGCCCTGGCCCTGACGGTGTTCGCCCTCGCCGCGTTGGTCACCTTCACGGCCGAACGCAAATACACCGCGATCTCGCAACTCATGTTCGAGCCGGGCACGGAGCGTGTGGTCCGATCCGAGTCCGTGGTCCCGTCCATGCCCGCCGAAGAGGCGGCCGTGGACACCCAGGTGGAGGTTCTGCAGTCGCGTGAGATGGCTATGCGCGTGGTCCAGGCGCTGAAGCTTGAACAGGACCCGCGGTTCAACACCCGCCTGCAGGAACGCTCCTTCCTGCGCAAGATCACCGACAGCATCTCCGGCCGTCCCTACACGCCCGCTCCGCCGCTCAGCACGCCGCAGGGCCTGCGCCAGGGTCGTGACGCCGCGGCCGGCACGGTGCAGCGTTCAGCGAAGATTCGCCGATCCGGCATGACCTATGTGGTCGATGTGGCGGTGACCACCGTCGATCCGCAGATGTCGGCGCGCATCGCCAACGCCTACGCCAACCAATACGTGGCCAGCCAAGTGGAGCGCCGCGTGGCCGCAACCAGCAGCGCCAATCAATGGCTGGTCCGCCGCCTGGCCCAGCTCGAACCCGAGCTGGCGGCCAAGGAGGCCGCCGTGGCCGCCTATCGCCAGAGCAACGGCCTGCTCAGCGCCTCCGGCGCGACGATCGCCGAGCAGGAGATCTCCACCTACAACCAGCAACTGGCCACGGCTCGCGCCGAGCAAGCGACCGAGGAGGCGCGTCTGCGCACCGCCCGTGACCAGCTGGCCCGCGGCTCGCTGGGCGACGATGTGGGCGAGGCGCTCGACTCCCCGGTCATTCAGGGCCTTCGCGGGCAACGCGCCTCGGTCAGCTCGAAGGTCGCCGACCTTCGCCAGCGTTACGGCGACCGTCACCCGCAACTGATCCGCGCCAAGGAGGAGCTGGCCGACATCGACGCCCAGATCCAGGCCGAGATCAAACGCGTCATGTCCAACCTGGAAGCCAAGGTTCAGGTGGCGCGCGGCCGCACCCAGTCGGTGGCCTCGACCCTGGGCGGCGCCCGGGGAACCCTGGCCAGCAACAACGCCGCCGCGGTGGATCTGAACCGGCTGGAGCGCGACGCCCAGGTGGCCCGCGCCGATTACGAGAGCCTGCTGGCCCGTTATCGCGAGACCTCCAGCCAGACCGGCATCCTCGGCGCCAACGCCGCCGTGGCCTCCAGCGCCAAGGCGCCCATCCGGCCCAGCAACCCCAACGTCCCGCTCAACCTGACCCTCGGCCTCGCCCTGGCCTTCGCGGTCGGCGCGGCTGGCGTGGCGGTGGCCGGCGGCATGGACGAAGGGTTGACTACAGCGGATGACGTGGAGGCCAAGCTCGGCGTCGCCGCTCTCGGCTCCATCCCGCTGCTGAGCAGCATCGCCCAGCGGCGGGACCGCAATCTCACGCCGGGCCAGCACCTGCTGGCGCGGCCGCTGTCGGCCTTCGCAGAGAGCTTCCGGGCCCTGCGAACCTCCCTGCTCTACGGACGGTTGGACAACACGGTCAAAACCCTGGCGGTCACCTCGGCCCTGCCGGGCGAGGGCAAGACCACCACCAGCCTGTGCCTGGCGCGCTCCGCCGCCCAGGCTGGGCTATCGGTTGTGGTGGTCGACTGCGACCTTCGCCGCCGCAGCCTGAACCGCGCGCTAAGCCTGTCGCCCAAGGTCGGCCTGGTGGAAGTGCTGAACGGCCGCGCCACGCTCGACGAGGCTCTGGTGGAGGACGAAGGCGGCACTCTGGTCCTGCCCATCGCCGGCGTCGACGGCGCCCAGGACATCTTCGCGGGCCAAGCCCTGACCGCCCTGCTCAAGGACCTGGAGGCGCGCTTTGATCTGGTGGTGCTCGACACGCCGCCGGTCCTGGCGGTGGCGGACACGCGCCTGCTGGCCATGAAGGCCGACGCGGTGCTGTTCCTGGCCCAATGGCGGCGCACCTCCAGCCGGGCGGTGGAATCCGCCATCGGCATCCTGGAACAGTCGGGAGCCGTGATCGGCGGCGTCGCCCTCAACCAGGTCGATCTGAACGAGCAGTCCCGATACGGCTATGGCGACCCCGGGTACTATTACCCGCAGGTGCGCAAGTACTACGCCGGCTAGGGGAGCGCCGGCATGGCCCGTGATCTCGCCAGCCCGACGGTCAGCGTGTTGATGGCCAACCACAACGGCGCCCGGCACTTGGCTGAGGCGGTCCGTTCGGTGCTGGCCTCGACCCTGTCGGGCCTGGAGCTGATCGTCGTGGACGACGCCTCCACCGATGACAGCATCGCCCTGCTGTCACGGTTGGCCGAGAGTGACCCGCGCATGCGCGTGCTGGCCCGTCCCAGCTCCGGCGGCCCCGGTGCGGCGCGCAACCTCGCCCTGTCCCAAGCGCAGGGTGAATTCCTGGCCGTGGTCGACAGCGACGATTTCATACATCCCGAACGATTGGAGGCTCTTGTCGCCGAGGCGCGGGGCAGCGGCGCGCACATCGTCATCGACGACCTGCTGATCTTTGCCGACGACGGCGGGAGCCAGCCGCGCACATTGCTGCGCGGCGATCTGGCCAAGCGTCCGCAATGGATCGCCCTGCCCGACTACATCCGCAGCAACCGCCTCTACGGCTCTGCGCCGTCGCTCGGCTTCGCCAAACCGCTGATCCGGCGGCAGGTCCTGGCCGAGGCAGGGGTGACCTATGCCGAAGACCTGCCCGTGGGCGAGGATTTCGATCTGATAGCCCGCGCCATGGGAAAGGGCATGACCCTGTGGTGCACGCCGAGGATCGCCTACTTCTACCGCAAGCATCCGCAGTCGATCTCGCATCGCCTCGACCGACCCCGGCTGGAGGCCATGGCCGCCAACGCCGTGCGGCTTCGTCAGGCTGTGGGCAGCTCGAAGACCGCCGCCGCGCTATCGTCGCTTGAGGCCAGCATAGACGCGGCCCTGGGCCTGGACGACATTGTCCTGGCGCTGAAAGCGCGCCGCCCGGCGGCGGCGCTGGCGGCGGCCATGAGGACCCCTGCTGGCGCGGCCCTGTTGCGCGTGCCGGTCCAAGACAAGCTCGGACAGGCCCTGGCGCGGCTGCGCGGCGCTGAACGCGCAGCGGACGGAGCCGGGAAGGTGGTCGTGCTCTCGCGCCAACGGGTGGTGGGCTCCACCAACGGCAGCTCCACCTATCTGCTCAGCCTGTGCCGCGCGCTCAGGGAAGCTGGCCATCGCGTGACTTGGCTTGGCCCGACGCCCGCCACCTTTGGCCGCTGGCCGGTGCTGAAGCTGTCGGATGAAATGGCCCTGTTCGATGCCGTGCGCATTCGAGGCGGCTTGCGCGTGGGGCGATGGGTGGTCGCCAAGGACCCGCGCATCCTGGGCCGCGCCCTGCTCACCGGCATCGAGAAAGGCCTCGCCAAGCTGAAGCTCAAGCCGTCCGGCTGGGTGAAGCCCGCGCCCTACGCCATCGCCGCGCCCGCCACACGCGCCGACCAGATGTTCGTCGCCCGCCACGCACGCGGCGCCAAGGCTCTGCTCTGCGACTACGCCTTCGCCGCCCCCCTGGCGCCCTACGCCCTGACCCCGGCCGCACGGCGGCTGGTGGTCATGCATGACCTTTTCTCCTCTCGGGCCGCACAGTTCGCGGCGGTGGGCGGCTCGGACTCGGTGGCGGCCCTCTCCGCCGAGGCCGAGTACGCCCTCCTCGGCCAAGCCGACATCATCCTCGCCGTGCAGCAGGACGAGGCGGCGGCCGTCGCCGCAAACCTGCCCGGACGGCAGGTGGTGACCACGCCCATAGCGGCGGATCCAGTCTCCTCCGCCGCCCCCGGACGTGCGCCGGAGATTCTGTTCGTGGGCAGCAATACCGCGCCCAATGTGGTCGGCCTGCACTGGCTGTTCGACAAGGTCTGGCCCGCGCTGATCGCCCGCCGTCCCGATGCGCGTCTGACTGTGGTCGGCAATGTCAGCCGCGCCCTGGACGGCGCGCCGCAAGGTGTGACTGTGCTTGGCCCGGTACCGGACTTGGCGCCGCTCTACGCCGGCGCGGCCGTCGTGGTCTCCCCGCTGATCACCGGCTCGGGACTGAAGATCAAGCTGGTGGAGGCCCTGGCCGCCGGCAAGGCCGTAGTCGCAACCTCGGTCAGCCTGCAGGGAGTCGAGCGAGAGCTGTCTTCCGTGGTCCGGCGCGCCGACGAGCCTGAAGTTTTCGCCGCCCATATCGCCGACCTGCTGGATGACGATGAGGCCCGCGCCGCCCTGGCCGCAGCGGGTCTTGCGGCTGCTCGTGACGTGTTCGGAGCGCGGGCCTGCTACGGACCGATGCTGTCCCTGATCGCCGAACCCGCATGAGCCTGGCGGCGGCGCCGGCGGTGGAGAGCCCCGCCCCCCGGTCCGTCGGCCAAAGTGCGGTCCGCTCTCGGCAGGTTCAGGTGATGCGCGGCATAGCCTGCCTGCTGCTGGTCTTCTTCCATGTGGTGGGCGGCGGCGCCTCGGACGGCCTGCGCGTGTCAGATGACACGGTCCTGCGCAAGGTCATGGATCTGCTGCTCTACATCCGCATGCCCATCTTCGGCTTCCTGTCCGGCTACGTCTATGCGCTCAAACCCATGCGGCAGGGCCAGGCCGCGCCCTTTCTGAAGGGCAAGGCGCGACGGCTGGTTCTGCCGCTCGTCGCCGTCTCGACCCTATTCTTCCTGGTGTGGAACGGCTGGTACGGAAGCCTCGGCGCGGCGCTGCCGGACATGTGGCGCATCTACCTGTTCTCCTACGAGATCTACTGGTTCCTCCAGGCCATGGTACTCATCTTCGTGCTCGTCGCCATGCTGGAAAGTCTCGGCGCCTTGAGCCGCTGGCAGGGTGTCGCGCTGGCGGCGGCCGTGGCCTTCATCGCCGGCCATCCTCTGGAGACCACGACGTTCCTGTCGCTGGGCGGGGCGCTCTATCTGCTGCCCTACTTCCTGGCCGGGCTGGCGACCTTCCGGTTCAATCTGGCCAGCCGCCCTGCCTTGCTGACCGGCGTCGCGGCTTTTGTTTCGATCGCCCTTGTCATCCACGGCTGGCGGGTCGCACACCTGCCGCATGAGGTGGTGGCGGCGCGGGTGACGGTGCTGTCGCTGATCATCGGCGCCGGCGGCTCCCTGCTGCTCCTGCGCAGCGTGCCGGACAACGTCTTCTTGGCGCGGATCGGCTCGGCCTCCTTCGCCATCTTCCTGTTTCACATCTTCTTCGTGGTGGCGGCACGCACGGCTCTGGGAAAGCTCGGCGCGCCGCTGGCCATGCAGATCACGGCGGGGCTGGCGGCGGGCCTGGCCGGACCGATGCTGTTGGAGGCGGTTTTGATGCGCTGGGCGGGGACCCGGCGCGTCTTCCTGGGTTTGAGGTAGGCGAACGCCGGCTTGAGCGAGCCGGCCCGGGGATGGGACATGGGCGATCATGCGACAGCCGGTCGGGGGACCGGCTCATCGGCAGGCGACCAGATCGAGGTCGTCGACTGCGACGTCTGCATCGTCGGCGCGGGGGCGGCGGGCCTGACCCTCGCCCAAGCGCTGGACGGATGCGGCCTGAAGATCTGCGTGCTCGAAGGCGGCGGAAAGAACATCGACCCCGCCGCCCAGGCGCTCTTCGAAGGCGAGTCGATCGGCGAACCCATGGCGGTGCCTCAGGGGCGCTATCGGGTGCTGGGCGGAGCCACCCGCAAGTGGACAGGGCGCTGCGCTGAGCTGGACACACTGGATTTCGAGCCTCGCGCCTGGACCCCGTGGTCGGGCTGGCCGATCCGTCACTCGGACCTCGCACCCTATTACCGGCATGCGGAATCTGTGTGCGGGTTCACCCGACCATGGCGCGCCGACGACGCGGCTCCCCGCCTTCGCCAGGCCCGTTCACGCTACGGCCTCGAGGACATCGACTTCTTTGTCTGGCGCTACGCCGCTCAGCATTGGCGCACCTACCAGGACTGGGGCGAGCGCTTCGGCCAGCGCCTCGCCCGCTCACCCCACACCCGCATGATCCTCGGAGCCGACCTCATCGCGCTCGAAGGCGGCGAAGGACGGATCGAAGCCGCCCGCGCATGCCGTCAGGACGGCGCTCAGCTTCGTATCCGAGCCAGCCGGTTCGTGCTCGCCTGCGGCGGGCTGGAGAACAACCGCCTTCTGCTCAACTTCGCGCGCGATCCGGACAGCGGCGTCGCCGATCCGCACGAGGTCCTCGGACGATGGTTCATGCAGCACCCTCGCGCGGTCACCGCCGCCGGACCGCCGAGCCGGCAAGCCTGCGCCTTGTTTCATCTTGGGCAGGTGCGCAGGGGCGCCCATCACGAGATCGGTCTCGCCCTGTCGCCCACGGCCCAGGCGCGCGAAGGCCTGCTGAACGCCAGCGCCGTCCTGCGATATCTGCCCGATCCGCGCGACGGCTGGGAGGTCGCCAAGCGGATGGCGCGCGGAGAGGATGTCCGCGCCGACGAGGTCGCCGCCATGGCGCGAGACGCCGGCAAGATCGCCGCCAACTTGGCCCGCCGCGCCATGGGTCTGGGGCCCGTGCCCAGCGCTCCTCTGGCGGAGCTCATCGTCGATCTGGAACAGAGCCCCGATCCCGACAGCAGGGTTCTGCTCTCCGGGGCGCGCGACCGCCTCGGGCTCTTCACGGCCCGTGTTGATTGGCGGATCAGCCGCCAGGACCGCGCCACGGCGGCCTTCATGACCCGCGTCTGCATCGACCAGCTGAGGCGCTTCGGGCTAGCCGATCTGAGGGCGGCGGATGACCTTGAGGAGACCGGCGGCCTGACGCTCGGGGCGATGCTGGAGAGCTATCATCACCTGGGCGGGACTCGCATGAGCCGCGATCCGCGCGAGGGCGTAATCGACGCGGATCTGCGCTTCCATGGCCTGCAGAACCTATACGTCCTCGGCGGATCGAGCCTGCCCACCGGCGGTCACGCCAACCCGACCTTCACCATCGTCGCCTTGGCCCTGCGCCTGGCCGACCATCTGAAGGCCGAGCCCGCCAGCCGGATGATGGTCATTGAGGAGCCTCATCCTCCAGTGGCGGAGGCGGCGCCACCCACGCCCAGGCCGCGAGCGCGAACAGCAGCAGCGTCGTCGGCTGAAACGGCATGAAGACGTTCTCCACCTTGGCGCGGACAGCCATCACCAGGAACATGGCGGTGACGAAGGCCGGCGCCAGACCCGGCCGGCTGACTGCGTTGACGATCAGGCGCACGCCGCTGGCCCCAAGGGCGAGGCCGATGACCGCCGCGCCCACCAGGCCGAAGTCCACCGCCCATTCGCGATAGTTGTCGTGGAAGTGGAAGCCCTTGCCGTCCGTCAGACCGGCCCAGCGCAGCAGGCCGATGGTGGTGGCGTCATCACCTAGCCAGATGGACCGGTAGCCATGGCCGATGAGGGGACGATCGGCGATGAGCCGGTCGGCGAACGCCCACAGCCAGTCGCGCCCGGTGAGCCCGGCGTCCTTGTGCAGAACATCGGAGGCGAAGGTCTGGGCCTCCTCCACCAGGATCGGCATGGCCGCCGCCAGCGGCGCGAGCATCAGCACCAGGATCGCCGCCGCCGCCGCCCGCCCCTTTGGAGGCAGCCAGGCCAGCCCCGCGAAACCGGCGAGCAGAACGAGGCCCAGTACGGCGGTGATCATGCCGCCCGCCGACTGACCGGTGGCCAGAACGAAGAGCGCGGCCGGAATGCCGGCAAGGGCCGGCAGACGCGCCCACAAGGGCTGTCGGCCATCGCCCAGCACCGCCACACCGCTGACCAGAACGAGCTGCGCGAGGAAGGCCATGGCGTTCTTGGAGCCGAGAATTCCGATCAGCACCGGCCCTTCGGCCGAGGCGCCGCGCCGGCCATAGACGATGCAGATCGCCAGGATCATCAGGGTGCTGAGGAAGACCCCCCGCACATAGGTCCGCAGGGGACTGACCGCCACCACCGCCACGGCGATGGCCAGGGTCACGGCCAGCTGCGCGCCATAGCGCAGGCTCACCCCGGGGACGGTGGACCATAGCGTGGAGAGACAGGGCAGGACGCCGACGATCAGCAACGGCCAGCCGCGCTTGAACGCGTCGATCACCGTCACCGGCTTGAGCCAGACCAGCGCGCCCAGGACCGCCAGCTGCAAAAGGATGCTCAGGGCGCCGAGGATGCCGGTCCAGCTGAGGGTGAGCGCCGCCAGGGCGAGGCCCGCGATCAGAACATCGCCCCAGTCGCCCGGGCGTTCAGCCGAAGGCGGCCAGGGCTCGTCCTGCGCCAAGGTCTCGCTCTCTCGCCATGGCGCATGTGCGACGCCGGTCATGCTCGCCCCCTTCAGCGGCCGCCTGTCAGGCTCAACATCCCAACGCAGCTTGGCCTTGCGGGTTTCCTCTCGACGCCTCGGCGCCATGCGATGGCCGCAGTGGGCAGGGTCAATAGGGCCTCATGAGGGCGCCTGGCTCCCCGGCGCCGCGATTTTGATCAACCAAACGAGGCGAGCATGCGCATCACCCTGATGCTTGGCGTCGCGACGGCGGCCGCCTGGATGACGACGAGCGGCGCGGAGGCGGCCAGAGCCGAGCCGAAACCCGCTCCGGCGGTGGCGGCCGCGGCGGGCGCGCCCCTGCGCCTGACCTTCGATGACGGCTTTGATCAGCGGCCAGATCCCAAGCGATGGCGCACCGCCTACAAGACCGCCGGGCCGGAGCCCAAGAGCCTTTCCGACCGCAGCCTCTACAACAACCGCGAACGGCAGGTCTATTTCGACAAGGCGTTCATGGGCCTTGGGGTCGATCCGTTCTCGACAGGGGGCGGGGTGTTGACCATCACGGCCAAGCCCTTGGCCGAACGCGAACGCGCAGCCTTGGCCCGGGCGCTGGACCTGCAGCCGCAGAAGCTGCGGGCGGGGCCGTTGAAGGATGTCCGCTACAGCTCCGGCGTCCTGACCACACGCGGTCTGTTCGAGCAGAGGTACGGCTACTTCGAGATCCGCACGCGATGGACAAGCGGCAAGGGTCTGTGGCCGGCCTTCTGGCTGCTGCCGTCCAACGGCGCATGGCCGCCGGAGATCGACGTGATGGAGGCCTTGGGCCACGACATGCGCACCGTCTATCAGTCGGTGCACACCAAGGCTGGCGGCAAGCATGTGGGCCGCACCCAGAAGGCGCGCCTGCAAGGCGACGACGCCGCGGGCTTCCATACCTACGGCGTGCTGTGGACGCCTGGCAGCCTGCGCTTCTTCATCGACGGCGTGCAGACGAACGAAGCTGCAGCGCCTACCGACGCCACGGGTCCGATGTACATGATCGTCAACCTGGCGGTGGGCGGCAAATGGCCGGGTGACCCGGACGTGCGGACGCGCTTCCCCGCCCGGATGGAGGTCGACTACGTGCGGGCCTGGAAGCTTGGCTAAAGGCCATTGGCGCCATCTTGCCCGCGAGGACCGCCGCTCGACGTGACGCCCCAATAAGTATATACACCTTGTATATCCAGGGAGGTGGTCATGACCAAGACAACGCTCTTCCAATCCAATCGCACGCAAGCCGTTCGCCTGCCCAAGGACGTCGCCTTTCCTGAAGGCGTCAAGTCCGTCACCGTGCTCCGAGAAGGCAACCGACGCGTCATTGTGCCGTCTGACGCAGTTTGGGATGATTTCTTTGATGAACCGGGCGTCGATCTTGGCGTGCGGGAACAGCCCGCTATCCAGACGCGAGAAGCGTTTTGATGCTGCGTTATCTTCTCGACACCAATCTTTGCATCCGCGTTCTGAGAGACCGCCCGCAAGGTGTGCGCGAACGGTTTAATACGAATGCAGAGGCGCTTTGCACCTCGACGATCGTACTGACCGAGCTGCTACATGGTGCGGCCAAGTCGGCTCGCCCCGACGACAATCGACGTCAGGTCGAGCACTTCGCCGCGAAGCTTGAAGTTCTGCCTTTCGATGATCTCGCAGCGGATCATGCCGCCGACATCCGCGCGGACCTGGAGCGCGCGGGCCGCCCCGTTGGTGGTTATGATCTACTCATCGCGGGGCACGCGCGCTCCCGCGGCCTGATCGTCGTGACCGGAAATCTATCGGAGTTCCAGCGCGTCCAGGGGCTCCGCTGCGAGGATTGGCTCGCCGGCGCGCACTGAGGCCGATCATCAGCCGTCAGAACCGCAGCTATACGTGCGGGTCATCCATCGTTTCTGCGTGACTGAAGCGTTCGCTTGCGGCGTCGCCTTTCATGGCGGCGAAGGCGCGCCTCTATCCGAGGCCAGAACAGTCCCGTAACGAGGGCCGCGACGGCCACCGCGCTGGCCAGGTAGATCATGGGCGGGCGGGCTCCCGCCGCAGGCGGCCCGCGAGCTTGTCGATCAGCGGACGGACGACGCCGAAGGCGTCTGCAAAGGCGGCGCGCCCGCCCTTGAAGGCGAGCACCACCGTCCAGGCGCCCACATAGGCGATGGCGGCCAGCAGCATCAGATCGACGATGGCGATCCCCGTGCTGAACCGTCGCGCAACGGCCAGCAGCGCCGCCGCCGCCGCCGCGCCCGCCGCGAAGGGCGCGGCCATGACATAGAGGGCGCGCGTGCGCACCGGCCCCTTACGGCCGACCCACCACCAGACGATAGGCATGCGCAGGAAGAGGTCGGACAGGGCGTAGGCCGCCGCCACCCCGATCGCACCCCACGGAAGACCCGCCGCGAAGGCGGCGATGGAGGTCACAGCGTTGATCATGCCCCACCGCGCGAACTCACCGGTGCGCTGCTGGCTGATGAACAACCAGCCCACGGTGGAGGTCATGGGCTGGTGCAGCCCGGCCAGACCCAGCCACATGAAGATCGGCGCGGCTGCCGCCCACTCGTCGCCCATCAGGGTCGCGATCAGCTTGTCGGCAGTCAGGATCAGGAACGTCACCCCGGGCAGCGCCGCGAGAAGGATCAGTCGCACCGTCCGCTCATAGGCGTGGCGATAGCGGCCCGGTTCGTCGCGCAGGCGCGACAGCACCGGCACCATGACCCGTGACAGAGGTGCATTGATCTGCTGCAGCGGCCAGAGCAGCAGCTTGTAGGCGCGGTCGTAGAGGCCCAGCGCATCTGCGCCGGCGGTCCGACCGATCAGCACCTTGTCGATGTTGCGGGCCAGAAAGTTGGTGAGGTTGAAACCGGTCAGACCGCCGCCGAACCGCAGCATGGCGCCGACCTCACGGATCGGTCCCGGGCGACCGGGCCGCCAGTCCGCGCTCAGCCAGGCGCCGATCATGCTGGTCGCCATGGTCACGGCCACCGAAGCGAACAGCGCCCAGGGGCTGGGGCGGATCAGGGCGAAGACCACGGCGGTCGCGAAACCGAGGATCGTGCCTGCGATGTCGATCATCGCCATGCGCGAAAAACGCATGTGGCGCGTGAGCAGCGCCATGTGCTGCGCGCCGAGCCCTGCGATCATGACCGTGGCGGCCAGGGCCACCGCCATGCCGACGGCGCGCGGCTCGCCATAGAAGGCCCCGATCAGCGGCGCCGAGGCGGCCAAGGCGATCGCCAGCACAGCCGATAAGCCCACATTGACCCAGAAGAGCGTGCTGGCCTGGCGAGGCGTGATGCTGGCGGAGGTGACCACCGCCTGAGCCAGGCCCAGGTCCTGGAACATCATCACGAAGGCGGTGATGGGCATGACCATGGCGAAAACGCCGAAGTCGTCCGGCGACAAAAGGCGCGCCAGCACCACCACCGAGAGGAACTGGACGACCATCTTGATCGTTTGGGAGATGCCCGTCACCGCGACGCCGCCTACCGCCCGCGCTCTCAACTGATCAGAGGGCGCGGCTATCGGCGCATCAAGAAGTTCTTTCGAAGACTTCATTTGGGCACATTCTCAAAACATACAGGCGAAGCCAAATAACGCCTTGACGCACATCTTCGCAAGTGCAGCATAAATGTGCCGACCAACCGCGATGCGAATGAGGGATTCTCATGCATTACCGCTCCGTGGCCGACATGAGCGATACGATCACGCGTCAGTTACGAAAACTGCCGCCGGATATTGATCTGGTGGTGGGGGTTCCTCGCAGTGGCCTGCTGGCCGGATCGATGATCAGCCTGGCGCTCAACCTGCCCCTGGCCGATCTTGAAGGCTTCGCCGCCGGCCGCCTTCTGGCTACTGGCCACACGCGGCGACGCTCCGACGACGGAGAGCCTGCCGCACCACGCAGGATTCTGGTGGTCGATGACAGCATCAACAGCGGCGGCTCCATGGTGCAGGCGCGAAAGGCGCTGATCGAGGCGGGCGTCGAGGCCGAGCTGATCTTCTGCGCCGTCTATGGCCTGAAGCCCGAGCATCCCGAGGTCGATGTGGTCCTGGAGGCCGTCCCTTATCCGCGGATGTTCCAGTGGAACGCCATGCACCACAGCTATCTGGCCGACGCCTGCTTCGACATCGACGGCGTGCTTTGCTGCGACCCCACCAGTGAGGAAAATGACGACGGCGACCGCTATCGCGCCTTCCTCACCTCCGCCCGCGCCTTTCTGCGCCCGTCCAAGCCGATCGGCCATCTGGTGACCAGCCGGCTGGAGAAGTATCGGCCCGAGACCGAGGCCTGGCTGGCCGCGGAGGGGATCGAGTACGGCAAGCTTTGGATGCTCGACCTGCCGGACGCGGCGGCGCGGCGAAAGGCGGGCGCGCACGGGGCCTTCAAGGCGCGCGTCTACGCCAGCCTGCCGGACGCCGCCCTGTTCATCGAGAGCGAGGAGCGCCAGGCGGTCGAGATCGCCCGCGCCTCGGGCAAGCCGGTGCTCAGCATCGAAAGCCAGACCATTATCTATCCGGACCGGGTCGAGGAGTTGACCGCCATGCGCCAGCGGCGCGTGGGCTATGAGCGCCGCCGCCGCGAGATCGAGACCCCCGCGCCTTCGGGCCTGAAGGCCGCCGCCCGCCGACTGCTCGGCGCGCCGCTCTACGACCAGCTCAAGCGCGCGGTCCGCGCGCCCGCCGGCGCCTGAGCACTATCGAGACGAGGCAGCCCATGACCACGCCGAAAGCCGCCAATGACCAGCCGCTTCCCGTCACCGTCCTGGTGCCGACCTACAACCGGGCGGACTATCTGCCCGAGGCCCTGAACAGCCTGCTCGCTCAGGACCGAGCGCCCGCCGAGGTCGTGGTCGTCGACGACGGCTCCGAAACGAACGCCGCCGAGCAGGTGGTCAGGAGCTTCGGCGGCCGGGTCGGCTATCTGCGCCAGGAGAACATGGGCAAGTCGGCGGCGTTGAACCTCGGCCTCGCCAACACCCGCCAGCCCTTCGTCTGGGTTTTCGACGACGACGACATCGCCGAGCCCGACGCCCTCTCCTCGCTCTACGCGGCCCTCGAGGCGAACCCGGACGCCGGCTTCGCCTACGGCCTTTGCGACAAGTTCACCGGCGCCTGGCCCGCGCCGGTCAGCGATGCCAACACCGCCTACTGGTCCGACAATCGGCGCGCGCTCTATGTGCGGCTGCTGGAGGACTTCTTCATGTGGCAGGGCGCGATGCTGGTGCGCCGCTGCGCCTACGACGCCGTGGGCCCCTTTGATGTGCGCATGGCGCGCTCCCAGGACTACGAGATGAACCTGCGCCTGACCCGGCGCTTCACAGGCGCGGGCGTGCCCAAGGTGATGTTCCACCAGCGCCACCATGACGGGGTGCGCGGCCCCAAGGCGGCCCAGGTGAAGGCCGACGCGGTGGAGGCCGCTTGGCGACGCTACAACCAGCTGATCTTCAGCGAGATCCACGTCAGCCACGACCTCGACGAATTCCATGCGGATCCGGCGCACGGCGAGGCGGACGATCGGCGGCGGATCACAGCTCTGATCCAGAGGGGCTGCATCATGGCGCGGCGAGGCCTGTGGCCTCAGGCGACCCGCGACTTCGACGAAGCGGCGGCGCTTTGCGCCGGGGGGACCCTTTCGACGCTCAACGCCCAGGAGGTCGCCGCCCTGCGACGTGTCTTCCAGCCCGGGGCGCGATCCACCTTCGCGGACGCCGCCGAGGCGAAGGCCTTCGGCCGCGCGCTGGGCGGGTTCGCCGATGCGGAGCTGACGGCCCGCATCAGAGGCAACCTGCTGCTGCCGGTGAGCCATCGCATCAAGCAGCGCCTGCGCCGCCAGCCAGCCCCGCGCGGGGAGACGCGCCAGATTCTCATGATCCTGAGTCATCTGGCCGGGCCGGGTGCGATGATGGAGTACTTCAAGGCCAGGCGCGAGACCCTGCTCATGTACGGCGTCCAGCCCCTGGATGTCGCTGCCGGCGCGGCGGCCTGAGGCCGCCATGCGCATCGCCTACTTCGTGCATAACCTGCGGGATCCGGCGGTGCGGCGCCGGCTGTGGCTGCTTCGGCTGGGCGGGGCGGAGGTCAGCCTGCTGGGCTTTCGGCGCTCCGAAGAGCCTGTCGCGTCGGCGCCCGGCGAACCCGTCGTCGATCTGGGCCGCACCCACGATGCGGCCATGGGCCAGCGGGCGCTGGCCGTGGCCAAGGCCGTGGCGCGCACCCCTTTTCTGCGCGCCGCCGTCGCCGGTCGCGACGTGATCATGGCCCGCAACCTGGAGACCCTGGCAGTGGCCTGCGCCGCGCGAGCCGTTCACGCGCCGAAAGCCAAGCTGATCTACGAGTGCCTGGATGTTCACCGCAGCCTGTTGGGCGACGGGTTCAAGTCCAAGGCCATGCGATGGGTCGAGCGGGCCTTGATGGCCCGTTGCGATCAGGTGGTGGTCTCCTCCCCCGCCTTCGTCGAACACTACTTCCAGCCGCGCCAAGGCCTGTCGCGCCCCTGGCTGCTGATCGAGAACAAGCTGGTCCATGATCGCGGCCTGGACGCCGCTGCGGCCACGCTCGGCGGTCCGCCGCCGGGGCCGCCCTGGACCATCGGTTGGTTCGGCGTGATCCGCTGCGCCAAGAGCCTGTCCATGCTGCGCCAGATCGCCTCGGCCCTGCCCGACCAGGTCCGCGTGGTCATCCGCGGGCAGGTGGCGCGCCACGAGTTCGACGACTTCGACGGCCAGGTCGCCGCCACGCCGGGCATGTCCTATCTGGGACCCTATGAGCCTGCGGATGTGTCGCGCTGTTATGGCGAGGTCCATTTCAGCTGGGCGATCGACTATTTTGAGGAAGGGCAAAACTCCCTCTGGCTGCTGCCCAACCGCCTCTATGAGGGCGGCCGCAACGGCGTGCCGGCCCTGGCCTTGGCCGGGGTGGAGACCGGGCGCTGGGTGGCCGAACGCGGTGCGGGCCTGGTGCTTGCCGATCCGGTGAGGGAGGCGATCGCGCACCTGTCGAGCCTCACCGCAGCCGAGTACGCCGCCTTGCGGATGCGGGTGGAGGAACTCCCCCCCTCCACCTTCACCTATGACAGCCGCGACAGCGCCCGCCTGGTGGCGGCGCTAGCCACCCGCGCAGCCTGAGGGATCAGCCATGAACACGGACAAGCACGCCGATGTCCTGGTGGTCATCCCCTGCCTCAACGAGGCGGCGCATCTGCCTCACCTGCTGGAATGGCTGACCGCCGAGACGGGTGACGACGCCCTGATCGTCGTGGCCGACGGCGGCAGCCATGACGGAAGCCGCCAGATCGTCGAGGCCGCCGCCGAGCGCTGGCCCAAGGTGCGCCTGCTGGCCAATCCGGGCCGCATCCAGTCGATCGGGGTCAACGCCGCGGTCGCTCAGTACGGACGCGGCCGCCGGCACCTGATCCGTATCGACGCTCATGCGGGCTATCCCAAGGGATTCATCCGGGGACTGATCGAAACGGCCAGAACCATCGGCGCGCAGTCCGTGACCGTGCCCATGAGGACGATCGGCGAAGGCTGCTTTCAGCGCGCGGCGGCGGCGGCCCAAAACTCCTTCCTCGGCGCCGGCGGTTCGGCCCATCGGCAAGGCGCGGCCAGCGGCTGGGTCGATCACGGCCATCACGCACTCATGGATCTGACGGCCTTCCGCGAGGTGGGCGGCTATGATGAGGGCTTCAGTCACAACGAGGACGCCGAGCTCGACCTGCGCCTGACGCAGGAGGGCGGCCGCATCTGGCTGGCGGCGGATCTGGCGATTCTCTATCGGCCCCGCAGCCGGCCCGGCGCTCTTTTCACCCAGTATCGCAACTATGGCCGGGGCCGCGCCATGACGGCGGCGCGGCACAAGGTGCGGCTGAAGCCGCGGCAGGCCGCGCCCCTGCTGGTCGCCCCCAGCGTCGCGGCGGCCGTCATCGGCCTGGGATTCGCGCCGATCACCCCGCTGGCTCTGGGACTGGCGGCGCCGGCCGCCGCGTGGGCCGGGCTCTGCCTGGGGCTTGGCGTGCTCACGGGCCTCAAGGTCCGCGACCGCTGCGCCATGCTCTCCGGGGTGGCGGCCATGATCATGCATCTGGGGTGGTCGCTGGGTTTCTGGGGTGAGCGGCTGTCGGCGACATTGCAGCCCCCGCGTCTGCCGCTTCTGGTCAGGCCCGCCGTGGCGGACGCCTGACCTCGCCGCATCACGTCGACAAAAGGTCGTCGCCCGCGATTGAACGCTTGATCGCGGCGACGCTTGGCGACATCAGGGAACGCCCGCCGGAAAGCCGGCCAAACACGGACGAGATGATGAGCACCGGTCTTGAGGCCTATCTTCGCGAGCAAGGCGCGCCGCAGAGCCTGAGCGAGCTGATCCTGGCCACGGCCGACGCCTGCGTCGAGATCGCCCAGCTCGTGCGCTTCGGCGCCGCCGGCGACCTGGCCTCGGCCTCCGGCGCCGAGAACGTCCAGGGCGAGGTGCAGAAGAAGCTCGACATCCTGGCCAACGACATCCTGCTGCGCGACTGCGCCAAGGCCGCCGGCCTCAAGGCCATGGCCTCCGAAGAGATGGACGACGTCGTGCCGGTGCGCGACCTGGACGGCGAAGGCTGGCTGCTGCTGTTCGATCCGCTGGACGGCTCCAGCAACATCGACGTCAACGTCTCCATCGGCACCATCTTCTCGATCCTGCCCGCGCCGCGCACTGAAGCACGCCCGGCGATCGAGGCGGACTTCCTGCAGACCGGCCGCGCTCAGGCGGCGGCCGGCTATGTGGTCTATGGCCCGCAGACCACCCTGGTGCTGACCGTGACCGGCGCACCTGCGGTGTTCACCCTGGCCGCCGACGGAAGCTGGACGCCTTCGGGCGCGACCATGTCGATCCCGGCCAAGGCTAAGGAATTCGCCATCAACGCCTCCAACCACCGCCACTGGAGCGAGCCCATGCGCGCCCACGTGGAAGGCTGGCTGGCCGGCGCCGACGGTCCGCGCGGCCGCGACTTCAACATGCGCTGGATCGCCTCGATGGTGGCCGATGTTCACCGCGTGCTCACCCGCGGCGGCGTGTTCCTCTACCCCTGGGACAAGCGCATGGGTGAGAAGGCCGGCAAACTGCGCCTGCTCTATGAAGCCAATCCCATGACCCTCTTGGTGGAGCGTGCCGGCGGCGCGTCCTTCGACGGCAAGAACGGCTCGATCCTGGATACTCCGGTCACCGGCCTGCACCAGCGGGTGTCGGTGATGCTCGGGGCCAGCGAAGAGATCGCGATCCTGATCGAAGCAGGTCTCTGAGCCCCACCGGACGCCGACGCATGCATTGACAGCATTGCGAGCACGGGATGTACTTCTTACCTCGTGAGGTGAGAAATGGCGACACTGACGGTTCGAAACATCGACAATGAAGTGAAGGAGCGCTTGCGTGTGCAGGCGGCTCGCCATGGCCGGTCGATGGAAGAGGAAGTCCGGGCAATATTGAAGCGCGCCGTTGGTGGGATCGATGGGGCTGGCCTGTGGGAGCTGTCGCGACAGCTCTTTGAGGATCGTGGGGTTAGCCTGGAGCTTCCGAGCCGAGCTTCGGACAGGGCCGCGATGTTGTTCGACCCGAGTGAACACGAGTGATCGTTCTCGACACCAATGTGCTGTCGGAGTTGATGAAAGCGCAGCCTTCCCCGGGTGTCCGCGACTGGCTTTTGCAGCTTGGAGACGTCGCCATCTCCACCACGACAATTTCGATCTTCGAGATCGAATACGGGTTGGCGCGACTGCCCAGCGGTCGCAGACGTGACGACCTGACGGAGCGGTTCAACACACTGACCAGCGCCATGTCCATCTTGCCGCTTGATGACATGGCCGCGCGCGCGGCGGGCCGATTGCGCGCGTCTCGTGACGCGTCGGGACTGACCTCTCAGCCGTCCGACATGATGATCGGCGGCATCGCTTTCGTTACAAGCGCAATGCTCGCGACCCGTAATATCCGCGATTTCGAAGGGCTGCCGCTTCGACTTGTCGATCCCTGGCGATCTCATTGAGCCTTGGCGGCTCGGCCGGAAGCTTGGCCTCAAAGCCGCCGCATCCCTGTGATGGAAAGTTCATCACATCACGAAGACTTGTGACGCTTGCGCGCGTCCGGGCGCGGGATGCACGGCCTGGGCGGTGGACGATCCGCCAAAGCTGTTCTTTGCTTGGGGCATGATCGCTAGTCGATCACGGGGTCTGTCGGGGACTTGGGCATGGCGAGCCGCAAAGCTGCGCGTCCGGGATTGAAGCGCCTCATGGTGATGGCGCTGATCACCCTTACGAGCCTGCCGCTCACCGGAGCCGTCTGGTCGTTGATGGCGGCGCGCAGCTTCGGCGACGCCCTTTTCGTTGTCGAGGTGCTGGCCCCTGCGGCCCTGACCTTCGTGGCCGGCAACATCACCGCCTTGATCATCATCCGGCGCTCGACGCGCCGGCCGGTTCGGCCGCTGACCAGCCGCCTGACGCCCAACCGCTTCATGCGGTGACGTCGGCAGTGCGGCTCCCGATCATCCAGAGACGATCGGGAGCGCCGGGTCTTGAAGGTTCAAGTCGGTCCCGCGGTGAGGCCCCAGCCCCCTGATCGCGTTACACACCGCCCCCAGCTCTGGCGCGCGCGGCTGTCGGCCACACGGCCGAGCCAGAAGCGCGAAACCCAAAGGTTCGCCCCCAGAACTGCCTTCACTGGCGCGGCGCGGCCCCGGATGCAAAGGCGCGGTTACTCATATCGTGCGCAGCCAAGACCGCATCCCGCACAACCTGTTTGTTGAGCCGCATGGTGGTTGTTCAACCACAGCCCACGATCAGGCTTCGCTGACCCAAAGATGCGAGACTCCAAGCCGGTCGATCCGCGCCAGCATCCGCCGCAGATCGGCGTCATTGGCTTCGGCCATCCGGTGTAGTTGCGGAAGGACCGACCTTGGCGGCGTCGCAACGCAGCCATGCGATCCGCGGTGACAGAAGCCGGCGTTCTCAAGCAGCTGAAGATGACGGCGGACCGTCTCCCGGCTGAGCGTCAGCCCAGCGGTGAGATCGACGATGCGCCTTGGGCGGGCGTAATCGTGCGGCGTCCGCACCCATGCCCCCAGATCCTCGGGGTCGACACCTTCGATGTTCTCCATGACCAGTTGAAGAAGCACCAGGCTGGTCAGCACGCTGCCCGTCAACGTCACCAGGGCCGGACAGATGCGCAGAGCGTACTCGGAGACGATGCGGTTGACGGCCCGGATCAGCGGGTCGGCCGCCGGCTCCACATCCGGGCTTGGATCAGCGACCACGCCGCCTCGCCAGAGCTCCAGAAATAGGTCACGCGTCCGATCATATCGCTCCTGCTGCAAGGCGATGTAGGACTCCGACATCACCGCGCTGCGCGGGATGACCACTCCGGCCGGCGTCGTCACGCAAAGGCCGCGCTCGACCAGCGCCACAAAGCGCCGACGCACCGTCTCGAAGGGCAGGCCCAGGGACTGGGCCACCGCATTCATGCTCACCGGACGGCGAAGCTCGTCGGGCGCCGACTCCTCCAGCCGCCCGTAAAGGACCGCCAGATCGGCGTCGCGATCGACCGGAGCCATGTTGGCGTCGAGCGCGGTGGTGAAAACGAGGGCCTCGACAAGATCGCCCTCCCCGCCGGTGATGCGCACCAGATCGCGGACATAGGCGAGGCTCGCCAAGGTGATCCGCTGGAAGGCCGGGTCCGTGTCGAACGCCTTCGGCGACAGAGGATCGAGCATGACGCCAAGGATAGCGTCACGGCAGCGCTTGGTAAATGCGGCGGGCCTCTGCGCCCAGTATGCCGCCTAGCGCCTGATCTGCCCGTCGACGTACTTGCGCATGCCCATGCCATAGGGTGGACGCAGCATCTTCAGCGGGCCGATGTCCTTAGGTATTTGGGTGAACACCGCCTTCTTGTGGCTGAACTCGCGAAAGCCGTCCTCGCCGTGATAGCCGCCCATGCCGGCGGGGCCGACGCCGCCGAACGGCAGCTCCTCCTGGGCCACGTGCATGATCACGTCATTGACCGTCACCCCGCCCGAGGTGGTGCGCGACAGCACCTTGTCCCGCTCTGCAGTGTCGGTCCCGAACCAGTAGAGCCCGAGCGGCCGGTCGTGGGCGTTGATGTAGTCCACCGCCTCGTCGATCCGCTCATAGGTCTTGATGGGCAGGATCGGGCCGAAGATCTCCTCGCGCATGATCTTCAGGTCGTCGCTGGGGTCGATGACCAGGGTGGGGGCGATCTTGCGATGCTCCTGCTGGGCGAGGGTCTCGCCGGCGGGGTTGATCTCGATGACGCGGGCGCCGCTGGCCCGGGCCTCGTCCAGATAGCCCTGGAGGCGGTCATGGTGCCGCTGGGAGACCACGGCGGTGTAGTCGGGGTTGTCGCGGATCGTGGGGAACATCCGCTCCACCGACTTGGCGGCTTCGTCCACGAAGCTTTCCAGCTTGTCCCGGGGAGCCAGCACATAGTCGGGGGCCAGGCAGATCTGGCCGGCGTTGAGGGTCTTGCCGTTCATCACCCGGGCCGCCGCCGTGGCCATGTCGGCCGAACGGCTGAGGATCACCGGGCTCTTGCCGCCCAGCTCCAGGGTGACGGGGACCAGGTTCTCGGCGGCCGCCCGCATCACATGGCGGCCGATGCTCGTGGCGCCGGTGAACAGCAGGTGGTCGAAGGCCAGGCGGGTGAAGGCCTCGCCGATTTCAGGCCCGCCCACCACCACGGCGATCTCCTCTTCGGAGAAGGCCGAGCCGAACATCCGGGCCATCAGGGCCGAGGTTGCAGGCGTGTGCTCCGACGGCTTGATTAGGGCCCGGTTGCCGGCCGCCAGCACTCCGGCCAAGGGCGTGAAGGTCAGGTTCACCGGGAAGTTCCAGGGGCTGATGATCCCCACCACTCCCTTGGGCTGGAACACCAATTCGGCCCTGGCGCCGAACAGACCCAGGATCGCCGGCGTGGTCTTGCGCTTCTGGGGGCGCATCCATTTGGCCAGGTTCGCCTTGGCATGTTTGAGCGCCCCGATGGAGGCGGCGACATCAGTGAAGGCGGTCACGTCCGGCGAGCGGGCGCCGAAGTCCTCGTTGGCCGCATCCTCGATCTCGCGCCGATGATCGACCAGCAGGGCGATGCAGCGCTCGATCCGCTCGACCCGCACCTGGGCGCTGGGCGCGCCGTCGCGCAAGTGCGCCGCCTTCTGGCGTGCAAGCAGGGCTTTCATCGGACCGGTCAGGCTGGCGTCGAGGAGGAGGCGTCCGACCGGCCGCCGCCACGAACGAAGTAGAGCAGAACGAGCCCGGCGAGCATCAGGCCCGCGACGGGAGCGAACCCGGCCTGCTGGCTTTTGAAGGCGCGGGTGAAGCCGTCCACCAGCAGCGGTCCGAGCCACATGGTGGCGGTCTGCGACAGGGCGAAGAGTCCGAAGAAGGCGCCGGCCTCCCCCGGCGGGGTCAACCGCACCATCAAGGTGCGCGAGGACGCCCAGGACGCGGTGCCGAACACCGACAGGACAAAAGCCGCCGCCAGATAAAGCACCTCCGGCGCCGTGCCGAAGAGACCACCCCAAAGTCTTGCCTGCTCGTCGGCGGCAAAGAAGAGGAGCAATCTGGTCGGCGAGGTGGTGATCTGGGCCAGGAGCGCCAGAACAGTGACGACGATCTCCAGCTTGAAGGCCTCCCGCGGCCCCATGCGATCATCAAGCCAGCCGCCGAGAACACCGCCGGCCACGCCGCTGACGCAGGAGACGACGCCAAGGATCAAAAGCTCGGTGACGCCCCAGCCCATGACCCCGGCCGCATAGACTCCTCCAAAGACCAGCAGGGCCATCTTGCCGTCGATATAGAGCATCCGCGCAGCCAGATAGATCACCACGTCCCTCGGCGCCCTGGCCCCACGCAGCAGGCCGATCAGATGGCGCGCGCCGGCGACAAAGGCGCGAGGCAAACCCATCCCCGTCGAAGGGGCGTCCTTGGCGAAAAGCAGAACAGGCAAAGCGCCGATAAGGAAGACCACCGCAACGATCGGACCGACGATGCGGTCCGGCTCATGAGCCGCGCGCTCAAGGCCGAACAGGGGTTGCGCCGGAAGGAAGCTGAGCCCCGGCGTGCCCGGCAGAACGAAGGCGGCCAGCACCGCCAGCAGCAGGATGATCGAAATCCCATTTCCCAAAGACAGGGCCAGGCCCGAGGCGCGCGCCTGTTCTTGCGGCTTGGCCGCCCCCATAAGCATGGCGTTGTAGAATACGTCGCCGTAGGAGAGCAGGATGGAGATCGCCAGCAGAAGCAGGAAGGCTGCGCCGACTCCAAGTCCTGCGCCGCCGGCCGGCGTCACCAGCCAAAGCGCCGCGATCAGAGGGACCGCCGCCAGGCTCAGGCCCGCCAGCCAGGGACGCCGCGCGCCCATCTGATCGACCGCCGCGCCGAGAAAGGGCGCGGTGAAGGCCACGATCAGGCTGGACAGCAGGTGATAGGCCGCCACGGTCGACTGCCCCTTGACCGGATCGCCGACCACGGCGGTGGCGAAGTAGGGGATGAAGACGTAGGTGCCGATCAGGATGATGTAGGGGTCGCGCGCCCCTTGATAGAAGGCCCAGCTCCAGGCGCTGAGCGACAGCGGCGATCGTGCGCTGGGGCGGCTCATGACTTAGTCGGCTCGACGCCGAAGCGGCGCAGGACGTTGCGGGTGATGACCTTCACGAAGGGATCGTCGGCGGCCAGACCGTGGGCCCATTCGGTGGTGCCGCTGTTGAAGACTTCGCCCGCGCCCCGCCTGAAGCTGGCCAGGGCGGCGTGGCCGCGCAGCACCTTGGCCTGGGCCTCGGGGCTGTCGTCGTCGAAGGCGATCTTGGCGATGACGTCGAGCTTCTCGGGCGGGATGATCGGCATATAGCCGCGCCCCGCCTCCTCGCCGAAGGCGCAGGGCGCAAGACCGATGATCTGCAGGTCCTTCGGCACCCCCAGTAGGGGGGTGGCGCGCGGCAGGCCGTCGTCCGCGAACTGGAAGCGGCAGCCGTCGCTCTCGTAACCGATCAGCGGCAGGTCGCCGCCGATGACGTCCCCATAGAAGAGGTCGGATCCCTCCAGCGCCCAATGGCGGTCGTCATAGACGGTGAAGCCGCCCTGCCCGCGCGCCACGCAAAGACCCAGGCGATGGTATCCGGCGAAGATGAAGCTCAGGCCCGTCAGTTGGGCCTCGGGCCGCTCGAAGGCGGGGTGCGACCAAAGATGGGTGGCGGCCTGAGGGTCAGCGCGATCGGCCTCGTCCTCGAACCCGCGCCACTTCTTGCAGACATAGGTCTTGCCGTCGTCGTCCCACCGCACCTTCCAAAAGCAGGTGTTGCCCGACAAGATCGCCAGGCCGCCGCCAGCGTCAACGAACCGCTCGACCTGATCGCGCTCCTTGCCCGACCAGTACTCGCTGTGGCCGACGAAGAGCGCGCAGGCGTAGCCTTCGAGCACATCATCTTCGACGTCGAGATCATAGTCGGTGTGATAGTCGAGGGCGTAGCCTTCGGCCTCGGCCCAGGCGGCGAAGGCGTGCTCCCATTTGTGCAGGAAGCCGGCCGAGCCGTCGTAGGGCGAGGCGCGGTTGGCCACCATCCAGGCCATGTCCGAGGCGAAGGGCGGCTCCTCGAAGCCGCGCTTCCTCATATTGACCAGACGCGGCGCGCCTTCCGGAGCGCCGACGATGAGCGGCGAGAAGGGACGCTGCGCCGACAGCACCCCGATCGCGCCTTCCATCGCCTCGGGGAAGGGCTTCTTGCCGGTCATCAGGCTGGTGACGTCGCAATAGGCGTTGGCCCCGCCCCACCAGTTATAGGCGTGATAGGTGTTGGTCGCCAGGATCAGGGCGGCGCGGGCGCGGCGCCCGCCGCGCGGCGGGCGCACGCAAACAAAGTGACGAGCGACCTCTCCCTCGCCGTCGGTGAGCACAAGATCGTAGTAGCCGCTCGTCCACTCGTCCCCGACCACGAAGCTGGTCGTGGCGCTCCAGCCGCACCCCTTGGCGTCGACATCGGCGGGGACGGGCTGCGGGCGACAATCGATCCCCTCCAGAACCAGCACCTCTTCGCGCTCGGCTCCGACCCGGACGGCCTGAAGGCGGCAGGGACCTTCGGCGCTGATGAAGAGGACGACGACCTCCCCCGGACGAGCGCTCAGACGATCGGAATAGAATGCAGGCATGCGTCTCCCCTCACCACCCCGCTACGGTAGTTTGAATTATCGTATGAGCAAGCCCGCCCCCACCGCTACCCCAAATCCGCCGACGTCAGTCTGCGAATTGGGCGCCGCCGCTCCGTTGACGCGCAAAAAGCGACAAAAGACGCCCCTTGCAAACATAGTCTTCGATATTGAATAGTCGCGACTATCATAAACTGAGCCACGCGCATCACGGCGCGAAAGTGCTCAGCCGTAGGGGGAGTGACTGATGAAAGCGTTTTGGTTCGCCACCGCAGCCGCCGTTTCGATCGCCGGAGCCGCCGCCGCACAGACAGAGCCGTCGACCGCCGGCTTCGCCATCGAAGAGATCGTCGTCACCGCTCAGAAGCGATCGGAAAACCTTCAGGACGTGCCGGTCTCGGTGACCGCCATCACCTCCCAAGCGCTTCAGAACCAGGGCGTGACCAATGTCATGGGCCTCAACAACGTCGCCCCGGGCCTGCGGGTCAGCGCCGGCGACGCGGCGGCCAATCCGAAGATCTTCATCCGCGGCGTGGGCCTGTCGGATTTCAATCCCAACGCCTCCAGCGGCGTCGGCGTCTATGTGGACGGCGTCTTCGTCGGCTCGCCGCTGGCTCAGATGGCGGGCTTCTACGATCTGGGCCAGGTGGAGGTGCTGCGCGGCCCGCAAGGCACGCTCTACGGCCGCAACACCAACGGCGGCGCGATCAACGTGACCACCAGGCGCCCGACCTTCACCTGGACGGGCGATGCACGCGCCGAATACGCCACCTATGAAGCGGTCAATCTGCAGGGCGGCGTCGGCGGCCCCCTGGTCGAGGACAAGCTGGCCTTCCGTCTGGCGGGCCAGATGGTCGAGGACAACGGATACACCTTCAACCGGGTCACCGGAGACGACGTCAACGCCACCAAGTACTGGGCCGGCCGACTGTCGCTGCTGTTCACCCCCACCGAAGACATCGAGGTGCTGGGCAAGTTCGAGCGCTTCTCCAACCGCGGCGACGCGACCGCGCCCCAGCACCGCGCCCTGTTCCCTTCAAGCGCGGCGGTGACCGGACCCAACGGCCTGTGCATGCCCGGCGCCTATGCCAGCGGCGCCTGCACCGACCTGATGGGCTATGCGGACACCGACAAAGACATCCGCGCCGGCGACTACAACCAGGAGGGCAAGGACCGGGTCGACACCTGGAACGCCTCGACCCAGATCGACTGGGACCTGGGCTCGGTGGCGCTGGTCTCCGTCACCGCGTTTCAGCACGCCAACCGCAACGCGCTGGAGAACACCGACTCCAGCCCGGCGCAGATGATCGAGATCAACTACCGCGCCCGCGCCAAGGCCTTCACCCAGGAGCTGCGTCTGCAGTCCGACGATCCGTCGGCGGCGCTGAAATGGGTGCTCGGCGGCTTCTACATGGACGAGACGATCCGCGACAACAGCATCCAGGATGTCCTGCGCGACTATCGCCCGTTCTTCCAGTCGCCGGAGAACCCGCTGGGGATCAGCCCCGACGACAGCGTCGCGATCTTCGGCTACCCCTATACGCAGAAGACCAAGAGCTACGCGCTCTTCGGCCAGGCCGACTACAGCCTCACCGAGCGCCTGACGGTGACCGCCGGCCTGCGCTATTCGGCCGATGACAAGAGGTTCGACTATCGCAGCGAAATCGAGAACGGCTTGGCGACGATCCTGACGTCGAAGCAGGACAAGACCTTCTCGGCCTGGTCGGGCCGGCTGGGCGCCCGCTACGCGCTCACCGACGATGTCAATGTCTACGCGACGTACAACCGCGGCTTCAAAAGCGGCGGCTTCTTCGGCGGCCTGGCGACCACGCCCACGGAGCTGGAGCCCTATGACAACGAAAAGCTCGACGCCTTCGAGATCGGCCTCAAGGGCGAGTTCTTCGATCGCCGCCTGCGCTTCAACGCCTCGGGCTTCTACTACGATTACCAGGACCAGCAGGTCTTCGCCCAGGCGCTGCGCAACGGCCTGACGGTGCTGGTTCTGGACAACGCCGCCAGCTCGAAAGTTTGGGGCGCCGAGTTCGAACTGACGGCCCGGCCGACGGCCAACCTGCAACTCGACGCGGGCCTGTCCCTGCTCGACGCCGAATACGGCGACTTCATCTCCGAGGGCCAGGACTACACCGGCAACCGTCTGCCGCAGGCGCCCAAGGCGACCTTGAACCTGGCCGCCAACCACATCCTGCCCCTGGGTTCGGCCGGCGAAATCGTCACCCACTTGGACGCCACCTATTCGTCGAAGATCTACTTCGACAACTCCAACGCCGAACGCCTGTCCCAGGACGGCGTCTGGGTGGCCGGGGCCCAGGTCAGCTGGCGCGCGCCGAGCGGCGGCCTGGAGGCCGGCGTCTTCGCCCGCAACCTGTTCGACGAGAACTGGTTCGTCTCGATCTCAAACATCGACAGCCTGGGCGTCGATCTTCTGACCTACAACCGCCCGCGCAGCCTTGGCGTTTTCCTGCGCTATAGCTACTGACGAACTGAACGGCGGGGCCTGGCGCCCCGCCGACACGCGCCCCGGCGCCGAGGAGACGAGCATGGCCAAGCGACGGCCGGCGCAGACATCGCAAGACACGCCGCTCGATCCGAAGCTCGCCCCGACCCAAGCGCGCGCCCGCGCGACGTTCGAGACGGTCCTGGCCACCGCCGGAGCGCTCCTGGCGGAGGTGGGTTTCGAGCGGCTGTCGACCAACATGGTCTGTCAGCGCGCCGGCCTGACGCCGCCGGCTCTCTATCGGTACTTCCCCAACAAATACGCCATCCTCAGCGAGCTGGGCCGTCGGCTCATGGACGCCCAGGACGAGGCGGTCTTCGCCTGGATCGCCGAGGGCGGACTGGAGGCGCGGACCCTGGAGGAGGCGGTGGCCAAGAACCTGGCGGTTCAGACCCGGGTCAACCAGATCACGCGCGAGGCGCCCGGCGGCGTCTGGATCCTGCGCGCCATGCGGGCTGTACCGCTGCTGCACGAGATCCGCGTCAACTCCCGCGATCGCGTGGCGCGGCACCTGGCCGTACACATGCAGTCTCTCTATCCGGGCGCGTCGGTGGAGGAGCTGATGGCCGCCACGCGGCTGTCGACCGAGCTGATGTACGCCGCCACGGAGATGGCGCTCGAAGAGCCCTCGACCGAGGAAGCGCGCATCAACGAGGAGGTCTGCCGCATGATCAGCCTCTACTACGCCCACTTCGACGCGAGGCGGTTCAAGGCCTGACGCCGGCTCACAGGCACGCCATGCGCCTGCCTTTTCAAGGGCGGCGACGGGGATGATCGATACGTCGCCCTTTGGCGCAGCGCCGCCATGGCCCCCCTCGATCATGAGTGGCAGCGGGGCCCGGCCCATGGCTTTGCTGCGCCCTGGCGAACAAGCGCTGCCAGGATTACGCCATAACCCCAGCCGCTCGTGATGGCGCTTTCAATTGGACGTTGGCGAACTTTCGGTTGGACGCCCACAGTCTTTCAATTGGACACCACTATCCTTTCAATTGGACACCCGCATGCCAGCCCTCCGCCCGCGGTTGTCGCCGACCGGTGGTGCATGATCGTAATCCAACCCATCATGACGGCTAACTCCCCTTCAGTCACAGTTGAAGGAACGCGAGGAGAAATTGCCGCCCCCGGGGTCCGGCCGAGAAGACGCTAGGCCACGAGAGCTTCGATCGCTCCGAGTTCCTCGCGCTTTTCAATGAGCGCCTTCGAAAGATCATGCTGCGCCTGCAGGTTCATCCAAAACTGCGCGTCCATGCGAAAGACGCGCTCCAGTCGAAGCGCTGTATCTGGCGTGACGGGCTGAGCTTCACGCGTGAGACGCTCGATGCGCGTGCGGTCCTTTAGGCCCATGGCCTTGGCCAAGGCTCCGGCGGACATCCCCAACGGCGCCATGAAGTCCTCGCGGAGGATTTCTCCCGGATGCGGCAGGGGCGAGACAAAGTCGTTGTCGAACGTGGCCATCACCATTCTCCCTTCAGCGGTCGGCGTAAGCCGAGTGCTAGTGGTAGTCACCAAACCAAACGTCCTGGGGGCCTTCGGGACCCCACACAAAGACGATCCGAAACTGGTCGTTGACGCTCAGTGACCATTTGCCGGCCAAGTCGCCGCTAAGAGCATGCAGCCGGTTGCCCGGCGGATGCCGCAATTGTTCAACGGCCGTCACCGCATTCAACTGCGCCAGGAGGCGACGGGTCTTCTTGACGAGGTCTGAAGGAAAGCCCTTCGGAGCGCGCCCTTCAAACACCTCCTTGGCCGCATGGCTTTTCCAATTGCGTATCATCTGCGCGCCCCAGGATGACGACACCAATGTAGCGAGCCACGCTACAGCACGCAAGTTAGCGTAGCGCGATGCGCCACAACATCGGAGGCGACCATCAAGCCCGGGCCTTTCAAGGTCCAGGCGCGCCCGCTCGCGAAGCGTCAGGCTTCAACGGGCCTGCGCCGTGTGGCGGCCACGATGGCCATGGAAAAGCCGATGGCCGCAGCGGCGAAGATCGCCACCCCCGCGATGCCCTCGCTCTCCACGAGCACGGAGGCCGCCAGCGGGCCAAAGGCGCTGCCCAGCAACTGAGCGGCGCCGAGCTGCATGGCGCCGCGCCGGCTCGGATCAAGGTCGATCAGCAGGGCGGTATGGAAGGGCAGGCTGAACAGCCACGCAAAGCCGTAGATCGCGGCCGCCGCGATGAACACCCCGGCCGCAGGCGCCGCCCAGAGCGCGGCCAGGGACGCAAGACCGGCCGTCATAGCCAGGATCAGGGCTGGAGCGGCGCCGAGGCGTCCGCCGGCGGCGATGGCGGCGAACCCGCCGACCACTTGGGCGGCGAGAATGGTCGCCGTCGCCAGGCCCGCCATGCCGGCGGGCATTCCGGCATGGTCCGCCAGCGGCTCCAGATAGACGAACAGCGAGACATTGAAGGCCATCTGCAGGAAGGCGGCGGCCAGACCCGCCCACGCCGCCTTCGGCAGGCCGCCGGTGGTCTTGTCCGCATGGGCCAGCGCCGTCAGGGCGTCCGGCCCGCGCCAGACGATGGCCGCGGTCAGGATCGACAGGAAGGCCAGACTGGCGAAACCGCCAGCCGCACCGGCGAGCGCCATGGCGGTGAGCGGCAGGATGGCCGCCACCGCGAGTTGGGCGAGGGTCTGGACGGTGACGAAGGCGCCCGCCAGCCGTTCAGGCCGCCGGGAGCGGGCGATCATCGCCACGCAGGACCACAGCATCAGACCGGCCAGGGCTCCGGTCAAACCACGCAAAGCGATCAGGCCGCCGCCGACGGCAGGGATGCAAGCCAGATTGACCGCCGCGTGGGCGATGGCCGCCAGACTGAGCACGAGACGCATCCGGCGGGTCGGCAGGAACGCCGCCGCCAGGCCGCAGGCCACGCCGATGGCCAGCAGCTCCACCATGGCGGCCACACCGATCTGGGAGAGGGTCAGACGCCCCTCGTGCTCGAGCGCACCCAGAACGACCGGCTGAAGCCCGGCGATGAGGATCGCCACAACCCCCACCGTGAAGAGAATGAGGCTGGGCGGCGAGCCCGCCTCGGCTTCGCCGCTCGTGGTCATGAGGTCTTCCCGGCTTGAGGCTTTTGTCCGTATCGCGCGAAGGCCCGGGCGATCTGGCCCATCTGGGCGTCGTCGAGCAGCTTGGGGCCCCCGATGGCCAGGCAGCCCCAATAGACCGCCGCCTGCTCCTCGATCTCCTCGGCCACCAGCAGGGCCAGATCGAGGTCCGGGCCCAGGGCGATCTGACCGTGATTGGCCATCAGGGCGGCGCGCCGTCCGGCGAGGGCCTCGACCACGCCCTTTGCCAGCTCCTCGGATCCGAAGGTGGCGTAGGGCGCCACCGGCACGCGCGGGCCGCCGCTGACGGCGACCATGTAGTGAAGGGGCGGGATTTCATGCCCGGCGCAGGCCAGGATGGTGGCGTGGCGCGAATGGCAGTGAACCACGGCGCCGGCGTCGGGCCGCAGCTCGAGGATGGAATGGTGCATCCGCCACTCGCTGGACGGCCTGGCCTGCCCTTCGGGGATGTTCCCCCCCGCATCGATGAAGACCATCTGCTCGGGGACCAACCGGTGAGGCGGCACGCCGCTGGGCGTGACCAGCACGCCTTCGCCCAGACGGGCGCTGATGTTGCCCGAGGTGCCGCGATTGAGGCCGCGGGCGTCCATGGCGAGCATCACCTCGACCATCTTCTCGCGCAGGGCCGCTTCAGTGGCGTCCATCAGGTCAGTCCTTCAAGGGCAGGTCATGCATGGCGCGCACGACCGTATCGAAGTCGCGCAAGGCTCCGAAGACCCCAAGGCCCTGGGCGACCAGGGCGGCGGCGGCCACGGCGAAGCGCGCGGCGTCCAGGGGCGTCATCGCCTCGGCCAGCCCCCGGATGAAGGCCGCGCAGAAGGCGTCGCCGCAGCTGGTGGTGTCCACGGGCCGGATGTCGTGAGCGGAAATTCGGGTCGACACGCCGTCCAGATGGGCCACGACCCCGCGCGGCCCGTCCTTGATGAAGACGCCGCGCGGCCCGAGGCGAGACAACGCTTCGGCGGCGGCGGCGAGATCGTCCTGCCCGGTCAGGAAGCGGGCTTCCTCCGCGCTGGGCAGCAGGAAGTCCACATAGGGCGCCAGCTGCTCCAGCTCCTGCAGCGCGGTGGGCTGCGGCGAGATCAGATCGAGGGTGACAAGGGCGCCACCCGCCTTGGCCGCCTTGAGCAGGCGCGCGCCTTCCCCGCCGTCAAGCTTGGGGCCGCCGATGCCGCCATAGTGGACGAACCGGCTCTCGCCGGCAGCCTTGAGCGCCGCATCGTCGACTTCTGCGAAGAGGCCCGCGCCCAGGGCGTGGAAGTTGGGGCGACGGCCCTGGCTGTCCACCGCCAGCACCGTGGTCGAGGTCGGAAAGCCGGGCAGGACCGCCAGATGATCGAGGGAGACATTCCCCTCACGCAGGCCCATCTGCACGCAGCGGCCGGTGAAATCATCGCCCACCGCGCCGAGCAGCGAGACCTCAAGCCCAAGGCGCGCAGCGATCAAGGCCGCCCCGGCCGCGGTGCCGGCCGGATTGACCGCGATGCCCTCGACGAGAACCGTCCCTTCCTTCTCAGGCAGGGCGTCTATGGCGCGCGCCGTCACGTCCAGCGTCGTCAGTCCCACGCACATCAGACTCTTGGTCATGCCATCTCCTCCCGCACGGCTTGATTCATAGCGCGACCGGTCTATGGTAGTCAAAGCTACTTTTCAGGAGATGCGGACATGGGCTGGACCAACAGCAAGGATCGGGCGCTGCGCGAGCGGGCCATGGCGGTGATCCCCAACGGCATGTACGGCCATCAGTCGGTCATGCTGCTGCCCGACGACTATCCCCAGTTCTTCAAGAGCGGCCACGGCGCACACCTGTGGGACGTGGACGGCAACCGCTACGTGGATTTCCTGTGCGGCTACGGACCGAACCTCTTCGGCTACGGACACGAGAGCATCGACGCCGCCTATGTGGCGCGCATGAAGGAGGGCGACACCCTCACCGGTCCGGGCGAGGCGATGGTCGAGCTGGCTGAGGCCATGACACGACAGGTGGCGCACGCTGACTGGGCGATGTTCTGCAAGAACGGCACCGACGCCACGACCATGGCGCTGATGACTGCGCGCAATCACACGCGCAAGAACACCATCGTCCTGGCCAAGGGCGCCTATCATGGCGCCGCGCCCTGGTGCACGCCTCTGAAGTTCGGGGTCGCCCCCTCCGACCGGGCCAACCAGATCTTCTACGAGTACAACGACGTGGAGAGCCTGGAGGCCGCCGTCCGCGCCGCAGGCAACGATCTGGCCGCCATTTTCGCTTCGCCGATCAAGCATGACACCTTTGTCGACCAGCAGGACCCGACCGTCGAATACGCCAAGCGCGCGCGTGAGCTGTGCGACGAGCATGGCGCCCTGCTGATCGTCGATGATGTGCGGGCGGGCTTTCGCCTGGCGCGCGACTGCAGCTGGTCGCGCGTGGGCGTGCAGCCGGACCTGTCCACCTGGGGCAAGGCCATCGCCAACGGTCATCCGATCTCGGCCTTGCTGGGTTCGGACAAGGCCCGTTTCGCCGCGGCGATGATCTATGTGACCGGTTCGTTCTGGTTCTCCACCGCCCCCATGGCGGCGGCCCTGGAGACGATGCGGCTGATCCGCGAGACCGACTATCTGGAACGCACCCGGGCGCTGGGCCTTCGCCTGCGCCAAGGCCTTGATGAGACGGCGACGCGCCACGGCTTCGCCCTGCGCCAGACGGGGCCGGCCGAGCTGCCGCTGATCATGTTCGAGGACGACCCGGAACTGTCCAAGGGCTACTTCTGGAACGAGCAGCTGCTGAAGCGGGGCGTCTACTTCCACCCCTGGCACAACATGTTCATCTGCGCGGCCATGACGGAGGCCGACATCGATCTGGCCATCGAGGCCGGCGACGAGGCGTTCAAGCTGCTGAAGGCCGCCGGCCCGCTCGAGCCGGTCGCCAAGCTGCAGTTCCTGCATCAGGTGATGGCCGAACAGGAGGGCTGAGCGCTCGGTCCGCCGCCTGTGCCGGGAGCGGCCGGCTCGGGCGCTTAAGCCGCTACCCGCCCGGGTGCAGCCCCGGCGCTTCCTGGCCCGTGCGGGCGACATATTCGGTGTAGCCGCCGCCGTACTGATGGACGCCCTCTGGGGTCAGCTCCAGCACGCGGTTCGACAGCGCTCCCAGGAAGTGGCGGTCGTGCGAGACGAAGAGCATGGTGCCCTCGAAATCCGCCAGGGCCGCGACCAGCATCTCCTTGGTGGCCATGTCCAGGTGGTTGGTCGGCTCGTCCAGGACCAACAGGTTCGGCGGATCGAACAGCATCTTGGCCATGACCAGGCGCGCCTTCTCGCCGCCCGACAGAACGCGGCAGGGCTTCTCCACATCGTCGCCCGAGAAGCCGAAGCACCCCGCCAGGGTGCGCAAGCTGCCCTGGCCGGCTTGCGGGAACGACCGCTCCAGCGACTCGAAGATCGTCTCTTCACCGTCCAGCAGATCCATGGAGTGCTGGGCGAAGTAGCCCATCTTGACGCTGGCGCCGATGTTGACCGTCCCCTGATCCGGCTTCGCGTCGCCGGCCACCAGCTTCAGCAGCGTCGACTTGCCGGCGCCGTTGGCGCCCAGGACACACCAGCGCTCCTTGCGGCGCACCAGGAAATCGAGGCCTTCGTAGATCGGCCTGTCGCCATAGCCCTTGTGGACGTTGCGCACGCTGATCACGTCCTCACCCGACCGGGGCGGGCTCTGGAATTCGAACTGGACAGCCTGGCGGCGCCGCGGCGCCTCGACGCGTTCGATCTTGTCGAGCTTCTTGACCCGGCTCTGGACCTGGGCGGCGTGCGAGGCGCGCGCCTTGAACTTCTCGATGAACTTGATCTCCTTGGCCAGCATGGCCTGCTGGCGCTCGTACTGCGCCTGGCGCTGCGCTTCGGTGAGTGCACGCTGCTGGTCGTAGAAGTCGAGATCGCCCGAATAGGTGATCAGGGAGCCGGCGTCGATCTCCACCACCTTGCCGATGATGCGGTTCATGAACGCGCGGTCGTGCGAGGTCATGAGCAGAGCGCCGTCATAGTTCTTGAGGAAGGCCTCAAGCCAGATCAGGCTCTCCAGGTCGAGGTGGTTGCTGGGTTCGTCCAGCAGCATGCCGTCGGGCCGCATCAGCAGGATGCGGGCCAGGGCCACGCGCATCTTCCAGCCGCCGGAGAGCAAGCCGACATCACCGTCCATACGCTCCTGGCTGAAGCTCAGGCCCGCCAGAACCTCCCGCGCCCGCGCCTCCAACGCATAGCCATCCAACTCCTGGAAGCGCTCCAGCACCTCGCCGTAGCGCTCCATGACGGCGTCCAGCCGGTCGGCCTGGTCCGGATCGACCATGGCCGCCTCAAGCTGGGACATCTCGGCGGCCAGGGCGCTGACGGGACCGACTCCGTCCATCACCGCGGCGACCGCGCTCTGGCCCGACATCTCGCCCACGTCCTGGCTGAAATAGCCGATCGTCATCCCGGGATCGATCGTGACCAGTCCGTCGTCGGGCTGCTCCTGCCCCTTGATCATGCGGAACAGCGTGGTCTTGCCGGCTCCGTTCGGGCCGACAAGCCCGACCTTTTCACCCTTCTGGACGCCCATCGAGGCTTCGATGAACAGGATCTGGTGGCCGTTCTGCTTGGAGATATTGTCGAGGCGGATCATGGGGCGGTCTGCTAACGCGGGAGCGAGCAGAACGCCACCCTTGCAGTCACGCCAATCCCGACCTCGGCTCCGGATCGGCTAGATCGCAGCCCGACGCTGAACATCCGCTCGGCGGGCCTGAACCTCCATCCGCGCCCTGTCGATGGCTTCCATCTCGGTGGCTTGCAGCAGATCCTCGATCACCCTGTCCAGGTGGGCGCGCATGGCCGCCCGCGCCGCCGCCGCGTCGCGATCGCGGAGCGCGGCAAGAATGGTGTGGTGATCGTCGATGGCCGGACGGGATCCGGCCTTGCGGGCCCTGGCCAGCATGGTGGCGCACAGCGGCGACTTGTAGCGCCAGTCCCAGAGGGTCTCGACCATCAAGGTGATGGCGGCGTTGCGCGTCGTGGCGGCGATCTTGACGTGGAAAGCCCTGTCGGCGTGTTCTCCGGCGACGTCGCCCCGGTTTTCCTGGACCATCTTGGCGATGATCGCCTCAAGCTCGCGGGCGTCATCCTCGGTCATGTTCACCGCCGCCAAGGCGCAGGCTTCGCCCTCGAACATCCGCCGCGCCTCCGTCAGCTCGAAGGCCCCGATATCGAGCTCCATGGGCACTTCGGTCTGCTCGGGCGCCTGCAGCACCCAGACCCCGGAGCCATGACGCGTCTCGACCACGCCGCGAATTTCAAGGGCGATCATGGCCTCGCGGATCGTAGGCCGGCTGACACTGAGCCATTCGGCGAGATCCCGTTCCGACGGAAGCCGCGCGCCGGGCTTGTAACGCTCCTCGCGGATGGCCTGGGTGATGCGTTCAGCAACCTGCTGGTAGAGCTTTTGGGCGGTCTGACTCATGTCACGCCACCCGTTCGGCCATCGCCGTCCGCACCATCACAGCCTCCCCTTGTTCAGACATTGATGGGTGCGTGCAAGCAAATTGGTCAAGCCATTAGCGAAAAATCCGCTGACCAGAACAGGCCTTGCACAGCAGGAGAACCACACTTAGCCCTTTGGTTTCTCTAGACTTTCCCACCTTCAAGCCTTCACTCGCCGTAATATTTAGGAAACCGGTGGCAATACCAATCTTGACGGATAACGCAGATTGGCCTGATAACTTCCTGACAGACGCCGACAGCGCGTCAGGGAGGGATACGATGAGAACTGCTGATCGCGGGGCGCTGCGCGCCGCGCTCCTGGCGTCCTGCGCCATGATGGCCGCCGCACCGGCCTTCGCTCAGACCTCGGCGCCCGAAGCGGCGGCCGATGACGCGGTCGAAGAAGTGGTGGTCACCGGCTTTCGCGCCGCCTACACCAACGCCATCGCCACCAAGCGCGACACCCTGCAGATCTCCGACGGCATCTCGGCCGACGGCATGGGCCGCTTTCCTGACCTGAACGTGGGTGAAGCCGTCCAACGCATTCCCGGCATCCAGATCAACCGCGAAGCCGACAGCCGCAACGCCACCATCTCTCTGCGCGGACTGCCGGGCACCTTCGCCCGCACCACCTTGAACGGCGGCGCCTTCGCTGATCCGATCCTCAACGGCTCCACGCCGCTGGGCGCCTTCAACTCCGATATCTTCACCGCCATCAACGTGATCAAGTCGCCGACGGCGGCGGACCTGGCGGGCGGTCTGTCGGGCAATGTGGACCTGCGCATCGCGCCGGCGCTTGGCCGCAAGGACGGCGGCTTCGCCAAGGCCTCCTACGAGTACAACGAGCTCGGGGACCTGGGCAGCCCGCTGGGCACCATCGGCTACAACAAGCATCTCACCGACGACTTCGCGGTGTTCGGCGTCCTGGCCTACAAGCAGGAGAAGTTCCGCCGCGACTCCATCACGGTGAACTCCTGGGCCAACCGCCTGGGCTCGATCCAGGTCGGCAACCAGGCCGTCCCCGGCCAGAACCCCGTCTATGACGCCCTGATCGCCCAGAACCCGGGCGGCGTCTATTATCCGAGCCAGACCCGCCAGCTGGTGAAGTTCAACCGCGGCGACACCTGGTCCGGCGCCACCGGCTTCGAATGGCGGATGAACGAGTACTGGAAGATCGGCGCCAACGGCTTCTTCACCAAGCGCAAGCTGGATGAAGCCACCAACCACCTGCTCTACATCGACGCGACCGCCGGCCAGAACACCAACACCGCCCTCAGCGCCACATCGGCCGTGGCGCGGATCAGCAATCTGGGCACGCCCTACATCGTCAAGACGCCGAACGGCGACCGCGCCTACATCAACTCGTTCTCGGCCGAGAACATCAACACCTTCGACTCCATCCGATCGGAGCCGGCGGAGAACTCGACCTGGGCCATCAACCCGACCGTCGAGTTCGACAACGACGAATGGAAGGCCACCGCCAACCTGACGATCTCGCGCGCCAAGGCCCGCGCCGACCAGATCGAATTCGACATCGTCCAGAACCCGTACCGCAACCTCGGCCCGGCGGGCCTGAACGGCATCACCACCTCGGTGGCCCTGGGCGGCACGGACCTGTCCAACTATACGGCGGTCCTGAACACGCCCAAGGCGACCCACATCCCGACGGGCGGCTACACGATCCCGGCCACACCCAACGCCGCCACCCAGGCCGGCGCCCAGATGCCGGGCCAGGCGGCGGGCACTCCGGGCGACCGTTTCGGGGTCACCGGCACCAACGGCATGGCCAAGAACGAACTGGACTCCTTCCAGCTCGACCTGGTCCGCAGCTTCTCTGAAGACGGTCTTCTCACCGCCCTGAAGTTCGGCGGCCGCGCGGAACGCCGCGAGTTCACCTCTTCGGGCTCACGCAACACGTCGCTGGGTTCGCAGACCCAGAACATCACGCCGGCCATGGCCCAGCAGCTGGCTTACGCTCGTGACTTCTTCGGCGGCAAGGCGAACGGCGCCACGTCCAACTGGATGGGCGTGGACGTGAACCAGATCCTGTCGGTGGTCACGCCGATCAACACCAATCCGCGCAGCGCCGCCAACCCCAACGGCCTGCCCGACCAGTTCGCGATCAACGCTCCGGGCGTGTTCCTGACGCCCTACGGCTTCATCAACAACTACTGGGACGGCAACTATTGGAACAACAACTTCACCAACGCCGCCGACATCTATGCGGCCTATGCGATGGCGGAGTTCAAGACCGACCTGCTCAGCATTCCCGTGCGGGGCGCCTTGGGCCTGCGCTACGAGTACACCCAAAACGACATCACGGCGCTGAACTGCATCAACTGCTCGGCGGCCACCTCCGTGGTGGCCGGTCCGGTCAACCACTCGCTGACCACCACCAAGACCGAGGAGACCTACGACTACTGGCTGCCGTCCCTGGTGCTGGCCGCCGACCTGCGCGAGGACCTTGTCCTGCGTTTTGCGGCCTACTCCACCTATGTGCGCCCGCAGCCGCGCGACATCGTGCCGACCAGCTTCGTCCAGGAGCCGATCAACCTGACGCCGCCGGTCGACCCGGTCTACACCGTGACCATCGGCGCCACGGGCCTGAAGCCCTACACGTCCGACAGCTTCGACCTGTCGCTGGAATGGTACAACCGCCCCGGCGGCCTGATCGCCATCGCCGCCTACCGCAAGGAGATCAGCGGCTATATCGGCCCGATCACCGACCCGGCTCAGCTGTGCCCGGCCAACGGCGTCATCCCGGGCCTGAACGTGAACCTCGGGACCCTGTCGATCGACAATTCCGCCGGCACCCCGCGCTGCATCAGCTCGAACCAGTTCGTCGGCGCCGGCGGCGTCCTGCGCAACGCCCAGGTCAACGTCTCCGGCCAGACCAACCAGAACGACATGACCGTCACCGGCGTGGAGTTCAACATCCAGCAGAACCTCGACTTCCTGCCGGGCTTCTGGCGCAACTTCGGCGGCGCGTTCAACTACTCCTGGACCAACATCGACGGGAAGGATCAGGCGGGGCGCGACATCACCCTGCCCAGCGTTTCGAAGAACAACATCAACCTGATCGGCTACTATGAAGCCGACAAGTTCGGCATCCGTCTCGTCTACAACTGGCGTGACAAGTACGACCTGGCGGCCGGCAACTCCTTCGTCGGCGACGCGCGCACGGTGAAGGCCCGCAGCCAGCTGGACGCCTCGGCCTCGTACAAGCTGACCGAGCGCCTGACAGTTTCGGCGGACGCCTTCAACCTGACCGACGCGACCCGCTCCGAATACGAGAACGACCCGATGCTGCCGCGCCGGATCGACTACGACGGACGCACCTATCAGGTGACCCTGCGGGCCACCTTCTAAAGACCCTTCCTCGCGGCCGGGCTCCTTCGCGGAACCCGGCCGCTCTCTTTTTGCGAGGAGCCCGACAATGCGGACGACGCTGATCTGCGCAGCCCTGCTGACCACCCTGACCGCCGCGCCGGCCCTCGCCGCCGGCGGTTTCGCCATCTGCGCGCCAGCCAAGGCGCCCCTCAGCCAAACCACCCCCGCCGTTCAGGCGGCCATGGAACGCGCGCGCGCCAACCTCGCCCGGCCGCCCGCGCCGCTTGCGCGCCTGCACACCGAGGGCACCCTGCCCGGCCACGGCATCCGCGACATCAGCATCAAGGCCAAGGCCGACCACCCCATCACGCTGGACTTCGCCCTGGCATGGCGGGTGACCGGCGACCGCGCCTATCTCGACCAGGCCGGCCGGTATCTGAGCGCTTGGGCCGACATCTACGAGATGTCGTTCAACCCCATCGACGAGACCGGTTTCGACGCTCTGATCCTGTCCTATGACCTGACCAAGGCTGACCTTCCGACGGCGACCCGCACCCAGATGGACGCCTTCTGGCGACGCATGGCCGTCGGTTATCTGGACGCCATGGACGCGGGTCCGAAGAACGCTCACACCAATTGGCAGAGCCATCGCATCAAGCTGGCGTCGATGAGCGCCTTCGCCACCGGCGACGCCGCACTGATCGCTCGCGCTCGCAAGGCTTACGAGGCTCAGGTGGCGGCCAACCTGAACACGGACGGCACGACGTTCGATTTCCACGAACGCGACGCCCTGCACTACGTCACCTACAACTTCGATCCGTTGCTGATGGCGAACCTTGCCGCCAAGGCCAATGGCCAGGACTGGTTCAGCTACAAGGCGCAGAGCGGTTCGAGCCTGCCCCGGTCGCTCGACTGGTTCGCCGCCTATGCGCGCGGCGACAAGACCCATATCGAGTTCGCCAACTCCAAGATCCAGTTCGACCGTGACCGCGCCGCGTCAGGTCAGTCGGAATACGCGCCTCACCCCTGGAAGCCGTCCGCGGCGGTGAACACCTTCGCCTACGCAGCGGCGCTGAGTCCCGAATACGCCGCGCTCAGCCGCAGGCTTTCGGAGCAGTACTCGCGCCCGGCGCCGGCCTGGATGTCGGTCTGCCTGCCATCCAAGCCCTAAGCGTCTGTCCGGAGTGAAGTGATGATCCGCGCCGCCCTCATCGCCAGTACGGCCGCCTTCGCCCTGGCGGGCGCAACCCACGCCCAGACGGCGCATCCCGATCTGTGGCCGCACGCCAAGAGCCCCGCGGCCATGACCGACGACGCCACCGAGGCGAAGGTGCGCGAACTTCTGTCGAAGATGACCCTGGAGGAGAAGGTCGGCCAGACCATCCAGGCCGACATCTCCTACATCAAGCCCGAGGACCTCAAGACCTATCCCCTGGGCTCCTTGTTGGCCGGCGGCAGCTCCGGCCCCTTCGGCGACGAGCGCGGCGATGCGGCCAAATGGCTCGCCATGGTCACCGCCTTCCGCGAGGCGGCCGCCCAGCGCCCCGGCGCGAAGATCCCGCTGATGTTCGGCATCGACGCTGTGCACGGTCACAACAACCTGGTCGGAGCGACGCTTTTTCCCCACAACATCGGCCTTGGCGCGGCGCACGACCCGGACCTGATCGGCCGCATCGGCGAAGCCACCGCCAAGGAGGTCGCCGCCACCGGCGCTGACTGGACCTTCGGCCCGACCCTGGCCGTGCCCCGCGACGACCGCTGGGGCCGCACCTATGAGGGCTATGGCGAGACGCCCGAACTGGCGCGGGCCTATGCCGGACCGATGACCCTGGGCCTCCAGGGCAGGCTATCGGCCGGCCATTCTTTGGCCGACGGACGCATCGCCGGCTCGGCCAAGCACTTCCTGGCCGACGGCGGCACCGAGGCGGGCCTGGACCAGGGCGACTTCAAGGGAGGCGAGCGCGAGCTGATCGACCAGCACCTGTCCGGCTATCGCGAGGCGATCGACGCGGGCGTGCTGACGATCATGGCTTCGTTCTCAAGCTGGAACGGCGTCAAGCACACCGGCAGCAAGACCCTGCTGACAGACGTTTTACGCGGGCCGTTGGGCTTCGAGGGCTTCGTGGTCGGCGACTGGAACGCCCACGGACAGGTGCCGGGCTGCAGCAAGGAAAGCTGCGCCGCCGCCATGAACGCCGGCCTGGACATGTACATGGCGCCAGACAGCTGGCGCGGCCTCTACGCCAACACCCTGGCTCAGGTGAAGTCCGGCGAGATTCCCCTGGCGCGCATCGAGGAAGCCGCCGCCCGCATCCTGCGCGTGAAGATCAAGTCCGGCCTCTTCGGCCCGCGCCCGGCCATCGAGGGCGACTTCTCGATGATCGGCTCGCAAGCGCACCGCGATCTGGCGCGCGAGGCGGTGGCCAAATCCCTGGTGCTGATCAAGAACGACGGGGTCCTGCCGATCAAACCGGGCGCCCGGCTTCTGGTCGCGGGCAAGGCCGCCGACGACATCGGCCTGGCCTCCGGCGGCTGGACCATCTCATGGCAGGGAACGGGAACCACCAACGCCGACTTCCCCGGCGGGCAGTCGATCTGGGCCGGCTTGAAGCACGCGGTGGAGGACGCCGGCGGAAGCGCCGAACTGAGCATCGACGGCGCCTTCACGCAAAAGCCCGACGTGGCCGTGGTGGTGTTCGGCGAGGACCCGTACGCGGAGTTCCAGGGCGACGTGGACAATCTCGACTACGCGCCGCAGGAGCCCCTGGCCCTGTTGCGTGACCTGAAGGCCAAGGGCGTGGCGACGGTGGCGTTGTTCCTGTCCGGCCGGCCCCTCTGGACCAATCCGGAGATCAACGCCGCCGACGCCTTCGTGGCCGCCTGGCTTCCCGGCAGCCAGGCCGGCGCCGCGGCCGACGTCCTGGTGTCGGCCAAGAACGGCAGGGCGCCGCGCGACTTCACCGGCCGCCTGTCCTTCTCCTGGCCGAAGACCGCCGTGCAGGGACCGCTCAACATCGGCCAGCCCGGATACGATCCGCAGTTCGCCTATGGCTATGGCCTGTCCTACGCCAAGCCCGCTCGCGTCGGCCTGCTGAGCGAGGCTTCCGGCGTCACGCCGGGAGCTGGGCCCAGCGCCCGCTATTTCGCCGACGGCCGCATCGTAGCCCCTTGGTCCCTGACCCTGCAGGATGCGGACGGGCGCACCATGCGGGTCGGCCAGCTTCGCGAGTCCCGCAGCCCCGGCGGCGCTGTGTCCTATGGGATCGTCGATGGCGGCGCTCAGGAGTCGGCGCGGCGCTTCACCTTCGCCAAGGCGGGCTCGGCTTGGCTGGGCGGGCGCGCCCTTGATCTGAGCCCGTTGGCCCGGGAAGGTTACGCCCTGAGCGTGCGGTACCGTCGGATCGACACGAGCGGCGCACCTGTCTGGTTCGGACCGGAAGGCGCCCGACGCTCCCTGCCGGCGGTGGGCGCCTGGGCCACCGCATCCACGCCCCTGTCCTGTTTCACGGACCTCGATCTGACCAAGGTCGGCAAGCCCTTCGTACTGCATGCGGAGGGCGCTGCTGTTGTGGAGATCGAGGACGTCCGGCTGGTCAAAACGACCGCAGGTGGATGCCCGGCCTAATCCGAAAATTGGCTTGACATCATGTCGCCATACTCAACAAATGGCCTGACCAATATCTCGTTGCGCATTGACGTCTCTTGGTGCGCGGCGAGATCATCTCCCCTGCTAGGCCGGACCCCGACTTCCCCTGGGGTCCGGCTGTTTTTTCAGGCCTGACGCCTTGGATCTCAGGGAGCCCGCATGATCCGCTCCATCCTCACCGCCACCGCCTTCACGGCCGCCCTGACGGCCTCGCAGGCCCTGGGCCAGGTTCTCACCCGCGCCGATCTGCGCGACGGCCAGTCCCTGACCGGCGCCTGGACCTATTCGATCGATCCCTATCGCGACGGCCTGCTCGGCTTTCATCGCGGCGAGGCGGGCGTGGGTCATCGACGCTATGAGGACAGCGACGTCGATGCGGTGACCCGCGCCGCCCCGACCGCGCTCTATGAATACGACATGCAGCGCTCGGCCGTCGCCGACCTGCCGTCATCCTGGCTGACCCATGCGCCGCAGCTTCGGCATTATCAGGGACTGGTCTGGTATCAGCGCCGCTTCGCGGCCGCGCCGCCGGCCGGGCAGCGGGCCTTCCTGCGTTTCGAGGCGGCCAACTACACCGCCAGGGTCTATCTGAACGGCAAGCTGGTGGGCCAGCACGAGGGCGGCTTCACCCCCTTCGCCTTCGAGGTCACCAACCTGATCCGGGCGGGCGAGAACAATCTCACGGTGGGTGTGGATTCGACACCAACGCCCGAAGGCGTGCCGCCCCCGGTCACGGACTGGGAGAACTATGGCGGCCTGACCCGCCCTGTGCGACTTGTCTACGCGCCCGCCACCTTCGTGGACGAGGCCTGGGTGCGCCTGGACCGACAGGGGCGCATCGCCGCCGACATCAAGCTGAACGGCGCTCAGGCGACGGGCTCGCCCATTCAGGTGCGCATCCCGGCGCTGGGCCTGACTCTGTCAGGCAAGGCCGACGCCGACGGGGCCTGGAAGGGCGCGGCGAGCGCACCGCGCGGCCTCAAGCGCTGGTCGCCCAAAAGCCCGACGCTCTACGAGGTCGAAGTCACGGCGGGCGCCGACCGGCTGCGCGACCGGGTCGGCTTCCGTACCATCGAGGTGAAGGGATCGAAGATCCTGCTCAACGGTTCGCCCATCTTCCTGCGGGGCATCAGCATGCATGAGGAGGAGATCGGCGAAGAGCCCTCACGCATCATCACCGAGGCCTCCGCCCGCGCCCTGTTGACCGAGGCTCGCGATGGTCTGGGCGTGAACTTCGTGCGCCTCGCCCACTATCCGCACTCGGAGATCACGACCCGTCTGGCCGATGAGATGGGCCTGTTGGTCTGGAGCGAGATCCCCGTCTACTGGCTGGTGGACTTCGCCAATCCGCGCACCTTGTCTCTGGCCCGCGCCATGCTGGCCGAGAACATCCGCCGCGACCGCAATCGCGCCTCCATCGTCTTCTGGAGCGTGGCCAACGAGACGCCCGTGAGCGAGCCGCGCAACCGTTTCCTCGGCGCCTTGATCGACGATGTCCGCGCCTTGGACGACACGCGCTTGGTCACCGCGGCCCTACTGTCCAACCGTGTCGGAAGGGGCGCGGAGCGCCGGACTGTCATCGACGATCCGCTTGGGCCTAAGCTGGATGTGCTGGCCGTGAACACCTACAGCGGCTGGTACGGCGACGACACGCTCGATCAGGTGCCTGACATCCGTTGGGCCGCCACCGACAAGCCGCTCGTGTTCTCCGAGTTCGGGGCGGACGCCAAGGCCGGCTTCCACGACCCGCAGCTTCAGCGAAAGTTCTCCGAGGACTTCCAGGCGCGCTATTACCGTCAGACCCTGGCCATGGTCGACAAGGCGCCGAGCGTGGCGGGCATGTCGCCATGGGTGCTGAAGGACTTCCGCGCGCCGCGCCGCCAACATCCGGTCCATCAACAGGGTTGGAACCGTAAGGGCCTGATCTCGCCGACCGGCGAGCGCAAAGCCGCCTTCGAGGTCCTCGCGGCCTACTATCGCAGCCGCGCGGTCACCTCGCCGGATCATTAGAGCAGTCGAACCGGCGAGCACCGGTGTCGGTCTGTCGCGACCGGGTCCCGCCGGGTCGCATCAGCGATAGGTCAGCGTCCAGCTGATCGAGAACGGCGAGGATACGGTACGCGGCCCCGACGTGCAGACCAGACGCGTCTTCATGGGCCCCGGCGGCGTGCCCGCGTCCGCCGCGCTTTCGAATGGCCGCGCCTCGCAACCGTCCAGACCAGTCGCCGCAAAGCCGGTGACGTCGCCTGCGCCGAAGGCGAAGCCCTGGCCGGTCCACGACGGTTCGGCCGAGTAGGTTCCCAGCTCCAGGTCGATGGCGCCGAGCGCCAGCGGCGCCTTGGGCGTGTAGAGATCCGTACGCACGATCTTGCCGGGACTGAACACATAGGTGGTCCGAACCGATAGGCGATCATCGGGCCGGGGAGCCTTGTCGCCCATGCGGTCCACTTGATCCTGGCGCCAGGTGATGGTGGTCGTCTTGCCCGCCACGGTGACCTTTGCGTCCTTGAAATAGGCCAGGGGCATCAACTGGACGCCGTCGGAAAGCGTGAAGCGCGGGAGGAGGTTCGGCGCGTCACCGTCGGCCACGCCCGACAACATCCCCGCCGAGAACGGCACGGGAAAATAGGGGCTATGCATGTGCTGTCCGGTTCCGCCGTTGATCACCGGCAGGCTGAGCACATGGTCGCCGTCGCGGAATGTGACCACGAAGCGGTCATATCCGCCGCGCGCGAACCAGGTCGTCTGACGTTCGGGCAGGGACTTCAGCCAAGCGTCGAACCGGGGTGAGGGCGCCTTGTTGCGGAAGCCCTGCTCGTCCCAGATCCGGCTGGTGTAGATATGCTGGCGAGCGAGGCTGAGGTTCTCGCCCAGGATGCGGTGCTTGCCGCGATAGGCGTCGGTTCGGCGGCCGTTCTCCCACATGTCCACCGACCCCATCTTCGGATCGAACCAGAAGTCGGCGTAGCGGGCGGTGACGCGGGACGAGAAGGCGTAGGCCATCTCCTTCTCCTCGTCGGTGAGGACGCCCAGCACGGCGGCGGCGGTCATCACCTCCAGGAAGGCCGTTTCGCCATAGGCGCCGATGCTGCGCCCGTACTCGAAGCCCTCGCCGTAGCGGTTGAAGCGCGGCAGCATCATGTCGACCGACTTGCGCAGCCAACCCTTCAGCTCGGGCGTGGCGGGGATGCCGCTTTCGATGAACCGATGAGCGATCTCGCCGATCAGCAGAACACTGTAGCGGTCGAAGCGGCCGTCGCCATCGGTCTCGTCGGCGAAGCCGTACTCGCCGGAATACTTGCGATAGTGATCCAGCATCCGGGCCAGCAGGGCCTCGCTGGCCGAGGCGTCTTCCCAGCCCATCTGGTAGCGCAGGCGCGCCACGCTGAAGGCCACGCCGTAGTAGTTGTTGGGCAGGTCGATGAGGGTCAGGTCGTCGGAGCGGACGAAATGCCGCCAGTCCAGCTTCGCTCTCAGCCTGGCCCGGGTTTGCGCCGACACCGCGTCGTCCAGCAGGCCGGCCTCCTTCAGCATGTGGAGCGCCTGGATGTAGTAGTAGACGCCCCAGGTGTCGTTCTTCTCCTCCACCGTCATGTCCGCGATCTCGCGGAAGCCGGCAAGGTAGCGCCGGAAGCGCGGGTCGTCGCGCGGAGTGTCCAGCAGCAAGTAGCTGAGCCCGATGGCGATCTTGCCGGGCAGGAACTTGTCGTCCGCCTCGAAAACCTTGACCCCATCCAGGGTCATGTTCCGCTTCTCGGCCAGCAGCTTGCCCATCAACACGTCGAGCTCGGGCAGGATGCGCTGCTCGACCGTCGCGTTCATGGGGGCGACGGTTTCGTAGGCGACGCCGCGAGGCGCCGGCGCGGCGGCGATAGCCGGAGAGACGGAGCCGGCGAGCACCGTCGCCAGGACGAACGGAACGGGTTTGAACATCAGGCTGCTCGGATAAGGAGGCGGCGCGAGCCTACGCGATCACGCACCACCCGCCGCCAGATGAATTGGCCTGACCATTTGCTATCGGCCTAACCAATTCTGTCAAGCAACCTAGCGGCTTAAGCGCAATTTGCGCACTTCAGAACCGGCCAGCAGGAATGCGCCGACGCCATAGAGCTGGCTGTCCTCGCGCTTCACCTGCTCGGGCGCATTGCCCACCTGCTGCACCCAGCCAAGCTTGCCGTCGGGCTCGACCGCCGCCAGCAGGGCCGACCAGCCCTTGTCGATGACAGGCAGATAGGTCGCGCGATCCAAGACCCCGTGGTTCACGCCCCAGGCCAGGCCATAGACGAAGAAGCCCGCGGCGCTGGTCTCGGGGTTTTGCCCGGCCCCGCCATGCAAGGATGCCGGCCAATAGCCGGCGGGCGATTGCAGGGGAGCGATGGCGGAGGCCATCTCGCGCATCAATTGCTCGTAGCGCGGACGGCTGGGATGGTCGGCGGGCAGGGCCTCCAGCATCCGCACGATGCCGGCGAAGACCCAGGCGTTGCCTCGGCCCCAGAAGATCTTTTCGCCCTTGGGCCCCTTGCGCTCGAAAAAGCGGCTGTCGCGATAATAAAGGTGGTCGGTCTTGTCGTAGAGATAGTCCGTGGTCGCCCAGAACTCCTTGTCGCCGTAGGCGGCGTAGCGAGGATCGCCGGTCTCGCGGCTCATGGCGGCCCAGACAGACGGGGCCATGAACAGCGCGTCGCTCCAGCACCACCGCGGCTGGCAGGCGGACTCCATGCCCGGAACGCCGGGGACGAACTCCAGGCTGTTTTTCGGCGGATCGGCGAGGATGGCGTCGAAGCGGGTCTTGATGGCCGCCAGGGCCGCGTCGTTGCCGGTCTTTTCGTGGACCCACACCCAGGTCTGGCCGATGGCGTGATCGTCGGCGTGCAGGGGCCGATGGCCCAGGGCGTAGTGACGGTCGGCGCCGACAGCCTCGATAGCCCGGGCGTACTTGGGGTCGACATTCATGTCCGCCAGCTCGGTCATGCCGACCCAAAAAGCGGCCTGCACCCAGCCCGTCGGATCCTCGACCCGGTCGCGGAAGGCGGTGATGTAGTCGAAGTTGTCCAGGTGGGCGAGCTGCCAGTCAGCGACCCGGCGCATGGCGGAGACAGGCGGCTCCTGAGCGGGCGCGGCGGCCTGGACGGAGCCCGCGGCCATGGCGGCGAAAGCCGCTCCAGCGATCAACCAGTTCCTCATGGACGCCTCCCGGTTTTGATTTTGGAGGTCAGTTGCGGGAAGCGCGCGCCAGTGGTCAAGCCAAAATCAGCGACAGCGGTTTTGGTCCGGCCAGTTCGACCCAAGCTCAGATCGAACCGCGGCGCGCCAGTTCGACACGTCGCGCGGCGGTTTCGCTGCGGGCCTTCTGCAAGGCTTCCATCTCGGTGGCGGCGAGCAGGTCTTCGATGACGCGGCCCAGGTGGTCGCGCATGGCCTGGCGGGCCTGAACCGGGTCGCGGGTGCCAAGCGCTTCGAGAATCAGCTGGTGGTCGTCGATCAGGGGGCGGGAGCCGGCCTCACGCGCCCGGGCCAGCATGGCGGCGCAAAGCGGCGACTTGTAGCGGATGTCCCACAGCTCCTCGACCACCGTGACCAAAGCTGCGTTGCGGGTCGCCTGCGCGATGGTGACATGGAAGCTGCGGTCGGCCTTTTCGCCCGCCACGTCAGCGTCGTTCTCGGCGATCATCGCCTTGACGATCCGGCCGAGTTGCTCGAGCTCCTCATCATTGATCGTGGAGGCCGCCAGGGCGCAGACCTCGCCCTCCACCAGCCGGCGCGCCTCGGTCAGCTCGAAGGCGCCGATGTCCAGCTCGGGCTCGGCCTCGGCCGCCTTCTTGGCGCCGTCGGTGACATAGATGCCTGAGCCGTGACGGGCTTCGACCAGTCCCCAGATTTCGAGAGCGATCATCGCCTCGCGGATGGTGGGACGGCTGACCCCGAACTCTTCGGCCAGGTCCCGCTCGGACGGCAGGCGGCCGCCGGCCGGATAGCGCTGACGACGAATGGCCGTGGCCACGGCGTCAGCGACCTGCTGATAGAGCTTTCGGGCGTCGGCGGTCGTGGTGGTCATGGGAACTTTGTATCGCGGCTCGGCCATGGTTGTCAGGTCCCGGATTGGCCCCGACTTCAGCGATCATTCCACGAAAATAGCCCGACGGTCATCGAGCCTGCCCTTGACGTCGGCCTGACAGGTGACGCATTAGTGGCCTGACCAATTTCTCTGAGTGCTCTGATGAACGCCCCTGTCGCCCTGCCCCCGCTCTCCGAAGCCAACCGGTTCGCCCGGCCGCTGAAGATCACCGGCGCGAAGGTGATCGTGACCTGCCCCGGGCGCAACTTCGTCACCCTCAAGATCGAGACCGCTGAAGGCGTTTACGGCCTGGGCGACGCAACCCTCAACGGGCGCGAACTGGCTGTGGTCAGCTATCTGGAAGATCACGTCATCCCCTGCCTGATCGGGCGCGACGCACACCAGATCGAAGACATCTGGCAGTACCTCTATCGCGGCGCTTACTGGCGCGGCGGCCCGGTGACCATGACCGCCATCGCCGCCGTCGATACGGCTCTGTGGGACATCAAGGGCAAGGCCGCCGGCTTGCCGGTCTACCAGCTGCTGGGCGGCGCGTGCCGCACGGGGGTGACCGTCTATGGCCACGCCAACGGCGAGACCATCGATGAGACCATCGCCGAGGCGGTGAAGTACAAGGCCATGGGCTACAAGGCGATCCGCCTGCAGACGGGGGTGCCCGGCCTGGCCAGCACCTACGGCGTCTCCAGGGACAAGATGTTCTACGAGCCGGCCGACGCGGACATGCCGACCGAAAATATCTGGTCGACCCCGCAATACATGGCTCATGCGCCCAGGCTGTTCGAGAAGGCCCGCGAGGTGCTGGGCTGGGATGTGCACCTGCTGCATGACGTGCACCATCGCCTGACGCCGATCGAAGCCGGTCGCCTGGGCAAGGACCTGGAGCCGTATCGCCTGTTCTGGCTGGAGGACGCGGTTCCGGCGGAAAACCAGGCCAACTTCCGCCTGATCCGCCAGCACACCACCACGCCGCTGGCCGTAGGCGAGATCTTCGACTCGATCTGGAGCTGCAAGCAGCTGATCGAGGAGCAGTTGATCGACTACATCCGGGCCACCGTGGTCCACGCCGGCGGCGTCAGCCACCTGCGCAAGGTCGCCAGCTTTGCAGCCATGCACAACGTCAAGACCGGCTGCCATGGCGCCACCGACCTGTCGCCGGTCTGCATGGCGGCGGCCCTGCATTTCGACCTTTCGGTCCCGAACTTCGGCCTGCAGGAATACATGCGCCACACCGAGGAGACGGACGCGGTCTTCCCGCACGCCTACAGCTTCAAGGACGGCATGCTGCACCCGGGCGACAAGCCGGGCCTGGGCGTGGATATCGACGAGGTGCTGGCCGGAGAATACCCCTACAGGCGCGCCTACCTGCCGGTGAACCGCCTGCGGGACGGCACGATGTTCGACTGGTGAGCCCAAGCGCGCGTCTTGGCTGAGCCGATGCTTTCGAAAAAAGGCCGGAGCGACCGCTTAGCGCGCGCTCTTGGCCGTCAGATGGAAGACTGAAGTCAGGTCGACCTGGACCGGGACGTTGTCGGGGCGGGTCTGCATGATGTCCGCCATCATCGCCCACCAGCGCTGCATCAGCTCGGTTCGGGGAAGTCGGGCCATGGTGTTGTCGATCGTGCGGGTGAGGACGGCGAACAGGTGATGCGTCTCCTCGTCGAGGAAGATGCGGTAGTCGCGCACGCCGGCCTCGGTCAGGGCCGATGAGAGTTCGGGCCAGATCTCGTCGTGACGGCGCTTGTACTCCGCGGCCTGGCCGGGATTAAGCGTCATCCGAAAGGCGATGGTCTCGAGCGCTTCGCTCATCTTGGCTCCCCATGAAGCGGCCGGGCGCCCAGGGTGTTGCGGCCCCAGAGCCGCGCATAAGGCCAGCCGGTCAGATCCTCGACAACCTCGCCGGCGGCGCGGCTGGAAGGCGCGGTCGCGCCAACGCGCAGGTGCTCGATCTCCGCCATCAGCACCTCGTGTGTCCGCGCATTGAGGCGGAAGCGCCAGGAGGCGGCCAGACCCAGCAGCATCACCACCGCCGGTCCCAGGACCAGCAGCCAGGCGACCGTGGCCACGGCCTGCGGACTTTGCACGAGGGCGCCGCCCGCCGTCTTCGGAGAGACATAGCCGCCCAGATCGATGATCCAGCCCGTGATGATGATGGCGCCGGACTGAGCCACCTTGCGCACCAGGGTCATCACGCCGGCGAAGATGCCTTCGCGGCGTTGCCCGGTGACCGCCTCGTCCACGTCCGGCAGGTAGTTGTAGACCGACCAGGGCACGAAGTTCAGGGTCCCGCGCCCCAAACCCGCCAGGATGATGGGCCCCATCACCCAGACGACAGATGCAGGGTCGGTCGCCACGAACGCCGCGCTCCCCCCCGCGGCCGGCCGCGTCAGATAGATGGCCAGCAGCCACAGGAGCGCGGCCCCGAAGAAGGCGATGGCGATCCGATAGGCCGCCGCCGGCCCGATGCGGATCACCAGATTGATGGCGACCATCACCGACACCAGCTGGGCGGCGTACATGAGGGTCATCATCTGCGAGATCATCACCGTCGCGCCCATCATCACCGTGGCCACGAAGATCGGGAAGGCGGTGTTGAAGATGTCCTGCGAGATGTATCCGCCCAGATAGATCGACAGGTGCTGGCGGAAAGCCCGGATCCGCAAGGTCGAGAACAGGTCACGGAACATGCGGGCCGGGATCAGGAGCGCGGCCTTAAGGCTGAACGGCGCCGAACGGACGGCGCGTTCCTCGGCCGTGTACGGGCGCTCCCAGCTCAGGCAGACCACCACAAGCACCGTCAGGCTGAACATCACCCCGAAGATGCCGCCCATGATGAAGAAGGTCTGGGCGGAGTCCCGGCCGCCTACGGCGTTGATGATCACGGTGGGCAGATAGGAGGCGACGATGGCCGAGCCCTGTCCCACCAGGATGCGGGCCCCGGCGAAGCGGGCTTTTTGCTTGTAGTCCTTGGTCATCTCCGCGGCGAGCGTCTCCCACGGGATCAGGAACATCGTGTAGAGCAGCTCGAAGAAGACGAAGACCGCCAGGTAGTAAAGGAAGGTCTGGCCGGTCACGAAGATCAGCGCGAAGCTGGGCAGCAGCGGAATGGTGATCAGCAGGAAGACCTTCCGGCGGCCGATACGCCGGCCGATCCGGGTGTGCCGCAGATTGTCCGACAGGTAGCCGATCAGGGGACAGGTGATCGCCTCCAGCAGGCGCGGCAGGCCCAGGATCAGGCCGGCCTCCACGGCGGTCAGACCGCAGAAGGTGGTGAAGAAGTAGAACAGCCAGCCGGTGATGACCGCCTGGGCGCCGGCGCCCAGCACGTCGCCCGAGCCCCAGCCCCAATAGTTCCACCAGCGGGGAACGCGCGGCGCGGACTGCGAGGACGTCGTCACGATCAGATGTACCGCCGCATGAACTCGGCCAGGCACAGGATCGCCAGCGACTGGCCATAGGGCATGGAGGTCAGCGGAATGTCGCGATAGCCCTGCAGGTCGTCAAAGACCGGCGTGCCGAAGGAGACCTGCTGCAGCTCGCCCTCGGGCGAGATGTTGGCGAGAACACCCTTCACCGCCTTCAAGGCGACCGCCTCATACTCTGCGCTGATGTAGCGCTTGCGGACCGCCTTCAGGATCCCATAGGCGAAGCCGGCGGTGGCGGAGGCCTCCAGATAGCTGGTATCGTCCGGGATCAGGGTGCGCCACAGGCCGCTCTCGTGCTGGTGCGCGGCCAGGGCTTTGACCTGCGCCTCCAGGGTCTCGATCAGGAAGCGGCGCAGGCTGTCCTCGGGCGGCAGATCCAGAAGCTCGATGAACTCGGGGATGGCGATGGTCACCCAGCAGTTCCCGCGCGCCCACAGGGCGTCGGCGAAGTTGTGCCGCCCCAGGAACGTCCACCCGTGGAACCACAAGCCGCTCTTGCGGTCGAACAGGTACTTGATGTGGATGAGGAACTGCTTCTTGGCCTCCTCCACATAGTGATCACGGCCCAGCAGCAGGCCGATCTTGGCCAGCGGCAGGACGCTCATCATCAAGGTGTCGTCCCAGAGCTCCTGCGGGTTCTCGTCATTGAAGACGATGTGCTGGAACCCGCCCTCCTCGGTGCGCGGCAGGCCGTCCATCAGCCATTCGGCCCAGGTGTCCAGATAGGGGATGTAGGTCTGGTCGCCGGTCTGCTCGTAGAGATAGGCCAGCGTCAGGAAGGGCGAGACGGTGTTGATGTTCTTGGTCGGGGTGCCGGCGGCGAAGCGGTTCTCGAACCAGTCGAGCATGATGTTCAGCGTGGCCGCATCATTCGTCTGCTCGAAGAATTTGTAGAGGCCGTAAAGGCCGATCCCGTGGGTCCACTCCCAGTCGTTCCAGCCCTTGGTGTCGATCACCCGGCCGTCGTCCAGACGCAGCAGGAACGCACCGGACTCATCCTTGATGTTCACCAGGTTGTCCGTCAGCCGCGCGATGGCGTCGCGGATGTCGGCATAGGACAGGTCATGGACGAGGTGGGGCATGATCACTCCAGGCGGGTATGAGCATCGAGCGTGCGGCTGCGAGGCTGAGCAGGTCCTTACGAGAGCTGCGACGCCCGTTCCATACAAACCAGGGCTATGTCGTCGACCTGGCCAGGAACGGTTGGTCCTTAGCCACCACGATGCGTCCCTGGCTGTCGAATTCGATGCGCACCAGGCCCGGCTTCTCGCGGAAGGGCGCGCTGTCGTCATTGCCGAAGTAAGTCTGCCACCAGCGCCCCTGGTGATCTTTGAAGACATTGCCGCCGCCCCCGCCCGGCACGCCCTCGTGGCGGGTGTGGTATGGGCCAAACAGCTGGTCGGACATGGCGAAGGCGAAGGAGTATCGGCCGTCGGTCTTGTGGACGACGCCCAGATAGTAACGGCCGTCGTGCTTGAAGAGCGTGACCCCCTCGAAGCCGAGCCGGCGACGGCCCTGAGCATCGGTCTGCGCCGTCGCCTCGTCCAGCTTCAGGGGAATCCAATCGCCCTCGAAGGCGCTGAAGTCGCGCTTGATCTGGCGGATCGCCTCCCCCGCGCCGAAGCTCAGCCAGACGCGTCCGTCGTCATCCTCGAACAGAGTGGAGTCGATGTTGCCCTTGATCGGCGCCACATCGGAGATCACCGGCCGGTAGGGCCCCTCGGGCTTGCCGGAAACGCTCTTGAGCAGCCCCACGCCGACGCCGCTGATGGAGGTGCAGATGACCCAGGCGCCGGCCACGAAGTGGATCTCCGGCGCCCAGATCGCCCGGAACGGCACGCCCTTGCGCATCGTCCAGTTCTTCTCCCAGGTCCCGTCGCGCTCGATGCTCCAGACCAGACCCAGGTAGTCCCAGGTCTCCAGATCGCGGGAGCGCCAAAGCTCCACCCCGTCGTTGCAGGCCCAGATGTTGTCGCCCGTCGAGCCGGTCATGTAGTAGGCGCCGTCGGGGGCGGGCCGCACGATGGTGTCGCGAATGTGCGCGTCCCAGATTGGCCGGATCGGCGGCAGAAGCCCGTCCTTGACCACTGAACCGGAGGACGATCCGCCCCAGGGCGCCGTGGGATAGGACCGCGGAACCGGTCCCTCATAGCGCACGTCCGGCATGCCCGAGACCCAGCCGCCGCCCTGAGTGCGCGCGCTCACGGGCGCGCCGCCGCCGCTGACGCCGGAATAGGGCCAGTAGTCGCGTCTCGGCGCAGGGATGATCCTGCGGCTGTTGTCCACATCCGCCGCCAGCGGCTTGCCCGGCGGAGGCGGCGCGTCGGTGTAGACGGTCTGCGCCAGGGCCGCGCCAGGCGCCAGGGCGGCGAGGCCCAGCACGATGTCGCGTCGGTGCGGCTTGTGTCGATTCATGGCGGACTTGCCTCAGACTTTCGGGCGCCAGCCGTCGGCGCCGGCCAGGAACACGGACTTCGACCAGCGGGCGGCCTGCGCCCTGGTCAGCTGGTGCGTGCGCGGCTCGCGCGCCGAGACGTCGCCTCCCGGTCCCGTCGAGGCGAACTCGGCGAAATAGGCGGTGTCCAAAGTAGTGGTCCGGCCCGGATGCCATTCGCGCCAGCCAGCGGGATTCAGCGGCGCGCGGATGTCGGTGCGCATGAAGATCACCGCCGCGTATGGCCGCCAGGCGCGGCCCAGATAGACGTTCCCGGCCCCCGGCTCGGCGGTGATCACGCAGCGGTCGAAAACATAGGCGCTGTCCTGATCGGGGGCGTTCTTGCTCTGCGCCGTGATCAAGATCTCGTCATTGGTGATGGCGTGGATATGGCACCGGTCGAAGAAGGCCTTGGCGTCGCCGAAGATGAAATCAACGTGCCCCTCGATGCGGCAGTCATGGAAGTACTGGCGACTGGGCGGACGCCCCTTGCGGCTGGCCGCGTAGAGGGTGTCCTGAGCGCCGAGCAGCACCACCTTGTCGAACACCGCGCGGTCGCCGGTGATCGACAGCGCCACCGCCTGGGATCGCTGCGGATCACGCAGGTGGTAGTCGTTCTGGATTGTCAGATTGCGGGCGGTGAAGTCGTCGCCCGAGACGTTGAGGGTCGAGGACTTGAAGGTGCCGCCGGCGGTTCGTGCGCCGTCGCCAAAGACCAGCACCACATCGCCCGGCTTGGCCCCGAGCCCGGTCAGGGTGACGCCGCCGGCCTCGATGGTCAGCTTCTCGCGATAGGCGCCAGGCGCGATGAGCAACTCGCCGCCTTGCGGCGGCAGGGCGGCGAGACCCGCCGCGACCGTCGGGTGATGGCCTGGCCCCACCCGGACGCGAGAATGCGCGGCGGCGGAGGCGGGAAGGGCCGGCGCCAGGAGCAGCCCGGCGGCGACCGCGCGGCGGGACAGGGCCCTGTTCATTGCGACGCCCGCTTGGGATAGCCGCCGACCTCGGCCTCGTCGTCGATGACCCTGCCTGTCCCGTCCTTGACCTGACGCACCACGCGAAGGTCGGTCGCATCGCGGTCCCAGGGGCGAGCACCCGCCCGGGCCAGAACCTTGGTCTCCACCTGCGACGCCGGGATCGCCTTCAGGCCGCTTGGCCAGAACGGCGCCTTGGCGAGCGGCCGCACCTTGGGCAACGGTTCGGTGGGCAAAATGCGCAAGGGCGCCATGACGCGACCGTCGGCCAGATGTGCGAGGTTGTCCTTGGCGAACAGCTCCAGATCACCCTGCCCCTCGACGATGAGGAACGGCAGGTCCGGTCGGGTGGAGCGGCCGCCCTTGAGCACGTTGCCCACCAGGACGAGCTGGCCGACCTGCCAGGGGTGGCCGACCCACTCGGAGGCGTTGAGGGCATAGTGCATGGCTCGTGTGCCCGGGTCATAGATCAGGTTGTTGACCGACACCGCGTGGACCCCGCCCTTGAACAGCTGATTGCGCTCGAGGTTGTGGGCATAGAGGTTGCCGACGATCAGGATGCCCGTGGCGTTGTCGTGGATCAGGCTGCCCTTGGAGTGCTCGCCCTTGACGTGGCTGGCGTTGGACAGGCCCTCGGAGACGATGTTGTTGCTGAAGGTCACGCGGCGCGAGGTTCCGGCGCGCCAACCGGCGACGTCCTCTCCTCCCTCGAACCTGGGGCCGGAGGCCGACAGGTTCTCGTCCGTCGCCCACGAGATCGAGCAATGGTCGATGATCACGTCGCGGGCGCTGCGCAGGGAGATTCCGTCGACCTCGTAGCCGCTCTTGTCGGGCGCCCCGTCGCGGCCGGCCCGCACGCGGATATGGCGCACGATCACGTCGTGGGTGTTGATGGCCAGATCCCCCCGGATGAGGGTGACGCCCGGAGACGGCGCCCCTTCGCCATCGATCGTCACGAACGGCTCGCGCAGCTGGAGGGTCTTGCGGCCAAGATCGATGACCCCGCCCACGGCGAAGCTGATGATGCGCGGGCCCTTGGCCTTGAGCGCCGCGCGAAGGGATCCCGGCCCTTCATTGGCGAGGGTGGTGACGACGATCCTGCGACCGCCTTCGCCGCCGCGGGTGCGCGTGAAGCCGTCGTCCTCCGATGCCGCCGCGGCGGTCGATACGGCCGCAGCCGCAAAGACGGCGGCGGTGAACGTTCGGCGGCTGATCCGCCCGGTGCAAGGTCCCATCGGCTCCTCCCGAGCGCGCTCTTCCAGGCGTCTTGCACACGAAATGGTTGCGCTTCGACGAGCCGGCGAAGCACCCCTTTCCGTAGCGTCCTTATGGCCGCGACGTCCTTGGCGGGCTCATCAAACGAGGGGAGCCAAGGCTCGGTCAAGAAAAAACTGACACCGGTGGCATTGTCAGCAAACGGGGTTCGAGTTAGCAATGATACCGGTATCTTTCGCGATTTCACGACGAAAGGGCCGTTTTCGCCTGTCAGGGCGGGAGCAGAGAGATGACGGCCGTCCCCTGGGCTGGGCGGTTGTGAGCGAGCATCGGCCGGCGGGCGCGTCCCGTTCAAATCAGGCCGGGCATCGTGGGAGGAGCCCGGGGAAGAGACCTATGATTCAGATCACGCCACAATTGCGTGCGCGCCTCGGTTGTGGGGCGTCGTCGCGGGCCATCGCCATGGGCGCGGCGCTCGCCGCCACCCTCGTCTGCGGCCCCGTCATGGCCCAGGAGGCCGCCCCGGCGGAAGACACCGCCGTCGATGAAATCGTCGTCACCGGGTTCCGCGCGGCTTTGCAGAGCGCCCTCGTGCAGAAGCGCGAATCCAACGTCATGGTCGACGTCATCAACGCCGAGGACATCGCCGACTTCCCCGACGCCAACCTGGCCGAATCGCTTCAGCGCCTGCCGGGCGTGTCGATCGACCGGGTCAACGGCGAGGGCAACACCATTTCGGTCCGGGGCCTGGGGGGTGATTTCACCCGCGTTCGCCTGAACGGCCTGGAGACCCTCTCGACCTCCGGCTCCAGCACCGCCGACGGCGCGCTGAGCCGCGACCGGGGCTTCCAGTTCAACACCTTCGCCTCCGAGCTCTTCAGCTCGCTGCAGGTGCAAAAGACCGCCTCGGCGGAAGTGGACGAAGGCTCGCTGGGCGCTACGGTGGACCTGATCAGCGGCCGCCCGTTCAACTACAGCGGCCGGCGCATGGCCTTCACCGCCCAGGACGCCTATTACGAGAACGGCGGCAAGCATAACCCGCGCCTGGCCGGTCTGCTCTCGGATCGCTGGGACACGCCGCTGGGCCAGTTCGGCGTCCTCGGCTCGGTGGCCTACAACCGCCGCGAACAGGTCATCGACAGCTATACGCGCGGCCTGGGCGGGCCCGACTACACCTATCGCGGCTCCACCTACAACAACGCCGCCGCCGCGGCCGCGGGCGACCCGCAAGGCTTCGCCCTGCCCACCAATGTCAACGCCGCCAACGTCATTCCGCGCGTCACCAATCCGGAAGCCCTGCAGTATCTGATCGGCTCCAACCCGCGCGCCTATGAGCTGCTCTACGGGCCGAACAACTACCGCGGCTCGCTGGTGCGCATCCCCACCCTCTCGTCGCTCAACCACCGCGAACTGGAGCAGGAGCGCCTGGGCCTGACGCTTTCCATGCAGTGGAAGCCGACCGAGCGCACCACCATCAGCTATGACGGCCTCTACGCCGAGATGGATCAGACCGCCGACAACTACCAGATCGGCGCCATCGGCCTGAACCGCAACAACACCAACGGCAACCGCACGCCCACCAACTTCAGCTACCAGACCGCCACAACGGCCTCCGCCGCGCAGAACACCTACGCCAACCGCCGCACCGCCTACGCCAACTGCGCCACCCAGGCGGCGACGTCATTCCGCGACGCCATCGACTGCGGCCAATCGCAGTACGGCAACACGCCGGTGTTCAACTCGACCATTTATGGCGCGGGCGGCCTGCCGGCCGGAGCCGGCAGCTTCAACCCCAACAATCTCGAGGTCTACGACTACTACAACCAGCCCGGCTCAGTGGGTTATGTGGCCCACCCGCAAGGCCAGGCCATGCGTGCACAGTTCCTGGGCCGTCCCGCCACGCGCCTCATCGATGCGGGCCTGACCTCCGCGGGTGACAGCGCCAACTACCTGGTTCTGGGCAATGTCGACTTCCGCTCGGCCATCGACCAGGGCTCGTTCACCAACTACTTCGCCCAGAACTCGATCGACATCGAGCACGAGCTCACCGACAACCTGCGGGTCCACGGCCGCTACGGCCGCTCGCGCTCGATCAACAAGAACCGGGGTCTGCTGGCGGACTTCATCCGCCTGGATTCGGGCAACGGCACGGCCGGCAACGGTTACTTCGTCTATGACGACCGCCAGGGCGGCGCCATGCCGTCCATGGACTTCGGCTTCGACGTTGCCGATCCGACCAAGTGGGACTTCGTGAAGGGCTACTCGGCGCTGCGCCACTACTACACGATCGCGCGCAACGACTACGAGGCGATCCAGTTCGACGTCGCCTACGACCTGAACCCCAACTTCACCTTCAAGGCGGGGGGAAGCCAGCGAGAATTCGGCTTCTACTACACTCGCTATGAACGCCTGATCGGCGACACCATGAACCCCAGCCTGCTCGAAGGCGTGCGCGGCGGCCTGGTGGGCGCGACCACGGTCGGCCAGATGGGCAAGGTGGTGAAGTTCGGCGAGGGCCTCGACCTGCCGGCCGGCACGCCGCAGAGCTTCTTCGCGCCGAACCTCGACGCCTTCCGCGAGCGCTTCGGGTTCGACTGCAACTGCATCAACAAGTTCGGCGACTGGCGCCTGTCGGACCTGCGCAACGGCGGCGTCGGCACCTTCGGCGTCGATGAGAAGGACACCGGCTTCTTCGGCCAGGTGGACTACAATCTCACCTTCCTCGGCCGCACCTTGCGCGGCAATGTCGGGGTGCGTCAGGTCAAGACCGAGATCGAGGCTCGCGGCCGCACGCCCAGCGGCCGGCCCGTGGTGGAGAACCACGAGTACAACGACACCCTTCCGTCGTTCAACGCCGCCTATGAGCTCAACGAAAAGCTGATGCTGCGCGTCGGCGTGGCCAAGGTCATGGCTCGTCCGCAGCTTGTGGCTCTGTCGCCCGGGATCAGCAACCTGACGGTGCCCACGGGCATCGGCACGCAGCCGGCGGACTATGACGGCAGCAACGCCGCCATCACCGTGGGAAATGTGCGCCTGAAGCCGTTCCGCGCCACGAACTATGACGCCAGCGTCGAGTGGTACTTCGACACCGGCGCGGTGCTGTCGGCGGCGGTCTTCCGCAAGGAGATCAACAGCTTCCCGCAGATCGTCATCCGCGAAGGACCGCTCAGCTCGATCTTCGACGCCGAAGGCATCGCCAGCATCCGCGCCACCTACGACGGCCTGACGGACGATCAGTCGGCCAGCCGCCGGGCCTATCTGGATCAGGACCGCACCTTCCAGATCCGCCAGTACAACGACGCGCCGGGGGGCTACCTTCAGGGCTTCGAGCTGAACTATCAGCAGAACCTGACCTTCCTGCCGGAGACCTTCGGGTTCCTGCCGCAGTGGACCGAGAACTTCGGGGTCCAGGCCAACTACACCTATATCGACAGCGAGCTGGAGTTCATCCTCGACCCGGTCGCCAACATCACCGGCAAGGCGCCGTTCCTGGGCGCCTCGCCCAAGTCGGTGAACGCCACGGTGTTCTACGAGACCGACAAGTTCAGCGGCCGCTTCTCGGCGGCTTACCGGTCGCCCTACAAGACCACCTATCCGCTGGCCTCGGGCGGCTGCAATCCGGGCGTCTGCGATGCGCCGCTGATCAACGACTTCGTGTCGAGCAGGAAGACCTTCAACCTCGACGCCTCGTTCTCATATCAGTGGAACGACCACGTCACCTTCACGGCCGAGGCGCTCAACCTCACCGACCAGAAGGACCAGCGCTATGGCTACGAGAACGACCCGCTCGTCTCGCAGTACGCCAGCACCGGGCGCCAGTTCTTCGTGGGCGCGCGCATCGTCTACTGATCTCGAAGACCCCTTGGATCCCCTCCAAGGAAACTTCCGGGCGCCGGTTCATCCGGCGCCTTTTCTTTTCCGGCGGAACTCGGGGCAAAGTAGACAACTTTGTCAATCGTAACGCGTCACTTGACAACGGGGACTTGAAGTCCAAACTAGAACAATGGAGATCGAGAGCATCCGCCACAAAGGGCTGAAGCGTTTCTTCGAGACCGGCAATGCGAAGGGCCTGGTAGGCGATGTCAGCCGATTGCGCAGGATGCTGGCCTTCATCGACGCGGCCGAGGCTCTTGGAGAGTTGGTTACGCCTCCGAATTTCGGGCTGCATCAGCTTACCGGTGATCGCTCAGGCTTTTGGTCGATGACCGTGACGAAGAATTGGCGCCTGACGTTCTGTATCAATGATGACGGCGCGCTCATCGATCTGGACCTGGAGGATTATCATGGCTCTTAAGATGCATCCGTCCCTGGCCGTTCATGTAGGTGACTGGCTCAACGCCGAGATCGTGTCACCCGCGGGTGTGAGCGTGACCGCTCTTGCCGAGCACTTCAGCGTCTCAAGGCAGGCGCTCAGCAACCTGCTCAACGGTCACGCCAAGCTGTCGGCGGATATGGCGATCCGCTTTGAGAAGGCCTTCGGCGTCAAGGCCGACACGTTGCTGCGCATGCAGACGGCATATGAGTTGGCTGAGGCGCGTGCGCATGAAAGCTCCATCAAGGTGAAGCCATTCGCCAAAGCCGCCTGACTACAGGCGTCCTTCCAGCAGAGCGTTTGCGCACTACGACGGTAGGACGCGGCCGGCATCATTGCAGATGACGCAGACAAGGCGGTCATCGGCCGGGGGCAGCGATCTTGCCAAGCGGCACGATCCTCAGCCTGGCGAGTAGAGCTCGAAGGGGTTGAGAACCGCCGAGCCGAGCGTTTCGACATCCTTCGTACTGCGTGTAACGAGCGTCAGACGGTGAACCAGTGCGGTGGCGGCCAGCATGCTGTCGATCTTGGGACAGATCGAATTGCGCTCAGCCTGCCCCACTGTTCAGCAACGGCGGTGTCGACACTGAGGATGCGTCCTTGAAACGCCACATGAACATCATTCAGCCAAGCTTCCAGCATTCGTGCCTTGAGTTCATCCCGACGACGAACCTGCTCGACCCCCTTGCGGATTTCTCCCAAGACAAGCGCGCTTAGGAAGATATCGTCCGCATCGATCGATGCGTACCAGCGGGCTAGATTGCGATCACAAGCCTCGCCCTTCCGCAGTTCGGAAATGATGTTCGTATCGATGAGAAAACTCATAGATCGACTTCGCGGCCGACGTCGCGGTCGCGATCAAGCTCAATCCCGTCAAGCGGTGCTGACGCGAGCAAGGCTTTCAGGTCCGTTTGCGCGCCGCGCTGGAAGCGATCGCGCAGGAGGCGCCCTGTCTCATGCTGGAGCACCGGATCAGACAGAGCAGACGCCACACTACGCAGCAGGCTTGCGTCTTGCTTATCGACGCTAACCTCCAACCGAACAAATCCACGACGCGCGAGCTTTGCTCGACGCTTCCCAAGAGCGGACTGAGCAGTTTTAGTCATGGCAAACTTTCCATTTCCGGAAATTTTTCCGGAAGTATCTGACAAGGCAAGCTTCTCCAGGGTGAAGCCCTTCGGCGCGGCGCTCGCCTGACCGAACACGACACCGTCGCCCGCCCGGGCCGCAGACGCGTCTATGCTGCGAGCGCCTGCTCGCGGACCTTCCGATCTGGGTTTCAGCGCTCAGATGAGCACGCCGAACAGCCATCGAGGGGAACGGCGCTTTAGCGCGCCGAACCGGACGCGCTAGTAGGCGGTCTTCTGGAAGAGGACGACGAGGGCGGTCTTGATGAGGATCTTGAAGTCCAGGCCGATGGACCACTTCTCGATATAGGATACGTCCATGCGCACGCGCTCGTTCATGAGGCTGTCGCAGGACTCGCCGCGAAGGCCGGCCACCTGGGCAAGACCCGTAAGGCCCGGGCGGACCATGTAGCGGGCGTCGTAGTCGGCCACCTGGGCGCGGCACAGGATGTCGTGGTCCACCGCGTGGGGGCGCGGGCCGATCAGGCTCATCTCGCCTTTCAGCACATTGATCAGCTGCGGCAGCTCGTCGATGGAGGAGCGGCGCAGGAAGCGGCCGATGGGGGTGATGCGGTCATCGTCGCGGGTGGCCTGGCGGAACGAGCCGGCCTCAGCCACGCGCATGGAGCGGAACTTCAGAATCAGGAAGGTCTTGCCGTTCAGGCCCGTGCGGCGCTGACGAAAGAGGATCGGGCCCTTGGAGGACAGGGCCACCAGGATCGCCGCGGGCACGGTGAGCGGCAGGGTGAAGATCAGCATGCCCAGCGCCACCACGATATCCATGGCCCGCTTCAGCACGCTCGTCACCGCAGCCGGCGCGCGCTCGGCGGCCAGCAGTTCGTCCGCTGTCTCGATATTGAACATCCCAGCACCCCATGCCCACAACCACGGGGGAGCGTGGCAAGGACGGGGCCAAACTAGAAACGTAGTTATCAAATGGCAAAGAGATTCGGCGAACAGCGGGATTAAGCTTACTCAAACGCTGCGCGAAGGGGCGCCGTTTGACTATTCGGCGACAAATCCGAGCGATCCGAGACACTTATGTCGCCTGTCCGACAATATTCGGCCCGCGCCTCGCTCAGTCCATCTCAGGCGGATTTCGGATAACTTTGTTATCCGTCATGCAGCATTGACCGCGCCTCTCGTGCAACTGAAAGCTGCGCCAGTTTGGGACTCAGCAGGCGTTGGCCGCCCTCCACCGTGAAGTGGTTGTGGTCGCGCAGAAGCACCGCCCCGCCCAGGATCGTCGCGCACCGCGCGCCGTCGCAAAGATCGTCCCAGAGCGGCGCCCAGCGCACCCCAGGGGTGCGCGCGGCGATGCGAGCGAGGATGGCGTCGGCGTCCCGCGCCTCCTTCGCATTGATCGCCGTCCCGACGCGGCAGGCCTTCTCGTCCCGGCCGGCCTGGCGAGCGCGCGACAGGCACTGGGCCGGCCAGAAATCGAAGGCCGGGGTCGAGCCGAGGACCACGATCTCCACATCGGGGCCGAGAGCCTCGCGCATCCGCGTGAGACTGTACGTGGCGGCGCGCTCGAAGCCGCGCCCCCCGTCGGCCTCGGCGCCCTTGCGCATGATCCACCAGCCGGCGAGGACGACGGTCTTCAAGTCGGGATTAGCGGCGGCCTGGGTGAGCACGGCTTCGTTGAAGGCCGCGCAGTCGGCGGTCATCACCCCGACATTGGCGGCGACGCGGCCGTCGGTGAGGACGGGTCGGCAGGAACTCTTGCTGGCCTGGCGGGCCGGCACGCCGAGGCGATCGGCGAAGGCGTAAACGGCCGGGGCGAAATGGTCGGCGTGGCTGTCGCCCCACAGCAGGATGGCGGCATGCTCGCCCCCGGGGGTGCAGGCCTTCGCGGGGGCGGGAGCGCCGCTGGCGCTGTCCACGTGACACCTGGCGCGCCGGGGGTTGATGCTGCGGCCCGCGGCCTCGGCGACCGCCACGCCGGGCGCGGCGCGTTGCCTGAAACCGTCGCTCAGAGCCGCCGAGGCCCCTGCCCCGGCAAGCACGGCCAAGCCGGCCGCCGCGCCGCCGAGCACTTTCAGGTCGGGGCGCGGCAGGCGCACGTGGGTGCGGAAAGGACGCTCCACGTACCGCCAGGAGAGCCAGGCCAGCAAAAAGGCGAGGGTGACGGCGGCAGCGGCCTCCGCCGGCTCGAAGTCACGGTTGAGCGCGACCCGACCCAGCACCAGCACCGGCCAGTGCCAGAGATAGAGCGAGTAGGAGATCAGCCCCACACCGACCATCGCCTTGCTTGACAGGAGGCGCGTGACGGGGCCCGCGTCACGGCCCACATGCAGCAGCAAGGCGGCGCCCAGACAGGGCGGGATCGCCCCGAAGCCGGGGAAGGGCGTCGTCGCCTCATAGGCAAGCATGGGCCACACGATCAGTCCCAGACCCGCCGCCGCCAGGACGGCGCGCAGACGCGCCGGGCGGACCCTCGGCGCCATGCCCATGGCCAGCCCTGCCCCGAGCAGGAGCTCCCAGGCGCGGTAAGGCGCCAGATAGAAGGCCGCCTCGCCATTGCGCCCCACCATCCACACGCTCGCGGCCAGGGACAGTGCGCCGAGCCCCAGGACGGCGGCGAACATCCGCCGCCGGGTGGCGTGGCGCACCAGCAGGGCCAAAAGGATCGGCCAGACGATGTAGAATTGCTCCTCCACCGACAGCGACCAGGTATGCAGCAGCGGCATGTCTTCCGCCGCCCGGCCGAAATAGCCGCCTTCGTTGAAGAAGAAGATGTTGGAGGCGAAGATCGCCACCCAGACCGCGCTCTTGCCCAAGGCTTCGAGCTCTCCGGGCGGCAGCAGGACCAGGGCGGTCAGGAAGGTGGCCGCCAGACAGGCGAACAGGGCGGGCAGGATGCGGCGGGCCCGGCGTTCATAGAAGCCGGCGAGGCTGTAGCGCCCTTTGTCGAGATCCGAGCGAAGGATGCTGGTGATCAGGAAGCCCGAGATGACGAAGAAGACGTCGACACCCACATAACCGCCGGACAAGGTCTCGAAGCCGGCGTGAAAGAGCACCACCGGAATGACCGCGACCGCCCGCAGGCCGTCGATATCGGGCCTGTAGCCGCCCGGCGCGGCGGCCGCGGGAGGGGCTTGGGCGTCATCGTGCATCCGGCGCCTCGTCAGTAACTTGCTGCGGTGCAAACTAACCCTGCCGCCCATGGCGAAAAAGCGGCGAAGCCGGGGCGATGTCAGGATTTGCCGTCGCCATGTCCGGTTCCTTGGCGCCGAACATCTTGGCCTGCCGCGAAAAACCCTTGCGCTAAGCTTAAGCTTATCGGCCGGCGTTCTTCATTGCTTAAGCATGTCCGCCGACGGTTTGTTTAGGCCCGCGATCTAAAAGACGGGCTGTTCCAGAAGGGAGCCGTCCGGTGAAGCATAAGCGCAAGGTTGATCAGGGCATCGACGACGTCGTCGATCCGGCCGCCCCTCGTCTGCATTTGGCGACGGGCCTGGAGGCCAGCGCCCAAAGCCCTGCCCGTCAGATGCAGTCCGACCTGGACCGCGCCTTCTCCGAGGAGGCCAAATGGCCCCCGCGCGTGACGCTCAGCTTCATCGTCGCCACCTGCGGCGCATTTTGGGCGATCGTGTTCCTGGCCCTCAAGGTGCTGCTGGGCTGATCCCGCCGGCGGCGCCAGAGCGGGCCGACCAGGAACTGTCGGGTCGCGGCGGACTTGAGACGGGATGCCTGCGCATCCAGACACCCTTCGGCCGATGGAGGCCCGCCCGGCGCCGCAGCTGCCGTCGACGGACGGCTGGTGGTACGAGCCCAAGTGGGATGGTTTTCGCTGCCTGGCGTTTCGTCAGGGCGCGCAGATCGACCTCAGAGCCAAGTCCGGCAAGCCGCTGGGACGCTACTTTCCCGAGATCATGGCCGTTTTGGCCGCATTGCCGTTTGATCGTTTCATCCTCGACGGTGAGCTGATTGTCGAGGTGAACGGCGAGACCTCCTTTGCGGCCCTGCAGATGCGGCTGCATCCCGCGCCCAGCCGCATCCGGCGCCTCGCGGCAGAGACCCCCGCCCGATACATGCTTTTCGACCTGCTGCTCGACCCGCAAGGCGGCGAGCTTCTGAACGCTCCGCGCCGGGACCGCGCCCGGCGCCTCGCAGCGCTCCTGCAGGGGACCGACAGCCGCCAACTGGCTCTCACTCCCGGAACGGCGGATCTGGCGTGCGCCCAGGCCTGGCTTGACGCCGGCGACATCGAAGGCGTCATCGCCAAACGCGACGACGGGCCTTATGCCCCGGGCGAGCGGGCGATGGTCAAGGTCAAGCGGTTGCGGACGGCGGACTGCGTCGTCGGCGGCTTTCGCTACGATCGGGCCGGCGCGACGGTCGCCTCGCTGCTGCTTGGCCTTTATGATGAAGATGGCCGGCTCAACCACGTCGGCTTCACCTCCGGCCTGGCGGCGGCCGACAAGCCCGCCCTGACCCGAAGGCTGGAGGCGCTGCGCGGGGGGCCGGGATTCACCGGCGACGCACCCGGCGGCCGCAGCCGCTGGAGCGACGAGCGCAGCGCCGCCTGGGAGCCGCTTCGTCCCGAACTGGTGGTGGAGGTCGCCTTCGACCACGTCTCCGAAGCCCGCTTCCGTCACGGCACGCGGCTCGTTCGCTTTCGACCGGACAAGTCGCCGCGGCAGTGCCGCTGCGAGCAGCTTCAGGCGTGAGGCCGCGATCACCGGACAAGCCTGCGGATCTCGCCCCCCTGCCGCCGCCGCCCCCCCCGCCCTTTGCGGGTGACGTCGCCGCTGCCGCCGGTTCAGCCAGAGCCTGAAGTTTCCCAGTCTTATCCGATGTTAAGCGCGGACCTAACGGTCGGGCGCTGTCGTTTGACGGGAGCCGGAGGACATCATGTCCGCCGGGGCTCGGGAGGACATGAAGATGCGGGCTTTCCAGATGGACGTCGCCGGCATGCGCTATTGGGGCAGCTGGCTGCAGCAGGGTGAGAACATAAAGGTGCGGTGTGACTACGGCTCGGCCACCTTTCCCCTGGAAGGGCGCGATCCGCGCCACGTGGCTCGAGAACGTCTGCTGCAGTTGTTGCCGCCCCGCCCGTCCTGGAGGTGACATGCCATCCGTGCGGGGCTGATCGGGTGCGGCTCTCAACGGGCGCAAGCCGCGCGGCTTGCGCCGACGAGGGCGCACCGGGCGGCGCAGGCCGCCTCGGTTCCGGCCCGAGCCAGGTCCCCGAGCGACAATACGCCCACGAGGCGCCTGTCGATGTTCAGCACGGGCAGGCGGCGAAGCTGATGCCTCGCCATGCATGAGGCCGCCGCCTCGAGGCTGTCATCCTCCAGACAGCACCTCACCGGGGCGCTCATCACCCCGGCCACCGGCGCGCCCGGCCGAAGACCGCCGGCCAGTGCGCGCACCACGATATCGCGATCGGTGACCACGCCGACCAGACGATCGGCGTCGCCGACGGGCATTCAGCCGATGTCGAGGCTGGCCATGGTCCTGGCCACCCTCTTCAGACTGTCGGCGGGTCGGCAGATGGTCGCGCAGACGGTCATGGCGTCGCGGACCCGCAGGCCGGTCAAAGGTAGGCCGTGGGGCGATGGTCGGCCCACCCCGCCCGTCCCCCGTGCGAGCGGCTGTCAGCAATGTCCAGAAGCGTCGCCAGGCGGTCCCGGGCCCGGTTGATGCGGCTCTTGATCGTGCCGACCGCGCAGCCGCAGACCTCGGCGGCCTCCTCGTAGGACAGTCCCGAGACCACAACCAGGATAAGCGCTTCGCGCTGCTCGGGCGTGATCTTGTCCAGAGCCTGCAAAAGCTCGCCGAACCTCAGGCGCCACTCCTGATCCGGCGCCTGCCCCAGCTGGGCTGCGTGCCGCCCCTCGACATCCTGGACCATCGAGCGTTCGCGACGAAGCCTGGAGTAGAACACGTTGCGCAGGATCGTATGCAGCCAGGCGCGCAGGTTCGTGCCCTCCTGAAACTGGCTGCGATGGCGGCAGACCCTGAGCAGCATTTCCTGAACAAGGTCGTCGGCGTCGGCCAGCGACCCCGTCAGACTGGCGGCGTAACCGCGCAGCTGCGGAATGTAAGCGGTGACGTCGCGCATGAACTTGTCCATGGCCCCTCAACGGCGAAAGTGGATTTTCGCCATCAAAGACCCTACGGTCCGCATACACCTTATCTTATGATAGTCTTCTGCAGCATAATTTATTGTTTCTTACAACAAACGTCGGGAACAAATTCCGCAAATATTAAATGCGACGGGAACACCACTTTCATCAAGCTTCACTTTACACTGGGAAGGCGAGAAACTTGGAGATGTCGCGGGTCTGCGGCCGGCGCACGAGGCCGCGAGCAGGTGCAGGCCAGGCGCTCCAGCAGGGCGCGGTCCTTGATGATGGTTCGGGCGCGCACGACGCGCACCGCCTGCGCCTGCTGCAATCTGACAGCCGCATGGGTCACGCTGGTGCGCTGCACGCCCAGCGCCATGGCCGCGTCGTCCTGGGTCATGGGGACGGTGGACAGGTCGCCTCCCAAACGACTGAGGTCGAGGATGCGGCGGGCCAGCCGCTGGGCGACGGAGTGGCGGGCCTGACAGGCCAGGTTGAGCGAAACGCGCTGGACCAGGGGCGCGGCCAGGGCGAGCACGTCGGGCGCGGGCCGACCGACGGCGGACGCCTGAGCCAGGAGCGCGTCGAGCGAGACTATGCCCAGCTCGCCGTCGAGCGCGGCGGTGAACTGCCCGTGCGCCGCCGTCGGCGGCCAGCCCAGCCAGTCGCCCGCGCCGGCCAGGGCCGCCTCGATCGAAAAGCCGTCATCAAGCTGCACGGCGACCGAAACGGCGCCCTTCAGCACGATTGCGAGCTGGCCGGGGTCGGAGCCGATATGAATCTGCTGACGCGCCTTGAACGGGTGCGGAATGACGCCGGCGCGAGCCAGGAGCCGTGCGAGATCGGCGGGCGAAAATGGCGTCCGGCGCACGTCGTCGAGGTCGGAGGTGAGCAACTTCGGTCCGGGGCAGTCTGCAACGAGCCCCAGCCTGCCGCGCGACGGCGCGCAGCGCCTTCACATAGGTTAGGACGCCTCAGCGCCCTTGTGCCGGGGGGCGCGCAGGGCGTCTTCGTCGTCGTCCAGCAGCTCCGGATCGGCGGCCGCCGCGATCGCCTGCTCCAGACGCCGACGGTCGGTGTTGGGCGTGACGACCGGGACGCCGTGGGCATGACGGGTCAGGGCGAGCACGTCGTCCGGAGCCAGACCGCTGGCGATGAAGATCACCGGCAGCCCGGGCAGGCGCTCGCGGACCCGCCGCAGGGCGGCGAAAGCGGTCTCGGCGCCGTCGCCGTTAAGATCGATCAGCGCAAGGTCGCACGGCGCCCCCAGGTCGAAACTGCGCGGATCTCGCTTGCGCACTTCGTAGCCGCACTGTTCGAGCGCCACGACCAGTCCCGGCGTCGGGGATCGGGCGGCGACGACGGCGTAGGCGCGACGGGCTGTCATACGGCCTTCGGCGGCGTCTGGCGCCGCGGCCCCGGGCCGCGCCGCGGGTCATGGTCGCCGACAGGGGCGCCGGGGCTGTGCGCGGCGTCAGCGGCGAGTGCGATGTCGAAGGGCATGCCAAGGCTCGGGGTCTGTCGGACAGATCTGCATTACGCGTGCCGGAGCCGAAGCGTTCCCGTGTCGGGTGGGCGACCCTGAAATCCTTTAAATTCAAGGATCTGTGCGCAACTACACTGTGCTCGACCCGACGGAACTTGCCCGATCGAGCGGTCGTTTAGGCCGCAGATCACAAGGAGCGCCGGGATGGAGCGACCAGGGTTCAACTTCACCATCGAGCAACGCGGCCGCCTTTGGACCTGGACGGCGCGTTCGCCATACGCGTCCACGGAGAGCGGGGTGGCCCGCTCGCGCCGGCAGGCGGCGGCCTGCGTCATCCGCGCACTCGTCCGCGCCGAGACGGATCGGATGCATGACGCCCCCACGAGGGCCGCCTGATGCGCGTGATCGAGCGGGCCGTCTATCGCGGCCCCCACCTCTACAGCAGCCGGCCGATGATCCGCATCATGCTGGACCTGGAAGCCCTGGAGGACATGCCGACAAACCGACTGGACGGTTTCACCGACAGGCTGCTTGCGATCCTGCCGGGACTGGAGGCGCACGGCTGCAGCCTTCGACGCCCGGGCGGCATGGTTGAGCGCATGCGCGACGGCACCTGGCTGGGCCACGTGATCGAGCACGTGGCGCTGGAGCTTCAGACCCTCGCCGGCGCCGCCGCCACGCGCGGCAAGACGCGTTCGGTGGCCGGCCGACGCGGGGTCTACAACATCATGTACGTCTATGAGGACGAGCACAGCGGACTGGCCGCAGGGCGCATGGCGATCGAGCTTGTGTGCGGCCTGCTGCCCCGCGCGCTGGGCCGGGTCGAAGGGCTCGACCTCATCGCGCCGCCGCTTGCGCCGGCGTCCGGCGACGGCCCCCTGCCCGGTCTTGCAGCCCTGAGCCGCCTTCGCGTCCGACACGGCCTGGGTCCGTCCACGCGTGCGCTGGTGGACGCCGCGCGGCGTCGGGGCATTCCCTTCCGTAGGCTGGACGAGCACAGCCTGATCGCCTTCGGCCAGGGCTGCCGCCAGCAAAGGCTGCGCGCCAGCATCACGGGCCGCACCAGCCACGTGGCGGTCGAGACCGCCGGCAACAAGGATCTCACCAAGCGGCTGCTGGCGCAGGCGGGCCTGCCGACGCCGCGCGGGGAAGTGGTCCGCAGCGTCGAGGCGGCCATTGACGCCGCCGCGAGGCTGCCCGGTCCCGTCGTGGTCAAACCCCTGGACGGCAATCACGGCCGGGGCGTCTCCATCGGCCTGATCGGTCCCGAGGCGGTCGCCGCCGCCTTCGCCATGGCGCGCGAACACAGCCCGAGGATCATTGTCGAGCAACAGCTCGTCGGCCGCGATCACCGCGCCCTGGTGGTGGGCGGCAGGTTGGTGGCCGTGGCCGAACGGCGCCCCGCCCGGGTGGTGGGCGACGGCGAGGCCGACCTTGCGACACTCATCGAGCGGCTGAACGCCGATCCGCGTCGCGGAGACGGTCATGAGAAGATCATGACCAAGGTCAGGATCGACGATGCTTTGGCGGCGCTGTTGCAGCGCGAGGGTTACGGTCTTGATTATCGGCCCGCGCCGGGTCAGACGGTGGTGCTTCGCGAAACGGCCAACCTGTCCACGGGCGGCGAAGCGATCGATCGGACCGCCGAGGTGCACCCCGACAACGTCGCCACGATCGAGCGGGCCGCGCGCGTCATCGGCCTGGACGTCGCGGGGCTGGACATCCTGATCCCGGACATCAGCCGCCCGTTCAGTGAGGTCGGCGGCGGGATCATCGAAATCAACGCCGCGCCGGGCCTGCGCATGCACCTTCAGCCCTCCGACGGCCAAGCGCGCGACGTGGCGGGGCCGATCATCGAACAGCTCTATCCGCGCGGCTCGCGCAGCCGCATCCCGGTCATCGCGGTGACCGGCACGAACGGCAAGTCGACCACCGTGCGCATGATCGACCACATCCTGCGCGGCTGTGGCTGGACGGTGGGAATGACCACCACCAGCGGCGTCTATATCGACGGACGCCTGATCAGGAAGGGCGACGCCAGCGGGCCCCGCAGCGCCCGCATGGTGCTTGACGATCCGACGGTGGAGGCGGCCGTGCTGGAAACCGCCCGAGGCGGCATCCTGCGCGAAGGTCTCGCCTTCGATCGGGCCGACGTGGGCGTGGTGCTCAATGTGGCCGAAGATCATCTGGGCCTGAAGGGCGTCGAGACGATCGAGGACCTGGCCAAGGTCAAGTCGGTGGTTGTCGACCAGGTCAGCAGACGGGGGGTGAGCGTGCTCAACGCCGATGACCCCTACACGCTTCGCATGGCCAGGCACGCCAAGGGACGGGTCGGGTTCTTCTCGCTTCGCGGCGGCGCGGAGATGCCCGCGCTGCTGCAGAAACATCTGGCCCAGGGCGGCTTGGCGGCGGTGCTGGAGCCGTCGGTCTACGGCGGCCTTCTGGTCATCCACGACGGATCGACAAGGATCGAAATCGCCCGGGCCGCCGACATGCCCGCGAGCCTGGGCGGCGCCGCAAGATTCAATCTGCAAAACGCTCTGGCCGCCTGCCTGGCGGCCTATGTGCAAGGCGTGCCCGTGGACAAGATCGCCGCCGGACTGGCGTCGTTCGAAAGCTCCTTCGAACAGAACCCCGGGCGCCTCAATCTCACGCGGGCCCCCGGTTTCACCACCATCGTCGATTATGCGCACAATCCGGCGGCCCTGCAGGCCCTCGGCGGTCTGCTGGCGAAGATGCGCGCCGACCATGACCGTGTGATAGGCGTGGTCAGCATCCCCGGTGATCGTCGCGACGAGGACATCCGCGCCATGGGACAGCTGGCGGCCGAGCTCTTCGACGAGGTGATCTTCCGCGAGCGTCCCGACGGACGGGGCCGGGCCCCGGGCGGCGTTCTGAGCCTGCTTTCGGACGCGGCGATCGCCACCGGGATGGCGCCCGAACGCGTGCGTCGCATCCTTGACGAGCCGGCGGCGGTGGACACCGCCCTTCGCCTGGCGCGCGCCGGGGATCTGGTCGTGCTCCTGCCCACCGAGGTCGAGCAGGTCTGGCGTCAGACCCTGGCGTTCCGCATGGCGGGCGGCTCCGAAGACGGACTGGAGGCGCGCATTCATGCCTGAGATTGATACGGGCCGCTGGGCCATCATCGTCCACGGCGGCGCCAAGGACATCCCGCCGCAGCTTGAGGCCCGGCACCGTCAAGGCTGCCTGATGGCCGTGGAGGCCGGGGTGCGCATTCTGACGGAAGGCGGCTCGGCCATACAGGCGGCGCAGGCCGCCGTCCGCGTGCTGGAGGACGATCCGGTGTTCAACGCCGGCCATGGCTCGGTGAAGAACGCCGACGGCGACATAGAATGCGACGCGGCGATCATGGACGGATCGGATCTTTCGGTAGGCGCGGTGGCGGCCGTGCGGCGGATCCGCAACCCGATCGACGCGGCCGTGGCCCTGCTCAGCGACAAGACCGTGCTTCTGGTCGCCGAAGGCGCCGAGCGCTTCGCGCGAGCCCGTGGCGTGGCCCTTTGCGAGCCGAAAGACCTTCAGGCTGTCCCTCAGGCCTGTGATGCGGGCTGCGACACCGTCGGCTGCGTGGTGATCGACGGCTATGGCGACGTGGCGGCGGCGACGTCGACCGGCGGTCTGGACGGCGCGCGCCCGGGCCGGGTCGGCGACTCTCCGCTTCCCGGCTGCGGCCTGTCCGCGGAGAACGGCGTCGGCGGGGTCTCCCTGTCGGGGGAAGGCGAGGCGATCATCAGGACGGGCATGGCTCACTGCCTGATGCGCGCCCTGGAGTTCAACACGCCCGGGGATGCGGCGAAGGCGGCCTTCGAGCGGCTCGCCAGGGTCGGCGCAGAGGCGGGCGCCATCGTCATCGACGCCGAAGGCCGCATCGACTGGATGCACAACAGCCGCGACTTCGCTGTCGGCTACGCCCGGCACGACATGGCCGCGCGCGCGTTCACCCGCCGGGAACAGGATCCGGGAGAAACGGCTTGAGCGAAGGCCCCCTCATCATCATCGGCGGTCACGAGGACAAGACCGGCGACCGCGTCATCCTGCGCGCCGTGGCCAAGGCCCTGCGTGGCGGCAAACTCGTGGTGGCGACCCTGGCCTCCCACAAGCCGGAGGGCTATTTCGACGGCTACCGCAAAGCTTTCGCCGACCTCGGCGCCGGCGAGCTGGTCGAGCTTTACCTGGAAGATCGCGCCCAGGCGCAGGATCCTGAAAAGCTCAGGCTGCTGGAGGGCGCGGCCGGCGTCTTCTTCAGCGGCGGCGACCAGCTGCGCATCAGCAGCCAGATCGGCGACACGCCCCTGGAGCAGCGCATCCGCGACATTTGGCGCGGGGGCGGCGTGCTGGCGGGAACTTCGGCCGGGGCGTCGGTCATGAGCGACACCATGTTGGTGCGCGGGGCGAGCGCCGAGTCCTATCGCATCGGCGACCTGCACATGGCGCCGGGGCTGGGGGTCGTTCGGGATGTCATCATCGACCAGCACTTCGCCGAACGCGGACGGATCGGACGCCTGCTCGGCGCGGTGGCCCACAGCCCGCGGGTGCTCGGCATCGGCATCGACGAGGACACGGCGATCCGCGTCGATGGCGATGACTTCCAGGTCCTGGGCTCCGGCGCCGTCTATGTGGTGGACGGCGAAGGCGTGACCCAGTCCAACATCGCCGAAGGCCGCTCCGAATGCGCGTTGTCGATCTACGATGTGCGCCTGCACGTGCTGTCATCGGGAGACGGCTTCGACCTGCGCCGCCGCCGTCCTCATGCGCAGCCGGCGCCGGTGGGGCCCGACCGGTGAACGCGACCATCGAGGACACCGTCAGCGCCCATCTCCTGCTGGCCCGCCTGCCCGTGTGCGTCCAGTCCCTGGCAAACGCCCGGGCCGCCGCTCTCATCGGCGTGCACGACCTGAATGACGACCCGGAAGGAATCGAAGCCTTTGCGCGGGACCTGGAGGACAGCTGCAGCGGCTATGAGCCCATGGCGCTGGACGTGTTGCAGCTGGCGGCGGCCGTCCGGCTGATCGGCGCGACGGCGGCGAGCCGCAGACGGCGATGACCGCTTTGTGGACCGCAAAGGACCAGCCTCCGACGAAGGAGGGGTCGGACGCCCTGGCGCAGTTCATCCGGGCGTTGGAGCGCCGCGGGTACCTGTTCGTCACGCCGGGGGGCGCGACCATCGCCCTCAACCGCCGCGGACGGGCTGACGAGGCCCGCACCTTGCGCGACATATTCGGCTGGAGTCTGGATTTCGCCGAGAAGGACCTGGAGCCCGGGCTTTTCGCCCTGGCGACGCGCGCAGGAATCCTGCGCTCTAACGGTGACCGTTGGCGCAGCCTCGTGCGCATCTCGACGGTGGAGGGACGCCTCTTCGCCCACTCGGCCTATCCGCCCAAGGCCGCCGACGCGGTCTTTCTTGGCCCCGACACCTATCGCTTCGCCCGTCTGGCGGCCGCCGAGGCGGCGAAGGGCGGACAATCCGTGCTCGACGTCGGAACGGGCGCCGGGGTGGGGGCGATCATCGCGTCATCGCGCCTTCCCCGGGCGCGGGTGACCGCCTGCGACATCAATGCGGCTGCGCTTTATCTGGCGCAGGCCAACGCCGAGGCCAACGGGCGCCCTGTCGAGTTTGTCCTGAGCGACGGGCTCAGCGGCGTGGCGGGCGGCTTCGACCTCATCATCGCCAATCCGCCGTTCATCAGCGGCAGGTTCGGCCGCGTCTATCGTGACGGCGGCGCCGACAGGGGGCTGGAGGTTCCCATGGCCTGGGCGCGCGAAGGCGCGCAACGGCTCAATCGCGCAGGCCGCATGCTGATCTACACCGGAAGCCCGATCGTGGACGCGGAAGATGCGTTTCGCCGGCGGCTGGAGCAGATGCTGCCCGGCCTTGGCCTGCGGCTGGACTACGAGGAGATCGACCCGGACATTTTCGGCGGCATGCTGGAGCGTTCCGATTACCGTGGTGTCGAACGCCTTGCGGCGGTGGCGGCCGTCATCCGACGTCCCTGAGCGCGCAGCGAAGCTCCCGCGGTCAGACGGTCTCCTCGTAGAGCCGCAGATAGGCCGGATCGAACTCGCCAAGCTCGACAAGCCCGTCCCAGTCCAGAACCGTGATCTGCACCCCGGTCCGCTCGATGAGGCCGGCCCGTCGAAGGGTCATCATGCTGCGGTTGGCGTGGACGGCGGTGATGCCCAGAATGTCGGCCAACTCGGGTTGCGTGAAGGGCATGATGAAGGCTTCCGGTCCGCCCAGGCCGGCTGCGCGGGAACGCAGGGCGAGTTCACAGATGAGGTGGGCGGTGCGGGCCTGGGCTTCGAGCCGGCCCAGGCCATAGAGCCACTGACGGTGGATCGCCGCGTCTATGACCGTCTCGAGCCACAGCAGGCGGGTCAGATGCGGTTGCTCCTCGGTCATGCGGCGCAGCCTGGCATGAGAGGCTGACATCACGACGCAGTCGGTGAGCGCCACCACCCCGTGGTCCATCTGCTTCATGAGGAAGCTGTGCAGATCGAGAAAGTCGCCCGCGAGGTTCACCTGGGTGATCTGGCGCGCGCCGGTCGGTCCGCCGACGAAGCGCGAGCAGAAGCCTTCGACGAGGAGCGTGCTCTGGCCGGGGCGTTCGCCGGCGCGGACGATCTCGCCCCCGCGCGGGACGCGGCGAGGCGGCTCCAGCAACCCTTCCAGGTATCGGGCCTCGGCCGCCGACACCTCGTCGCGACGCTTGAGCTTGGCGATGAGGTGGTCGACGGACATGACGTGACGCTCCCGGGTGGCTGAGCCAAGACAAAGCCTGTTCCTTCGGAGGGTTCCGGCCGTGGCTGGCGCTCAGCGCGGCGGCGACAGGTTGTTGGAGCCGTCTTGGGGCGCCCGGTCACCTCCCGGCATTGGCCGCAAGCCGTCGCATTGGCTCAGGGCGATGGCGCCCCAACCCAGAAAGACCACGAGGACCAGCCAGATGAGCGGATGGACCTTGTGACGCTTCATCCCGGACGGCGCGCGCTCTTCTTTCTGGTCGTTGAGCGGCTGCTTCATCGGTGATCGTCTCCGGCCAGGTCGTCTTCGGCAAAGTAGTGGATGGTTCCGGCGATGTTGTTGAAGCGGTCGTGGATGCGCACCTCCACCTCGTGGCCCAGCTGAGCCAGCAGCAGAGCGGTCTGGCGCGCGCATTGCTCGGCCCGGCCGCCGGAGAGAAACATCAGATCGCCGGTCGCCGGGCAAACCAGCCGCCACCCCCCGTCCACCGGGGCCACATCGAGCCGCGCCGGCCTTGCCTGCGAGCCGCCCTTCAGCTCGGCTTCCAGATTGACCGCCGACAAAGACGCCTTCGAACGATCCCTTGCTTGCATGATCATCCTCCACATCGTGCGCGGCGGAAATCATCGGGGAGGCATGCAAGTTCCGCCTGGCCGTGGGGATCGGCGCCGAACTCGGCGCAGAGCGACGAAGGCCGCCCCGGGAATCGAAACGCGCGCGGTCTCGGGGCCCGCCTGGCCGTCGGCGAGCACCTCCAGGGCGACGAGCGCGCCGCCCTGCTCGCATGCGACCAGCATCCGCCGCTCATCCTCCATAAGCATGAAGTGACGCGGGGAGGCGCAGCCGACAGGGGCGGTTCCCATAAGCTCTAGCGAGCCTTGTCCATCGACGGCGAAGGTCGTCATGCTGTCGTCGCCGCGCGTGGTCACATAGAGGCGGCGGCCTGCGCGATCGAGGGCGATGTGTCCGCCCAGATCACCATTTTCGGGACGGCGGACGGTCGGATTTCTCGCTAAGAGGCCAAGGCTTCCGTCGGCCCGGACCTCCAGCGTGCAGATGCAGCAGTCAAGCTCGGTGAGAAGCCAGGCGACCGGCAAGCTCGGATGAAAGACGATGTGCCTTGGCCCCTGGCCGGGATCGGCCGCGAAGGCCGGCCTGGCGCCGCTCAGCGCCCCGGATACGCCGTCATAGTCGTGAACCACGACCTCGTCGGTCCCAAGGTCGGTGTGATAGAGCCGCCCGGCATGGAACCGTACGCAGTGGGCATGCGGCCCGTCCTGACGCGTCCTGTCGGGGCCGCCGCCCGCGCCGGCGTAGGTCGATGGCGGCGAAGCCAGATATCCGCCCTCCCCGGCCACCTTGAAGAGCGCCACGCTGCCGCTGGCGTAGTTGGCCGCCGCGACGATCTCGCCGCGCGGGTCGAACGCCACGAAGCAGGGCGCAGCCCCGCCCGTCCCGGCCGCCGCGATCCGTCGCCAGCCGCAGCGGCCATGCGGACGCGCCATCACCAGGGCGCCGTCATCGCTTTCGTCGACGAAGCACCAAAGACCCCGGCGAGGATCGTACGCCCCGAACGACGCGTTGCGCAGCGCGCGGCTGCGGCCGACAAGAGTGAGACTTTCAGCGGCCCGATCGAAGGCGACGGTCGCGACGCCGCCGGGATCGTAGTTGCCGACGGTGAGGGCGATGGCGGGCTGCATGTCCGGCTCCGGGCGTACGGCCTGCGCGGCCGCCCTGGTCAACCGCCCGCCCGTCCGGCGGTTCCGGCCAGCGGCCCACAAGGGGTCCGGACCGGCGCCGCCCCAAGCCCGGCTGGCCGCGGCGCCGGCGGGTTGTGGTCCACCACTCATAGGCGATCGCGCACAGAACAGCCGCACCGGCCTGCGGGGCGCGCAGGCCTTCGGACCTCCGCAAGGCTCAGCCTTGTTACAGGCCCCTGCGGGCGGCGGGCTCATCCCGGTCCTGCAGGTGCAGATAGTTGGGATTGAACATGGCCGCGGCCTCAAGACGTCCGAGGTCCAGGATCTCCACGTGCCGGCCGCGAAGCGTGAGTGCGCCCGAGCGCCGCAGCTCCTGGAGGGTGCGGTTCACGTGAACCGTAGAAAGGCCCAGCGAGTCGGCCAGTTCGGCCTGGGTGAGCGGCAGTTCGAAGACCCCGCCGTCGGTCAGCTGAACCGCCGACAGCCGGTGGTAGAGTTCGCAAAGCAGGTGGGCCAGGCGCTCCAACGCCGTCCGCTGGCCGATATTGACGACCCACTCGCGGGTGATCGCCTCATCCACCAGCGTCGACCACCAAAGCGCCCGCGTCAGCCGCGGAAAGCGCTCAAGAATATCGAGCACGGCCTCGCGCGAGAGCGTCGCCACGGTGGTCGGGGTCAGGGCGCCGATCGAATGATCCATGCTCTCCAGAATGAAGACACGCAGATCGCAAAGATCGCCCGGCACGAAGAAGCCGAGAATCGATCGCCGGCCGTCGGGGAGCATCTTGTACCGGCAGGCCAGGCCTTCCTGGATGAGATTGACCCCGCCCGTCGGGTCGTTCTCGTGGATGATGGACTCGCCCGCCGCCAATCTGCGGGTGCGCCCGGCGGCCTCGACGAGGGCCTGCTTCTCCTCCGCGTTCAGCGGCGCGAAGTTCTCCAGCTTACGGATCAGGGTGAGGCCCATTGGTCGAACCTCGCTTTCGCGCTGACGGATCACCGCGGGGCACACTGCTTGGCGACGGAAGGCAGAAGAATTTGCAGATCGACCGGCTTGATCAAGTGGATTCCGCCCTCGACGGCATCATCCACGGCCTCCGGATCGTATCCCGTGGCGCTCAGCAGGCGGCGTTCGCGCTTCACCAGTGTTTCGCCGGGGCCGGCGACGACTCGGGCCTGCGCGGTCTTGCGGACGCCACCGCGCCCACATCGGCGCAGCATGTGTCGATCATCGCGCGCCTGCGGGGCGACTAGGGACCATCGGCGACGGCGTCTTCGCCCCCCACGCGGCCCGGTCAACCGTCGGCGTCGGTGACCAGCGCGCGGGCGCGCATCAGGCCAGACGGATGGACTGGGCGTTCAGCAAGGTCGTCAGGCGGAGGTTCTGCGCCTCCGGCAAAGCCGAGCGCAGGCGCGGAAAGACCGTGGCCTCCTCTTCGGCCATGTGGGTCTCCAAGAGCGCCTTCAGAGCCCTGGCGTCCTCGATCCAATCAGGATGATCGGCGGGTCGATCGCGCAGGGACGCCAGGAGAATCTTGATCTCGGCGTGATCGTCGAAGAGCGATTTTTCACCAGCGCCGCCCAGTGCGCGCAGGGCCGGATAGATCACGGTCTCCTCTGCATAAGCATGTTTGGACAGGCCCCACTCGATCTTGGCCAGCAGGAGCTTTCGCCTGAGGCGCGCCTGCGGGGGCGTGTCCATGGCGCGATCAAGGAGCGACATGACCACCTTGTGCTCGGCGGCCAGCACCTGGTCCCACGGTCCGGCGACCGCGCTGGCGCCCTGCGCGAGAAGCTTGCGCAGGTGAACCAGACCCAAACCCAGAGCGAAGCCAAGGGCGAGCGGCCCGCGCCAACGGCGCCTTGTGGTCCTGTCAGACATCGTTCGGGCTCTTTCTTCAGGTGAACCTTGCTTGCGCCCGGCCGGACGGCCGAAGCGCAGGCCTGTCGTTCGAAAGTTCAGGCATGGCCGGGTGTGGCGGGCGCTCCCGGCCGCAGCCGGCTCCAGAACCGTTCATGGAAGGCGAAGGCGACGGTCTGCACCATGGGCTCGACGATGCCGATGGCGAGCGCGGCCTTCCAGCTGCGGGTCAGGGCGTAGGCCACGCAAATCGCCACGGTCAGATGCATCAAGGCGTAGCTGGCGGTCTTGAGGCAGGTGACCTTCATGCACGACATGGCCGCCTACCGCGCAACCGGCGTGGTCGAACCCGCCCCGGGACCGGCGCCCAGGTCGGCGCCCGTCACCGGATCGGCGTCCGGCCGGGACATGGTGCGCAGGGCGAAGGCCTCGACCGCGGCCTGCTCGTCGGCGGCAAGCTTCACGCTGGCCGCCCCGTCTCCTCCGTCGACGGCCATCTGTCCGGCGCGGTCACTGACGACCTCCCATTGCTCGCCGGAGTTCCAGGGTCCGCGGGCGGCGCCCTCGACCTCATCGTCGCCCTGAGACATGTCGTAATACTTGTCCGCGAACTCCGGCCGCCCGGGCAGCTTGCCGGCGGGGAAATTGGGCTCGATGGAGTAGAGGGCCTTCTCGAAGGACTTCTGGTGGGCCACCTCTCGGGTCATGAGGAAGGACAGGGCGTCCTTGATGCCCGCATCGTCCGTGACATTGATCAGCCGCTCATAGACGATCTTGGCGCGGGACTCGGCGGCAATGTTGGAGCGCAGGTCGCAGGCCGGATCGCCGATCGAGTCCACGTACGCCGCCGTCCAGGGCACGCCGGCGGAGTTGATCAACGCGGGCGCCCCGCCGTAGAGGATCGACGTCGTATGGCTCTCGCCCCCCTGGTTGATCGCTATGTACATCTCGGCCTCCTCCATGGAGGCTTCGGCCAACTGGCCCTTGACGCCGCGATTCAGCATCGAGACGATGGACCCGATCACCTCCAGGTGGCTCAGCTCCTCCGTGGCGATGTCCAGCAACATGTCCTTGCGACCGGGATCTTCCTCGGCGAGGCCCTGAGTGAAGTAGCGCATGGCCGCGGCCAGCTCGCCCTGCGGGCCGCCGAATTGCTCCAGCATCAGGGTGGCCAGGGCCGGGTTGGGCTCGTCCACCCGGACGGTATACATCAGACGCTTGTTGTGCATGAACACGGCGACACCTCGCGAAGGGCAGATGGGAATGTGCTGTTCTTAAGCGCCGGGCCGGGCCGTCGTTCCAAGCTCTACTTATCAAACTCCGTCATTTTACTGAATAGATACGGCTCAATAGTGCAGTCAGATTAACTTATGTTATGGCCACGCAAGATTACCGACCAATATCGACTGCGCCGAAGCTTTTGAAGGGGGCGGTCGAGGTGGAGGATGCTTGTCCGATGGCATCGGCAAGAACCTCCCGGGTGAACGGCACGGGAAAGCGTCCTTCGAACGCGAGGCTTCACCTGGCCATCCGGTCGTGCAGCTCGAGCAGAAGACGAACCACCCGCTCCCCGGCGTCTTGACGTCCGAGCCGCACGACAGGGTCGAGCAGCCGCACATCCTCCGGGCAGCGGCCCTGCCGCAGGCCGGCGCCGCCCGTCCGCAAGGCTGCGCTGGCGGCAGGCCCATCCCGACAGCATGATGCGCGGTATCGCGTTGCTGTCGCCCTCGCACGAAAGATGGCGCCGATCGGATGCGTCTGGATCGGCTCGGCGATTTTGGTGAGACGGTCACGACAGATTTCGTCGAGCGGATGCATGACGTTGATGTCGCGAATGAAGTGCTGCAACCGATCCACTCCGCCGCCCCGCCTCGTCATCAGCCCGCCTCGGACGTGCCCAGCCCCGATCGGGCCGACAAAGAACCGGAGCTGATGCGACCGGGGCCCCTGACGGTTGACCGGGTCCGCTGACGGTTAATGCAGCCGCGCCCTGGCCCAGGCGCCGGCCACATCGAGGCTTTCGAAGGTCGCGCTGGGAGTGACGGCGCAGCGGCCAAAACCCGCCTCGAGGTAGAAGGCGCCCTGAAGCTGGCCGTGCTCGCTGCCGGCCAGCCTGACGATGACGCCGACAAGCTGGTCGTCGGCCAGCATGAGGAACCCCTCGCGATCGGCGCTGTCGGTCGCGACAGTCACGGGCGTGAAGTCGATGCGCATGTCGAACCCCTGGCTAGGCGTGCCCCGGAGTTACGAGCGATATCGCGTTTCGGATGACGCCCCCGTGAATGGGATTGTCAGCTTCGCCCGCGCGCTGCGCCCCGGTCACGCCGCCGGGCGCCGTCGATGCTCGACTTCGCCTGCGGATCAATCACTGCCTGCGGGTCGTTGGCGCAGGTACGCGCACGCGCAGATGGCCACCAGGCTCGACCGCTCCACCAACGCCTACGACGAGACCGGCGCAGGCGCCGCGGCCCGGTCCGAAAACCCGGACCACGCCGCCCACTTCCCCGGGCGCTGACGTTCCGCTCGCCGCGCTCAGCCGCGGCGGGAGCGGCCGAAGGGACGGCTCAGAAACGCCGACCCATCGAGCCCGAAACGCCAGGGCGTCGAGGCCCCCCTGGTGACGCCGATGCGAGGTCCCGACATCACGGTCACGGCGCCCACCGCCGGGCCGAGGTGGAACGGCGGCTCGAACATGGAAGCGCCATTGAGACTTCGGTCGACGCCGAGCGCCTGACACAGATTGCCCGGTCCGGCGCACAGACGGTGCAGCGGCGCCTCCGGCCGGCGCATGCTCATCGTCTCGATCCCGGTCGTCGGCTGCAGGGCGCGCAGAAGCACGGCGCCTCCGGGGCGAGGGCCGCAGACCAGGTTGAGACACCAGTGCAGCCCGAAGATCCGGTAGACGTATGCGCGTCCCGCCGGGCCGAACATGGGAGCGTTGCGCGCCGTGGGGCCGATGAAGCTGTGCGAGGCTTCGTCATCCACATCATAGGCTTCGGTCTCGACGATCATACCGCCGGCTCCCGCCACGGTGAGGGTCGCGCCTATCAGATCGCGAGCGACGCGCCAGGGCGGCTCGCCGAGGTCGGGCCAGGTCCGGTTCATGACGCCTTAACGCGTCCGGCCGCCGGCGGCTGCGCTCCGCCATCCCGCCTGCACGGCAACGCGATCCGACGAATCGCGCGGCCGCCAAGTCCGGTGGCGCGCGTCACGGCGACCGGCTTTGCGCCGCGACGCTGCGTCGTGAGCTTTTCCGGCGCCGGCTTCGAAACTGTGATCGACCCTCGGCGTTGTGGCCCAACCCGGGAAGAACTCATGCAGTCCGCGCCTCCTCCAAATCCGCTTGAAGACGCCGGCGTCCTGATCGCCGGCGGCACTACGGGCATCGGCCGGGAGATCGCGTTGGGTCTGGCCCGCCGCGGCGCCCGGGTGTTTGTTTTCGGGCGCGAGGGCGAGCCGCTCGCCGAAGTCGCTGAACAGGCGCAGGCCTTCGGGGCGACCATTCGCGGCGTGACCGCGGACATGTCGATGCGCGCCGATGTCGACCGCGCTTTCGCCGCCTTCGATGCGCAGGTGGGGCGACTGGACGCATTCGTCGGCTGCGCCGCCCTCGGGGCCGGACCTCTCGCGCGGATGGAAGAGGATGCCTGGCGCTATGTCGTCGAGACCAATCTGATCGGCACCATGGCGTGCACCAGGCGAGCCATCGATCGTCTGAAGCCCCACGGCGGGCGCATCGTGCTCATCGGTTCGGTCGCAGCCGATCTGCGCGCCGAAGGCGAGTCCGTCTACGCCGCCACCAAGGCGGGGGTTCAGGCGTTTGTGGAGGCTTTGCGCCGTGAGGAGCGCGCCCACGACGTCCGCATCAGCCTGGTCGAGCCCGGCGCGACGGCCACCGACATGCAACCGATGAACCAGGACGCCAAGGCCAGGAGCACCGCCAGAGCACAGATGCTTCACGCCGCCGATATCGCGCGGGGCGTCCTCTACATGCTGAGCGAGCCGCTCCATTGCGATGTCTCGCTCATGCGCATCGTTCCGGCCAGGCAAGCCCTCTGACAGAAACGCGAGAAAGGCGAACGTAATGGCCAAGGTAGCCGAGTCAGGTCCCGTCCCCGCCGTCAGCCCTTTCGTCCTGACGCTGCAGGAGGATCTACGCGGCGCGAAGATGAAGCGCCTGGGCGCGTTCGGCCTCGGCGATCTTGAGGTTGAGGTGGCGCAAGGCAGCGACAGCCTCTGGGCCCTGATCCGGAAGGAAGGCCGCGGCGGGCTTGCCCTGCGCGCCGTCTACACGGCGGGAGCGGACATGACTTGCCGGCTGGTCCCCCCGGCCGAAGGCGAAGTCTTCGCCGTGGAGGTGACGAGCACCATGGGCCGCCACAGGGCCGGCTTCACCACCAGCGGCGATGATCTGCATCGCCTTCGCGCCGAGGTGCGCCTGACGCCCGCCGCCCCTCTCGTGCTGCCCTACATGCCGCGCGATCTTTATCCCCTGAGCGACCGCGACGACCCTGCCGAGGCCATGGGCAAGGTCGAGGCGGCGCAACGCGGCGTCAACAGCGGCGTCCTCTATTTTCGACACGACGGCCCGGACTTCGGCAGCGTGCTCTACTTCCAGAACTTCACGGCCCTGAACGACTTCTTCCGGGCGACAGGAACGACGCCGAAAGATGCGGTGGGCGGCCGGTGGCCGGAGCTGGGCTATCTGCCTCCCGCCCCGCCGGCCACCGGCGAGGAGGCGTTGAAGCCGCTGGAGGCCGGCAAGGACTATGTGCTGAGCGACGCCCTGCTCGTCTTCCGCGACTGGGCGGCCGATAACGAGCAGGAGATGGCCCGCCAGTTTCTGCAGATGCTCGGCGTCGCCTACAAGGCGCTGCGCCCGCCGCGGGTCGACTATCGTGACTGGCGCCGACGGGCGGAGCAGACGCTGAAGGATCTGCTGGAGGCGCCGGCGGCCACGCGGCGGCACTACGACCACCTCTATGTCATGCCTTACGTGGACGGCGAGTATCCCGACGCCATGGTTCAGATGTCGGTGGCGGCCGCCTTGCACGATTATGAAAAATGGCGCGGCGAGCCGGTCCCTCTCAAGGCCAGGCTCATGGCCGGCATGGAGCGGTTCTACGACGACAAGCTGAAGACACTGCGTCGCTACCTGCCCAATGTGGGCAAGGAGAAGGACGCCGACGCCGTGGACGCCTGGTATTATTATCACCCGCTGCTGAACCTTGGGCGGCTGGCGCTGGACGGCGACGAAACCGCAAAGGATTTGCTGCTGCGCAGCGCCGAATACGGGATCGAGGCGGCCCATCACTTCAACTACGTCTGGCCGATCATATACGACGCCAGGGATTTTTCGGTGAAGACGGAGGCGCGCAACGACGACGGACTGGGCCAGACCGATGTCGGCGGCATCTACGCCTATGTCATGCTGCAGCTGCACCAGCTGACCGGCGAGCCCCGTTATGTGGAGGAGGCGCGCGCGGCGCTGGACGCCGCGAAGACGATGCGTTTCGACCTGATGTACCAGGCCAATCTGACCGCCTGGGGCGCGGCGGCGTGCATCAGGCTCTGGCGCATCACCAGGGACCCCCAGTATCTCGCCCAAAGCTATGTTTACCTCGCCAGCTTTTTCCATAACTCCGAGATCTGGGAGTCGCAGATCGCCAACGCGGTTCACTACCGCAATTTCCTGGGCGTCACCTGTCTCCACGATGCGCCCTACATGGCGATCTACGAGTGCTTCGACGCCTTCACGGCGTTTCAGTTCTACCTGGCCGACAGCGGGCCTGACCTGGACCCGGCGGTGCGCATGCTGGTCTCCGAATACTGCAAGTACACCCTTGACCGGGCCTGGTACTACTATCCGAGCGAGCTTCCCGCCGAGATCCTCGCCACCGAACATCAAAGCGGCCGGATCGACCGAAAGCTCTCCTTCCCGCTGGAGGATCTCTATGGGGACGGTCAGCTCGTCGGGCAGATCGGACAGGAGATCTACGGATGCGGCGCAGCCTTCATCTTCGCGACACGGTCCCACCACAAGGTCGAGGACGCTCCATTCACGCTCTATTGCAATCAGTTCGTACGGGCGAGCGAGCGAACGGGGCGACGCGCCTTCACGGTTCAGCTGGATGGCGGGGAGACCTGCCCCGCGGATCTGAGCCTGCTGCGTTTGCCCCGCCGCAAGTTGCCCGTCGCGGTCGTGCGCGACGCCTTTGGCGAGGAGATCACGCCCCATCACGTCGGCGATGATCGGATCGACTACAGGATCGCGGCCCACGGCCGGCTGGTCATCAACTGGACGTGACGCAGCCGCCCCACCCGGGAACGGCCAACGGCTAGTCCGGGGCCGGTTCGAAGCCCCCGGCCCCGGATGTCGTTGCTGACGGCGCCCTGGCCGGCCACTCCGACCCCAGGGGCGTCATCGCTTTCAGGTCGGCCTGCGCCAGTTCGCAGCGCACGCCCTCGTCGGTGACCGTGAGACCGGCGACGGCAAGCGCGTGAAGGCGCTCGCCCAGGCCGACCAGCCCGCCTTCGCTCACCACCACGTAGCTCGTGGACAGATCATCACAGCGCAACATCGCGTCGACCACGGAGCCGATCACGCGGCCGTCGGGATCAAGCAGCCTGGCGCCGGCAAGGCCGCCGGCGGGAAAGAGCGTCGGCGCGCGAGACGCGGCGCTTTTGCGGCTGGCCGCCGCTCCGCCCTGCTCGTAGCGCGCCTGTCGACCCAACCATCGCCAGACGCCGACGGCATTCACCACGGTCAAAAAGCCATTGGTCCACAGCAGGTTCTGCTGATCGCCGGAAAGCGCTACGGCGATCCAGGCCATGGAGCCGACAAGAAACACGATGAAGCCGCAACCGGTGACCCGCGCTCCGAGATTGGCGGCGGTCATCACTGCGGCGATCATGGTCGCGGCCGGGGCGATCCAGCCCGCCGCCTGCGTCACCGACACGGCGCTTCGCCCCGGGTCAGACGCAAGATCGCGTGCGCGGAGCGGGCGCACGCAGGCAAAAATGATCGGGGCGGAGCGGCGGGCGCATGGGGCTGCATCGCAACCTAATCGCCGCCATGGCCGCCCTGTTCCCGGCGCCTTGCGACGAGAGGGTTTCTCCGCGCGTCACCCCCCGCCCGGGCCGCGCGCCATGCGGCGAACAATCTCGCCAACGACGTGCCCTGCCGGTCTGGCGGGCCGTGGGCCGTCAACCGGAGGTCGCCATACGATGCTCGGTCCGGCGCCGGGCTTATTTGCCGACGCGCTCGATGCACGGGACGGCGCTGGCCAGATGCCGCGGCCCGGCGGCGCAGGAGCCCATCCAAGTTCGGACATCGATGCGATGAGGTTGCGAAAGCGGCGCCGGGTCTTCGCCGGTGATCGGATCGAAGCGCCGTCGGCGACGTTGTCGCCCAGACAGCCACAGGAGATCGGACATGTCCCTGTCCTCCCTCATCACCTCGCGCAGCAGACCCCAGACCCGCAACCCCGCGGCGCCGCGCGACGATCTGTTCTCCCGTTTCTCGACAGCGCTGCAGCGTGCGGCGACGCACGCTCCGCAGCCATTGCGTCCCGCCGCCGAGCGCGCGGCCGCGTCCCCGCGTCTCGTCGCCGCCGGCCTGGGCGTCGTGGCGGTGGGCGTCGGCCTCGCCTTGGCGACCAACAAGCGCACACGCGCCGGCGTCGCGGCGATGGCGGGCGCCGCCGTCGGCCTGTCGGCCCGGCGCAAGGGCGCGGCCCGCTCCGGCCACTAGTCGCCGTATCGGACCATCGGGATCAAACCGCCCCCGCGGCGGGGTGATCTCGCAGGAGGAAGATGTCCATGCAAAACCCGTCCGCCCGCCAGCAAGGCGAAGCCATCGAGAAGTCCGCAAAGCCCGCGCGCCCATATATCTGGGCTCTGGTGGCCGCCGCCGTGCTCATCGTCCTTGTTGTCCTCATCGCACGGCCTGGTGACGAGGCCGCCGACGGCGTGACCGCCGGGATGAGCCAAGTGGAAAGCGCCCGCGATCCGGCCGGGTCGGCCAGAACCCCGGCGACGACCGATCGCTGAGCGCCCGACCCAGGCGTCGGGGAATGGGCCCGGCGCTTGGCGCCGGGCCTTCAGTCGCGTCGCGGTAGGGTCGCGTCGCACAGAGGAACGCGTTCGAAAGCCGGCGGCTTTCTCGCGCCCCTTCCGGCGTCCGGTTCGCCGCCGGCCGTCGGGCGAGCCAAGAGAGGGCTTGAGCATCGGCCGTCTCGCTGAACGGCTCACCTCATCTAGGCGCCCAAATTCGCGGATGCGCGGTGATGCGTCGCCACGTCGCGCCCGGCTGCGTCGGAACCGACGGGAGGCTGGGCCGGTTCAAGGGTGATCATTTCCTGTTGCGGAGGCTTTCATGGACGGCTGGAGGACTACGCCGATGCGCCTTGGCGGCGCCCTTGTCGCCTGCATCCTGATCACGGCCGCCTGCTCGGAGCGCACGACCCCGGCCGCCGCTCCCGAGAGCACCAGCGACCCCGCGGTTGAGACTTCACCTTCACAGGCGCGGCAGAAGACGCCGCAGGGCGAGGTCCCCGCGGAAAATCCGCCGCGCAGCTAGGGCCGGTGCCTAAGCCGTGCGGGCGCGCTCGCCGGCAAGGCCGCTGGCCACGAGCAGCAACTCCTCGGTCTCGGGCAAGACGGCGCGCCGGGCGAGCACGGCCAGGCCCCTGGACAGGGCGCTCACATAGTCGGCCAGATCGGCCTCCGATCCGGTCTGCGAGCCAGGCGATGGGGCCATGATGCGTCGGCTGAGAAGCAGGTAGGCGGCCCCGGCGTCGGGACAGCCATCCAGCACGAAATAGCGGCTCTCCACCCAGATCGCCTGACCGCTGGGGCGGACATAGCGCTTTCGAAGCATGAAGGGCTGGCCGGTCTTGCCGGCCATGTCGAAGAACGTCTCGTTGCATTCCACGTCGTCGGGATAGGTGACGTCGCGCATCCTGAGGCCGATGACGTCGCTCAGGTCTCGTCCGAGGATTCTGGCGAAACGCGCATTGGCCGATAGCACGCGCGTGTCCCGATGTCCGACCGCGATGCCCATGCGCAGCCTGCCCAGAATTTCGCTCATCACCCCTCCAGCCTTGTGGGAAGCAATAGGCGTAGCGCCGGCGTAGGCTCAACCCGAGAGCGAGTGGGGCGTAAGAGCTTTCAGTGGAAAGGCGCTTTTGTCGCGGAGGCGGCGCAGGCGGGCGTCGCAAGCCCGACAACGTGACCCCCGTTCGCCATCTTATGGCCACGCTGCCCGACCATGGCCCCATCCTGCCCATAAAGCGGGCCGAGTTGGCGAATAAGAAGGATTGTACGGCCGATCGCCGCGAGGAATTGAACTTCCGTTGAACCATAAGGGTTTGCGCGGGTTGAGGCTGCAAGGCAAAGACACGGCCAAGCTTTAGGGCGCTTAGATTTTGAAGACACCCAGCATCGAGTCGCGGCTTCCCGGCGAGGCCCCCCTGGCCATGCCGGCCCAGGACCTGAAGCTCGGCGCAACCGCCCCGGTCGGCGCAAGCGCTCCTGCCGGGGGGCGCGCCGTCCTGTTCGCCGCCTTCGGCGTGCTCACCGCCATCGGGGTGGTCAGCGCCGGGGTTCAACTGGGACGCCAGGGCTTGGGGCCGGTCGAGGTCGCAGCGCTTGTGCTGTTCTCAATCCTGTTCGCCTGGGTGGCCTTCGGCTTCGTAAGCGCCGTGGCCGGCTTCATGGTCCGGCTGCGCGACAGAAAGACGGCGGGCCGATCCCAGCCCCAGCCGATCCTGTTCACCCGGACGGCCGTCCTGCTGCCGGTCTACAACGAGGATCCCGGCCGCATTCTGGCGGCGGTCCAGGCGATGACCGAGGACCTTGCGGATCGCGGCGTCGCCGAATTGTTCGACGTCTTCATCCTGAGCGACACGCGGGACATGGCCGCCGCGCGCGCCGAACTGGCGGGTGTCGATCGTCTGCGTGCCAAGCTGCCCGCCTCGCCGGGGATCTACTATCGCCGTCGAGAGGAGAACACAGACCGCAAGGCCGGCAACATCGCTGACTGGGTCGAGACCTTCGGGGCAGCCTACACTTCGATGGTCGTTCTGGACGCCGACAGCCTGATGAGCGGCGAGACGCTCATCGAGCTGGTCGCGCGCATGGAGGCCGACGACGAGCTTGGCCTGCTGCAGACCTCGCCCGAACTGGTCAATGCCGAGACGCCCTTCGCGCGCCTGCAGCAGTTCGCCTCGCGCGCCTATGGACGCATGATCGCGGCCGGTCAGGACTGGTGGTCGGGCGCAGAAGGCAACTTCTGGGGCCACAACGCCATCATCCGCACCCGCGCCTTCGCCAGCTGCGCGGGCCTGCCCAAGCTGCCCGGCCGCAAGCCGTTCGGCGGCCTGATCCTCAGCCACGACTTCGTGGAGGCGGCCCTGCTGCGGCGGGGCGGCTGGAAGGTGCGCATGGCCGCCGACCTGGGCGGCAGCTTCGAGGAGACCCCGCCGACCATCCTCGACATGGCGATCCGCGACCGCCGCTGGTGCCAGGGCAACCTGCAGCACGCGGGCGTGCTGGGCGCGGCGGGTTTTCACTGGATCAGCCGCGTTCATCTGCTGCGCGGGATCCTTTCCTACGCCACATCGCCCCTTTGGCTGATGATGCTGCTGGCCGGCGCCGGGGTCTGGATGAACGGCCGCTCGGGCGGACTGATCGGTCCCTCCAACGGCGCGGCTTGGCTTTTCGGGGCCACCATGGCGATGCTGATCGCCCCCAAGCTGCTGTCCAACATCCTCACGCTCACCGACAAGCGCGAGCGGCAGGCCTTCGGCGGCGGCGCACGCTACGGCGCCAGCGTGGTTTTCGAGATCATCGGCTCGACCCTGGTAGCCCCGGTGCTGATGCTCATGCAGAGCGCCTCGGTGCTGCAGGTTCTGGCCGGGCGCGATTCCGGCTGGTCGACCCAGAGCCGCGACCCGGGCCGCCTCAGCCGTCGTGAGGCCTGGAGGCTGCACCGCGGACACATCATGATCGGCCTGGCTGCCGCCGCCATCGTGCTGGCCATTGACCCGGTGATGCTGTGGTGGTCGGCGCCGGTCTATCTGGGCCTGGTGATCTCCACGCCTCTTGCCATGGCCCTGTCCAATCCGGGCTTCGCCTCGTGCTTTGGCCTGCTGACGACGCCGGAAGAACGCGACGTCCCCGCCATCGTGCGGCGCGCCGGCGAGCTTCGCGCCGCCTACGACGCCGAGGCCGCCACCCGCGCCGAGATCGAGCGCCTCATGCGCGCCCCGGCGGAAATCTATCTGCTGTCCGGCGCCCGCGCGCTTGGCGGCCGCCAGACGCTCGCCGCCCCCGCCAATCCCGGTCCGCCCGCCCCGCTGGCCCGCCGCTGGTGGCGCGCCTACCGCTCGGCCGCTCGCGCCATGGCGGGGTGACGAAACGCCGCCGAACCGCCATCTATGGCGTATGAACATCGGCATCCTCGAGACCGGCGGCCCGCCGGATGATCTGGCCGGCCGCTTCGGCGGCTATGGCGACATGATGCGCCGCATGCTCGGCCCGTCCTTCAGCGCAACGACCTACAATGTGCGCGCCGGCGAGCTGCCCGCCGACGGCAAGGAACGTGACGCCTGGCTGGTCACGGGATCGGCCGCCGGCGTCTATGATTCCGACCCCTGGATCGCCGATCTGAAAACCTTCCTGCGGGACGCCTCGGGCGCCGCGCCCATGGTCGGCATCTGTTTCGGCCATCAGATCATGGCCGAGGCCTTCGGCGGAGAGGTGATCAAGTCACCCAAGGGCTGGGGCGTGGGGCTGCACACCTATGCGGTTCAGGACGCTCAGCCCTGGATGGACGACGCCGCGCCCATCCGGCTTTCGGTGTCGCATCAGGATCAGGTCATCGCCCTGCCGCCCGGCGCGCGCGTTGCCGCCGCCAGTGACTTCACGCCCCTGGCCATGCTTGCCTATCGGGAACGCCGCGCCCTATCGCTTCAGGCGCATCCGGAGTTCGAGGCGGCCTATACCCGCGCCCTGATCGAGAGCCGTCGGGGATCGCGCATCGATGAGGCCTTCGCGGACCAGGCCATCGCCTCGCTGGAGGGCGAGGACGACCGCCTACGTGTTGCCGGCTGGCTTCGGCGGTTCCTGACCACAGCCTGATCGTTGAAGCTTAGCTGATCTGCGTCACCTCTTCCCAGAACGCGTTAACACCGTCTGGAAGGATTTCGCCACGAACCAGGGCCGCCGCCGCATAGGTGTGGGCGATCAGCAGGCGGCGATCAGCTCGCCTGACAGCATGATAGCGGCCATCGACGAGCTCCTCGATATCGGAGCCCGCAAAGTCCGCCGGATTGTGGGTGGCCAAGAGCACCGCGCCGCCAGCCCATGCCGTCTCCAGCACATGACGGTCTTCTTCGTCCCCCAGGAAAGGACGCCGACACCCCCCAAGGTGAGAGAGGGCCCCTGTCTAGCGTAGGCGGCGATCGCTTCGATATAGGCGTGCGCCAGTGCTCGATCAGCACCGAGTGCGATGAGAACATCGGATAGGCGGTTCAGCATGCCCCAAGACACCACCAGAGAAACGGGCCCAAGCGCGCAGGCCCCATCCCTCACCGAGCTCACGAGCCGCTGAGCGGCCGTATCGCTGCGCCCCGATCCGTCGGCTTTCGCCGCGCCCACCCAGATGTTGAGGTCAAGACAGACGCGCAGCATGACGCCCTAGTCCTTGCGCACGGCCTGCGTCACTGAGGTCATGATCTGATCTTCCGTCGCGTCCTTGGACATATCGCAAAGAATGCTCCCACCCAGTTGGGCGGAAAGCCTATCGAATTCGCTGTCGAGCAGCCATCGCCCGAGCGCCCAGGCAGCCTCTTCCGCCGCCTTGTCTCCAGACGCCTCGATTCTTCGCAAAGCGTCACGCGCGCTCGAGGGCAGCCGAAGATACCATCGCAGAGCCGCAGCCGTGATCTGCGATGGCTTGCGATCCTCCAGGCGCGCAGTTTCAGAAATACGGTGGGCGATCTCGGCGTCGATGTGAGTCGAAATTGTCGGCATGAACCACCCTTTCTATAGAAACTATAGAATATGTCGGATCGCATGTAAGATCGTGTTGGTTCACGGGTGGGCCTGACGGCGCCACCCTCAACTAGCTGCGCGACCTTTGAGCAGGTTCAGTAGGACAAAAAGCCCATTCCAGGCTTGCAACCGCCAGCCTTTTTCACGCGGCGCAGCTCCCCGACTAGCGACCCAAGCCTCAAATCGGACGCTACAGGACTATAAGATTGGCCGCTGTCGTCACAGACGCGCTCCGCTCGCGTTGAACACCCACAAGCCTAGCGCTGTGCCTCCGGCAATGGCCCGATATCCAGCGGATCGCCGCCGCCCAGGGCCCGGTAGAGATCGATGCGGTTGACCGCCGTCTCCAGCTGGATCGCCACCTGCGCCTGCTGGGCGCTGTAGAAGGTGCGCTGAGCGTCGAGGCTGGACAGGAAGGCGTCAACGCCGCCGCGATAGCGCGCGTCCGCCAGACGATAGCTGTCGGCGGCCGCATCGAGCCGCAGACGCACCGCCGCGCCCTGGTCAGCGATCGTGCCGTTGCGGGCCAGCGCGTCAGCCGTCTCGCGGAAGGCGGCCTGGATTGCGCGCTCATAGGTCGCCACCGCCGCCTCCTGCCGTGCTCGGGCAGCGTCAACACCGGCCAGGCCCGCGCCGGCGCGGAAGAAGGACCAGGTCACGCCCGGCGAGATCGACGAGGTGAAGGCCCGGTCGGTGAACAGCGAGGACAGGGCGTCGCTGGCGAAGCCACCCGCCCCGGTGATGGAGATGCGCGGGAAGAGCGCGGCGCGCGCGGCGCCGATCTCCGCATTGGCCGCACGCAGTCCGTACTCGGCCTCGATCACGTCCGGACGATTGAGCAGGACAGTGGAGCTGAGGCCTGCCGCCGGCAGGGCCACGGCGCTGGCCGCATCGTCGATGGACGAGGCCAGCAGGCCGGCGTCCACCGGACCGCCGACCAGAAGCTGCAGGGCGTTGACGTCCTGAGCCACCACCGAACGCAGGCGCGCCACATCGGCGCGGGCGGTGGCGAGGATGGTTTCGGCCTGGCGAAGATCGGTGCGCGGCGCGACGCCGCCCCGAAGGCGCGCGCTGGTCAGGGAGACGCCGCGCTCGGCGTTGGCGGCGGTCTCTTCGGCGATCTTCAGCAGGCTCTGGTCAGCCGCATGGTTCAGCCAGGCCTCGGCGATGTCGCCCACCAGGGTCAGGCGGGTGGCGCGGGCGCCGGCCTCGCTGGCCAGGTAGCGGTTGAGGTCGGCGCGGGCCAGGGAGCGGACGCGGCCGAAGAGATCGACCTCGAAGGCGTTGATCCCGATCTCCGCCGCATAGCTCTCGCTGTTGCGGTCGACATTGGCGCCGGCGCCGGTCTGACCATTGGCCAGCGACCGGCGCGACGCGGTGTAGCGGCCCGAGGCGGCCAGCTCCGGCAGCAGAGCCGCACGCTGGATGCGGTACTGCGCGCGCGAGGCGGCGATGTTGGCCAGCGCCACGCGCAGGTCGCGGTTGTTGTCGAGGCCCGTCGCGATGAGGCGCTGCAGGCGCGCATCCAAGATCACCGGATTGGCCGCGCCGGCCTCGGCCGCCGGGGCGTTGGTCGGATAGGGACCGCCGACTGGCCACTGCGTCGGGATCGGCGCGTCGGGCCGCACATAGCGCGGCTCCAGGGTGCAGGCGGCGGTGGAGGCGCCGGCCAGCAGGATGATCAGCAGGCGACGCATCACGCGGTCTCCCCGGCCGGGGCGTAGCCGTCGCCGCGCAGACCCTTCAGCCCGTCGCGGCTGACGCGCCGCACCAGCACGAAGAAGAGCGGGATGTAGAAGATGGCCAGAACCGTGGCCGCGATCACCCCGCCGATCACCGCCGTGCCGATGGCGATGCGGCTGTTGGCCCCTGCGCCGGTGGAGATGGCCAGCGGCAGCACCCCGAACATGAAGGCCAGGCTGGTCATCAGAATCGGCCGCAGACGAAGGCGCGCCGCCTCCATGGCCGCGTCGATCACCCTTGCGCCGCGCTTCTCCGCCTGCTCGGCGAATTCCACGATGAGGATGGCGTTCTTGGCGGTCAGGCCCATGGTCGTCAGCAGACCGATCTGCAGATAGACGTCGTTGACCAGCCCGCGCAGGGTCACCGCCAGGATGGCCCCGATGAGGCCCAGCGGAATGACCAGCAGCACCGCGATCGGGATCGACCAGCTTTCATAGAGCGCTGCAAGACACAGGAAGACCACCAGCAGCGACAGGGCGTAGAGCATCGGCGCCTGGCCGGAGGACAGGCGTTCCTGGAAGGACAGGCCCGACCAGGCGACTGTGGTCCCCGGAATCTGAGCCGCCAGCTCCTGCATGCGGTCCATGGCCTCGCCCGAGCTGACGCCCGGCGCGGCCTGGCCCTGGAGCTCGAAGGACGGCACGCCGTTGAAGCGCGACAGGGTGGTCGGGGCCGTCGACCAGCCGATGCTGGCGAAGGAGGTGAAGGGCGCCATCTGGCCGTCGCGGCCGCGCACGAACCACTGGCCCAGGTCCTCGGGCTTGGCGCGGTAGGGCGCGTCGGCCTGGACGAAGACGCGCTTGACCCGCCCGCGATCGATGAAGTCGTTCACGTAGCGGCCGCCCCAAGCGGTGGACAAGGTGGTGTTGACGTCAGCCTGGGTCAGACCCAGCGCCGCCAGCTTCTCCTGGTCGGTGTTGACCTGCAGGGTCGGGATGTCCGGCAGCTCGCTCAGGCGCACCGAGGCGAGCTTGGGATCGCTACGCGCCAGTTCGAACAGCTTCTCACGGGCGGCCTCGAACTCGGCGCGGGGCATGCCGCTGGCGTTCTGAAGCTGCATGGTGAAGCCGTTGGACTGGCCAAGACCGCGGATGGCCGGCGGCTGCAGGGCGAAGACCCGCGCGTCGCGGAAACCGGAGAAAGCGGCCGAGGCCCGCTCGGCGATGGCGCCGGCGCTGTTCTCCTTGCCCTCGCGCTCCTTCCAGTCGACGAAGTTCAAGAAGCCCTGGCCGGTGTTCTGGCCGCTGGAGCCGCCGCCCCCGCCGCCGCTGACCGTGAACATGGTCTTGAAGTTGTCGGCCTCGTGGGTGCGGAAATACTGCTCCACCTGCTTTTGAACTTCATAGGTGCGTCCCTGGGTGGCCCCGGCGGGAAGCTGGAACTGCACGGAGATGCTGCCTTGGTCCTCGGTGGGCAGGAAGCCGGTGGGCAGGCGGATGAAGAGCACCGCCAGGAGCACGACCGACAGGCCGTAGAGGCCCAGGAACAGGAAGCGGCGGTTGATCACCTTGCCGACAGCGCGTTCATAGGACGCGCTCATTTTGTCGAAGACCTCGTCGAACTTGGTCGAGGCCTTGTCGATAAAGCCGGCGACCGCCGGAGCGCGGCGCTGGATGAGGCTCTGCCTGGTCTCCCCGTCGCCGGGCTTGCGGTGCTGGCGCAGCAAGGTGGCCGTCAGGGCCGGGCTGAGGATCAGCGCCACGAACACTGACAGGGTCATGGCCGCCACGATTGTCAGGGAGAACTGGCGGTAGATGACGCCGGTCGAACCGCCGAAGAAGGCCATGGGCATGAACACCGCTGACAGCACCAGGGCGATGGCCACCAGAGCCACCGAAATCTGCTTCATCGACTGGACCGTCGCCTCCATGGGCGACATGTCCGGGTTCTCGTGCATCAGCCGCTCGACGTTCTCCACCACGACGATGGCGTCGTCGACGAGCAGGCCGATGGCCAGCACCAGGGCGAAGAGGGTCAGGGTGTTGATCGAGAAGCCGGCCACATAGAACACGGCGAAGGTGCCCAGAAGCACCACAGGCACCGCCAGGCCCGGGATCAGGGTGGCGCGCCAGCTCTTGAGGAAGACGAACATGACGATGATCACGAGGATGATCGCCTCGATCAGCGTCTTCACCACTTCCTTCACCGACAGCTTGATGAAGTCGGTGGTGTCGTTGGCGTAGCTGAACTTCAGGCCCGGCGGGAAGTTCTTGGCCTGACGCTCCACCTCGGCCTTCACCCGGTCGGCGGTTTTCAGGGCGTCGGCGCCGGGGGCCAGCTGGATGGCGAGCCCCGCGCCCGGGTGGCCGTTGACCCGGCTGCGGGCGTTGTAGTTCTCGGCGCCCAATTCGACGCGGGCGACGTCCTTCAACCGGACGCTGGCGCCGCCCTGGCTGGTTTTGAGGATGATGTCGGCGAACTGATCGGGGGTCTGCAGGCGGCTTTGCGCCGTGACCGTGGCGTTCAGCATGTTGGTGTCGGGCTGCGGCTGACCGCCGATCTCGCCGGCGGCCACTTCGGTGTTCTGGGCCTGGATGGCCGAGATCACGTCGCCGGGGATCAGTTGGTAGGCCGCCAGGCGCTGCGGGTTCAGCCAGATGCGCATGGCGTAGGGCGCGCCGAAGACGTTGGTGTCGCCGACGCCCTCAATGCGGGCCAGGTTGTCCTGCAGGTTGGAGGACATGTAGTCGGAGACGTCCTGGTTGGTCATCCGGTCGGTCTCGTCATAGACGCCGACCAAAAGCAGGAAGTCAGGGTTGGACTTGCTGACCCGCACGCCCTGCTGCTGCACCTGCTGGGGCAGGCGCGCGACGGACTGCTGGACCTGGTTCTGCACCTGGACCTGGGCGATGTCCGGATCCGTGCCCTTGGCGAAGACGGCGGTGATGTTCACCGCGCCGCGCGAGGACGAGGTCGAGCTGAAATAGAGCAGGCCGTCGATGCCGGTGAGCGACTGCTCGATCACCTGGGTGACGCTGTTCTGGATGGTCTCGGCCGAGGCGCCGGGGAAGCTGGCGCGCACGTTGACCTGCGGGGGCGCCACGTCGGGATACTGCCCGACCGGCAGCGAGGTGAGCGCGCCCACCCCGGCCAGCATGACGATGATGGCCAGAACCCAGGCGAAGATGGGCCGCTTGATGAAGACGCCGGAAAACATCGATCAGCCGCCCTGACGCTGGCCGCCGCCCTGGCCGCCGTTTGGCCCGCCGCCCTTCGCGCCATTCTGGCGCGGAGCGATGGTCTGGGCCTTGCTGGCGGGAACCGGGCGGATCTGGGCGCCGGGCCGAAGGTTGGCCAGGCCCTGGGTGATGACCTTGTCGCCCGCCTTCAGGCCTTGGGTGACAACCCAGAAGGTGTCCTGGGTGCGTTCGGCGGTGACCGTCTTCTGCACCGCCTTGCCGTCCTCGCCGACCAGCCAGACGCTGGCCTCGCCGCGCGCGGTGCGGCCCACGGCCTGTTGCGGCACGAGGAAGACATTGCGGTCGATGCCCTGGGCGAAGCTGGCGCGCAGGAACATGCCGGGCAGCAGCAGGCCCTGCGGATTGGGCACGCGCACGCGCAAGGTCACCGCGCCGGTGGAGGGGTCGACCACCACTTCGGAGAATTCGACGACGCCGGTGTGGGAATACTGCGACCCGTCCTCCAGGGTCAGGCGCACCTGCGCGCTGGCGGGGGCGACGCCGCCGGCGGCGATGGCGCGGCGCAGGGTCAAAAGCTCGGCGGCCGACTGCTGGATGTCCACGAACATCGGGTCAAGCTGTTGGATGGTTGTCAGCGGATCGGCCTGGCTGGCGGTGACCAGGGCGCCGACGGTGAACAGGGATCGGCCCACGCGGCCGGTGATCGGAGCCGGCACGGTGGCGAAACGCAGATTGATGCGCGCGGTCTCCAGCGCGGCGCGGTTCTGGGCGACGCTGGCTTCAGCCTGGCGCGCGGCGGCCTCGGCGTTCGTGTACTCCTGCTTGCTGACCGCCTCGATCTCGGCGAGGGGCTTGAAGCGGTCGGCCTGGGCGCGGGCGGCGGCGAAGCTGGCCTGGGCGCTTTGCAGGTTGGCCTGAGCCTGCCCCACGGCGGCCTGATAGAGGCTGGGATCGATCTCGTAGAGGGGCTGGCCCTGCCGGACCAGAGCGCCTTCGGTGAACAGCCGCTTCTTGATCACGCCCGTGACCTGGGGGCGGACCTCGGAGCTCTGATAGGCGACGGTGCGGCCCGACAGCACGGCGTTGAGCGGCGCCTGCCCCGGCTGGACCACCACGAAGCCGACTTCGACGGGGCGGCCGCCGGGTCCGCCGGGGCCGCGCCCGCCATCGGCTTTCTTGTCGCCGCCTCCGCAGGCGCTGAGGCTGACGGCGCAGAGGGCGAGAACGGCGGCGGCGCTGACGCGCTTCCCGAGGGTTTGAGTGAGGCTCATGAGACCTGAGACGAAGACAAAGAGGGCAGGCTGCGAATGGCTCTTAGCGCCATCGCATGCCTCCAACGTTTCAAGCGTGAAACAAGCTTCGTCGCAATTGTGGCGAATGTGGTTTTCCGCGCCATAGGGCGGGTGATCGGTTTGGTTGGCGCCTTGCTCTGGACCACTCAATGGTCTAATTTTCTGAAAGCTTGGAGACGCCCATGCAGGTTTCCGTTACCGAGGCCAAAGGCCAGCTGACCGAGCTCGTTCGACGGGCGGCGGCCGGTGATGAAGTGGTGATCACCAGACACGGGCACCCGGCGGTTCGCCTTGTCCCGATCAAACCGATCAAGAACGAGGCGGACCGCCGCGATCTGATCCTGGCGGTCAGGCAGTCTGCCCTGAAGCGGCGACGGGCTGGCGAGACGGCCGCGCGCAGCCAGGACTTCCTTTATGATGACGATGGCCTGCCCGAATGATCGTGGTGGACACTTCGGCGCTCATGGCGCTCCTGCTCAACGAGCCCGAGGCGGATCGCTGCGCGGCAACTCTGGAAGCCGAGCCAGATCTGTTGATCTCTGCGGGAACTACTGCTGAGGCCTTCATCGTGGCGAGCCGCCGAGATCTGGGCGCGGAGATGGAAAGCCTGATCCGCGGACTTGGCTTCGAGATCGTCGACGTCACGGCCGCCTGCGCCGCGCGCATCGCTCAAGTTTATGCCCGATGGGGCAAGGGGGCTCATCCCGCCGCCCTTAATTTCGGGGACTGCTTCGCCTACGATCTGGCCAAGCAACGCGGATGCGGTCTGCTCTATGTGGGCGATGATTTCGCCCGGACCGATATCGTGTCGGTCCTGCGGCCTTAGCTGCGCGCCCTGATCAGCAGCTGGTGCAGGCTTGACTATCGACGGCTGCAGGGCGCGACCGGATCAGGACCGTCGCCGCGCCGAGGATGGCGACCGCCATGAGCCCGAGCAGCACTACAGTCGTCACGTCGGCAGCTGAAATACGGACCAGGCCCCGCGCCGCCAAGTAGCCCGGTGCGATGAAGGCGACGACCCAGACCACGCCCGAAGCGGCGTTGGTCAGATGGAAACGCAGCGGCGACATGCCGACGACGCCGGTGATGACGGGCACGAAGGCGCGCAGCGGCCCGCCGAAACGACCGGCGAACAGCGCCAGGACCCCATGACGGAGTGCGGCGTCGCGCGCCTTGGCGACCACCGCCTCGTGCGGCGCCAGCCACCGGTGGCGCAGCACCTGCTCGCCGAGCTTGCGGCCAAGGGCGTAGGAGACCGCATCTCCGACGATCGCGCCGGCGATCGCGAAGACGATCACCGAGGCGGCGTCCAGGGTTCCGGCGGCGATCAAGCCGCCCGCCGCCACCAGCAGGATGGTGGCCGGCAGGAAGGCGCCGATGACCAGCATGGATTCGCCGAAGGTCAGGAGCCCGATCACAAGCCCCGCCCAGGCGCTGTTCTGGGCGATCCAGCCCGAAACGGCGTGGGTGAAGGCGTCCATGATCTCGATGTCTCGACTGATGGCGCTCCGTCGCGGCGCGCCGACAGGCCGGATGTAAGCCAGTACAGTAAAAATGCAATATGCGTTTGATGTACGCCCCGATCGTCGTTTGCATGTGTGCGATGAAAGTCACACACAACGGGCCCGAACAGGGTGAGAACCGTCACAAATGAGCGGCAATCTGCGCAAAGAACGCCATTGCAGCGAAGTGGCGCTTGCAACTCTTCCCGTTGGCGTCATACAGCGAGATGTTGCAGTCGCGATGCCTTTCGGGTCGTCGTGCGCTGGAACATGAATTTCTAAGAACCGGGTCGAGATTGGCGTTGAGCAGCTGGCCCCAAGGAGCAGGCCATGGCGCACGGCGTCGTCAAGTTCTTCAACACCACCAAAGGCTTTGGTTTCATCTCCCCGGACGACGGCGGCGCTGACATCTTCGTCCACATCTCGGCCCTGCATAACAGCGGCCTGGAAGCTCTGAACGAAGGTGACCAGGTCAACTTCGAAGTCGAGCAGGACCGCCGCACCGGCAAGCTGAACGCAGTGGACATCCAGGTGACCTCGGCTGCTCCGCCCCGCGCTCGCGGCGGCTTCGGCGATCGTGACCGCGGTCCGTCCCGCGACCGCGGCTTCGGCGGCGGTGATCGCGGCGGCTACGGCGGCGGCGGCGGTTACGGCGGCGGCTCCTACGGCGGCCAGAGCGGTTCGCTCGGCTCGGGCGCCGGCGTCGTGAAGTGGTTCAACTCCACCAAAGGCTTCGGCTTCATCCAGCCGTCGGACGGCGGCGCGGACGTGTTCGTGCACATCTCGGCGGTGGAACGCGCCGGTCTGCGCGGCCTCAACGACGGCCAGCAGGTCACCTACGACCTGGAAGCCGACCGCCGCTCGGGCAAGACCTCGGCCGTGAACCTGCGCGTCGACTAAGTCGGCGTCTGAAATGACCGAAGCTCCGCGCCGTCCGATCCTGAAGCTGAAGACGGCGCCCAAAGCGATAGAGCCCGCCCCGGTTCCCGAACCGGCGGCGGGCCTCCCGCGCTGGAAATGCAAACCCTGCGGCGCCGTCCTGACGGTCGCCGAGGACCTGCCCGCCGATGACGTCATCCGCTGTGGGTCCTGCGGCGCGCGCCTGGGCAAGGCCGGGGAGTTTCATGAGGGCGCGAGCAAGGTTCGCGCCCGCCGGCTGCCCGACTAAGTCGTCCGCAGCCCTACTTCGGGTCGTCCTTCACGGCGTCCTTGACGTCGTCGACCGTCTCCTTGACCCCGCCGACCACCTGATCCTTCTCACCTTCACGCTGAAGGCGCTCATTGCCGGTCACGTCGCCGACCGCCTCCTTGATGTCGCCCTTGGTGCGCTGAGCCGAGCCGTCGCTCTTGTCGCCGCAGGCCATGAGCAGGGTCGAGGCGCCAAGAAGCGCAAGAACGAGAGCGGTCTGTTTGCGGGCCATGCATGAACCTCCGAAGCTTGGCTGAAACATCTCCTTTTCAAAAGCGCGGCGGCTGCGAAGGTTCACGCACGACATTCGCCACCTTGGCAATTGATATCATTTTTACATAGCGATATCATCGACATCGTTCAAAATTGGATGCTGTCGAATGCCTGCCGTCACCATTCGAAATATTTCTGATGAGGTTCACCGAGCCCTCAAGGTGCGTGCGGCTCATCACGGCCGCAGCACCGAGGCCGAAATACGCCGCATTCTCGAGGCGGCGGTTCGGCCGGCAGAACGCCTGCGGATGGGATCGGCGCTCTCGGACCTGGGCCGTGGAGCCGGCCTGACCAATGAAGACGTGGAAGCTCTTGAGCGTGGCCGCGACCGGACGCCAGCCAAGCCCATGAACTTTGAATGATCGTTCTCGACACCAACGTCGTCTCCGAGGCGATGAAGCCGCATCCGGCTCAATCCGTCCTCGATTGGCTGGATGATCAGGCCGCGGAGACGCTCCACCTTTCCAGCGTCACCGTAGCCGAGCTCCTGTTCGAAATCGGCGTGCTGCCGGAAGGGCGGCGAAAACAGGCCCTCGCGACGACGCTCGACGGGCTTCTGGCGCTCTTCGAGGGCCGGATCTTGCCATTCGATACGGCGGCGGCGCTGCAGTATGCCGACCTGGCCGTGACCGCGCGCAACGCCGGCAAAGGCTTCCCGACGCCTGACGGCTACATCGCCGCCATCGCGGCCGCCCGCCGCTTCGCGGTCGCTACACGCGACGCCAGCGCCTTTGAGGCGGCGGGCGTCGCGATCATAAATCCCTGGCGGGCCGCTACTGACCGGCCGCGCTTGGCGTGATCCTTCTGCACCTGCGGTGCGCCAAGAACCAAGCGAAGGTTCACGAACCACGCGGTTAGCCCTCTAGGCAGCGCCCGCGCTTCGTTCCAAACAAGGGCGATGAGCGACAGGCCAGAGGGCGCAGGGGCGGCGCAAGGCGAACTGACGCGCGCCTATCTGGCGCGCCGCGGCGACCTCGTGCGCTTCTTCGCGGCCCGTCTGCGCTCGATGGCGGCGGCCGAAGACCTGGTCCAGGAGCTCTACGTCAAGATCCGTCAGGCGCCGGACGCCCCTGTCGCGAACCCCGACGGCCTGCTTTTCACCATCGCCAGCAACCTGATGCTCGACCGCCAGCGCGGCGACCGGCGCGCACGAGCGCGCGACGAGCGCTGGACCGAAGCCAATCTGACGATCCTTGGCGGCCAAGCGGTGCAGGAGACGCCCTCCGCGGAGGCCGCCCTGGCCGCCAAGCGGCGGCTGACGCGCATGCTGACCCTGATGAGGGATCTTCCTCCCCGCACGCAAGAGGCTTTCAAGCTGCACAAGCTGGAGGGGCTGAGCCACGCACAAACCGCCGCGCGGATGGGGATTTCCGCGAAGACGGTGGAAAAGCAGATCAGCGCCGCTCTACGCGCCATTCTCGAGCGGCTGGAGCCCGATGATGAAATTTAGCGACGCGCGATACGGGGGATGCGGCCCCACGTCGCCGTCTTCTCCTCAAGAGGTATGTTGATGAGCCGGCGCGAGGACGATCTGGCCGAGGCGTGCGATTGGGTCGCGCGGCTCGAAGCCGATGAGAGCGGACCAGAGGACTGGGCCGCCTTCACCGCCTGGCTCGATGGCGGCGCGGACCGCCGCGTGGTCTTCGACCAGGCGCAAGCGCTCTCCCTCATGGCCTCAACGCATCGGAGCCCTGCAAGCGGCGGCGTTCGCCGGACACGCACGCTGCGCACACCCCTGTCGCGGCGGACACTTCTATGGAGCGGATTGGCGGCGGCGGCCTGCGCCGCCCTGGTGGCGGCTCCGCTGCTGGTCGATCGCCAGGAGACGCCGGTCCAGACCTTCAGCGCGCCCAAGGGCGAGCGGCGTCAGATCGCCCTTGAGGACGGCTCTTCGCTCTGGATCTCCGGCCCCGCGCGCCTGGACGTGTCCATGAGCGCAAAACAGCGGCATGTGCGGCTGCTTGAGGGCGAGGCGGCTTTCGATGTGCGCCATGACCCCGCCCGTCCCTTTGTGATCGACGTGGATCAACGCAGGGTCACGGTCCTTGGGACCGAGTTCAACATCCGCCGTGATCCGGAGCGGATGATCCTGACCGTACGACGCGGCCTGGTTGAGGTGGCGCCCTTGGGCGATCCGCGGCGCGGGGCGGTCCGTGTGCCGGCAGGCCAGCGTCTTGTTCACGAGACGGGCGCTACGCGGGCCAAAATGGCCGCCGCCGATGTGGAGATGGCCTTTGCCTGGCGCGAAGGTCGCCTCGTCTATCGTGACGACCGCTTGGGCTCGGTGATCTCTGACCTGAACCGATACCTGGCGACGAGCGTGCGCCTAGAGGACGAGGCGCTGGCCGCCCGCCCGTTCTCCGGCGTCGTGCGGTTGGACGAGCCCGATGTGGTCATCGAGCGCGTCTGCCGCCTCGCAGGCTTGAAGTCGCGGATACAGAACGACGTTGTGGTGCTAGGAGCGGATCAGACCTGACGCCGTTCGAAAGGCGCGCCTGTTGTCCGTGCGAACCGCCGCCCTGCTCGCCGCGCTCGCCGCCGCCACACCCGCGGCGGCGCAGGGCCAGCGCGCCTACGCGGTTCCCGCAGGTCCCGTGAGCGACGCCATTGTCGCCTTGGCCGATCAGGCCAAGATCTCCATCGCCGGCTCGACCCCTTGCAACGGCGACAGCCCGGGCTTTCGGGGCCTGGGCTCGACGGACGCCGCTCTGACAGCGATCCTTGTCGGCTCCACCTGCCGCTTCGAGCGGATCGACGCGCGAACCTACCGGCTGCTTCCGCGTCCGACGCCTCGCCCGCAGCCGGCAAGGTCCACTTTCGTAGAGACGCATCCCGGCCCTTTGCCGGAACTCCTGGTGACCGCCACGCGGCGCCTCTCCACGCTGGACCGCATCGCCGGCGGCGCCAGCCTGGTGGCCGGCTCTGATCTGCGGCGCGCCGGGGTGCGCACCGCCAGCGACCTGACCGGGCAGCTCGCCGGGGTGACCATCACCAATCTCGGCGCGGGTCGCGACAAGATCATGCTGCGCGGCCTGTCGGACGGGGTCTTCACCGGTCAGGCCCAGTCCACGGTCAGCGTCTTCCTCGACACCGCTCCGGTCACCTACAACGCGCCTGACCCCGATCTTTTGTTGGTGGACATCGAGGCGGTGGAGGTGCTGCGCGGTCCCCAGGGGTTCATCGACAGCGCCGGCGCCATGGCCGGTGTCTATCGGATCGTCACCCGCAAGCCGAAGCTCGACAACTATGAGGGTGAGCTCTTCGCCTCGTTCTCGGCGACGACGGGCGGCGCCCCGGGGTCGAGCCAGCGCGGAATGATCAACCTGCCCCTGGTCAAGGACGCGGTCGGCCTGCGAGCGGTGGCCTGGCGCCAGGTCGACGGCGGCTATATCGACGACCTGACCTTGCAGGCCTCGAATGTGGGCCGCACCACCCGCGAAGGCGCGCGCGCAACCGTGGCCGCCGAGGACCTGGCGGGCTGGAGTCTCACCTTGAGCGGGACCTGGCAGGAAATCTCGGCCAACGACACCCAGTATGTGTCGCCCAGCATGGGCCGCTTCTCCCGGGCGCGGGAGATCAGCGAGATCTACGCCACGCAGTTCAGTCAACTGACCTTGAACGGCGAGAGGACCTTCGACGCGATGAAGGTCTCCGCCTCGTTCTCGGCCGGCCGGCGGCTCCTGGACACCCGCGCGGACGCCACCGCGGCGCTTCCTAACTTCGGCGCGCCCGGACCTGGCATCGGCGTGTTCGACGAGGCGATCGACCAGCGCTCGATCTTCGCCGATGTCGCCGCCTGGTCCACGGGCGAGCGCGCGGTCGAGTGGCTGGCCGGCGCCGATCTTTGGGTCTCGCGAGAATTGACGGGCGGCGAACTTCGCCTGCGTCAGCGCGTGGCCGCAGGCGTCGTGACCCGCGTGCGTCGCGAAAACCGCGAGGACGAGCGGCTCAACCTCGGCGCCTTCGGCGAACTGACCTCCAGGCTGCGATCAGACCTGACCCTGGCCGCCGGCTTGCGGGTCTCACGACGCGATCTGCGCACCCATTCGGACCTGATCATGCCTCTGGCCGGTGCGCCGACGCGCTTCACAGGCGAGCGCGACCGTTGGGAGCTGACCCCGAGGATCGCGCTGCAATGGGACCCCGCGCCGAACACCGTGGTCTATGGCCTGATCTCACAAGGCGGGCGCAGCGGCGGCTTCAACACCGCCGGCTTCCCCGACGGCGTGGTCGATCCGGAGTTGGCCAGGAGCGGTCTTGCCAGATCCTACGAGGCCGACACGCTCTGGAACTTCGAGGGCGGACTGAAGACGCGCTTGTGGGACGACCGATTGCGGGTTCGGGCCGCGGCGTTCCATGCGCTGTGGTCCGACGTCCAGACCAACCAATTCCTGTCCTCGGGCCTGGCCTATACGGCCAATGCTGGGGATGCGCGCAACCTCGGCCTGGAGGCGGAGCTCAGCTACGCCTCGCCTTCCGGCCTGCATGTGGCGGCTCAGGCCTTCGCCAACAATCCGCGTCTGCGCCGCGCCGCGCCCGCCTTCGCCCAATGGAAGGACGCTCGCCTTCCGGGCGTGCCTGCGATCTCCTTGGGCGCCAATGTCAGCCGGGCCTTCACCTTGAGGCCCGACGTGGCCCTGTCAGTCTCGGCGGCCGCCGAATACGTAGGCGCGTCGCGGGTCACTTTCGAGCGCGCCGCGCCACGCATGGGAGACTATGTGACGGCGCGCCTGAGCGCTGAACTGGCGGCGCGCCACTGGCGGCTGTCCGCCAGTCTGGACAACCCCTTCGACAGCTCCGGCGACACCTTCGCCTACGGCAATCCGTTCAACTTTCACCGCCAGCGCGAGATGACGCCGCAACGGCCGCGCACCCTCACATTGGGACTGGCCGCGACATTCTGACCAGCCGATGGGGGAACGCCGCCCGAGGCGGCGTCATCCCTTCAAAACGGAGGGAAGGCGATGTCAGGGGTGACGCTTTCGGCGGTCGTGTGCGCGCACAACGAGGAGGCGCGCCTGGAGGCGTGCCTGCGACGCCTCGCCTTCGCCGACGAGATCGTCGTTCTGCTCGATCGCTGCACCGACGGATCACAAGCCATCGCCGAGCGGCTGGCGAACAAGGTCGTCATCGGCGCCTTTCCGCTTGAGGGGCCCCGTCGCGCGGCCGCCGTCGCCGCCGCCAGCGGCGCGTGGATACTCGAAGTCGACGCCGACGAGGCGATCAGTCCCGCCCTGGCTGAGGAGATCCGCCAGCGCGTCGCCGCCCCTGGCCAGGCGGACTATTTCCAAATCCCGGTGGACAACTATGTGGGCCGGCGCCTGGTGCGCTATGGTTGGGGCGGCTCCTTCGGCACCAGCTCGGTCTCGCGGCTGTTCCGCGCCGGCATCAAGACCTGGGGCGACGAACAGGTCCATCCCACCACCCGCTTCGCCGGCGTGCGCGGCCCGTCTCTGACCAATCCGCTGGAGCATGACGTGGACCGCGACGTCACCGACATGCTGCATCGCTTCGACCGTTACACCGCCCTGCGCGCCCAGGACTTGGCGGTGCGCCCCAAGGGCGGGGTGCTGTCCAACCTATTCCGCGCCGTGCGGCGCTTTTGGAAGTGCTACGTGTCGCGCAAGGGCTACCGCGAGGGTGATTGGGGCTTCTTGATCGCCCTGCTGGCGGCGCTCTACCCGTTGGTCTCAACCCTGCGGGCACGGCTTGAGCGGGAGATGGCCGCCCCCGCAGGCAAGGCGTGACCCCCGCCGCCTGGACCTTGAAGCTGGAGCTCGCCGCCTGGCGGCGCGCCGGCCGACGGCCGCGCCTGTGGTGGCGCGACGATGACGCCGGCTTGGAGGATTCCAACCTCGAGCTTCTCCTTGATCTCGCCTCCGAAACGGGCGTGCCCATCGCCCTGGCGGTCATTCCCGCGGAGGTGTCGACCCAAACCGTGGTGCAGGTGAACGCCTGCCGGAGAGCCACGGTTCTTCAGCACGGCGTGGACCACCGCAACGCCGAGGCTGACACGGCGCCTCGCCAATTCCCCAGGGGTGAGGCGCCGAATGTCATTGCGCAAAAGCTGATCGACGGCGCCGAGCGCCTGAACGGCTTTAACCGCCGCTTGCCGGTCTATGTTCCGCCCTGGAACGCCTTTGACGACAACCTTCTGGAGGCCTTGCCTCTGGCGGGCCTTGAGGGGCTTTCGGCATTCGGCGACGCGCGCTCGTGCGACGTCGTCGTCCGCGTCGACGCGCACCTGGACATCCTGCGCTGGGCCGGCGGCGCACGGTTCAAAGGCGAAGGCCGGCTGCTGGGCCGCTTGACCCGTCTGCTGGCGGCACGCCGCCGCACGGGCGCCTGGGACGAGCCGATCGGTCTGCTCAGCCATCATCGCGATCATGATCCCGCCGCCTGGCGGTTTCTGGCGCTTTTCCTGACCAACAGCCTTGAGTGGGCCGACTGGCTGGACGCCGGGCGGCTGTTCTCGCCCCAAAGCCAACCCCGGATGGCGCATGCCTGAACGGCCGGCCGCGGCGCCAAGCGCCGCCGAAGAGATGACGACCTCCAACGCCTGGCGCACACGCCTCAAGGCGGCGGCGGGCTATTGGCTGTTGCTGCTCTGCGCGCTCTTCATCGTCAGCGCCTTCCTGGCGCCGCAAAGCTTCGCAGTCCTTGCTGCGGCCGGCGGCTTGGCCATGCTGGGCTTCGTTGCCCCGAGCCGGACCCGCGCGGCCGGCTTCTTGCTCCTGAGCCTGCTGTGCGCCTGGGCCGCCGGCCCGCAACTGGCGGCCATCACCTCCGCCAAGAGCGTGACCAGCTATGATCAGCTGGAGCGCCTGACCAGCCTCAAGCTCGTCTTGATGTCCGTCCTGTTCCCCGCCCTTTGCCTGGGCGCGATGTGTCTGCCCAAGGCGGCCCAAGACCGATTGTCGGCCATGATCGCCTGGGGAATGGCCTGGGTCGCGGGCCTGATCGTCATCGACGCCGCCCTGCAGGGCGCTGTGTTCAACGCCATCGCCACGGCGGCTGGATCACCACCACGCCCGGACTTGGCGCCGGTCAAGGCCGCGCAGGGCGCCTACCCCATCGCTGTGCTCATCGCGCCCGTAAGCCTTTGGATCTGGCGGCGAGGCCCGCGCTCCGCCGTCGGCGTTCTGGCGGCCGCGCCGGCGGCGGCCTGCCTTGGCCTTGGCGCCGACGCGCCCTTCGCGGCGGCCCTTGCGGCGGGCGCCGTCTTCGTCGCGATGACATTGCGTCCCGGCCTGAGTCTCAAGCTTCTGGCCGCCTTCGGGAGCCTTTATTTCCTCGCCGCACCCTGGCTCGTACGGCTTGTGCCCGCCAGCGGCGAGGGCTCCGCGCTTCCCGCCTCCTGGGCGCACCGCGAACGGATCTGGCGCTTCGTCAGCGACCGCATCCTGGAACGCCCGCTGCTTGGCCACGGCCTCGACGCCAGCCGCGGCTACGGCGACCAGGTGCCGCTTCACCCCCACAACAGCGCGCTGCAAATCTGGCTTGAGCTCGGCCTGCCCGGCGCGACGTTGATGGTCGCGCTTTGCGTCTGGCTGGTCTGGCGCATCGGCGCCGTAACCGATCCGCTGTGGCGGGCGGCGGCCGGGGCCAGCCTGACCGCCTACGCCGTCATCGGCGCCTTGAGCTTCGGCGTCTGGCAGGAGTGGTGGCTGGGTCTGGCGGCCTTCGCCGCGCTCTTCATCGTCACAGGCGCGCCCGCGCGCGCCATCCCATCTTCTTGAAACCTAGGACCTGGACACCGCAGTGGCTTACCTTCGTCGTCGTCGCATCATTGAAATGGCCGCCCTCGACCGGCCCTGGATCGGAGAGCTGTTCGTGCGCGGGCGCGGCGAGACGGCCTATGACCGCCCCGCCGATCACTGGGACAACGAGTTCGCCTCCGGCGCCTTCGACCGCCTGTCGCGCAGCGATCAGCGCCACCACCTGCGCCTGCTGGCCGGCATGATCGCCGAGACCTTCCCCAACCCCAAGATCATGGAGATCGGCTGCGGCGACGGCGCCTTCCATCGCGCCATCGCCTCGCACGGCCCCGAGCGCTATCTGGGCGTCGATCTTTCCAGCGTCGCCGTCGAGCGCGCCCGCGAGCGTTACGGCAAGCGCGCCGGAACCGAGTTCGTGGTCGGAAACGGCTCGAACCACCAGACCGATGAACTGTTCGACGCCGTGGTCTTCCCCGAATGCATCGAATTCCTCGGCGATCCGGTGGAGGTGCTGCGCCATTACGCCAAGAACCTGAAGCCCGGCGGCCTGTTCGGCATCACCCAATGGCTGGCGGCCAAGCCGTTGCGCATCTGGCGCGCGGTCAAGGACACCCACGAGGTGGTGGACGAGGCCGTGGTCAACGCCGCCTGGGGCGGCGCCTGGCAGGTGTGGACCTGCCGCCCGAAGAACGGCTGAGGAGGATCTGGCGGGGGGGGCCTGGCCGCCGGTCCTGAACAAGCGGCCGGCGTCGGGCTCAGCAAAGTTTCCTTACTGGAACCCGGGCGAGCTTCGCGGGATATGGCCGGCCATGCATTCCCCCCACCTTGCTTCGCGGCCCGCCAGGCGCGGCCATGCGAGCGGCCGCACCATCGTGCTCGCCGCCCTCGTCAGCCTCGCCGCCACTCCTGCTCTGGCCGCTGAGGAGGATTTCCAAAGCTGGCTTTCGGCGACGGGCACGACAGCGATTTCGCCCAAGATCGACGCGACCATGGAGGCGCATTTTCGCTTCTATGACGACGCCTCCTATCTTGGGCAGCTGCTGCTTCGCCCAAGCCTCACCTACAAGCTGGAGGGCGGCTGGTCCTTAAGCGGCGGCTACGCCTACGCCCGCACCGATCCCGGCTCCGCGGACGTCTCCCACGAGCATCGCGCCTGGGAGCAGGTGGGTTATCGCTTCGTTGGCGATGAGCGGTTGACCATCACCGGCCGCACGCGCTTGGAGCAAAGGTTCGTGGAGGGCCGGGACGGAACCGGCTGGCGCGTCCGCCAGCAGGTGCGTGCCGCCTTCACCTCGTCCGGCGCCGGCAAGGTTCAGGCCGTGGCTTGGAACGAGACCTTCTACAGCCTGAACGACACCGTCTTTGGCCAACGGGCGGGTTTCGACCAGACGCGGACCTTCATCGGCGCGTCCCTGCCCCTGGCGCGGGGAACCACCATCGAGCCCGGCTACCTGAACCATCGCACCTTCCGTGAAGGGCCGGACCGGGTGAACCACATTCTGGCGGTCAATCTCTTCACGCGGTTCTGAGGGCGGCCGCCGGTCTTGAGCGATCGGCGCCGGTGCGGTTTGCGGGCGCACCGCCAATGTAGTAACATGCCTACATTGAGCGGCGGAGCCTTCGCATGACCATAACCACGCTTTCCAGCAGGCAGTTCAATCAGGACGCCAGCGGAGCCAAGAAGGCCGCCGCGCATGGGCCGGTGATCATCACCGACCGTGGTCAGCCGCGACATGTTCTGCTGACGATCGAAGAGTATCGAAGACTGTCGGGCGGTCGTCGAAGTCTCGCCGACGCCCTTGGCATGGCTGATGGCGGCGAGATCGATTTTGATCCGCCGAAGGCCACGATCGCCTTGCGTCCCGCGGACCTGGACTGATGTTTCTCCTCGATACGAACATCGTCTCGGAGTTGAGAAAGTCACGGCGCGGCGGCGCCGACCCCCGCGTCGTCGCCTGGGCCGAGCAATCGGAGGCGGACGCCTTCTTTATTTCGGCGATCACGGTCCTTGAACTCGAACTGGGCGTGCTGCGCATGGAGCGTCGCGATCCTCGACAAGGCGCCGCGCTTCGCGACTGGCTCGATCATCAGGTGACGCCCGAGTTCAGGGACCGGGTCCTGCCCGTCGATGGAGCGGTCGCCAGAACCTGCGCCGGACTGCATGTGCCGGACTCGCGCGCCGAGCGAGACGCCTTGATCGCCGCGACCGCCCTCACCCACGGCATGATCGTCGCCACCCGCAATACGTCGGACTTCGTATCGACGGGGGTGAAGCTGGTCGACCCCTGGCAAGCTGACGGCAGCCGTTGACCCCGACATCCTCCATACCGCGACTTTCCCGGACGGCGGGGACTCAACGATGAGCATAGCGCGCCGCATCGTCGGCTGGCTGGGCGGCACAGCGGCCCTGTACATCGTGCTGGTCCTGGCGATCCTGGCCGGCGGCTTCGTCGCGCCCTGGATCAAGTCGCAGTGGCGCGACCCGGCACATCAGCTCGCCCTGGCCGACCGCATCGAACAGCAGGTGATCGCACCTCTAGCCAGGGAGCGGGACGAGGCGCAGAACCGCCTGGAGCGGATGGGCGTGGAGGCGCGCGCCCAAAGTCTCGACCAGCTCGACCGGTCCATCGCCAGAGCGCGCTCGGCCAGGAACACCGAGACGGATGCTCGGCGCGGGGGTGCGGCCAAGGCGCTCAGCCTGGCCCGAGGCGACGCCGGCGCCCTGCTTGAGGACGGTCGGCGGGAGCTGCGGATCAACGCTCTGGACGCCGAAATCACCGGTCTGACCGCAGCGCGGGAGCGCATCGTCAAGGGCGAGCTGGTCAATGCGCGTGGGCTTGATGTGGCCGCCGCCCGGGCGACCGCCGATGAGGCGCGGACCGCCTGCCGCGCCGCCCGGCTGGCCTTCGAGGCTGCCTCGGGCCGCTGGTCGGTGAAGGCCAGCCTCGGGATTTATGATCGCCGGAACGTCGAGGCTCTGCGCTCGGCTATGCAGACGCGTTGCGACGCCTCGCGGGCGGCGGATCGGCGCCAACTGGACGCCCAGAGAATCCAGGATGTGGCGGCCCGCTCCTATACGGCGGCGCAGACCTGGACCAACGTCCGCATCGCCCCGGTCACCGGCGACGCCGAAGCCTGGATCGCCGAGCGCCGCTTGGAGGCGCAGGGGACGCTCGGACAGAAACTCTCCTTGTGGGCCGAGCGTGTCCATCTGAACGCCGCCCTTTGGAAGGCGGGCGTGGCGCTGGCCCTGATCATCGCCTCGCCGTTCCTGATCCGCCTGTTCTGTTACTTCGTGCTCGCACCCCTGGCCATGCGCAGGCCTCAGATCCGCGTCCTCGATGGGGTGAGCGAAGGCGCGACGATCAGGCCGGCGGAGCGCTCTTCAGCCTCGGTGAGCGTGCGGCTAAGCGAGGGCGAGGAGCTTCTGGTGCGCCATGGCTACCTGCAAACCACCAGCGACGCCGGTCCCAAGAGCACCCAGTGGCTGCTGGACTCGCGCCACCCGATCACCAGCCTGGCCAGCGGTCTGGTCTTCCTCACCCGCGTTCGCGGCGAGGATCAGGTGACCACGGTCTCGGCCACCCGGGACCCGTTCTCGGAAGTGACGATCCTCGACCTGCCCCAGGACGGCGCCTGCGTGCTGCAGCCGCGCGCCCTGGCGGCCGTGGCCCAGCCCATAGGACGACGGCTGAAGATCACCAGCCACTGGCGGCTGTTCTCCCTCAACGCCTGGCTGACCCTTCAGCTGCGCTTTCTGGTCTTCCACGGCCCGGCGCGCCTGGTGCTGCAAGGCGGGCGGGGCGTGCGCGTCGAGCGCGCCGAGCACGGCCGGATTCTCGGCCAGGATCAGGTGGTCGGCTTCTCCACCGACCTCGCCTATTCGGTGACCCGCACGGAGACCTTCTGGCCCTATGTCCTTGGCCGCGAGCCCCTGCTCAAGGACCGGGTCGCAGCCGGCCAGGGCGTGGTGATCATCGAGGAGGCGCCGCTTTCGCGCCTGCGCGGCGGCCACCGGCCTCGGGGCATCGAAGGAGGCCTCGACGCCCTGATGAAGGTGTTTGGCCTGTAGGGGTAAGTTATCTTGCGGCGCCACCTGACCGGGGCAGCTTCAGGAAGATAGGATCCCGCCGCCATCGATGGCATACTTTGCCATCGTGTTACGCTTCGCGCCGGGAGGGCCCGATGGCCACGATGAATGTATCGCTGCCCGACCCGATGAAGGCCTGGGTTGAACGCCAGACTGCCGAAGGACGTTACGGCAACGCCAGCGACTATGTTCGGGATTTGATCCGCCGCGATCAAGAGCGTCGAGCGTCACAGGACGCCCCCCAGAGGGCGATTTGGGAAGGCGACGTCAGCGGCGAAGCCCAGCCCTTCGATCCGCAAGCCTTCAAACGACGCGTGCGCGAACGGCATATCGTTCGGTGATTCCCGATCTTACCGTCTGACGCCGAGAGCGCTGTCAGATCTGGAGGATATTGGCGATACACGGCAGAGACTTGGTCAATCGTCCAAGCCGACGGGTATGTGGACGACCTTGCCGCTGTGTTCGATATGATCGCGACCTTGCCCAGCCTTGGACGTGAATGGACGCTGTTCGATCCGCCGGTCCGCACTCATGTCCATCGACAGCAATTGATTGTCTATCGGCTGGAGGATGATCATCTGGCCATCCTGCGTCTTCTGGGCGGAGCGCAGGATTGGATCTCAATCCTGGCCGCTGCGGACCGATCCTTCGCCAACTCCGCCTGGCCGCCGCCGATCCACAGAGGCGCCAGACCGGCCAAGGCCGTGCGTCCGCCGTCGGCAACGCCTAGCTGACCCTGCAGCTGCGCTTTCTGGTCTTCCACGGCCTGGCCCGCCTGGTGCTGCAGGGCGGCCGGGGGGCGAGCGCGCCGACCACGGCCGGATTCTCGGCCAGGACCAGGTGGTCGGCTTCTCCATCGGCTGCGCCTATTCGGTGACCCGCACGGAGACGTTCTGGCCCCATGTCCTTGGCGGCAAGCCCTGCTCAAGGACCGGGTCGCGGCGGGCCATCGGGTGGTGATCATTGAGGAGGCGCCGCTTTCGCGCCTGCGCGGCGACCGGAACGCCCCCCAAGAACCGCGAGCCTTCCTTAGCAGCGCCTTTGGAAGTTTATCGCTTTCGATAAAACGCATGCCATGAACACTGGCGCGGCATCAATTTACTGCTTTGAGTAAAATCTACTTGCCGGCGAACGCGCGAGCAGTTATTTTATCGAATACGGTAAAGGTGAGCGTCATGACCGAGTTTGAACGCAGCAAGCTTGCCTTGGTGGGAGGACGCATACGCAAGGTCCGCGAAAGCAGCGGCTTGAACCTGCATGAGCTCGCCCGCCTTAGCGGCATCAGTGCCCCCGCCCTCTCTCTGATCGAGACCGGGAAACGCGATCTGCGCATCACAAGCCTTTACAGGATTGCCGACGCGCTGCGCACCCAAGCCCGTGATCTCCTCGGTGAGCCGCCAGCCGAGCCGCTGAAGCCAGAGCGCCCTGACGTCCAGGGCTACGACCTCACAGATTACACATGACGTCATCGGTTCCGGTCTGGTTCGGCGACCTCCAGGTGGGCGATGTCACGGTCGAGGACGACGGCTCTCTTGGGTTTGAGTACGCCGCACGATGGCGCGCGACCCAAGGCGCCTTTCCGATATCCTTGACCCTTCCGCTGACCGCTGGGCGTTTCGAAGCTGGCGCCATTTCGCCCTGGCTCGCAAACCTCCTGCCGGAGGAGCGGCAGCTCAAGGTTCTGACCCGCACCTATGGCCTGGACCATGCGGACACCCTGGCTCTGCTGAAGGAAATCGGCGGCGATACGGCCGGCGCGCTGTCGTTCGGCGCGCCGTCCACGAGGGCTAGGTGGACCTATACGCCGCTGACCGAATTCTACGGCGTCGACGATCCTCAAGCCGCGCTGGAGCGCCACTTCGAAGATTTGAGGGCCCGCCCTTTTCTTGCGGGCGAGGAAGGGGTGCGCGTCTCGCTGGCCGGCGGTCAGGAAAAGTCGGCCCTAGCGGTCCTGGACAGCAACGGTGTCGCCGTACTGCGGCTGCCGCAGGACGGCGACATCATCGCCATTCCCCGCGATGGCGCCCCTTCCACCATAATCCTCAAGCCGGACAATCCCATCCTGCCCGGCATCGTGGAGAACGAGACCTACTGCCTGCGTCTTGCGCAGGCGGTCGGCATCGAAAGTGCGGACGTCACGATACTTCCCGCCGGCGCTCGCAGGGCGATCTGCGTCCTGCGATATGACCGACGCATCGGGAGCGAAGGCGGCCTCCGGAGAGTTCACCAGGAGGACTTCGCGCAGGCAAACGGCGTGCCGCCGGGGCGCAAGTACGAGCGCGGCACGTTGAGGGGCCCGGACCTGAAGACCCTGCTCGGCACCGGACTTAACTTCTCGTCGGCAGACGCGCTCTCGCTTCTGGATCAGCTCATCTTCAATATCCTCGTGGCGAACACCGATGCGCATGCGAAGAACTATTCGCTGCTGCTGCCAATCGGGAGCGGCCCTCGGCTATCGCCGCTCTACGACGTATCATCCGTCCTGCCCTGGCCCGATGTGGTGCAGTATTTCGCCCAGAACATCGCCGGCAAAAAGCGCAAGCCCGGCGATGTGGATGCGCGCCATTGGGATGCTGTCGCACGAGCTTCAAACTACCGGCCCGGAGATACGCGCACACGGGTTGAAGAACTCATCGATCGCCTGGTCGCCAACCGCGTCGCTGTGACTGAAGCCGTCGTCAACCTGCCGGGATGCAAACCGGGCTATGTCGACCAAGTCGCCGCTCTCGTAGAGGAGAACGCCTTGCGAATAGGCGGTCGGCTAAGCGCTCGGTTGAGAGCGCTCGATCAAGCTGAATCGTAACGCCTTAGCTCGGCCGCACATGCCCCGGGCGGCTTCCACGTTCTTGATCAGAAGGTCGATTTGAGGGGCAAGACGCCCTGTGCCTGCCTGCCACCATCCTCGCCACCGGCGGCTTCGACATCCTGCGTGACTCCAACCGCAAATTCGCACGACGTCTAGAAGCTGAAGGCGTGGCGCTGACTTTCCTCAGCTACCCGTCGCTCAACCACAGCTTTCTGCAGCAGTCGGGAGTCATCGAAGAGGCTGACCGCGCCGCCACCGACAGCGCCGGCCTGTTCGGAACCGCGGTGCGCAGCCGCGCGGCCCTGCTGGCTTCGGCGACGCCATGACGGCGCCTCTGCTCAGAAGGCGGTAAGACGGATAGAGCCGGTGATGGTCAGTTGCAGATCCGCGCCCGGCGCCGCGCGATTTTTGGCCAGGTCTGGCTGACCCCCGCCGATCCACAGACGCACCGGACCGGAGGGGACCGTGCGGCCGCCGTCGGCGTCCACAAGGCTCAAGGCGCGAGCGGGAACCTCGAAGGTCACGGTTCGGGTCTCGCCGACCTTGAGGCTCACACGTTCGAAGCCCGCGAGACTGCGACGCAACGCGCCGTCCGCCGCCTTTCGGACCACATAGAGCTGGACCACTTCATCGCCGTCGCGGAGGCCTTTGTTGGTCACCCGGACACTCGCCCGCGCCGCCCGGCCCGCAGCGATGCGGGGCTGCTCAAGGCGCGCGCCTGAGTAGTCGAAGCGCGTGTAGCTGAGGCCGTAGCCGAAGGGATAAAGCGGCTTGCCGTCGAAGTAGCGATAGGTGCGCCCCTTCATGGCGTAGTCGGCGAAGGCGGGAAGGTCGTCGGCGCTGCGGTAGAAGGTCAGGGGCAGACGGCCGGCGGGGCTGAAGTCGCCGGCGATCAGCTGGGCCACCGCCTGGCCGCCGTCACCGCCGGGATACCAGGCTTCGATGATGGCAGGCAGATTGGCGTCGGCCCAGTTGACGCTCATGGCCGAGCCGTTGATCAGGACCAGCACCACGGGCTTGCCCGTGGCGTGCAGGGCCTCGAGCATCTTCTGCTGGGGCGCGGGGAGATCCAGGCTCGTGCGGTCGCCGCCGGCGAAGCCCGGCGCCTGCACGGACATCTCCTCGCCCTCGAACTTGGAGGTAAGGCCGCCGGCGAACACGATGAGGTCCGCCTCGCGGGCCGCGGCCAGGGCCTTGTCGCCGCCGACGCTGGGACGGCTCCATTGCAGTCGATGGGTGGCGCGGGCGCCGATCTGCTGGGCCTCGACCCGGATGGCATGAACCCTTCCCGCCGTCAGCTGAACGGTGCGGTCGGAGGTCGGCCATGCGGCGTCCCAGATGTCGGCCACCAAAGCCCCGTCGATATAGACGCGGTAGCCGGCGTCGCCGGTGTAGCGGAAGCGATATTCGCCGCTCTCTGGCGCCCGCACAAAACCGGTCCAGCGCGTGGAGGCCTTGCGCGCCTCACGGTCGGGCCAGCCCCACCGCACCATGACATTGGCGTCGTCCCGCGTGGTCGATGCGCCGCCCAGTTCGGAGGACTCGAAGACCTCCGCCTTCAGGCCCGGCTGGCTGCAGGCGGCGTCGCGGCAAAAGGCGGCGTCTGCGATGTCCTCCAGCGGCGGCGCCACCCAGCCGGTCCCCTCCACATAGGTCACCTTGGCGTCGGGAAAGCGCGCGCGAAGACCGGCGGCGATGGTGACGGGGTTGGACGGCGTGCCGTTGTAGTTGCCTACCAGCGCCTCGACCGTGTCGGCGTTGGGGCCGATGACGGCGATGCGGCGGGGCGCCGCGGCGAGCGGCAGGAGGCCATTGTTCTTGAGCAGGACCAGCGATTTTTGCGCGGTCTTCAGCGCCAGGGCGCGATGGGCGGGCGTGTCATAGTCCTTGGGGCCGATGGCCGCGTAGGGCCCCTCGGGTTCAAGGTCCATCGTGCCCAGGCGGTAGCGCGCGGTGAACAGACGAACCAGGGCCTGGTCCAGCTGCGCCTGCGTCATCAGGCCCTGCTCGACGGCGCGCACCGTGGTCTGCGGCTGGAAGGTGGCGTTGAAGCGAAACTCGCAGATCAGGTCGGTCCCCGCCTTGACGGCCATGGCCACCGCCTCTTCGGGGGTGCGCACGGTGGCGTGCGAGGTGGGCAGATAGATGTCGGCTACGGCGGCGCAATCGGAGACCACATGGCCGCCGAAGCCCCAGTCCCGGCGCAAGCGCTTTTGCAGATAGTCGGTGTTGGCGCAGGCCGGCAGGCCGTCGACGGCGTTGTAGGCGCACATCAGGCCCTGGGGCTTGGCCTGCGTGACCGCCGCATGGAAGGCCGGCAGGTAAGTGTCGGTCACATCATGGGCGGAAGGGTGGATGTCGTCGCTGTGGCGCGTGGCCTCCGGTCCGGAGTGGACGGCGTAGTGCTTCACCGCGGCGATGGTCTTGGGGTGCAGCGGATCGGGGCCCTGCAGCCCGCGGATATAGGCGACGCCGAAGCGGCCGGTCAGATAGGGATCCTCACCCCAGGTCTCCTGCCCACGCCCCCAGCGCGGGTCGCGGAAGATGTTGATGTTGGGCGACCAGACGGTGAGGCCGCGATACTGGGCCGAACTTCCGTCGGCGCCGCGCTTGTCCAGATACTTGGCGCGAAACTCGGTGGCGACGGTGTCGGCGACCTGCTGGACAAGGCCCGTGTCCCAGGTGGCGGCCATGCCGATGACCTGCGGAAAGACGGTGGCGATGTCGGCGCGCGCCACCCCGTGCAGTCCCTCATTCCACCAGTTGTAGGCCGGCACGCCGAGCCGGGGGATGGCCGGCGCGCCGTGCTGGATCTGCGAGGCTTTCTCCTCGAGGGTCATGCGGGCCACCAGGGCCGCGGCGCGCTCTTCAGCGACATCCGCCGCCCGGGCCGACTGAGCCGCCAGCATCACCGCCAGAGCAACCATCGTCGCCTCGAGCCCGGATCGCGCCATCGCAAAACACTCCCTGACCACGATCTCGCGCCGTGGCTTGAGCGGTTATGGTAGCGGTATCATCAGTAAGGAGAAAGACCTCGAATGCTCCGGCGCGTCGACGGTTCGCGGCGGCCGGTCAGGCCGCGCGAACCACGGCGGCCGCCCCTGCCTGCGTCAGGATGGCCCCGACCAGTTGCGACAGCTCCACGGGCTTTGCGACCACGTCGCGCATGCCGGCGGCCAGGCAGGCGTCCCGGCGATGCGGACGAACGTCAGCGGTAAGACCGATGATCATCAGTGACGGCCGACCGCGGACGAGGCGGCGCGTCGCCTCCAGGCCGTCCACCTGCGGCATGTTCAGATCCATCAGGACGAGGTCGAAGCCCTCAACCGTCGCCTGCTCCACCGCCTCGGCCCCGTCGCGGGCCTCAACCACGTGGCATCCCAGAGGCTCCAGCATCAGACGGATCACCCGTCTGTTCACCGGATGGTCGTCGGCCACGAGAACCCGCAGCCCCTGCAGCCTACCCAGGTCGACGGTGGCGTCGTCGCCTGCGCCCTCGTCGGGCGCGCTTTCTGCTGCGACGTCGCAGACGAAAGTCAGGGCGAAGACCGAGCCTTCGTCCTTGCGGCTGATCACCTCCACATCGCCGCCCATCAGGCGCGCCAGACGGCGGGTGATGTGCAGACCAAGACCGGTCCCGACCCCATCGACGAGCGCGTTGGCGTGGGTCTGTTCATAGGCGCCGAAGAGCCGATCCAGCGCTTCGGGGGACACGCCCTCGCCCGTGTCGGTGACGCAGATGCGCGCGGTCAGCCGGCCGTCGTGGCGGTCCTCCACCTCGTAGGACAGGCCGATGCGTCCGGCTTGGGTGAACTTCACCGCGTTGGACAGCAGGTTGGAGACGCACTGGCGCACGCGCAGATCGTCGAACATCAGAGGCGGCGCCGGCGAGGCCGGAGGCTGGACGTCCAGGGCGACGCCCTTCTCCTCGGCGAGGAGGGCGTAGAGTCTGGCCAGATCCTCGCAGGTGTCGCCGAGGCTCGCCGGCCGCGGATTGAGATCCAGCTTCCCCGCCTCGATCTTGGAGACGTCGAGCACGTCGTTGAGCACGGCCAGCATGTTGCGCCCGCAAAGGGCCAGCAGCTGAACCTGCTCGGCGACCGTCGCGTCGAGTTTCTCGCGCTCCAGGGTGCTGGCCAGGCCCAGCACCGCGTTCAGCGGCGTGCGCAGCTCGTGGCTCATGGTCGCCAGGAAGTCCGACTTGGCCTTGCTGGCGGCCTCCGCGGCGAGCCGCTCGCGGGCGACCTGGCGCGCCAGGCGGCGCTGCTGGACGGCGAAGGCGGCGCCAAAAGCGGTCACCAGCATCAGCAGTCCCGCCACCGCCGACCAGGCGAACCGAAGATTGCGGTCGAGGCGGGCCGCCTCGGCCTCGCGGTCGGCGCGGTCCCGTTCGAGGCTGAGCTGCTGCTGCAGGGCGCTGGTCAGTTCGGCGGTCTTCCTGCGCTGGTCGGCCAGCAGGCTGGCCAGGGCGGTCTTGCGCCAGTCGTCGAGGACGTTGAAGGCTTCGGCGTCCCGGCCCTCGGCGCGCAGGACGTGGGCGGCCGCAAGCTCCTCCATGGCCGCTGCGGTCGGCTTGGCGTCGCTCGGTGCGCGGGACACCCGCGCCAGGTCGGCCTTGGCGCCGGCCACGTCGCCGCGTTCGGCGCGCGCCTCAAGGCGCATGAGCAGGGCGGAGGTCTCAAAGCCGTTGGTCGGATGGTCGAGATCGGCCGCCATGGGCTCCAGGCAGCGCAGGACCTGGTCGGGCGCCCCCCGGCTTCTGGCCACGCGGGCGCAGACGTAGCGGTTGAAGAACATCGCCTTGCGGCCGCCGGACGTGCCCACCAGCGTGCGGTGCATGGCCAGGAGGCGGTCGGCGGCGTCGAGCTCGCCGGACTGGGCGGCCAGATAGGCGAGGAAGTAGACGCGCTTGGAGTCATGGCGCCGATAGCTGCTCTGTCGGTCCAGCTCGAGCGTGCGGCTGATGTGCTCCAGGGCGCCCTGGTGATCGCCGAGATCCGTAAGCACGCTGGCGGTGAGGAAATGAGTGTCGGCGGCGATCACGCGGGTGCGCGGATCACGCTCGGCGTCGGGGTTGAGGGACGAGACCAGGCGGATGGCGTCGCCATAGGCCTGACGGTCGCCCGCCACCCGAACCCGTTCGAGGCGCGCCGCCAGGGCCACGTCGCCGCCCTTGGCCTCCAAGCTGTTCCAAAGCGCGGAGGCCGGCTCGACGCCCTCGATCGACAGACGCATCACGGCGGCAAGATCGCGCAGGGCCGGATCGTTCTCGGCGCGGCCGGTCTCGTCGGCGGCGGCGCTCCACCAGGCCACGGCGGCGTTGTTCTGGTTGTAGCGATAGTAGGTCATCACCCACCAAAGCCCGATGACGCGGTCGCGCCCTCTGCCGCGAAGAGCGGCCTGGCCGGCGGCCTCCACGTCGCTGGCGGTCAGGGTTCCGGCTTCATGGAGCACGCCCTGGCCCAGGCTTTGAAGGCGATCGCCGAACGGTGAAGCCCTGACGGGGGTGACGAACGACAGGGCGAGAAGCAGCGCGCCGAACAGGGACGCGCAAGCGCCCAAGCTCCGCCACCTGCCGATCTCGCGCCCGCTCCGCATCGCCGCTCCCCTATCCTCGGGAAGGGGCTTAGAGACTCGAGGTTGAGGATTAGTGTCTACGCACAGCGCCGCAAAAGTTGTCGAAGACCGCGATCACTGGCGCGATCGGGGTCGGGCGCGGCGGTGACGTTGGCGATGCCGGCTTGTTCCGCCTCAACCCGCCTGTGGTGCATCGCGCCCGACCAGCCGGGCGAAGAACCGGGTGAGGGGCCGCGGCGTGTTTAGCCTCCTCGTCGGCCTCGAAGAGCGGGTCGCTCATGCGGGCTCGTCCCAAAGGCGGCTGAGTTTCCCGCGAAGCAGCTGGTCGATCAGGATTTCACGCTGCCGCCGCTGATCGTCGGCCGTGAGGGCCTGGTTCTCAAGTCGCACGGTGTGGCTCACGCTTGCGGTCTGCTCGTCGGCCCTCACTTCTGCTCGCTCGCGTATCATGTCCACCAGCGGACGGTTCGGCACCATGGCGTAGACGAGCTGGCAGTCCATCGCCTCGGCGGCCCGACGCAAGCTGGCCAGAGTTACCGTCTCATCAACCTCGCCCTTTTCAAGCGCGACCACCCGTGGCTGGCTGACGCCTAGCCGCTTGGCCAATTGCTTGGTCGTCAGGCCGAGCGCGTCACGGATGGCTCGCAGCCAGCCCCGCGGCGGCCGCGCGCCGAGCGAGTTTCGGGCCAAGGCGAGCTTCGCGTCGAGGGCGCGCGCGGCTCTGTCGGCGGCATACATGATAACCTCTGCATTATTGTAGCTGATGCTTCTTATAATATATAGATGATCGAAAATCCACAAATTGATAATCGATGGATTATATTCACGCCACGTCACGATCACCTTTATATTATCGCTTCTCGCGAGGGTGCGTTCACAGGGTGGGCCACGTATCACCCCACGCTTGGACTCCTCGCTCGACAGCTCCCTGATGGGGGAGGTGCGCCCCTACAAGACGCCGACGGAATCGACGCGAGCATCCACCGATGCAGATCTGGACGAAGCGGACGAGCAGTCGATCACTGCTGAGGACAAAGACCCCCAGCCGACGACCTCGCTGAAAGGCGGCGCTGGCGGCGTCCCCATGACGATCGCTTACGCCACGTGATCGGGCACGAGCGGCCGTCGCCTCACCGCGTTTACCACTGCGGTCGCCCCCCCGAGCTTCAGTCGAAAGGCGCGTCGATGGACGACGGCGGCTTCGAAAACCAGCGGGGGCCCTGCGCGGTCATGTAGAGGCAGTCTTCGATCCGCACCCCGAACCGGCCCGGATCATAGATGCCGGGCTCGTTGGAGAAGCACATGCCTGGCGCCAAGGGCGTCAGCTCCCCGTGCACGAAGTTGATCGGCTCGTGGACATCCAGACCGATGCCGTGACCGGTGCGATGGGTCAGGCCCGGCGTGGCGTACCCCCGAGCGTAGCCGCGCGAAGCGTAGAAGGCGCGCACGGCGTCATCCACCGAGCCCGCAGGACGGCCCACCCCGGCTGCGGCGAAGGCCACCTGCTGTCCCTGGCGCACGTCAGCCCACACCTTGCGGACCGCCGCGCTCGGCGCGCCGAACACGCAGGTGCGCGAGACATCGGCGTGATAGCCCTCCACGGTGCAGCCGAAGTCCATCAGGACGATGGAGCCTTCGCGCACCACCTGCGGCCGGGGGCTGCCGTGGGGGAAGCTCGTGGCCGCATCGATGGTGGCCTCGCCGGCCGGCGTGGCGCCGCCCAGCTGCGCCATCCGGGCATGCATGGCGGCGGTGATGTCCTGCCGGGTCATGCCGGCGGCGATGGCGGCGCCCACCTTGCGATAGGCGGCGATGGTGATGTCGGTGGCCGCCTGCATGAGGGCGATCTCGGCGGGAGACTTGATCATCCGGCAGCCATCCGCCACGGACGCGCCGCTCACCCCGCTGACGCCCGGCGCAGCCTTGAGAATTGCGTCCGACACGAAATGGCGGACGCCGGCGTCGAAGGCGATCTTGCCGGAGGTGATCTTGCGGTCCGTCAGCCAGCCGGCGACGAGGGCGTAAGGATCCTCGTGCTCCTGCCACACCCGCACGTCCGCCGGTATGGCCAAAAGTTCGCGCAGGCGATCCTCCTCGAACGCGGGGGTGATCATCTGCGCCTCCCCCTCGCGGGGGATCATCAGCAGGGTCGGCCGCTCACTCAGCCACCAGGAGACGCCGCAGAAGTAGATCATGGTGGAGCCGGGCTCGACGATCAGGGCCGCAAGCCCCGCTTGCCCAAGCAGCCCCTGCGCCTTGGCGATGCGCCGGGCGCGCTCCTCGCCGCTGATCGGCGCCGGCCGCGCCCCGGCGAAGCCGGTCGCCGGCGCCGAAGCCGCCAGGACGAGACCCGCCATTATTCCGCGACGATGCGGACGGATGAGGTCACCGCCCACCGGCGATCTCCCCGAGCAGCACGTTCCAGTAGGTCAGCTCCTTGTCGAAGGACGCCAGCGGCAGACGCTCGTTTGCGCCATGGGCGCGCATGTCGTCGGGGAAGACCAGGCCCAGGCTGCCGGCGCCATAGGTGGGAACGCCCGCGCGGCGGTACTCGCGTCCCTCGGTGCCGCCCGACGACAGGCTCGGCTCGAGGGTCACGCCCGGCCAGGTGGCGTTGGTCGCCGTCTGCAGGGCGGCCAGGATGTCCTTGCGCACCGGTGAGATCGGGCTCTCCACCGCCTCGCCCACCAGGCTGATCTTGATCCGGGGGCCGACGGCGGTCTGGATTTTGGCCTGCACCGCCGCGGCGGGCGTCCCCGGCAGGATGCGGCAGTTGACCGTGGCGACCGCGCCGGTGGGCAGGGCGTTGGGTGCGTTGCCGGCGCGCAGCATGGTGGCGACGCACGTGGTCCACAGGATGTTGCTGGAATTGGGGTGACGCTTGGCCTCGGCGATGGCGGCCGCATCGGTGGGATCCACCAGCAGACGCTCCAGCGCCGCGCCCAAGGCGCCGCCCTCGTCCTTGGCCATCTTGGCGGCCATGGGGCGGGTGATCTCGTTGAGCTCCACGGGGAAGCTCACAGCCTGCACGGCCTTGAGCGCATCGGCCAGCTCATAGATGGCGTTGTCCGGCCGCGGGGCGGAGCTGTGCCCGCCGGGATTGGCGGCGGCCAGCTCGAAGGTCGCCGTGGTCTTCTCGGCCGCCTGCATGCTGAAGGCGATCGGCTTGAGATCCTTGCTCAGCATGCCCACGCCCGCATCGGCGTTCAGGGCGTACTCCACGCCTTTCATCATCGGGTGGGCGATGACCTGGCGGGTGGACAGCATGCCGGTCTCCTCGTCGCCGCTGAAGGCGAGGAAAAGGTCGCGGTCGGGCGTCCAGCCTGCGCGCTTGAGACGGGCGAAGGTCTCGGTGAGCACCGTGACCGCAAACTTGTTGTCGGTGGAGCCGCGCGCGTAGAGGTAGCCGTCCTTTTCGACGGGAACGTAAGGATCGGTCGCCCAGCTGCCGGGGGCGATGTCGACCACGTCCATGTGGGCCAAGAGCGCCACGGGCTTCTTGGCGCCGGCCTTGCCCTTGTAACGGACGATCAGGCCTTCGGTGCGCTCGCCGTCGATGTCGACGGGCACGCGCACGATGTCCTCGGCGGCGAAGCCTGACGCCCTGAGGCGAGCGTCCAGAACGTCCACCACCTTGGGGACCTGTCCCCGCCCCTTGGCGCTGGGGATGGACACCAGGGTCTTGAGCAGTTCACGCGCCGCCGCGCGGTCGGCGTCGGTGGGGATCGGCCCCGCCGGCGCGGCGCCCGCCGCGCTGGCCTGGGCGAGCATGGCGGAGGCGGCGACGGCGGCGGCCAGCAGACGGGACTTGAAGATCGACATGATGAACCTCGCGATAGGGGACCTTGCGGGCCTGCCCAAGGGCAAGGCCCGCAAGGCGGAGTGCGGCGGTCGGGCGGGTCAACGACCGGCCGCCGAACCTTCTTAGAACGCCACCGTGATGGCGCCGAACAGATAGCGGCCCATGGCGTCGTAGAACTGCGGGTAGGTGTTGCCGTTGCCGCCGTCCTCGATGGCCGCCGTGGTGGTCAGCGGCGGGTCCTTGTCGAAGAGGTTGTTGACGCCCAGGCGCAGATCGACGCCCTCGCGCAGCGTGTAGGCCGCCGACAGGTCGAAGTAGCTGCGTGCGCCGAGCTTCTCATTGAGCTGCGAGAAGCTGCCGGCCAGGGCCGGCTGGCTGCTGGTCTGGGAGATCTTCACCTCCGAGATATAGCGCCAGGTGGCGTTCAGCTGGACGTTCCAGGGCGAGTTCCAGCTGGCCAGCAGCTTGTGACGCCATTCGGGGCGCGGACGGCCGCACAGGCCGGCGTAGAGACCCGAGCACTCATAGACGTCCGCTTCCGGCGAGTTCGGCAGCGGCTTGGTCTCGTACTTGTCGAGCCAGGTGCCCACGAGGTTGAAGTTGACGGCGCCCATGCTGTCGAGGCCGAAGTTGGCCAGGTTCAGGCGGTAGTCCACCGAAAGGTCGACGCCCGAGGTCTTCAGCGAGCCGGTGTTGATGTTGAACCGCTTGAAGTAGCCCTCGTCGGTCAGCCACAGGCTGCCGCCCGGACCGCGCTGGATCAGGCTGCAGAAGTAGGGATCGCCGCTGGCCAGGCAGTTGTTCATGGCCAGGCCAGGGTTCACCGAGCCGATCATGTCGGCCACCTTGATGCTGAAGTAGTCCACCGAAACGGTCAGGCCCGGCACGAAGCTCGGCTGAGCGACGACGCCCAGCGAGTAGGTGTCGGCCTTTTCCGGGTCGAGGTCCGGATTGCCGCCGATCAGCGAGTTGAACTGCCCGGCCGGGTTGTCGATGACATTGCCGTACTGGGTGGCGCTGACCCCGGTGCGGGCGCACTGGGCCGCCGTGGCGAACGGCGTTGCGCCGGCGCACGGATCGTAGAGGCCGTTGGCCAGTTCGGTCAGCTCCGCCTCGAACAGGCTTTGCGACGAGAACAGCTCGACGACATTAGGAGCCCGCACGGCGCGCTGGTAGGAGCCGCGCAGACGCAGCTCACGCACCGGCGACCAGTTCAGGCCCGCCTTGAAAGCGTCGGTCTTGAAGCCGGTGTTGTAGTCCGAGTAGCGATAGGCGCCCTCCACCGACAGCAGGTGGATGCCGGTGCGGCCCTCCACGAGCGGGGCGTTGATTTCGCCGAAGAGCTCCTTGGCCGAGGTCGTGCCGTTGACCGGGTACTCAGGGCTGACCGCGTTCTGGTAGGCCTCGTCCGGCACCAGATCGAGGGTGTTCTTGCGGTATTCGGCGCCGAAGGCGATGCCCACGCCGTTCTGCGCGAACGGGCTCGTGACGCCGTACTTGCCAAGGTCCCCGCTGATCGAGAAGACGATGTCGGTCAGGGCGGTGTCGCCGGTGATGCCCTTGGACTCGGCGATGTAGTCGATGGCCGCGGCGCTGGCGTTGGCGCCGAAGTAGTTCAGCGGCGAGCACTTGGCGTCATTGTTGCCGGTATTGGCGTCGGCGTTGATGGCGCAGACCGCCTGGCCGAAGGTGGCCGAGCCCGCGCGGCGGTCGGTGACCACGTTCAGGGCGTTGGCCACGCGCTGCTGGTTGGCGTCGCCGGTGAAGCGCGACCGGTAGCTGACATTGGCGTAGGAGGCGAAGACGTCGTAGCTGAACGCCTCGTTCAACTGGCCGCGCAGACCGCCCACGAAGCGGAAGGTGGTGTGGCGGATGTCGTCCTGACGCGTGCCGCCCTCGACGTTGCGCCGTTGCAGAACGATGCCGTTGGCGATGCTTTGCGGACCCAGATAGGCGCCGGAGGCGTCATAGTTGCTGCCCGTGGAGCGTCCGCCGGCGGTGCACAGGAAATTGGCCTGCTGGGCGCTGAGCAGCGGGTTGTCGCAGTTGATGCCGCCGGCGCTGCCGAAGATCCCGCCGGCCACCGTGCCCGGAGCGATCTGGGCGGTGGAGCGGTCGTCCATGAAGCCCACCTCGAAGTAGGGCTCGATCATGTCGTTGATCTTGTAGTGGCCGATGGCGCCGAGCGTGTAACGCTGGTCGGGGCGCTGATAGTAGTTGTAGGGCGCGAAGTTGAAGGTCTGGGTGCCGGCGACGAAGGTCCCGTTGGAGCTGCGGAACGCGGTGGGCACGCCGCTGAGAACCGCGGTGTTGGAGAAGTTGGCCGGGTTGTTGTAGCCCGAGCCCGAGCACGAATACTGGCTGCCGTTGGGACCGGTCGTGCCGAGCGCGCAGGCGCTGTAGTCGAAATCCTTCTGCAAGATCGCGTCGACCTTGCGGTAGGTGGCGTAGGCGGTGATGTTGCCGTCGCCGTCAGCGCTGTTGACGCCGGCGATGATCGAATAGTCCTGGGTGAAGCCGTTCCAGACGTTCTTGTCCGGCTTCAGATACTCGCCCGGCAGGCGCGCGTTGTTTTGATCAAGAAGGTCGCGCAGACCGCCGCGGTCGTTGTTGTGCTGGAAGGTCGAGAAGGCCGCCCCAAGCTTGATGCCCTCGAAGTTGTCGAGGAGCTGGAAGTTGACCACGCCGGCGATGGCGTCCGAACCGTAGACGGCCGAAGCGCCGCCGGTCAGGACCTCGACGTTCTTGATCAGCGCGGCGGGCACCTGGTTGAGGTCCGACGGGGTCGACTTGGGCGAGCCGTATGGCAGGCGCCGGCCGTTGACCAGAACGAGCGTGCGCGAGGGTGTCAGGCCGCGAAGGTCGACCTGCGCCGTGCCGGTGGCCTCGTTGGAGGCCGCCGAGCCTTGAGCGGCGAACACCTGCGGCAGGGCGTTGACCAGATCCTCGGTGCGGGTCGCGCCGCGCGCGGCGAACTCCTCGCCGCCGATCTGGACGATGGGGCTGACGCTCTCGACATTGGCCGAGCGGATGCGCGTGCCGGTGATGATGATTTCTTCGACGACAGCGTCATCCTGGGCGAAGGCTTGATCAGCGACCGCCATTCCCCCGAACAGGCTGGTCGCCAACAGCGCGCCTCTCAAGGTCGCGTACGGTCTTTTGGTAGAAGCCATTTTATCCCCCTATGGATTTGGCTGAGCCGGGCATCCGGCAAGGCTGGAGCAAGGTTCGGGCGTGGACCGCTTCGGGTGTCGAAGCGGCCTGGCCTTAAGCTTGGGTGGAACGTGTCGCCGGCGGTGGGTCGGTCAGTACCGCCAGCTGGTCAGATCGGCCCCCTTGGGCGCGGTCTGCTCGATGCGTTTCAGGATCTTGGGCAGGTAGAAGGTGTTGTAGCGCAGGCGTGAGATGGCGATCGGGTTGGCCTTGTCGCCGTTCCAGCAGTGCTCGTCGCGATCGCCGTAGGTCACCTCGCCGCCGTAGGGCGGATCGGTCTTCTTGAGGAAGTCCTCCATCAGATAGACGGCGTTGTTCAGGTAGAAGTTGTCCATGTCGCCGACATAGATGTTGACCTTGCCCTGCAGCTTGGGTCCGAGCGTCTTCCAGTCACGCTCCATGATGTGGCGCAGGTCATAGTTTTCACGCCAGTAGGCGGCGACCTTGGGGTCGATGACGCCGGTGCGCTTGTCCCAGATGCGTTGCGGGTAGCCGTCGTCGCCCATGGGCGAGAACACGGCCTCCCAGATGTCCCACTGGCCGCCGGACCGGGTCTTGTCGCCCATCACCAGCTCCCAGCGGTTCTCCATCTCCATCGTGTAAGGAACGTGGCCCAGATAGTTGCGCTTGCCGGGACGGGCGATGCGCGTGAAGGGCCCTTCACGCCAGTAGGCGTTCTTGTCCTCGTAGATGTTGGTGACCATCAACTGCCTAAAATCGATCGGATCCGGGCAGGCGGCGTAGGCGCCGTTATAGTCGTCGGGATACTTGACCTGGACGCCCAGGGCCTCCCAGCCGCCGGTGGATCCGCCGTAGAGGAACCGCGCCCAGCCGGCGCCCAGGCCCCGATACTTCTTCTCCAGGGCGGGGATGAACTCGTGGGTGATGGCGTCGCCGTAAGGGCCGATATTGGCCGAGTTCACCGCATAGCTATCGTCATAGTACGGGTTGGAGTGGTCGATCTCCACGATCAGCATGCGCGGGAACTTGTCCGACACCCACTGCTGATAAAAGGCGTAGGCCTCCTCCTGCTCGGTCTTGTTGTAGCAAGGCAGGTTGAAGCGCTCCGAATAGACGCACTTCAGGTTCGGATCGGGCGGCGTGGTGCGAAAGCCGCCGAAGTCGTCGGGGAAGTGGCCGTGGAAGATGGCCAGCGGATACTTGGCCTCCGGATGCTTGTCGAAATCCTTGGGCACCAGGACGTGGCCGCGGATGAAGGTGTCGCGGCCCCAGAACTTCGACAGCTTCTCGCTGCGGATCTTGAAGTGGCGGACGAACTCGGTGTCCTTGGGCTCCTCGATGGCCGGATTGACCCGGTCCAGAACCACCTCGATCTCGCCGCCCTTCGCAGGATCGAAGTCGATCTGCTTGGGCGTGGAGACCAGGTTGCCGGGCTCCTTGCGCCAGTTCTGGCCCGCGCCCCGGGCGGCCGGCAGCTTCACCGTCTTGCCGTTCTCAAGGGTGTAGGTGTCGTACTTGTGCAGGACCGCCTGCACGAAGTAGCGGCCGGCCGGAACCTGCGACAGGTCCTCAGCCGGGAAGCCGAGCACCCCTTGCCCCACACGCGTCGACTGGCCGGACTTGAGGCCGTCCACGTTCACACCGAACATCTGGGCGCCGAAATAGTCAGGCCTTGTCTGATCCTTGGGCTCGGTCTTGCCGTCCGGGGTCAGGATGACCATCACCCGGCCGTCATAGGCGCCTTGCGGCGTTCCCTTGGGAATTGTCACCTTGAAGCTCTCGGCCGACGCCGGCTGAGCCGCCAGCGCCAGGGCGGCGAGCGCGCCGCCAACCGCCAGAGTCTTGATCCGTCGCATCATATTTCCCCCTTGAACCCGCGCCCTAGTGGGCGCCCGGCCCGATCAGCGTGATCTTCGTCTGGCGTCCGTCCAGGAAGCGGACGCTCTGGCCGTCGAAGAAGGCGTTCTCCTCGGTGCGGAACTGCACCTCCTCGCCGCCCCACTCTGGCACCTTGGCGTAGGCGGCCAGTTCGATGGACCAGGCGGTGTCGCCGCGCACGATCCACTCGCCCTTGTCGTCGCCGTTCTGGTTGTCCCACATGCCGATGGAGGCCCCGGCGGCATGGCCGTGGTAGCCGAGCGGATGGGTGTAGATGGAGGGCTTAAGCCCCTGGGCGATCGACTTGTCGCGCGCCGCCTTGAGGATCTGGTTGCCGCTCAAGCCCACCTTGTAGGAGGACAAAAGCGCGTCCTGCACCTTGTTGGCCTGGGCCAGACCGGCCCGCAGGCCGGCCGGCGCATCGGTCTCACCATCCTTGAGCACATAGGCCAGATGCTGAGTGTCGGTGTTGAGGCGCAGATAGGTGATGCCGAAGTCGGTCCACAACATGTCGCCCTTCTGGATGACGGTGTCGCCTTCCAGCATGTCCTTGTGGCCCTGACGGATCACGGCGATGGAAGGCTGGAACCAGGCGATCAGGCCAAGACGCGCCAGACGTTCGCGATAGAACCAGACCACATCGGCGGTCGTGGTCACGCCGGGCTTGATCACCTGGCTGGAGAAGGCCTCGGCGATGATCGAATGGGCCAGGCGCAGGATGCCCGGATAGATCGCCATCTCGGCGGGCGTGCGGGTCTCCAGCCACCCTACGGATAAGGCTTCGCCGGAGACGATGCGGTCCTTGAACTTCGGATCGAGCGCCTTGGTCATCTCCCCGTACTGGCTGAGGGTCATGCCGTCGCCGAACGCAGTCAGGGCCGATGTGTTGATGGCGATCTTCTGCGGATTGCGGGCCGCGACGATGTCGGCGAACGCCTTCCACTGATCAGGCTGCTGTTCCGGAACCCAGGCGGCCTTGAAAAGGCCGCCCAGCCCATAGCGGCTGACGGTCAGACGCTCGATGGGCTTGCCCTCGCCCGGATCATAGAAGACCAGGATGGTGCGGCGGCGCGCGTGCATGCTCTCGGCGTTGAGCATGGTGGCGATGACGGGCTCTTCGAAATACTCGCGGGCCACCAGGACCCACATGTCGATCTTCTGCTCGCGCATGAGGCGCGGCACGACGGTGTCCAGACGCTCGGCCAGGAGCCGGTTTTGCACCTTGGCCCGCTCGCGCATGGTCAGGATCGGGGGCATGGCCGGCTTGGCCTGCTCCACCTCGCTCATGGGAATGACCGGCGGCTCGGCTGCGGTCGCCACGCCCGTCGCGGCAAGCGGCGCCAAGGCGGCGGCGACTGCCGCGGCCCAGGCCGCCTTGAGATTTCGGTTCTTGATAACGCCGGACATATTACCCCCCATGACGATGAACAGATCGTCAATTTGCGTGAGAATGGGCGCATCTTGAAAATCATGTCAAGCGAACGTCACACTTTGGAGGCGCATCTTGCCCGGCGCCCGATCAGCGTTCACAAGGCGGGTCTCGGCCGCCTCTGGCGGGCATCGCCCCGCTCGAGACGCCGCTCAAGATCTCAGCGCGTGGTCGGCAAGAGCCGATCGAGGTGCGGCCGGTTCGGAGACACGAAAATCCGAGCCCTTTCGACGACCCGCGTTCGCCCGTATAGAGGCGAACGCCAAAAGGACGCTCACTTGAACCCGACCTCCATGTTCGACCCCTCCAGCGCGACGTTTCGCTTGTCGAACTCGCCGTTCTACCTGATCGCCCATGCCGATTTCATGTATCATGACGCGATGGAGCGAACGCTCCAAAGACATGGAATTACAAGGCCGATCTACCGAATCTTGACCGTTCTTCGCGAGTACCAGCCCAGCAGCGTCACCTTCTTGGCCGACACCGCTCTCATCAAACGGACAACTGTCAGCCGGATCGTCGACAAGATGACCCAGATGGGCCTGGTGGCCACCGGCCAGGGCGGCGGGGACGGCCGCGTCACCGAGGTGCGCATGACGCCGCAGGGCAAGGCCCTGCTCGATACGCTCACCCCGATGATCGCCAAGCTGATCGCCCGGGCCACCGAAGGAATCAGCCATGCCGAACTGACCCGCCTGGTGGGCACCTTGCAGATCATGAGCGCCAATCTCAGCCGCTCGCCGCTGGAATAGGCACGACGCAGTTTCGTCGGAACCGCTAGACAAGATCGATTTGTTCACCCCCAATTGCGTGATAATGGTCGTAGTTTCACGACTGTGATCGGGGGGCGCATGTCGGTCGAAAGACGCACGCACGGGTGCGCGCAATGACGCGCTTGAGGCTGAGCGAGCCACGCTCCGGGCTGAATGCGCGCTTCAATCTGCTTGAGGAGCAAGCGCCCGGCGCTTGCGCGGCGCTCGTCGTCCTGGCCCGCCAGGGTCTTCGGCGTGCAGCCCTGCACGCGATGTGGACGGGCCCCGAAATCTCATGCCCGCTGCCCGGCAAGGATCTGCCCCTTGGCATCGATCTTGACCGCCTGACGGTCGAGAACCCGGTGCGTCATCCGTCGGCGGGCGATCTTGTTCTCACTCCCTTCACACCAGGGCCGGTCGGTCCCACGCGTCCCTTCGCCGAAGGCGGTCTCGACCTTGGCGTCTTTTATGGCGACGACGGCCGCCTGTTCTTCCCGGGCGGCTGGATCGAAGGCTCGCTCTGCGCCCAGGTTCTGGCCGAGGACTTGTCGGGCCTAGCCGAAGCGGCGCGACGTATTCGCCAGAACGGCGCTTGCGAGCTGATGTTGGACCTCGAGCCATGATGCGCAGGTCGCTCTGGGGCGCGGTCGGCGGCGGACCGGCGCCGCGGCCGACGCTCGACGGCCGCCAGGACGCCGAGATCGCCATCGTGGGCGCGGGCATCGCGGGCCTCAGCCTGGCTTGCGAGTTGGCGGCGGCGGGCCGGACGGTCTGCGTTGTGGAAGCCCTGACCCCGGGCGCGGGCGCCCTGGGCGCCAGCGCCGGCATCATCGCCCCGCAGCTGGTGCGCACCACGCCCGTCAAGGTCCTCGAGAAGCTGGGACCGGAACTCGGGGCCAGCTGGCTTGGCCTGGTCGGCGAGAGCGGCGGGCATCTGTTCGATCTGATCCGTGCGCTCGAGATCGACTGCGACGCGCGTCCCTACGGCTTCATCGCGCCGGCGCGCGGGGCTAACGCTCCCGAGCGCCTGCAACAGGTGGTGGAGGAGTGGCGTCCCTTTCGCCAGGACCTCAGCGTCCTGGACGCGGACGCCACGCACGCCATGACCGGATGCGTCGGCTACGGGGCCGCCGTGCTCGACGCCAGCGGCGGCGGGGTCAATCCGCTCAAGCTGGCCGCGGGTCTGGCCGCCCGGGCGGTGGAGACCGGCGCCGCCCTCTTCCATCACAGCCCCGCCACGGCCCTGGAGCGCGTCGGAGCACGCTGGCGCCTGGAGGCCGGCGGCGGCGTGGTGGAGGCCGACAAGATCGTGCTTTGCGCCAACGGCGGAAACCAGTTCCTTCATCCGAGCCTGGACGCCACCGTGCTGCCCATGCGCGTCCATGAACTGGCCACGGCGCCGGTCTCGCACCGCCTGCGCGCGTCGGTGCTGCCCGGGGGGCAATCGCTGACCGACCTGGAGCTCGACATCTTCTCCATCCGCTTTGCGGAGGGCGAGCGCCTGGTGACCTTCTATCCGGTCAAGCAGGAGGCGACGGCCGAGGCGATCGAGCAGGCGGTCAACCGGCGGCTGGCGGGCATGCTCGACGCCTACGAGCCCGTGCGGATCGAGCATCTTTGGGAGGGGGTGGCGTGGATCAACAGCAGCCTGCTTCCGCGCATCGTGGCGCTCGACGAGGGTCTGCTCGCCGTTCAGGCCTGCAACGGCCGAGGCATCGCCACCAACGCCATCGTCGGCCGCGAGATCGCCCGCATGCTGCTGAGCGACGGACGCTATCGCCCGGCGATCGCCATGGAGCGGCCGGGCCGGATCGGGCGTGTGCCCTTTATGCGCCATGTCCCCGGATTGATGCTGCGCCTGGGCCGAGCGATGAGACAAGCCCGCGGCCGCTTGCTAGGCAAGGACTCCTGAACGTGTGCGCCAGGGGAACGCATCATGGGCGGGCTGGTCCTCGCGAACATCGCCGAGAGCGTGCTGTTGCCGGCCTCTTTGGCGGCGATCATGTTCGCCATCGGCCTGTCGCTTCGTCCTCGCGCCTTCCTCAATCTTGCGATCGACCGTCGCCCCCTGGCCGCGGGCCTCGTCGGGATCGTCTTTGTGGTGCCCCTGGCGGGTGTGGCCGTCGCGGTCGCCCTGGCGCCGACGCCGGCCTCGGCCGTGGGCCTGGTGCTTCTGGCCACCTGCCCGGTGGGCATTTTGGCCAATGTCGCCACCGACCTTTGTCGGGGCAACACGGCGCTCTCCATCGCCCTGACGGTGATCGTCAGCGGCCTTTATGTGTTCGCCGCGCCGCTGGTGGCGCACTACGCGGTGGAGATCGCGTTCGGCGAGTCGCGCCGCATATCGGCGCCCACCGCCGACCTCTTCTGGAAGGTGGCCCTGGTCACGGTCGCGCCGGTGAGCGCGGGCCTCGTCTGCGCGCGCGCGGCGCCGGACCTGGCCAGGCTCTCCATCCCGCTCAAGACGGCCGGCTCGGTTCTTCTGGTCCTGGTCTTCGCCTGGGTGGCCGCCCGCCAGCGGGCGGTGCTCGCCGACACCATGGGGCTGATCGTCGGCCTTGTCCTGCTGGTCAACCTGATCAACGCCGCCATCGGCCTGGTGATCGCGCGCGCCGCAGCCCTGAACGACCCCGACAGCGCCGCGGTGATCTGCAGCCACATGGTGCGGCAGGAGGGCACGGCCATCTTCATCGCCGTCAGCGTGCTGGGCGCGCCGGACATCGCCGTGCCGCTGATCATCAACACCTTCGTGGGGCTCGCCGTCTGCGCGGCGCTCTTCGCGCCCCTGCGTCTTCGTCGCCCCCCGCCCGGGGAGGTGCGCCCCTAAAACCCGGAGTCTTCGGATGAAACCCGCCCTCACCTTGGCCTTGGGCCTCCTCATCTCGGGCGGGCTGTCCGGCGTGGCCGCGAAAGCCGGTGCGCAGACCTTCAAGGTCGTCGTCCCTTCGACCGCGCCCCAGAGCATCTATGACGGCCGGGTGCTGCTGGTGCTGACGCCCAAGGGCGCCTCCGAGCCGATCAATCAGGTGGACCGCACCTTCAGCTCCGCCCAGATCGTCGGCGTGGATGTGGACGGCCTGGCGCGCGGGGGCTCGACGCTCATCTCCCTCACCGAGACCGGATTCCCGGCTGAGGACCTGTCGCAGGTTCCCGCCGGCCGCTACTTCGTGCAGGCGGTCCTGCACAAGTACGACACCTACACCCTTGAGAACGGCAAGACGGTGAAGCTGCCGGCCGCCCGGGGCGCGGGCCAGAACTGGCGCAAGGAGCCCGGCAACCTGGTCTCCACGCCCAAGCAGATCGACTTCGACCCTGCGAAGGGCGGCCAGATCGAGGTGGTGCTCGACAAGGTCAATCCGGCCATCGAGGAGCCCAAGGACACCGAGTTCGTCCGCCACTTCAAGATCCGCAGCGAGAAGCTGTCGAAGTTCTGGGGCCGCGACACCTTCATCCGCGGCCACGTGCTGGTGCCCAAGGATTTCGACAAGCATCCGGAGGCCAAGTATCCGCTGGCCATCTTCCACGGCCACTTCCCCGACGACTTCGGCGGCTTTCGCACCACCCCGCCCGATCCGAACCTGAAGTGCGTCTATTCGGAGCGCTTCAACCTGCCTTGCTACAACAAGACCGAGCAGGAGGAGGCCTACGCCTTTTATCAGCAGTGGGTGTCGGACAAGTTCCCGCGCATGCTGATCGTGGAGATCGACCACTCCAACCCGTACTATGACGATAGCTATGCGGTGAACTCGGCCAACATCGGCCCCTATGGCGACGCCATCACCCACGAGTTCATCCCCGCCCTGGAGAAGAAGTACCGGGGCCTGGGGGCCGGCTGGGCGCGGTTCCTCTATGGCGGATCCACCGGCGGCTGGGAGGCCCTGGGCGTCCAGGTCAAGTATCCCGACGACTATAACGGCGCCTACGCCGCCTGCCCCGACAGCGTGGACTTTCGCCAGTTCAAGGTGGTGGACATCTACAAGGACGAAAACGCCTTTTGGCGCATCGGCCCATTCGGCAAGGTCGAGCGTCCCGTGGGCCGCAACTATCTGGGCCATGTGAGCCACACCAATGAGATGGAGAACCGCTACGAGCGGGTGCTCGGCTCGAAGGTCCGCTCCGGGGCGCAATGGGATGCGTTCTTTGCGGTCTATTCGCCGCAAGGCGAGGACGGCTATCCGATCCCCCTTTGGGACAAGACGACCGGCATCATCGACAAGTCGGTGCTTTCCTACTGGCGCGAGAACTATGACCTGCGCCACATCCTGGAGCGCGACTGGAAGACGCTCGGACCCAAGCTGCAGGGCAAGATCAACATCCATGTCGGCGACATGGACAACTACTACCTCAACAACGCCGTCTATCTGATGGAGGACTTCCTCAAGAAGACCGATCCGCCCTACGGCGGCGAGGTCACCTATGGGGACCGCGCGGAGCACTGCTGGAACGGCGACCAGGCCAATCCCATCGCCATCTCACGGCTGCGCTACAACACCTTCTACCTGCCCAAGATCCTCAAGCGCATCGAGCAGACCGCGCCAAAGGGGGCGGACCTCACCAGCTGGCGATACTGACTTGCGGCACGACCCGGCATCCCGCACCGATCGGCGCGGGCCTTGCCTGCGTCGGCCGCCCGGTCCGGCGATTTGATCTCGATCAAGTCGTTGATCGATCGCGTGCCCGGAGCGTTGTCAGCGCATGTCCCATCGGTGAGGAGACGACCCGTGCGCACCAATCTGGCCATCGCCCTTTTGATCTACCCGATGGTTCAGGCCGTCGTCTTCGGCCTGGGCTTCGTGCCGCTGGCGGCCCTGCGCGCCCCCGCCGAGCTCTTCTTCCCGGTGATCGCGGCGACCTTCGTCGTCGCCGCGCCCGCCGCGCTGATCATCGCGCCGCGCCTTCGGTCGCGCGCCTGGCGGCGAGAGCACGGCGAGCGGATCATCCCGGCCTGACGCCGCACATCCTTGGCCGCCTCCCAGCGGCGCCGGCGCTTTCAGGCCCAAAGATCTCTCACGCAGCGTCCCTGTGACGGAAGATCATCAAAGCTGTCCAGACCGTCGAAGTGATCGATCTTGAGATCCGCGACGCCCGCGAGGTCCGCCAGACGCAGATTGACCGCCATCCTGCGTCGACCGTCGGGCTCCAGGCGCAGACCACGCCAGTAAAGGACGCAGGCGCAGTCGGGACAGAACACCATCTCCAGGGCGGGGTCTTGCTTGCCGATGCGCCGATAGCTCTTGGTGACCCCATGAACTGCGATGCGCCCGCCTTCGTAGTCGTAGGCCCATAGCGCCCCGTAGCGCCGGCAAAGCGTGCAGTTGCACGCGGTGACCGACCCCGGATCGCCCACGAGGGTCCATCCCGCCTGTCCGCAATGACACGTTCCTTCAAGCACGCGTTTCCTCCTGTCGTCTCTGCCTGAACGTTTTCCGCTCAGGACCGACGCCGCGCCGGCAAAACGCGACTGTTGCGCAAGAGCACGGCGCTGACGATCGAGACCAGCAGGCCCACCGGAAAGATCTCGGCGAAGGTCACCGGCATCCGATAGAGCGGCGAGCGATAGGCCTGCGCCATCCCCGACAACTGCGCCTCGAGCCGCCCATAGGCCTCGCCGGAGAGACCTTCGGCTCTGCGCTGAGCCAGAGTGGCGGCCACGTAGCGATCCATGAAGACATAGTCGGTCGCCGCCAGATAGACTTCCCAGACGGCGACATAGGCCAGCGAGGCGATAACGGAGATCGCCAGGCCCACGCCCAAGGCCGGCAGGAAGCGGATCACGCCGCCCAGCGTCCGGTCCCGGTGCTGCTTCACGCCTATGAAGACGGCGGCCATGCCGAGCAGCATGATGAGATAGCCCAGCCAGACATTGCCGTGCGGCTGGTCGCCGCCCGCGGCCACCGTGGCGATGATGCCGCTGATGATGATCAGACCGGCGACGAGGCCGTAGATGATGATGATGCGCGTCATGGCGCCCTCCCCTCGAAATCGTGCTCCGAGCCTGCCGCCCGGCGAGGCCGGCGCCTATCGCCCGAATGGGTGAATTGCGCCCGATCGCAGCTCTCTTCGTGTGGTGCGCCTCCGCGACCGCGAAGATTGCGGAGGTCGCCGCCGCAGGACCGTCGTCGGCTTATGGGATGAGACTGAGATCGCGCGCCCTGGCGACCGCCCCGGTTCTGGTGGAGGAGCCCAGCTTGGCGAACAGGTTGCGCAGGTGCGTCTTTACGGTGTTCGGCGACAAGCCCAGGGCGCGCGCGATCTGCTTGTTGGGCTGTCCGGACGCCAGTGCGCCAAGAACGCGCAGCTCCTGTCCGGTGAGCCCCAGCGACCGCACCGCCGCGTCGTTACGCTGGAAGTTCGGGCCCTGGCGTCGCGCGGCGATCCGCCAGCCCAGCCACAGGCCGCCCGCCGCGAAGATCATGGCGATGATTGCGACATAAAGGTCCGGCCGCAGGCGCAGCGACACATGCCGCCATTCGAACCAGGCCAGGCCGAAGGCTCCGCAGGCGAAGATCAGACCGGCGCACAAGATCGTTCGGGCCACGGCGTTTTCCGAGATGACGTTCGCCCGCATCTGATCTTCCCGTCGGCGGCGATCAAGAATAATCGCCGACATGCCTTGGGACGGCCAGGGCCGCCGGAGACTGAACAGAGCTGCGAGCGAATGTAGCCAGCGTTGGTGTGATCATCAGTCGCCCAGATGTCGCTGGAATGCCAGCGTCGACGATCAGTAAGCGGTCTTCTGGAAGAGGACGACGAGGGCGGTCTTGATGAAGATCTTGAAGTCCAGGCCGATGGACCAGTTCTCGATATAGGATACGTCCATGCGCACGCGCTCGTTCATGAGGCTGTCGCAGGACTCGCCACGAAGGCCGGCCACCTGGGCAAGACCCGTAAGGCCCGGACGAACCATGTAGCGGGCGTCGTAGTCAGCCACCTGCGCACGGCACAGGATGTCGTGGTCCACCGCGTGGGGGCGCGGGCCGATCAGGCTCATCTCGCCCTTCAGCACATTGATCAGCTGCGGCAGCTCGTCGATGGAGGAGCGGCGCAGGAAGCGGCCGATGGGGGTGATGCGGTCGTCATCGCGGGTGGCCTGGCGGAACGAGCCGGCTTCAGCCACGCGCATGGAGCGGAACTTCAGGATCAGGAAAGTCTTGCCGTTCAGCCCCGTGCGGCGCTGACGAAACAGGATCGGGCCCTTGGAGGACAGCGCCACCAAGATCGCCGCGGGCACGGTGAGCGGCAGGGTGAAGATCAGCATGCCCAGCGCCACCACGATATCCATGGCCCGCTTCAGCACGCTCGTCACCGCGGCCGGCGCGCGCTCGGCGGCGAACAGGTCGTCAGCGGTCTCGGCGTCGAACATGCCCCACCCTAGTCCCGCGCCCGAATAACGAGCGTCACAAGAACAGATGACATCGAAGGCGCAGTTTAACGCCTCGTAAACCAAAATCCACTCGCGGTTGTGCGCTGCAGCACATTTGCCGCGCCTGTGGTCTGATTGCGATTCCGCCGCCTCGACTTCGGGCTAGCCAAGAAGTCGACCTCCCATATTGCGTGTCACCCATCGGACCGGAGCGGGGCGAGCTTTCAGACCTTGGGCGTTATCGTGAAGCTCTGCTCGATGAGCGTTGCCTTGCCGAAGATCGTCATGAAGGCGATGTCGGCCGCATCCCGGCCCGTGGCGACCCGGACGAGGCCCTCGATGGGCGCAAGCGCCGTGGCGTCCACCAGCCGCCATCGACCGCCAAGATAGACCTCGGCGATGGCGTGCAGGTCCGGCGGCTCCAGCTTCCAGGCATAGGCGCTGACGGCGCGGGCGGGAATGTCGGCGGCGCGGCACATGGCGATCACCATGTGGGTGAAGTCACGGCAGACGCCCGCGCGGTCCGTGAAGCTGTCGAGAGCCGTCGTCTGGGCGTGGCTGACGCCGGCGCGGTAGTCCACGTTGGCGCCGATCCAGTCGAGGATGGCCTGGACCTTCTGACCGCCGTCAAGATGTCCGAACTCACGATCGACAAACCGCTCCATGCGATCGGAAGGACAAAAGCGGCTGGCGCGCAGGTAGGGGAGAACAGAGGCGGGCAGGTCACGGATCGGCATGCCCACCGCGTCCGTCAGATCGTGATCACGCTTCATCACCTCCACGCTGGCCCGATAGAGCGCGTTGATCCGCCCGTGGGCGTTGAAGACGGTGCATCGTTCATAATCGCCCACATCGTCGCGCCCGACGGCGTCGACATTGGGCCAGAACGTCAGGGCCCAAGATCTGACCGCCTGGTCAGGCCCGTGCGCCGCCTCCACCATGAGCAGGACCTCGCAGGGCTGCGCAAAATCGTAGGTGAGGCTGGCCTCGACGTCGAAGAGCATGTCTTAACTCCCCTCCCCCGGGGTGCGGGGGCGTTGGCCGCATCGCATAAACCCGCCGCGGCCGGGGGAGTTTCAGGCCGCGGTGAACGATCGCCGCTTACGCGCCGCTCAAGAGGGCGCCGACCGCGCGCGGTCAGTCTTCGGCCTTGCCGGGCCACCAGCGCAGCATGTGTCTGGCGCTCAACGCCAGCCAGCACATCGCAAGACCAAGCAAGGTCAACGCCGCGCCGACCCAAAAGCCGAGGCCGTAACCTGTCGCCACCATGGCGAAGAACCCGCACACGGCGGTCGCAGCGCCCAAGATCAGGCCAAGGGTAAAAAACGCGGACGCCAAGCGGTACTGGGAACTCATGGGGGCGCTTATTCACCCGGGCGTCTTCGAGATGGATGTGGCGGGACGCCACTGCGACGCTTCGTCTCGTAAGGCCAGCCCGGCTTGCGGCGGCTTTCACACGGCGGTTTTGAGCGCCCCATCCCCCAAACGGGGAATGCGCTGCTTGCTAAATTCGGCGCCTCATGTAGCGGTGAAATGTGCATTTGCACTTCCCGCGCGCATCGCCGTCGCAAGCCTCAGATTCCCTCGCATAGCAAGGCGGGGGTGATCGCCTGCGGGTCGGGAGCAGAAGCGTCGCGCTTAAGGTTGGGGGATCTGAATGAGCATTGCCGGCACGCTGAACTTTTCGTCCGCGGTGGGCTCGCCCACCGCAGTCGCCGTCACCGACGGCATGGGCGGCTCCAGCGACATCGCAGGGATCACCTATCGAGTCTCAGCGCCCGGTGTTCAGCTCTTCTACACGCCCGATCAGAGCGGCCATGAAGGGCTTCTGGTCAGCAACTCCAACAACAGCTCGATCCTCATCGACACCGCTGAGGGCTCGGCGTTCGCCTTCAAAGGCGTGTTTCTGGGAGACTTCGCCGGACAGGCCCAGGTCAGGATCGAGGGCTTTCGTGATGGCTCCAGCACCGGCTCAGTGACGCTGTCCCTCACCAGCGGGGGAAGCGCCACCTTCAGCACCACGCAGCTGACACCCTCGATTTTCAATCATGTGGACGAGGTGCGGCTGACAAACCCTGCGCAGGCGACCTGGTCCCTGGTCGTCGACAACCTGGTGTTCGACGATCCGATCTCCCCGGTGGTCGCAGGCGTCGGCTCAAGCACAGCCAACGGGACATACAAGGTCGGGGACGCACTCACCGTCAACGTGGTGTTCAGTGAGACCGTGATCGTGACCGGTGCGCCGACCCTCGCTTTGAACAGCGGCGGTACGGCGGTCTACACCTCGGGCAGCGGCTCGGACGTGCTCAGCTTCTCCTACGTGATCGCCGCAGGCGAGGCCTCGGCGGATCTCGACTACACGGGCGCCGGGGCGCTGGATCTGGATGGCGGGTCGATCGCGGCCGCGAGCAACGGCGCCCCCGCCGTCGTCACCCTGCCAAGCCCTGGCGCCGCAGGCTCCCTGGGCGCAAACAAGGCTCTTGTCATCGATGGCGTCGCGCCGTCGATCGTCGGCCAGACGCCGCCGGCGAACGGCGCCTCGAAAGCCGGCGACGTGCTGACCTTCCAGATCACCTATGATGAGGCGGTCATGGTCTCCACCGGCGGCGGTATTCCGTACCTCGCCCTGAACTTTTCCAGCGGCGTCGTGGCGGCTGACTATGTGGGGTCAAGCAATGGCGGCCGCACCTTGTCGTTCGCCTACACCATCGTGGACGGCGACTCTGACCCCGGCGGCTTCACCGTCGGTTCGTCAATCGCTCTGAACGGCAGATCCATCAGGGATGCGGCCGGCAACGACGCTGCGACCAGCGGCCTGAGCTTCGCCACAAGCGGCGTGATCGTAGACACCCAGAAGCCCACGAGCACGGCCTTGTCCGTCGGCTTCTCGGCCGATAGCGGTGAACACGACGAGGACCTGATCACCAACGTCGCCGGCCAGACAGTCAGCGGGACCCTGTCGGCCGCGCCGGGCGCCGGCGAGCAAGTGCTGGTCTCCCTCGACAATGGCGGCAACTGGACTACGGCCTCCGCTTCGGGATCCAGCTGGTCGCTCAGCGGCGTGACCCTGTCCGGCTCCGGCACACTGCAGGTGGTGGTCGAGGACGCCGCGGGAAATCGCGGCACGCCCTTGAGCGCAAGCTATGTGCTGGACACGACCCAGCCTACGACCTCGGTCAGTACGGCAAGCTTCTCCGACGACACCGGAGCCTCTCAGGCGGACTTCATCACCCGCGAGGCGATCCAGACCATCAGCGGCACGCTGTCGGCTGTCCTTGCCGGCGACGAGCGCGTCCAGGTCTCGCTCAACGATGGCGCATCGTGGTCCTATGCGAACGCGGCGGGCAACGCATGGTCCCTGACCGGCCAGACCCTGACAAGCAGCAGCACCTTGAAGGTGCGTGTCATCGATGCGGCCGGCAACAGCGGCCCGACCCTGAGCCAAGCCTATGTCTTCGACACCACGGCGCCGTCTCTGAGCGGCGTATCGCTCAACTTCTCAAGCGACACCGGAACGGCGGGCGATCGTATCACCCGAACGGTCTTGCAGAGCCTGTCGGGCTCGGGCCTGGCGATGGGGGTCGGCGACAAGTTTGAACTGTCCCTCGACGGCGACAACTGGACCGAAATCACCCCGACCGGGTCGAACTGGTCGCTGGCCACGCCGGCGCTCCTGAGCGGCGGCGGATCAATCACGCTTCGGATCACCGACGCGGCGGGCAATGTCGGCTCCAGAGACTATGCCTACACGATCGACACCACGGCTCCGAGCCTTGTGATGTCGACAAGCGCGGCGAGCGTGACGTCCGACCAGACCGCCACCATCACCTTCCAATTCAGCGAAGCGCCGTTGGATTTCACCCTGGCCGACGTGACGGTGAGCAACGGCTCGCTCTCCAATCTCGCCGGCTCCGGGCAGACCTGGACCGCCCTCTTCACGCCACGCCCCGGCCTGGGGACGGCAAACCTGAACGTCGCCGCGGCGGGCTACAAGGATCTGGCCGGCAATGACGGGACGGCGTCCAACGCGCTGCAACTGACCGTGACGGCGCCGGTCACCACACAGCCCGAACCCGAGCCGGAGCCGCAGCCCGAGTTCACGCCCCCTGAGATCCGCGAAATCTTCGCCGCCGCGGCGGGTTTTGCGCCGAACTCGTCCAAGGCGCTGTCGAGCAACGTCACCCTGCCGGACGGCACGGTCGTTCCCAATCCGGCCTTCGAGACCGCCGTACGCCTGGCCGCACTGATCTCCCGCTTCCAGGCCGGCCTCATCGATCGTGGAGACTTGATCGACGGCGTGGTCGAACTTTCCGCCCCCACCTCCGGCGTGGCGCTGTCGGCCTATCAGTTCTTCACCGGATCGACGCCGACGAAGGCCGGCATGGCCTGGCTGATCGACAGCGCCAACAACGCCAACGATCTGACCGATCCCTACTACGCCCGTTTCAACGAGGTGAACCGCTTCATCAACTTCGCGGTCGCTCTGGGAACGCAGGGCGAAGGCAAGGCCGCCTTCGAAGCCAAATTCGCCGCGCTCGACTTCCAGGCCTCGGTGCGTCTGGCCTACGACATGATCATCGGGCTGGACATCGCCCGCGCCGCAGGCGTGGACGTGGACGCGGCGCTGGCCTGGATCGCCAGCCAGGAGGGTTACTTCGACGCCTTCGCAGGCTCGGACCTGGGCGGCAAGGCGGCCATGATCGGCTACATCATGCAGGCCGGGTTCGAAGCCAAGGTCGGGCGCTATTACGACGCGGCCTTCGGCTTCATTGAAGACAGCTTCGACGGATCGCCAGCCTATCAGGTCGACCTGGTGGGCGGGCAGCACCTGGGCGGGTGAGTGGACGGGGGCGGCGTTGACGCCCAGGAAGCAATCCAGGGCATTGGATACACAATGTATTGCGCAATGCCGTGCCTCGCCTGGCGGCCGCTGGCCTCGACCTGCAACTGACCCGCCGCGGGCATGACGGCCCATCACAATGACTCGAGCTTTGACGGTCTGGTGGGACAACACCACAGGCGGCTTCGACAGCGCGGCTCTGCGCGGCCATGTGGCTGTCATCACTGCACGCGCCCGGATGGTTCTGGGGCTCGACCAGATCGAAGCCGAAGCTTGATCCCAACGGCCGATGATCACCCCCATACGGGCCGCCGCTAGAGCCATTCGCCAAAAGAGGCTCGTCGGCCAAGCGCAGCGTCTGTCTCAAACCTCGTGCATCAAGGCTTGATGAGGCTCCACGACGAATGACTTCAAGGTGCTGATCTGACCGCCGGGGGTGGTGACCTTGTCCATCACTTTCAAGGTCGTGCGCCATTCAGCGGGAGTGACGTCGAAGAGCTGATAGCCGCGCTGCTGGTTGTGCAGTTTCAGGTTGGGATTGTCGCGCAGCAGCTGGGCCGAGAGTGTCATATCGGCCGTTCCGTCCCCTTCGGACGAGATCGACGTGGCGAGAAACTCTGTGGCCGCCGCACGGCCATCCGGCTCCTCGTCCCTGGCGGGCACAACGCCGGCATAGTGATGGTGCGCATCACCGCTGGCGATCACGACATTGGTAAGCCCCCGCGCCTCGATCGCCTCAATGAGGCGGCGGCGCGCGGCCGGATAGCCGTTCCAGGTGTCGGTTGAGCTTGTGCGGCGGCCGTCCGGGCCGGTGCGCGCCATGGGCATCATCATCACCTGCTGCGCGATCAGATTCCAGCGACGCCCGCCTTCCATTCCGCGGGCGAGCCAGGCTTCCTGCTGCGTCCCGAGCAGGGTGCCGTCTTGCCGGTCCTGCGTTCGGCAAGGCCCCTTGTCCCGGGGCGAGCACAGCTGATCATCGCGATAGCTGCGCGTATCGAGCAGGTGCAGGCGCATCAGCCGACCATAGTCGAGACGCCGATAGAGCTGCAGCTGACCATTCCGAGGAAACTGGGCGCGCCGCACCGGCATGTGTTCGTACCAGGCCTGCAGCGCCGCCGTCCGGCGCAGGGCGAAGATTTCGGCCGGCGTGCCGTCCTGGTCCTTGTCGGCCGCCCAGTTGTTGTCCACCTCGTGGTCGTCGAAGGAGACGATGAAGGCGGCCGCCGCATGGGCGGCCTGCAGGTCGGAATCGGATTTATAGAGGGCGTACTGCCGGCGGTACTGATCGAGGCTGTAGAGCTCCTGCCCAAGATGGGCGCGCGCGCGGATGCGGCCATGCTCGTCGGCGGTCCCCACCGGGCGACGCGCGGTGGCCTCGTAGATGTAGTCACCGTAGTGGAAGACGGCGTCGAGGTCGTCTTCGCGGCTCAGGTGGCCAAAGGCGTCGAAGTAGCCGGACTCGTAGTTCTGACATCCCGCCACCCCAAGCCGAAGGCGGGCCGAATCGGCGTCGGCCGGCGGCGCGGTGCGAGCCGTCCCGGTCGGGCTGGCGTCTGCGCCGGCCATGGTGAAACGATACCAGTAGCGACGCCCCGGCTTCAGGCCGTCGACCTCCACGTGAACGGCGTGTGCGAGTTCGGGCCGGGCGATGGCCTCGCCCGCGCGCGCCAGGTTCGAAAAGCGCTCATCTTCGGCGACCTCCCACCGGACGATCGCCGCGCGAGGCGGCATGCCGCCGGCCTCCTCGAGGGGTTTGGGACACAGCCTCGTCCAGATCACGAAGCCGTCCGGCTGTGGATCGCCGGCCGCCACGCCCAAAGTGTAAGGGTAGCCCTCAAGTCTGGGCTGGGCCCAGACGTCGTGGGCGCGGCCAAGTCCGGCCAGCAGGATGATGTTGCCCGATGCGGCGAGCAGGCGGCGACGATGCAGATCGATCATTGGCTTGCTCCGCTCAGCTAGAACTTGGCCCGAAGGCCAAGCGAGAGGGTGACGCCGTACTTTTGGTAGTTGTCGCCCAGGTCCGGACTCAGCCCCCCGGTGTCGACGGTGCGCACGAAAGGCTCGTCGAAGAGGTTCTTGGCGAAGACGAAGGCCTCCCAGCCGTCCCGCAGCTCATAGTTTGCAGAGAGATTGGTCTCCGAGCGCGCCTTGATCGTCATGCCGCTGGCGTTATCGGGCTTCTCGTCGGACCAGACGGTGTTCAGGTTGAGGCTCAGCCGCCGATAGCGATAGAGCAGTGAGGCGGTCACCAGGTTGCTGGCCAGCCCCTCCACGAGGGCGTCGGCGTCATTGTGGGTGTAGGAGGCGTTCAGGCGAAGCGTGCCCCAAGCCTTGGGCACGAACGTCAGGCCTCGATTGAACTCCAGCTCCACGCCCCGGACCGTGACGGTGTTCTCCGGCGCCGAGCGGGTCGTGCGGAACGTGTAGCCGTCGTACTCGCCGCCCTGATAGCCGAACTCCTCGGCGGTGAGATCGACCGACTGGAAGAGGCCCTTGATGCTGTTCTGGAAGACGTTGACCGCAATCAGGCCGACCGGATCGAAGTAGCGCACGAGACGCACCGACAGGTTGTCCGACAATTCGGGAGCCAGGTTGGGATTGGGAGCCGAGACGATCTCGGTGCTTTCGTTGACCGCCCAGACCCCGGCGAGGTTGTTGATCCCGGGGCGGCGGATGGTGCGGCTGTAGCCCAGCTGCAGATCGGTCTGTTCGTCGAAGACGTATTTGAGCGAGGCGCTGGGGAAGAAGTAGTCGTAAGCGCCCTTGCGATCAATGCGCGGCTGCGACTCGTACTGATACCTCACCCCTTCAATCGTGGTCGCTCGTCCGGTCGCCGCGCTGGCTGAGAAGCCTGCGGCCAGGACCTCGGCGTAGGTCTTCGCATCCGGCTCCTGCGCGCGTGTCCTGGTCTCTTCCCAGCGAAGGCCGGCGCGCACGGTCAGCCTGTCGACAGGCGTGGAGGTCGCCATGAGGTAGGCCGCGTTCATGTCTTCTTCGAAGTGGCGGCGGTTGGCGACGAAGGCGGAGTAGTAGTCGTCAGCGCTCAGGGACGCGCGGAAGTACTCGGGATTTGTGCGGTAGAGCTCACCCAGGGAGTGGAGGTTAGGGGTGAAGACGCTTTTTGCGCCCGAGGCGGTGCGCAGGAAGAAGTTGTTTTCGTCGAAATTCAGCTCCACCGGCGACTGATGGTCCGCCCAGAACGCTGAGGCCGCCACCGGGCCAACGTAATTGTACTTGAAGCCTTCACGCTCGTTTCGGAAATCGTAGACGTTGCGCCCCAGCTTCGCCCCGGTCTTGAAGGTGATCGGCAGGTTTGCGATCGCCGTATCCCAAGTCAGGTTGATGGCGGCGGCGGCAAGCTCGGTGCGGGCGTAGCGTCCGTCGTTCAGATACATGACCGGCCGCGCATAGCTCGCCGGATTGGCCCAGTCGGCGCCGGAAAGCTGCGTGACGGTCCAGTCGAAAGCCTCCAGGTCGCTGCGGGCGGCCCTGTAGGACCCCGCCGCCTGCAACGAGCCCGCGGAGTAGATCGAGCCCCGATAGTTCATCGGGTCGTATTTGCTCGTGGATTCCGAATAGGAAACCCATCCGTCGAGGACAAAGCTGTCGCCCTGAAGCTCGAACCTGGGGTTCAGGGTAAGCCCCTCGCCGCGCTTGGCGACCGCCAGGGACTCGGTGTCGATGCGGGCGTTGGGGTGGGTGGTCGTAAAATCCGCGAGCGGATCGCCGGTGACGGCGCGGGCCCGGTCACCTGTAGTGAAGAGCCACGAGCGCTGGCCCGACCAGGTGTCCGCCTCGTTGTAGAGGGCGGTGAGCGACAAGGTGAGGGCATCACTGGCGCGCAGATCCATGGACAAGGTGGCGGCCCGGCGCTCGACCGTCTGGTTGATCTGGCGCGCGCGCATGGAGACCAGGGTCACCGGGGCGGGGCTGGCCGCGGTCGGAACCTCGTTCCATCCGGCGGTCATCATCTCGCGCTGGATGTAGGCGTTGGATTCGCTGAGGCTGACGACAACGCCCAGACGCCGATCGAAAAAGACGTCTGAGTACTCGATCTGGGCGCTTGGAAGGATGCGGGCCTGCCGGCCGCCTCCTTTGTCGCCGGGGCCGCCTCGATAGTTGTCCCAAAGGTCGCTCTGGGTCAGGCCGGAGACCTGAGCGATGATGCTGCGGCCGCGTCGGTCGAAGGCGCGCTTGGTGCGAAGATTGATCGTGCCGGCCGGTGCGTTGGCGTCCACATCGGCGCTGATCGTCTTGGAGATTTCGATGGCGTCGACGCTGCTGAGCGAGACCTGTTCGAAACTGAAGCCGCGCGCATTGCTCACCGCCGCGCCGGCGTCGGCGCTGGCCAGCGCCACGCCGTTGACGGTGACCGAGGCGTAGTCGGAGGGAAGCCCCCGGACCCGCACGTAACGCACGGTGCCGTCCAGGGCGTCGGTGTCGACGCCCGGCATGTTCTTGATGAACTCGCCGACATTGCCCTCGGAGACATTGCCGAAAGCTTCCGCAGACAGGCTGTTGGTGATGTTCATGGACTGGCGCTGGCTCATGATCGCCCGCGCGTCGCCGTCTCTGGCGGCGATCACCGTCAGAGCCGCGACTGCGCCGTCTGCAGGCGTCAGCTCGATGTCGCGCTCCAGGGTCTGTCCGCCGGCCAGATCGACCAGCACCCTTGCATCCTCGTAGCCGGCATAGCGCACGACAATCTCCACCGGACCGGCCGCAACGCTGGCGCGATAGCCTGACCCATCTTCGCTCGACGCCGGGCGCTGGACGCCATCGGAAGCACGGATCGTCACATCGGCGTTGCGCAGATACTCGCCCGTCCCGGGATCGAGGATGCGTCCCATCACAGAGCCGACGGCGGTGTCCGGACGGCGGGTGGAGCGCAGGGTCAGCAACGAGCCGCTGTCCGAAGCGATGGTCAGGGGCGTGCCTTGAAGAAGCTGGCGCAGGGCGGCGCGCGCATCCATATCACCGCTGACCGCCCGGGTGCGCACCCCTTCCAGGTCGCGGGCCGGCGCCACGATCTGCAGGTGCGCCTGCCTTGCGAAGGCGGGGATGGCGGTGACCGCCGGCTGGGCCGGCACATCGAAGCGACGCACTTGCGCTGCGGCCTCGACGCTCGCGCACAGAACCGCAACCGCGACGCCGCCCGCGAGCAGGTTCTTGTAGGTGTTCATGGTCTTGTCCCCCGCGTCGCCGTGGGAGCAGGCGACGTTCGAGGGCTAAGAGATTTCGGCGGATGCTCTCCGCCACCTGTCACAAATCTTTATGTAGCTGACATGGAAATGACCACGTCATTCCCGCGTTCGACGACCTTCGCTCCAAAGACCGAAGCAACCGCGCGGCTGAAGCCGACGGGGTCGTTGGCTGCAAAGAGGCCCGTGATCGGCTCGCGGGCCAGGGCTTCATCCGTGATCACGATGCGCGGATCGCTGTAGCGCGAGAAGGCGCGCGCCGCAGTCTCGAGGGTCTCGCCCTGAAAGGCGATCTTGCCTTCGCGCCAGGCCAGATCGCGGATGATCTCGTCCGGTCCCACCTGGACAGGACGAGGCTCGGCTCGGTCGAGGAGAAGTCGTGTCTGCGGCCCCAGCTTCAGATCCGAGCCTCGCGCCGGCGTCGCCGCCTCGCCTTCATTGACCAAAATCTCCACGGGCGCGCCGGCCAATCTGCGGACTCGAAAGGCGCCGCCTTGCGACGTGATGCTGGCCGGGCCGGCATCCACGGTGAGCGGGCGCGAGCGATCCGCGACCGTGAAGTAAGCCTCGCCCTGCAGGAGGGCGACCTTGCGCGCGCCCCGGTCGTCGCGGACCTTCACGCGGGTGTCCGTGTTGAGCAGCACCGTCGATCCTTCGCCCAACGGCACAAGACGCATCTCGCCGCGCTCGGTGGCGTAGGCGCGCGGCGCCTGAACGCCGACCATAAGCACCGCCGATGCGCCGGCGACGCCCGCGGCGGCCAGCCCCCCCGTCAACAGCCTTCGCCGCGATAGACCGGCATTGGGCGCACCGCCGAACCTGGCAGGGTCATAGTCCGCGCCAAAGGCCGCCGCGGACCGGCTTCCCATGGCCACGGCGTTGGCGCGCAACAGCGCGCCCGGTCGACGGGCGTCGCCCGTCAGCCACGCCTCAAGCGCGGCCTTTTGCTCATCATCGAGGGGCGCGCGATCAAGCCGGGCGGCCCAGTCGGCCGCCGCTGCATCAATGCTTCGACTTGTTTCGCGTTGGGCCATGAGGGGCTGCGACCTTCGGTTGTTTCTTCATAGAGGTTTGAAGGGTGGGGTTTCCGCCACTGGCCGCCCATTCGATCAGGAGGCGCACGCCCCTGGCGATATGCTTCTCCACGGTGTTCTCGGACAACTTCATCCGCGCGGCGATCTCGCGCTGCGACAGACCATGCACCCGGCGAAGCGTGAAGGCCTGGCGTGTCTGGCCCGGCATGGCGGCGATGGCTTGCCCAAGGCGTCGCAGATCATCTCTTGCGATGGCGCAGTCCTCCGGAGACGGCGCATCGTCCGCTCCGGTGTCGATCATCAGGTCATCCATGGCCTGGATCGAGACGATCCTTGCTCTTCGGATGTGGCGAACGATCAAGGAGTGGGCCACCTGGAAGAGATAAGCTTTCGGGTGGGTGATGTCGGCGACGGTCTCGCGGCCTGCAAGGATCGTGTAGGTCTCCTGAACGATGTCGTCGATCTCGATGCCGGCATTGCGCTTGGCGCCGAGCCAGGCGCGCAAGGCCGGCTCATGCGGCAGAATGCTGCGCATGAACCAACGGGTTCTTTCTTCGTCCAGAACAAACATGGCGCGGGCCCAATTGCGGTCCAACGCCCCTAGGCCATCGACCGCAACGGATTGATGACGACTGCCCCAGTTCAGCTCAGGTCTTGCTCAGGCGTCGGCGGTTGGCGCGCACCTTGCGACGGTAGTGCTTGAGCGTCTTGTTCATGAAGGCGGGCGCCGTGAACCCCAGCGCCCCGCTAAGCGCCATGACCTGCAAGGCCTGCGCCGCCTCGACCTTCTCGTCGATCATGCGCTTTGCTTCACGCTCGGCCTGCGGACCTCCGGCGGCGATCTTCATGGCCCGAAGGCCGATGACTCCGGCGGATTCGGATCCGAGCATCCAGGCGTCCCAGGCGAGCCTCACATAGGGATTACGTGCACGCGTCATGGATGGCCTCCGACCGCTTCAACGCTTGGCGACCACAATCGGATGATGAGGGTCGGCCGCGGTCGATAGCCCGCCTATTGCAAAGGGGTTCAACCAAGGCCGACAAGTCGAGATTTAATTGTATGATATATCACTCACGTTGATAATTATGGGCTGATATGTCATACATGGAAAATGGCTCGCACCTCAGCTGCAAAGACAGCCCTTCCCGCACCTGCTCGCCGCGCCCTGAAGACTTTGGGCGCCGATGTCGCTGTTGCGCGTAAGCGCCGTCGTATTCCCCAACAGCTGCTGGCGGACAGGATGCTGGTGAGCCGGCAAACCGTTCAGCGCCTCGAGGCGGGAGACCCGACGGTCAGCCTCGGCGTCCTGGCCAGCGCGTTCTTCATCCTGGGCTTCACTTCGCGACTTGAAGCGCTGCTTTCGCCCCAAAGCGACGCTATGGGGATGAGTGAAGAGCTGGCCAGATTGCCCAAGCGCATACACACCCCCGTAGCGGACGATCTGGACTTCTGACGCCGATGCCCAGCGTAAGCACGATCGTCTTCATGCATCTGCCCGCAGGGCCCGTTCCCTGCGGCCGGCTGACCATGACAAGCGAGCCACGGGCCAGCTTCGCCACTTTCGCCTACGGTCGGCGCTATCTGGAGCGCGCCGATCGGGTTGCGGTCGATCCGGTTCAGTTGCCACTGCCCGAGCCAGGCGGCGAAGACATCGTGTTCCGTACCGAGGAAGGCTTTTCGAACTTCAACGGGATCCGCGACGCCGCGCCTGACGGCTGGGGCCGCTACCTCATGTACAAGGCGCTGGACGATCGCGAGCCGAGTGAAGCGGAGATTCTCCTGGCTTCCGGTGACTACAGGGTCGGCGCCCTGGCCTTTGGCCCGACGCCTGAATCTCCCGGGCGACTGACGCCGTGGGGCGAAGGAGCCGCGCCCGGCGAGCATTTCACGCTGGAAGAGCTGGCGGCGGCGGTCGAAGAGGTTCAATCGGTCGACGAGCTCGACGACAATCTGCGTCGCCTGTTGACTGCCGGATCCTCGCTGGGAGGAGCCAGACCCAAGGCGGCGACCGATGTCCTCGGACAGCCGTGGATCGCAAAGTTTCCGGCCAATGACGACATCTATCCCATCTGCCGCATCGAGCTGGCGACCATGCGCCTGGCCAAGCATTGCGGGTTGGATGTGCCGAACCTGGACTTCCGCGAGGTCCTTGGCCGCGACATCTACATGATCGAACGGTTCGATCGGATTTCGACTGCTGACGGGGCTCGTCGACAGCCCTTCGCATCCGGGCTGACCATCCTGGGCGCCCACGAAAGCGACGTGGGACGCCATAGCTACGCCGACTTGGCCGATGCAATTCGCCGCCATGGGGCCGATCCGCGCAAGGACCTTGTCGAACTCTACCGCCGCATGGTGTTCAACATTCTTGTCACCAATGACGACGATCATCTGCGCAATCACGGTTTTCTGTGGACGGCGCAGGGCTGGCGGCTATCGCCGCTCTATGACGTTGTGCCCAAGCCCCAGGTGGGGCTTGAGCGGACACTGGTGTTGGGGGTCGGCCCTCGGGGGCGGGCTGCCACGCTGGAGAACGCCATAGCGGGCGCCGGAGCCTTTGGTTTTACGATCGAAGACGCCCGTCGAGACGCCCTAGCCCTGGTCGATAGCGTGCGCGAAGGATGGATGAAGCAGTTCCGGGGAGCCGGACTGGGTGACGCCGAGATCAGGCGCTTTGCTACGTGCTTTCGTCTGGCCGATCACGGGCGCGACCTGCTGGAAGCCTGAACTCCGAACAATGCCCGCGGCGACCTGAAACTCCCCTGCACAGGCCCCTATGCGGCCAGATCTTCGACCGCGATCGGCCCCTTGGCGGCGGTGCGCCGCGTCTGCAGGAAGCGGCGCTCCTCGCCCTCCAAAACCACGGCGGTCAGGACGCCCGTGGCGTAGGCGCCGGTGTCGACGCCGATGCGGCGCTTGTCCGAGTGCGGGTCGTCGGCCGGGGTGTGGCCGTGGACGATCAGCTTTTCGAAAGCCCGCGTGTCGTTGAGAAACTCGCCGCGGATCCACAGGCGATCACGCCGGGTCTGCTGGTCGAGGGGAACGCCCGGGCGGGCCCCGGCGTGGACGAAGGTGTAGTCGCCAAGCGTGACGGCCTCCTCGAGCCCCTGAAGGAAGCTCACATGCGCGGCCGGCATGGCGGCCCGCAGCTCTACTTGCGCGGCCTTCCAGGCCTCGGGCTCGGCGCCGCGGGCCGGCGGCGTCACCCGATAGGACATCAAGGTCTCGCGACCGCCGAACTCGCACCAGGTCTCGCCCACCTGCGGGTCGGCGAGGAACTCCAGCAAGGTGTCGTCGTGGTTGCCGGCCAAGAAGCGCACCGGGATAGGCGAGCGCTCCTTGAGCATGACCAGGGTTTGCAGGACCGCGTCAGACCGCGGCCCGCGGTCCACATAGTCGCCCAGCATGACGAGGGCCGAGGCCTGTGACGGCCGCTTGAGCGCCTCGTCATAGATGCGTTCAAGCAAGGCGTTCAGCAGATCGGCGCAGCCATGAACATCGCCGATGGCGTAGATGCGCACGCCTTCCGGCGCGCGGATCGGCTTGGCGTTGGCGAAGGAAAACAGACGCTTGAACATCGAGCCCTATGTAGCCTCACGATAGCGGGGATGAGGCCGCCTCAACGGCATCATAAATCCAGCAGCGGTGCTTGTAGTGAGGAAATCACGTTCGGGCCTCTGGATCCCATTGATATCCAACAGCCACATAAGCGGCTTCCATAGAAGCTCCAGAATGATATAACTAAGATAATTATATTACTTGCTGTTCAATTTTAGGCATAACTACTAACATGCTATCACTTCTTACGCCTACGGGCGGCTTGGAGAAGCTCGCAGCCAACGTGAAAAGTCTCCGGTTGGCGCTCGGCCTGACCCAAGCGGGCCTTTCCGCACGCTCCGGCGTTCCGTTGGGCACTCTGCGCAAGTTTGAGCAAACCGGACACGCGTCGAGCGAAGCCCTCATGAAGCTGTTGATCGCAGTCGGCGCGGCGCAAGCGGTGATCGAGGCGACCGAGCCTCGGCCGGCCAGATTCTCGTCGATCGACGAAGTGCTTGAACCTGACCCCAGGCCCACGCGCAAACGAGGTTGGCGCAAATGAAGCTGTCGCCTGTCGCTGCCGTGAATGTCGGCCTGGATTTCGGAGAAGGCGTCATTCCTGTCGGTCGCCTGGCGACCCGCGACCGGCGCGTCTACTTCGAGTACGATCGGGCCTTCCTCGCGAGGGGCCTGGAGATCTCCCCCTATCGGTTGGCGCTGCGGCCGGGTCTTCAGAACTGCGACCCAATGTTGTTTGAAGGTCTTCCGGGCGTCTTCAACGACAGCCTGCCGGACGGCTGGGGTCGGCTCCTGTTCGATCGTGCGCTACGCGCGAGCGGCGTTCTGCCTGAGCAGATCTCGCCGCTTGATCGCCTGACACACGTTGGCGCACGCGGCATGGGCGCTTTGGTCTACGAGCCGGACCATGCTGAGACGCCGCCAACAGTCGACCTTGATCTCGATCGCCTTGCCGAGCAGTCGCAGCAAGTCCTTCAGGGCGAGGCTGACGAGGTGCTCAGTGAACTGATCGCCCTCAATGGCTCTTCGACCGGCGCTCGCCCAAAAGCGATGATCGGGCTGCAGCCCGAAACGGGCCTGATCACTCACGGCGTCGCGACGCCGCCCCAGGGGTTCGAGGCATGGCTGGTCAAGTTCCCCAACAGCCATGACGGCCAGGACGCAGGCGCGATCGAGTACATCTACGCACTGATGGCTGAGGCCGCCGGCCTCGTCATGACGAAGACGCGGCTGCTCACGACGGACAAGGGGGGCGCCTACTTCGCGACGCAGCGCTTCGACCGCAATGGTGCAGCTCGGGTGCACACACACACCGCCTCCGGCCTTCTTCACGCAGATCACCGCATCCCCTCGCTCGACTACGAGCGTTTGATTGCTCTCACGTCAGGCCTTACCCGCGATGTTCGCGAGGTCGAGAAGATGTTCCGATTGGCGGTATTCAATGTCTTCGCACACAACCGCGACGACCACGCCAAGAACTTCACCTTTCTGATGAACGATCAGGGCGAGTGGAGCCTTTCGCCGGCCTACGATCTGACCTTCTCGTCGGGCCCTGGCGCGGAGCAAACGACAACGGTCATGGGACAAGGCAAGACGCCATCCAGCATCGACCTGAGGAAGCTGGCTGAAATCGCAGGCCTCGCCAGCGATGCCGCACAGGACATCATCGATCAGACGCGAGACGCCGTGCGCCAATGGCCGCAGCTGGCGGCTCGGCATCACGTGACCAGGCAAAGGGTGAAGCTGATTGCGGAGCGCCTGGACGCAATCGCCTGACGAGCGCCACACCCGCACGCTGACCAGACGGCGCCTCACTCGTCCACATGAAGCTGTTGATCGCCGTCGATGCAACGCAAGCGACGATTGAGGCGACCGAGCTGCGGCCGACCAGCTTCTCGTGGATCAACGAAGTTCTTCAACTTGAAGCCGAACCTACACGCCAGAGCGGCCGCACGGTGAAGACGGTCGCGCTCATACGTACGGCTGCGCCGCCTCCGGGCGGATGAAGCCCGCGGTCGCTCCGGCGGCGCCCATGATCACGAACTGCACCGCCATGGCGCAAAGGATGAGGCCAAGAACCCGAACGACTACGGTCATTCCGACGCGACCCAGCATGCGCGTGATGATCGGCGTCGCCCACAGCACCAGGACGACGGCGGCGGCGGCGACGGCGATCGCGACGAGACCCGACGCTGCTTCCAGGCCGCCCGCCGCCGACTCGCTGGCATAGATCACCACAGCCGAGATCGCGCCCGGGCCCACGAGGATCGGAATGGCGAAGGGCACGACGATCTTTTCGAAGGTGCGTCGCGCATAGGTGCGCGGGTCGCCGTCCTCCAGGACGTCTTCCGCGTCGGAGCCGACGAGCGCGCCGCGCGCCATGTCGATGCCCAAGAGAAACAGGATGAGGCCGCCGGCGATGCGGAAAGCGGGCAACGAGATGCCAAAGACCTGCAGCAGGGCCACGCCCGCCACATAGAAGAGGCCGAGCAGTCCGATGACGAACACGCCCACATAGAGGGCGATGCGCCGCCGGGCGGCGCCGGTGGCCGATCCGGTCATGGCGGCGAATACCGGCAGGTTGCCGATGGGATTGATGAGCGCAAAGAGCGCGACGGCGAAGTTCAGCGCCAAGAGGAGCTTGGACATGGGGGTAATCCTGGGAGACGGCGCGGACGCCGGTTGAGAGAGGCGCTGGCCCCTAGAGGTCCATCCCCGGCGCGCCTTGATCGATCCTGCGCCCCAGCGGCGTTTTCTGGCGTCGCGGCCGTGCTTTGTTACGGCCGCCGCTTCGTCGGTTACGGTTGTAGGCGAATGCGCCTAGCGAGCGCCGCATCGGCGCGGCACACCCTGCGGTGGTTGACCCAGGTGTCGGCGCAGGAGCTTACCCATGTCCTCAGGTCTGATCGCAAGCGGCCGCAGCGTCGCGGCCTTCGGCCCGTTCGAGTTTCACTTCAACCCGCCTGGTCTGTTCGAGGCGGGCAAGCCGGTGGCCCTGGGCCGCAAGGCTCTGGAGATCATCGGCGTGCTGGTGGATCACGCGGGCGACCTTGTGACCCGCGCTGAGCTTTCGGCGAGCGTCTGGGGCGGGGTGACGGTCGTGGAGGCGGCGCTTCGGGTTCATATCTCCGCGGCCCGCAAGGCGTTGCGCGACGGAGAGGACGGCTTTCGTTTCATCGTCAACGAGGTGGGCCTGGGCTACCGGTTCGTCGCGCCCGTCGCCTTCGCCGCGCCGCTGCGTGGGTTGGAGGGAGAACCCCTTCTGATCGGGCGCGAGGATATTGAGCCGCGCATCGCTGCGTTGATCCCGGACCATCGCTGCCTGACCCTGATCGGGCCCTTGGGTGTCGGCAAGAGCGCCCTTCTGCGCCGTGTGGCTCAACGCCGACAATGGCCGCTGATCGATCTGGCTCGGGTCGACGACGAGGCCGGCCTGCTGGCCGCCGCGGCCGAGGCGCTCGACTGCGACGCCGACCGGCAATCGCTCCTTTCCGCGGTCGTCGATCGCGGGGACGACCTGCTGATCTTCGATAATGTCGAGGGCGCGCTCGAGCCTTTGGCCGCCGTCGCTGACGCCATCTTGGGCGCCACGCGCTGCGGTGTGCTGATCGGTGCGCGTGCGCCGCTGAACATTGCCGGCGAGGCGGTCTTGCAGACGCCGTGCCTCGAGGCTCCGCCGCTTGGCCCTCTACGAGCCTATGACGCGGCCAAAATCCCGGCGATGCGCCTTTTCGTCGAGCGGGCCGACGCGGCGACCCCCGGCGGGTTCGTCCTCGACGACGGCAATGTCGAGGCCGCGGCGGAGCTTTGCCGCCTGCTCGACGGCCTGCCGCTGGCCATCGAACACGCCGCCTGCGCCCTCCCCGGTCTTGGGCTCAGGGGCCTGCTGGAGATCTGGCGCTCCAACCAGGGGTGGGACCTGATCGAACGTCGTGGCGCTCAGGCGCGGCACGCAACTCTCGAGGCGGCCTTCGCCACGCTTTGGAGCGACCTGTCCTGCCTGGAGCGGTCGATCGTCCTGGCCCTGGCCGACCACCCCGAAGGCCTGCCCCTGACGGCCATCGAGAGCAGAACGGCCGGCGGCGGAGCGACCTTGCTGAAGACCCTTGTGCGCCTGACCGCCTGTTGCATCGTGCAGCGTCAGGGCGACGGAGACGAGCCCGTCTACCGGCTCGGCAATCTGCTGCGGCTCTACGCCCTTACCCAAGAGCGCCCCACGCCCGCTCAAGGCGCGCCCGGCATGACCGGCGGCGCGCCCGGGCGGAGCCTTCGCGCCGTCGCTGCCCCGCACCGCTAAGCGCACCAAGGAAATGTCTTTTCGACACGCAGCCAACTGACGGCATAAACACCGTTAAGAAAGCGGTTTACGCGCCACTTAACGCGACTTTACGCCCCGGTTCGGGCATTTTTTGGCCAAGGAAACAAAACAAAGGAGCGTTTCCATGTCCATCCGAGTCCTCACCCTGAGCGCCGTTCTGGCCGCCGCCGCCACCATGGCCGTCGCCAAGCCCGTGGCCATTCAGATCGGCGATCTGAACCTTGCCCGAGAAGCCGACCGCAAGGTGCTCGCCGCCCGGGCCGACCAGGCCGCCGATCAGCTATGCAACACCGCCGATTTCATGGCCTTGCAGCAGCGTCGCAGCTGCCGCCTGAGCGTCCACGCCGAGGTCGCCGACCTGGTGGCCGCCCGCACCGAACGTCATCGCATGGCTGCGGTCGCGGCCGAAACCCGCGCCGCTGAAGCCGCTTACACCCAGCCCTGAGGCGTTTGCGCCTCCGCCGCCGCGTGCGGCGGAGGCGGCCCTCAGTAGGCCGAGAAGCGCTTTCGCATGACCGCCTCTTCCTGTCGGATGCGGATGAGCAACAGCAGCGCATAAGGCCCGGCCAGGATCGTCGCCGTCATGGCGGCGTGCGCCGCCAGCATCAGGCCGGCAAGCTCCGGCAAGATGGCCAGGAAGTAGTTGGGGTGGCGGACGGTTCGAAAGAGCCGGTTGGTCACCAGTTTATGGTCAGAAGCCAAGATGAGCTTGATCGTCCAGATCGGCCCAAGGCCCCGGATCACCACAACGAGCATCACGGTGCCGAACGTCCATAGCGTCATGCCCAGGGCGGCCGCCGCGTCGAGCGTGGCCGGCCGGCCAAGGCTCTCGACTGCGACGCCCAGGTAGACGGCGATATGCGCCAAGGTCAGCAGCCGTGTGTTCGTTCGACCAAACTCCACAGCGCCTGCCGCCTTCAATCGGCGCTCGTTGCGCGCGGAGATGGCGACGCTGGCCAGGCGGACGGCGGCGGCGAGGCCAAGAAAGGCCAGGAGCCAGGCGGGCATGGATCGTCTCTCGGTTGCTGCACGCTAAGCTTTAGCGGCTCGAAAGCGTGCCCCACGAGGTCGTTCCGGCGCTGGATCGGCGCATTCTGCGGCCGCCAAGCGGCTGCTTCGCTTCAGACCTCGACCGGGTCGAGGACTGCGCAGAAGGCCGCGCGCAGGGCCGCCGCCAGGCCTTCCGGCGTGGGCGGCCATGGACAGGCGACGCAGCGGTTTTGCGCCCGGCTGAGGGCGAGGACCGAAGGCGCGGCGGTGGTGGACAGCACGACCGGCAAGTCCGGCCGCGCCGCCAGCAGGGTCCTGGCCAGGGCGACCGCACCGGCCGGATCCCGGTCGGCGACGATGGCTCCATCGAAGCGCGACGGGTCCTCGGCGAAGGCGGTCCTGGCCGCCGCCCCGTCGACAAAGGCCACCGGCTCATAGCCGAGCTCGGCGACCTGCTCTTCATCGAGCTCGGGCGCGCTGGAGCCGATGGCCGCCACCAGCAACACCTGTCCCATTCCGGCCGCCGAGCGCAGCGCCTCGTGGCTGCTCGGAAGCCAGACGTCGAATTGGGTCCCTCCGCCCTTCGGAGCGTGGACATCGACGCCGCCGCCATGCTCGCGGGCTGTGCGGCTCACGGTCGCCAGTCCAAGGCCGTTGCCTTGCGGCCGCGTGGTGAAGAAGGGTGCGAAGATGTGGGGGCGCACCGCCGGATCGATGCCTGATCCGCTGTCCCTGATGCTGATCACCACATAGTCGCCGGCTGGCAGGCCCCCGTCGTCGGCCGCGCGCGGCTCGGGCAAATGCCGACGGCTGACGCAAAGCTCGATCGGCGCGCCTTCGTCGCTGGCCTGGGCGGCGTTGGCCCCAAGATTGAGGATGAGCTGCAAGAGCTCGGAGCTGTCGCCGAACACCCCGTGCTCGTCCGCCGGGACCTCGAAGACGAAGCGTCCGCGGTTCTTCTCGGCCGCCTCCAGCAGAGGGATCGCCTCGCACAGAAGATCGGTGACGGCGACCCGTTCGAGGGCCGCCCGGCGACGGGCGCCATAGGCGAGAATCTGATCGACCAGCTGGCGGGCGCGGTCGACGGCGGCGACGATCTCCCCCTGGTGGCGGGCGATGTCGCCGTCCGCCCGGGCGAGCGCCATTTCGGCATGTCCGCGCACGGCGCCCAGGACGTTGTTGAAGTTATGGGCGATGCCGCTGGCGAACACCCCTACAGCCTCCATGCGGGCGGCCTGGCGCAGCCGCTCCTCGAGGGCGGAGCGTTCGCGCTCGCCATGCAGGCGACGTACGGCGCCGGCCATCACGCCCAACGCCATTCGAGCGATTTCGGCGTCGTTGACATCGATCCAGGACCGGCCCGCCTGGCGCACCAGAACCAGGCCTGCTCGCTCGCCGTCCTCACTGCGGATCATGGCGGTGAGCAGTCCGCTCTGTCGCAGGGCCGCCGACCGGGCGCGACGATCATCCGGCAGGGTCTGCTGGGCGAGATCAGCGTCCTCGATGCGGTCGAGGGCGACGTTGCGGCTGTAGTCGCAGTCGGCCTTGTCGCCCCAGGCGCGGTCGACCTCATAGACCCCCTCACCCACCAGGCGGGCATGCTCTGCGCCAAGCATCCGGCCCAGATGCTCGAGAGCTGCGCTGATGACCGCGCCGACTTCCGGGGCGGGTGCGTTGAGCAGATCGGCGGACAGCTGCGCCGCGGCATGCTCCAGTTTGGCGCGGCGGCTGAGGCGCTGCATGTGACGCGACAGCCGCACCGAGAACTCGGCCGACAAGACCACCAGCAAAAAGACTGCGATCAGCAGCACGCCGCGTTGCCACCAGGCGGAAGCGGCCGATTTGGCTCGCCCCTGCTCCACGAGCACGCGCAAGGCGTCGCGCGCGCGACGCTCTCGCTCAGCCAGCACGGCGGCCACGCGCTCATCGGTCTGCGGCAGCAGGTCGAGAAGCAGGACGGCGTGGGCCAACACCTGGGAGACGGCCTCCTCATCACCGCCCGCCGCGCGCAATTCAGCGATCCGGCGCGCCGCCGCCGCTTGGTGTTCCGGGGCTGTGTCGGCGCTCAGCCGCAGCAGGGCGGCCGAGAGCGCGCCAAGTTCTTCAGCGGCCGGTCCGAAACGCTCCGGCTCGGAGGCGACGGCGCCGAAATAGGCCAGACTGTTGCGGATCAAGGCGCTGTCGCTCTTGATCCTTTCGGTGAGGCGCAGCTGGCGCCGAATATCAGCCTCCAGCTCGGCGAGATGGCGCTGGGCCGCGGCGGGCGCCCGTTCGTCGCGGCGCAGAGGTTCAAGAGCGCGCTCCAGGCGCGCGGCGTCTTCGACCAGGGGATCGAAATTGCTGAGCAGGCCGGCTCTGATGCTCACCACGTCCCGACGCAAGCGCGCCTGAGCAGCGTCATAGTCGAGCAGCGCATGGTCGGCGGCCGCCAACGCCCGCGTCGCCGGCTCGATGCGCTCAAAGTAGATGAACGCGGCGGTCGCGATCATCGCCAGGGCCGCGACGCCCGCCACCAGCCTTCTCATGGTCCGGGCCTGCGCGGCGCATCGCCGGAGAGCGTTCGCAAAAAGGCGGCGATGTCGGCGACCTGACGGTCGTTGAAGCTGCGGTTCAGCTGGGCTCGCCCCATGGTGCGCACGGCCTGCTCGAGCGTCGCAGCGGACCCGTCGTGAAAATAGGGCGCGGTGCGGGCGACATTGCGCAAGGAGGGCACGCGCAGGCGCTCACGCTCGCCCCGGGTCACGGGGTGGAACACGCCGCTGACTTGCATCAGGTTCCCTCCGACGTTGCGTCCCTGGTGGCAGGCGGTGCACCCCGCCGACTTGAATAGTCCGTAGCCGCGCTCTTCCTGCGCGGTGAGCGCATCGGATTTGCCCATCAGCCAAAAGTCGAACCGTGCATTGGGGGTGATCAGTGTCCGCTGATAGGCGGCCAAGGCCTCGACGAGCACTTCTCCGTCGAGGTCGCGGCCGAAAGCCTTGCGAGCGCGTGCGTTCAAACCTCGGTCGGCGCGCACCCGCCGGGCGGCCGCTTCGGGCGTCGTCGCCATGATCCGCGGATTGAGCAGGCTGGCGCGCGCCTGGCTCTGCAGGTCACGCGCCGACCCGGACCAGTTGAGGCGAAAATTGAGGGCGGCGTTGTAAACGCTCGGGGTGTTGACGGGCAAAAGCTTGCCGTCCGCGCCCCGATCGAACCGGTCGGGGCCGGCGCCGAACGCCTGCGGACGGTGGCAGCTGACGCAGGCGCGGTCGCCCTTGGGGGAAAGCCGCCGATCAGCAAACAACATCGCGCCCAGCGTGGCGGCGGCGTCGGACCGTGGAGCCGGCGGCAGCGGCTGGATCGGTTCACGGACGCGGCTGGCTTGGCCCTGGCTGGCGGCCTGCGCGGCGGCGGCCGCCATGGCCAGGACAATCGCCGCGCCGGTCAAACGGGTCGCCAGGCGCCTCACGGATCCACGCCGCCCTTGAAGACATAGCCCACGCCGCGCAGGGTTTCGATGAGCCGCGGCGAGGTCTCGTCGCGCTCGAGCTTGCGTCGCAATCGAAGGATCTGCACGTCGATGCTGCGGTCGAAGATGTCCTCGTGGATGCGGGTGGCGCGCAGGAGATGCTCGCGCGACAGCGAGCGCCCCGGCGCATCGAGGAAGGCCTGCAGCAGCGCATACTCGCCCTTGGTCAGGGCGACAGGCTCGACGCCCTCGCGCGAGAGCTTTTGGGTGTTGCGGTCGAGCTCCCAGCCGTTGAAGCGGATCTTGGCGCGCCGGCGCTGGCGCACCGGATCAACCGCCTCGCCGCGGCGGCGGGTCACCGCCCGGATGCGCGCCAGAAGCTCGCGCAGGCTATAGGGCTTGAGCACATAGTCGTCGGCGCCCAGCTCCAGGCCCAGGACGCGATCGATTTCGTCCTGACGATGGCCGGTGGTGATGATCACCGGGACGTCGGACTCGCTGCGGATCACCTTGAGAATCTCCAGGCCGTCCTCGGAGCCCAGATTGAGGTCGAGCACAATCGCGTCAGGCGCCTCGCGAAGGCATCGCAGGACCTCAGCCTGGGTGGCTGCGCCCTGTCCTTGCAGACTGTTGTTGGCCAGGAACTCCAGCAGCATGGCGCGCAGCGCCGGATCGTCATCCACCACCAGCACCCGCGCGGCACGCCGCACCCCGCCGCTCTGCTCGATCTCCAACACCGTCGAGGCTCCGCCCGGGCCCTGACGGGCCCCACCACTCAAAGAGCGCCGTTCGATATCGGCGGACCTCTCACCGGTCTTGCCGGCTTCTGCTGCGTTTGGACCGATCCTGCCGTCTCCGGACCAAAAGGCCGCCGGCGACGCGGCGACAGCAAAACCCCACCGACCGCAAAAGCGGACAAGCCGGCCGGCCGTGGCGGCGGCTATCGGCCCCGCAAAACGCAACGGAACCACACCCATGACTCATAAAACCGCCTGGCTCGCCGGCGCCGCTGTCACCTTGGCCGCCACCGCCGCCTTCGCCGCGTCCCCGCCCCGCGCCACAAGCCTCTCGGCCGACCTGAGCCCCGGGGTCTATGTCCATTCCCGCGGCGAGTGCCGCGACGCGCCCGCCAAGGCCTTCCGCACATTCGACGGCGACAATCTCAGCGGGCCGGCCGGACGCAGCTGCCGCTCGCAGGTGGTTTGGAGCCGTGGCGCGGAGCATCGCCTGCGCCAACATTGCACGGCTGGCCAAGGATCGACCCCGAAGAGCTCGCAGTCCTTGCTGCGGGTCACCAGCCACGACAGCTTCGAGCTGATCGACGTCTACAGCCACCCGGCCGGCAAAACCCCCAGCGTCCGCAAGACCACGCGTTTCCGCCGCTGCGCCATCTCCGACGCCGCCGCGCTGCGCTAACCCCTTGCGCGTCCATCAGCCCTTCATCGACGCCGGTCATGACGCCCCGACCGCCGCCCGCGTCTGCGTCTTCACCGGCGCGGGCCTGCTTTGCGTGTTCATGGCGCTGGCGAGAGTGGACGCTGCAGGCTGGGACGAGCGCGGTCGGCAGGCGGTCATGGCGGCGCTTTGCGGCGCCGCCTTCTTGCCGGCCTGGTCGATCCTTGGCGATGTGAGGGTGCTGGCGGTCGTCTGCGCGCTGGTCACGGCCGTCGACGCCGCCCGTCGGCAGGCGCGCGCCTGTCTGGCGCTATGGGGCGCCGGGCTCACCAGCCTGGGCGCCAGCTTTGTGCTCAAGGCGGTCTTCGACCGGCCGCGCCCTCCCGGGGCCTTTGAAGCCGGGGCCAGCTTTCCCTCCACCCACAGCGCCATGGCCGCGGCGGTCTGGTTGACGCTGGCCCTGCTGCTGACGCGCCAGGCTCCTCGCCTGCGCCTCCCCACCGTGACCGCAGCGATCGTGGCCGCCCTCTTCACCGCTGTGGCCGGGGTGGCGCTCGGACGCCACTGGCCCAGCGACGTAGGCGGCGGCCTGGCGTTGGGGGCGGCGGTGGCGGGCGCAGCGGCTCTCGGCGCCAATGCCCGGCGCGGACGTCCCTCGCCTGTCGCCCTTTGACCGGGGGCGTGACGCCAGGATTGCGCGAGAGACCACAGGATCGGCCAAGCCCGGCTCCGCGGCCGCCTCATAAAGCCACGACAGCACAGAGCAAGACGATCAGGGAGAGGCCGGCTCGGCCCGAAACGCCATGAAGATGATCACCGCCTTCATCAAGCCCTTCAAGCTGGAGGACGCCCGCGCCGCCCTTATGGATGCGGGCGCCGAGGGGCTTACGGTCAGCGAGGTGCGCGGCTGCGGCCGTCAGCTGGGCAAGACCGAGATTCATCGCGGCGAGGAGTACAAGGTCACGTTCGTGCCGAAGGTGCGCCTCGACGCGGTGGTCAACGACCCAGTCGTCGAACCCGCCCTGCGGGCCCTGCGCGCCGCGGCCGCCACCGGCCGCATCGGCGACGGCAAGGTTTTCGTCACCGAGGTGGTCGAGGCCATGCGCATCCGCACCGGCGAGGCAGGCGCAGCGGCGCTTTAGGAACACCGCCGCGACGGGACGCGCTGTCGGCGAGCCGGCGCAGACCGGCGACCGGCGGCTCTCAAGGGGCGGACGGGGAGGTCCGCCTCACGGCGCGGGGACGGCGGCGGCGAACGAGAGAGCGCCGCCGATTCAAACGTCCTCGGGTCGGTTGCGGCGGGACGTCTGGGCGTCCCGCCGCATGACACCGGGCCATCAAAATCTCTGCCCGGCCTGCAACCGCAGGAGCCGCCGAACCAGGCCACGTCCGACCAAGCAAGCCGGCGCCGCAAGACGCTACCCAAGCGCCGCCGCGCTAGTTTTCGCCAGCCTCCAGACGCCGTCGCGGCCGCGGCCTGGTCGGGACGTCTGCATCCATGTCTTCACTACACTCCTGTTCCGTCGTCGCCGCGGCGACGTGCGCCATTCTTGGCGCCGGCGCGGCCCACGCCGCCGAGGCCGATGCGCTCGAGCCGGTGATCATCACCGCCGAACGTCGCCAAGCGTCGGTTGCGACAACACCCCTGGCGGTGACGGCGGTTACAGGCGAGGCCTTGATCGCCCGTGGCGCCGAGGACGTCTCGTCGCTGGCCAGGATCATCCCGAACCTGCAGTTGGAGGGCGCCGCGCCCCTGTCGGGCGGCGCCTTCAACGCCACCCCGTTCATCCGAGGGATCGGGCAGAACGATGCGTCGATCTTCAATGAGCCGGGCGTCGGCATCTATCTCGACGGGGTCTATCTGGGCCGATCCACCGGGGCGATCCTTGAATTGCTCGACGTCGAACGCGTGGAGGTGCTGCGCGGCCCGCAAGGCGCCCTGTTCGGCAAGAACGCCGTGGGCGGCGTGCTCAATGTCATTTCGCGACGGCCAAGCCAGGAGCCGAGCGCGCGCTTCGCCGCCGTGGTCGGCGACTATGGCCGCCGGGACGTCACCGCTGTGGTCGGTGGCGGCGTGGCGCAAAGCCTCAGCGCCCGGCTCGCGGTGGGACGCTTCGAGCGCGACGGCTATGTCAAACGCCTGGCGGACGGCGCCCGCCAGGGCGGCAAGGGCGTGTTCACCGCCAAGGGCTCGGTGCTCTACGAGCCGGACGCGGACCTGTCGGTGCAGGTCGGCTTGGACCTGACCCGCGCCGACCAGGAATCGGCCGCTTTGACCCTGCTGCAGGTGGCCCCGCGCGGCGCGCCGTTCCTGGACGTGTTCAACGCGGCGGTGGCGCCGCGTACAGGCATCCGCGCCCCGGACGGCGCCGCAGCGCTCAACGCCTCCTTCGTCACCGGCGATCCCTTCACCACCTGGGCGACAGGGCCGAACCGCAACACCCTCGATCAGGGCGGGCTTGCCGTGACGGCGCAGTGGCGCCCCAGCGACGCGGTGACGGTCAAGTCGATCACCGCCTATCGGCGCCTGAACGCCCTCTTCTCGCGCGACGGCGACAACACCCCCTTCACCTTCCGGGAGACCTCCGATTCCGTGCAGCAGGAACAGATCAGCCAGGAGCTGCAGCTGAGCGGCGAGGTGTTCGACGGCCGGCTGGAGTGGCTGACGGGGCTCTATGCCGGGCGCGAGATCGCCGCCCAGGACAGCCAGATCGTCCTGGCCAGCGGAGTCTATGATCCGGTGCTGCGGCCCAACACGGCCCTGGAGCTGGTCTTTCGGCAGTACAACAAGATGAACACTCTCAGCTACGGGGCCTTCGCCCACGGTCGCCTGGCGCTCACCGACAGGCTGAGCGCCACCTTGGGCCTGCGCTACAGCCGTGACGAAAAGCGCTTCCAGGTCTCCGAGCAGCGCAAGGTGTCGCGCACCTTCATCGTCGATCCACGTGATCTTGAGCTTTTGTGGGGGCGCTATCCGCTTCGAGGGGCGTGGGACGACCTGTCGCCCACCCTCGGCCTGCAGTACGCGGTCACCGGCGATCACTTCGCCTACGCGAACGCCTCCAAGGGCTTCAAGAGCGGCGGCTTCAACGGACGGGCCACCAGCGGGCCGGCCGACATCGCCCGCTTCGATCCTGAGACGGTCTGGAGCTATGAGGCGGGGATCAAGAGCCGCTGGCTGGACGGGCGGCTTGAGACGCAGCTCACGGGCTTTTGGATGGAGTATGAAGACATCCAGGTCACGGTGAACCGCACGCCGGCCAACTTCGTAGGCAACGCCGCGGAGGCGCGTCTGCGCGGACTTGAGCTGGAATGGCGCGCCGCCCCGTGGCGCGGCTTGCTCATCGAAGGCTCGGTCGGCCACAACCACGCGCGCTACACCAGGGTCGGCCAGGGGGGGCTCACCTTGCCGATCACCCGCGACAGCCGTCTGGTGCGCGCCCCGCAATGGACGGGCGCCTTGGCGGTCGAACAGAGCGTCGCAACCTCCTACGGCCAATTCCACGTTCGTGGCGACTGGTCCTACGTCGATCGCCAGCACTTCGATGCCGCCAACTCGCCATTGATCTCGCAAAGCGCCTACAGCCTGTTCAACGCCCGCCTCGGCTGGCGGGACGACGACGACGCATGGCAGGCGGCGATCTTCGTCAACAACCTGACCGACGAGACCTATCTGGTGTCCGGAAACGCTGCGAGCCCGGCCTTCGGCTCGATCACCGAAGGCGCCTATGGCCGCCCCCGCGAGATCGGGATCTCCCTCGAACGCCGCTTCTAGGCCGGGGCGGCCCCCGCCGGATCGCCGGCGGGGGCCGCCCCGGCGCACGTGATCGCCCGCCGGCCGGGCGCCTCACGGCGCTTTGAGTGCAAGTCGCCACAATTCAGGTGCGAACCCCTCGCAAAGCTGCATTGTGGTTCTAGCCGCAACCGAAGCGGTCGACCCGTCATCCGAGGTTCTCATGGCCAAGGTGGAGGCGCTGCAACGCCTGACGACGCCGGTGCCCACCGCGCGCGGCTTCGATGCGGCGTCGCAGACCTCGGGCCTTCGCGTCTTTCACATGCAAAGCGGCGGCGACGCCGAGATTGAGGGCCGCGCCGAGGTGATGCCGGCCTGGACAGCCTTCTTCCAGTTCGCCGACCATCCCGAGCAGGATCTTTGGGTGGACGGCAAGCACCGACGCGTAGCGCCGCTCGCAAGAGGCGAGGTCCAGTTTTTCGACATGCGCCAGGAGCATGTGGCGCGCCTCGACGCGCCGGTGGACACCTTGACCCTCACCCTGCCCGTGGCGCTGGTGGAGGAGCTGTCGCGCGAGGCGGGGCGGCGGCCGCCGGCGACCTTGCGATGCCCTGAAGCCTGGTCCCAGTCCGATCCCGTTTTGCAGGCCATGGCCCCCTTGCTGGCGGCGGCCTGCGCCGACCCGACCGCCGATCAGCTCTACCTGGACCACCTGGGCCTGGCCGCCGCTGTCCATCTGCTGGCCCGCTATGGCGAGCAGGGCCCGTCCGCGATCGTGCGCGGCGGCCTTTCGGCCTGGCAGGAGAGACGCGCCAGGGAGATGATCCGCGACCAGCTCGACGGGGATCTGAGCGTGGCCCGGATGGCGGCGGAGTGCGGCCTGTCCACCGCCCACTTCGCCCGCGCCTTTCGCCGCTCGACGGGCGCGACCCCGCATGGATGGCTCCAGGCCAGCCGCATCGAGCGGGCCAAGCACCTTCTGGAGCGAACGCCGTTGAGCCTTGCCGAGGCGGCCTTGCAATGCGGCTTCGCCGACCAGAGCCATTTCAGCCGCGTGTTCAAGGCTGTGACCGGCGCCACGCCCGCCCGATGGCGGCGAGAGCGGGCGCCAGGTCCGCTGCGCGGCGCCGTCGAGGACTGAAGGCCTCTGGGGAGCCGATGAGGAAGAGGCCCTAGTCCACCACCGAAAGCTCGCCCGTCCACAGGCGCGGCGCGGCGGCTCGGCTTCGATGCACCCGGCGCCAGGCGCTTGGCACCAGCCCGCACTCGCGCTTGAAGATCTTGGTGAAGTGGCTCTGGTCGGCAAACCCGCAGGCGACGGCGATCTGGGCCAGCGGCGTGTCACTCTCCTCCAGGAGGCCTCGAGCGGTCTCGACGCGGCAGGCCTGGAGCCACTGGTGAGGCGTCATGCCGGTGGACACCTTGAAGGCCTTGGAGAAATAGGTGACGCAAAGATTGCAGGCGCGGGCCACGTCGTCGACCGTGACCTCCTTGGCGAGGCTGGCGCGGATCAGGTCGCGCGCCTTGCGCTCCTGCCAGGGCGCCAAGCCCCCGGGCCGAAGATCGGTCGGAACGGCGGCGCCATGAAGCTGGGCGACCTGAAGAACGGCGGCGGCCATGATCTGATCGAACGCCAGGATGCTTTGGCTGTCACGACGAACGCATCCGCGGATGAGCGGCGCAAGACCGGCCAGAACCGCGTCCTGCTCGCGCCAGCTGCAGTCGCCGCCCAGACTTGCCGCCAGGCTGACCCCGCCGGCCTGGACGATATCCTCCACCGCCTTGTCGTCCATTGAGATGATCAAGGCCTCGAACGGCGCGTCGGAGCGGCCCTCCGGGGACTGCCCCGGCCCCAGGACGCAAAAACGAGGGTCGGTCCCGTCATCGCCGAAGCCCGCAAAGACGATGCGCCGCGCCGCGCCCACGGCAGTCGTCAGGCCCTTGGCTGTGGTGGTTGTCAGCTCCACCCGAAGCATCGAGCGCCGCGTCCGCACGATCGCGGCGGCGGTGCGGGGGGCGGCGACCCGAGGCGACATCGCCGTCCTGGGCGCGAAGCTGCGTTCGGCCGGATGGCGGCGGTCATGGGCCAGGCGGGTGTGGTCATGGGCGGTGTTGAGCATCGAAAAGCAGAACCTTGAGGGGCGATCAGCGCCCCTCAAGGTTCTCGGCCGGCGCGGCTGCGCTTCGATTTCACGCTCCGATAGAATGGTTACAGCCGTAGCGCGCGCGCGCTGCACAGCAGGATCGCGCCATTTCGAGCGCAACTGGTCGAGACCGCGCAGGCCGCCACAAGGAGGTTCGGCGACGTCCGGCGATGAAGCGCCGGCCTCTGCGAGGTTTCCATGAAGATCATCATCGCCGCCATGCCGTTCACCGGCCATCTCAACCCCATGCTTGGCGTCGCCCGCCATCTTGCCGACCGTGGCCATGAGATCGTGGTCCTGACCGGCGCGTCCCAGAGGGCGCGCGTCGAGGCGGCCGGCCTGGTCCTGCGCGCCCTGCCCGCCGCCATCGACTATGCGGACATGGATGCGCATTTCCCGCAGCGGGCGCGTCTTGAGCCGGGCCTGGCCCAGGTGAGCTTCGACTTCGAGCACATCTTCGTCGGCCCGATGACGCAACAGGCCGAAGCCCTGATGGCTCTCAGCGACAGCTGGGGGGCGGACCTGATCCTGGCAGAGCACCTCTTCTTGGGCACCCTGCCTCTGCTTATGGGTCTTCACCCCACGCGGCCCGCCATCATCCACTGCGGCGTCTGCCCGCTGCTGCTGGCCCGCGAGGACGGGGCCCCGATCGGTCCGGGCCTGCCCTACACGGACGACCCGGCCGTGCGCGCCCATTATCGCGATGTCGTCACCCCGATGGTCGAGGCGGTGGCGGCGCCGGCCCAGGCGTCCCTGGAAGCGCAGCTGGCGGCCCTGGGCGTGGGCGGCCGCCTCGTACCGATGATGGAAGGGCCCACGCGCCTTGCCGATCTGCACTTGCAGTTCGGCGTGCCCGGTCTGGATCTTCCGCGCGAGGCCATGCCCGGCCACATCCGCTTCATTGGCCTGCCCCCGACCACCCCGACCGATGCGCCGCTCCCAAGCTGGACCGCCGACGTGGACGACTACGGCTCGGTGGTCCTGGTGACCCAGGGCACAGTGGCCAACGAAAACTTCGATCGCCTGATCCGGCCGACCATCGAGGTGCTGGCCGATCGGCCCGACACCCTCGTGGTCGTGACCGGCGGCGGCAAAAGCCTCGAGGGTCTTGGCCCGCTTCCGGCCAATGTGCGCGCCGCCTCCTACTTTCCGCTCGACTGGCTGCTGCCCAAGCTGAGCGCCCTGGTCACCAATGGCGGCTTCGGCACGGTTTTGCAGGCCCTCGCCCACGGCGTGCCGGTCGTGGTGGCCGGGACGACCGAGGACAAGGCTGAAGTGGCCTGCCGCGTCGCCCATAGCGGCGCCGGCATCGACCTGCGCACCGACACGCCCGAGCCGCAAGCCCTGGCGGCCGCCATCGATGCGGTCTTGGCCGATCCGGCCTATCGGACCGCGGCGCGCAGGCTGCAGATGGAGTTCGTCGCCTATGACAGCCGGCTGATGATTGACGTTGCGGTCGCTGACGCCACGAACAAGACCGCTTCGCCGGCGGCGCGCCTGATGCGCGCGTGAGCAAGCAAGACGCCCCCGCACGGCCTGGCCGGCGGGGGCGCAGTCGCCAACGATCGCTGACGTCTCTAGGGACGACGGTTGGTCTTGAGGGACTTCTCGTAAAGCCGATAGGTCTTATAGGGGGCGGCGCCGACCCGCTCGCAGATGTTCACCATCGGCGCGTTGTCCTCCAGGATCCAGGACAGCTCCACCTGGCGGTAACCCTTGGCCCGCGCGGCGGTCGCCGCCTTATCTATCAGATGGAAGGGCAAGATCATGCCGCGCTGGACGCCGGCGAACCGGCGGCGCACGCCCATGAGTGGCACGCGCGCGGTCTTCAGCCCGCGGACCTTCAGCCGCCACAGCAACTTGGCGAAGCCAAAGGGCAGCAACCGGCCGTCGAGATCGGCGATCGCCTCATTGACGTTGGGCAGGAGCACGATGAATCCGGCGTCCTCGCCGTCGATTTGGGCGAACCAGATCAGGTCGGGGTCGATGACATCCTTGAGCGCCTTGGCCAGATGGCGGGTCTCCGCCTCGGTGGTCGGCGTGTAGCCCCAGTTATCGGACCAGGCGTCATTGGCGATGTCCGTCAAGGTCGACACTTCCGCCTCGAGGCGTTTCATGTCGAGCTTGCGCAGGACAACGCCCTCGGGCGCGCCTCGCCGCACGCGGCGAAGCACCGCCTCGGGCAGGTCCTTGTCCAGGTCCACCAGATAGGCGCGCAGATCCTTGGCCTTGCGATAGCCTTCGGCCTCGATGCGCGGTCCGGCATGGGGCGCGTCATGACCCATCATCACCATCGGCGGCGCATCGAAGCCGCTGACCAGCAGACCCACCTCCTCGTTGACCGACAGATTGAAGGGCCCAAGGACGGTGTCGCAGCCCCTCTCTTTCAGCCAGGTCTCGGCCGCCTCGAAGAGCGCGGAGAAGACGGTTGCGTCGTCTTCAGCGCAGATCAAACCGAAGTGTCCGACGGTCCGTCCCGGCGTACCTGGCGCCAGGGCATCGATCTGCGCGCTGATGCGGCCCACATCGCGGCCGTCGCGCACCGCCAGCCACATCCGGACCTGGGCGTGCTCGAAGAAGGGATTGGCGTCGGACAGGGCCGAGAGCCGCTCCATGACGAGGGGCGAAATCCAGTTGGGATCTTTCGCGTTCAGCTGCATGGGGACGCGCACGAAGCGTTTGAGCTCCGCGCGGCTTTGCACGGGCACGATCACGGTCATGCCCATGGTGGTTTCGCTGTCATAGGCCATGGATGGTCCTGGGTCCGGTGGGGCTGATGAAGAGCGCCCGGACGCACGGCTGGCCGTCGACCATCGCCGCTCAACGAAGCGCCGCCGACGACCAGCCGGCGGCGGCTCCCCGATAGAAGGGGGCCGAGGGAGCGCCGGCGTCGGATGCAGGGGGAACGCCTCCGACCAGCCTCTTGTGACAATTGGCGGCGGGGCCGGCGCGGTCTTCCCGGCGGGCTTTAGTGCTTTCCTGCGCTCGATCGCGCCGCCGCATCGAACCAAAGAGCGCAGAATGCGCCGCGAAGCGCGCCGCCGGCGGCGCCAGTGTGGGCAGACGGCGGCGCCTGCGCCCCGTCGGCCCGGCTGACCCCCGGGCGACGCCCCGCTTGCCTTGGCTCCCCCAGCGACCGGCCGAAGCGGGGCGTCTGCGGGGTCCCGCAGGCCGGGCCAGCAGCCTGGCCGCCCTTATCACATGAGGATTTTTCATGACCGAACCCAAACACGCGCTCGTCATCGGCGGTACAGCCGGCATCGGCCTGGCGGTGGCCCGGCGCCTGGCCCACCGAGGCCAACGCGTGGTGATCACCGGCCGCGACGCGGGCCGCGCCCAGGCCGTCGCCGACACGCTTGGCCAAGGTCACCTCGGCCTCGGGCTCGACCTTGCCGAGCCGCAGACTGTCGCTGCGGCCCTGGCGGCCGTCGGCGACATCGATCATCTGGTGCTGAGCGCCGTGGAGCGCGACGACAACAGCGTCCGTCAGTACGATCTTGCCGGCGCCCAGCGCGCGGTGACCCTCAAGATGCTCGGCTACACCGCCGTCGTCGCAGCCGTCCATGCTCGCCTGCGGCCTGGCGCCGCCATCGTGGTCATGGGCGGCGTGGCCTTGCTGCGTCCCTATCCGGGCTCGACGACGGTTTCGATGATGAACGGCGCCGCCGTCGGCATGGCGCGGACCTTCGCGGTGGAGCTCGCACCCGTGCGCGTCAATGTCATCCACCCGGGTGCGGTCGATGGCACCCGCTCGGTGGAGACCAAGCCGCAAGCCTTGATCGATCAGGTCCTCGGCCGCACACCCGCAGGCCGTTTGGCGGACACCGGCGACATCGCCCAGGCGACCTTGTTCATGCTCGACTGCCCGGGGGTGAACGGCGCGGAGCTTTTGGTGGATGGCGGGTTCCATCTTTGCTGAAGCCGAGCCGGGAGGGCGAACACGGTCGCCCTCCCGGCGCCCCTTCGAAGCGATCAGACCCGCAAGGTCTGCCGCCCCGTCCCGACCGACACGAGCATCATGGCGGCAAGGCCGCCGACCGCCGCCAGCGGCAGCAAAAGGGCGGCGAAGGCCGACGGGTCCGCGCCACGCGCCACCACAGCGCCCGCCAGCAGGGGGCCTGCCACGGCGCCGAGGCGGCCGACCGCCACCGCCGCCCCGACCCCCGAGCCGCGCATCAGCGCGGGGTAGGCCCCCGCGGCCAGGCCGTAGAGCACGAACTGCGCGCCGATGATGAAGAAGCCGGCCGCGGCGGCCGCCGCAACGGGATGGCCGATCCCGAGAATGACGGCGGCCAGGGCGAGGCCCATGCCGACATAGGTGACTGTCACCACCAGGCCTCGGCGGGCCGCGTCGATCATGGCGCCGAGCATCAGCGCCCCGAGGATGCCGCCGCCGCTGAAAGCCAGGGCCGAGCCCACGGCCAGCGAACGCGCCACGCCGCGCTGCTGCATGAGCAGGGGCAGCCAGTTGAGCAGCAGATAGAGCAGCGCCAGGGTGGCGAAGAAGGCGGCCCACAGGCTGACGGTGATGAGCCGCCGATCCGCGGCGAACAGCGTCACGGGCAGGCTCGGCGGCGGCGCCGCTTGCGCCTGCCCGGTGATGAGCGGCGCTGGATGCAGCCACAGGACCATCACGACCGCCAGGGCGATGGGCGCCAGGCCGCCTACGTGGAAGACCCGCTCCCAGTCCAGGTCGGGCAAGGACAAGACCAGGAGGCTGGCCAGGACCCCGCCCACCGGCATGCCGACCGAAATGAAGGTGGTGCGCGAGACGCGGCGCTCGGCGGATCCCGCTTCGGCGGCCAAAGACAGCAGCATCGGAAAGGCTCCGCCGAGACCCAGCCCGGTGAGCACGCGCGCCGCCAGCAACCATTCCTTCGAGGGGGCCGCCGCCGTGACCAGCGAGAAGAGCCCGAAGGTCATCAAGGAGGCGACCAGCACCCACTTTCGGCCGACCCGGTCGGAAGCCCAGCCCCCGATCGCGGCGCCGAACAGCAGGCCAAGCGTGTTGCCGCTGAACACCCAGGCCAGTTCGCCGGGTGTCAGACCAAAGGTGTCGGACAGCCCGGCGGCCACCACGCCTGCGGCCTGCAGGTCGAAGCCCTCGATCACGGCCGCGGCGAAGCACAGGGCCAGGACCTGTCCATCGGCGGATGAGGACGCACGCCCCGGCGTCCCGGCCTTTTCGCGCCGATCCGGGCTCGCGGCCCGCTCCGGGGCTCGCCGGCTCACGACGCCGCCTTTGGGGTCAGGCGCACCGCGCCGTCCAGCGGCTGCGCCGCGTAGAGGGCCTCCACCGCGCTGGACCGCCGCCGAAGGACGGCGCGCTGGTTCAGCGCCCCCTTCTCGGTGATCTCGTCATGACGCGCCGAGGGCGGCTCCGGCTGGAGCGAGAAGGCCGCCAGCCGCATGCTGGAGCCGTGCTGTCCCGCGTTGAACAGCTCCAAGCGCACCCGGATCGCCTCCACCACGGCGGGATGACGGGCCACCTCGGCGTCGCTGAGCCCGGGCTCGCAAAGCGCACGGCACGCCTGCAGGTTGGGGAACACCAGGGCGGCGATGGCGGAACGGCCCTCGCCGGCGATCACCAGGTCGGACACAAAGGGGCGGCCCGCCTCGATGAGAGCCAGCCGCAGGGGCCCGACATTCACCCAGGTCCCGGAGGTCAGCTTGAAGTTCTCGGCCACCCGGCCGTCGAACACCAGGCCAAGGTCGGGACGTGAGGGATCGGCCAGACGTCCTGCATCGCCGATCCTGTAAAAGCCGTCCTCGTCGAAGGCCTCGATGGTCGCTTGTGGGCGACGCCAGTAGCAGGGCATCACATTGGGGCCGCGCACCCGCAGCTCCCCACGTCCCTCCCCGCTCGCCACCACCTTGACCTCGACCCCCGGAAGCGGAACGCCGATGGCGGCGGCTTCGGGCGCGTCGAAATAGAGCGCGGTCGCGCAAGGGGCCGTTTCTGTGGCTCCCCAGCCCCCGATGATCGGCGGCGGGTCACGCACAACAGCCGCAGCGGCTGCGATCAGCCGCTTTCGGATCGCCTCCGGCAGGCCGGCGCCGGCGTTGAACAGGAAGCGCACCCCCGAGAAGAACTGCCTGGCGAACTCAAGGTCGCTCTCCAGCGTCGGCAGCAGCGCCTCGTAGCCGGCCGGCACATTGAAGTAGACGCTCGGCTGCAAAGACCGAAGCGCCGTCACCGTGCGTCCGACGCCCTCGAAGGTCGGCCGTCCGTTATCGATATGCAGGACGCCGCCGTAGTAGAGCGCCAGGTTGAAGCACAGATTGCCGCCGAAGGTGTGGTTCCAGGGCAGCCAGTCCACCAGAACGGGCGGCTCTGAATGCAGGAACGGCCACACCTGTCCCAGGGCCTGCATGTTGGCCACCATCATGCGCTGGGTGTTGACCACGCCCTTAGGCGCGCCCGTGGAGCCGGAGGTGAACAACAACTTGGCGATCGTGCCGGGCCCGACCGCGGCCATGGCGGGCTCGACCCTGGCGGGGCGACGCGGGACGCCCTCGAGCCACGCCAGGCCGCTCAGCAGGGCTGTGGTCGTGGGATGGCCGCTGGCGGCCACGGCGTCGGCGATCTCGGTGGAGCCGGCAAGAACCAGTCCGGGCGTCACGTCGGCCAAGATCGCCGGCAGCTTGCTCCACGAGCTGGCGCCGGCGGCGGCGTAGGCCGGAGAAACGACCGCGGTGGGCAGACCGACCATCATCGCCCCGAGCAGGGTGACGGCATGATCGATCCCGTTGCCGGCGATGATCATCAAGGGCCGCTCGGCGCCCAGGTTAAGACCGGACAAAGCCTCGGCGCAGTCGCGCGCGGCGGCCAGGGTCTCGGCGAAGGTGATGCTGAGGCGCCGCCCGTCTAAGGCCGCCTCACTGAGGAAAGCGGCGTCGGGCCGTTCCTTGGCCCACCGCTGAAGACGCGAGACCATGGTCTCCTGAGAGGGGATGAAGGCGATGGCGTTGCGCAGCAGCATGTCGCCGCCGGGGGTGCGGTCGCGCAGAATCCGCGGCTCGGCGAAGGTTGCGCCGAAAGGCGCCGCCGGGCGGCTCGTGGCCAGTGTCTCTCGTCTCAGTCGCGCCGCCATCGGCCATACTCCATGCATCATGCCGCCCCCATCGATCCATGGAGCCGCGGCCAGGCTTGCCGATAGGCCGGTCCTGCCGCTTCTGGTCCGAACCTGCTGTCGGCGAGGAACGGGGCGGCGCGCGATCAGGCGGGCGAGGCCGGCGGCTGCAGGTGCGCCATCAGTTCGACGCCCTCCTGCTCCTTCGGATCGGTGCGGGCGATGACGGCGACGAACGGCGTGTCGCGGCTTGGATTGTAAGGCAGGTGCGGCATGCCGGGCGGGATGTAGAAATACTCGCCGGCCTTCACCCAGTCGTGGTGCTGCAGGGTCTCGCCCCACCAGCAGCCGGATCGGCCGCTGAGCGCATAGATCGCTGTTTCGTGGCCCGCATGCCTGTGGGCGGCTCCCGCTGCGCCGGGCGGGATGGTGACGACCTGCAGATGGATGGCTTGTGCGCCGGTGGTCTCGGCAGAGACGCCGACGGCGTAGCCGAGGCCCTGCTTGCCCTGGCTGGGCGCGCAGGGGCGCACAACGCGGCATCGAGAATCCTGGGTCATGGTCACGGTCGATCTCCTGGTGGGATCGCCGAGCCTAGACCGGCGCCGCACCTGCGCGGCGGCTCGCCGCTTACGGCTGTAGCCGTCGAGGGGCGCCATCGCCTACAGGCGTAACAGGGGCGCTCTGGACGCCGGCTGCGGCGCGGCCGACAAGCGCTGCGGTGCGAGCCGCAGACGACCTGCGGGCAAGGCAGAAGGACCCGTCATGACCGCCGCCCCGCTTCAGCTTCGACCGCGTTCTGGTCAGCGCGTTCTGCTGGTCTGCACCGCGGTTCTGGTCACCATCACCTGGATCAGCGCGGCGTTGTTCGCCGCCTACATCGCCGCCTTCTACGGCGGCGCGGCCGCCGACCACGCCCCGGAGCGCTGGAACGAACTGCTCCCCGAGCTCTACGAGCCCGGCCGGCCAGGCGCGGCGGCCGCCATCGGGCTTCACTTCGCCGCCGGCGGCGTGATTCTCCTCCTGGGCCCCATTCAGCTGCTGGGGCCGGTGCGGCGCCGTGCGCCGGCTCTGCATCGCTGGCTGGGTCGGCTCTATGCGGCCTGCGCCCTGATGGCCGGCCTCGGGGGTCTGGCGTTCATCGCCATGAAGGGCACGGTCGGCGGCCTGCCCATGAACCTTGGCTTTGGCCTCTACGGCGCCTTGATGGTCATCGCCGCGGTCCAGACCGTGCGCCATGCCGTGGCGAGGCGCCTTGATCGTCATCAACTTTGGGCCGCCCGCCTCTTCGCCCTGGCGATCGGCTCGTGGCTCTATCGGCTGGAGTACGGGTTCTGGACCGCCTTCACCGGAGGGCTTGGCCATACAGAGGGCTTCGACGGCTGGTTCGACGTGGTGATGTCGTTCTTCTTCTATCTTCCCAACCTGGCGGCGGCCGATCTTGCGGTGCGCAATCTTGGGCGCCCTGCGGCCAAGAGCGCCTGGCCGGCGAGCGCCGCCATGGCGCTGGCGGCCGCGGTGGCGGCGATCGGCGCCTGGGAGTTCACCGTGCGGATCTGGGCGCCGGCGATCCTGGCGCGGTTTTCGTGACCTCGTCATCGGCCAGATCGCGGGACGGATCGGCGCTTCGGCAAAGCTGATAGGTGACGGATCGGCGGCGCGCCGCCGGAGCATGCTTGGGACCGTCCAGGGTGAACCCGTGCGGCGACGCCGCGCGCAGGACATGGACGGGCCGCTGCCGCCAGATACCCTCGGGCGCGTCCCTGATGCGGCAGATCTGGTCGAAGACCACGGCGCCAGTCGTTCTGCGGCGCACCTTGGCCCGGCACGATTGGCGGCTGTCGCTCAGACCCGAGCCGTCGTGGATGAGGACGTCGCCCGACGAAGCCTTGCTGCAATCTCGGCCGATCGGCGCATAGACGCCGCGCGCGACGCCCAGGGTGTCCGGATGCCGGGAGGAAGCGCAGGCCGGGCTGCTGGCCAGTGCAAGGAGAACCAAGGATGCGATGCGCATGAGGCTGGACCTGAAGGAGTTGGAGGCGGTCTGCCGGTCGGCGCGCAGCCAGCGGATCGGAACCAGCGGCTTTGCGCCCCGCAAGCGAAGCCTTCGCGTTTCGCATCCGTCCAAGGTTCGCGGCGCGACCAAACCTGACCCGATTGGTCGCTTCGTGGCTCATCGTCGCTCAAATCCGCGCAGGATCAGTCGGGAATGAGCAGAAACCGGCAATATCCGAAGCGCCCGCCTGTGTGACGGATGGCGTCACGGTGCGGCGCAGGTTGTCGCCGCCCGGAGCGCCCCTGCCCGAGGGTCGTGCTCGACAAGGAGGACACCCCGATGACCGGCGCTCCGGCCAATGAGACCTCACCCGCCCGCATCCTGATCATCGATGATGACCGCGCCTTCGGCGACCTGCTGGCCGAATACTTCAGCGCGGCGCGCCAGCAGCCGGATCTGGCGACGACAAGCGCGCAGGCCCTGGCCAAACTCGCTCAGGGCCAGGACATCGTCATCCTCGACCTCAATCTGGGGCCCGAGGACGGCCTTGAGCTGCTGCGCCGGATCCGCAGCCGCTCCGATCTGCCGGTGATCATCACCACCGGACGCCGCTGCGAGGAGATCGACCGCGTCCTTGGCCTGGAGCTTGGCGCCGATGATTATGTCCTCAAGCCCTTCGGCCTTCGCGAGCTCCTCGCCCGCGTGGTCGCGGTCTTGCGGCGCAGACGGGCGCCGACGGCTGTGCGTCAGCCCAATCGGATCACGTTCGGGCCGTTTGAACTTGATCGGCTGACCCGCACCCTGCATTGCGAAGACGCCGACCCGGCCCTCTTGAGCCTCGGCGAGCAGGCCCTGCTGCTCGCCTTCCTCCGCGCCCCGGGCAAGGTGCTTTCGCGTGAGCATCTCTTGCGCGCCACGCGCGTCAACGAAGACGTCTTCGACCGCAGCATCGACGTGCAGGTCCTGCGCCTTCGCCGCAAGCTTGAGGCCGGCGCCCGCGGCGGCGCCCTGATCACGACGGTTCGCGGCGCCGGCTATGTTTTCGACCTTTCCGCCCTCCCCTCGGCGGCGCAGGCGCACAAGGAGCCTGCGCGGTCGGCGGCCTGAGCTTGCCCGACGCTTACCGCCGCCGCGGCGCGCCCGGCGCCTGCGCCTCGGATGACGGCGCCTGCGGATCCGTCTCGGGAACATCGATCAGGCCGAGCGCCACGTGGCTCCTGCGGTAACCATAGAGGAAATAGACGACCAGCCCGATCAGCGCCCAGCCCACGAACATCAACTTGGTGCCGCCGGGCAGGTTGCAGAACAGATAGAGGCAGCCGGCGATCGCCAGGGGTGCGACCACGAAGACGGCCGGGGTGCGGAACGGACGGCGGCGGTCCGGATCGGTGCGGCGCAGGATCATCACCGCCGCAGCCACCATGAGGAAGGCGAAGAGGGTTCCGGAGTTCGAGATGTCCGCCAGCACGCCTACCGGGAAGAAGGCGGAGAACAGGGCCACCGCAACCCCGGTGATCGCGATGATCACATAGGGCGTCTTGAACTTCGGGTGGATCGCCGACAGGGAGGCGGGCAGAAGGCCGTCGCGGCTCATGACGAAGAAGATGCGGGTCTGACCGAACATCATCATCAGCACCACCGAAGGCAGGGCCAGGCCGGCGGCGAGGCCGACAAGATTGCCGATCTCGCGCCAGCCGATCTGGCGCAGGGTCCAGGCCAGCGCCTCCTTGGAGCAGACCACCCGGGCCTCGCCCGCCGAGGCGCAGGCGGCGGCGAGTTCGGGGCTTCCGGGACGCAGGCCGACGCCGGCCGCATCCAGGAGCGGCTGCGCCCCCACCGTGCCGATCACCCCGGCGGCGACGATGATGTAGAAGGTGGTGCACACCAACAGGGCCCCGATCAGGCCGATGGGCATGTTGCGCTGGGGATCCCTGGTCTCCTCGGCGGCGGTGGAGACGGCGTCAAAGCCCACATAGGCGAAGAAGATCGATGCGGCCGCCGCGGACATGCCCGCCACGCCCAGCGGCGCGAAGGGCGTGAAGTTTTGCATTTTCATCACGGGGACGGCGAGGACCACGAAAAGCGTGAGCGCCCCGATCTTGATGGCCACCAGGACGGCGTTCACCGCCGCCGACTCCTTGGTGCCCTTCACTAAAAGAGCCGTCACCGCCAGCGCGACCGCCATGGCCGGCAGGTTGACCAAGCCGCCGTCCAGGGGCCCTCGGACCAGGGTGTTCGGAATATCGATCCGCAGCAGGTTCTCGATCAGGCCGACCACGTAGCCCGACCAAGCCACCGATACCGCTCCGGCGGCCACGGCGTATTCCAGGATCAGGGCCCAGCCGACCACCCAGGCGACCAGTTCGCCCATCACCGCGTAGCTGTAGGTGTAGGCCGATCCTGACACCGGAACCATGGCGGCCATCTCGGCGTAGCAAAGGGCCGCCACCGCGCAGACCAGGCCCGCAATGATGAAGGCCACCAGCATGGCCGGACCGGCCTTTTGCGCCGCCTCGGCGGTCAGCACGAAGATGCCGCTGCCGATGACGCTGCCGATGCCCAGGAGGATGAGCTGGATCGGTCCGAGCGACCGGTGAAGGGACTTCTTCCGGGCGCTGGCCATGATCGCGTCCAGCGGCTTGACACGCCACATGTGGGTCTACCCCGATTACGCACTACACTGAGGCGTCGCGCCCGGCTCACACGGAGGCAGCCCTTGGCGAGTGGTCGCGACGCACCGCTTATCGGCAAGCGGGGGCCGTCCGGTCTTGGCCGCCCCTGAGGCGCCTGGATGTTTTCTGAGGCGCCGAGGTTCTCTTCTCAGCTTGGTCCACGACGCTCAGTAGCGACGGTTCTCGCGCCGCCACAGGCCCGGGGTCAGGCCCGTCTCGCGCTTGAACAGGCGCGTGAAGTAGCTTTGCTCGGCGAAGCCGCAGGCCAGCGCCACCTCGGCGAGCGGCAAGTCGCTGGTGGCGAGCAGATCGCGGGCGCGCGCCAGCCTGCGGGCCTGTCGCCAGGCATGAGGTGTTGAGCCGGTGGCGATCTTGAAGCCGCGGGCGAAGTGCGAAACCGACAGCCCGCAGGCGGACGCCACTTCGGTCAGGGACAGGCTGTCGCCCAGATCCGCGCCCAGGACGTCTTGGGCCAGGCGGACCTGGCGGCCGGACAGCCGCCCCGGCGCCAGGCGACGGGCCGGTCGCTCCCCATGGCGGCTGGCGATGTGGGCCACGGTGCTCAGCAGCAGGTGCTGACCAAAGAGCAGGTCTCGCTGCGACGGATCTTCGACAGCCGCCAGCAGCAACGGCGTCAGGTGGCTCAGCAGCGGATCGGGCGGCAGCCACTCCCCCGTCGCCTGCAGCCGCGCCCACGCCTTGACGCCCGGCTCACTCTCCAGCGCTGTTAGCGCTCCTTCGGGGATGTAGAGGTGCAGGGAGTTGACGGCGCTGCGCGTATGAACGACCGCGCCGCCGCTCAGGTCCATGAGGTGGAAGGCGCCTGCGGACAGATCAGCGGTCCTGTGGTGCCGGCGTCCCATCCACATGTCGTGAGCGGGGTGATCGGTCAGCTGCACGACCAGGACGTGGGCGGCCTCGGGCGGGCGGGCCAGCTGCACCCCGTCGTGCTCGGGGGCCTGTCTGAAGCGAGACAGGACAAAGCTTCCTTGCGCCGTGGGCGCATGAATCTCCGGAACGTCGGCGAGGGGATCGACCGGGACGGCCGACAGCGCAGGGCGGTGTTTGGGATCGGGCATCGTGCGGGCGGGCGGGCTTGGTCGAGCAGGCCTGTGCGCCCGGTCCGGGACTGAAAAAGGGCCGCGCGACGCTGTTCGGCTACCACCGTAACACAGACCGGTTCGCGCACCACCGCGCGCGGTTGAGGCCGAGCGCAGGCGTCAGGCGCGAGCTCCCGCTGCGGTTCTCGCGCCCGACGCCTGCTGCCGCGGCGCCGGCCAGGCTCAGCCCAGCCAGGGCTCGGCGACAGGAGACACGGGCGGACCCACGAGCTTGTCGCCATCGAGATCAAGCTCGAACAAGAGTTCCGCCTGCTTCAGGCCCGGCCCCGCAAACACCTCTTCGCCCACGAACCGCCCGTTGTCGTCCACAATCCAGGCGTAGTGCTGCGCCTCGTGGGGACTGGCGTCGAGGACCCGCAGGCGCCCCTGATCGTCTTGCGCTGCGGCCAGCAGACGAAAGGGCCCCCGCTCGATGGACACCGCGCCCCACCCCTCGCGGTTGAGGGCGATCGGCTCGCCATCGCCGATGACGATGAAGGCCTTGCCCGAATGGCTGTCAGCCCAGAGCGTGACCTCGCCCGTGTCCTCGATCACGCGCAGCGGAGCCCCGGACACCTCGCCGTCTCCGTCGAGGTCCTTGCCGAACAGTCGCTCGGCGGACTTGATGGTCGACTTGTCGAAGACCTGCTCGCCGGCCCACATGCCCTTGTCGTCGAGGATCCAGGCGTAACGCTGCTCGGCGCCGGGCGCGGTGTCGAGCACGCGGATGCGGCCTTGGTCATCCACGCCGACGGCCGACAGGCTCCACCCGCCGCGGCTTAAAAGGACGCCCTCCGGGGCCGCCCCGGTCTTGACCGTAATGCGCGCGCCGTCAGCGGTCTCGATGAGGGCCAGGCCTGTCTTGGGGTCCATCAGCAGGCGCACGCCGTCATTGGCGGCGATCACCCGGATCGGGGCGTCGGCGATGACCCCGTCGCCGTCGAGGTCGAGGTTGAACACGCCCTCGATGGCCGCGGCGTCCTTGTTCGTGTGGGTCGTCTCCCCGGTCCAGCGACCCTTCTCGTCGAGAATCCAGGCGTATCGCAGCTCGTTGCCGGGATTGGTGTCGAGGACGCGCAACCGACCGTCGCCATCGCGGCCGACGCTGGTCAGGGTCCAGCCGTCATGTTCGAGTTTGATGGGCTCGTCGCCGCTGCGCACGATGGCGACGTACTTGATGGCGCCGCCCTCGGCGCTGCGGATATAGGCCGCGCCGTTGCCTGTGTCCTCGACGAGGTCGAGGCCCTGGTTGCTGCGCACGGTACGCAAGGCGCCGGTCTGGACCAAACCGTCGCCGTTGACGTCGACGCCGAACTGCAATTCGGCCGCCAGAACGCCGGCGGCGCCGTCATAGCGCACCTCGCCCACATAGCGGGCCTGGGCGTCGAGCACCCAGCCCCAGTGCATGTTGGCCACCTTGTTGGTGTCCAGGACCATGATCTTGCCGTCCTCGCCCCGGGCGATGGCGTTGAGTTCGCCCATGGGGTCGGTGCGCTTGACGTCCACGCGGCCGCCGAAGTCCCGGCGGATCAGCGCGATGGGGTCGTTGTCGCCGTCCTGCACCCAGGCGTGACCGGTGGTCCGGTCCATGAACAGGGACAGGCCGTCTTGCTCGGCCACCAGGGCCAGCTCGCCTTCGGGCGGGTCGATCGGCAGATCGGCGGGCACGTCGGCGGGGCGATCGATCGATCCCTTGTCGGCGTAATCGAGGACATGGCGCGCGCCCGCCGCATCGATGGTCACCAGGCTGTGGGCCGCCACCTGGAGCACCTTGCCGTCCGTGAAGGTCACGGTGAGCGTCTCGCCGCCCGGATTGAAGGCCGAATAGGACATCTTGCCGTCCTTGGCGAAGGCCGCCGCATAGGGGCTGTCAGCCCGCACGTCGGCCTTCACCGCGCCCAGGCTGCCCAGTGTCTTCAGCCAGGAAAGGTTATAGGCCCGGGACTCCCCGGTGCCGCCGGGGAAGTCGGGGTCCGTCTGGTAGGAGGCCAGGGCCGACTGCGGATCGGCGAGCGCCTCATACATCCAAAACGCCATCTTCCAGTCGCGCGGCTCGCCGCCCATGGCCGCGCGGATCTCCTGCATGGCCTGGCGCACATAGGCGGCCTCTTCGGCGTAGAAGAGCGAGCCGCCGTTCATGGGCACCATGTTGATCCCGCGCAGCTGCGCCGGATCGGCGGGGAACCAGGTGACCAGGCCGCTGCCGTCGCCCCAGACCTGGGTGATCCCGTTGGGCTCGAAGCCTTCGGGAAAGACCTTTTCGTCGACATCCCACCAGTACTGCTCGACCGCTTCGCTTTCGACGGCGTGCAGATAGAGCCCTACGGTCTCGATCTCGGTCTGACCGGTCACCGCGCCCCAGCGCGCCACGGCGGCGGCGAAGTTGAGCGATTCCGACGCCGATTCCTGATCGCCGCCGGCGGCGAAGGCGCTGTGGCCCGAAGCCCAGCTGTGGCCGGCATAGGGATCGAAGGTGCGCAGATAGTCGTAGGCGCTGTCGCCGCGATCCCAGTTGGCCGCGGAGCGCACCAGCTCGTTGACCATCTCCTTGTGCTGCTCGCCCCAGGCGGGGTCGAACTGCGCCACCGTGGCGGCCGCATAGATCAGGTAGCCGAAGTGGAAGTGCTGGTCGTTGAGCGAGGTCGTGGATTCGAACTCGGTCTCCGGATAGCCGATCAGGGTCGACCAATCCTTGTCGTAATAGAAGTAGTTGCCGGTCCCGTCGGTGGCGTCGAACCAGTCGTTGAGCATGGACCTGACCTCGTCCACGAGCAGGTCGCGCGCGCGGCCGTACTCGACCTGCTGTGCGATCTGGGCGAGGTCGGAATACTTGGCCAGCTCGCGGGCGCGCCGATAGGTGTCGTTGCTCTCGGTGAAGCCGTTCTCGAGGAGGCCGCGCAGGCTCTCGTGGACGAGGCCGCGAAGTTCGGCCGCGTCAGCCTCGGAGCCCACGAACGGCAGGACCGGGAGGATTTGATCGAGCTGGTTGACGGCGGTGAAGCTCGAGCCTTCGAGGACCTCCATCTCGCCGCGCACCGAGGTGTAGGAGAACTCGGTCAGCTCGTCCTGGCTGGCGATGTATTGGTGACGATAGAGGGCCAGAAGCGGGTCGGCCGAGAGATCCCCGCCGCTTTCCTTGAGGGTGACGTCGACGTCGAAGGTGGTGGTCGCCGTGCCGGCCGCCTTGTCGATGGCGAAATCGGCCGAGGTGTCGGTGACGAAGGCGTAGGCGTGCTTGCGATACGCCATCAAGGTGTCGATCGAGGCGTCAGGCAGGACGGCGATGGAGAAGTAATCCTTGCCGTCCAGATCGGAGACCAGACCCTTGGCGGTGAACGACCACTGCGCGCCGGTGGGGCCGAAAACCCCATAGGATGCGCCGTTCACGGTCAGGCCGACGACCCCGTCCTCGGCGTACCAGATCTTGCCCGGGCCGGCGTAGCCGCCCTCGGACGTCTCGTCGACGAAGGTCGTGTCGGAGCCAGGCGCGTCCCCGGGGGTCGGCGCCAGAGCGCTCTGGTCATCGCCCGGCGTGGCGCCGCCGCGCACGAACAGCGGCCCGTCGACCGCCTTGCCGTCGATGGTGAGGCCCGACAGCGGCGGATCGATCCAGCTGTCGGCGCTGTCGGTCTTCAAGGTGATGTCGCCCGTCCCCAGGGCCTGCCAGACCTCAAGCTTGATCGTGCCGTTGGTCATGTCGCGCATGGCGCCCGTGGTCTTCTTCAGACCCAGCGCCTCGGTGTAGTCCTCGTAGGCGCTGATCGGATCGGTGGCGTAGAAGTTGTAGGTCTCGACGCGGTCGTAGCGCCCGTCGCCGTTGAAGTCGTAGGACACCCGCATCTGCGCGCCGTCGCCCACGTGCTGGCCGGCGTCCACCGGCAGGCGAAACTTCAGCCCTTCGCCGTTGGCCTGCCCGGAGACGCCCTTGATCACATAGGTCAGCGGATCGACGGGGTTGTCGATGGAGACGACCGGGCGCTCGTTGATGTTGATGACCGCGTCGGCGTCGCCGGTCCGCGTGACATAGGTGAACGGCAGACCCTTGCCGAAGGTCATCTGCATCTGGCCCGCCCAGTCGGCGGTGGCCGCCCAGTCGCTGGCGTCGGCCAGGCGCGTCTCGGCGGCGTTGAGGCCGGCCAGACCGACCGTCAGATCGACCCCATGGACGGCGTTGTAGCCCACATCGCGGATCTCCAGCTCCGGCTTGTAGCCGATCTCCATGCCCGCCGCGGTGGCCTTCAGGGTCATGGGGTGGGCGTACATCGGCGCCGAGTGGGGATCGCCGAACTTGGAGAAGGCAAGAGAGGTGAAGAAGGCGTGGGTGGGGACCGGGCCGGTGAAGCCGTCGGTCACCTTGGGAACGGCGGGCGATCCGTCGCTCATGATCGGGCCCTTAACGCCCGTGGGAAGTTCAAGAAAAATGCTGTCGCCGCCGATCGGCTTGGTCTGCGCCATGATGGAAATCCCCTAGGTTCGGGCGGCGCGTGTCGGGACGTCTTCGCCCTACCGGGCGAGACCGATCACGCGCAACGCCGGTCAAGCTCCGCTCAGGGATAGGACCGACGAATTGGGGCGGCCATCGGATTTGGGTTTCAGCTGTAACGCTGCAAATTTTGCGTGATTTCATAGGCCTAGCGACGAGCCCGCACGGGGCCGACCGGCCGATCGGCTCCGGGATGCGCAACGGCTCAAACGCGAAAAGGCGCTCCGGGCGGGTGACCGAAGCGCCGACCGCGCAGGGTGATCCGCGGCCCGGGCAAGGTGTGTCGTCGCCCGAGGCCTCGCTGGATAGCCGGCCGGCGCCCTGCCGCTTAGATCGTTTCGGGTGAGGTTGGCGATATCCTGCCGTCGCAGCCGCGCGTGACCCTGCGGCGCGTTCAAGCCGTCCCCGCCAAGGCCGTGGTGAAATGGCTCTTGCCGGGTTGCGACGGAACAGACGGGAGGGTTACGATTTCCCGCGCTCCGACCAGGCCCTCAGGGTGCATTGCGTTGTCGGTGAACAGTCGGCGCCAAAGGCCTTGCTGAGGGTCGCCAACGACCAGGCCTCGCGTTGATCATCCTCGCCGGCGACAGCGTCTTGAGGAACCCACAGGGCGTATTCTCGCATGTGGGCGTCCGCCGCGGTGAACAGCACGCATATGTCGGCCGCGACGCCGGTCAGCACCAACCGGTTGACGCCGAGTCTCGGCAGCAGCACCGGCAGGGTCGTGCCGTAAAAGCCCGAGACATGAGGCTTGATGACGAAATAGTCCCGCTTTCGCGGAGCGATCTGCTCCACGATGCGCCGGCCGGGCGCCTCCGGAGCGGTGCAGGCGGCCACGATCCGCGATGAGTCCGAACGCCAGTGCCCGTAATTGTCGTTGACGTAGAGGGTCGGCACGCCCAGCGCGTCGGCCTGCGCCCGCAGCTTCAAGGTCGCCTCCGCCACCCGATCCATCTTGGGCAGCAACTTGTCGGCTCCCGCAAAGTCGAACGGGTTGATCATGTCGATGATGAGGAGGCCGACGCCCTCAAAGGCGTCGGACTTGATGGGAGCGGCGTCCGCGTCCTGCGTCATTGGCCCGTCTCCGCCTCAGCCGCCCGCGCCCGGAAACGGGCTCGTCTTCAGAAGACCCGCCAGGTGGGCGGCGTTCGTCGCCGCCATCCTCGCGGTCTTGTCGACCATCTCGGGGACGGTCTTCAGATCCTTGAAATCGGTTGATCCCATCGCCTCGCCCACCCAGTAGCAGGCGGCGATCGCCGGAATGGTCCAGCCCACGTCGTTGAGCGCCTGGAAGATCAGCGCCGATGAGGCGTGGGCGCCGTCCTCGTTGCCCACGATCGCGCACAGCACGACCTTGCCGTAGGAAGGCATGCGTCCCTGGCCATCGGTCTCACTCAAAAAGGCGTCCATCCGCTCCATGACCCGCTTGGCCAAGGAGCTGGGCTGGCCCATCCAGATGGGCGTTCCGAAGACGAGCACGTCGGCGGCCAGGATCCGCTCGCGCGCCGCTGGCCAATCGTCGCCCTCGCCTTCGTCGGAGGTGACGCCGGGCTTGATGTTCAGCGCGGCCATCCGAAGTGTCGGCTCAACCTGCGCGCCGATGCCTTTGAAGGCCTTGCGAAGGACGTCGATCATCGCATCGGTTGAGCTGTCGCCCTCAACCTTGAGCGTGCAGTTGATGGGTTGAACGCGAACCGCCATGTCATCCTCCGGAGCCACCCGGGTTCAAGTCGCGCGTGCGGTCCGGTGTTCCCCAGGGACGCGGCGGACGCCGACTGCGCAGGCCTCAGCGGGCAGCGACACGCCACAGTTTGCGGACGCCGCCGCCGGCGTCTTGATCGAAGCGGCCGGCGAAGGTATCCGGCCGGTCGACGACCTGCGGGAGCCTCGGCCAGACGCGCTTGCCGGCGAGGCGGCCGCAACGGAGCTGGCGGCCCGGCTTCGTCATGGATATCGGCCTGACGTGTGGCCTGGTTCTGTTTCGGTCCGGCAAACGCGGGCCGGGCTCGCCGAAACGGCGTCTACTCGTCCACGCAGGCCTCGACGAGAGCGAGCTTCTAGCGCGTGCGGGCATCCACGCGACGCCAGTTGGCGATCAGGCGCGCGCCTTCGTCCGAGGCCAGGATGGCGTCCAGACCGCTGCGGTCGACCCTGACCGCCTGGGCGTGTCCGCAGGAACCCTTCGGGGAAGATGCAAGGCCCTCGAAGAACCAGGTGAACGAGACGTCCAGCGCTTGGGCGATCTGGTAGAGTTTGCAGGCGCTGATTGCCCCCGCCCTCGTACGTCGGATCTGCTGAAAGGTCAGCCCGACCATCTCGTCCAGCGCCGTCTGACTGACGCCCCTGAGCTTGCACTGCAGACGTACACGCCCTCCTAGATGGACATCGGCGGCGGCCTCGAGGCGCCGTTGGGGAGCTTCGATGCGGACACAAATCGCGCCCTCCGCAGATCGGGTCGACTTAACTCGTCAGATATGGCATAAAGATACTTGTATATCGTCATATATGGTTTTTTATGGGCTCTCCCAAGTCAAAGCCTGCATTGGAGCGATTGGGCCGCGATCTGCGAGGGGCCCGGTTGAGACGCGGCATGGCCGTTGCGGACCTGGCCGTGCGAGCAGGCACATCGGCGAGCACCGTGGCTCGCCTGGAAAAGGGCGAGGCCGGCGTGGGTATCGGAGCGCTGGCGGATGTGCTCGTCGCCCTGGGGCTTGTTGATCGGCTGGCCGCTCTGATCGACATCCGATCTGATGACCTGGGCCTGGCCCTCTCCGAGCAACGCGTGCCCAAGCGCGGACGGTCGTCAAGCGCGCGCCTTCGCAAAGCCGCGGCAGCGGATCAAGACGCGACGCGCGGCAAGACGGATGTTATCGATCCGGACGGAGCGGCCTTCTGATGACGGACTTTTCCGCTCAGGTCGCGCTCGGCGAAAGTCTGACACCTGTCGGACGGCTGCGCTTCACCCATACTGGGCCCCGTCAGTTCTCGAACTTCACCTATGATCCGGATTGGATCGCAGATGCGCGAGCCTTTGCGCTTCAGCCCGACATGCCGCTGGATGAAGGTAACTTCTTCGCCTCGGGACAGCCGGGTCATATGAGAGATGCTTTGACGGGCGTTTTCTCGGATGCAGCGCCGGACACTTGGGGGCGCCGCCTTCTGGAGCGCGCGTACGGCGCCGGGTTGTCAGAGTTTGAATACCTGACCCTGTCCGATGACGCCTGCCGGCAGGGCGCTCTTCGCTTTGTCGATGACTCCGGCGAAGTCATTCGCGGCGCGGCCGAAGCGGTTCCGCGCCTTGTTGATCTCGAAGCCATCACACAGATCGCGCGGGCCTACGAGCAGGGGCAGGAGATCTCCGCTGCGGACATCCAGACGCTCGCCGGCGCGGGAGGCTCCGGCGGCGCACGTCCCAAGGCCAATGTCGCAGATGGCGACACCCTTTGGCTGGCGAAGTTCACCTCGGCCCATGACCAAGCTCCGATTGAACGCGTGGAGGTCGCTACTTTGCGATTAGCCCGGGCCTGTGGAATTCGAACACCAGAAGTTCGCCTGGAATTGGCAGGCAGCGACTTCCCGGTGGCTCTGATCAGAAGATTTGATCGTCGCGGAAAAGCCCGTATCCCCTACATCTCGGCACGAACCGCGCTGGTGAAAACCGGCGTCGACCTTGGCGCCTATACCGAGATTGTCGATTTCATTCGCGGGTGGAGCGCCGACCCCGCGGCGGATTTTCGCGAGCTGTATCTGCGCCTGGTCTTCACCATCTTGGTCTCCAACAAGGATGACCACCTGAAGAACCACGGGTTCCTCTATGTCGGCGGCCAGCGCTGGCGTCTGTCTCCCGCATTCGACATAAACCCGGCGCCGGATCGTAACCCTCATCTGGAGACCGCGATCATGGAGGGCGGAACGCACGAGCGGTCGATCCTCTTGGCCCTGGAGGCCTGCCCCTTCTTCGAGATGCGGGAAACGGAGGCTCGAGCGATGATCAAGGCCACCGCTGAACGGATCGCTGCCGATTGGCGCGAGGCGCTCCGAAAAGTGGGCGTGAGCGGAAATCTCGCCCGGGCTTACGAGCCCGCTTTCAACCACGCTGAAGCTGATATCGCTCTTTCGCTATAAATGGTCAGCTTTAACCAATATTCTCCTATCAATTCACATTCGATAATATCGTCACAAGAAGTCGCCGGCCAAATTTCATAAATGGCGGGCTCAGCCGCTATGCCGCTCGCCTCTCAAGTCAACGGGCCGGACGTCGCCGTGCCGTGACTGATGTCGCTTATCTGATGGACATGGCCCTCGGCGAGGCGCCTCAACAGCCGATTGACCTTGTGGGGGTCTATGGCGGGACCGCGGACACGATCTTCTAGCGCGCGATGACACGTCATTTCGCGCGCTCGTCCATGACTCCGGGCGTGCATCGGCGTTAGGCCGGCGCGGGGTCGACCAGGCATGTGGCGGCCGCAGCTTGGGTCGTGACCGGGGTCGTGCGGCACACTCAACCGGGGGTCGGCTGCAACTCGTCATGGCATCAGGTGTTGTGGCCCTGCTCGCCCGGTAGCGGGCGCCAATCCGCAGAGTCCGCCCGCAATGGCCCAGGCCGCCAGCCCCTCACCCGCCGTCGGAGAAACGCTCGCCCCGGGGGCCCGAAGCCGCCACGCCAGGCGATCGGCAAGCCCCCAGCCGCCAGCCTCGGCCGTGGCGCTGACTCTTGCGCGCAGGCTTGCAGGCAGCAGGACGAGCCTGGTGCACCTGGCCTCCAGCGAGCGGCGCGCCGAAGAGATCGGCCGGGCCCTGGCGGGCTTCGCTCCCGAAGCGGAGGTTCTGGTCCTGCCGCCCTGGGACTGCCTGCCTTACGATCGCGCCTCGCCGTCGCGCGATATCATGGGGCGCCGCATGGCCGTGCTGCGGCGGCTGGGCGAGCCGAGGGGGCGTTGCGTGCTGATCACCTCGCCCGAAGCGATCGTCCAGAAGCTGCCGCCCGCGCCGGTCGCCCGCGAGGCTGTTTTCGACCTTGAGCGCGGCGCACCGCTTGACCGCGCCGATCTGGCCGCCTTCGCGTCGAGCGCCGGCTATGTGGCCGATGACCGTATCGATGAGCCGGGCGAGATCGCGTTTTTGGGCGATGTTATCGACGTCTTCCCCGCCGACTCCGCCCGTCCGGTGCGCATTTTGCTCGAGGCGGGCCGCATCGCTCAAATGCGCATCTATGACCCCCTCAGCCAGCGCTCGCAGGGCGAGATCGATGTTCTGCGCCTGGGTGCGGCCAGTGAACTGATCCTTAAGCCCGACGCATCCGCACCTGCGCCCGACCGCATGGCCGGCGACGAGCACGCCATGGCTGAGCATTACCAAGGCCTGGTGTCGCTCTTTGAGCTTTTGCCGAAGGCCCTCTTGTCGACCGACGCCAAGGCGCCGGCCAGGCTGGCCGAGGTGGAGGCCAATGTGCTGGACGCCTTCGAGGGCCGCCGGGCCCTGGGCGGCGAGGCGCATGCGCCCTGCGGTCCCGACGCTCTCTATGTCCTCGGCGCGGCCCTGAAGACCGCCCTGGCAGGCTGGCGGTCCGTACGCCTGGCCATGGGCGCCTTTGCGCCCATCCCCGGTCTCGCCCAGGCGACCAATCCCGGCCGGGCGTTCTGCGATCTGGTCGAACATCATCGCGCTGCCGGGCGGCGGGTGGTGCTGACCGGCCTGCGTCAGGAGCTTGGACCGCTGAGCCGCGCCCTGGCCCGCGGCCTCGACGTGAAGCCTCAGCCCCGCGACGACTGGGCCGCGGCGGTGCAAGGTCCGCCAGGCGCGGTCGTCGCCGTTCAACTCGATCTCGACACGGGCTTTGTCGAGGAACGCGCTGATCTTGCGGTCATCGCCGCCAGCGACGTTCTGGGCGGCCGCACCGCCGCTCGATCGACCGGCGCCATTCAGGACCTGCTGACCGAGCCGGACCTGCGGCCGGGCGATGTGGTCCTGCATGAGGATCATGGGGTCGGCGTGCTTCGAGACCTCGTCCGGATCGAGATCGACGGCGTGGGCCACGACACCCTTCAGATCGAGTATCACGGCGGCGACATTCTTCAGGCGCGGGTCGAGGAGATCGGCCGCATCTGGCGGTATGGGGCTGACGAAAGCGCGGTGACCCTCGATCGTCTCAAGGGCGAGGGGTGGGCCAAGCGGCGCGCGGAGGTCCATCGTCACCTCGAAACCGCGGCCGATCAGCTCGTGGCCCTTGCAAAGGCGCGCGCCGATCGGCGCTGCCCGCCCATCGCGGCGCCCAAGGCGGCCTACGCCAAATTCGCGGCGCGCTTCGCCTATCCCGAGACGCCGGATCAGTCGGCCGCCATCGAGGCGGTATTGAGCGATCTGGCCAGCGGCCGGCCCATGGACCGGCTGGTCTGCGGCGATGTGGGGTTTGGCAAGACCGAGGTTGCGCTGCGCGCGGCGGCGGCCGTCGCCCTGAGCGGCCGCCAGGTCGCCATCGCCGCGCCCACCACGGTTCTGGCGCGCCAGCACATGGAGACCTTCAAGCGCCGGTTCGCCGGAACGGGCATCGTGGTGGCGCATCTGTCGCGGCTGACGGGATCCGCCGAGGCCAGGATGGTGCGGCAAGGTCTGGCGAGCGGCGAGATCGGGGTGGTGATCGGCACGCAGGCCCTGGCGGGCAAGGATGTCGGCTTCGACAATCTTGGCCTGATGATCATCGACGAGGAGCAGAAGTTCGGCGCCCAGATGAAGGCCAGGCTGCGGGATATGGCCAGCGACGGGCACATCCTCACGCTCACGGCCACGCCGATCCCGCGCACCTTGCAGGCGGCGATGATCGGCCTGCAGGATGTCAGCATGATCGCCAGCCCGCCGGCGCGCCGGCGTCCGATCCGCACCTTCCTGGCGCCGTTCGACGCGGCCAGCCTGCGCATGGCGCTCATGCGCGAGAAGCGCCGCGGCGGCCAAAGTTTCGTGGTCGTCCCGCGCATCGAGGACATCGCGCCGCTGGCCCGGCGCCTGGAGAGCCTGGTTCCGGAGCTCGCCGTGCGCATAGCCCATGGCGACCTTCCCGCCGAGGAAGCCGACGCGGTGATGGTCGGCTTCGCCGACGGCCAGGGCGATGTGCTGCTGGCCACCAACATCATCGAAAGCGGCCTGGACGTCCCGCGCGCCAACACCATGATCGTCTGGCGGCCCGACCGCTTCGGGCTGGCGCAGCTCCACCAGCTTCGCGGCCGGGTCGGCCGCGGCCGCGTCCAGGGGGTGGCCTATCTTTTGTCGGACCCGGACGAGGCGTTGTCTGACGCCACGCGGGCGCGGCTGGCGACGCTGGAGGCCTTCGACCGCCTCGGTTCGGGCCTGGCGATCAGCGCAAGGGACCTGGACCTGCGGGGCGGCGGCGATCTCATGGGCGAGGATCAGGCCGGCCATCTGCGGATGGTCGGTGCAGGTCTTTACCAGCGCCTTATGGCTCAGGCCCTGCGGGTCGCACGCGGCGAGGCCGAGGGCGACGAGTGGACGCCCGACATCGACCTGGGCGCGAGCGGCTCTTTGCCACCGGACTATGTTCCGGATGCGGTGACGCGGATCAATCTCTACGCCAGACTGGCCCGCCTGGAGCAGGTCGGCGAGATCGACGCTCTTGAGGATGAGCTGGAGGACAGGTTCGGCCCGCTCCCCGCGCCCGTAAGCGCCTTGCTGGATGACGCGAGGCTTCAACGGCTGGCCAGGATGGCGGGTGTGCGCCAGGTGCGGGCTGGTCCCCGGGGCGTATCGCTGGTCATGAGCCAGTCGACCCCAGGCCAGGCGAAGGCTCGCCTGCGGCGCTGGCGCGAAACGCTGAGCATCGTCGAGGACAAGCTGATCGTGAGCCAGCCCGGTACAGAAGAAGCTGAACGCCGGGCCCTGGTGCAGGACCTGCTCATCGCCCTGGGCGCGCCGGCGCCCAGGCAGGGCAGGTCGCGGGGCCGCGCGCGAGCATCCACTGGCGGCGGCGGCCAGACCAAGGACTTCGACACGCCTTCAGCGCCGCGTTCGACGACCGGGACGGCCCGGAGCGTTTGACGGGTCCGCGGCAAGCATCAGCCCGCGAGCGCGGCTGGCGACCGTTAAGCTCCAGGAGGCGTTATGCGGGCTGCCGGCCTTTGCGCTTAACTCAGGCCGGCCGGGGCCTGCATGTCCCGGGCGGTGGGGGACCTGAGCGTTCCAACGGCTGTCCGACGCATTTCAGTTGTGTTGGGCGCCTGCCGCGGAGCAGGCTGACCGCCATCATGGTTTCAGGTGGGGCACCGAGATCCGAAGCCTGGCGCGCGCAGGGCGACGATGGTCGACTGGCGCTGCGACTTTTCGATGAGCCCGCCAGCTTCGAGAATGCAGCCGACGACGGTGTTGGAGTTGCGGGTCAGCAGGCCGTAGGTCACCGCCTCGTCGGCCAGGCGCTGGCGCGCCCTGTCGAGGCGCGCGTAGGCCCGGGCGATGTGCTCCGGATCGTCAGTGACCAGACGAAGCTCGTGCAGGGCCTGGCCTGAGCTTGGAAAGTCATAGGCCCGGGGGTCGTAGAGCGCGATGACGGCGGCCAGGTGGTCACGGTCGACCAGGGCGCCGAGCTTTCCGTTCTGGCTTGCCGAGAAGGTGAAGGCCGGTCCCCGCGGCGGCACGATCAGGATGTAGGCGTGCCGGGGAAAGAGCAGATAGTGGGCCGCATACTTGGTGACGGCGACGAGCGGCGCGGTATCAGGCCCCAGCGCATGGGCGCCCACATAGACGCCGGCCGGCAAGGTTCGCGCATCGATGCGCCCGAAGCGGCGAAGGATGTGATCGGCCATGACGTGGTCGAGCAGGAAGACGCCGTCGGCCGCCGCGGCCGCGTGGTGGGCGAGGATGGCCGCGCTCGAGGGCCGTGGGCCCAGGCGCTGACCATGGACCGCCGCGAACGCGCGATCGTCGACGCGCCGCCCTTCAGCAGGGCTGTATCGCAGCACCGCCAGCTCCTGGCGGGTGCGGGCGACAGGATCATCCCCCCGAAACGTCAGCAGGGACAAGGCGAGATTGACGGCGGCGAAAACGGCGATCACAGCAGCGGCCGCCATAAGGCAGCGTCCGGTCATCCTGACCCACCAGGCGCCGCGATGCCGTGCCTGCGGCGACGCAACGGCCTTCGAGCTTCTGGCGATACCGGGACGCAACCGTCTCATGCCGTGCCGGAAGCCTTTGTCAGGACGTAGCATCCTGAGTTCGCGGCCAAGTCAGGACGGCCACGGCGCCCGGATCGGACGGGGCGATGTCATAACGCCCGCCAAGTTGCTGGGCGAGGCCCGACAGGATCCGCAGGCCGAGGCTCTGGGCCGCCGCGGGATCGAAGCCCGGCGCAAGGCCGACGCCATCGTCCTCCACGGTCAGACGCCGGCTTTGCGCACTGTCCTGAAGGCGCACCTGCACGCGCCCGCCGCGATCGGGGAAGGCGTGCTCCAGAGCGTTGTTGACGCTCTCCAGCATGATGAGGACCACAGGCGTGGCCTCCTCGGCGCCGAGCACCGCGTCGCTGGCTTCGATCTCCACGGTCACGTCCGATCGCCCCGCCAGGGCCAGGGCATCGTCGATGACCTCGCGGGCCACGACGTCGAAGGGGACTGCGCGCCCGTCGCTGTCGAGCAGATTTCGTTGCAGGCGCGCGATCATGGCGGTCCGCGCCGCGGCATTGTCGAGCACGCGCCTGGCGCCGGCATCGGACGTGGTCCGCGCTTCAAGTTTCAGAAGGGCGCTGACGACCTGGATGTTGTTGGACACGCGATGCTGGACCTCGCGCAGCAGAAGATCGCGGCTTTTGGCCAGGGCGGCGTTGCGCTCCACCTGGACGGCCAGTTGTCGGCTCGCCTCGTCCATGCCGACGATGAAGAAGATGTCGACCGCGACCACGAAGACATAGAAGGCCAGGGCGATGAGAGTGGCCTCGCTCAGGTCCGGTCCCGGCGGCCCGATCCACAACCACCAGCCGGTCAGGCCCGACAGCGTCGCGGTCACGATCGCCGGCCGCAGCCCGGCGAAGTAGGCCGCAAGCACAACGGCGGGAAAGAACGTCAGAAACGGAAAGCCGGGCGCGAACCAGTGGGCCAGGGCGTGGCGAACGGCGAACGCGGCCCCCCAGGCTGCGACCGCAAAGCCGTAGGCCCGCCACGGCGAGGTTCTGAAGACGTCTCTGTGCAAGCCTGATCTCCGCGAGCGGGCCCGCGCCTGCTGCAGCGGTTCTTCCAGACAGGGTCGACTGTGTCCAGCCTACGACGCGACTGTCGTCAGCGCTTTTGGCGCAGATCGCGGGGCCGCAATGGATCGCGGACAGCCTGGAGGCGGCGCGGTGCTCAGGCGACCGGCGATCCGCCAACGGCCGGCTCGCTCCTGGGCCGGGCGACCGCAAGTGCGTGCATGAGAAGCGCCGGCTCGCCTGTGTATTGTCGGCGACGGCCGCCGTAATTACGGGCGGCGACGAAGAACCGGCAACCCCCTCAACAGCAATGCCTGACTGCGCCCCCAAAATGACTGGGGCGCTCCATGAGCGCCCCAGGGTTGGTCTAGCTGGCGTAGTACTTCTTGTATTCGCCGTAGTAGTAGCCCGCGTCGCCGTAGCCGTAGCGGGCCTGCTCCTTCATGTCGATTTGGGTCAGGGCGACGCCCGCCAGGTGAGCGCCGGTGCCGCGCAGCAGATCAAGCGCGGACTCGATGGCTTTCTGCGGGGTCTTGCGCCAGCGAGCCAGGAAGACCACGGCGTCGGCCTTGGGGGCGAGGACCCGGGTGTCGGCCACCGGCAGCAGAGGCGCGGTGTCCAGGATCACCATGTCGAAGCGGCGGCGAAGTTCGCCCAGCAGCTTGTCCATGGCTTCTGTGCCGAAGACGTCCTTGGGCGTGAAGTTGGTGGCCGCCAGCGGCAGGAAGGCGGCGCCGGTCTTGGGGTCGATCTTGAGGACCTGGTCCAGGGTCGCCTGGCCCGACAGCACTTCCAGCAGACCCACCGACGGCTCGACGCCGAGCACTCGGTTCACCGTGCGGCGGCGGAGGTCGCAGTCGACCACCACGGTGCGCTGGCCTTGCATGGCGATGGCGCGACCCAGCGAGATCGAGGTCGTGGTCTTGCCTTCGCCCGGCAGGGACGAGGTGATGGCCACCACCTGAACCTGTTGGCCGAGCTTGGCGTAACGGATCGAGGCGCGAAGGTTTCGGAAGGCTTCGGAGAAGCCCGAGAGCGGCTTTTCGACGACGAAATCGACCGGAGCTGACTTGGTGTCGGCAACGGAGGCCAGGGTCGGAACCCCGCCCAGATAGGCGACGCCGAGACGCTTCTCCACGTCGGTGGAGGTGGTCAGGCCGCTGTCGAGCATCTCAGCGACGATGAGGGCGGCGAAGCCCGCGCCGACGGCGAGGACGAAGCCGAGCGCCAGGTTCAGGGGGACCTTGGGAGCGCTTTGGCCGGTGGGGATCTTGGCCTTGGAGACGACGCGGGCGTCGGAGGCCTCGATGCCCTGCTGTGAGCTCGTCTCCTTGAAGCGGTTCAGATAGCTCTCATAGAGGGTGCGCACGGCTTCGGCGTCGCGCTCAAGTTCGCGCAGCCGCACAGCCGCCTTATTGTTGCTCGCCAGGGTCCCGCGCGCGGCCCCCAGGCTGCCGGCCATGGAGCCTGTGCGCTGACGCGCGATCTGGGCCTGGGTCTCGAGGTTGGTGATGATGCGGCGGGTCTCGGCCTGAATTTGGGCATCGACGTCTTCAAGCTCGCGTTGCGCCTTGAGCATCTCCGGGTGGCGGGCGCCGTAGCGGCCCGACAGGTCAGCGACCCGGCCGGAGATCGTGGCGCGCTGCTGACGCAGTTGCTGAATGACCTGGGAGTCCAGAGCTTCGCCGAGCTCCTGGCCCGAAGCGCCGGCCGCCAGTTGACGGCGAGCCGCCGAAAGCCGCGCTTCCTGCTCGGCCTGAGCGGCGCGGGAGGTGGCGACCTGCTGGTTGTAGGCGGAGATTTCCTGCTCGGTGAGGGTCGCGCCGGACGAGCTCAGCAGGTTATTGGCGATCTTGTACTGGGCGACGGCGTTCTCGGCGGTCTGCACCTGACCACGGAGCTCATTAAGCTTGGTGTTCAGCCACGTATTGGCCTGCTTGGTGGCGTCGAACTTCGCCTCCAGCTGCTCGAGCAGATAGAGATCGGCGAAAGCGTTGGCGATCTTGGCGGACTTGGCCGGATCGACCGAGGTGTAGCTGACATTGATCACATAGGTCAGGCCGCTGCGGCGGACGCCAAGACCACCAAGCACGCGATCGACGATGGCTTCGCGTTGGCGCTGGGCTTCGACGGGGTCGAGCTTGGTGTTGTCCGGTTTGGCCGCGCCGACGAGGGAAGCGATGCCGCCCACCACCATCTTGATGCCCGAAGGCTTGGCGACGAGTGGATTGAATTCGGGGTCCTGATCGAGCTTCAGACGCGTGACGACGCGCTCGGCCAACTGGCGCGACTTGAGGATTTCCACCTCGGTGTCCACGACCGCGGTGTCGGCGGGAAGCCCGGACATTACAGCGGCGACGTCAGTGACCTGCTCCTGACGGGTGTCCAGCATTACATTGGCCGTAGCCGTGTACTTCGGCGTCGACAGCAGGGTGAAGATCACCGCAGCGACGAACACCGCGAGCGCGACCGCCCCGAACAGGCGAAGCCGACGGCGGAAGATGCTGATCAGGTGCGTCAGATCGAGACTCGGCGCGAAGGCGAAGCCGCCAACATCACCGCCGTCTTGGCGAGCATCAGCGGCCGGACCAGCAGGATTGGGGGACATCGAGTTCATCGGACGCGCAACCTTCAAACTGTGCCAGCCCAGGACGCCTGAGGGCTTTCGCACACGCAACACGCAAGTGGCATACCAGCGTGCCAGTGACCAGAAGAAAGGCGCCGGAGGTGGTTAACCCCCGACGCCTTGTTCATTCCATCGAGAGAACCACAGCCTAGAAGCGGCCGGTGATGCCCAGCGAGATGGTGTTGACCTTGAAGTCCTGGCCGCCGTTGGCGCCCTTGGAATTCTGATCGAAGTAGGTGTAGCCGGCGACGACGCCGAGGCGACGGTTCAGCAGGTAAGTGGCGCTGACGCCGGCGGTGAAGCGCTTGTCGTTACGATCGATGCCTTCGTAGTCGTCATCACCGTAGTTGACCTGGCCGGTGAGGATGACGTTGCGCAGCAGTTCGTGATCGACCTGAGCGCCGACATTGTTCGACAGATAGCCGGACGAGCCGATGATGCCGCTGTCTTCCACCGAACGGGTGCCGTTGATGGTGACGGTGGTCAGCTGGGTCGGGAACCACTCCAGCTGGGCGCGGCCGCCGAAGCCGTCGACCTTGCCGTAGAGCGGGCTGTCGAAGTCCTGCGACAGATAGCCGGCGGCCAGTTCGCCGCGGACCAGGGCGCCGACTTCGAAGTTGGCGCCGGCCAGGATTTCATAGCCGTCGGAGTCGCGGCTCGGACGCGCCACGGTGCCCGGCAGGCGGTACTCGCGCTTGTTGACCGTGCCTTGAACAAACACGGCGGTGGCCGGGCTCAGCGCATAGTCGCCGCGAGCCAGGAAGCTGGTGATCTCGCGGTCGCGGTCATCCTGCTCGACTTCGGCGCCGGCCAGGGTGCGGCCGTCGTCGTAGTTGAACTTGCGATAGTCGCCGCGCGCCTGCAGGCGCAGGCGATTGAACTCGCGAACGCCGGCCAGATTGAACTGGGTCAGGTCGTACTGGATCGGCTTGATGGAGCCGGTGGGCGTGCTCGACGAAGTGCGCGGCTCGGTGATGCGGCTGTGATCGCCGCCGGCGGTGAGGTTGGTTCCCCGCACGATGTCGAGCCGGCCGTTGCCGCCGAACGAATACTCTTCGGTGTTTTCGCTGTCGTAGTCGGCGTAGCGGTTGATTGAGCCGCGCGCGAAGGCGTTCAGGGCGTGACGCGACCAAGTGGACTGCAGGTCGACGGACGGCTTCACACGGAAGATGAAGTCATCGATCTCGCCGGCCGAGGCGCCGTAGATGTTGTCGTTGTACTCGCCAGACACCGTCAACTGCGGGCGGGCGGTGAAGGCGCCCAGGCGCATGCCGGCGGCTTCATACTCCGGATGGGGGCGTTGGCGCACTGACACGTTGCGATCGCGGGCGAAATTGCTCTGCGCATCGGCGGCGCTGTTCAGCGAGCCGCGGACCGTTTGCGCCCAGCTGATGGAAAAAGGAACGCCCATCGCGGCCATCGTGGCGACGGCCACGGCCATAGGCATGATCTTGGACTTCATAAATCGCCTCCCCAGGCGAACACACACAGGTTTGAACACGCCCATCCCCCAAGGACGCGCGACGAGAAGAAAGGGCGGGGCCGAAACCCCGCCCGATCGACGAAACTAGATTAGGTGCCGGAGACCGGGTTGTAGCCGGTGCCGCCGCCGCCGCCGCCGCCCGAAGACGGGGGGGCGCCGACTGGCGGGGGAGCGCCCGGAGCGCCAGTGGCAGCCGGTCCGCCGGTGGAGGCGGGCGCCGGGTTGGAATTGGCCACCGCGGCAGCGACCACGGTTTGGACTTGCGCAACGGCCGCGGTGACGGCCGGCGTGGCGGTGCCTTGAGCAGTCATGGCGGCTTGAGCACGCGTGACAGCGGCGGCGACCACGGCCGGCGGTTGGGCGGACGCGGTGATCGCAGCTTGGACGGCGTTCGCCACGAAGGCGGCGGCGGCGTCGCCGGTCAGGCCCTGCGCCGCGGCTTCAGCCGAAGCGGTTTCAGCAGCGGTTTCGATAGCGGCGGCCAGAGCCGCGACGTCGGCCTCTTGAGCGACGGCCGGAACAACGGTCGCCACAGAGACGGCGCCGACAACGGCCAGCGAAGCGGCGGCGCGCAGGAGGAGGCCCGCGCCAAGATTCTTGATGCTCATAATCCCCAGTCCTTCAGAGCCGCCGGCCCGTCGGCCCCTCAACACCTTGTTGAGCAACCCGGACGACGTACTAAACAAACCCTTAACTCGCCTGCATTGTGCAGTGCATTAGCGCTACCGTCAACGTTTCGGCCGGCCAATCGGATTCAACCAGAAGGCGGCGACCATCCGGCCGGTCGGTGACGCAATACTCTTAAGATCGCCGGTCACATATCGCTGGTGGGCCGGATCCTCAAGCAGGAACTCCGCCTCACGTTGCACATATGCTCGGCTTTCCGGGTTAAGTTCGCCCCAGTGCTCGAGGCCAAAGCGAATGCGCCAGCGAGCGACGTAGGGGTCGATAGGGACGAGGTCGTAGGTTGTTTCAAACATCTTGACCGCATCGCGCTCCAGGCGACCAGAGCGCACTTGATCGATGTATACCAGTCGAAGCCAAGCTGCAGTGTCGTAGGGAGCAAGCTTGAGCGCCTCCTGGCTTGCGGACCGCGCCGCATCCAGGACCCCTGCCGAAGATCCGCCGGCCAGCAGTCGGTCCGCATGTCGGTCAAAGCCCACCGCTAGCCTCAAGAACGTCAGCCCGCCGATCGAGGCGGCGCCGGTTCCGAGCGCGCTGAGGACAAGCACCGCGCCGACCATGCCAGAAAGACCAGCGGTCGCGCCCGCCACGGGCAGCCAGGGGTGCGCCTTGCGCCCGGTCGGCTGCCGGCGCGAGCTTTGCGAGGCGCTGAACCCAATGCCCAGCAGAAGAGCCCAGAGCCCCGCCACCGACGGAGCCTGCAAGGCGAAGTCTGTCCATCCATGGAGCAGGATTATCGCGCTGCAGCCCAGCACCGCGACTATCCAGCCACGCATGCGCTCGCGCCTCAGGCCATGGAAAATGGTCAAGCCGATGACTGAGGCAATTGCGCCGAACATCGGCAGGGCCGCAGCAAGCCCCCCCTCTTCCAACCATTGGATATAGACATTGTGGGTGGAGTTGACGTTCCACAGCACAGGGAAGTTCTGGGCATCGAGATAGATGCGGTTGATCGCATTGAAGGAGCCGAGGCCGTAGCCATTGATGGGCGAGGCGAGGAAAGCCTTCCAGTGAACGCTGTTGAGCGTCCCTCGCACATCAGCGTCTGCGGACACGCTGAAGAGCCGCGCGATCAGCTGGTCGCCAGCAAAGGCGACGAGTGCAGCCGCGCTCGCCAAGCCGACCAGCAGAAGGGTCACGGGGCGGGTCTTGCCTCCACCTCGCAAGCCTTCTCCAACCAAAACCAACGCCGCGCCGACAGCTGTCGCCGCCATGCCGGCGCGAGAGGCCGTGCATATGAGACAGATCATAAAAATGAGTGTGGCGGAGGCCGCGGGGGCGACAGCCGCGATACGCCGTGACGGGTGCGCCTGACGGGCGCGGCGCATGGCGAGACCCAAGCCAAGCACGCCCAACATGCCAACCAACGTCGCAGGTGTATTGGCCGATAGAAAGTGGCCTGCAAGGCGCCGGCTATACTGCGCGGTCGGGTCGCCACCTGCGTATGCAAGGAACATCCAAGCGCTGAAAGCCGCGCCCGCGTAGACCGTCAGCGAAAGGGCCAAATGCGCGCGCTTATCGGACGCGCCAAGAGCCACACCGATCAGGAAAAGGCAGCCGATACCAATCAGCTTGATGAGTTCAACGACCGTTCCAGACGGATCGATCGAGGCAAACCCGCGCTCACCGACATAAGCCCATGCCGGATGAGGTCCACCGGGCACCCAGGGCGTCAACGACCAAAGAACGGCCAACACGCTGAGAGCGAAGAAAGCGACAGGCCAAATTAGGCCACGCACCTTTATCAGGTCCTGTCGAAACTCCCGGGTCGCCATGACGGCGACGACCAAAAGGCCGCTGACTAGGGTCAGCCCCATGGCCATCTCGGTGCGCTGCGCACCATAGAGCCAGTGAGCTAGATTGATGACTGAGGCGGCGGCGACCGCCAACCACGTTCCGGAGGGACGCTGTCGCCACCGGCTCGCCACCGACTGCACCAAAGAATCTTCCGACATTTCCCCGCCCGACGCGCGCTCAATCCATTGTTGAGCTCGCGTTATTTATTGGGCCGAGGCCAACATCAAGCGCTCTGAACGCGCCACGCCCCAGGTAAAGGCAGCGCCGAACTGCCGTTCACGCCACACGTAGCCAGCCTTGGCCCACGGCACGATGAAGGACGACAGGTTGTCCAGGACATATTCCCCCTTGTCAGTGTCGACGAGGAGAACAGCGTGGGTCTCGCCCCAGCTGGTGGTGACAATGGCCGCCGACATGGCCGATTGCGGCACGCCCGCCGCCGCCAGCGCCCGGCGCTTTTCCAGGACGTAATCTTCGCAATCGCCGTATGCGGCAGCGCCATCCGACAGCGGCGTGGCCCAATAGTCCTCGCGACCGTAGCCCTCTTGATCAGAGCGTCGCACTAGGTCGTGGTTGATCTTACGATTGACCTTGTTGAGCTGGGCCCAGAGCTTCTCATTCAAAACCGGATGAGCCGGCGCATCCTCAACGCGGCGCAGGACCGCCGGGATCGCCTCGAGGTTCTTTGAGGCGCTTGCCGCGGCAAAATGGGCCGACCAATCGAACTGACCGCTCGTCGAAGGCACAATAGCAGCCGGCGCGGGAGCGGCCTTGCTATTGAACACCTGCGACCACGCCACCCGCTGAGCTTCAATGCGATCGGCTTCGGCCGCAGCGCCTCCGCAGTCTTCAGGAGACCGCGAGCAGAAGTCCAGGAACCCCTGCGGCGCCGCCATGGAGGCGGCCATGGTCATACGGCTGCTCGGCTCGGGCAACGTCGCGCAAGCTGCAAGAGACATAACACCGGCAACAATTGCCGCGCCGCGAAGCACAGTAAATGCGAAGTTCACCATAGCTACATCTCCATAATTTCGAGATGCAACTTGGTCCGTTTATTTTAATTCACCGATAAAATACATGGTGTATGCAAAAGTTACCCAGTTTAACTAGGCAACAATTTCCATGGTTTCTTTACGTTAACTAAGGTTATGGTTGATTTTAACTTTACGGCAATTAATGCCGGATTCACCATGCGGCAGTGCGGCATGGCGCCTATTCCGTCTCGTGCGCGGCTGCGCTAGGAAGGAGAGACACGCTTAGAGGTACCCATGCTCCGCCAAGCTCGACTGCTGTTTGCAGCCTTCGCCGCCATGATGTTCCTGGGATCTGGAAGCGCCGCGCTTGCGCAGGCCGCTCCAACGACGGCCGCTGCGGTCGATCAACCCACGGTGCCGGAGTACATCCTTGGCTCAGGCGACAAGGTGCGGGTCATCACCTTTGGTGAAGAGCAACTGACTGGGGAGTTCTTCGTGGGCGGCGAGGGCCGCGTAGCGCTGCCCTTGATCGGCGAGATCAAGGCCGGCGGCCTGACGGTCCGGCAGTTCCAAACGAACATCGAAACTGCACTCAAGGACGGCTACATCAAGGAGCCGCGGGTCAGCGTCGAGGTTCTGAACTATCGGCCCTTCTACATTCTCGGCGAAGTGAAGTCGCCTGGTACCTACCCGTACACTAGCGGCCTCACGGTTCTGAATGCCGTTGCAACCGCTGAGGGCTTCAGCTACCGCGCCGACACCAAGAAGGTGCACATCAAGCGGGCGAACGAGACCGAAGAGCGGACCTACCCACTCACCCAATCGACGCCAGTCGCGCCCGGTGACACGATCAGGATCGGTGAGCGCTTCTTTTAGTGGTCGGCACGTCTGTATTCACGAGCGTCGCGGGTGAAGCACACGTTTGCTTTGCAGCTATTCACGCATTCTGGATCAACCTTAGGGCGCAAACGCGAGCATCCGCAGTTAAATTATGCGGACAACCTAGCCTCCGCTTGAGCTCGCCTTCTAGGTGTTGACGCTTTCGGATATTGCTACGATGCGGCATCGGAAAGCTGGTTAGGGGCTGGCTTGGGGGTGGTTATGTCGGCAAGCGTTACTTTGATCCGCACGCGCCGTTTCGGCGATGATCGCGGCTGGTTCACCGAGACATACTCGGAAAACAAGTTCGCGGCTCTGGGCATCGACGGTCGCTTTGTTCAGGACAACCACTCGCGCTCGGCGGCCGTCGGCACCATCCGCGGCATTCACTTCCAGTCGCCGCCTCACGGCCAAGGAAAGCTCGTTCGCTGCGTGCGCGGACGCATCGTCGACTATGCTGTCGATCTGCGGCGCGGCTCCCCGACCTACGGCCGCCATCTGGCGGCGGAGCTGACCGCAGAAGGTGGCGAGCAACTCTTCGTGCCGATCGGTTTCGGGCATGCGTTCGTGACCCTCGAGCCGAATACTGAGGTGGTCTACAAGGTCACCGACGTCTATGCGCCGGCCTGCGACGGCGGCGTGATCTGGAACGACCCGGACATCGGAATTGACTGGCCGCTGCCCGCTAGCGGGCCTGTGCTGTCCGGCAAGGACCAGACCTTGCCGACGCTGGCCGGGTTCGAAAGTCCCTTCGACTACGACGGCGTGCCGATGCCCGCCGAACTTGCGCTCATCGAAATCTGATCTCGCCTCTGGGGGGCGTCTATAAGATGCGTATTCTCGTCACCGGCGGCGCCGGCTTCATCGGCTCGGCGCTCGTTCGCCGCCTGATCAACCACACCGACCACGAAGTCCTGGTGTTCGATAAGCTGACCTATGCTGGCGTGCTGAGCTCTCTAGAGCCTGTGGCGTCTAGCAATCGCTACAGTTTCGTCCAGGCGGACATCTGCGACGCCGACGCCGTGTCTCGGGTTCTGCGCGACTTCCAGCCGGATGTGATCGCCCATCTTGCGGCCGAGAGCCATGTCGACCGATCGATCGACGGCCCTGGCGCATTCATTCAGACCAATATGGTCGGGACCTTCGTCATGCTGAACCAAGCACTGGGCTATTGGCGCGGCTTGGCTGGAGACAAGAAGGCCAGCTTCCGCTTCCACCACATTTCGACCGACGAGGTGTTCGGCTCGCTGGGCGAGGACGGCTTCTTCACAGAAACCACCCCCTATGATCCGCGCTCGCCCTATTCGGCATCCAAGGCCGGTTCGGACCATTTGGTGCGGGCTTGGGGCCATACCTACGGCCTGCCGGTGCTGGTGACAAACTGCTCCAACAACTACGGCCCCTATCATTTCCCCGAGAAGCTTATCCCCTTGATCATCATCCGCGCCCTCAACGGCGAACCCTTGCCGGTCTACGGCGACGGGTCGAACGTGCGCGACTGGCTGTTCGTCGACGACCACGCCTGCGCCCTGCAGGCCGTGTTCGAAAAGGGCAAGCCTGGCGAGACCTACAACGTCGGCGGCAACGCCGAGAAGAAAAACATTGAGGTAGTAGCCGCCATCTGCGCCATCCTGGACCGGCTGCGACCCAAGACGAACGGCAAGTACGCCGACCAGATCACCTATGTGACAGACCGCCCCGGTCACGATCATCGCTACGCCATCGACGCGTCGAAAATCCGCTCGGATTTGGACTGGACCCCATCGGTGACCTTCGAGCAGGGCATCGAACAGACGGTGACCTGGTTTTTGGAGAACCAGGCGTGGTGGCAGGACATTCTAGACGCCCGCTATTCGACCCAGCGCCTCGGTGTCGCCAATGGCTGATCCCGTCCACATCCTGATAACCGGCGGCGCGGGTCAAGTAGGCCTGGAGCTGCAGGCCGCCGACTGGCCCGAGGGCGTGATCCTACACGCGCCGACACGGGCCGAGCTGGATCTGAGCGATCCCGCCTTGGTCCGGGCCGCACTCGCCGCCACACCATTCGCCGCCGTGATCAATTCGGGCGCCCATACCGCAGTCGACAAGGCCGAGACTGAGGTCACGGCCGCCTTCGCCGCCAACGCCATGGGGCCGGCGGTGCTGGCCGACGCCACGCGCGAGGCAGGGATCGCTCTGATCCAGGTCTCAACCGACTATGTCTTCGACGGCTTCAAGGACGCCCCCTATGTCGAGACCGATCCGGTTGGGCCGTTGGGGGTCTATGGCGTCTCGAAGTTGGCTGGCGAACTAGCGGTGCGGACCGGCAATCCACGCTCGGTCGTGCTGCGAACGGCCTGGGTTCTAAGCGTGCATCGATCCAACTTCCTCAAGACCATGCTGCGCCTCGCCGCCGACCAGCCGGCTCTCCGCGTGGTCGGCGACCAGCACGGCTGTCCCACCTCTGCGCGCGATATCGCGCACGCCCTGAAGACGATCACTCTGAAGATGATCACCGAGGTTAATGCTCCGACCGGCATCTATCATTTCGTCAACGCCGGCGAGACGACCTGGGCCGGGTTGGCGACCGAGATTTTCACGCTCAGCGCCGCTGTCGGCGGCGCTTCTGCGTCGGTCGAGGCCATCCCCTCGTCCGAGTACCCGACCCCAGCCAGACGCCCGACGAACTCGCGTCTGTCGACTGACAAACTGACCCGCGACTACGGCATAGTCCCTCGCCCGTGGCAGGCTGCCGTCGCCGAGATCATCAACGCACTGCACGCCGAAAGGGCCGCCGCATGAAGGGCATCATCTTAGCCGGAGGTTCCGGCACCCGCCTGCATCCGATGACCCTAGTCACCTCGAAACAGCTGATGCCGGTCTACGACAAGCCGATGATTTATTATCCGCTGTCGACTCTAATGCTGGCCGGCATCCGCGAGGTGCTGATCATCTCCACCCCGCGCGACACGCCCAACTTCCAGGCCCTGCTCGGCGACGGTTCGCAATGGGGAATGGAGATTCAGTACGCCGTTCAGCCCAGTCCCGATGGCCTGGCCCAGGCATATGTTATCGGCGCGGACTTCGTCGGCGACAGCCCATCCGCCCTAATACTCGGCGATAATATCTACTACGGTCATGGCATCACGGACCTTTTTACCAGCGCTATCAGCCGGACCGACGGTGCGACGGTCTTCGCCTATCATGTCAATGACCCAGAGCGGTACGGCGTGGTCGAGTTCGACCGCAACATGCGTGCTCTGTCGATCGAGGAAAAACCCCAGGTAGCCAAATCGAACTGGGCCGTCACCGGCCTCTATTTCTACGACAGCGACGTGGTCGAGATCGCCCGCGACCTGAAGCCATCGGCCCGTGGCGAACTGGAGATCACCGACGTCAACAGCATTTATCTGGAGCGGGGTAAGCTATCGGTCGAGATTATGGGTCGGGGTTACGCATGGCTCGACACCGGCACCCCCGACAGCCTGATCGACGCGGCCCAATTTGTCAGTGTCCTGGAGAAACGCCAGGGCTTCAAAATCGCCTGCCCCGAGGAGGTCGCATACCAGAAGGGCTTCATCGACGCAGCCCAGCTGGAAAAACTAGCCGCCAAGCTCGGCAAGAGCGCGTACGGCGCATACCTGCGCGACAATGTTCTGAAGCGCGGAGCCTGAGGCATGGATCAGCCGTCCCTCTACATCATCGGCACGCGCGGCGTTCCCGCGGCCCACGGTGGCTTCGAGACCTTCGCCCATCGCTTCGCCCTCCATATGCGGAACAAGGGTTGGGCGGTCACCGTCTATTGCCAGGCGGACGAGGGGCCGAGCGGCCCCGTGATTGACGAATGGGAAGGGGTGAGGCGGGTCACCTTCGCCGCCGACAGCGGCGCCTTGGGCACGATGAAATTCGACTGGGCCTGCGTACGTCACGCCATGAAGGAACGTGGCGTGATGTTGGTCCTAGGCTACAACACCGCCGCCTTCAGCGCCCTGTTGCGGCTGACGCCCAATCCGGTCCTGACCAATATGGACGGGATCGAATGGAAGCGCGCCAAGTGGCCGCTGCACGGCCGGATCTGGCTGTATCTGAATGAATGGATCGGCGCCCTGACGTCGAACAAGCTGATCGCTGACCATCCGGAGATCGAGAAGCACTTGGCGCGGCGTCGTAGCAAGCGTGACATTGCCATGATCCCTTACGGTGCCGATCCGGTAACCGACGCGCCGGAAGGGGCGGTTCGGGGCCTCGGGCTTACCCCCGGCCGCTATCTGATCTCGATCGGTCGGGTCGAGCCTGAGAACAACATCCTGCCGATGATCCAGGGTTTCGCCGCCCGGCCGCGAGACTTGCAGTTCATCTGCCTTGGCAAGTTGGAGCCCAAGGTCAATGCCTACCATGCCGAGGTAATGAAGGCCGGCGAGGGCCGCGTGATCTTCCCCGGTGCCATCTACGACCCGGTTGTGGTCAAGGCTCTGCGCTTCCACGCTGCTGCGTACTGCCACGGCCATAGCGTCGGCGGCACAAACCCATCTCTGGTGGAGGCGTTGGGCGCTGGCAATGCGGTGATCGGGCACGACAACCGCTACAACCGCTGGGTGGCGGGCGACGGGCAGTTCTATTTTGCAGACGAAGCCACCTTCAGCGACATTCTCGACGTGATCGAGGCTGCCCCCATTCGCCTCAAGGACGCCGCTGCTGCCGCCCTTCGTCGGTTCCACGATGGCCTGACTTGGCCGCCAGTTCTTGAGATGTATCAAACCTTGTGTGAGCGGGCGCGCTAGCAGGCATCAAAGTTATGACCGCGGCTGGCATTCTTGACGCGCAGCGGCGTGATTCCGCGACAGGGGTAGTGGCCATCCAGTCACCTTCCCGACCGCAATCTGCAGCGGGCTCATGTTCACTGCGACAGCCTTGATCGCCGCCCATTCTCACTGAAATGCACGCATCTGACAAACGAGCTGGCAGGGGCGGAGAAGGTCGATAAACGGAGACTCGGATTATCGAGGGGTGGCGGTCGTTATGAGACGCGAGCCGCTGCCTCGGATGTCGGAGCAGCAACCCGTGAATCACGCCGAGCCCTGACTTTATCCATCAAGAATGCGCGCAACGGTTCATCGTAGAGTTTGAGAACGATGGCCGCAAACAGGACAGAAAAGGCGACTGACAAGAAAATCAGCGGCGCCCCATCGTAAGACGGAGCTATGATGCTAACAGTTCCCCCTGAAACGAAGATAATAGGAACGTGTACTCCGTAAAGTGGATATGACAGCCGCCCTAAATATTCATCAACGCGGCTCGGACCAATATTTACCGCCCCAGCGATCAGGATCGCTGGAAGGACAATAAGAACCAACCCTATCTGCCACCACACCGATTGCACGGGAAGCATTAGGGCTGCGACCAGAGCCGGGAGGGCGAGCAGCGATGTCCACCGGCTAGTGATTTTCGGCGCTAGACCAAGGCGGTAAATGAGAACGCCCAAGCCGAACCCGAAGGTGACGCGCACCAGCCCCCCTACGAACGACGCCCATTCCCACCCGATACTTGTCGTACCTGAAGCGACGGAAATCGCTCCGAAAATGATTGCTGCCGTGCCGACCAGCACTGCTAAGACTGCGACCCTCGCGCGGATTAGCCAGATGGCCCAAACGGCGTTGATTATCACTTCAAAGAACAGCGACCACAGCGGTCCATTTCCCGGAAACAGAGCGCCACCCGAGACGGGGCCAATCCATGGCTTTGGTAGCAGCGCCGCGTTTATGACCGAGCTACCGGCTATCATCCAAAGAGGGTCCGAATCCTCGGGTGACGCGAGCCACCGCAAGATCAAATAGACTGCCCCCATTGCGCTGGCGATGACCACGACCGGCATCAGCCGCACCAGGCGCAGCACCATGAACCAGCCCAGCGGCATCCCCTTCTCCAGCCTGTGCTGGTAAGCATGAGCAATAACGAACCCGCTCAGCATGAAGAAGAAGTCGACAGCCAGAAAGCCAGACGGAACCAGTTGTGGCGTGCCGACTCTGGCGCAGTGGTACAATGCAACGAGCAGTGCTGCGACACCGCGGAGGCGGTCCAAAACACCGTACCTTTCAGGCGTCAATCCTGTTGTCATTGCCTCCACCACGCTCGAGCTGTCTCCCGTCGGCGCCAATGGTACAGATTTGCGGTTGTGAAGTAAGGAGGATTACACTCGGATATCTCTGGCTGGATTACCCACCATGATAGAGTTGGGCGCAACACTCTTGGTCACGACACTGCCAGCTCCGATTTTAGCATCGTCTCCGATAGTTATGGCCCCCAATACTATGGCGCCAGCTCCAAACTCGACCCTATTGCCCACCACAGGCGATGCACTCTCGCCCTCTTTCGTCATCTTGTTTCCGATTGTTACGGAATGTCGAAAGATGCAATCATCGCCAATAACAACGGCTTCATTGATAACCAACGCCATGCCGTGGAAAAGAATGGGCCTCCGGCCGATCCGCACTTTGGTCGGCAGATCGACACCCATAACCCAATCAACTACAACGCGGTAAATAACCCGAATTGGTGCCGTAATTGCACGTACAATTGGCGATGAGCTCGCTCCGCTCGCAAAAGCTATTCTATAAAATGATAAAATGAACTTCGACTTTGCGTGCGGATTGCATTTTATATCTTCAAATATTAGCGCGATTGTGGACAATCTATCCATCGTTTTTGCCTCTGCGATCTCGACCGGTTCTGATCATACGTCGTACCCGTGAGAAGAATTTTGCTGGATAGAAAATGCTGGAAATAACAAGAAAAACTACCTTGAATGGATAATTAGACTCAAAGAGATACTTTCTATAAAATTTTATATGCACAAAATACATCCAAACGCGCATTTTTGGCGTTTGATCATTAAATATACGATCACGCAGTGCATAGGTCTTGCTGATCGTCGAAAAAGGCAAAATGTTCGACGCGCTTTTCTGGTGAACCCGGTAGCGCATTAGCACGCTGTCGATGTTGGCAAAACGCGCCCCCGCCGCAAGCATTCGCGCAAAAATATCGTAGTCTTCGGCCGGCACATTTTCTTGCACATAACGTTGCGATTTAAAGAAACTTGCGCGCGCCATGACGGTGGGATGAAGGACTCCATGCTCCCCAGCACGGATCTTCGCGGCGATATCATCATGCGTCAGAGGAAAATTTGTCTTCCCAAGGACACGCCCCGTATCGGAATGGAAGATTTCAGCATTAGACCCAACAATATCATACGCTCCAGAAGCGAGGATCTGATGCTGCACCTCGATCCGCTCCGGCAACATCACATCATCGGGATCAATGCGCATAATGAACCGGCAAGTGGCCTGCTCTATTCCAACGTTGAGGGCATTTCCGAAACCCTGATTACGCTCCAATGCAACGATTTTGAGGAACGGCAAACGGAAGGCGAATTTTTGGGCGATGGCCAATGAGTTATCAGTCGATCCATCGTCAACAAATATCAGCTCTCTCGGGGCACGAGTTGATGCGACGAAGGATAGGAAAAACTCATCAAGGTAAGGTCCATTATTGTAGTTCGCGCATACAACGCTGACGTCCAAATGCGAATTCGCAACCGGAATCTCATGGGGCGGAGCACTATTGAGGCTGTTTTGCCGAACCATTCTTGACTAGTTTCCACTCTAAGATCGATTTTAGGAATCATGGTACGATGCCCATTTAGCCGCACCATACTCGTTTCGGAGCGTAACGAACCGCGCGACTTATGGACTCTGCTCCCGAGCCTCCGCGCTACGCCCTCTGAGGGCCCGATCGTCCGCAAATGTAATTCAAATACAACGCCCCGTTAAATGAAAAAATGAAGGCTATGTCAGTAAGCGCAAAATTTAACGCCATAAACGAAGCCAGGACGCCGACAAATACTAAGAATTCAAGATAGTTTTTAGTGTACTTTACGACCAAAATCAACTGGTAAAACACGTACACAAATAGGCCAGCCAGCCCAAAGTCAATATACAAGCTGTAGATTGTGCTAAATCCAGCATTGTAAAGCCACGCCTTTGTAATGGGATTGTAGTAAGTCAGAGCTCCCTGCCCGAAAAGACTCACGCCTTCGGAAAGTATTTGCCCCAACGGAGAAAAGCGCGCGGCAGATTCCCACGATTCCCGGCGGTAAAACTCACTCGATGCACGCACAAAGAAATCTGCGAAGAAGTTCGAAAGTGGATTGTACATGACAAGTACGAAAGCTGTCACGACGAACGCGAGCATGATGTTAAAGCCATATCGGCTTGCATTCAGGTTGCGGTAGAAGCCATATGCAAACAGTGGAATGAAGAGCAATACACTTGTAGCTTTAGCGGCATTGGAGTTGCCGAGGAAGATTATTAGAACGGCCAGCGCGCATATGATAAGCCGATCGACCATTCTGCAGTAGAGAAAAAATGTAGATACTATTATCAATTCGCATACAGCCGCCAGGCTAGCGTCAGATTGTAGGAAAAATGTACCGAATATTGCGTCGATATATCCTATAGGCGCTTGCGAATATTGGATGAACTGGGATGTAAAACTCTTCTGAAGAATTACCACACTGAGCTCGATCAGAAGAAAGATCTTTATGATCTTGAAAAATGCACCCGTGCTAACAGACGCGGACAGGCGCATCGCATAAACTCGCCCAGCAACTGCGGCAACAATTGTGCATAGCACGTAGTACAAGTATGTAATTGTATTTGATAGTGGCGTTCCATGCTGTAGATAGCTTAGCGCTATAACTACGATCAAAACAGCCAGAATGGCCTCAACTTGCACGTGATACCACGCAGCGCGGGACAAAAAGACATGGCCGAAAAGTCCAAGCGCTAGCCAGTTACTCTGGGTCTGGGACAGAAGGCCAGCATACTGCAGCAGCCCCCCCGTAAAATAGATCAGTAAAATCGGCGCCAGCCAAATTACGCCGAAATTTGTATTTGCATCGACTCTATTCATCGAAATTCAATCTATCTCTGAGCGGGGCGCTTATTTGCTCGTCGCGATGTAGGCTTTAAGGCAACGCAGGAAGCTACGGCCGGCCATCAACGTGGCCGGCAATCCCGGACGGCCCTTGGAGTATGCATGCCGAAGCACCATTAGAGCACCCTTGAGATCTCCGAAGTTCGCCGTGACCTGCAAGGGAGTGGTTGCGCAAAAATCACCCATTATTCGACGAGATTTGTCTGAAAGCATATAGTCCGCCCAGGCGAGAATTTGCGGAGTACGGTTCGTCTTCGAGACGCCGGGAAGCGAAATATCGTAGTGAGTACGATGGCCGGCCCCAATGATTATCTGGCAGTCCGCATTCCGATTGGCCTCAATAACCCACCCCCAATCAGTGCAGACCTCCGGTAGCTTATTGAAGGGGATCAATACAGCTAGGCTCTTTGGGAACAACAACGATGATGATTGAATGAAATTATCGACTCTTCGCAAAGTCTTTCGAAGAAAGAGATATTCTTCCGGTCTTCTAGTCAAAACTGGAACATTATTCGTTCTCGGGCGCAATGCTTGGCGTCCGTCGGGGTAGTGAATTGTTAGCCCCGTCGCTGCGATCCAACCATCGCTGTGGGTGGATGTAAACTTTTGAACATCGCGGATCTGCTCAATGCATTTCCTCGGATCCCAATAATCATCGTCGTCCAGCAGTGCAATAATTTTGGCGCTCGCACTCTCCACGCCCATTTGTCGCGCCGGTCCTTGCCCTGGCGTCGCTCGCGCATCGATGACCCGCACACGCGGGTCGTCGAAGGACGGTAGAGTGTCCGTATTGTTCACAACAGCGAGAACTTCAACCTGAACTTCTTCCTGCGCTAACGCAGATTCGACTGCGCGAAGAAGAGAGGCGCGGCCCGATGTTGGGATGACCACGCTGATATGGGGGTAGTCGGCGCAATTGGCGACGGGATTCATTATCTTGCGTTTCTAAATGAAAATGGGTGAAGGAGGGGCTCTGACAACGGCATTGGCGGGCACATCTCCCACGACAAACGCATTGGCGCCGACGACGGCATTGTCGCCGATCATCACGCCACCAACAATCGTCGCGTTGGCGTAGATGGTGACGTTGTCGCCGATATTGGGATACTTTCCAGACCTGCTGCCGCCAATGGTCACGCCCTGATAGATGGTGACATTGCGCCCGATAACCGCTCCCATGCCAACGACGATGCCGAGCGGATGATGCAGATTTGGCGGCCCAGAGAACATGGCTCCCGGAGAAACGTCGCAGGCAAAAAGAACCCGGAGTAACTTGCGCGCCACGCGGCCTCTGAGGCCGCCACGCGAAGCCAGCATGAAGAGCTTTTGCGGCTTACTGGCCATTTCGCGCCCTCAGAGCTTGTAGGTCATATTTCCGGATGGCGACAATCGCCAGCGCGATTGTCGCACAGTAGGCCATAGTCCAAACCACGGAAATTAGGGTAACGGTCGACGACATACCAAGCGAAAACGTAGCCCCCGCAAGAACGCAAACAGTTATGCAGACGATCCTGAGGACCTGTAGACAAAACAATTCCCGTTGCATCCCCAGCATTGCCATGAGCGGGACCATAGGTACTGCAACCAACTGAAGGCACATCGGGAGCGCCAATATCTGAATGTACTCGCCCGCAGGAGCCCAAAGTGCGCCAAAGACCCAAGGCGTGAGCGGAGGAGCGATAATTGCTAAGGCCACGGCAGCGGCTACAGAGAACGATAACAGAAGAACAATCTGTCGGCGAAGGCCCGCCCAAAGCTTGCCGTTTCCGCTGCGAATGATCGCGGATGCATCTGCAACAATGATCTGGTTGATCCCCTGCCCTATCAGCCCTGTTGGAGCTCCCACAACTCTTTGGCTAAGACCAAGATAGCCAGCAGAAGCGGCCCCATAGAGTGGCGCCACTAACAACATGGGCATCTGCGACGCAAATGTACCTAACGCGTTAGCACCTGACCCTATCAAGGCTCTCAAGAAGCCCTTAGACACTTCGACATGATTTGGATGCGGCTCGCAACTCTTAGTCGACTTCAACAGGATTTGGCTAATCGCTCTACCAACAACCATACCCAGACCAAGCGAAATGGCGCTCGGATGCAAAATAGTGAACACTGCCTGAGTTATGGCAACAAATGCACCACCGAAAATATTGCGTTGGATAAGCTTAGGTATGTCGCTCTTTCGAATTAGAATCGAGTTCGCCACTGAATTTAGCGACATTGCGGCCGTCAAAAGAAATGTGGATGCGGCTAATTCTAATCCGCCCCCGCTCGAAATAAAAAACGATATAGTTGCCGCAAATAATGCAAAAATCGATGTGCTAAGAAGAGCTCGTCGAACCAGCGTCGTGACTTCGAACTCGTTGTGGGCCACCGGGACAAAGACATCAGTCTGAAAGATCGCGAATGGAAGCGCTATAAGCGCGATCGAAAGCGCAATCTGATAGTGGCCCATCTCCACAGGATCGAGCAGCCGCGTCAAAAGTGGAATGGTGGCAATCGGCATCACTTGGCCAAGTATCTGGCTCGCCAAAAGTTGAGCTCGAGTACCAAACCCCTCATGAATCGAGCGCCGCATCCTGGATATCATTTTGCCGATATATCCCAAGCCTTCAAAACATCTCGGATGTGCTGATATTTGTTCTGACCATGGTACGCAATGTTGTCAGCGCGATGGGAAACATAAGTTGCTTATCGGGCCAGCGGATCGCTACATCAAGACACCACACAATTGGGCGAATGTAATGGACGCCAGAAGCCAGTGGAATCGCGCAGGCGGGCCCCGTGATGAGACCGAGGCCACCCCTTTGCTTGCCGGCATTCTTATGTTTCCACGCGGCCGCTTACAGAGCACACCAGGATTTAAATATGTAGCGATTACGCCAAGGCACCGGCACGGGTTACCCGCGCTGGATGAGCCTGCTGGTGCCAACGCCAAGCTGTTTCGACGATGTTCGGCAGTGTCGAGCGTACTGGATCAAAGCCCAGTTCGCTTCGCGCTCTTTCGATCGAAGCGACTAGTTCGGATGGATCCCCGGGACGCCGTTGGCCGCTTGGTGCCACAAAGCTTCGACCGGTTGTCGCTGATATCGCCTTCAGCACCTCGGCCACCGAATGGCCATGACCACTCCCAAGGTTGAATATGCCGCTTTGCCTCCCCTGCTCGAGACGCTCTAACGCTGCAACGTGTGCATCAGCTAGATCACTCACGTGCACATAATCGCGGATTGCCGTCCCATCCCGCGTTTGAAAGTCATTTCCAAAAACTTGGAAGCTCTCGAGGTGTCCTTGCAGCGACATCATGGCGCGTGGAATGAGGTGGGTTTCGACTTCGCGTTGCTCTCCGATCTCCGCCTCGGAATCCGCACCGCAGGCATTAAAATAGCGAAGCGAGACGTACTTCAGTCCATATGACCGAGCGTAATCCGCTAACAAGCGCTCGCACATCAACTTGGTATGGCCGTAGGTGTTGATGGGGGCCGTCGGCGTATCTTCGTTGATCGCGCCCCCATCCGGCTGCCCGTAAACCGACGCCGTGCTGGAGAAGACGATCCGACTGCGGCCGGCGGAGCGAATCCCTTCAAGCACACCGAGAAGCCCCCTCACATTGTTGTCGTAGTAAAGCGCCGGATTTTCCTGCGACTCCGCCACGGAAGAAAGCGCGGCGAAGTGCATGACTGCAACCGCGTCATACTCACGGATGGCCCGCTCCATCGAGATTGGATCGCGAGTGTCGGCCTCAATTAGGGGGCCCCATTTAACGAACTCCCGTCTTCCTATCGACAGGTTGTCGTAGGCGACTGGGCGCCATCCGGCTATCGCGAGGGCTTTGCAGGCGTGTGCGCCAATGTAGCCCGCGCCACCTGTAACGATGACTGATCGCATAACCACCCCCAAGCCAGCCCTAACCAGCTTCTCGATGCCGCATCGCAGCAATATCTGAAACCGTCAACACCCAGCAGTTGTAAGAGTTTGAGATTGCTCGATGTTGGTACTCAGACCGTGCCGGTTCGATCTCGTCCGCCTCAGGATCGGCCGATGCTCACGTAGTTGAAGCCGCGGGCTCTCATGTCGGCAGGGCGGTAGATGTTGCGCAGATCGACAACCACCGGAGCATTCATTAGCAACTTGATGCGATCGAGATCGAGCGCCCGGAACTGGTCCCACTCTGTGATCATCACCAACACGTCCGCGCCCTCGGCGACATCGAACGGGCCGTCCTTGAAATCGACGTCCTTGAGCATGTGCTTGGCCTCATGACCTTCCGGATCGAACGCCTGGACCTTGGCGCCCATGGCCTGCAGAGCCGGGATAATGTCCAGGCTGGGCGCATCGCGCATGTCGTCGGTGTTCGGCTTGAAGGTCAGTCCGAGTACGCCGATGGTCTTGCCGCTGACATCGCCGCCTAGAGCGGCGGCGACCTTCGCCGACATGGCCTTCTTGCGCGCATCGTTCACAGCGACCGTCGCCTCGATGAGCTTGGTCGGCGCACCAAAGTCCTGGGCCGTCTTGACCAGCGCGATGGTGTCCTTGGGGAAGCAGGAGCCTCCATAGCCGGGGCCTGCGTTGAGGAACTTCTTGCCGATGCGGCCGTCAAGGCCAATGCCGCGTGCGACCTGCTGAACGTCGGCGCCGACTTTCTCGCAAAGATCGGCCATCTCGTTGATGAAAGTGATCTTCATGGCGAGGAAGGCGTTGCCGGCGTACTTGATCAGTTCGCTGGTACGCCGCCCCGTGAACACGATCGGCGTCTCGTTGAGATAGAGCGGGCGATAGAGCTCACGCATCACTGCTTGGGCGCGCTCGTCGTCGGTGCCGACGACCACACGGTCAGGACGCTTGAAATCCTCGATCGCCGCGCCTTCACGCAGGAACTCAGGGTTGGAGACGACGGCGAATTCGGCGGCTGGGCGCACTTTCTTGATAATGGCCTCAACTTCGTCGCCTGTACCCACCGGCACGGTGGACTTGGTGACCACGACAGTGAAGCCGTCGATCAGGCCCGCGATTTCTTCAGCGGCGGCATAGACGTAAGAGAGGTCAGCATGACCATCTCCGCGACGGGTCGGCGTACCAACAGCGATGAACACCGCATCGGCTTCCTTGATGGCCTGCGCGCCCTCGAGGGTGAATGACAGGCGGCCCTCGCGAACGTTGCGCGCCACCAGCTCGTCGAGACCCGGCTCGAAGATCGGGATTTCACCCGCCTCAAGGCGGCGGATCTTGGAGGGATCCTTGTCGATGCAGGTCACCACGTGACCGAAGTCGGCGAAACACGCCCCCGACACCAGACCCACATAGCCAGTGCCGATCATCGCAACGCGCATAGAAACACCCCTAAAGCCTCAGCAACCGACGCTCTCCTGCACCGCAGCATGGAGCGCCAACTCATATCCCGCCCAAGGCGAACTCCGTTCGAATTCGCCTGAAAATTCAGCCGTAGAAACTGCGATACCACTCCACGAAGCGGGGCAGCCCTTCTTCGATCGGGATCGCAGGCGTGTAGCCGGTGATCTCTTTCAGTTTTGAGACATCGGCGAAGGTGCGCGGCACGTCGCCCGGCTGCATCGGCTTGTAAATCTTCACAGCCTCGCGACCGATGGCCTTCTCCAAGGTGGAGATCATGTCCATCAGCCCCTCAGGGCGGCCGCCGCCGATGTTGAGGATGCGGTTCTCGCCAGCAGGCGGAACGTGATCAAGTGCGGCCACGACACCCGTGACGATGTCGTCGACGTAGGTGAAGTCGCGGGACATCTCACCTTGACCGAAGACCTCGATCGGTTCGCCGGCGAGGATCTTCTGAGTAAATGAGAAGTATGCCATGTCCGGCCGCCCCATGGGGCCATAGACGGTGAAGAACCGCAGGCCCGTCTGCGACAAACCATAGAGCCGTCCGTAGGAATGGCTCATCAGCTCGCCGCTGCGCTTGGTGGCGGCATAGAGCGAGACCGGCTCCACGGCCGCGTCGCTTTCCTTGAAGCCCTCGCCGTCTTGAGGACGGTCCCCATAGACTGAGCTCGAAGAGGCGTAGACGAGATGCTCGACGCCATTGTGGCGACAAGCCTCCAGCACCGACAGGTGCCCCGCCAGGTTCGAGCGTTCGTAAGCGAAGGGGTTTTCGAGGCTGTAGCGGACACCTGCCTGAGCCGCGAGGTGGATGATGCGCTTGGCGCCGCTGGCCTTCACCAGAGCCGCGAAACCGCTGGCGTCGGCGATGTCCATGCGCGCCATGCGAAAGCGATCCTGGCCTTCCAGCTTGGTTGCGCGGGCGGCTTTCAGAGCCGGGTCGTAATAGGTGTTGAAATTGTCGACGCCGACGACCGTCTCACCACGATCCAACAGACGCTGCACGGTATTCATGCCGACGAAGCCGGCCGCGCCGGTGACGATGACGGTCACTCGATATCCCCCACATATCGCGCCTCGACGAACACACAACGAGACGAGCGCGCGCAAACTAATTCAACTCGGTGACGAAAATCCCGCCTAAATCGAACGCCGCCCCAAGATTCCTACCCATTGCGGGCGCGTTGGCGCTCCTTCCTGCCCGCAACAACCCCATCTGCTTGCAAGAAGGCATCGCGACTTTGTGCGAGAGGTGCGCGCAGGGTCCAACAAAACGGCCGTCGACTAGAGCTCCCGCTCCATATCAACGCCGCGATGGCGCTCGATGATTGATCGAGAGGCCTCCATCGTCCGAGCCTCCTCTACACGCCGCTCCCGCCGCGTCAGCACCGCCGGCATATCAGCCACGAACCCCCGCACCTGATCTGCGAGCGTTCGATCCTCGTCACCGCCAAGCCGTTCAAGGTCATCGGCGATCTGGAGGTATCGGTCGCGAACAGCCTGTTGTGTGAGGCGGATCCTTTGTTCCCATGGCCGCTTGGCGCAATCGTCCCCACGAACGATGGCGAAGGCCTCATTGATGTCCGCCTCGACGTACCGTGGTTCCGGGGCGAGCCCGTCCAAATGCTCACGCTCCATGAGATGTACAGACGGTGCGAGAGGCTTTTCCACGACGCCCCGCGCCCATCTCGGGGCGTCCGTCGCCGCCACGCCGCGTTCCTTCAGATGCTCTGCAAATGCCCCCCTGAGGCGGTGCAGATCCGAAGGACCAAACTGGATGGAGGAGCCGTCATCCGCCTGTGCGCGAAGGCAGACGTGGAGGTGGGGGTGTGGGGCGTCGTCGTGTTGCGCCACCAAAAAAGCTGACCGGTCCAGGTGGGAATGGGCGAAATCCAGGCCGGCGTCGAACACCGCCTGGCGCGAAGAGCCGGCAGGCATGGAGAGCACCATGCTATAGGCGATCCGGCTTCGCCGTTCGAAAAAGTCGAACTTGTCGTCACGCCAGTCCTCGGCGCGCTGACGGATCTCATCCCTGCCGACGACCTGCTCGTGATCACGGGCGTGCAGCACAAGCGTCCCGTCCCGCGAGATGTAATCCAGGTGCTTTTTCAGATCCTTGATGGTCGTAATGGCGCCGGTGACGCGAAAGCCGGCCACTGGCGCTCCTGAAACCAGGTCGCGGATATGCGCGCGAAACCGTGGCGAGCGCAGCATGGCGGGTGTGAAGCGCGTCGGGCCGCGCAGCTGTCGCCAGAAATCTTCAAATCCGCGAGTGGCGGTCATGTCAGTCATCGGCGCATGCCCAATAGAGGAGACTTCCCGCCATGGCTGATCGCAGCGCGATAAGCTGACTGCGGGCGTCGGCCCAAGCATCCAGAAGCAGGCGCACGTCCTCGGAGCGAGCCGAGCTTTGAACCTGCTGGGCGGTGGCTCGCAGCACGCATCCGATCCTGTGGAGTTCGTAGCGGACCGCTGCGTGAAGCCGCATTTCCTCAGAGGAAAACTGCGGACGCGCGTGCAATCTGCTGACCACAAGAGCCCTGATCCAGCCCGCTCGCTTGAACCCTGCGCCGGCGGCGAGCTTCTGCGCCGCCAGAGCGTCACGCTTCGACATGGGAACGTTGACAACCACCAGCTCGGACATCCTCTGGGGTTTCTTGGGCGTGCGCAGCGACCGCATACGAGCCATCAGCAACAGCCTGCGAAACGCCTCGTCGGCGCCGCCGGCGTCGTCGACGGCCGCCGCCCAGACCTTCGCCAGCTCGGGCGGGAGCGAGAGTTCGAGCGTCAGTTCCGTCATGCCCCGCGCTCGGTCTCATAGCGCGCGCGCAGTTTTGCGAGCGTCCGCTCGTCGGCGCGCGCCGAAGTCGATCCCGAGGCCGCGGAAGACGACACGGATCGGGCGGCGGTGCGAAGCAAGCTTCGGGGCGCAACTTCGGGCGAGGGCCAAACGCGTTCCTTGAACGCGCGCAGAGCCTCGGCCTTGAGCCATCTTCCGGCGATGGGCGGCAGACCGCGCGCCAGTATGACAAGCCTGCCGCGCTCCATGCGCAAAAGCTCCTGGGGCATCATCAGATTGCGGCGCTGTCGACTGCGGCTCTCGCTACGTCGCCCGCCGGCCAGCCCCGCGGGCCGGCTTTGCGAGACAGCGACCTGATCATGCGTGCCCATCAGGTCCGACACCTGCCGCGCGTCACTCAGGGCGTTGGGCGCAAAATAAACCTGCAGGCCGCAGTTGCCGATGATCTCCTCAGCGCCTTCGCCGTATATCTGGTGAAGCTGGCTGCGGTTCTGAACGACGCAAACGAGCCTCACGCCATATCCGCCGATCCAAGCGAATGAGCGCGCAATGGATGAGAGGCGGCCGAGGGCCGCGAATTCGTCCAGGAGCATGAGGAGCCGTCGATCCTCAGGCCGGGCGGTCGTACGGCCCAACTGGTCGAGGAGAAGCTCGACCAACAGACTGAAGATCGGCGCGGCGCGCGCCAGATCTCCGGGCGCCACGCACAGATAGAGGGTCGAGGGGACGGCCCGCAGGGACTTCAGGTCAAAATCGCTCTGCGACGTCGCCGCGTCCACTCGGGCGTTGAACCAGGCCTGCAGGCGTGTGGTGACCGTCACCCGGATGCTGGAGAACGTGTTGGGCGAAGTTTCGCAAAAGCCCGTGAGCGCCAGAACGCACGCCTTGCTGAGCGGCTGTCCCTCACGGCTTCTGCTGGCGATCTGTTCGCTCAAGGTCTCGGCCACATCGGCTTGTGCAAATCGCGCGGCGATTTCGCCAAGAGTAAGCGCCTTGTCCGGTGTCTGCGCGACCAGCAGCGCCACGCCCATGAAGGCGTCACGGGCGGCGCTGTTCCAAAAGCCCTCCGATCCGCCCGAGTCAGGAAAGAGGATGGTCGCCACGCGCTGGAGCACATCATAGGTCTGCTCTTCGTTCTTGCGATCGATGTGGCCCAGGGGATTGAATCTGGCCGTGCGGCCCTCGGCCGCGAACGGCTCGAACAGCCACACATCCTGACCCATGGCTTGGCGCCAGCCTGCCGTCGCCTCCCAGCACTCACGCTTGATGTCGAGGACCACGGCCGAGCCCCCAACAAAGCTTTGCAGCGTCGGGATGATGATCCCCGAGCTCTTGCCCGATCCCGTGGGAGCGCAGATGAAGATGTGCTCGCGACCGTTCGAGCGCAGCAGCGCGCCGTCCTTTTGGCCGAGGATGACTCCGTCGGTGTCGCGCAGGCCGGCTCGCGCCACCTCGCCTGCGGTGGCGAACCGCGCGTCGCCGTGCAGCGGCTTGGGCTTTGGCCTCAAGATGGCGATCAGAATGCCGCCGAGCACGCCTGCCGCGACGCCGCCACCGATCAGCAGCCAGCGGCGCAGCTCGGGGTCGCCACGATAGTGCCAAAGCCAGGCCGGCAGACGCGCAAGCTGCATATCGGCGTTGAGGCGGCCAAGACCGGCCAGGGCGATGCAAAGCGCAAGGCCGGTGGCGGCGCCGAGCACCGTCGCGGCGGCAAGGGAAACCGCCGCGGCCCTAAGCGGCCAGGGCTGGCCGGCGAGCACCGCCATGACGCACCTCCGTCACCTCGAAGCGGCCATCGCGCCGCTCCATCTGAACCACGATGTCGATGAGCCCTTCGAAAAGCGCGCGGACGTCATCGCGCGGCAGATCGCGCCCGGCAGGGGTTTCCTTGACCAGCAAGGCCAGTTGGTCGAGGGCGAGATCGCAGCTGCCCGCATGGATGGTCGCCAAGGATCCCGGATGGCCTGAGGCGACGTTTCTCAGGAGGTGGAAAGCCGAAGCGCCGTCACGCACCTCCCCGAGGAGGATGGTCCGGACGCATGCGCAGAGCCGCCGCCAGAAGATCGCCCGGTCCGAGCTTGGCCATGCCCTGTCCTTCGCGCGCCCAGGTCAGATGCACGCAGTTGCGGTGATGCAGGTCGAGCTCGCGCGTGTCCTCGATGGTGACCAGCCGCTCGTGGTCGGGGATGTAGACGCAAAGGGCGCGGGCCAAGGTCGTTTTGCCGGAACCGGTGGCTCCGCTGATGAGGATGGTGCGCCGCGCCTCCACCGCCCGCATGAAGAAGCCGCCCCACTCGCCTTGTGTTCGCAAGGCATCCAGGCGTGCATCCACCCCTGCGGCGTGCTTGTCGACGCCGTTGAAGAGCCCGCCGTCGATCAAAGCGGATAAACGGGGCGTCACGCCCATGGGCCGGCGGATCGTCAGGGAGATGTTGCTGGCCGCCGGCGGCAGGACGATCTGGCATCGCGCCCCGTCCGGCAGGCTGGTGGAGCAGATGGGCGTGGCGGCGCTCACGTCCTGACCCGTATGGGCCGCAGCCGCCCGGGCCAGGGTCATCAACCAGCGCATCGTCAGGCGCCCATCGTCGATCCACCGCCAGCCGCGAGCGTCCTCGACACCGATCTCGCCGGGTTCATTGACGACAATCTCGCGAACGGCCTCGTCAGCAAGATAGGGGGCCAGCGGCTCCAGGTGATGGGTGAGGACCGCGCTCATCGGCCGCCGCCTTCGACGGACTGCAGACCGTAGACGTCGGAGAAGTCCAGGTCCTGAGCGACCATGATCGTCACCTGAGAGCCCTGGGGTTTGCGCAAGGTGGGCGCAATGTCGATCGACCGGTCCACGGCGATGCCGGCGGCCTGCGACGGCAGACGCGTCACATCGCGGCCTCCGCCATCGTCGAAGGCCGCCACCGCCGCGCCGTCGACCACGGACAGCAGGACCGCCCCGCCGAACCGCCGCCAAAAGTGCCGGTCGATCTCCCCGTCAAAGCCTGCACGCCCCAAGGCGTCCGCAGCGGGCGAAGCCAACTGCACGGCGACGCCGCCCGGGGTGACTACGCGCGTCCATAGGACGAACAGGCGCCCGTCTCCCGCCTTCAAGCCGCGGCGGTACTCACCAAGCACCCGAGCGCCCTTTTCCATGAGGACGACGGCGCCGTTGTCAGACCACACGTCGCGTCCCACCAGGCAGATGACCTGACCGGGCAAGGAGGAGTCCATGGCCGTCTGCAAAGTGCAGGGAACCGCGGCGCCCGCCGCCAGCAGGAGCTTGCGGTCGCCCATACGGCGCGCCTTGGTCCTCGTGATCGAGGACGCCTGGCGAAGTTGGCGATAGTCGTCATCGGGCTCGTCGTCGGCGCCGACGGCGATGAGCGCCTCCTCGGCCACACTGCGCGCGTGCTCGGCGCGAGCGCCGGTCGAGGCCGACCAAGCCAGGACCGGCGCCGGGCGCTCGGGCCGCGCCGCCGGAGCTCGGGACGACGGCGGCTCCCCTGCCCCGGGATCCGCCACGAGGTCGCCGTCGTTCGCGCCTTCTTCGTCGTAAAGGGTGGGCGCGTCGGGCCCCGGGTTGTCGAGGGTCGGGACATCTCGGGCCGGCTCGAAGGATACGGTCTGGCGCGGCGGCGCGGTCTTGGCCGCTACGGCCGCATCGCGCCGCTTCCAGGGCGCCAGGATTAGCCGCAGACCACGGCCAGAGCCGTCACCGCGGCGGCCCGCCCCATCCGCGAGGCGCCGAGATTTCCGGCGACGGGGCTGAGGGTGCGGTTGAGCGGGGCGTCGCTCTCTTGCGGCCTCGGCTCATCGGGCGCGCTCATGGCCGGCTCTCCTTGTCGATGCGTCGGACGCTCGTCGTCGCCGTGCCCGATGCCGCCCCGCCGGCTCGCGGGTCGTAAGCCTCGTTCCACAGACACAGCATCTGAGCGCCCTGGCGAAGGCGAAGCTGGGCATGAACCCCGTGAACCACGACGAACTCGCCGCGCACGTCGAAGGGGATCAGGCTTTCTTCGCCATCCGACGCGACCGCGAAGACGGCCGGAACGGCCTGCCCGCCCGGAAACCGCATCACCGTGAAGCGGCCGTTGTCGCTGACCTCCGAGGGCTGCAGCGCCGCCGCGCCCTGGAGCGACCAGGCGAGGTTGCGTGGCCCCTCCACGGCCCCTCGATCGAGACGAAGCTGCTGCAGCCGGCGTCGCAGCGCCGCCTCCTTGGCGTCGATGAGGGCGGCCACCTTGGCCCGCTCGGCGGCGGGGTAGGAGAAGCGGACCATCCAGGGGCCCGGCGACTTGGCCACACGAAGCTCGAAAGCGTAGTTTCGCGTGGATCCGTCCGGCGCCCGCGAAGCGACGATGAGGTTGGTCGTCCTGGCGGCCAGGGGCTTCAGGAAAAGCAGACGCCCTTCCGGCGCCGCCTCCCAGGCGGCGCTGTCGCCCAGCGCCACGTGCAGGATCTCCTCGCCTTCGGCCAATACGATCTGCACCGCGGTTGAGAACCGCCCTTCGATCCGAACGACCGCGTCGGGGTCATAGTCGACGGTTCGGATGCGGGAGTCTGCGGCCTGCGCAGCGGCAGGCGCCAGAAGCGCCAGGCAGATCAGGATGATGTGCATCATCGACCGGCCTCCTGGTCTACGCGGTAGCTGACCACCTGGAACCCCAGCGGGTTCTTGAGGCGATCGCGCTCCTTCATGGGTCCGTCCGCCCAGGCGAAGGTGATGGTGGCGATCCAGTCGCCGTCTTCGACCACGCCGCTGTGCTCGACACTGCGGGTGAAGCGCACCTGGCCCACGCTGGGTGAGAGGAAGGTCACCGAGCGCACCTCCACGACCGCTTGAGCGGCGGGGCCGAGGATCACCTGAGGGCTTTGCGGGTTGGTCGGGCGAAAGCGGTCGGCGAGCCTTTGCTGCTCGGCCGGGGCCGACAGGATCACGGCCTGATCGAAGTTGGCCTTTGCGGCGGCGGGCAGCCAGGTCTCTCGGGCCCGCACATAGGTGGAGAGGAAGTACTTCCCCACCGCCTCGTCGTAAGTGCGAGGCTCGGTGTCGGTAAGCGCGGTCATGACCTCCACCGCGCCGCTGGCGCGGTCGACACGCACCACGAAGGGCTCAACCGTCTTCAGGGGCGCCAGCATGGCGACCGCAACACAAGCGGCGGTCGCCAGCACCCCCGCCCCTGCCGCCACGGCCCAGGCCAGGCGCCGCGACCTCAAGGCCGCCGAGAGACGATCGTCATCCCAGCTGGAGGCGTCCTTCAGATAGACCGCCATGTCGGTGGGCCTGTTCATCGGCCGCCTCCGCAGGGTTTGGCTTCGGCCTCGACGGGAGAGGCGATCGACGGCGGCGCTGCATCGCTCAGGACAGAACCGTAAGGGTTGGCCGTGCGGCGATGCTTGCCGTCGCAGACGGGCGGGCGACCACTATCGCCGACGGTGGCGCAGCTGCAGAGCGCGACCGAGGTGCTGAGGGCTACGAAGACGAGGGCGCGGCGGCTCACTTTCGGCCCCCCTTGCGTCGTTGAGAGAAGACGATGTCGGACCGGCCGGCGTTCAGGAAGTCGGCGATCCCGAGGCTGGCGCCGCCCGCGATGCCCGCGGCCAGGGTCGGGGTCTGCAGGAAAAAGATCGAGCCGAGGAGAGACAGCGCTATGAACGCAAATCCAGCCGCCATGGCGTCTTGCGCCTGCAAGCTCTCCCATTGGTCGGCAACCATCGCCAGAACGAGTTGGAAGACGGCGAAGATCAAGGCGAACAGGACCAAGTAGTTCACTGCCTGGGAGAGCCAGCCGAAGAAGTAGCGGCGGGTCGCTTCGAAGAGAGACAAACCTATGAAGATCGGCCCCAAGGCGACGATGAGCGCCAAAGCGACCTTGGCGACGGTGACGATGCCGAACCCCAGGGCAGCCGCCAGCGCACCACAAATCCAGACCGCCGTGGCGATCAGCCAATCCATGACGTCCCAGATTTCCGCATCTTCGGTGATGCGATCCGCGAGCCAAGCGGTCTGGCCGATGTACCGATCGAAGGCGCCCCCTGCATCCTGGAAAGCAGCGCCGCCGAGGGCCCGCGACAGAGCGTCCGGAAGTTGGTGGAAGAGGGGCTGCGTGACGTAGTCGCCATAGGCGGGCGTGGTCGCCAGCAAGTAGATGATGGTGAGTTTGATGCTACGGACCGCGAAATCCATCAACGGCTCCTGGATGGCGCCCCTCAGGATCGCAAAGCCGTAGAGCAGCACGTAGAGCACAAGCGCCACCCTCATCGGGCCGGCCATCTCAGCGATCGCGTTTTGAACGGCGTCACCCAGAAAATTTTCCAGCCGGTTGTCGACCGTGCCGTAGGCCTGGCTGAAGACGGTGTAGGTAGTCTCCATCAGCGACCTCGCTCAAAGGTCCGCCGGGCCATCTCCATCCGAGCCCGTCTACGGATTTCACGTTCCGACGCATGCGCGTTGACGCATTCGTCGCCACGGTGGGCGCCCGCCTCACATGCCTCGAGTACGCGTCGGGCTTCTTCCGGGTGGGCGACGAAGTAACTCTCGCTGCGAGGCTCGGCCGAGCAGGCCGCCAGAAGAAGGCAGGCCCAGAGGCGGCGGATCATTGGAAAGTCCTTCTTGCAAGCTCCATACGGTCACGTCTCCGCTGGGCCGACCGCTCTCTAGCTTCCTGCCGCTCCATCCGCTCCTCGGCCGCCTGAGCCAGGGCGAGCGCCTGAAGCTTCATCTGGTCGTTGAGGATCAGGGCTTGTTCAGCGGCGATGCGGGCCTGCAGATCAGCCACGGCGCGAGCGCTGTCGGCCTGGCCGACCGCCGCCTGCAGGGCGCGAAGGCCTGTCAGACGCTCCGAACTTGCGCGCACCGCCGCCTCCCCTACCGCCAGGTCACGCGCGGCCAGATCGCCTTGTCGAGCCAAAGGTGAGGCCTCCTCCCCGGCGGCGGGGGCGAGCTTGCGGCGCGCCTCTCGGATTTGCCGCGCCCGATCGCCGATGGCGCCGAGGGCTTCGAACCTGCCGCTTGCCGCCTGCTCCAGGGCGCTCACGTCCGGGAGGGCTTTGCGCAGCTCCGGCGCGGAGAGCTCCGGGGCGATGGCGTCGATAGCGGAGCGAAGATTGAGGCTGTCGTGCAGCCGCTTTCCTTCGGCCAATTGAGCCTTGAGGGTGTCGAGCTGCTCGATGGCGGCTCGCACCTCATCGATGATCTTGGCGTACGCGACGGGGTCATGGACGATGACCGCAGCCCGCGCGGGATGACTCATGGCCAGAACGGCGCAGGCGACGACGCCGCATAGAAGTCGTCTCATGCCTTGTTCTCCGTGTGCTGGCGGAAGGCGGAGCGCCAAGCCGTGGGCGCATCGCCCAGTTCGGCGCGAAGCCGGTCGAGGGCGGCGACGGCCGCAGCCCGTCCGCTGAGGACGGCCATGTGGTCGTCGAGGCCGCTCAGATCGAGTTCGGCTACGGCGGAGGCGCCGGCCTGGCGAATGAGGAAACCCCGGCCGCCCACGCCCAGCTCATCGCGGACCAGCTGAAACTCACGCTCCGACAGCCCGAACCCGTCACGATAGTCGAGCGCCGCGGCCTGACCGTTGGGCAGGAAGACGTGCGTGGCGCACTGCTCGAGGATGGTCCGCGCGATCGGCGAGGCCAGGACGTCGGAAGGCGACTGGGTGGAAAGAACGAGGACGGCGTTTTGCTTGCGCCAGGTCTTCAGGCCATCGCGGGCAAAGGCGCGAAACGCCTCATCGCCCAACGTCTTCCAGAACTCGTCGATGGAGACGATGAGGCGGCGGCCGTCGGCCAGGGCGCCGATGCGATGAAGCAGGTACATCATCACCGGGGCGCGCGCCTCGGCATCGTCCAGGATGGTGGTCATGTCGAAGCCGACCAGAGGCGGCGCCAGATCAAGGGCGTCGTCTTCGCCGTCGAGCGCCCATGCCAAGGCGCCGTCGTCGCACCAACGCTCCAGCCGCGCGCCGAGACCTTCGGCGTCCTGCTGACCCAGAAGGCCGCGCAGGGCCGACATCGATCGTGATCGTCGCGGCAGACGCAGCACGGCCGCCACCGCTTCATCGAGCAGGGCGATCTGCTGCGGCGTCGCCTGTTCGACGGGCCCCAGCGCCATGCGCAGCACCAAGGCGCGCAGGAAGCCGGCGTCCTTCTCCTCCAGAGCCTTGAGCGGAGCCAGGCCCGTCGCCTGGCCGGAACGAAGCGTGTGGTAGGCGCCGTCGCAGGCGCGCACGAAAATCTCGGCGCCGCGATCCTTGTCGATCAGGACTTGCCGCGGAGCGAACCGCTGCGCCTGGGCCAGTATGAAGTTCTGCAACACCGTCTTGCCGGAGCCGGAGGGGCCGCAGATGAAGGTGTGGCCCAGGTCGTTGACGTGCATGCTGAAATCGAACCGGGTGCGCCCTCTCGTGCGCAGCGTGGTCAGAGGCTGCCCCCAATGCAGGCCTTCCGCTCGCCCCTCGGGATAGGCATGCAGCGGCGCCAGCCCTGCGAAGTTACGCGACGAGATCGCCGCCGGCCGCGTCCTGAGACGAAAGTTGCCCGGGAACTGCGCCCAGAACGCCGCCTCGAGCCCCACGTCTTCACGGGCGACAACGAGCCCGCCCCCGGCCAGCATGGCGCCGGCCATCGATAGGTCACGTGACAGGTCCGCCGGCGTATCGGCGAACACCATGACGCTGGCCTGATGCTCCCCCATGACGAACCGGCCGCTGGCCAGATCGTCCATGGCCTCGTCCAGTTGGTCGATCTGGGATGCAGCGCGGTCGGCGGCGCTGACCATCTGGTTTTGCCGACGCCCCAGCAGCGCCTCTCCGGCCGGCCGCGACAGAAAGGCGAAGGACTGGCTGATCACGAGACGGAACGGCGCCGCCAAAAGCGCATCCCACGCCCCCGGCCAGGTGGTCGCCGGATAGGCCTTCAGGCCCAGCATGGCCGCATAGGTGCTGCTGCCGTGATGGCGGATCTCCACGGCCTCCCGGCCGAAGATCAGCCGCGCCGAGCCAAGCGCTTCGCCCAGATGACCGCGGACGATCGGCGCCGTGCGTTCGCGACCCTCCAGGAGGCTCGCCAGAACGGCCAGGAGCGCGCTTGCATGGCCGCCGCCGTGCGCGAGGACGCCGAGTCTTCTGGGCCGCCAGGGCTCGAGAAGACGCTGAAGATCGCGCATGACCGTCTCGAGTCGGCTCAAGCGGTGCTGCAGTTCATCGCCGATAGCGCCCGCGCGCCTGAACAGGCTGCCGAGCACAGGCGCCTTGAGGACGACGGCCAGGTAAAGGCGGTTGGAGAAGAGGCCGTCGCGAGCGAGCTTGGCCCGCCACGCCTCATCGAGCTCCCCGGCATAGGCGCTGGTGAAAGTGTCTCCCGCCGGCGCCGCAGACGGCAGGCGCACCAGATGCTGCCACAGCGCCAGGTCCTCGGCGCCGATGGTGCGCCATGCCGCCGACAGGGCGTCATGCAAGCGATCGACGGCGGCCGCATCTGCGGTCTCGAAGGATGCGCCCTCCAGTTCGACCATCGCCATGAGCGCGCCGCCGTCCAGGGCGATCACCGTCTCGGTGGCGTGACGGGCGTAGGGCAACCGGCCGCGCACGGTCGTCTCGCGCTTGAGGACCGCTGGGGACGTAAGCCGCTCAAGCACGACCCACCTTGCGAAACGGCAGAGGGCTGAATGCTGCGCCGCCCCACAGTGTGGCGCAGCGGCTGCGGCCGCGCGTCTCGACCGAGAGCCACAAAAGGCGAAGCGCGTGATGGTCGGTCCGGCAGACGCCCCGCAGAACGAAGTGCAGCGCGGGCGCGATCAGCAGATAGAGCAGGCTTCCGCCAGCCAGGAACGCCACCGATGAGACGATCAGATTGACCCCCATGGCCTCCATGGGCACGCCGAGGACCAGCGCCGGACGGGTGCAGGCCAAAAAGAGTGTGTCCCGCGCAGGCTGTTGGCCGAGCGACGCCACGGTCAGGCTCCGCCGACGATCATGTCGACGATGGTGCCGGCGCCGAAGATCACGATGATCCCGACGACCACCGTCCCGGCGCGACGAAGATCGATCTGGCCGAACATCCAGGCGACGCCGGTGAGGATGACTGCCAGCACCGCCAGACCTCGGATGATGTCGGAATTCAAGAGGTCGATGATGTTTTGAATGAAGCCGCCGAGATCACCGCCGGCGGATTGCGCGAAGGCCGGGCCGGACAGCGAACTTAGGGCGAGGCAGACAATTGCCAGGTGACGATGTGATCGAACCACGAACGACCTCCTCTTGATGAGGACATCGTCAATCGGATCAGTCGGGCGGCGCGAGCTTTGCCATGAATTTTGCCGCGATCTTCCGTCGACTTTCGGGAAAGTAGGGGAGGACCGCACGCCGTTGGTGCGGATCGGCACCGCAGGTGTTCAACAATGGACAACTGCGGGCCACAAGTTGACACGGACGGTGCAATCCATCGGATCGCAAGCTGCTGCCGGTCGCCTAAGGGCGACTGCATGCGATCGATGCCGAACGGTCTCGCCTACTTTTCCAGGAGCTTGGGCAGAGAAACTCCCAGCGCATCAGCGATACGAGCCATCACAAGGAGGGAGGGATTGCGGCGCCCACGTTCGATGCCGCCGAGGTAGGTTAGGTCAATGCTGGAATCGACCGCCAACTGCTCTTGCGTCAGACCTTTGTCTTGGCGGAGCTGCCGTATGTTTCGGGCGAGAGTTGACTGCCAATCCATCCGCAGGATGGGCACCGAAAGGTCCGGGCCTCTCCAGGGACTATAATCCCTCCTGCGTCTAAACCGCGCTCATGGAAGAAGTCCGCCAACGTCGCGTCCAGGGCGGTAGCGAGACGAGCGAGCACCGCCACTGAGGGGTTTCGCTTCCCTCTTTCAATCTTGCCCAAGTAGCCTTCATCGAGCCGCGCGCTGAACGCCAGCTCTTCTTGAGTCCACCCTCGCGAGACTCTTAGATCTCGAAGATTGCCGCCCACTACGGCCCGCCATTCCATTTTGGGATAGGGCGCAATAGGGACTATAGTCACCAGGGACTATAGTCCCTATTGCGTCTTGGGAGACGTTGATGCGCTGGCCCCTTTCTCAACCGCAGCTACCGACTGCTTGGTCAGACTGCGAGCGCATATACCGAAGCCATTCTGCTTGGCTGGCCCGGTCACTTCGGCGCTCGTTGCCGCAAAACCAAATCGAAGAGGTGGTTCAGGAAACATTCGCGCGACTAGCTCAATATGAAGCTCTAGACGGCATTCGGAGCCCGAAGGCCTTCCTACTTCGCGTTGCGATAAACATCGCCGTGAAGCGCCACCAAAGGGAAACGCGCCTTGCAACGGAGCCTTTGAAGTCGACAGCGCTAGACCATCAGTATGGTCAGAGCGCCGATCAGATATCGCACCTCGCATACAAAGAGGTGATCCGAGCACTGCCCGCTACCTACCAAGAAACCTTCATCCTCAGCCGCGTGGTCGGGCTTACCTACGAAGAGATCGCCGTCCGGCTGGGCGTTTCGGTCAAAACCGTAGAATGGCGCATGAGCAAGGCCATCGCGCTTTGCAGCGCGCTCCTGAACGAAGGCGAGCCCTAAGCCCGCCGCGGGGCTCGCAGCCGCTTGCCTGTCCTGACCTCGTATGGTCGAATCTGATAAGTGAACTCTTCGGCCCGATTGCGAGAAATCTCGCAGCCACGACGGTCTGCATGGAACAAGGAGCGGCATGACCGCCTCAGATCGTGACCGTCCTGTAGTCGACCTCTTTTCCTGCGGCGGCGGCATGAGCGCGGGTTTCGCCGGTCGTCCGGGATGGCGTCTGGCCGGCGCGGTGGACCTGGAAGTCGCCAAGCCCTCCGGCAAGGAAGCCGGCGAGACCGGCTGCAATGCGATCTATGCGGCCAACCACAGCCTGCAGCCCCTGTCCGCCGACCTGAATCTGCTGTCGCCCGATGCTCTGATGTCGAAGTTCGAGATCACATCCGGCGAGGTCGGCTGCCTGATCTCCTGCGCGCCCTGCACCGACTTCTCCCGGGCCAATCCGGCGAACCACACCTCCGACAAGGACCGCAACACCTTGGTCGGCCGCTCGGGCGATTTCGTCGAGGCGATGATGCCCGACGTGTTTGTCATGGAGAACGCCCGCGAGCTATTGCGGGGCAATCATCCCCAGCATTGGAACGCCCTTAAGGCGCGGCTGGAGCGTCTGGGCTACGACGTGCGGGCGGACATCCACTTCCTCAGCCGCTTCGGACTGCCCCAGGTGCGCGAACGCGCACTGATCGTGGCCTCGCGCGTCGGTCCCGCCCGCACTCTGGAGGATCTTTGGGAAGGCCGGGAGATCGACACGAGCGCCACCACCGTCCGCACCGCGCTGCAGCGGCTGGCTGAGTGGCAAGCAACGGCGCCAGATGATCCCACGGGCGCCGCCAGCCCCGGAGCCGGGGCGGCCGTGTCAGCCCGACTTCGGGCGACCCCTACGGACGGCGGCGGTTGGATTGATGTGGCTCGTCGCGAAGAGACGCGCCGATTGTTGACGCCCCAGTGCCTGCAGCGCTGGACCAGCGGCGACTTCGGCTCGCACCCGGATGTCTACGGCCGCATGTGGTGGGATCGCCCCGCGCCGACCATCAAGCGCGAGTGCGCCCATGTGGGCAACGGCCGCTATGCGCACCCGACCGAGGATCGCCTGCTCACCGTACGGGAGATGGCCACCCTGCAGGGCTTCCCCTTCGACTACATCTTCCCGGTCAAATCGGTGGCCAACCGCTACCGGGCGATCGGCGACGCCGTTCCACCGGTCATCGCCTGGCAGATCGCCGCCTGCGTCGATTGGATGATCAGCGGCCGCAAGCCGGCGGTCGAAGAATGGGTGATGCCCGACACGACCTTGAGGCTGGCGGACATCAAGTCCGTGTCGGCTCGACGCGCAGCCTGATCCCTAGAGGCCGCACCATTCGGCCACCGCGTCCTTGAACCTCGTCCAATGCTCGGGATGGCGCTCGCGGCCGCCGTCCCAGCCCCAGCAGTGGTGCAGGTTGAACACGTGCGTGAACCTGATCAGGTCGCGATTGTTCATGGTCCGGCCCTGCTCCCCGCCGGCGAGGATCTCGGGATTGAGGATCGCCATCATCAAGAAGCGGTCCGTGCGAAGTTCGGTCTGAGTTTCACGTGAGGCCAGCCCCATACGCTCATGCAGATTGTTCGGATCGGTCGCCGTCTTCACTTCACCCACGGCATGTTCGTGCAGTTGCTGACGCCGCTGCCGCTGATCCTTGGCCACGGCGTTGTATCGCTGAAGAGCGTCCTTGGCGTTCAGGAAGGCTGCGCCGCCCAGGGGCTCAAAGATGTTGGCGTCCTTGCTGCCGGCGAACACCAAGGCCCGGCCGTTGGTGAGCAGAACGGCGCGCAGCGTGTGGGCGGCCTTGTTCTTCTCAAGCCAGGCGGCGACCTGCGCCGGAGACCGGACATCCGACGGTGCTATGGCGCCTACGGTGTCGGCGATGGCGGTCGGGTTCAGTTCTTGAATGGCGTCGACGAAAGCGATGGCCGCTCCGGCCGCGCCGATCTGGCCGCTTAGGTTTTGTCCCGCGCCATGGATGGCGATGCTGCGTTGGTAGGTGATGAACGCGCTCGGATCGAAGCCGCCTTCCCGCATCTCATCCAGCCAGCCGTTCAGACGCGTCAACTCATCAGTGAGCTTTTGCGGCGTGCTGGCCCCTCGGCCGCGAAGGACCGGAAAGAGCACCCGCTGCTGCTTTTCAGAAAGGCCGGTCAGCCCCAGGAAGAGTTCGCGCAGCCGCATGGCCCCGGGGTCAGCGGCGACATCGAAGTGAAGGTACTTGCGCCCCGCCCTTGCGTCGGCGTCGATCTGAGAGGGCTCAAGGCCGCTTTTGGAGAGCGCGTCCGCGTCGTCCCAATCGGGATCGAAGACCGCCTCCAGGGATGCAGCCTCCGCCATGGGCGAGCCGAGCGCCGCACGGATCCGGTCGAGCTTCACCTTGGCGAAGGCTTCTACGAAGCTCATCACTTCGTCCGGCGCCTGCGCGGCCTCCGGCAAATCTGCGCCGCCTTGTTCGGCCATCTCAACGCTCAGCTTGTTTTATCTGAGGTTGCAAATAGCAGGAGTCGATCAAGGTCGATAAGCTGATCGCGCGTCGCTTGCGCGTTGCGGTAAGCTCGGCGCTTCATGGACGTTCACACCACAGAACAGCGCCGGTTCAACATGAGCCGGGTAAAGAGCCGCGACACGCGCCCCGAGCTCATCTTGCGCAAAGCTCTCCACGCCGCGGGCCTTCGCTACCGACTGCATGCCAAGCATCTTCCGGGGCGGCCGGACATCGTCTTTCCCGGCCGCAAGGCGGCGGTGTTCGTTCATGGCTGCTTTTGGCACGGACACGATTGCCCCAAGGCCAAACTTCCCGCCACACGCCCCGAGTTCTGGCGAGAGAAGATCACGGCCAATCAAGTGCGAGATGAAGAGACCCGCAAGCGGCTCCAAGCGCTCGGATGGCGCAGCCTGGAGATTTGGGAGTGCGAACTCCACGGCCGCAGGCGGCTGCCTTTAGAGGTTGTTGTGGAGCGGGTCACCGCGTTTCGAAACTGTACTTCTTCCACGGAAGCGACCCTGCGTGAGGGTTAGGGTACGCCGAGACGGTAGTCCGCCACGTGCCCGATCACCTCGTCGGATCGTTCTCGGCCAGCCAGGATAGATCGCCGCCGGCTATCGCAGCAGCTCCGGCTCCCATGTGTTGGTTCCGGACCCGCAGCGGCGCGAGCCATGCAGCCCGAGCACAATGCCACGCGCAGCGTCCGGAATTGAGGGACGGATCTCAACCTTTCCGATGCGAGCGTTTTCGCCGGGCACAACCTTTTCAAACTTCAAAATGACCCAGGCCTCCCGTCCCGCCCCCCCGGCAATCGCCGGTGTGCGCCCGATCGCAACCGTCGCAGGCCCGCCGAGGACGGATGCGTTTTCACCGTCAAAATGAGAGTAGCATCCAAGATTGGCGAACAGCGCATCTTGGCCGGTCGGCACCGCTCCCGCCCACTCCGCCTGATTTTCAAAACTCATCGCGGCGACATTGAACACAGTCGTGTTCGGATCATCCAAACTGGCCTTCGCAACGAACAAGCGGGACGCAGCCCTATTTCGCGTCGTAATCGTGGAAGACTTGAAGAAGGCGTTGATGTCCGTCGTCTCGTCGACTGATCCGAGAGGAATGTTGGTCAAGGTTGCGTTCATCTCCCGGGCCGTCGGTGCTCGCCCCGGCGGCGGAGGAGGCGGCGCGCCCGTCTCCAGAACCACACCCGCTGTGGTCAAACTGTTCTTGTTAGCCTGTATGCAGCTTACTTGGTCGTAGACGCCGCTCGCGAGCGGCGCCGAACGCTTGCGCCCCAAAGCCCACACCACGAGGGCGGCGTCGCCCTGGCTGAGGCCAGCCTTCTGCAATCCCGCGTACACCTCGGTGCAGGCCTTGTTCACGTCGACCGGAGCCGTCTTGACCAGCAAGTCGTCGTAGCTGGTGGCGGCCACGTGCTTGGCCAACTCATCCATCGTACGAGCCGGCGAAACCGGCTCATTATAGAAAGGATGACTGAGTATAGGCAGGTAGTTATTGCCGGTGACGATGTTTGATGCGGATGACGCTAGCGGATTGAAGTAGGTGGCCACACGATGAATGCGCGCCTTTACGAGTATGTCGTGAGAGCCTCCGAAGACATTCTTGGAAACCTTCCAATCGGGTTCTTTCTCTAAGACTCCCAAAGCCGGATTGATCGAAAGTTCAACGCCGACCTCCTGGCTGATGTTGTACCCGCCTCCTCCGAGCGTCCGCGAGATCAAAAGCCCCAGGCCGTCAGCAAACGGCGCCGTGACTTGGCTGATTTTCAACGCGGCTGCCGACGCCTCCGCCGTGGAATTCAGAAAGTCCTCGGTCGGCTTCGTCCGCTGATGAAAGAGCGGAGATACGCGAAAGAACGTCGATGCGCTCGATTGCGTCGTGTAGAGGGGCGAGACGTACTGCGACCCACTTGCCTTCACGTTGCATTTTGTCTTGGAGATCAAAAGAACCTTCGTTCTTTCGACGGTGATCGTGATGGGAGCCAGCTCAATTGTCTTGCCTCCCGGCAAGTCAATACGCGTGCCGACAAGCAGCTTTTGATCGGCGTTAAGAAGCTGCTCTATCGGCGTCCCGAAAGCTTTGCCGGTGGGACAGGCGGAAATCTCTTCTGTCGCGGCTCCGCCATAGGCCACCGATGCAATCAGTTGGACATAGCCGTCCATTGAGGCCTCTGCAGGCGGCGACTGGTTCGCCTGCCGTGCAAGTGCGCTGTCAGCGGCGCAGCAGATCAAGGCGCAAGCGCCAGCCGCCGCAAAAATCCGTTTACCGGCCATTGAAATTTTCCCCGAACCCCGTTCGACGGTTAATCCCTCGTAAAGGTCAGTCAATAGAAAATACAATCTACGCGCGCTTTTTTACGGGTTGCCTTCTACGCGTCTTCTGAAATCGACTTCTCGAGCGGCGCCGCATCAACGCCGCGAGAGTCCGAGGCCCGTCATCGAGCCATTTTAACCCTTAAGCTTCACCAGTCATTCAGTTCGACTTCGGATTGTGGCCGGTATGGCCACAATGATCCCCTCCGCCCCCAAAGACTCCAAAAGCCCGGCAGAGGCGAAGGTGTGGAGGACGTTGGCGAAGCTTCCGGAAGACGTCTTCGTTTTCCACTCGCTCGATTGGATGGACGCCCCCCGTGGGCCGGCTCGCGAGGGGGAGATCGACTTCCTCATCATCGACCCCGCCTTCGGCGTGATGATCGTTGAGGTCAAAGGTGGTGAGATCGCTCACAGAAACGGGCAGTGGCTTCAGGGCCGAAAGGGCGAGCCGCCGACGATCGAAATCGATCCTTACCGGCAAGCCTCTGACAATGAGCACTATCTTCAGCGGTTGGTCAGCCGGAAGATTCCCGGGGGCTCGGGCATCATTTTCGGACATCTCGTCTGGTTTGCTGACGCCGACGTCTCCAACGTGGCGCTTCCGCCTTCCAACCCGCGAGAGATCACGCTGGACGGCAATGCTGTGGAACGCGCGCCCGAGGCGCTTCGTGAGGCATACGACTATTGGCGGGGCATGTGGCCGACCAAGCCGGCGCCCGGCCCCCGCCTCGCAGCCGACATCGTCGCGTATCTGAATCCGGACGTCGAACTGCCTTGTGTCGATCGCCCCGCTTCACCGCAAACGGATACGGTTGAGACACCGCCCACGCTGTCAGTCGTACCCACGCCCGCAGCAGCAGCATCGCCTCTACACCTGCGATTGATGCGACAGGCCGTAAGGACGCTGAGCGCAATCGTCCGCGACATTGTGCTTTTGCCGGTGCGCTTCGTCTTCGGCTTGGCGAGGCTGTTCGGCGCCCTGGCTTGGTGTCTGTGGGCTTGGTGCTGGGCCAAGTGCAAAGTCATCCTGGAACTCTGCATGGGAGTAGGCGTGCTGATTTTTGTCGGCGCGATGGTGTTGTTCTTCGCTTTCGACAAGCCTGGCGCCTTGGACTGGATCATCGGCGGCTTCGTCGGCAGCTTTGCGGCATTCGCCACCCACCATCTATTCGAACGGCTTGAGACCTATCTGACACCGATGCTCATCAAGTTGGGGCGTCAGCTCAACAGTGCGCTCCGGGTGCAATACTAGCGCGGCGCCCTGCTGCGCTAATGCCGCGCGAAAGCTCGTTGAAGGCTCTCTCGACCGGCCGCCCCATGGAGAGGCCTGCACACCTGCAGGTGCTCAAGCCAATGGAGGCTGACATGACTATCGAACTCATCCGGCTCGGCCACGCTCGGAAACTGACCCAAGGCGCCGACACGCCCGGGCCGATCGACGAAGACGGCCGTCCGGAATTCGTGCCGGTCGACTGACGCCGGAGGCGACGTCGGCCTTGCGTCGGCGTCGCTGCCCGCCCGCCGCCTGAGAAGCCCTGCGGAAGCCAGTTGAAGACTTTCGAACCCGAGCGCCCGATCGATGCGCCGCAATCGGCGGCTTAACTTTGCGGAGGCTCTGATGATCAATCCCGTTGTCATGATCGGCGACGCACGCCGGCTCACCCAAGGCGGCGCCGACCTAGGCCCCCTGGACGACGATCTGCGTCCCCAGTGGATGCCGAACGACTAAGACCAAAACGACGGCGCCGGCTTAAAGCCGGCGCCGTACGGAGCTCTCCCATGTCTCTCATGCTCGCCGCTGCGGCCGGTGTCCGGTTCGCCTTGGTCGACGATGAACTGGTCTACCTCGATCTGCGCACGGATCAGTACGGCATGATCCAGGGCGTCGGCGACAAGGTCGTGCTGCACGCCTCCGACCTCATGACCGCGAGCGACGAGCGCTTGGTCGAAGTTCTGTCGACGGCCGGACTTGTCTGCGACAAGGCTCCGACCAAGGTCTCTCCCCTCCGGATCGGCGCCGTCGATCTTCGTGATCAGACGGCTGACAGGTTGACCGCCGCCGACGCCCTGCGCTTCGCCGCGGTGCAGCTGGACGTGCTCACAAGTTTCCATCGGCGCCCGCTCGGCGCTCTGGTCGAACAGGTCGCGCGACGCAAACAGATCGGGATCATCGACAATGACGCCGCCTGCGCTGCCGCCCTGCGGTTCAGAGCGCTCCTGCCGCTGGCGCCGGTCGCGGGTCTTTGCCTGCAGCAATCCTTCATGCTCTTGGCCTGGCTGCATCGGCAGGGCTTAGGCGCCAGCTGGGTCTTCGGGGTGCGCACCTGGCCCTTCGAAGCCCACTGCTGGGTCCAGGCCGGACCGATCCTCCTTAACGACACCACCGAACGTGTCGCCACGTTCGAACCGATCTTGTGGGTCTGACATGGGCGCATTCATCTTTGTTCGGGCCGACGAGGGCGCAGGCGGCAAGCTGGATCTCGCCAAGGCCCTTCTCATCGAAGACGGATGGCGCGTCCGTCTTGAGGCCGACGGCGTCATGTTCGCCGTACAAGGTCCCGACGCGCCTTCGATCCGCAAATCGGCAGACGCAGACAGCTATCTCATCGGCGCGCTCTTTGATCGGCGCGGGCAGCCTGCCTTTGCGCCCTCGACAAACGGTCCACCACTCGAGCAGGCGGCCCGCCTCTGCAAAGACTACTGGGGACGGTACGCACTTCTGCTGTTTGACCGCAGCGGCGGAGTAGACGTGCTGACCGAACCGGGCGGCAGCATCAGTTGCGTCATGTGGCGCGTCGACGGCGCCTTTGTCGTCGCCTCTCGAATTCCGCAACGCCTCGGCCCGTTGACGCCGCAAGTGCGTCCGGACTGGCTAAGCGTGGCGCAGCGACTGGCGGACAGCTGGGCGGCCGATCCGCCGCCCCTGCTCACCGGCGTGACCCACAGCCGCGCAGGATCCTTGGTCAGCGCAGACGGGACCGAGACGCGGGTCTGGGACCCTTGCGCCTTCGCCGCCGACGCCGGCCGTGATCTTCAAGCCGACGGGCAAGCCGTCCGCGAGGCGCTGTCCATGGTGAGCGGCGCCTTTGCCCGCAGCAGCGCAAGGCCGGCCGTTCTCCTGTCCGGGGGCCTGGATTCCTCCGTGGTCGCCGGCATGGCTGCTGAGCACTTTCAGCCGCAACTTCTGCACTTCACCTCCCCGTCCAAAGCCGCCGACGAGCTGCGTTTCGCGCAGGCTCAGGCGCAGCATCTGCAGTCCGACCTGGAGACGCTGGCGCGACCGGCCGCTCCCTTCTGCGCCCCCGGCGACGATGAGCTCGACACGTTCGAGCCGGACCAGACGCTCTTTGCGCCCCAGTACCGCGACGCCCTATCGGTCTGGCGCCAGCGGCACGGCGTTGATGAGGTCTGGACCGGGCGCGGCGGCGACATGGTCTTCCTGCAGTCCGGCGTCTCGATCGCGCAGGATCTGATCCGACGGGACGGACCGGCGGCGCTGTTCGGCAAGGACCTCTACGCCTTCGCCATGGCCCGACGCACGACGCTATGGACCCAGTGGCGGGCCGCCATGAGCGGCGAAGGGGTCGATAATTCGCCGCCGCATTATGACTGGGTCGCCTCACCCCGTCGGGCGCAAAAGACCTCAAGCGTGTTCACCGCCGCCAAGTCGGTGCATCTGCGCATGGTCGCCACAAGCCCGCGGTCCTTTGACCGATCCACCGCCCGCGATTTTGTAAGCTACCGACATCCGCTATTGGCCCAGCCGGTTCTGGAGGCCTGTCTGTCGGCGTCCCCGGTCAACCTTTGCAAAGGCGGGCGCGACCGGGCCTTGGCGCGCACGGCCTTCGCCGAGCAGTTGGCGCCGGCCGTACGGCGCCGCCGCTCCAAGGCCTCCTTAAGCCCCCATCAAGGCCGGCGTTTCCTGGCCGGCCTTGATTTCATCCGCCCTTTTCTCCTCGACGGACTTTTGGCCGCCAAGGGCCTGATCGACCGCCCCCGCCTGGAGCATGCTCTGGCTCCCGCGACCCTGGCGTGGAGATGTGAGCAAGGCGCCCTGATCGACGCCTTGGCGCTGGAGGCCTGGGCTCGCTACTGGTCGGCGCGCGTTTCAAGATGAAGGCTGCGTTCAAGAAAGGCGAAGGCCTCCTTGAACATCACCTCCAGATTTGCGGGGCTTTCGATCACGTGCCCCTCGCCCCAGAACCGCGCCAGCCGCACATCCTTTCCTTGCCGACGCAGCGCCGCATAGAGGGCGATGGCTTGGTCCTCCGCCACATGGTCCAGGTCGCTGTGCAGCAGAAGCACCGGCGCCGAGACCTTGTCGGCGAAATAGAGCGGGCTGTTTCGGACATAGCGATCCTTCTGCGCCCAGGGTGGTCCTTTAAGATCGCCCTGCCCGCCCTCGGCCCAGTAGGCGGCGAAAGCGACCCCGTAGTTCAGATCATCCGATTGCTTGAGGGCAGGATGCTGCTGGCTCCAGACCGCCGTCAGATCGTAGAGCCCGTGTGCGGCGACAACCGCCTTGAACCTGTCGGTCTGTGTGGCGATGGCCAGGGCTCCGAAGCCGCCGAAGCTGTTGCCCCACAAGGCAAGCCGATCAGGATCGGCGTAGCCCTCTTTGATGACCCGGTCGACCAAAGGAAGCACCTGGTCGGCCAGCCGCAGGCCGGGCTCTCCTTCGCGAGCAGGCATGGCGGGGGTGAGCACCGCATAGCCCTGCCCGGTCATGACCGCCACATCGATGGACCAGCGCATCTGGTCGGGACGATAGACGGCGACCCGGTCTGCTCCCGGATAGGGCATGACGATCAGAGGATCACCGCCGGGTCGGGGACGGGCCGGCCGATAGAGCAGGCTGACGAGTTCATCACCGCCTGCAGTGCGATGCCGAAGCTCAACCGCGCTCGGAACCTCGCGATCCGCCAGCCAAGGATTATAGACCGACAGCGTCCGGGCCGCCTTGCCCGGTCCGCTGAGGACAAGCGCGGCGACGCCGTGACGGTCGTGCATCAGGGTGACGACCTGCCCGCCGGCTGCCGCCACGAGACGACCCTCGGGCTGAGGTGCGTAATCAAAGGTCCCTTGCGCCGAGACTGTGCCCCCCGGCGGCGTCGCACCGAACCGGCGCCGCGGGGCGCCGAGCTGAAGCAGCCGGGCCCGGGCGGCAAGCCGATGCGCGGTCTCAGACACCTCGACGGGACCTGAGGCGTCAAGCCGCCAAGGCGCATCTGCGCCGCCCGGATAGAGGGCAGGACCGGCGCCCGGCGCGCCTCGTCGCCAGGCCGGCGCCCCGCCTTGGCCGGAGCCGAAGACGTAAGGCGTCTCCCCCCGCCATTGCGCGGCGACGGCGATGTTCTGATCCGTGGTGATCACGCGCTGCGCGTCGATGTCGTCGATGACGCGCAGACGCTCCTGAGAACGAGACCAGATGCGCACCTGTCCCCATGCCCCGCCCGCGGGCCGCGCATGGAACATCAGCTGATCCCCGCTCGGCGACCAACTGATCAACTTGTTGCTGATGTCGCAGTCAGCACAGGGGGTCTGGGCCGCGCCGCTCTTAAGGTCGATCAGCATCAGATTGCGGCGGATGCCGGTCTCGCCGACCATGTCTCGGCTGTTCTTCAAGGATGCCGCGCCGGCGATGTAGGCGGCGGCCAGCACCGCGCCGTCGGGAGAGAGCTCCAGATCATAGAACCGCCCCGATGCGAGCGTCCTGACCGCTCCGTCACGTGCGTTCACCGACACGATGCGGCCCGGCGCAAAGCCGCACTCGCAACCCTCGTCACGGCTGTCGACCACCGTCATGCTCGCAAGACCCAAGGCCGCCCGTCGCTGCAGGTCGGAGGCCTTGGTCGCAGCGATGTTGTGCCGGTCGAGATCTCGATCAAAGTCGCTGCGTTGCTCGGCGACCACGAGGAGTTCGTCGTCGGAGCGCCACTGCATGTTGCGCGGCGACAGGCCGACGACCGCTCTGACCGCGGCCCACCGGACCGTGCGGTCCGCCAGGTTGACGACACCCACCTGCATGGCGCCGTTGTTAAATCGATAGACCGCAAGACGCGCGCCCGACGGAGACACAGGCCCCAGGCTGTAGCCATAGGGTCTGGACTGCGCGAAGAGAGGCTTGATCGCGCCGCCGCTCTTTAGGTCGGCGACGGATATGCGACCCGTGGTTCGCGCCTGCCCCCGTCCGTAATCAAAGCGCTGCGCCTGATCGCGTCCGAGACGATGCTCGATGAAGAGATATCGGCCCGAAGGCTCAAAGCCCGCCTGGACGAACTCTTCCAGAGCCACGAGATCGCGAGGCGTCAGAGGGGCGGCGACAACCGGCTGGTGAATGAAGGCGCAGAAGAGGGCGCCGGCGGCCGCAGCCGCCTTTCGGAAAGCGGATCTCATGGACGATCACCAGCGCTTGGTGACTTGGACGGCCAGCAGCCGCCCGACCGGATCGGCGTTGGCCGCATCGTATCCGTAGCCTGCAGGAGCTTGATAGAAGGGCGGATCGACGTCGAAGAGGTTCTGCGCCGAGACGCTGATGTCCAGCCCCTGCGCAAAGCCGGCCTCGGGCCGCCAGCCGAGATAGAGATCGGCTGTGGTCCAGGAATCCACGCTGCGTCCGGTCAGGCGGTCTCGATAGCCGTCCACGTAATTGATCGTGGCGCGCGCCGTCCAGGAACGATAGCCCCAGGTCAGCGAGCCCCGCGCCCGCAGATCCAGCGGAAAGCCGCCGGTGTCGAGCAAGTCGACCGCCGGCGCATCGGCCGTGACGCCACGCCGATAGCGCGTCAGATAGACCCCGTCGGCCTCGGCGGTGAAGCGATGCTCGCCCTGTGAGAAGTCGTAACGCGCCCGCACGTCGACCCCACGGGTCTGCAGAACCCCGGCGTTCACATAGCGGCCGTCGACGATGGCGCGAAAGCTCGTCGCATCGCTCTGGCTTGAGTTGCTGAAGTTCGGCTGGGCCAAGAAGGCGCGGACGCGCTCCAGGTCGGCGGTGTTGGTCGACGGACTGATCCGGGTCACCAAGGTGGCGTAGATCGGATCATTGAGCACGCCGGAGATGTTTTCGGCAGCCGGCTGGCCGATGCGGCCGCGATAGCGAATGTCGAACCATCCCAGGCTGAGCGACAGGCCGTCCAGCCACTGCGGCTCATAGTCGAACCCGGCGGTGAACGAGCGCGAGGATTCAGGCTTCAGGTCGTCATTGCCGCCGTACATCACGATGACCGGAACAAGCTGTGCGCCTTCGTTGATGAGGCTCGCCGCATTGGTCCGAGCCTGACGGACCTCCGCCAAGGTCGGGGCCCGGAAGGAGGTTCCGTAGCTGGCGCGGACCCGCAGGCCCGAGGCCGGCGACCAGACCGCGCCGAGCTTGGGGTCGGCCGTGGTTCCGGCGTCGTCATAGTCCTCAATCCGACCGGCCAGGGAGAGCTCCAGGCGCTCGATCCCGCGCACGGCGTTGTCGTCGCCGACGAGCGGAATTCGAAGCTCGCCGAAGATCGCGCCCACGCGACGATCAGCCGAAGGGCCGTAAGATGCGGTCGGCGTGCGCAGGCTTCCGGAGGTGTAGAACTCACCGCTGCGGTCGTAGGTCTCGGTGCGAAGATGCGCGCCGAACGCCAGGCGCACGGGCCCTGCGGGAAGATCAAAGACCTCGCCGTCGACCAACAGGTTGGCCGAGGTCACCGCCGTCTCAAAGGTGATGAGCGAGCGGCCGGAGGCGACGAAGTCGAGAACTGCGGCGCTGTTGGCCTTGCCCGCGCCGAACGGATTGAAGAACCCGTCGCGAGCGGCGGCATAGGCGGAGTCCGGATCATCGGGAATGTTGCCCAAGGCCTCGGACAAAGCCCTGGAGTGAATGGTGTTCTTGATCCGATGACGGCCGGTCTCCTCGCCGTAGGCCACATAGGCCTGACCGCGCCAGGTGCGGCCGAGATCGGCTGAGACTGAAGCCGAAGCGGCCAGGGCTTCGGCCACGCCTTCGAAGCGCTGAGGTCCGATGTCATTGAGGAAGGAGTAGCTGATCGAATGGCTCGACGCGCCGTTGGGGGAAACGAAGAAGGGATTGGCCCGCGAGACGTTGATGGTCGTCGAATTGCCACCGGCGCGTCCTTCATAGTCGCGCCGCGAATAGCGCATGTCCGCTTCGAACTTGAGGCCGCCCCAAGATTGCGCCGCGGCGGCGAAGAGGCCGTGCCGGGTCTGGCCGGCGATGATGTCCTGCCCCGCAAAGCCGCTGAACAGGTTGGTCTCGCCGGCTGCGAAGTCCGCAGGCGATCGCGCATAGCCGCGTTCTGAAGGGCGGATGGCGTAGAGGACCCGGGCTCCGGAGACGATGTTGCCCGGCGAGCTGAAATGGCGCCGCAGATCGGCGCCCCCGAAGGGGCGCAGATCCGCCGAAGCGGCGTAGTCCCGCTCGGCGGCCCGCAGGGCGTCCTTATGGCTGAACTCGTAGGAGACCACCGCATGCCCGCCGCTCCACGACGCCCCGGCCGTATGGGCGGCTGAGCCTTGGCCGAGGCCGCCCGGCGCGCCGCCGAACCGCAGGCGCGTCTCCTGTCTTTCGAAGGTCTTGCGAAGGATGATGTTGACCACCCCGCCGACGGCGTCGGAGCCGTATAGCGCCGAGGCCCCGTCCAGCAGCACGTCGACCCGCTCGATGGCCGCGGTCGGAATGGCGGAGACGTCGGCGAAGTCGCCCTTGGAGCCGGTGCCGGATATCCGCCGACCGTTGACCAGAACCAGGGTGGCGTTGGCGCCCAGGCCCCTCAGGTTGAGGCCCGTGGACATGGTGGTGTTGGAGCCACTGTTGTCGGCGGCGGTCAGACTGCTGTCAGGGGTCGCCGTACCGCCGAAGTTCTGCGGCAGGGCCTGAAGGAAGTCTGCGACGGTGGCCTGCCCCGCCTTGTCGAGATCGTCCCGCCGGAAGATCAAAACCGGCGAAGCGCCTTGATCGGCGCCCCGCAGCAGAGAGCCGGTGACCACCACCTCATCGAGCCTGACGGGTTCCTGCTGCTCAAGCGCCGCCGACGAAGACGGCGTCTTGATCGGCGCCACCACGAAGACCCCCGGTCTCGGCTCGACTGCCTCCAGGCCGGTGCCGCCCAGCAGGCGCTGCAACGCTTCGGTCGCGCTCATCGCGCCTCGAACGCCCCCCGTCCTGCGGCCGGCGGCGACGCCGGAATCGACGACCACCTGCACGTCGAAGGTCTTGCCGAACGCCTCCAGCGCCGGGGCGAGCGGTCCGGGGGCGATGTTCACATCCGCTCGCGCGGCCTGAGCTTGGCCCGTCTGAGCCTGGGCCGCCGAGCAAGCGGCGACCGCCGCCGTCACCCCGAGAAACGCTGCTGCATAGTTCATTTCAGTCCCCTCCTTTGTGCGACGGAACCGTCGCTTGAGAGGGGAGAGTTCGAATATGCGTCGACACCCTAACCGGCTTGTCGCAAAATTTTCAAAATCGGTTGGTCAGCCCCGCGGCCGCAGCCGGACGGTGCGTCCGTCAGCCTCAAGCTCCAAGCGGTAGAGGGTGGCGATGGCTGATGCGAATGCGGCGGTGTCCCCCGTCTTGAAGACGCCGCTCACCTTCACGTCTTCCAGCCCTTCATCGGCCAGCTCGACCTTCTGTTGCGAATAGCGGTTCACTTCGCCCACCGCGGCCTGCAGCGGCGTCTCCTTGAAGATCAGCTTGCCATCGCGCCAGCTGGTCTGAACCTGCATGTCGACCTTGCGCCGCACCACCGCGCCGTCGGTCGCGGCCAGCTGATCGCCCGGCGCCAGGACCGGCGATTGCGCGCGGTCGCCGTGAAGGTTCTCAACCTTGACGGCGCCCTCCATCAGACTGACCTGAACTTGATCGCCGTCCTTGCGCACCTCAAAGCGCGTGCCCAGGGCCTCTACCCGCTCATTACCGGCCTCGACCACAAACGGCCGGGTTTTATCATGCGCCACGTCGAAGAAGGCCCGGCCCCGACTGAGGGTCACGCGTCGCCGGTCGCCTGCGAAGTCCACGACGATTTTGGTCGCCGTATCGAGCGTGACTTTGCTGCCGTCGGACAGGACGGCGATCCGGCTTTCACCGACCTTAGTGACCAGACGCGGCTGCCACGGCCGCCAAACACCCACCGAGAGGACGATCGCCGCGGCCAAGAGGCCGGCGCCGACCGCAGCGCGGCGGCGGCGGCGCGCCATGGCCGAAGGAGAGGTGGACGCCAGCACATCGGCGGCAAGACGCTGCATGTCCGGGTCGTCGACCAAAGCGTCGCCGCTGCGCCAAAGACCGTCGATCTCGTCGTAGGCGCGACGATTGGCGGGATCTTGCCGCCACTTTCGAAAGGCCGCCACCCGCTCGACCGAGATGCTGCGGTTCTTCAGCTCGGCGAACCAAAGCGCCGCTTCGCTGCGCGATCTGGACGTATTGGCCTCAGGCACGTCTTGCACCCTTCGTCGTCATCGACTGCACATTGCACTGATGCGCCGGCGCCCGCCGGACATCACCCTGCAACGCCGCCGTATCGACGGGCTGATATATCATCGCCCCGACCCTTCGTCGCCAGAGGAAGTGGCGCCGCTCACGGCCCAGAAGCGCCTCGCGGCGCCGTGCCCGGCCAGCATTCGGCGGGCCGGGCCTTGGTCCGAAATCCTCCCCGCCCGCAGCAGGATGATCCGGTCGGCGGCCGAGGCCAGAGCTAATGAATGGGTCGCCATGATGATTGTCTCATGGCGCCGAAAACGCCTCATCCAGGCGATCACCGCCGCTTCGGCGGCAGGGTTCAGGCCTGCGGTCGGCTCGTCGAGAACCCAAAAGCTGTGTTTGCGGCAGACCAGGCGAGCCAACATGACGAGACGGCCCTGCCCTCCCGAAAGGTCGCCGCCCGACTTGCCCGTCGTGACCCCGAACTTCGCCGAAAGTTCCACCAGGGCCTCCATGCGACGATCACAAAAAGACGGCGATGAGCCGAGCAGCATGTTGCGCCGCACGCCGATCCCGAACATGGCGTTGCGCTGAGGCAGGTACCCGCACCTCGCAATAAGATCGCGCGCATCGGTCGGACGTCCGTCCGTCAGAACGGCTCCCCCTGCAAGCCGAACCGATCCCGCCAGCACTCGGCACAAGGTCGATTTGCCCGAACCGCTCTCGCCGATCACGGCCACCCGCTCTCCCGGTGCGATCGCCAGATCAAGCCCTTCAAGACGGACGTTTCCGGCCTCATCTCTGACGACGCCGCCGATGATCGCCACAGCCGCCGGCTTGCGCGCCACGGGCGCGCATTGGCTTACAGGCCTTTGGGGAAAACCTTCGATATGCTGCAGATCGCTGAAGGCGTTTCGGACGTCGCGAAAGATGAAGCCGAATGCGCCCAGCGGCGCCAGGAGCTGCAGCACCGAGGCCTCGACGAGCACCATATCCCCGAGGGTCATTTTCCCGGCATGCACCTGGCGCACACAGTAGACGAGCGCAGCGGCGTGCGCGCACGCAGAAAGCAGCACCCACACTGCATTGAGCGATGAGGATCGGGTCTGAGCCCGGATCGCCCGGCCGGCGCGAACGGAGGAAAGCCGACCGATCCTCTGAATGGCCCAGCGTCTTGCTGAGACGCCTCGCACGGCGTCGGACTTATCGACGGCGTCGAAGAGAAACTGAGTAAATGCGGCGTCAGCGAGATTGAGGCGGCGGCGGGCGGCGACCGCCCTTTGCGTCACCACCACCGCAACGAAGCCGTAGAACCCCGCCACAACCAGCATCAGCGCGCCCACCGCCGGATCAAGGACCCGCCAGATGATCACGCTGAGCATGACGCTCTCAATCATCAGCGGCGCCAAAGAGACGATCATGCTTTGGAAGATGAGCCCGACGGCCGCGCCGGCTCGCTCAATCGCTTTGATGACCCGGGGCGGAGCATCACCGACCGCCGCGTCGCCGTCTATCACGCGTGAAGCCGCCTCGCAGACCAAACACCGTCGAACAGCTTCAGCAAACGGTACGAGCGCCACCGATCGCACCATTCCCGCCAGACCCGCGCCGAGGCGTAAGGCCGGGTAGGCCGCACCCGCAGCCAGGAGCGGCGCAAGATCCGCCATCCTTCCCCCCGGACCTAAGGCGTCGACGAGCCGTTTGAGCTGAAGCGGCGCCGCTGAGGCCAGAACTGACGACGCCACAATCGCCGATGCGCCCAGCATGATCCGGGCTCGGTCTTTGATCGTCGCCGCACGCCATGCCGCAGCCGCAGCGCCGACGAGCATCACGGTGCGGCGCCGTCATTGTTGCGGCTCTCGCTCTTGATGGGTCCGGCCAAGGCGGCGCGTCGCTCGTGGAGATCGGCGATCGCGCGTTCAAGCTTGCGGGCGTCACCGGCCTGACAAAGGGCGTCGATCATCGCCAAATCGACCGCCGCGGTCTCCACGCATCGGTCTTCGGCCGTCGCTAAAAAGGCCAACCGATCGGACAGGCGGTCGTAGAGATAGGTAAGGGCGTCGCTTCCGGCGCGACGGACAAGTTGCCGTAACTGAAACTCAAGCCGGTCCACGTTCGTAAGGTCGATGCGGGACTCTGACGGTAGGGAAAGAGCGGCGGGCCGCCCGTCATTAGGCGGCCAACGCGCAATCGCCAAACCCACGAGACGACCGCGAGTGCGGTACAGATCGCTGATGTCTTCGGTGTCCGCCTGCGGCACGAAATAGCCGTCACCGGCTCGACCGTCGAGCAGGCCCTGGCCGGCCAGTTGCGCCAAGGCCTGGCGCACCGGCGTCGTGCTCAGGCGCAGCTCCTCCGCAAGTTCGGCGGCAGAGACACGTCCCCCCGACGGCAATGCTCCGCTGCGTACGCGACGGCGCACGGTCAGCAGCACACGCTCGAACTTTTCCTTGGCTTTTCCCATGGACGGCTCCTGCATCCATCGCGCGCCATACGGGGCCCGCATGCAAGTTCGAGCGCCTGGTTCCGGGGCATTCGCTGCCATGCGGAGAGCGTTCAGTGCGGACTGCACCTCGCAGGTGCAAATTCGCACGACGAAGGTGCGGATGCGGATCTCTGAGGTGCAGTTGTGCACGGCTGAAGAGAGGCGGTCGCCGCAACGTTCAGCAGTCAGACCTGCGCAAGCCCCTAAAGGATACGGCCGACTGTTTGCGAGTTGCGCGGGGCGCGGCACTCGCTAATGGATTCAATCGTGAGTAGAGGATTGTTTGTGAACGATGGACGCAGAGGCGCTTATTGAATCCGCTCACAACAGAAGGTCTAATCTTGCTCAAATCATTCGAACACTGAGGCTCGCCGCTAACCTCAGCGTGACGGAGACCGCCCGCCGGATGGGCGTGACGCGCCGCGTGTATCAAACGTTCGAAAAGGGCGACTCAGCCGTCGATATCGGCCTAGTTTACCGGTTCGGCGAGGCCGTCGGTGCCGACCCTGCCGGGATCATCGTTTCGTTACTTATCGGCGATGCACGATTTGCTTACAGGGTCGCCGAAAACAAGGTGATGTTGATGGCCATCTTGGCCATCGAGGAGTGGAACCGAAAATTCGGTGACGACTTGGAGTTGGCAAATCCGAACGAGTTTTACTCCATCCTCTCCGTCGCCTTAGGCAAGATGATCGAGAACGCTCGGTCTCGAGAGACCGTCGGCGAGATGGTTCTCCAGCAGCGTTTTCCAAGATTGTCTTTTTCGCTCTTCAATCGGTTTCGCAAAGAAAGCCGCGAGCGTTAGGCGAACTCGGGCCGCCCGTATCTTCCCGAGGAACGCCGTCGCCAAAGCGCAACGTTCAAAGACGAGACGAAGAAGCGGAGCGTTGGCTGGAGCAGAACATCGGCATGATGTTCGTCGCCAAGCCGGACCGCGAAGACGGTTGCGGGAAACGCGTCCCACACGTCGGTGACGCAGCGCGCCCTTCTCGCCCATTCGCGACGCGGCCCGCACTTGACCAGGCTGAGCAATCTCGCCGGCCGCCGTGCAGTTACTCGAAGGCGAGCGCTATGAGGAGGCTGCGTCAGGCCCCTGCGGCTCAGCGGCAGATGCGCCCCTCGCCAAGTTCGAGATGGAGATGGTCGGCGTGAGCGAGGTTGTAATCAGGCGATAGCGTCGTCTGAAAGACCTGGCAGGCGCCGTCGCGAATCCGCCTCAGGAACCGACCTTCGGCGGCGGCGCCGTCGGACCAGTGCGCCTTCACACTGATCCGTCGCCCGTCACTGAGGCGTACGCCTGCGATATCCATCGCAGATGCGCGAGCGTGAGCGCTCGGTCGCGCGCCGGGTGTATTGTTGACCGGCCGGCACGCGTAGACGCCCAGATGGTCGATCTGGGTCACGCGCGCGCCGAAGATTTCAAGAGCGGCGGCGTCGACGGCCTGGCGACGCCAAAGCGAGACCGCCGCCGCCAGCGGGCAAGTCATCATCGGCCGTGGCGGGGCGTAGCGGACCCCATCATTTTGCAGCGTGCCCGCTGCGATGACCCGGCAGGTCTCCGACTGGATCTGGTCGGCGACCGGTCGAAACGGCACCGCCGCCGCGGCCAACCATGCCTGGCATGAGGCGCTCTCCGACGTCGCGTAAGCCAGTCTGGCTCGCGAGGAGCCGTCGAGCGGCTCGGTGATTGCAATTGGACGACGGTCAAGACCGGGTCGAACGGTCGAGGTGCAGCCGCCGAGGGCCGCGATGATGAGCGCGGGCGCAATCACGGCCACGCGCAGGGCCGCCTTTTCCAATGGAAGAGCTGTCGGTCTTTCACGCACTGCTGCTTGCCTCCATGCCAGCCAACGGCCGGCGAGATCTGTCGATCCCGAGACGGCGGGGCCTAAGGCTCCAGCCGTTCGCGAGCGGGCCGACCTATGGAAAACCCGATCAGCCATCTGCCTGACCCAACCAAAAGGAACCTTCACCATGTTCTTGCATTTGCCACTCCGGTTTCCGGCGAACGCCATTCTCGAAGGGGCTCTGAATGGTTGAATATGAGTATCGCGGCTACGCGATCAGCCTCCAGCATGGGTGCCTGGCTCTGCTGGCCAGCGCCACCTGCCTGCGCACGGGCGCGCCGCTTCCTCGTCTGGTCACCGCGACATTTGCGGAAGGCGTCGAGGTGCTGATGCGCCGGATCAAGATTGCGGTGAACGAGGAGTTGAGAAGCAACCCGACCGGTGAGCGTCAGGCGCCGCCCAAAGCTGCCTGAGGCTCCGGATCCGGGGATTCCTTCGCCGAACGGGCCTCTCGAAAGCCGGACGCCTGCATCCTATCTGAACGCCAAGAGGTCACACCGGACCTGAAGCAAAGCCTGGCCGTCTTGCGCCGCATCCGCACCATCGATCTGGAGACCGCCGGCAATGGCCCGCACGACGTGTGCGAGATCGGCTGGCAGGATGTCGAACAAGGAGGCGATGGCGTCTGGGTGGTCAGCGAAAGCAGAGGCTCGCTCCTGGTCAATCCCGGCCGCCCGATCTCGCCCGAGACGATGGCGGTTCATCACATCCTGGACGAACACGTCGCCGCAGCTCCCTTCTGGAAGACGGTGGCGGGATCGGTGCTGCGGCCGCCAGGCGGCGTCCTGGCGCTCGCCGCCCACCGGGCCGCCTTCGAGCAGAAGTTCTGCAGGCCGCGGTTCACCGGCGCGGTCGACTGGATCTGCACTTGGAAATGCGCCCTGCGTGTCTGGCCGCATCTGCCGGGCTTCTCCAATCAGCGCCTGCGCTATGGGCGGATGCCGCGAGGTCTTGTCCATGAGCTGGGCCTGCCGGCGCATCGCGCCTTGCCCGACGCCTATGTCACCGCCCATCACCTGCGTGACTTGCTGAACGCCTCTTCGGTGGAGCAGTTGATCGCCTGGAGCCGTGAGCCGGGCCTGCTGCCCCGCGTCCCCTCCGGCCCTGATCGCGGCAAGGCCTTCTGCGACCTGCCGAACGACCGCCTGCTCATCCTTGCCCGGGACCGCGACTTGGATGTGCGGTTCTCAGCGCAAACCGAGCTTCACCGGCGTGGCGATCAAGCTGAGCCCCCGCAGGCGCCGCCGGCTCAGCAGACCCTTCTCTAGGAGGTTGTTTACGCCGTTCGAATGAGCCGGAGCCCATCAGCTGCAATGCCCCATCGCAATGGGCCACGCCGCGAGGAACGATTTTCCTGCGTCGATCCTTTCGTCCGGAGCGCGGACCGACAAAGTCCTGCGTCGACCCCAGCTGTTGTGGTGCGCGACCCTCGTGACGGATGTGACGGATCTGGAGGATGAGGCCGACGCGCTGCTGTCGCGGATCATGATGATCCGTGACGACCTTGATGCAGGTCGGCTGACCGCGTTTCAGGTGCAGGTCTACCGCGAGCTTGGGCGTCAGGTGGAGCGCGTCACGCGCGACATGGACGCCGCTGCAGACGCCGAGGCCGCAGACGCGCTCTGGCGTCAGGGCGCCGATCTCATCCATGCGTTCCTGGACGAGCACTTTCCGGACCCGACCTGCCACTGAGGCTGAAGGGCGAAGGGCTGGCGCCGTGCGCCATCACGCGCCTGCGGCGCGGTCATTCGAAGGCCGCTTTCGAGATCGCCGCCGTCGTCAGTTCATTTCATCAAGGCCCAGGGCGGTCCAATCCACCGTCGCCGCAGCCAGATCGGCGCGAGCCGCCGCGATACGGGTCTGAGCTTCGATCAGTCGCACCGCGGCATCGGTGGCGGTCTCTTCACGCTGATTGACGAGGAAGAAATCGCTGGAGCCGAGCTGGAAGCGACGCCGCTCCGCCGCAGCCAGGCGGTCGGCCAGATCGCGCTCCTGCTCGGCTGTGGCGGCGAGCCGTTCGGCGGCGTTCAATGCGATCGAGACTCCTTCGACTTCGATCGTGATCTGATCGCGCAGCAATCGTGCGCGGGCCTCCAGAGCGTCGATCTCCGCGCGGGCCTCAGCAAGCTTGCCTTTGGCGGCGCGGTTTTGAAGCGGGACGGCGAACCGAAAGCCGATCGCCGCCTCCGCGGGTGTGCGGCTGGCGCCGCCGCGACCTTCGTCGCCCACGTCCTTGCCAAACTCCGCGCGCAGATCGAAGCGCGGCTTCAGGTTGTTCTCTGCGAGGGCGAGCTTTGCCGTGGACTGGTCGATCCGCTCCAGGAGGCTTTGCAGATCGGGCCGTTCCGATGCGTTGATGCGATGTGCGGGCGAAGCGTCCACGGCCAGCGCCGACAAAGCCCGGGGCAGGCTCGTCTCGTCGACAATCCTCGGCTGGCCCGCCGCGTCGCGGTAGTAGAGCGACAGGGCGTTGGAGGCGGTGCGAAAATCGCCTTCGGCGCGCACGACCAGGGCTTGGCGGCGAACCCGGTTTTGCTCGTTTTCGGTGATCAGGATGTCGGGCCTCGCCCCCAGCGCCACCTGACGCTCGATGGCTCCGCGGCGGCTGTCGGCGAGCTCGACAAGCTCACGATAGGCCCGCAGCCTCCAGCCCGCCGCCACCCAGGTCTGATAAGCCTTTACGGCGCGCGTCTGGACGCCCACCGCCACGGCGAGCCGTTCAAATCGGGCGATGTCGATATCAGACGCCGCCAAGGTGCGCTGGGTGCGCCGCTCATCGATGAGCCGATCGCGCAACATCGAGTAGAGCACCCCGATCTTGGCCTCGCCCAGTTCGTTGGTGTAGACCTCGTCCTCATAGATCGGGAACGCGCCCCGCGAGACGCGGTAGGCGCCGTATGCGTAGCCGCCGTTCGTGGTGAAGGGCCGGGTGGCCCGCGCCTCCACCACGTCCCCGTCGTAGTAGCCGAGCATGCGCGATCGCCCCTCGACGCCAAAGACGGTGTCAAACGCGCCTTGCGCGCTCAAGGCGCGTCCCTGCGCCTGACGCTCACGCGCCAGCTGCTCGATGATCTGAGGAGAAGCGCGGGCCGAAGAGCGCAGGACCTCCGCCAGCGTCAACGGCTCTGCCGCCGCACTTACCGCCGCCGGCGCAAGGATCGGTTGTGCGCCCTGCGCTGGCGCCGCCAGCAGCAGGATCATGGCGAGTGTCGCGGTCACTTGGCTTGGGCCGAGGTGTTGGCCGCCGCCTTGTCGATCGCAACGGAGGTCGCGGTGGGCCCGCCGGGACCAAAGTCCAAGGGAAAGTCGTTCAGCTGGCGCCAGAGCTCGTAGCCGACCGTGACGGTGCGGCCCTGCACCCAACCTCGAACCTTGCCGCCCAGTCTGACGAACCGCTGGTCGGGCCAGGGCGCCTTGGCCGGCGCCGGCTCCACCAGCACGCGAAAGAGGCCTGACGGGGAGGCTGTCGGATCGATGGCGCGCACCTGCCCGTCAAACAGCCCCTGAGCGATCACGGGCCAGCCGCTGAACTGGATCGCCGGCCAACCTTCGAATTCGAGACGGACCGGCCCGGACACCTGGACGAGCGGCAGGTCGCGGCCATCGATGTAGAGCTCCACGACCCGCTCGGTGCGCTCAGGAGCGACAACGGCAAGCACGGTTCCTGCAGACACCAGGCCGCCGCCGGCGGCGGCGTTGAGGTTCTGGATGCGGCCGGTGCGCGGCGCAGTCACAAGCTGCGCGGACTGGCGATTGAGCTGCACGTCGATGCGGTTGAGCTTGGCGCGCGACTCCGCCAGCTTGGCCTCGGCGTCGGCGACCTTGATCTGAGCCTGCTCAAAATCCCTTCGCGCGGCCAGCCCTTCTGCAAGTAGCTGGCGTGTGCGCCCGACATCGATGGAGGCGACCGAGCGCGCCTGTTGCACGGCGGCGATTTCGGCAAGCACCTGCTCGCGCTCCTGCGCCAGCCTGCTGAGGAGGTCGGGATCCAGATCGACGATCTGCGCGATCGGATCGCCCGCCTCCACGTGCTGGCCGTCGCGGACGAACCAGCGCTCGACCCGCCCGCTGACCAGAGCCGACACTTCTTGGGCCCTGTCGCCGGGATCGGTCGTGGCGACCTGTCCGCGTCCTTGGGCGGTCTGCATCCAGGGCACGAAGAGCAGCACGGCGACAGACAGAGCGACACCGACGATGATCATCCAGCCGATGGCCGCAAGCACTTTGGGCGGCTTCAGCTGCGACAGGGTCTTGAAGTGCGCCAGATGTTCAGGACGGTAGGGCATTGTTCTCCCCCCTATCGGCCAGGTGACGTTGAAGGTCCGCAAGGCAGGAGAAGCGCCTTTGCTCGTCCAAGCCATAGTGGAGCCAGCCGTCGAGCGTCATGTCCTCGGGCCGACGCGTAAACAGCAGGACGGTCGTGCCGCGCGCTCTCAGCGCGGTCAGCACCGCCTCGAGCCGGCGAGGCGGCAAAAGATCGTAGACCTGGCCCAGCATCAGCAATTTGGGGGCGACGAGCATGGCGTTGGCCAGACGCAGAGCCATCATCGAGCTGAGGCTCAGGGGATGGCCCGTGGAGGCCAGCTGGGTGTCCAGGCCAAGCTGCAACTGCGCGATGCGCTCTTGCAGACCGACCATCTCCAGCGCCTCCATCATCTGTCCGGCCGTCACTTGCGACGAAGCCATGGTCAGGTACTGACGGATCGTCACCTCGGCGATGGACGGCCGGTCAAGAACCAGAACCTGCGAGCGAAGCAGGTACATGTCGAGGCCGCCCAGATCCGCGCCTCCGATCGAGATGAGGCCGCGCTGAGGGTTGAGGTGTCGCTTCAGAACCAGCGCCAGCTTTCGCTCGGCGCCCGGCGTGGCCACGATGACAAGCTGCTCGCCGGCCTCTACGGAAAAATCGAAATGCGCATCGTCGAACATGACATTGCGCAATCTCAACGCCCCGTCCTTTGGAGCGCCCGCGCCCCTGGCCTGAGGCGCTTCCTGGGGAATGGAGAAGAGGAGCGAGATTTCTTCGGAGCTGGCCACCAGCTCGTAGAAGTTGTCCAGGTAGTAGCCCAGCTGCGCGATCCCGTAGAAGACGCTGGCCAGGATCAGTTCAGCGGCGACCAGCTGGCCGATCGACAGTTCGCGGCGCAGGATGAGGTCGCCCCCAAGCATCAGCAGGGCGGCGCTGGCGAAGGCGTAGAGCAGCAGGTAGCCGAGGGTCTGGGCGAAGCTGTAGCGAAAGTAGAGTTTGTGGGCTGCGACATAGTCGGCCGTCACCGCATCGGACTTGTCCATGGCGAAGGCGAGGTGGCGGCTGGACTTGTAGAAGCCGTTCGAGCTGCCCACGCTCTCAAGCCATCGCGCGGCGTTGTGCTTGGCATGGCTGAGGGCCACCGCGCCGCTTATGGCCCCCCGGCGCCACGCCAGCCAGATTGCGATGACAATGGCGATGACCGTGACGTTAAACGCCAGGAAGAAGGGATGGTAGAAACTTGTGACCACCAGTCCCACCAGCCCCTGAAGCACAATCGTGAAAGCGCCGATGACCAGCGCCGGCACGGCCTTTTGAATGACCGAGACATCGAAATAGCGGTTGAACAGATCACTGCGGTTTGCGTCGCCGAAGAACGGGTTTTGAGCATGCACCGCCCGAATGGTGATCTCCGCGACGATGCGGGCAAAGACGCGACGCTCAAAAGCCGCCATCAGATGGACCCGAAGCGCGCTCAATCCGGCCACCAAAAGCAACAGCACGAGCAATACCGCTGACAAGGTCCAAAGCGGCGCCGGCAGCGCAATGTTGGCGACGCTGTTGATCAGCAGCTGAACCGAGATCGGGGTGGCCAGGGACAAAAGGCCGATCGCCAGGGTGTAGACCAACCCCAGGCGGACATAGGCGGCCTCCGGGCCGACAATTTCCGCAAGCCAGGCGACCGCTTCTTTAAATCCGATCCGATCGTTCGTCGCCAATTGCGCCTCGTCACAACATCAGGCGAAGCGCGGATCGCTTGTGCATGAAGCGCCACGCTCCGCGCGCAGAAGCGCGTTTGCGCACCGCCACGTCCGGCGGCGATACACCAAGACCTCGCCAAGCATGAAAGGCCATTTCGTTACAAATTGTGTACGCCGCTCCACCGCCGATGGGCGCTCAGGCGCGCCTCTTGGGCGGCCTTGTGAAGGCGCGTCTGACTGCAGGATACGGAACTAGGCGAACACGCGCTTCAACGGGTGGGCGGCGCTCTTCGTCGGACTTCATCCGTGCCGAACATGTGCCCCCCTTTGAGCGCGTGAAGGTTGGCGCTGGATAGCTTCAGGCAAGGCCCCTATCGGCGCCCCCGACGCTGAGCCTTGGATGTCGGGACGCGCGGCGCAAGGCGCCTATGATTGCGCTGACGACCTCCGAATGACGTAGCTGGAGCATCCCAACTACGACCATCACATCGAGGGCGCGGCAGGCGCAATTGATCACGCCGAGCGTTCAGCCGGATCACCGGCGGCGACGGGCCTCGCCTGTGTTTGCTCCACCGCAAAAAAGCTGTCCGATTTGTCATTTGAGGATATATGTTAGCGCTTATAGATTGGATCAATGATCCGATCCCAACGCACGCCCGGCGTCCTCCTGCGGCGCCTGATCGAACACCTCGATGGCGCTGTCGAGCAGTCCTACAGGGACGCTGGGCTGGATTACCGTCCTCGGTTCACGCCCATCGTGCGCGCCTTGCTGAACGATGGGCCGGCCAGCCTGCGGGCCTTGTCTTTGCGGATCGGCGTCACCCACTCGGCCATGAGCCAGACTGTCAGCCAGATGGTTGCGCGCGGTTGGGTGGCCCTTGAGCCCGGCCTCGACGGGCGCGAACGGATCGTGTCGCTGACCCCCTTCGCACAGGAGCGGTTGCCCCAGCTGGAGCGGTGTTGGAGCGCCACCGCAGCCGCCGCCGCCTCCCTGGACGCCGACATCGGCCAACCCCTCGCCGAAGTGCTGACCCGCGCGCTCGACGCCCTTGAGCACCGCCCCTTTTCCGCTCGCCTCGCCGAAGCCATCGCCCCTCGATCTGGAGCTGACCAATGATCAGTCTGCGTCTTGCCGCCTCAATCTGCATGCTGGGCAGCCTCGCCGGCACGGCTGCTTTGGCCCAGCAGGCGCAGCCCATAGCCGTGGCCCGGGCCTCTGTCGCGCCGCTGACGGCGGCCGAACGCGCCGCCGCCGTCGCTGCTGTCATTACGGCGGTCGAGGCACGCTACGTCTTTCCTGACCGCATCGCGGCCATCCGCGGTCGGCTGAGCGACAGCCTCTCAAGCGGCCGCTACGATGTCACCGATCCGCAGGTTTTCGCCGAGCGGATGACCACGGACTTGCGGGAGTCCAGTCAGGACCGGCACATGTACCTGACCCACAATCCCGGCGAGTACGCCGCGGCCGTCAGCTCCAAGGGCGACGTTTTCGACAATCCCGAGGTGAAGGCTCTCTGGGCGGCGGCGGAGAAGCGGGCCAATGGCGGCCTGTCCGAGATGCGCATTTTGCCCGGGAACGTCCGCTATCTGAGGATCACCCAGTTCCACTGGGTCACCGACCGGACGGGCCAGGCCTATGACGGCGCCATGAGGTTCCTGCGCGACGGCGATGCGGTGATCATCGACCTGAGGGGCAACGGCGGCGGCAATCATGCGGCGGTCCGCTATCTGCTCAGCCATTTCATGAAGCCTGACACGCTGGACATCACATTCCTCCAGGCTGGCAAGGAACCGATCCAGTCGCGGACGCTGGACCACCTTCCGGCGGGCCGCCTGACCGACAAGCCGCTCTATGTCCTTACCGACGGCACGGTGGGCTCAGCAGCCGAGGCTTTCGCCTATGACGTTCAACAGTTCCGCGTAGGAACGGTCGTCGGCGCGACCACCGGCGGGGCGGCCAACAACAACGAGTTTGCGCCCATCGCCCCCGGCTTCGTGCTCAGCATCTCGTCGGGCCGACCAGTCCATCCTGTCTCCGGCGGCAACTGGGAGCGGGTGGGCGTCATCCCCGACGTCGCCGTCGATCCGGCCATCGCCTTCGACACCGCCGCCGCCCTGGCCCTGAAGGCCCTACTCGACCGGGGCGAAGGCGCGCCCGACGATCGGGCCGCATGGGAATGGGCCCGTGCCGGCGCCGAGGCGCGCCTGAAGCCGGTGAGGGTTCCCCTCAAGCAATTGCGGCCGCTCGCCGGAACCTATGGCGGGCGCACCATCCTGTTCCGGAATGACCGGCTGATCTGGCGCCTCGCCAATGGTCAGGATTTCCCGCTCACACCCATGACCGCCGACGGCCTGTTCGCGGTCGAAGGAACCAACGACCGGATGCGGGCTCGGCTGGATGGAAAGGTGCTGGAGGTGCATCGCCTGGACGCCGCCGCCCCCTCCCGTTTCCCACGAGACTGAAGGCCGCGCTCATTGTCGGGCGGTCCGCATCGCCGATGGGCGCGACATTCAGGTCCGCAATGACGATCCGGGTCTGTGGGCCGATCCGATCACCTCGAAGCTGCGCGCCCTCATCCCGCTCAAAACCTGCGTCCGGGCCTGATCGAAACAGGCGCGGGTGCGGGCAGCCTTTCCGCTTGCGGCGAATGACGAAACCAAAAGTTCCTTGCGCCGCTTAACACCGTTGCGCCGCGCTGGCGGCTGCGAGCGACAGGACTGTGGTGTTGAAACAGCAGGATGACTGGCGCCTCACCGACGAGGTGCATCACGAAGCGGGGCGCGGAGATCCCTTCGCCGCGGCGATCCGCGGGACGCGGATGCCGATGGTGATCACCGATCCGCGTCTGGCGGACAATCCGATCGTCTTCGCCAACAAGTCCTTTCAGACCCTCACCGGATATGACCGGGAGGAGATCATCGGTCGCAATTGCCGCTTCCTGCAAGGTCCGGGCACCGATCACAACGCCGTTCGGGCGATCCGCGGCGCCGTGGACGCCGGAGAAGACATTCAGATCGACATCCTGAACTACCGCAAGGACGGCTCCACATTCTGGAACGCCTTGTTCCTCAGCCCGGTGCGGGGCCACGATGGCGAAATCCAGTTCTTCTTCGCCAGCCAGCTCGATGTGACGGATCGGATCGAGGCGCACCGCGAGATAGCCGACCAGAAGGCTGATGTTGATCGCCTCGTGGCCGAACGAACGGCCGAACTGGAGCTGGCGCTGGAGGCCAAGACGCTGCTGCTTCATGAGGTCGATCATCGTGTGAAGAACAACCTCACCATGATCGGCTCCTTGTTGCGACTGCAGGCCAGGACGCTTCCGGATCCGGACCTGAAAGCCACGCTGGAATCCATGTTGGAACGCGTAGACGCCCTGGCGACGGTGCACCGACGACTTTATCAGTCAGACGACATAACCCGGTTCGACATCGGCGCGCTGGTGGAGACCCTGGCTCTCGATCTGGTCGGCGCCGCTGGCCGAAAGGACATCGTGCTTGAGCTCGAAACCGCCTGCGTCATGGCGCCGTCGAGTCTCGCCTCGGCGCTGGGCCTCATCATCAACGAGCTCCTCACCAACGCCCTCAAACATGCGTTCTGCGACGGCCGTCCAGGACGTCTGCGGGTGGCTGTGACCGCTTCGGGCGGCCTTGGTCGGATCATCGTGGCCGATGACGGTCCGAACGCCCGAACGGACGGACAGCCCGGGCTCGGGCGCAGCCTCATCGGTCGCCTGTCGCGGCAGATCGGCGGCGAGACCCGCTGGACGGCGTCGGACAAAGGCATGACGGCGACGATTGATTTTCCGGTAGGTGGTTCATGACGCCTCCTCGGCCGCTCGGCGTGTTGATCGTCGAGGATGAAGCTTTGCTGGCTATGGATATCGAGGCCATGGTCGAAGATTGCGGCCATACGGTCGTCGCCGACGCGATGTCGCTGAGGGAGGTCACCGCCCTTGCCGACCGCCCGGCGCCGGATCTCGCCTTCGTCGACATCCAGTTGGCCGAAGGATCCAATGGCCTGGATGTCTGCGCCTGGATACGCGAGCACTGGACCGGCACGGCCGTCGTCTTCGTTACAGCCAATCCCGCAATCTTGCCCGAGGACTTCGCCGGGGCCCACGGGGTCATCGCCAAGCCGTTTTCACGCCACGGTCTGGCGTCGGCCATGCGGTTCATCAGTGAAGGGATCACAGATCCGCCCCCCAAGAGCGGACAGCCGCCAAGCTTCACGCCCTCGCCACAGATCGCTGAACTCTGGTCCGTATAGTCCGCCGCCGACGCCGTCGCCGCCGATGCGCTGCGGCGTCAGGGCGCCGATCCGGGGTTCGCCTTTCCGGACGAGCACTTTCCCGGAGCCGACCTGCCGTTGAGCAGCGCTGCGCCCGCGCCCCGACGGCTTCGTGCCGGCCCATGCGTCAAATGGAACATTCCATGAACAAATGATTCGACTCTCCGGAGACTCCGGGCCTAGGAGTCGACCTCCAGGAGGTTTTCATGTCCATCCGATCGACGCCCGCCCCACCCCGGCGGGCGAGCGAGCCCCGATGCCTGATGCAGGGCTTCGACCCGTCCCTAAGCTACGCCATGGGTGACGATCGGCACCTTCGCGCGCGTTGCCGCTGCAAACTGATGGTGGCCGTTCCGATCCAGCAATGGCTGGACCAGGGCCTTGTGGGTCATCGCCTGAGCAGCCTGGCCGATCGCCTGCGCTGTCAGTGCGGCGCGCGTTCGGTGAGCCTGGAGGTCTGGTCGGGGCCGGCCGATCCGCAGGCTTTGGCCTATGGCGGCATCTATGTCTTTCGGTGACCCATGGGTTCTTGGGAAGTGAACCCCAAGCCCGATGACCTTTGGGGCGGCGCAAGGGCTGAGCGGCCCAGCGCACCGCCGCGCGGCTGGCTGATCGAGAACGACACCCTCGTGCGCGATGACAGCTTGGCCGGCTATCAGGCGCGCGGCCAGCAGGTTCGGGCCTCCTGCTATCAGCGAGACTGCAAGCGCAGCTGCTGGATAGACATCGACTTCATGGTCAGCCGCCGGATGGGCCGGCTGTCCATGGCCGAGTGCAAGCGCTTGCTCAAGTGCGGCGCCCTTGGCGGGTGCGGGCTCGACTTTCGTGAAGAGCCGCAGGCGGGGGTGACGCTTCGCACCCTTGCGGCGGCGGGCGAGAAGGTCCGGATCGCGTTTCGGTGCGCCGCCTGCGGCGTGGCCAAGGCGACGTCTCCCGCGGCGGCGATCGCACGCCTGAAGGCCGGCAAGCGCGGCGACGAGGACACCTTGCATACGGATCTGGGCGCCAAGCTCACCAAGCCCTGCAAATGCGGCAAGACCCGTTGGGAGGTTCAGGTCCGGTGGCCGGATCCCAACGCGCCCACCCATGGCGGCGAGGCGGCGCGCGCCTACGACAAACGCATCCGATCCTGAGAGGGCAGAACTCATGCCGACGCAGCGCAAGATCGCCGAACTGACCAAGGTCTATGGCGCCGAAAAGCAGCTCCTCTTCTACACGATCCCTACCCTCACGGGCGGCGGACGGCGCTCTTCGTCCGACTTCATCCGTCCCGAACATGTGCCCGCCTTTGAGGGCGAGAGCGCCTGGTTCGAGCTGGAGAGCTTCAGGGAAGGACCCTGGCGGCAGTGGCGGGCGACGCGGCGCGTGGAGCCTCCCTATCGGCCCAGATAGGCGATAGCGCCCACGCTTGGACCATTCCCCCTCCGCGGCAGAGCCTCCAAAGCGTTGCGTTGCAGGCTCTGGCGGGGCGTTCTGTGGCGGGGCGTCGCCGGCACGGCCCGGCGACAAGATTGCAGCGTCAGAATAGATAAAGAACACCGTTTGCTCATTTTGAGTAACAGCCCGACGTCGCCCCTTGTGCCCACAGGCTCTAGAGATTTTGCAGGCGATCATCGGCGTCCCGACCGGCCGAACGTCGACTTTTCGCCGGCGCGTTATTGCAAAGTGCAAGGGCGCCGCCCTATTGACCGGCAGGCTTGCTTTCGACCGTCACAATTAAGCTCTCGCAAAGGCGGCGCTTGTTGTTGCGGGCGATTCTTCACGACGCAGTGGGGGCCGGTCGTTCGCCGCCGCGACAACCAGGGACCCCCAGATGGCCACCGACACCACCCCGCCGTCCGTCTTCGCTGTCACCGTGCCCGAGAACGGCTCCTACAGGGCGGGCCAAACGCTGACCTTCGCCGTGACCTTCGATGAGGACATCATCGTCGTTGGCTCAGACGCCACGCTTGGCCTGAACATCGGCGGCGAGGCCAGGAATGCAGCTTACTCATACTCCGCCGGCCGGGTCGTCACCTTCACCTACACGGTTCAGGCAGGGGATACGGACGCCAACGGCATCTCGATCGGCGCGATCACTCTGGGCGCGGCGAGGATCCAGGATGCGGCGGGCAACGACGCTGCCCTGTCCTTGAGCGGGCGTGTGCCCTCCACTGCGGCAATCCTCGTCGATACGACCGCCCCCGCCGCTGTGGGCGTCGCCGTGCCGGCGAACGGCGTCTACGTCGCCGGTCAATCCCTGGACTTCACCGTGGCGTTCGATGAGAACGTCACGGTCAACGGCGCCGACAGCACCCTGGGACTGACGATCGGCTCCGCAACGCGCAATGCGGCCTTCCATTCGAACTCGGGCAATACGGTCACCTACCGCTACACCCTGCAGGCAGGAGAAGTCGACACGGACGGCATTGTCGTCGGCTCCCTGGCGCTTGGCTCCTCGACCATCCGGGACGCGGCCGGCAACAACGCTTCTCTTTTGCTTTCGAACGTGGGGGCGACGGGGAATGTTCGCGTCGACGCCAGCGTTCCCAGCGTCTCGGGCAACGTCAGCGTCCCGCCGGACAGCGTCTACGTGGCCGGCCAGACGCTTTTGTTCACGATCGCCTTTGACGAGAACCTGACAATCACGGGCACGACCAGCACGCTGGCCCTGACGATCGGCGGCGCCTTGCGCAGCGCCGCCTACGAAGAAAAGACCGCCAATTCGGTCACTTACGCCTATACAATCCAGGCCGGCGACCTGGACGCCGACGGGATCACCATAAACGGGCTGGCGCTCAACGGCTCGACGATCCGGGACAGCGCGGGCAACAACGCCAATCTTTCCTTGACCGGCCACCTTCCCTCCATGACCGGCGTGCGGGTGGACGCGGTCGCGCCAAGCGTTGCGATCACATCCAGCGCCGCCCAACTCAGACAGGGTCAAACGGCGACAATCACCTTCACCTTCAGCGAGACGCCCGTCGGGTTCTCGGCAGCGGACATCGTCGTCAGCGGTGGCGTCCTTGGCGGATTGTCCGGGAGCGGAAACGTCTACACCGCCACCTTCACCCCCACGGACGGGATCGATGGCGGCTCCGCGAGCATCACGATTGCGGCGAACAGCTTCACGGACGCCGCCGCAAACGGCAACAGCGCGGGCTTGTCCCCTTCGCTAAGCTTCGACACCCGGGCCCCGACCGCGCCGACCCTGGCCCTGGAGCCGGCCTCCGACACCGGCGCGTCCGTCTCGGACGGCGTTACGAACAACACGCGTCCCACCCTGCGGGGACTTGCCGAGTCCGGCTCGACGGTCAGTCTTTATGACGGCCAGGGCAACGTCCTGGGGTCGACGACAGCCGTCAACGGCCAGTTCTCCGTCGCGCCCGTCCTGGCTCTGGCGCAGGGAGATCATACGATTACCGCTCACGCCGTGGACGGCGCGGGCAACGCTTCGGCCGTCAGCAACAGCGTCGACCTCACCATCGACACGACGGCTCCGACGGTCGCCATCACAAGCAATGTCTCTCAGCTGAAGGTCGGGGAGACGGCGGCCGTCACCTTCACCTTCAGCGAAGCGCCCGTTGGATTTTCCGCCGCGGACATCACCGTCATCGGCGGCACGCTGGGCGCGCTCAGTTCCGCCGGCGGCGACGGGCGGGTCTTTACGGCCGTGTTCACCCCCACCGCCGGGCAGAACGCCACAACGGCGAGCATCACGATCAGCGCCGCCTCCTACATGGACCTCGCCGGCAACAACGGCGGGAGCGGGACCACGCCTGCGCTGACCTTCGACACTCTTGCGCCGGCGGCCCCGTCAAAGCCGAGCCTAACCTCCGTCAGCGACAGCGGAGCGCCCGACAACATCACCAATATCGAGACGCCGACCTTCGTCGGCACGGCCGAAGCCGGAGCCTTGATCAAGCTCTTCGACACCGATGGCCTCACGCTTCTTGGCCAGGCGACGGCCAACGGCCAGGGCGACTGGACGATCACGAGCTCAGCCTTGCAAGGCGGCCATACGGTCAAGGCCCAGGCGACCGATCTGGCGGGCAACACCTCGTCCCTGAGCGCGGGCCTTGCCCTGGTCGTCGATACGACGGCCCCGTCCGTCGCCATCACGTCCTCCAAGGCAGCCTTGGCGGTTGGAGAAACCGCTCTTTTGAGCTTCACCTTCTCCGAGGCGGTCAGCGGCTTCACCATGGCCGATCTTGTGGCCACAGGCGGCACGCTCGGCACCTTGACCCCGACGGCCGACCCGAAGGTCTACAGCGTAGACTTCACTTACAACGGCTCGGCCGGACCGGGCGTGTCGATCGCCGCCGGCGCCTACACCGACGTCGCCGGCAACGCCAACCCGGCCGCCAGCCTGGCGTTGAGCGTGCTCCAACCTGCGCAGCCCGAGCCGCAACCGCCCCTGACCGCGCAGGAGATCCGCCAGACCTTCGCTTCGGCGGCGGGCTTTGCGCTCAATTCCGACAAGGCGCTCGCCAGCAACATCACCCTGCCTGACGGCACGGTCGTGCCCAATCCGGCCTTCGAGACCGCCGTGCGCCTGGCGTCGCTTATCAGCCGGTTTGAGCTCGGCCTCATCAATCGCGACGCCCTGATCGACGGCGTGGTGGAACTGGCGGCCCCCACATCGGGGGTGGCGCTTTCGGCCTATCAGTTCTTCACCGGATCGACGCCGACGAAGGCCGGCATGGCCTGGCTGATCGACAGCCCCGCCAACGCAAACGACCTGACCGACCCCTATTACGCCCGCTTCAATGAGGTGAACCGCTTCATCAATTTTGCGGTCAATCTGGGGACCCGGGGCGAAGGCGCCGCCGCCTTCGAGGCGAAGTTCGGCGCGCTGGATTTCCAGGCGTCAGTGCGCCTGGCCTATGACATGATCATCGGCCTGGACACCGCTCGCGCTGCAGGCGTGAATGTGGACGCGGCGCTGGCCTGGATCGCCAGCCAGGAGGGCTATTTCGACGCCTTCGCCGGCTCAGACCTCGGCGGCAAGGCGGCCATGATCGGCTACATCATGCAGGCCGGCTTCGAGGCCAAGGTGGGGCGCTACTACCAGGCATCCCACGGCTTCATTGAAGACAGCTTCGATGGATCGCCCGCCTACCAGGTCGACCTTGTGGGCGGTCAGCATTTGGGAACGTGATATCGCCGCCCCGCGCCGGGCCGCCAGGGAACCGGGAGGCTCCAGTCGGCTTCCCTTCCAAAAGGAGGACGCCATGTCGGACGATAGAACCCGGGTCGGCGAGCCCGATCGCAGCTTCATCGCCATGGGCGAGGATCACGAAGTCCGCTACTGGAGCGGCAAATTCGGCGTCGATCGCGAGACGCTGCAGCGGGCGGTCGATCAGGTCGGCAATAGCGCCGACGCCGTCGAGGAGTTCTTGCAGGGTCAGCGGGCGGGCTGACCATGCCCCTGGAGCCCATCAAGATCACGCATCGCGGCCAGACCTGGAACGGTCAGTGGTCCATGCGCGGCCGGGCGCTTCATATCGACAGCGCCTACGGCTCCCTCACCACCGACCCGCGTCGACGACGGCCCAAGCTTGTCGCCGCAGAAGCCCTCACCGAGCTGGTGGAGACCTGGCGCCGATCCACCGCTTCGCCTGTGCGGCCGACGACGGATCTGGCTGGGAGAAAATCGCGCAAGCAAGGTGGGCCGCCCGCAGGGGGATAAGTTACGGACGGCCCAACAGCGCGGCTCAATGACACGCCGCATGGTAACGCTTGTTTTCAGCCGTGGTTCCATAACAAACGGCGCCTAAGACAACGCCGGCCGCGCCTCCTGTGGACCGGCCCCGCCGGGCCAAATACGCTGCTCGCATGTGCAATGAGATCAAGCGCAAGAAGGACATCGGCCAGGTGATCGGGGAAGCCGGCACGCTTGGCCTGCCGCTGACCTGGGCCGAGGCCCATCACGCCACCAACCGCCATCCGGACGACTCCATCAGGATCACCGACCGCACCGAAATCATCCGGCCGGCCCCGGCTGGTGGTGAACTGCAGGTCCTGCCCTGGTCCTGGAAGGGCGCGCACGGCGCGCCTGTGTTCAACTTCCGCTCCGAAGGCCGCACTTTCGCCCGCGAGGCCCGCTGCCTCGTCCCGATCACCCACTTCTACGAGTTCGGCGAAGGCAAGCCGCCCAAGCCGAAGTTCGAGTTCTCGGCGGTGGGCGACGCCCCCTTCGGCATTGCGGGCATAGTCCGTGAGGGGGCCTTCACCTTGCTCACCTGCGAGCCTGGCGCGGATGTGGCGCCCTACCACAAGCGCCAGGTCGTTCTCCTCTTCGGGGATCAGATGGTCGACTGGCTGCATGGCGGCGCAGAAGCTGATCTGCTCTTGCCAACGCCTGCGGGCCGCCTTCAGGTCGAACGGGTGCGATGAAGCAGCATCTCGCAAAGTCCGCGATGTTGATCGTGGTGACGCTTGCCGACTTGCTTCGGCGGCCACCGGCTCCGAACGCCCGATGAGTGCTGACGCCGCGGCGTTCGGGTTCGACGCACGCCGCGATGGCGCCGCCTTCCAAGCCGCCGCTCAAGGGGGACGGCCCGCATAGGTCACCCATGCGGGCCTGCCCTTGGGTCAGGTCATCTGACCGCCGTCGACATTGAGGATCGTGCCGGTGATGTGCCGGGCCGCGGGGCTCGCCAGGAAAACCACGGCAGCGGCCACATCCGCCGGCTCGCCGAAGCGCCCGAGCGGCGACAGAGAGCGCTGGAAGTCAGCGGCCTCACCGTCGGCGGGATTCATCTCGGTGTTGGTCGAGCCGGGCTGCACGAGATTGACCGTGATGTCGCGCGGCCCAAGCTCACGGGCGAGGCCTCGGTTGAAGGACTGAAGCGCCGACTTGGTCATGTAGTAGACCGATCCGGGCTCGCCCACGATGCGGTCGGCGCCGGCCGATCCGATCGAGATGATGCGCCCGCCCGCCTTCAGGTGAGGGATGGCGGCCTGCGCGGCCAGGATGGGCCCGCGCACATTGACCGCGAACATCTCGTCGATTTCCCTGGCGCTGATGTCGGCGATCAGGTTGTAGTGAACGATGGCGGCGTTGTTCACGAGGATGTCGAGGCCGCCCAGAGCGCCCACGGTCTCGTCGACCGACCTTTTGACGGCGGCGGGGTCGGCGCTGTCTGCCCGGATGGCCACAGCCTTGCGCCCTTTGGCCTCGATCGCCTTGACGACCCGGGCGGCGCGGTCGGCAGAGCCCGAATAGGTGATTGCGACATCTGCGCCCGCATCAGCCAGGGCGGTTGCGATCGCAGCGCCGATGCCTCGCGATCCGCCGGTGACCAGGGCGCGTTTACCGTTCAGGTCGATCATGATTGCACCATTTATGCAGTGATTGATGCACAATAGGTAGGGCGTTGATTTTCGGGGTCAATAGATTTATACAGCGTTCGATGCACAAAGATGATGCTGAGCAGTCCGGCGACCTGACCCTGAGGCGCTCTCGCGGGCGGCCAAGGGCGTTCGACCGTACAGCGGCGCTCGATGCGGCCACGACCCTGTTCTGGACTAACGGCTATGAAGCCACCTCCATTTCGGACCTGACCGAGGCCATGGGCATCGGCGCCAAGAGCCTCTATGCGGCCTTCGGATCGAAGGACGCGCTCTTCACCGAGGCGCTGCACCATTACGTGCGCAAGTATGGCGGTCTGGCCTGGGATCGCGCGCGTGAGGCGCCGACGGCGCGCGAAGCGGCGTCCGCCTTCCTCTATGACTCCGCCGCCGCCCTCTCGGGATCGGTCTGCGACATGCCGCGCGGCTGCATGGCGACCATCGCTTCATTGGGCTGTGAAGGCCTTGCAGCGGTGGGCGAGTTCGCTGCGTCCATCGAGACCACGTTTCAGCGTCTTGAGGCGCGCCTGAAGAAGGGCGTCGACGACGGCGACCTGCCCCCGTCCGTCGACGTGGCGCAGCTGGCGCGGTTCGTGGAGACGGTGCAGAGCGGCATGTCGGTCAAGGCGCGCAACGGCGCGGACCGCGCCGAGCTTGAGGGCGTGGCCAAGGTCGCCATGGCCGGCTGGGATGGCATCGTCAGGGCCGCGAACGCCGAAGGCTGACCGCCAGGGGCGCGTCTCGTCGCCTTCGAATGCCCGTCAGTCGACGACGGGCCTCAGCAGGTAGGTAAACACGGCGCGATCCTCTCCGGTCATGCCCCGCATGTAGTGCGCAAGGCACTCCGGGTCACTCTCGACCGACCGCACGACGCCTGCGGCCGTCAGCCGGTCATCGATGGACTTCAGCCTGGCGGACCAGGTCGCCGCGCCAAGGGGTTGGTCCACCATCCTGGCTTCGCGACCGCGGACGAACCTGACGGTGTATTCGACGCCGTAGCTGGGCCCCTCGTCGGACGTGCGGTCCGTGCGACATCCGCCGACAATCTCGGTCGCCTGCTCCCAGGCCTGCCGCGCTTTCAGCGCGCCGCCGCTGAACCACTGCGCTTCGGTCGGGGTCGCCACACCAAAACGGCGCCCTCCGATCGCAAGCGCGGTCAACGCCTGCACGACCAGCACTACGACGCATCCAAGGACGACGAGGATGCGTCCGGCCGCAGTCAGGTTCGGCACGAGCCGGCGATAGCGAAGGCCAAACGCACCCGGCACAGTGAACATGGGCAGCGCAATCGCAATGGCCCCAAGAAGGCCTTCCCAGCCCTCCCTGCGCCACCAGACAATCATGCCCGAAACCCGCAGGGCCGCGGCCGTCTCGCGTCTGAGCGCAATGCCGTCCGTCCAGCGAACGATCAAGAAGGCCGTAAACGCCAGGACGAAGGCGAGAGCGATGCCGACAAACCGCCAAGCGATATGATCTTCGCGGTCGCTGATCATCGATGGGCGCAGCGCCCCGCAGCCAAAGCCGCACCCGGCGGCCTCAACTGGCGCCTATCCGCCAAAGCTGCCGGCTCTCAGGCCAAAGCCGCCCCGGCTGCGGGCCGTCGAGCGCTGACCGTCCGCGTAGGCCCGCCGCTCTTCGGCGCTGGAGCCTCCAGCTCCGTAGCCGTAATAGCCGCCGCCCCCTCCTGATCCCCCGCCGCCCTGCTCCTCCTCTGTGCGCCGGGTCTCGCTGCGGTACCGGTAGACCGGCGTGCCGCCATAGCGGCCGTCGAGCATCTGGCCGATCACAAAGCCCGTAAGCAGGGGTGCAAAGTAGCTGCCGCCCGAAGCTTGGCGCTCCAGGCACTGCCTGTCGCCATGCACCTCCTCGCAGCTCTTCCTGTCCCAGTAGCGAGAGCCGTTCTCCAGGTCGGCGCGCACCGCCTGCTCGTGCGCCTGCCTGCAGGCGGCCTCCTCGGCGCCTGGATCCACGAGGCATTGCTCAACCGTGGTGTAGCGGCGCGGCGCAGCCTCGGTCGTCTCCCATTCGGCGACGGCGCCGGGATTGACCCTGGGGCCGCATGCGGTGGCCATAAGACTGGCGCTGGCCATGACCGTCGTCAGGCGAAGAGTCGATGAGCGCTTCATGAGGGCTCAGGCGCTCATGCAGGCGGCGTTGAGAAGGCCGACGGCCAGCGACAGGGTCGCAAGATAGATCGCCGCGGCGATCTGGCCGTCCTCGATACGCGCCTTCACGTCCGGCAGGAGCACCAGGCGCACAAGCGTGAAAACCAGAATCTGGACACCCCCCGAGACCAAGGCCCAGGCGCAGAACTCCACCAGGCTGACCGTGTGGTTCAGGGCCGAGACCAGCGGCATGACATAGCCGAGGATGGCCCCCGCCAGAGCGATCGCGGCGGCGATGTTTCCCTGCCGGATCAGGGCCCGCTCATTGTAGGGCGTGACCAGCTGATAGATGAACTTGAAGAGCCCGGTGAACAGCCCGGCCGCGGCGAAGGCCAGGGCGAAAGCAGCCACGCCCGTGGTGAACCCAGTCAGATCAAACATAACGCCCCCGCGTCGACAACGTATGCGCCGACGCATTTTCCTTGTGGAACAAGGCAAGGCGACGCAGAACCTGCGCACAACTATAGGGTGCTTCGGGCGCAGCTCGTCAACGGTTCAGTGGAGCTGATGACGACCCGCAGAAGCGAGCATCCGGGACAGGAAGGGACCTGCATGCGGCGCCTGCCGATCGAGGAGCGAGCCGACTGGCGATCCGCAGCCGAGGCCATCGGCTTTGTTTTCCATCACATGGACGGGCGCCGCTACTGGGATGAGCGGGCGTACTACGCCTTCACCCTCGAGCAGGTCGAGACCGACCTGGAGCCGGCGGCGCAGACGTTGCACGCCATGTGCCTCGAGCTCGTCGCCGAGGCCTGCGCCAGTGAGCGGCTCATGGAGCGTCTGGCCATTCCCCGGATGGCCTGGGATCTTGTCGCCGCGTCTTTTGGCGCCGATGAGCCCAGCCTCTACGGGCGGTTCGACTTCGCCTATGACGGAGCCGGCCCGCCCAAGCTCTACGAGTACAACGCCGACACGCCGACCTCTGTCTTCGAGGCCTCGGTCGTGCAGTGGCTCTGGCTCGAGGACCAGATCAGGGCTAGGCGCCTCCCGGCCCATGCCGACCAGTTCAACAGCCTCCATGAAAAGCTCGTCGCGCGCCTCGGCGGACTCGTGCCGCCCGCAAGCACCCTCACCTTCACCTGCGTCGAGGACGCCGTGGAGGATCGGCAGACCGTCCGCTACCTGGAGGACGCCGCCGCTCAGGCCGGACTTCGCACGAGGTTCACCGATATTGCGCGCATCGGCGTCGATGACCACGACCGCTTCGTGGACGCCGAAGACTATGTGATTCAGACGCTCTTCAAGCTCTATCCGTGGGAAGACCTGTTTAGGGAGCCGTACGCCTTCAACATCGCCGCCTCCGGTACCCGGTTCATCGAGCCGGCCTGGAAGGCGGTCTTGTCCAACAAGGCGATCCTGCCGCTCCTGTGGGAGCGCCACCCGGGTCATCCCAATCTGCTGCCGGCCTTCTTCGACGACGACCCGAAAGCTGCGAGCCTGGGCGTCTCGTTCGTCCGCAAGCCCTTCTTCTCACGTGAAGGCGCCAACATCGAGCTGGTGGAGGATGGCCGCGGCGAGGCGGTCCTCGATCAGGGCTACGGCGCCGAAGGGCATGTCCGGCAGGCCCTTCATCCCTTGCCGCGCTTCGATGCAGGCTATCCGGTGATCGGAGCCTGGATGGTCGGCGATGAGGCCGCCGGCATCGGCGTGCGCGAGGACGATCTTCGCGTAACGCAGGACCGCTCACGCTTCGTGCCGCACGCCATTGTCGATTAAGGCGCTCAACGCCCAACTCGAGCGTGGTTATGCGCTGGATTTGCGGGCGGCGCCTTGTGGCGTTCGCGCAACATTCGCCGTGCCGGTCCGGCAAGTCCGCGTCGCTGCCGCAAACGTCGAGGCGGACAGCGAAGAGCTCCACATCGATCCTTGGTGCGAACGGGGCTGGCCCAGCCGATAGCGGTCAGCCGTGGCATCTCTCCACGCTGATCGCCGCCCGATCGCGGAACCTGTGAGCTCTGCTCGGTTTAACTTGGCAGCATCCGCCCACGAGGAGACACGCCCATGAAGATGCGAGGCTTCACGATCGCCGACGCCCTCATGGAGCGGTCTCCAGGACAGGACGGCGAAATCTTCGCCGGCAACCTAGTCGACGAAAAGGACGGCGGTCCGATCAGCATCGGCTATGGCCGCTACGGCCCCGATGAGACGCTCACCGAAACCATGGCGGTCGATGATGTCATGATCGTGCTGGAGGGTGAGCTGACGGTCTCGACCGAGGCGACGGCCGTCACAGCCGGTCCCGGCGGCATCGTTCATATGCCCAAGGGCGAAACGGTGACCATACGATCGGGGCCGCAGGGCGCCCTGACCGCTTATGTGACCTACCCCCACTGGCGCACTGCCCGCGGCTGACCTGCGCCGCCCCGGCGGCAGATGCGCTGCAGGCAAAAGCGTCCTTAGAGTTCGTCTATCCGCCCTTCCTGAGCGCCGAAGCCGTCAAAATTTCCGCAAGGACAGCGGGCAGGCTGTCAGCCCCCAGGAACCCGTCAAAGAAGCCCCGGAGCCGCTGAAATGCGCAGCCAATTCGCCCCCATCAGGGTCGCTATGTCCTGCTGCGCCGCCGCGCTTGCGCTCTTAGTCGCCACATCGGCCCCCGCCGGCGGCGCCCCTGACCGCTGGGCGCCTTTCTTCGATATGGGCAGCGCTACAATCAGAACCGAACTGCCGAAAGGCAGGGTGACACGCCTGATGTCCGGCGCCGCCCGGTTCGAAGACGGGCGCTGGCTTCGTTGGCGTGAACAGTGGAGCGGGGGACGCATAAGCGGCCTCAGCCAGGTCCGCGTTGTGGACAGCTATGAGGCTCCCACCGAGCCGGCGCCTCAAGCTGCCCCTACGCCGGCTGGCCGGGGGACGTGCGAGGCAAAAACGATGGGATGGAGTCCGCTCGTCCTGTGGAACTGCAGCAAGGTCGCACACAGCCTCCTGGGCGCCGTAACGCCCGCCGGCGACGCCGCAGTCCTCCTGGAGCTTGACCGTCGGTACGACGCGATCGTTTCACTGCCGATGATGCACACCGGCACAAGATGGGTGAAGCTTGTGGGATCGGACGCCAGCCAGGGCGAATTCTACATGTTGTCGCTGGGATGGCCCTATGAGGCCCAACGCCCCTATCTGCGCGGGCAGTAAGCGGCCCGGGCAGGGCGTCGGAACTCAACCCGGGGCGCAGCCTTCCGCGGCGACGGCGGCTTCCAAAGAAGCGGTGTCCAGGTCCAGGAAGTCGGCGTTCATCAGAACAACCAGGGTCATGTCCTTTTCCGGATAGCGGGCCATCCAGACGGAGAAGCCGTCGATGTCGCCGGTATGCCAAAGTCTCGCACCGAGCGGAGACGCCGAGCGGAACAGACCCATGGCGTAATCGGCCTGCAGACCTTCGCGCCAGGCTTGCGGCATGCCTTCGCGGGTCGTGCGGCCGTCGCTGAGACGTCCAGGCGAGGTCATCAGTTCGAGACTTTGACGGCTCACGATGCGGCCCTCGAAAAGCGCGCGTGACCAGGCCAGCAGGTCCGAGGCTGTGGCGCGCATCGACCCGGCCGCTCCCGGCACACTCGGATCGATCCAGTCGGCGTTACGAAGCTGCAAAGGCGAACGGCCTGCCCGACTGTAGCCGCGGACCCGCATGGGCACGATGTCTTCCATCCGATCCACGGCGCTTGCCGTCATGCCGGCTCGCTCGAGGATGCGCGTGTGCAGGAAGTCGCCATAGGACGCCCCCGTCACCTTCTCGATCAGCAGACCCAAGAGGACATAGTTGCTGTTGCTGTAGGTCCAGGCCTCACCCGGCCGAAACGTCTGAAGCGGTTTCAGCTCTGCTATGACCGCCGCCATCTGGTCGGGCGTGCGCCGCACGGACTTCGTCCCGTCCCTGGCGAGCGTCTCGGCATAGTCGGCGAGCCCGGCGGTCTGGATCAGGAGCTGACGCACAGTGATCTGCCCGGCGAAGCTCTGATCGGGAAGGTAGTCGGCGACAGGGCGGTCAAGGTCCACGCGCCCTGTCTCGGCCAGCGCCAGGACGGCCGCGGCGGTGAACTGCTTGGTCAAGGAAGCGATCTTGAAAACCGATTGCGGCTGCATGGGAGCCCGGGCTTCCAGGTCGGCGAGCCCAAAGGCTGTGATGACGGGCGTCCTGCCGGGCGCGTCCACCGCCACGACCAGTCCCGGCGCGCCCTTGGAAAGGGTCTTTTGGCCGAACGCGTCGACGGCGGCGCCAAGGCTCGTGCAGGCCGGGACCGAAGGATTGGCGTGCGCCGCCGGGGTGAGCGCCCACGCCCCGACCATAAGCGCGGCGATGAGTGACGAGCGAAGCATGCAAAATCCTGAAAGTGCTTTCGGAGTCGAACTCCTATTGCTCTGCTGGCGCCGGCGCAAATGAACACCGCGCAACCTGCGCCTTCGATCCGCAGCGGCCGATCGAAGGTCAGACCGGCGGTCCTGGCGACCAGCAGAGGTGACGTCTGAGTTTCTGAGTTCCGGCGTCATTAAGCCGAGCTCCCTCGTCTGATGCTCGCTGCTGGGACAAACAATCTTAGGGCGCAGCGGACACACCGGGGGCTGGACGTTGGCTTTGATGGAATTAGAAACGTAGCGCTTCTTCTCAGATCTCAAGCGCGAGGAGGGAGCAAATCCGCGCGTGACCCACCATAGTTCCGCACTTTGGACAGACGGTGACCGCAAGCGCGTTCGAAGCGTTTGGGAATTACCTGTACGGAATGCTGGGAATTCTAGGCGGGATAACTGAGGCTGAGCTTCACGCGGCTGCCGGTTGGACGCAGAGCGGAAACGACGGGTGGGACTTCTGGTACAAGGTGGCTCTGCTGAAGATAGATCACACGTCGCAGCAGGCATTGCCGCGGGCAAAGCGTTCCTGAATGGCAACCCGATGACCAATCAAGAGATCTTCACAATCATTCAGGCGGCGTGCTCGTGATTATCCGCTTGAGCGCGCTTTGTTTCGCCGCCCTGCTGACAGCGGGCTGCTCTGAGGTGCAGGCGCAAAGCCTCTTCTGTGGCGCTCTTCCACCGGCGAACGCCGCCCCCAGCGCAGCCATTTTCGTCGACACCGATGGCGCACCAAGTGGTCGAGACGCTGTGCATGTGGCGCTTTGCGACGCTGGACATCGATGCCGCAAGCTCGTCACGACGCATGACCAAAGACTTTTAGCCATCGCACGGGCGCCTGGCGGCAAGGTTGAAGTCATCACCGCCTCCCGGGATCTCGCGATCGCTGATCGCGACAAGGCCGTGATCACACAGATTCCCGAATCCTCATTCAAGACGAGGGTTCGCAGCGCCATCAACAGCGGCGCCGCAGTGCTGGACTACAGCAACGCAATGTGCCGCGCCGATGCAGACTACAAGTTCTAGTTCTCCACAGGGGCCGGCCCGAGCCGGGTATTCCGCTGAGGCCAATCTCTGCTGTCTTTACTGACGCTATTGGCTCTGGCGTCCTTAAGCGCTGACGAGCCGCTCGCTCCTGGACTTTGGGAGTTCGACAGAAAGTTCCATTACCTTCCAATGACCCCGCAGAACGTGGCGTCATCGCTGGTCGAACGGGTATGCATCGGCCAAACGCCGCAATTATGGATGGCTCACCCGCCGCACGTGGCGGTCCGCGGCGCGCCGTGCGGGGCCAGCTACAAGATCGTGGCGGCGTCCAACCACAACGAGCGTAATCGGTTCGAAGGCGCGTTCACCCCTCACTAGCCTCACTCAACTGAAGGGAGATTGCCTTCAGGACCGCGCCGCGAGCGTGAAGACGACCACCTGACCCTTTTGGGTCGGGTCGAAGTTGTCGTCGGCCATGAGCACCAAGCTGCGACGCTTTCCCACGACTGGCCCCCAAGCCATGGCCTCCAGATTGGCGGCGGCCACGTCGGGCAATCGGTCGAAATTGACCAGCAGCCGCTTCGTCAGCGGGCGGATGTCGCCATTGGCCAGGCTTTCCTCGCCGGAGACATCGAGAGCGCCGCTCACATCGACGACGTAGATCCGGCAATGGAAGATGAAACGCCCCTGCGCATCCTCGACGCCCGAGCGCTCCAGGATCAGCAGCTGGCGCTCGTCGACCGCGAGAATTTCGCTGATCCCGTTGTCGCCGCGACGGGCCGGAGCAGCCTGCACCGGATCGAGGCGATAGGCGTATTGCGCCTGGATGCGGCCTTGCCTGTCGAGCCGGGTCAGGCGGACGACACCGGCCTGCGCCACCGTACTGACCGGGCCGTCCTGGATTAGCGGCCCCTCCATGGCGGCCCATAGCGTCCGGCCATCAGCGGAGAAGCTCAAGCCTTCGAGAGTCTGGTTGCGCCGGGCGCCGCGCCGGAAGCTGAACATATCCGGCAGGGCGACAGCGCCCAGTGGGTTGCCCTGGCGATCCATGCGCCGGATCGCCGGATCGAAGCGGCGCTGCGGATCACCTTCGGTGGACCACAGCAGGCTGCCATCGACCGGGTCGATGCGGATGGATTCCGCGTCGGCGCGCTCGCCCGAGGGCTCGCGAGCGGAGGGAAAGGTCGATCCATCTTCTCGGCGAAGCGAGACGACGCGCTGAAGATGAAGGCCGCTCACCGTCTTGGCGTCGAACTCCAGGCGACCGACATAGAAGCGCGCCGGAGCCAGATCGGATTTGTCATCCGAGATCATCAGCCACTCGTCCGTCGTCGGGTCGTAGTCGATGCCGGAAACCCCGCCGAAGGACGCGCCGTCGACGACAAGCGTCTTCGGAATCTCCAGCGCCCCGATCAGCCGCAGATCCCCCGGCGACAAGGGCGCGGCAAGAGCCGCGGCGGCGGTCGCCAGGGCGGCGAGGCCGCCAAGGAGCGCATGACGGATCACTTCAGGACCCGCACGGATTCGCGCGCCACCAACCGCACGCTAAACACCTGACGGCTGGGCGGCTCGCCCTTGGCGCCCAAGCGGCGGATCAGGGTCTCCACCGCCGCCGCGGCCATCTCCTCCACCGGCATGTCGATTGTTGTCAGGGACGGCGTGTGCAGTTGGGCCCAGGGGATGTCATCGAAACCCACCACGGAAACGTCGTCAGGCGAGGACTGACCGATCGCCCGGACGTGGCGCAGAGCGCCGATGGCGATCAGGTCGGCCCCGGCGATGACGGCGGTGGCCTCCCGCCGCTCCAGCGCCTCCCTCACTTGCGGCTCGAGATCGACGGAAAAGGCGTTGTGGACGTGCCAAGCCAGCTGCGCCTTCTCTTCCACCACGGCGATGGCCGCCTCGGCGCGCTGGCGGGCGCTGGAGGCGGCGTGCGGTCCGGAGATGACGCCGATGCGGCGATGTCCGGCAGCGATCAGATGCTCCGCCGCCAGACGGCCGCCCTGTGCGTAATCGGCCTGGATCACGTCATAGCCAGGCAGGTTGCGGTCGAGCACCACGGCCGGCACCCCGTCGATGATCTTGGAGACCGCTCCGGTATCGTCGATGGGAAACCAGATCACGCCGTCCACGCCGTGCTGGACCAGAAGGCCGGCGGCGTTCTGCTCCGCCTCGGGCGAGCCTTCGGTATCGGTCAGGAAGACGCTGTAGCCATGGGTGCGCGCCGCCTGGATCACCACCTGCGCCAGGTTCGGAAAGAAGGGGTTGGTCAGGTCGGGCACGATCAGGCCGATGGCGCCCGTGCGCCCGGTCTTCATGGCCTTGGCGCTCTGGTTGGGGCGATAGCCCAGCTCGGAGGCCACCTTCAGGATATGGGCGCGGGTCGCCTCACCCACCGAGCCCGCGCCATTGATGGCGTAGGAGGCGCTGGCCAAAGACACACCGGCCGCCTTGGCCACGTCCTTGAGGGTGGCGCGTCGCGATTGCGGAAACTCGGATTCGGCCATGAACGGTCCCTGCGGCGCCCCTGGACTGAGCCTTGGCGACGCCAGCGTCAAGCGGGCCCCGCACCGGACGGGGATCTGCGGCGCGGCGCCCTTACGTGGGTCAGAAGCGAGCGCGGACGGAGAAGGTGTAGGTCCGCGGCGCGCCGACGAAGTAGCGGTCCAAAGTGCGGACGGACGGGCCGCTGGTCAGGCCGAACTCCGGCTGGGTGGCGGTCGAGCTGCTGACCGCGCCGATGTAGCGCTCGTCGAACAGGTTGTCGACGTTGAACTGGATGCGCAGATCGGGGACGCCGGCGCGCTTCAGATCGTAGGTCGCCGACAGGCCGGTCAGGGTGTAGCCGTCGATCTTCTCGACGCCGACCTCCCCGAAGGTGGTCGGGGCGATGATGTGACCGCCGACCCGCTCGCCCACGTGGCGGACGCTGGCTTCAAGGCGCAGGCCGTCGATCGGCTCGATGCCCGCCTGGCCGTAGAAGCTGGTCTCTGGGATGTCGCGCACCCCGGCCCCGCCGATCACCCCCACCGAAGCCAGGGCCAGGCGCTGGGCGCTGCCTCGCGCCGGGTCGTCATGCTCGGCGTCCTGCTTGGTCCAGGAGCCGTAGAGATCGATCATGCCGAAGTCGTAGAACCCGGTCAGCTCCACGCCCCGCGTGCGGACGCCGGCGATGTTGGCGGCCTTGGTGGCGACGTTGCCGCGCACCACTTCCTGCGGATCGAGGGTCTCGGTCGGATCGCGTGGGACGATGCCGACATTGTTCTTCAGCTCGACATTGTAGGCCTGGACCGACAAGGCCATGTTCGGCTTCACATAGCGCAGGCCGGCGTCGAGGTTCTCGGTCTGCACCGCATCTAGATCGCCCGGATTGATCACCGCGGTCGAGCCGAGGAAGGCGTCCTCGGGGATGCCGGCGAAGTTCTTGGCATAGCCGCCGAACATCTCCAGCTCCGGCGTCAGCTGGTAGGTCGCGCCCAGCTTCGGATTCACATCCGAGGATTGCGAGAACTTGACGTTGGCCCGGTACTCCAACGGCGACTTGGCGTCATAGCTGACGTCGTACCACGTGACCCCCAGGTCGATCTTCAGGCGGTCATCCAGCAGACGAAACTGGTCCTGAGCATAGAGCATCAGGGTCTCGACCGAGGCCGTCCGCTCGTACTCCACATAGTTCAGACGCGAGCGGTCATAGGCCGTCGACTGGGCGGAGTTCAGGATCGGATAGAAGTTGCGGCGCTCGGTTGAGTCGCCGCCTTCCCACCAGGCGCCGACGCGCAGGTCGTGGCCGCGGCCGAACAGATTGTTGACCTTCAGTTCGCTTGTCAGGCCATAACGTTCCCGTTCACGCGGGGTGACGCGCATGTCGGCCGGACCGCCGACCGCATTGCTGTTGCGGATGGTGGTCAGGGTCGGACGCACGGCCCCGCCGTTGGCGTTGTAGCTGCTCACTGCGCGCGGATCGCCGCCGGTCAGGACACGCTGGCGGTCCTGGTAGCGGAAGGATTCCCCGTCCAGGGTCTGGTAGTACGGGTTCACGTCCAGGCTGATGTCGTCGGACACCTGCAGACGGCCTTTCAGATAGGCCATCCAGTCCTTGCGCCAGCCGCCCAGGGCGCCGCCGAAATCGATGTCGCGCGCCGGGATGCCGGTAATGACGTCGAGGGCGCGGTCGCTCTTGGGGTCGGCTTCGAACTCGCCCTTCGTGACGATGTTGAAGTCGTTGTCGGTCTGGTCGTTGTAGGAGACTCGGGCCTTCAGGAACGAGCCGTTGGCGAAGTCCTTCACCACCTTCAGCTCGTAGTGTTCACGCTCGGAGCCCCGGCTCTGACGGCCGGCCCACACGTCGTTCTGCTGATGCGAATAGGTGAAATATCCCGCAAGGCCCGGCGCGATCTCGCCGCTGTCGACGCGGCCGTAGATGCGGCGGAAGTCGAACGAGCCCGCCCCCGCCTCGACCGTGGCGCCGAAGTCCGGACGCGGCGCGTCGGTGACGAAGTCGATGAAGCCGCCCAGGGCGAAGCGCGACGGCGCGCCGATGTCGCCGGCGCTCTGGGAGACGGTGATCCGCGAGACGTTGCTGGACTCGATGAAGCGCTGCGGCGGCGAGCCGCCGTTGAAGCGGGAGTCCCCGGTGGGGATGCCGTCCAGGGTCAGGCCGATCTGCTCGTCGGTCAGGCCGCGCATGTAGATCTCGAACGAGAAGCTGCCGCCGCGCGCGTCGCCGGTGGAGACCTGGACCCCCGGCGCCTTGACCAGGGCTTGGGTGATCTCCGCGCCCAGCGGACGGGCCTGGATGTCCTCGGCGCCCAGTGTGAACACTGCGCGGGTCAGTCCGGAGCCGAAGCGCTCGGCGGTGACCACCACCTCATCGAGAGTTTCGGCGGACGTCCCCTGCGCCATGGCCGGCGCGGCGGAGAGCAGCGCACAGGCCGCGGTGGAAACAAGCCAGACGGACGTCTTCATCACTCAAAAAGCCCCCTACTTCGCACCGCCGGCGGCGCGGAATGGAATTAAGTGAAACGTTTCATATTCGGATTAGGTGACAGTTTTCCGATCCGTCGAGAAAGCAGCCGCCAGCCCGAAATGAAAAAGCAGGCGCCGGGGACGGGCGCCTGCTTTCACCAAAGGAGCCGGCGCCTTATGGCGGGGGCGGCTCTTCCGGAAGACTAGACCGTATAGAGCGCCTTCAGGCGGGCGACGCCGGCGGCGTTCACGCCAAGCTCACGGTCGAGATAGGCTTCGACCGAGCCGTAGTCGCGGTCGATCACCGCGAACACGGCCTGCAGGTAGCGGGCGTCCACACCCATGAACACCGCGCGGATGTCCTCGGGCAGACGGGCGAAAGCGGCGGCCTGGGGATTGCTGGCCGCCATGGCCGCCGGATCGGGGCGGTAGTAGCGGTTGGACAGCTCGTAGTCGGCGAGGATCGTCTCGCGCGGCACGCCCAGGGCCGACAGGATCAGGGCCGTGGCCATGCCGGTGCGGTCCTTGCCCGCCGAGCAGTGATAGAGCACCGCGCCCTCGCCCTTCAGCAGATCGGCGAACAGGGCCCTATGCTGCTGGCGCTGCATCTTCAGCATCTGCGGATAGGAGTTGGCGAAGACCGTACGCGCGCTCTCGACCGTCGCGCCGCCGCGCAGCAGGCCGGCCATGGCGGAGTGATCCATGGAGTAGTCGAAGGTGGTGATCTTCGGCGCCCCGGTGCCGGTCCAGGCGGTGGGCTCGGCCTGACGCTCCTCCACCGTGCGCAGATCATGGATAGCGCTCACGCCCTTGCCCTTCAGCACCGCGATATCGGCGTCGTCGAGATGCGACAGCTCGGCGGTGCGGAAGATCACGTCCCACTTCACGGTGCGGCCGTCGACGGTGCGATAGCCGCCGATGTCGCGAGCGTTCTGGACGGTCCTCAGCGGCAGGAGCCGCTGGTGTGCGGCCTGTTCGGCCGGGGCGGCCTGACGGGCCGGAGCCGCCGGAGCGGGGCCGGCCAGAAGCGCCAGCGCCGCCGCGCACAGAAGAAACTTCTTCATTTTGTTTTCCTTGTCCTTGCGATCAGAAGCGGAAGCGCACGCCGGCCAGATAGCGGCGGCCGACCTGTTCGACCTCGGTGGGGTGACGACGGTCGCCTTCGTAGGCGACGTAGGTCTCGTCGGTGAGATTGTTGGCGTCGAAGTAGATCGAGACGTTGTCGTTGATGGCGTAGCGCACCGACAGGTCGAGGTTCTCGTAGCCGTCGCGCATCTGGTCGCCGAAGCCCTCGAAGGTGAGGGTGTCGATCCACTTGGAGCGCCACTGGTAGCTGAGGCGCGCCGACAGGCCATGCTTCTCGTAGAAGATCGAGGCGTTGGCGATGGTGTCCGACACGCCCGGGAAGTCGACCGTGCGGCCGTCCGGCGACTTGAAGTCGCCGCTCAGTAGCGACAGGTTGCCCTGGAAGCCGAAGCCGTCCCAGACGCCCGGCAGGAAGACGAACTGCTGCATGTAGGCGAACTCGACGCCGTACAGCTTGCCCTCCCCGCCGTTCAGGGTCGTCACATATTCATAGCCCGTGCGGTCCAGGCCCGGCGCGTCGAACAGATCGCCCGACACGCGGGTGCTGCTGTCGAAAAGGACGTTGTCGACGTTGCGGTAGAAGCCGCTGACCGAAGCCAGGCCCGAGCCCGGCAGATACCATTCCAGGGAGGCGTCGCCGCCCCAGGTGCGCTCGGGCTCCAGATAGGGGTTGCCGGCGGTGACGCGGCGGCCGGTGTCGTCGATCGTGGCGCTGGTGCGCACCACCGCGAAGGACGGCCGGGCGATGCCGGTCTGGGCCGCGAGGCGCAGCACCAGGTCGTCCTTCAGGTCGAACTTCACGTTGATGCTCGGGAACAGGCTGGTGTCGTCCTGACTGGCGTTCACTGCGGTGAAGCCGCTCGTGCCCGGGACGAAACCGCCGATGTCCTGCGAGAGGCGCTCGACGCGCAGGCCGGCGACGAGCTGGGCCGGGCCAGCCTCGAACTTGGCGCTGGCGTAGGCGGCGGTCAGGTCTTCCTTGATTGCGTAGCGTGCGTTGGGCGCCGTCAGTCCCTCACGGCTGTACAGCCCCGCACCTCCGAGCGCCTGCAAGATGGCGTCGATGTCGCCGCGCATGGCGCCGTTGTCCACCCAGTTGATCCGGAAGCCGAGCGGGAAGCCGGTGTCCCAGGGCTTGTCGGTGACGTACTTGCCCGGGGTGAAGGTCATGCCGACGCGGGGAAGCAGTGAGGGCAGCATCAGGACCGAAGTCGTGGCGATGGCGGCGCCCTGAACTTCGCGGCTGTCATGCGCGGCGCCCATGGAGAGCTCGACGGTGCGGCCGCCCCAGTGGAAGGTCCGCGTTCCGTCCAGCTTGTAGACCCAGCTGTCGGTCTCCACAGCGCTGGTGATCGGGATCATCAGGCTGACGTTCGGATTGTCCTGACGCAGCGCGTCGCGAGCGGCGCCCCGGGTCAGACCGCCGGCTCCGGCGACCGTGTCATAGAGCGTGATGATCGGCAGATTGGCGTCGGAACGGTCGTAGGAGATCGACGGCGCGGTGCGCGGATCCACCCACATCTGGCGCATCATGGGCAGCCAGGTGGTGTTCTCCGTCTCGGTGTAGTTGATGCGCCAGCTGACATCCCAGGCCGCGAACTCGTGGTCGCCGCCGAGCGTGTTGATCCAGTTGCTGTTGCGGTATTCGCCGTAGTTGAAGGCGCCGGTGACCGGCACGCCGACCAGATCGCCCGAACGCTCGCCCACGGCGCCCGAGGCCGCATCGGCCAGTTCGAGGACGTACTGGTTGCGCTCCTCGTCGTCGTTGAAGTTCGAATAGAGCGACTTGAAGAACAACTCGTGGCCGTCCGCCGGGCGCAAGGCCAGGCCCAGCATGGCCGCCTCGCTGGAGCGGGTGACACGGTAGCTGCGGATGTCGAAGGCTTCCGGCAAGCCGGTGGTCGGATTGTAGGTGAACTCCCGGTTGTCGGTAAGCTGCTCGCGCTCGTAGTGCGACGCCGCCGCCATGATCCCGAAGCGGTCATTGGACCAGGAGGCGCGCAGGGCGGCCTGCTCCTGCGGCCCGCCGCCAAGGTTCATCTCGCCGTAGCCGAGGTCGCCCTGGACGTGGAATCCCTTGCGGTCGAAGGGCGAGAAGGTGCGCAGATTGACCCGCGCCAGAATGGCTTCGCCCGGCAGGTCCGGGGTCAGCGATTTGTTGACCTCCAGCGAGCTGAGGATCACGGCCGGAACGGCGTCGAAACGAAAGGCGCGCGACACGCCGCCTTCGTCCACGCCGACGATGTTGACGCCGTCCACGGACACGCTGGTCCAGCGGTTCGGGCCGCCACGCACCTGCAGATAGCGCTCCTGCCCCTGGTCGCGTTGTACGGCGACGGCCGGGAGGCGGGCCAGGGCGGCGGCGGAGTTCTGATCGGGGAACTGACCCACCGTGTCGGAGGCGATGACGTTGATGAGGTTGTCGGCGTTGCGCTGCTGGACCAGGGCGGCGCGCTGGCTGCCGACGATCGGCGAGGCGGTGACGATGATGTCGTCCACCGTCCGGGCCTCATTCTGCCGGGCTTGGGAGTCCGCCGCCGTCTGGGCCTGCACGGCGCCCGCGGCGATCAGAGCCATGGCCGCGACGCCGCCGCCGAGAACAGCCCGCAGAGAGAGGATGGATGGACTTTCGCGCATGGCCGCGCCCCCGTCAGATGATGATGGGAGGGCTAGTTAGAACGTTTGTTCTGCATCTTCGCGACGCCAGTGCGACACCTCGGTGACATCACGCCGCCCGTTGCCACCCAGCGCGATTAGAGGCACACCCACAAGCATGACGAAGTCGCCCGAACGCGCGCCCGGCAACGTTAATGATGCCAATAGCGCCGCAGACCGCCGCACGGAGCTGGTGGACGCCTTTCTCGCGCAGATGGCCGACGCCGGTGTCGACGGCGCTTCTTCGCGCAGCGTGGCCGCCCGGGCGGGCGCATCCGCCTCCGCCATCAACTACTATTTTGGCTCAATTGAACATTTGTACGGCATCGCTCAGAACGACGCGGTCGCCGAGGCGGAGCGCTGGCTGGATCGCCGCCTGGAGGAAATCGAAGCCGGCGAACCCTGGCGGGCGGACGCCTTCCCCGCCTTCGCCGCCGCTCTGATCGACAGCTGGTGCGCCGACCGCCGCGTGCAGGCGCATGCCGAGGCCTGCGACTTCACGGGATTGCCCTGGCGACCCTCGGACACGGCGGTTCGCTGGCTGAAGGTCTGGCGCGACTTCTGGACCACGGTGCTGCCGCGCTTCGGCCTGGACGCCAAGCTCGCCGTAGTGGTCGCGCCCATCCTGCAGTCCGAGCGCTTCGGACATCTCGCCCGTTGGCGCGCGCCTCACGACCGGGCGGGGCTGGAGGAGGTCTGCCTCAGGCTCGCCGCGCGGCTGTCGCGCGACCCCGAAATGCTGGCCCGCCCCACGCCCTGGCGGCTCGCCGCCGAACGCCTGTCGCAGGAGACCGTCGTCTTTCGTTCGCTGTCGCCCGCGGCGGAACGGATCGCCGACGCCGTGGTGGCCGCCGTCGACGAAGGCGGCGAAGGCGCCCTCACCCACCGCACCGCCGCCGCCAAGGCCGGCCTGAGCCTGGGCGCGGTGACCCATCACTTCCCCACCCGCAGCGCCCTCATGGCGGCAGGCTACGCGCATCTCTACCAGACCAACTTCGAGGCGGCGGTCAGCGCCCTGACCACCGTTGATGCGCCCGAGGCGGCGGCGGCGAACACAGCCGCCCGCCGGGTCGCCGATCATGACGATATCGGCCAGCACATGGTCAGCTTTCTCGACGTCGGGCGTTCGGCGCCGAGAGGACGCGGCTTCGAGGCCTTCTTCTTCGCGGCGACCCGCGATCCGTCCCTGGCCGACTTCGCCGCGCGCGTCCGCTACAGCCGAGGCTTCAACACCTTCAAGCACCTCGGAGCGGTCGCGCCGCAGCTGACGCGCATGGACGCCTTGCTGATCTCACACTGGATCTCTGGCGTCGGGCGCGCCGTCTCGGCTGATCCGTCCGAGGCGGCCAGGCTGGAAGCCGACATGTGCGCCTACGGAGGCAGCATCTTCCCGCCCAAGGCCTGATTTCACGGACTGCGAGGCCGCCAAGGCCAAGGTTTTCACGCGACCGTCACCGTGGGCTGCTAGCCCCTCCCCGGCTTCTCCCAAAGGCGGCTCACATGCAGAAGACCGATCGGCTCGGGCCGGGGCGCATCGCCTTGTTCTCCCTGCCGCTTCTGCTCTTCCAGGCGATCGGGGTGGCGTGGCGGATTTACCTCCCCGCCTTCATGGTCGGGACCATCGGCCTGTCCCTGGGCGCGGCCGGCGCGGTGATCATGATCGTCCGGATTCTCGACGCGGCGGTGGAGCCGCTCGTCGGCTGGATCAGCGACAACGCAAAGGGCGTTCTGGGCCGCCGCAAGCCGTGGATGATCCTCGGCGCGCCATTCGTCGCCGCGGGCGCGCTGGGCCTTTGCCTCGCGCCTCCCGGCACCGGCTTCGGGGTCGCCCTGGCCGGCAGCCTGGCCCTGAACCTGGGCTACACCCTGATCACCAATCCCTATGGCGCCTGGGGGCTGGAGCTCGGTCGCGACAGTCAGGAGCGCGCCGCCGTGGCGGGCGCCAGAATCTGGTTCGCGTCGGCCGGGATGATCCTGGTGCTGTTCTCCATGGCGGTTCTGGAGCGCCGCTTCGGCTTTGGCCAGACCGCGACGGTCGCCGCGCTGGGCCTCGCCATCGCCTTGATCACACCAGTCTCGGTGGGACTGGTCATGGCCCTGTTCGCGGAGCTGCCGACGGCCAGGATGACGCCGCCTGATGTCCCGGCGTTGCTGCGCGACATGCTGGGCAACAGGGGCCTGATGGTCACCCTGGCGCTCTACGGCCTGGCGGGCGTCTCGGACGCCGCGAGCATGGCCAGCTTCCTCTTCTATGTTGAGAACGTCCTCGGCCTGTCCGGATGGGGAGCAGGCCTGATGCTGGCGCCGACCGGCGTGCTGCTGGCCGCTCTACCCGCCTGGGCGTGGCTCAACAGGCGGATCGGCCGATCGCGCACCATGATGAGCGCCTACGCGCTGGACATTCTCATCGCGCCGCTCGTGTTCCTGGCGCCGGCGCATAACCCGCTTCTGCTCCTGCCGGTCCTGGTCCTGAAGAGCGTGCCCTCGGGGGTCGACTACATGCTGCTGCTCAGCCTGTTCGCTGAAGAGACGGCGAAGGACTCCAAGGCCGGACAGCGCCGCGCGGGCATCTATCAGGGGATCACCCATGTGACCTTGAAACTGGCTATGGGTGCGGGCGCGGCGGGCGCCCTTTGGGTGATCGGTCTGACGGACTTCGATGCGGGTGAACCGCTATCGGCAAGCGCTGAGCTGGCCATTCGCCTGGCCTACGCCGCGCCGCCGGCCATAGTCGGCGTCATCGGCCTGCTTATCTGGCGACGGGGCCTGATCCGCTGATCCAAGCCAACCTCGACTTCATCGAAGAAGGCCCTCCGCGATAGGTCGCGAAGGGCTTTGAATTATTCCCACTCCCCCGATGTGCCTGAGCATGAGGCCATTGCGGACCTGTATCTACCGATCCAGACGTCAACAAACCTGGCTGGGAGCGTGCTGACAGCTGTTCCCCAACCTTCAGCCCGCCACTCCCCCCAATCGCCTGCCGCCAAAGCAGACGCGCCTGGCGGCCGCTAAGCGCCACTTCCGGACATTCACTCCACGCCCGGAACAAGTCATTGTGGGCGTGAGTGCGGGTCCTGCTTTTCATCGTTGGTCCCTATTTCGCCTATTGTCCGATGCCGTCACTGGTCGAAAGTAGGCTCTGTCGAATTACAGGCGCCTTACAGCAGGGCGAGGACAGGACGCGCTATGGCCATCACTTCAGCGGGATACACTACCCACAAGAGTGCACTAATCAGCACAATGTAGACTGCTAATACTGGGACGACTGAAACTCGGTAGACCCATCGGGCCCGAGAGACAGGTCGGGTTACGAGATCCATCCACTGCTTCTCGGACATGAAGGCGTAAAGGCGCTGCCGCCATTGCGCACGCACTTGCTTGGCGAGAACATCAAATCTCCAATTGGAAAGCACGGTGGTCAGCAAGCTTGCAAACAGCAAAGCCGCCGCGCCTAGCGAAGCAATGTTCACCGTAAAGGAATTAGTTGTAGCCGAACGTAACGCAAATGCTGCACCCGCAATGGCTGCATCTCGCCAAAGAGCAGACAAAAGATCGCGCGTAGCTGTATGCGATCGCGCAACCTCTTCCTGCAGCGCTTTCCGGAGATCGCCCAAGGATTTGATCGCTTCCTTGCTGTCGTCCAGCAGGTGGAAAGCAAAGGCCTCTCGAGCGCTTGCCAGCGCGTGGTCCAATACACCTGCAAGACCCATGGGCCATTTGGCTTTCTCTGGCCAGTACAGAGCCAAGTGATTGTTGAGAAGGTGGAACTTGGTCTCCGTATCACGCTGTTGATCGTAGACCCACCGGACCGCATCCGTGACAACGTCGAAAAGCTGAGATTGCGGCATGCCGAGATCTACATCGGCGAAGGCAGACCTAGCGCCTTTCAGCACGACTTGTCTGGTTCCATTCGAAGCTCGAATTTCGGTTGGCAGGCAAAAGATCAGGTTTCTGACGGCAGCTTCTTTCCAAGCGGCGAAAATGCTGGAAGTCGCATCACCTGGGATCATAAGGTACCAGGGTCTGATGTCGGCAGGCGCCGACCGATAGCTCTGGTCCCGAACCAACCGCTGTGGGCTATCAAAAATGTCATCAAGGTGCTTGTGTTCGACTGCGCTCCCCCAAGGTGAATAGAGGCATGATCTCGTAGAGAAGGGCAAGAAGTCTTCAGCGATCCAGATTTTGCGAGCATCCCGCATGAAATCTGCATCACTAAGGGCGGTCTCGAAGCCTCTTCGAGTGATAAAATACGCCGTCTCTGCTTCGACCTTCTTCGTCAGACGAACGGAGACAGCTTCACCCTCTATGCTCGACACGTCACCATTTGCGAGTTCAACCTCTCCGCTGATGCTCCCAAACATGGCCAGCTTTCCCCGATCGGTCTGGGCCAGCACCGAGGCCAGCTCAGAAATCCGTTCGAAGTCCGCAGCGGAAATATTCGAAATCTGATCGACTCGGCAAACCGACGCCGTCTCGGCAAAGACCGCACCTTTCGATGCGGCCATTCGCTGAAGCAGGACACCGAGTTCGATCATCTCGTCGAGCGTCATAGGTTCGTCAATCGGCTCGTCGTGATGGTGATGACGGTACCCACTGCCGTCGTCGTCGTCTTCACGGTATCCGAAGCTTGTTCCGGCACGTCGATCTTCACGCCCTCAGCAGTCTTATATTTCTGTGGACGCTGCTTTCTCACGGCACCTTTGTCAAAGTTGAAGACCTCGCCTTCCATGCCCTTTTTGGCCAAACCTTTGTCGAAGCTGGCCCGCACCGCATCAGTGCCATGTGCACCGAAAAATTCGGCAAAGAAATCGGTGGCGTTGAACTTATCGCGCTTCTGAACCGTATCGTAGTACCGATCCCGCACGTTCTGGGTGATATCCGTAGGCAGGTCGTTCTGATGCTTTTTGACTACCTCCACGACCAGGTCCTCTACGGCTTTGGTCATTTGCTTGTCATCGAAGAGCCGCTTGCATGCCAGAAATCCACGGAAGAAATCGGTGATCTCATGACGGACGGTTTTGTCTACAACAACGATGCTGTCACCTTCATCGCCATCAAGAATTTCTACTAAAGCAGATTTTTGCAGCGCGTCGGCGGACTTCGTGAACGAGTTCGCGATTGCTTTCAGGATCGCCTTCGCATCGTCAGTAATGTCGTAGGTGACTGCCTCTTCGTGGTCATATTTCAGCACGGACAACAGCTTGCGCTGTCCGGTGACCAGCGTCATTAAGATCATTACGCCTGGTTTGATGCGCTTATCCCTGCCAGCGTGAAATGTCTGCGCGAGCGTCTTCGACACCGGTACGAACTGGTTTTCGTCATCCAAGACCTGCTTCAGCAGGGTCCTAGTTATGGAACCGTCGGCGAAGGTGAATCGGTTTCCCCGTAACGTTTCCATCGCCCTCTCGAGAAAAAAGCCCTCGAAATCTCCGATGGGCGTTTCATCGAGCAAGATCGGCTCATCGTTGCGGTGATGAACGACATGAAATATGAATTTGTCGATTGAGAGATTTTTGATCTCTTCTTCTGATAACTGCATTTCTTCCCCCAAAATGAGACCACGCGCAGCGCAAGCTATAGTCACTGCTCGAGAACCCAATTTGTTTATGTTTCGTTCTATCGCTTACCGGGATCGCTGTGAAGGCCGTTTGGCGCCAAGCTGGGTCGCTATGGAGGGAGCCTCTAACTAGCTCGCCAACGCAACGACGCTAAGCGTACTTGTCTTTTTCACGGCCCGGTCTGGCTGAACCAAGAGATCGTATCGTGAGAGGACATTCCGAACCGCCGCAATGCGCCGAAGGAAGCCGCCTTGCCGACGAGGCAGCGGAGGGTGTCTTGGCCCGCACCGCAGCAGACACCAGATTTACTAGCTCGTGTGACAGCTCGGGCAGCAATACGCGCATCCGTTGGATTTTGCATAAGTGCGCTTAGCTTGCTGCACAGCACCGGCGCAGGTCGCGTGATAGCCGAGATCCACGCGATTCGACCAATCCGGCAGCCGCTTGCATGTACCTGTATCGTGGACCTCGTGGTCGCCATTCGATTGGGCATTCCGATTCACGCAGTAGTAGGGCATTGGAGCTTCTCCCGCATAGGTGGCGGCCACGAGTAGCGAGCGGATCTAACTACTGTCAAGCTTCGGAGAGCGATGATTTGCGAAGTCGCGGACCGGTGCCTTCTCGGGTCGGCGCGCAGCCCCTGGTCTTAAAGCGAACGAGGCTCGACACAGGGTAGATCCGGATTTGGCGGCTCAGGTCGTTCGCTCGGCACCATCATTTGCCGTGCAGATGAGCGTGCGCTGCTCTGGCTCGCGCCGCGGAGGCGGAAATCTCGCTTCAGAAATGCAAGCCCTATGGTTCCAATAACGGGCGGGTTGGACGACGCATAGTTGTGTCATGCGTCATGTAGACGCGGGGAGTTGCAAAGCTTCACCATATACCTCCAACTGAACACGGGTCGCCCGCGCAGAACGGGTGGACGGGAGGGAAAAATGAAAGCTCTAGTTATAGCAGCGGCGCTGGCCGTTGGATTCGGCAGCGTAGCCGCTGCTGATCAATATGTTCGCGGCTACACGAAGCGCGATGGCACTTACGTTGCGCCGCACTACCGCTCGTCGGCAAATGGAACGACGTCGGACAATTATACGACGCGGGGAAACACTAACCCCTATACCGGCCAAGCGGGAAGCAAGCCCGATACGCGTCCTTCAACTACATACACACCTTACACGTCACGGCCTTCCGGCTCGCCACGGGCCAAGACCTCTTGCACCTCGATCTATGGGTGCTGAATTGCGTAGGATATTGAGGATTGGTGTGGTCCCGGCAATCACCGCTGCTTTTGCTGGGGGCCCCGTTGCGGCCCATCCTGGCGGCCTGAATAGCGAAGGTTGCCACAACAATCGAAAGACGGGCGATTACCATTGTCATCGTGGTAGCAGCCCACCCAAGAGCCTGAAGAGGGCAGTCTCCTCACCTCAATCCGGGCGCAGCTACGCAAATTGTTCCGCTGCTCGGGCTGCCGGTGCCGCTCCCGTATATCGCGGTCAGCCTGGATACGGTTCTCACCTTGACCGAGACAATGACGGCATCGGCTGCGAGCGATAAGGTGCCGCCTCAACAGGCTGCGAGCCCGTGCCTTCGAGCTAGCGGTCCTTCAAAATGGCTGCTTTGAGCCGAGTACGGTCCCCCGTCCGCTTGCAATGCGCCAAGAGCGGCCGCCCGGCCCGCCAATACGTGAGCTTGCAGTCGCCACCGCTCCGCTTAATGTCGGCCCATGGCAAATCTCGACTTGAGCGGCATGACCGTCAACGAGCGGCTCTTTACATGCGGCCTGATCGACGCTTTCGATCAAGCCGCAAAGCGACGGGACCGAGAGTCTATGGTGGCGCTTCTTTCGGAGGTTGAGGTCGGCTCCGAGACCGCCGATACGATCCTGCGCGATCCGAAAAAGTACGGCTATTAACCGACGCTAAGGGTCCTAATGCAGCCGCTGCCAAGAGCGGCTTTGAGCCGGGTACCGCCAGCCCTGCTCGGAGTGCTGACCAGTGCAATCAAACTCAGGGACACCGTATGCGAAGGGACATTCCCCGGAGGGGCCGACTCGGCCGAGGTGATCTTTTCGAGATAACCGCGCCAGACGGCCGGCTGGGATACGGTGTCGTGCTCAAGCCTAGCGGCCTCGACATCTTCCTCTTTCGCTCATTGCGCACTGAGCGACCCACTATCGCGGCGCTTATTGAAGACGAGGTTGCCCTGATCGGCACAACCCAGGACTCCCTCTTCTTTCATGGTGACTGGACTGTCGTGGATTGCGGCTTTCCAATTCCAGCAGACCTACCCTTCCCCAACTGGAAGGTTGGTATCGACGGCGAACTGCGAACCACAAACTATGACGGCGATCGCCACTGGCCAATGGAACCTAGCGAGATAGAGCTCTTGGACTTCAAATTTAGCGCAGCGCCTAAAGCCTTTCAGGCTGCTCTCCAGGCACTCAACGGGATTGGCGAATGGCTTCCACGCTACGAGAGGCTCACGGTCGCCTACGCCAAAAGGCGCGTGACCCGAGCGCTAGAAAACTAAGTGTGCCGGCGCGCCTTAGCGGCTGACGCCTCCTCCACTTAGCGGTCCTTAGATCTGACTGCTTTGAGCCGCGGGCGGCCCCTCGCCTGCTGGCGGATCGGCGCCATCAGGTGTTCCCGGCCGACCTATGACGAAGGCTTTTGGAAAATCTTCTCAAGGAGGAAGACGACGCCCAGCAGCATAGCGAAATGCACAAAGGCGATAGGAGCCAGCAGGATGGTTGGCTTCACTTGAATGCTCCAGTCGACCGCGAAGAGCACTAGCGTATGACCGACGATCACGAATGCGAAGAAAGGCCAATACCAACCCTGTTCGCGCAAGTCCCATCTGAGATAAGCGGTCACCACGATCACCGCGACCATGATGGAGGCGACAAACCCTCTGTCAGCCTGACCTGAGAAGGCAAAAGCAAAGAAGACCACAGCCATAATAGCGAAAAGGCAGAGTCTCCAACGCAGGCTGATCGGTCGCTCGTCGATCTCGTTCATTGACGCTTTGCGCCTCAACACCTTCAGCCAGCACACAGTCGTTGGCAGCTGACTACACCGGCTAAGCGGCGGACTTCGCCGCCACCCGCCGAAACTTACCCTGCAGCGCCCACACACCAATGATTGTGTAGAGCAGCGCCAGCACAATGGAGAACCGTTGCCACCCGTTGATTGTCCCATCAGGCGAGTCTGCGCGGATGAGAGCGCCTGAAGATTTCCAGAGGCAGAGCAGATAGCTGAACGCGCCGCCAAGGGCGATGAAGCTGCCGATGGCTGACAGGGCTGATTGGCCGTCAGGGCTTGTGACACTTAGGCTCTGACCGATGCCTAGCAAAGTCGGCGGCAAGATGAACAACCATCGTCTTTCGCCATCCTGCGGCTGAGTGCCTGAAGCGAGGTCAAAGATCGAGTACATCCAAAATGTTGGAATACCGATCACAGCAAAAAGGGTCATACCCGCGACTAGTGGGCTTGGCCCGGCCTGAGACCCGATGGAGGCCATAAGGACCGGCAAAAAATAGGAAATCAGGAAAAATAGCGTCCAGCGAGCCGGACGGAGCAATGAGTGGCGCGGCATGGTCCTTCGAGGAGCAAAGCGCTTCTAAGGCGAAGCTTCACCACCATCCATTGATCTTGATGCTCATAGCAAGCGATGATGGCGCCGAGAATTTGACGCGACCTTGCTAACGACAGCTAAGAGCCGGCTCCGGCCCCTCCAGTCATTCGCTCTGCGTCAACTGCGTTTATCAGCACGCGAAGATCGAGAGTGCGCGCATAGCTTCCGCGCCAAGCGGCAGAGGCGACAGGCTGCGGCGCATTTGTTCGAGCTGGGTCGTCATCATCATTAGCCGGCATGCGGGTGCGGGGTGACGACTGACGTTCACGGCGTGCCCGTGGAGCACGTCCGCGCCAGATCGCCAGCTTCTCTATGATATTACGCAGACGCTGAACCGCCCTCGTATAACTGACCCTACTTGCTGCGAGCCATGTCACTGCCAGCAGTTCGACGGCCATTCCGACATCGACCGCTAGAAATACTGCGAAAGCCTCGGGCGCTGCGAGGCCGGCCATTATGAGGCCCTCGAGCTGGCCGTACGCAATCAGTCCCGCGAACGCCGCGGCCACTACAAAGAAGCTTACAAAGGTTAGGGGGTGAACCTTCGCAAACCTACGGACCGCCCTTTCCGCTAGTTGCTGGAAGAAGAGGCCCAGCCAGCTTGAAGGCATCCACCAAGCGAAGGCGACCAGAAGGATTAGAATTGTCGGCAACATGGCAGCCCTCCCAAGCTCTCATGTAACTGGGAACAGGAGCGGGCCATAAAAGGCCTCACCACGAAAATTGCAGCTCTGGAAGCGTGGCGGGAGTTCACTCAAAGCGAGTAGCCCACCGCTCAAGGCTGGACATCCGGCCCCGGCTTGGCCTTCCGAGACGTCGCACGTCGATAGATCAGAGCTGCGCCACCGATGACCGCCACCCAGGCGACCGCCGACCATAGCCCGAACACAGCGTTGATGATGATCGCGCTCAAGATGAGCAGCTTTCGTGGCCAGCCAAGTTCTGTTGGCTGAAGCCAGATGTTCTCTGGCTTCCTCTCCCAGGGTCGCGTCTTGGGGTCTTGTGGGATCATCGATCCATACAGCTGACGGTCTAAAAGCCGCGTCAACCTGGCCCGGACATCAGGCTGCCTGGGAGAGATGCGGATCAAAGCTGACGCGTTGTGTGCGCCGTGGTTCTACCCGGGAGCGGATATTTTCTACGCCCGCTAAGAGCCGCTTTCGGCAGTTGAAGTTGTGCTTTTCGCCACAGGCCGACGTCGAGTGGAGGCTCGATGCGGTTCAAGCATCAAGCGGCGGCTCATCGTTCTCCGGCTCGCCTTTGGCGGGCTCTGCCGCCTCTATCGCATGCTTAGACGGTGGATCTACAACTGAGCCCAGGCCAAGAAGCACCGAGGCCAGCATAACGCCCCCTTTGGCTTTCGAGCCGAGCCGCCTCGCGAGCCAGGCAACACCCGGCACGATTATTACTAGTGCAGCGAATGAAACCAGGTATTGAATCCATGAGGCCATGCTTCCCTAGATAGGGAACCATCAAGCAGGGCCAAGTCACGCTGCGCTTGATATCAAGCGATGGCGGCAAACTGACTCTGGCAATGGCGGGTTAGAGCCGTAGCGCGCCCTCGCCTGCTGCGGCTTCGCGCCGACCTTGCAGTTCAGGTCGCTCGCCCAGCATCACTAGCGCCCCTCATCTGCTGACGGATCGCACCACCTCCGGACATTAGGTGAGCTCCAAGGACTCGATGCTCTGATTCTCTATGACAACAGGCGGAACCAAGACCTAACCGCCAGATTTAGTCTGTCTTGCTCTAGTTCATCAGTGGGATTGCAATGAGCAATCGGCCCTCTCAAAAGATTGAGTTGGTTCGATACATTGCTAACAGCTGTCTTCGAGTTAAAAACTGGATCGAACAAATCCCAGTTATCTGTGATGAGCTGAGACAACTCTCCGAACGTAGTATAATCGATTAGTCGCTCAGATCTCGGTGTTATGCCGCTATCGATTTCCTTTTTGCGACGTAGTATCACTGGCTCCCTTAAGCGCTTCTCATCGACTCTATCGCTATACCACCAGTCGACGCCCTCAGCGTCAAAAAGTATGTCAGAAACTAGGCCCCTAATTGAATTCTCAAGACAATAAAAAACCTCGTAGAATTCAGACATTCGCGCGGCCTCGGCACGCGTTGATGCTTCAAATTGCTCATACTCAGTTGCTTTTCGCCCATGAGGGGCCCCAGGCATGCAGCCCAAGTCAATGCCGTACCTTTTCTCGACTTTGGCCATGCTGGTAGCAATTTGGAGCCCGGTCATCCCGAACGCCCGAATAAGACCGTCTGGACGACTAGGCATCGTCAGGCCGCAGCAAATGTGTTTTCAGGCTTTTGAATATCGCATCAAAGACCTCTGGATCTGCCGTTGCGGGAAGATTCAAGTTGATGGTGTAGCCAAGGTTCAGGCCAATTCCATGTGATTGATGCTTCGGTTCCTCGTGATGGCGGCGCCCTTGATTTTGATCTTGCTGGACCGGAGTGGCAACCGTGGCTGGGTCCGCTCCCTGCTTAAAGTTTGCGAACGCTTTAAGGTGCTTGATCGAATTGAAGGTCATTTTGACCGGTGCAGAATCATGCGCCAGGCCGGTTTCCTCAGTAATCAAGCCAACGAGCGCGTCGTCGGCTAATTCATGCATGAACTCGTTGCGAATATAGAGTGGCGCGTAAGCGCTGCGAATAGCAGCGGCAGCCGCAGCACCCGATTGGGCGGGGTTTCGGAATTTCTTGTAGATATCGCTTGGCGTTCCATCGACACCTGCGAAGCCGATTTTCTTTAGGAACGTCGTCATCTGATCACCGGAGCCACCGGGTATCTTCAAGATCGTCTTGACGAAGTCCTGGCTAACTCGCTCCGGGACGGCAGCCTGCTTGATGCCATTGAGCGCGCGATCGATATTCCCCGGCGAAGTCACATAGGGGAGTCCGGCCATTCGGTGTCCTCTTGCTAGTTAAGGGGCTCGATCTGCATAGATTAGCGGTGACCACACAATTCACAACATGCCGAGTAGCTCTCACCAGGCCGGTTTACCGGACCTTTCTAGACTGTTCGTTTGTCGCGGGATTAGACCTTGGTTTCCGCCCTTAAAGCGGATCCTCCAATGAGTTCTTGGATCGCTTCATGGACGGCATCGACGTCCAACTCGTCGGACGTACTGACTGTCCCACACCGGAGGCGACCAATATTGGTTGCGCACTTGAACGGTGCACAGAGCAGACCTTTTCAGTGACGGCTATGAGCCGCTTCCGGCATCACCAGCGACCGACCTTCGCCCCCTCCATCAACGCACTGACATCGCTTCGAAGAAGGACACCTTGTCGGACTTGTTCTGTAGCTGCAGAACGGAGACGCCGCGCGCGGTCCCCAGCTGAACTGTAAACTGCTGCCATCTGCGCCGGCGTGAAGGGCCGATGATAGCCCTGGCTCGCGCAGCCCGGCCCTCCGGAGTTCGCTCCGACGTCTATGCCGATCGGCGCGGTGTATGTGGGCAACTGAATTCCGTCGACGACGCGCCCCGTATCGCTTCGAACGAGCTCTGTAGAACCACCGGTCGTGCGGCGGCGCGCGAGACGCTGAATTGATCTGGGCGGAACTCCGCTTTCAATCCACCGTCGCATCGCCTCGAAGCCTGCATGAAGAACAAACCTCGCGGGCGTGGTCGTTCCAATCGCGGTCTCCTTGCAGGTTCCCGCTATAGCGGCTTGGGTGGACTGACCGAGGTCGCGCAACTCCAGCGGCTCCCTGGCGCTGCGCAGGTCGCGGTCGACGTGGGACGCTCCGGCGATCTCCCACTGCCTGAAGAGCGGGCCGTCAGGGATATGCATGGACGCCTCGTCACCCCGAACGTCGCCCTCTGGGACGATCCGCAGCACTGGCTTGCTAAGATCGCCGGCGATTACGCTCCCAATCGCGGCTGACAGCACAAAGCCATCGAATGGTCCGTCCGCGGCAAGGCCCGCGTTGAGGTAGGTCGTCAGCCAGATGCCGCTTTGCGATTGACCCGCCGCGACGAGGTGCTTCGGACCGCCAACAGAACGTAGCGGACCTTCCTGAGCGCGCAGAAGCCGGCCGACGTCATCGAAGATTCCGAGCGCATACGGCTCCGCCGCCATCTTCCCACCATTGGGGATGGCCAGGCGTCCGTAGCGAGAAGAGTTCCAATTCCGAAGCCGCTCCGCCCCGCCGAAACCTTGCGCAGTGACGCCAACCCAGACGTATCCGGCGCGCATCAAGTGTTCCGAACCGGCGAGCCAGATGTTGCCGGAGGGAAACCCGTTCGAGACGTTTTCCCACTCTACAACGGCGACGCCGTTGAAGCGGCCAGGAGAAAGCGGGCGTCGGACAAGGATGCGGGTCACATAGGGCGCTGGCTCACCGACGAACGTCCCGGTCCTCCTGCCGCCGTAGGGGACGGCATGTGCCCGTGCCTGCCCGTTTACGATCCACTCTTCCTCCACGTAGCCGCGGCTCTGAAGTTCGCCTTGGACGCTGAAGAAGGGACGGTCAGCACTGCTCGACTGGAGAGCGGCCGTTGGCTCCGCCAAAGCCGGCCCGCCCAGCATCACCAGCGTGGCGATGAGCATTGACTTGCTGACTGACAGGGAGCGGCGCATGCCCGATCTCTGACATGATTTTCCCTCCGCATCCCTCGGAAGAACGTCGGCCGAACTACTCTTCCCCCGATGACGTCCTCCAGCGACTTCCGGCCGGCACAAGCGGACCTGCCAAGCGGCACCTATGAGCCGGATTGGGAAGGTCACTGCGGGCCTTGGCTCTCCGATGCTGCCCCGCCTGCGAGGATGTGGTCGGCGAGGCATGCGACCACGACGTGTCCATCCTGGATCAGGCCCCGCAGGCCGGCAGCCGGGCAGCCACACGCCGCAGCTTGCCGCTTAGCGCCCACATGCCAATCAGATTGTACAACATCGCGGCGACCGTCGCGAAAAGCCGTGCGCCTTCAACCTTGCCGCCATCAGTGTCAGCCCGCTCCAGCGCCGTCGCCGCCGCCCACAGGCACAGGAAGTAACTGACCGCACCCAGCGAAAACACAACGCCGCCGGCGGAGTGCAAGGTCGACCCAGCTGCCGCGACGTAGGTCGCCGCAACGCCTGCAACAGTGCAGACAGGGGGAAGGATAAACAGCGCCCGGCCCCGGCCCGTGTTCACCGGCGCCGCCGAGGCAAGGTCATAGATCGCGTAAAGCCAAGCTGTCGGAACGGCAGCGGTCACGGACATTCCCAAGGCCGTCGGCCAGGGATTCGACCCAAAGTCCGGCAGCAGTACGAGAGGCGGCGTGAAGAAGCTGATCCCCAGCAGCAGAGTCCACCAGATCGGATGAAGGGTCGCGGCGGCGCGCATGCTTGGACTCCAGCCAACGGGGCGCTTCTACGGCCACGCTTGCAATCCTACGCATCACGCCACCGCGCCCGCAACCGATGGTTTGCGGCACGGATTACGTGGTGCAGGTGAGCGCCAAGGCCACATAGGAAGAGCGCCGTTAGTCACGCCCTCCATTCGGCCAACTTAGCGTTCACAGCCAACCCCATCGCCGTCGCGGTCTAGATGGCGCCCGTAGCCCGGACTACCGCGATACACCGGTGCGGCACCGGCAGCTCGTGCCTCCGAACAATTGCGAAACCTCCCGCCACCGCCGGCCGCTTGGATGGGCGTTACGTACGCCGCGCGCGAGCTCGCAGTAGAAGCGCGGTGGCAGTGGTAGCCACCCCGCTTTCGATCATTGTGACATCCCTCGGCATTGAGACCGCCAGGGTGGCTGTGAGCCAGACCAGCAGACAGCAGCAAGACTCCGACCGCGCAGAAGTAGAGCGTGCTGTAAGACGCGAAGTTGTTGACCATGGAGCCCCCGCTCGTTGCGCGAACGTGGCATACGAGCCCCGCAACTGTAAACTCAGGGTTGCGCCCCGCGACACGCCGACGCATCCAGTTGCAAAGCTCCACTATAAGCGCGCACGGTCTCTAGTTGGAGGAACTGGGGCGAGCATATGAGCGACGGTGGCAATGCATGGAGATGGCTATTTGCGCTCGCGCTCGGCAGCTTCGCGATTTCGAAGTGCAACGAAGACAAGCGCTCAGCCTCGGCCGACACGTACTCCGGCTACACCACAAATTACTCCGATGAGGCGGAAGATCGTGCCGAAGAAGCCGCGGCTGGTGCTGTGGCCGGAACGACATACGAGGGAATCGGCAGCCCTTATGGCTGCACTGACGACTGCGCCGGACACGACGCCGGCTACCAGTGGGCGGAAGAAAATGGCGTTACCGAGAGCGGCGAGTGCGACGGGAACAGCCAGTCATTCATCGAGGGCTGCCAAGCCTACGCCGAAGCGTATCAGGAAGCGAAAGACGAGGCGCTCGAAGAGAGCGATGACGAGCCATATGACCGATGACACCCTTCCGCAGATTGGAGCTAGCGCTTCGATCCAATTAGCTCCCGCGACGGTCCAAGCGACAGCGAAGAGTTTCTATCAGCTACCTGAAGCGCACCCCGTGTTTGCTTGTATCGGGCGGATGTCGACGCTTTGGGGCCAATTCGAACATGTACTAGATTTGATCATATGGAGGCGCTTGGGACTGACCCGGCGACAGCGTCAGCAGAGACATCGAAGATTGTTCAATACTCGAAGCGTTTCGAACGCGTCCGAAGCGAGCTCGCCACCAACGGTAAGCTCATAGCTTTTGCCACCCGGCTTCAAGCCCTCGAGGATGACGCTGACAAGGTTGCCCAGGCTAGGAACCGGATCACTCACGACCCGTGGTATATCGACAGCGACGGCGAGCTGTTTCGCCAGCAGTCTGAAACCCCAAAGAAGGGGCTAGCCTTCGGGTTTGAGAAAGTTACGGACGCTGATCTGATTGCCCTAAACGCATCGCTTGATGCTCTCTGCGCAACCGCGTGGCAGCTGCGGAGCGATGTGATTCAGCATCCTTCGACCAACATCTCATCTCACTCGCCTGTCTGAAGGCTGACCTTCTCGACAGCCGCTTAGAGCCGGCTTCGACAGCATGGTTCGCTCATTCAGCATCAGCGGCAGCCGAGCATCACCGGCGGCGTCAGAATGAGGTGGAAGCCCGAGTTGCTTGACTGGACACCAGCCCCCGAACGCCGCCAAGCTACATTGATAGACGCTGTCGCTGCTCTCGCGGCTATAGGGAACCGGCAAATGAAACTCAAGTCTGTCGCCATCGACGCGGGCTTCTACGCGGCCCTCCTGGTCGGCCTATTTCACGCATTCATCAGTATCTCCGTCGGAGCTTTCGGGTGGTCGTCGTCAGGTTGGCTGGTGAGGGCTTTCGTTATCGCCTGGTTCGTCGGGCCGCTTGTCGCGGTCGGCCTCGGCTGGCGCGAGGAGAACCGAGAGCTGAGCCGGATCATCGCCATCGGGATCATCCTGGGGCCGGTGCTGCTCTGGTTCGCACTATTCGTGAGCTATCCGGGGTGGGAAGCTCCGGCGAATTCGTGGCCGCAGTGGATATTTCGCTAGGTCAAAAAGAGCGAACATCGGGCCCACAAAGCAGCCACTACCAGAGACCGCTTAGAGCCGAAATGGTCCTGCGGCCAGCTGAGAGGTGGCGCACCTGCTGCCCATGGGCCAGAAACGAACCTGACAGCTTACGGTGTTGAAGGCCTGCAGCCTGAGTTTACGCCGACCGCATTTCGGGTTCGCTAACCGCTCGGTTCACAAAATGACATTCCAATCCTTTACGGAAGAAGATGTTGTGAAAGACGAGCATCCATCAGGCTTGAGACCACCTGAATACTTCATTCCCTGGAAGGATTCCTCGGCAACCGCGCTCCGGTATATTGAGGGGGTCGCTGTAGCTCTCGCATTGGGCACCCTCGCCCTCCGAACCAAGTCCCCGGTACTTATCGCGCTGGCGACGCTATGTGTGTTGGCGTTGATCTCGTGGTCACTAGCCACGCTATCTGAGGCGCTCGGCCTACGGCCGCGCCAAGGACCCCAAACCTTCCGATCATTGGTCGAGAGGCAGACTGAAAGCGATGATCTTGGTCGCCCTCGCTATCGGCACGGTCGCGATCTTCCCAGGCACTATTCAGCTGCTCGAAGCTGCCTGGAGCGCTAATCAAGGGTGCGCATGAGCCTTGAGCGCCGCTGACGAGGCCATTTGAACGCCGGAAGCCCAGCAGAGAATCTGCGGGCCTAGGAGCGGACGTCATTGGCGGCAGCTTCGAGCCGATTGAGGTCGCTCGTCTCCGCCTGTGTCTCGGCCGCAAGGCTGAAGTGCACCACGGCTTGAGCGGGGCATTATTACTGGTGAGGCTCAACCGAACTCGCCATGAAGTCAGCGGCGTTCATAAACGGCCATGCTGCGACTTCGCCTTCGGCGGCAAAACGGTCGTCAGCCCGTCTGATGCGCGCCTTAATCCAGTGGTCCAGCGGCCAAAGCAACCCGAGGCTCAGTGGGACGAGAACACCAAGACCAGCGATGCCGACGAAGTTGTCCCTCGACCACGAGTAGGGAAGGTCGGTATCCAGGAAGGCCGCATAGCGCGCCAGGTCGGACCGACGATTGGCGTCCACACCATCCTCCCCAACGAGAGCGTGCTCTCTGCGGTCGTCATAGAGGCCCCAGATCATCGAGGCCACCGCACGAAGCGCCCGGTCCGTCGAGCTATGAGGCCAAGCGCTTTCAAATTGGTAGTTTGTGAGAAGGCCGTCCCGAAGACGCCGCACTAAATCGGCCGCCGCTCTGCGGGCCTCTCGGTCAATCATATCGAGCTCCCCAATACAGTAAGGCAATCAAGCGCTAGCTTGTTGGCGATGCACGCATTCCGCAAGCGGTGACCTGTCCGGACAACTGATAGTTCGGCAGTCGAAAGCAGACCTAACTAGTGACCGCCTTGAGCCGATGGCGGTCGTCGCGTCCGTTATAGGGTGCAGCTACTGACGTTGGTCTCCGCGCAGGAGCATAGCGCCCGGCATACGCGGAATTTTCGTATATACAAATATGTTGCACGCCATCCCAATTAACGTATATACGAAAATCCGATGGAAGTTACGTTCGATCCGGACAAAAACGCCAGGAACGAGGCTGAACGTGGCCTGCCGTTCGCGAGGGTCGAGGGCTTCATCTGGGATACGGCGCTAGTCGCACCTGATGAGCGGTTCGACTATGGCGAGGATCGCTGGATCGCCCTTGGCTACATCGGCGCTCGTCTGTTCGTGTTGGTGTTTACCGAAACCAAGGACGGCATCCGCGTCATTAGCTTCCGCAAAGCCAATGGAAGAGAGGCCAAGAAATATGCCCAAGCGACCCAATCGTGAGAACACCGACGCAGAATCTCCCGAACTCGACGACGCGTTCTTCGCGCGCGCGCGACCGGCTGGTGAAGCCTTGGGGCCTGCCTTTCTGATTAAGGCCAAGCGTACGCCTGGTCGGCCGAAGGTTGAGGAGCCAAAGAGGCCGGTGAGCATCCGACTCAGGCCCGAAGTTCTCGACCACCTCCGTTCAACCGGAGCCGGCTGGCAAACCAGGGTTGATGACGCCCTCGCAAAGCTGATCAACGAGGGGCGGCTCTAGCTTTCGTCAGCGCTTCGGATCCAGGAGGGCGGCGCCGAAAGGCCTGCCCGCCGCTCGACGACATTGATTGACGCCAGGCCCAGCCATCAAGGCCGCCCGAAGCAGACTCAGCCAAGGCCTGCCTAGAGCCGCGAGCGTCCCCCTCACCTGCCAGTGACACCGCGTCGTCGCGGGCAAGCGCTTCGTTACGGCTGAAATCGAGACCAGCCCCCTCGAAACGCGGACGAAACGGCCCTGCCGCACCGCAAGGCGCTGGATCGCGCGCTGTGCTCGATCCTTGGAGCAGCAGCCATGACGTCACCCAAGGACACCTCGTCGCCCATCCCCGCTGAGCGAGCGCGCGGCCATCAACCGCGGGACAGTCGCGCCCGGGCGCTGTCGGGTTTCGTACGCACCACCCACGCGGCGCTGGCGGTGGACGACATCCCTGGCGATGGCACGCCCATCGTCTTCATCCACGGCAACTCCTCGTGCCGGCAGGTCTTCGACCGCCAGGTGTCGAGCCCGCTTTTGAGGGGGCGCAGGATGATCCGCCTGGACCTGCCCGGGCATGGGGCGTCCGGGGACGCCTTTGATCCGGAGCGCACCTACAACCGCTCCGGGCTGGCTGATTGCGTCATGGAGGCGCTCGATAGCCTTGGGGTAGACCAGGCGGTCATCGTCGGCTGGTCGCTTGGGGGACACGTCGGCATCGAGATGCTCGCGCGGTTCGCGCTCGTGCGCGGCCTGGTCCTGATCGGAACCCCGCCGGTGCGTCCCGGCCGGTTCGCCGACGGCTTCCCCAGCTCCCCGGCCGCGGGCCTGCCGGGCCAGGGCGTGCTGTCCGCCTACGAGGCCGACGTCTTCGCCGCCATGATGTTCGGCGCATCGCCGCCGGATTTCCTGACGCGGGCCATCGCCCGAACCGACCGCCGCTTTCGGCCGGCGCTCTTCGCCGCCGCGCGCCAGGGGGACGGCGCTGACCAGCGCGAGGTGGTGGAAAGCACCAAGGTCCCGACGGCGGTCATCAACGGGTTCGACGACATGTTGATCCGGCTCGACTATCTGGACGGCCTGTCCTGGGGAAACCTGTGGCGGCGTCAATGCTTCCGGCTCACCGGCGCGGGGCACGCGGCGCACTGGGGGGCGGCGGACAAGTTCAACGCGCTTTTGGACCGCTACATGGTCGACCTGGACGGCGAGGCCTGAACCCGCCTCGCTCCTGAAGTCGCCACGCCGCCTCCATCCGCGCAGCACGCGGCGGTCGACGGCGGCGCCGTCCTGGTCGCCCGATCTGTCCTTCGTCTCGCTTCAGCCGCGGCGGGGCGGCGCGGGCGGCGGCGCCTTGGCGTCGCCGCGCCCCGTGGCCTGGCGAAGACGCCTTTGCGCGCCGCGCAGGCGAACCTCGGTGGATCCCATCCTCGCCAGCTCCATCAGGGCCCGCGACTGATCGGAGGTCAGTACGCGCGGCTTGCGGTCGATGACGCATAAGGAGCCCACCGGATAGCCATCCTCGTCGAGGATCGGCGCGCCGGCGTAGAAGCGAAAGCCGTCGTCGGCCGCCACCGCCGGATTGTCGGCGAAGCGCGGATCGGCCGAGAGGTCCTCGACCGAGAACACTTCTTTGCCCATGAGGGTGTAATTGCAAAACGCCCAGCTTCGCGGGGTCTCGGCCATGTCCAACCCAAGACGCGACTTGAACCACTGGCGCGCCGGCGTGAGGAGGGTGACGAGCGATATGGGCGCCTCCAGCGCCCGGGCCGCCAGCCAGGTGAGCCTATCGAAGGCCTCCTCCGGCGGCGTGTCGAGCAGCCCCGTGCGCTCCAGGGCCACCAAGCGGTGAGCTTCGTTGAGGGCCAGCGGGTACGGCGCGGCCGCGGCCTTGTCGAGGCCCTGGCCCAAGACCTCCCTGGCCGCCTCGAAGGCCGCCTTGGGGGTCTCCACGGCCCGCGCGCGGGGCAAATCGCCCGCCGAGCCGGCGCCCACGGCCAGAATCCGGACGCCGGAGGCTTCGTCCGCCAGGCGGTGCAGTTGGTCCATCCGGGCCGGGTCGGCGCCGTCGATGTCGATGATGAGGATCCTGGGGGGGGCCTGGCTCAGGGCGCGCTCGGCGGCCGATGGGTCGTCGAACACCAAAGCCTCACCCTCGGCCAAGCCCACGGCCAGGTCCCGGTAAAGCGCGGCGCGTGGCGCGGACGCGACCGCCAGGATGCGCGCCGACGGCGGCGCGGCGGCGGCGGCCAGCGGCAGGTCGATCAACCCCTCCACGTCGGCACGGTAGACCCGTCGGTGCCCCCCTGGCGTCTTCCAGGACGGCACTGAGCCGCCCTCGATCAAGAGCTGCGCCGTTCGGGTCGACACCCCGAGTATCTTGGCGGCCTCGGCGGTGGTCAGGATGTCCTTGTCCATCTGGCCTTTCTGGCTCCTCGCCCGGTTCCCGGGGGCTTGAGACACCCACCCCTACCAACTGATGTGGGCATTTTGCAAAATATTAGTATTGATAGATTTGATAGATTTGATACCTCTACCTCGCCGCTGGCCTCCTGGCCATCCCCCGCGGCGCTCCCCACGCTCCAGCGGCGGAGCTTGATCGGCCCGGCGCGCACGACGCGAGCCCGGCCTCCACTGGCGTGAACCTGGTCTTGCCGGGCGCGATCGCCGGCCTCGTCGAGCGACGCGGCCGGAGACGCCCGCGCGTGGGCGCGCGCCGCGACGAGAAAGGACGAGCAGATGACTGACACCGCCCCCCCCATGGCCCGACAGGCCGCCATCGCCGAGCAGTATGACGTGATCGTCTGCGGCGCAGGTTCCTCCGGCTCGGTGGTCGCCGCCAGGCTATCGCAGAACCCCGACGTGAAGGTCCTCCTCCTGGAGGCCGGGCCCGACGACGAGGCCGAGACGGTTCTTGATCCGGCCCGATGGCCGTTCAACCTGGGCTCCGAGCGCGACTGGGGTTTCCAGGCCGAGCCCAGCCCCCACGTCAACGGCCGGGCCCTGTCCATGTCCATGGGCAAGGGTCTGGGCGGCGGCTCCAGCATCAATGTCATGGTCTGGGCGCGCGGCCACAAGAGCGACTGGGACAGCTACGCCGCCGACACGGGCGACGCCTCCTGGGGTTATGACAACGTTCTTGGCGTCTATCGCCGGATCGAGAATTTCCAGGGAACGCCGGATGCGCTGCGCCGCGGCACAACCGGCCCGGTCTGGGTTCAGCGGGCACAGGATCCAAGCCCCCTGGCCCTGGCCATGCTGGAGGCCGCCGGGGAGGTCGGCGTGCCGACCTTCGACAGCCCCAACGGCGAGATGATGGAAGGCCCCGGCGGCGCGGCGATCAGCGAGATGCTGGTGCGCGACGGCCGAAGAAACTCCCTCTACCGCGCCTATGTGCGCCCCAACCTGAACCGCCCCAACCTGACGGTGGTGACTGGGGCTCTGGTCTTGCGGGTTCTCATCGAGCAGGACCGCGCCGTGGGTGTGGAGGTGCTGCGCGGCGGCGAGACCTTGAAGGTGCGCGCCAGACACGAGGTGGTCCTGAGCCTGGGCGCCATGCACACGCCCAAGGTGCTCATGCAGTCGGGGATCGGAGAGCGCGAGGAGCTCAGCGGCGTAGGCATCGGCGTGATCCGCCACCTGCCCGGCGTCGGCGCCAACCTGCAGGACCACGTCTCGTTCGGCTGCCTTTGGGAATACGAAGAGCCGCTCGCTCCGCGCAACAGCGGCAGCGAGGCGACCCTCTACTGGAAGAGCCGCCCGGACCTGGAGGCGCCCGACCTGCTCTTTTGCCAGGTGGAGTTCCCCGTTCCCAGCGACAAGACGGCCACGCGCGGCGTGCCCTTGAACGGCTGGACCATGTTCGCCGGCCTCGCCCACCCCAAAAGCCGGGGCCGCGTGCGCCTCGGCGGATCTGACCCCACCGCCCCGGTGCGCATCGAGGCGGGCATGCTGTCGGATCCCGACGACCTGCGCGCGGGCCTGGCCTGCGTGAAGCTCTGCCGCGAGCTCGGCGCGGCCCGCGCCTTCGCGCCCTATGTGCGCGGCGAGGCCCTGCCCGGCGATCTGACGGGCGCGGCCATGGAGGACTTCGTGCGGGACGCCGCAGTGACTTACTGGCACCAGAGCTGCACCGCCAAGATGGGGACCGACGACCTGTCGGTGGTCGACGGCCGACTGAAGGTCCACGGGATCGAGGGCCTGCGCGTGGCCGACGCCTCGGTCTTCCCGCGCGTGCCCACCGGCAACACCCAGGCGCCTTGCGCCGTGGTCGGCGAACAGGCCGCGCGGATGATCGCCGAGGACCACGGCTTCTAAGCGCCGCCCCAAGAGGGCCGTCCGGCGCCGGGGGGCGGCCGGACGGCCGCCTCCCACCACCATTCCCTCACCCGCCGCCCGCCGGCCAGCCTCCTCTTACAGCCATGTTCCTCAGACACAGTTTCCCCGCCGCGCGATCGGCCGCCCCGGACGCGGCCTCGCCGCACCCGTCGCGCGTGCTCGTCGCCGGCGCGCCGGGCCCGGCCCGCGCCGCCATCGCCGATTACCTATCCGAGCGGCGCTGCTCGCCATTTTGCTGCACGCCGGAACAGGCGCCCGCCCAGCTCGCGCGCCTGTCCGCCAGCGTGGTCATCCTCGACCTTCGCGGGCGCGCCTATGATGACCTTGAGTTCCTAAGGTCGGTGCGTGACCAGTCGCGCGCGCCGCTGATCATGCTCGGTGGCCAGGGCAAGGACGCCTTCGACCGCGCCCTGGCGCTGGAGCTGGGCGCCGACGACGTCATGGCCGAGCCGCTGGACCTTCGCGAACTGCTCGCCCGGGCCCGGGCGATCCTCCGCCGCCAGGAGCTGGCCAGGCGCGGAGGGACCAGCGCCCCCACCGGCGGCTACCGCTTCGAAGGCTGGGAGCTTCGGCGCGCCACAAGGGTGCTCACCGACCCCGCCGGCCAAGTCGTCCCCTTGAGCCGGGCCGGCTTCGCGCTGCTGGTGGCTTTGCTGGAGGCGCCAAGGCGGGTGCTCAGCCGCGCTCAGCTCATCGCCGCCACCCGCGCCCATGACGACGCCTTCGACCGGAGCGTCGACGTGCAGGTGCTGCGCCTTCGGCGCAAGCTGGAGGCCGATCCGCGCCGGCCGCGCCTCGTGCGCACCGAGCGCGGCGTGGGTTACGTGCTGGACGCCGCGGTGGAGCGGCTGTTCTGACCTATCCTACGAGGAAAGAAAGTCCCCGACGGCGCGACCGAAACGTCCGCGATGGGTCCAGGGCATGAAGTGCCCCGTCCCCTCGTGCACGAAGAGCCGCGCGCCGGGAATGGCCGAGGCGATCCAGGCGAAGTGAGCGGGAAGGATGAACTCGTCCCGCGCACCGCCGGCGATCATCACCGCCCGTGCCCGAACCCTGGCCAGGCCGGCGCTCCCGCCGGAGAAGCCCTTGGCCTGCATGGCCCTCACCTGATCGACGAGGGCGTCGTATCCGGCGGGGACGGGCGAGACGGCCTGGTAGTCGGCGCGCAGGCGCTTGGCCACTTCCGCCACGATGGGCGCGGTTCCGGCGTCGGGACGGACGGCGCCAGGGCCCATGTCGGCGCCGAAAGCCAAGACGCGGCGCACCGGGCGGCGATCGTCCATGGCCATCCTCAAGGCGACATTGGCGCCGTCGCTCCAGCCGATGAGGTCGGGCCGGATGACGCCAAGATGGTCGAGCACGAATCCCAGATCGGCGACCAGCCGCTCATAGGTCAGCGCGCCGCTTCCAAGCGTGCTTTGGCCGTGGCCCCGGCTGTCCACCAGGATCACCCGGCGGCCGGCCTGGACAAGCGACGGGATGTGGTCGGCCCAGGCGCGGCTGCTGCTCAGGCCGCCATGGAGGAGGAGGACGGGCTCCCCCCGCCCGATCCAGCCATGCCACAGGCTGGCGCCCTCGCGCTCGAGGCGCCCCTGCCCGTCCAGAGCCGGCAACGCGCGCTTGGGCCAGGGCGCCCGCTCGCGCCCGATCATGAAGGCCGCGCCCGCGCCGCCCAGGGCGAGATTGGCGCCACCGCCCAACCAAAGAAGGCGCCGGTTCAGGACAGGCCCGTTCATGGTCACGCCCGCGCGCCCGGGACGACTCATCGGCGAGCCCCCGCCGTCAAGCCGGCGTCCCCGTGGCCAGCGCTCCATCCCAGGCGTTCGAGGAACCCCTCGATGAGCGCGCTGACCGCGGCCGGCCGCTCCAGGGCGCTGGTGTGGCCGCAATCGCCGATGACCGCCAGTTCGGCGTCCATGATGTCGGCCATGATCCGGCTCTCCTCGGCTTGCGCGTGGCGCAAGGAAGTGGCCGGCGGAAATTACGCGGCGGCTACGGCGCCGCCGGGTGAGGTTGCGGATGAAACGGGCTGGCCCTGGCCTAGCGGCCAGGCGGCCGATCCGGCGCCCAGCGGCCGATCCTGGCGTAGAGCGCGTCGCGAAGGCCGCGCACCTTGCCGTTGAGGTCGCCAAGGTCCGCGGGCGTCTGTCCCGAGGCGGCCAGAAGCGCCTCGCCCAGGCACCCGGCGCGCTCGCGCATGGCCGCGCCCTCGTCCGTCAGCTCGATGATCACCTGACGCGCGGTCTTGGTGCGGCGCACGAGGCCGGCGGCCTCCAGCCGCTGCAGCAAGGGGGTCAGGGTGCTGGGCTCCAGGGCCAGATGCTCGGCGATCTCGCCCACCGGGCGGCCGTCTCGGCTCCAGAGCACGTTGAGCACCAGGTATTGCGGATAGGTCAGGCCAAGCTCGTCCAGCAGGGGCTTGTAGGCGCGTTGGATGGCGATCCCCGCCGAATAGACGGCGTAACAGAGCTGATGCTCCAGGGGCGGCGGCGCGGACGGGCGTCGGTTCATGTCGGTCTCGTTCAAGAAATGTCGCTTATCGCGATAATTATAGCTTGCGCCCGGGGAAAAGCCAAGGTAGCTAACATTTATCGCGATAAACGTTGTCGCGAGGACGGGCGGCCAAGGCGGCCTCCGGTCCAGCCGGCAAGAATTACTCAAAGGAGCAACGCCATGACCCGCACGTTCAAGTCCGCCATCATCGCCGCCGCCGCCGCGACCGCCGTCTTCGGCGCCGCCCAAGCCCAGACCAACCCGGCCCAGACCCCCGCCCCATCCAAGGCCGCCTCCGCGGTCAGGAACATCGTCCTGGTCCACGGCGCCTTCGCTGACGGTTCGGGCTGGCGCGGGGTCTATGACGAGCTGACCCGCCGCGGCTACCGGGTGAGCATCGTGCAAAACCCGCTGACCTCCCTGGCCGACGATGTGGCCGCCACCCGCCGGGTCCTGGCCCGCCAGGAAGGCCCCTCCATCCTGGTCGGCCACTCCTACGGCGGCACGGTGATCACCGAGGCCGGCTCGGGCGCGGATGTGGCCGGCCTGGTCTATGTGGCTGCCCTGGCGCCGGACGCGGGTGAATCCACGGGCGACCAGTTCGCCAAGATCCCGGCGCCCTCCGGCTTTGTCATCGAGCCCCAGAAGGACGGGTTCGGGTTCGTCAACGGTCCGAAGTTCAAGAGCGGCTTCGCCGCGGACGTGAGCGACGCCGACGCCGCCTTCATGCGCGACAGCCAGGTGCCGATCAACATGGCCGCCTTCGGCGACAAGGTCTCCAAGGCCGCCTGGCGCGCCAAGCCCAGCTGGTTCGTGGTGGCGACCCGGGATGGGGCCATCGAGCCGGCGCTGCTGCGCCAGACCGCCAAGCGCATCGGGGCGACGACCCGCGAGGTCGAGGGCAGCCATGTGGTTTTCATGAGCAAGCCCAAGGCCGTGGCCGACGTCATTGACGAGGCCGCCCGGCACGCCGCCCACGCCGCGCGCTGAGGCCAGACAAAGATCAAAAGCGCCGGCGGCGCCGGGCGAAAGCTCGGCGCCGCCTTTGCTTCGCGGAAGGACGAGGTCAGCCGGTCTCCCCGACGGCCGCCTCGTCGTCCTCCCCCACGAACCCGTCCTGCGTCCGCCCGCGGGCCGATCCGTGAAGGCGGCGCCAAGCGCCGGGGCTGATCCCGCATTCGCGCTTGAACGCTTTCGAAAGATGGCTCTGGTCGGCGAAACCCACGGCGGCGGCCACCTGGGCGATGGCCAGGAACTCCTCGGCCAGCAGCCGGCGCGCCTCGTCGATACGAGCGGCCAGACGCCAGCGGTGCGGCGTGCAGCCGGTGGTCACCTTGAACGCCTTGGCGAAATAGGCGGCCGAAAGACCGCACTCGTCGGCCACGGCCTGCACGCCGCGGTCCATGCACAGGTCCGTCGAAAGCAGCCGCTTGGCGCGCGCCGCCTGCCACGGGGCGAGACCGCCCTGACGGACCGATGCGTCGTCGAGGGCGCCGAAGGCGCGGATGGCCTGGAGGCAGCAGGCAAGGACGAGGTGGCGAAAGTAGAGCGGCTCTTCGGCGCCGTCATCGAGACCTTGGCCGACCACGGCGGCCAGGCGGGCGACCGCCGGATCCGGCACGGCCCAGGCCGCCTCCTCCATGGGGGCGTCGCGCAGCGGCGCGCCCGCGTCCGAGGCCAGATCTTCCAGCGCCTTGCGGTCGATGGTCAAAAGCAGGAGATCCAGAGGACCGTCGAGCAGGCCCGCGTGCTCGACGCCCGGACCCAATACGCAAAAGTCGCCGGGGCCGACCTGAGCGGCTCGCCAGCGTTCGTCGCCCGTCCAGCGATCGTGCGACGCGCAGGTGCGAAGCGGCACGAGGATGCAATGGGCCTCGCGAGCCGATGCGACGATCCGCACCGGCGCGCCCCGGCGCTCGCTGACCAGACGGTTGACCGAGATCCTGGAGCGGCGCGTGCCGACCCAGAAGGTGCGCGAGCCCGACGGCAACAGGTCCGAACACGACAGGTCCCGCCCTGGCGCGGCGGCGCCAGGCCCCGGGCCACCAAAGAAGCTTGGCCGCCTGAGCGGCGCGTTGGATGAGTTCATGGCAAGCGGCGTCCCTTCCGGCGGGCCAAGGCGCCCGCGGGCGACGTCATCACCGCGTCGGGCGGCGGCGCGATTACGCCCGGGGAGAAACGGGTTACGGTTGTAGCGGGCGCTCGACGGCGTCGGGACGCACCTCGACGATCTCGAAGCCCTGCGGATCGAGGACGCGGACATAAGGCCGGCCGGTCTCCCCCCATCGGCCGTGCTCCACGAGGCAGGCCAGGCGAAGACGCTGGACGCCCTGGAGACTCCAGAGCCGCTCGGAGCGGCATTGGCCGCCTCTCCACGACCGGAGCGTCGCGCCGTCATATGTCTTGGCGCCCGCGGTCGGCGCGAGGCAGGAGCGGCCGGCTTCCACGTAGAGGCCGCGTCGAAGAGCCAGGAGCTCCGGTGCCGGCGGCGTCCCACGCGCCGGCGCCGCCTCGGCGATCCGACCAAGCGCGCTGACGGCGAGGATGGATACGGCCAGGACGGCGGCGAAGCGCATGTCTGTCACCTGTGCTGGCAAAGGGCTGAGAGGAGGTGAGTTTCGTTGGCGGCCGTCGCGCGGTGATGCTCGATGACCCGCGCCGCCTCGGCGACCTCGTCGAGCACTGCGGCGCGGCAACGGGCGCCGTCGGTCAGGAGGCTGCGAGACCCGGCGCCGCAGACTTGCCGGGCGGCCCGCTTGGCGCGCTGGCGCAGGACGTCCTTGCCGCTGGGGCTCGACAGATCGAGATCACCAACGCGCACCCGCGCGTCGCTCGCGGCTTGGGCCGGCGCGGCGCCGAGCAAGGCCAGCGCGCAGGAAGTCGCCAAAGCGGCGAAGAGCGACGACGCCGGACGGATGGATCGGGGTTTGAGCGAAATGGACATGGGGGAAGTCTCCGTGAGGGGGGTTCGAAGAGCCGCCCTCATGCCCCCGACACGCGCTCAAGGCGTGTAATCGACTGCCCTTCCCTGTACCCGCCTGCGGTTTAACGCCTCCACGATGCGCGGCGAGAACCGGAACGCCGAGGCGCGCCGCAGTCAGCGACCAACGGCGACACGAAGAGACAATCCGCGCGCGGGTGTCGGCGTCTACGCACTGGGGCGTCCCGATCAGGAACCGCCATGACCCCTTCGCCGCCCTCGCCCTTCCTCACCACTCCACGCCCCGCGGCGGCGTCCCGCGGCGATCACCCGGCGCCGAACGAGCAGCGGGCGGTCCGCCTCGTCCCGGCTTGCGCGGGCATCGCCCTAACCGCGCTCGGCGCCCTGGTGTGGGGCGCGCGGGGTGAGCCGCTCCCTTGGGACGAGCCCGCGCGCGAGGCGCTCATGAGCATCTTGAGCGACGAGCCGTTGCTGAAGGCCTGCTCGGCCTTGGGAGACGCGCGCCTGCTGGGCCTGATATGCGCCGTCGCCACGCTCCTTTGCCTTCCCGCCAGGCGGGCGCGACCGGCGGCCATCTTGTGGTGCGCGGCGGGCGCAGCCCTGTCGTCGAGCTTCTTCTTCAAGGCGATGCTGGATCGGCCGCGGCCGCCCGGCGCCTACGAGGCCGGCGCGAGCTTCCCGTCGACCCACGCGGCCATGGCCGCCGCGGTCTGGCTGACCCTGGCCTGGGCGGCGAGCCGAGGCTCGCCTCGCCTGCGCGCGCCGGCCGTCGCCTCGGCCCTGGCCGCCTCGCTCATGGCCGCCCTGGCCGGCGTCGCCCTGGGGCGCCACTGGCCAAGCGACGCCCTTGGCGGCCTGTTGCTCGGCATGGCGGTGGCCGGCCTGGCGGCGCTGGCCATCGACCGGCGGCCCGCCCCTGACGGCGGCTCCGCCCGCGCTCCGGGCTTTTGAAAAATGCGATGAACCGCGCCGCGCCGGCGAGGAATGGCCGGCCATCGACGGGCGCGCTCAACCAGCGCCGTCGACGACCAGCCGGCTCGGTCCCTCGATAGAAGGGGGCAAGGGACCGGCGCCCGTCGCCTGGGGAAGCCGCGGCGGGCGCTTGCCTATCGCCCATGCCGCGCCTGTGGGGCGCGGCCTTTCCTGTCGGCTTTGGTCGGTTTCGGTCGGCGCGGCGCCAAAGCGCAGGAAGGTCATAGGCGCGCCAGGATCGCGCCATCTCGCGCCCGCGCACCCGGCTAGGAGTTGTGATCCCTCCACCGCGCAAGGAAGACCCATGAGCCCCTCACCCGCCAACAGATCACGCGTCGCCCATCGCCGCCTGCCCCCCGGCGGCCTGGCCGCCGCGCTCGTCGCTCCCCTCGCCGCCATGGGCCTGGGCGGTTGCCAGCCCTCGGCTCCGGCGACGCTCGCGACGACCGAGGTTGTCGGTCCCGACGACATCGCCATCGGCCGCCATCTCGTGGCGCTTTCGGGGTGCAACGACTGCCACACAGCCGGCTTCTTGGAGGGCGAGGTTTCCGAAAGCCAGTGGTTGAAGGGCGCGCCCATCGGCTTCAAGGGGCCCTGGGGGATCAGCTACGCCGCCAACCTTCGCCTGAGCACCGCCTCCATGAGCGAGGACGAGTGGGTGACCATGGCCGCCACGCGAGACGGCCGCCCGCCCATGCCGTGGCCGAGCCTCAAGGCCATGACCGATCGCGAGCGCCGCGCGCTCTATCGATACATCCGAAGCCTTGGCGAGCCTGGAGAGCCGGCGCCGCAAGGCCTGGCGCCCGGCGTCGCGGCCAAGACGCTTGTCGTCGACATGACCCCGCGCTGACCCATGGGGTGCATGCGCATGGCCTTGGCCGGGCTTGGGCTGCCGAGCCTGGACCAGCTCATCCAGGGGGTCGGGCTCTGGGGCCCGCTGATGACGACCGCGCCTCGACTGCTTGGTCTGCTGGCCCTGCTCTGGACAGGCGTCCTGGCCGCCGTGCTCATCGTCTCGACGGCGATCAGCCGACGGCCGCGCCGCTAGGAAGGCGCTTCAAGCAAGCCATCGACCAGGACGTTCCTCGTTGCGCCCCGGATGGCGAGCGACGCGAGGACCTTCAGGCGAAGGCCCTCGCTCGATCCTCACCAGGCCAAGTGAAGCTCGTCGACGCCCCGGATTCCGGCGTAGCCGCGAAGTTTGGGCGGCGGTCCGATGAGCCGCATCGTGGGAAAACGTCGGCTGAGCGCCATGAGGCATTCCTCCAGCTCGGCCCGCGCCAGGGCCTCGCCAAGGCAGCGGTGGACACCGCCGCCAAACGCGACCGGCCATCGCGGCTGATCGGCGCGATGGATGTCGAACCGGTCGGGATCGTTGAAACGATGGGGATCGCGAAGGGCTGACAAGGTGGAGAGCGACACCATGCGGCCAGCTGGGATGGTGAAGCCGTCCAGGACGATGTCCGCGAGCGAAAAGCGCGGGACCGATCCCACCGGCGGATCATAGCGCAGCGCCTCCGAGACCGCCGAGGCGCTCAGCTGGGAATCCGAGGCGAACAGGCTCCACGGGCAGCCATGGGCCAAGGTCAGGGCGACGACGGAGGCGATGGCGGTGCGCGTGGTGTCGCTCCCGCCGAGGATCACGGTGGCCAGCTGCGCCTTGGCTTCGGCCGGAGAGAGCTCGCCGGCGGACAGGCTCTCCACCAGGCCCGAAAGTCCCGCGCCGGCCTGCGCCGCGCTCGGCTCGCCGTCGAGCAGCGCCTCGGCGTAGCGCGTGAGGTTCTCGGCTCCCTCGATCATGCGAGGGATGTCCTGGGCTGGCGAGGCGGCGGAGAAGGCGGGGGACACCTGGTAGACCCAGCGGGAGAATTCCGGAGCATCCTTGGCGGGCGCGCCCAGTACGTGGCTGATGACCAGCGGCGGAAGGGGGGCGGCGAAGCGGCTGACGAGCTCCACCTGCCCATCATTCTCGAACTCGTCGATCAGGCTCTCTGCCAGGGAGCGGATGAGAGGGCGCAAGGCGTCGATGGCGCGGGCCGACATCATGCGCGACATGGGCGCGCGGCGCGGCTTATGCCGGGGAGCGTTGGATAACAGCATCGACGTCGAGAGCAGGTCATGCAGCGCGCCCTGGGGAACGCCCCGGATGGCCGCGTAGGTCGCGCCATCGAGCTGCTGGGTGCGGGGGTCGAACAAAAGATCCTCGACGCCGTCGGCCCGCAGGACGATGCAGACGCCGTCGTCCCGCTCGATGGCTGGCGCGGCGGCGCGCCAACGGCGCAGGGCCTCGTGGGGATTTGCGTCCAGCTCTGCGTGGCTGACGACAGGCAGGCTCGAGGCTTGGGGGATCGGGTACTGGGACAATGGGGGCTTCCGCTTCAAGGGGATCGGGACACCCCGCCCGGCCCGATCGGCGCCCCGTTCGTTGAGCGTCGACGCGGGGTCGAAGAGCGGCAACGCGGCGGCGATGACCATCGGTCAGGCGGGCGCGGGACGTCCCCGAACCGGAGACCGCGCCGCGCCCGCAGTTGACCTCCGGCCCGTTACGCGACGATGCCGCCTGGCCGCCGTTCGACTTCAACTGAAACCCCGGGGGCGTGAAGCCCCGCCCCTATCGCTTGGCGACACGTTCGGCGGGCCTCGCCGAGGCGGGCTCCCGGCCGCGTTACATCTGAAGCGTATCGCCCGGTCTTGGACATGATCCGGCCGCGCCGCGCGCCCACCGTCACCGTTGAGCGTTCACGAACGACACCAATCGCGTTTTGATCACGAAAGGATCGCCCAATGACCTTCTTCCGCCTCGGCCTCGCGATCGGCCTTCTGGCCGCCACTCAAGCCCACGCCTCGTCTCCCGACGCCTGGGCCGATCTGCGGCGCCGCTCCGATAGCGCTTGCCTGGCGCAGGCGCGTGACCTGCGGCAGGCGCGCGTCGTCGCCTACTCGCCGGATTTCAGGGATCACACGGTCTCAAGCGTGCAAGGGGCCTATCGTCATGGCGCGATGCGGGGCCAACAAGCGCGTCTGACGTGCCTGTTCGACAAGCGCACGGCGCGCGCTGAAATCGGGGAGTTGAGCCCCCGTCGCTAGTTTCGCTGCAACAGCAAGCCTTAGCGCAATTCGGCTTCGGGGAGGTCCGTCCAGCGCCAGAAGCGGAACTTAGCGTCGTGCCGGAAACCGAACGTTCACTCCAACCGAGAAGCAGGGTGATCCTCCGGGTTCGAATCCCTCGCATCGCCAGGGTAGAGCACATCCTTGAGCTTCTGCAGCTCCTGCTCCCGGCGCTCGACACCCAGCCCTTCGAGATTCTGAACCCTGAACTTTACAGCCGGTAGTTCGGCGACATGTGGCAGCCCCAGCAGGTCCCAATCGGGCTCGCCGCGCTTGAAGGACAGCAGGAACCGGCGATGGTCATCCGGCATGTTGGCGACCATGATGTCGATGAGCTTCTCGCGGATCTCGAGCAACGCCTCGAGCGGTACGTCCTTAGCCGCCATTCCCACGAACTCCTGCTCGTACTTCTGCGAAAGGTCGTGCCGCTGCGGCTTCAAGACGGCGTTGAGCGCTCTCCGGCTGCTGAGGAGATAGGCGATGAACGCGCGCCGCAGCTCGTCGCTGACGCCTTCGTTTTCGAGAAGGAGTTTCACGTCGTAGAGGTCGCGCGGATGCTGGCGATCCAGCGCAGCGATGATCTTGCCGGCATAGAGGTCGGCCTGGGAAACCACCCAGGTTTCCGCAAAGCCGTACTTCTGCTCGACGGCGTCGGTGACGGTCATCAACTTCGGTTCGTACACCACGCCGCGAAGGACAGGCGTGACCTCGATCTTGATGGTGACACCCGCTTGAACGTGAAGCCGTTCGACATGGCCCTCGGCCGAGCGTTGGACGTTCACTTTGGCGCCGGCGATCGTGTTCTTGATGCCGTTGATGATGGTGTTCAGCCCCGTGTCGATGCCCTTGATGGACTCCTCCCGCGATTGGACCGGGATGTAGGTCAGATCGAGATCGACCGAGAGACGCGGGAAGTCGCGGACGAACAGATTGATGGCCGTGCCACCCTTGAGGGCGAACATCTTCTCTGTGGCCAGGATCGGTAGGATGCGCACCAACAGCGCGACCTGCTGCTCATAGGTCTCACGGTTGGCCATCGAGATCCTTCGGGACCGTGATCATGAAGCGCGGGTCGAGCCTTCCGCCTTCGACCAGCATGCGTTTGCCAGAGCCGAGATCGAACGGCTCTGGGTCCAGATGCGAGAGCCAGCGGTGATTGTGGCGAAAGGCGAAGAAGAAGAAGAGACGCTTCACCTTCACGCTCTTGCAGTCGTGTAGGAGCTTCGACAGGCGGCGCGGGCTGAGCGTCGTCAGGCTCTCCATCATCTTGTCGACCTGATGGAAGCTCTCCTTCTTCGGGAGCTGATCCAGCATTTCCAGGATGGCGCGCTCGGGCGTGGAGACTGTCAGAGGCCATTCGAAGTGGCCCCAGGGCAGTGGCTTGGCGCTGCCGTGGATGGGGTCGTTGCCGCTGCCCTTATTGTTCGCGACGTCCCACACGAGGCTCGTCAGCCCGAACGTGATCGGGTCGTTTCGAAAGAGCTTCTCGTTGTTGTGGTAGTGGAAGCGAACACCGACGTTCAGATGCTCTACCCACCCGGGCAACGGCTTCGGCCCGTAGAGATGCACCTCTCGAAAGTTGGCGGAGAGGTAGTGGCTGAACCCCTGAAGCTCTAAGGCGGTACGGCCGCCCACAAGGTACACCTGATGCAGTACGGTCTGCAGCGAGATGACCACGTGCTCCCAACGTAGTGTACCACGTGGTCGGCGATAAACCCGGCGCGTGGGCTGTTCCAGCCAGCCCGCGGACACATATTGGCTACGGAGCGCGGTGGAGTAGCCGTGGTCGCTCATCCACGCCGAGTCGACCAGCAAACCCTCAGGCAGCTGGGACATAAGGCGGTTTAATTTGCTGTCATTTCGCTTAGCCACACTTAGCATGATGGCGCATTTTTAAACCAAGGTCTAGTTTAACGTTTCCTCAGTTTGCTAAGTCAGACTTTGCAAAATCACATAGTTCCAAACTTATCAGACGCGACCCAAGCGGCCGCAAGGCCGCCCAGGCAAAGCGAAGATCCCATGGGGCGGGGTAGCGCTCCGCTCGGCCACCGGCAGAGTGAGGTCGCTGTACCAACCCACTCGCCGGAGACCGCCTGATGCACAAACACCAACCGCAAGACCAAACCGCCATCCGCACCGATCTCGGAGCGATCTTTGTGTCGCTGGAACTCAGCCGTTCAACCTGGCTGATCACGTCGCTGTCGCCGGGAGCCGGCGAAAAGCTGTCCAAGCATTCGGTCTCGGCCGGAGACACCTGCGGCCTGCTGGCACGGTTCGCGCAGCTCCAGCAGAAGGCGGCCGGACGTCTTGACCGTGTGTTCCCAATCATCGCCATTCAGGAGGCCGGCCTGGACGGGTTCTGGATTCACCGCGTCCTCGATAGCGAAGGCATTGAGAGCCATGTCGTCGACGCGGCGTCGATCCTGACTTCCCGCCGCCGGCGCCAAGCGAAGACCGATCGGATCGATGGCGAGACCATGGAGCAAACCCGCGGCTCGCCACGCTTGTAGGCCAACAGCGTACGGACCAGTGTGAAGCCGCCCTCGCCCGAGGAGGAAGATCGTCGCCGCCTCTGCCGCGAGCGGAAAACGCTGCTCGCCGAGCGGATCAAGCACACCAACCGGATCAAGGGACTGCTCTGCGCACAGGGCATCTTCGACTATGATCCGCTGCTCCGGAGCCGACGTGGCCGACTGGACGCCTTGCGAACCGGAGACGGACGCGAACTGCCGGCGCGCCTAAAGGGGCAGATTGGCCGCGAACTCGATCGAATCGAGTTGTTGATGGAGCAGCTCAAGATCGTCGAGGCCGAACGCGACGCGCTTCTCGAGCCGGAGGCCGACAGCATCCCGACGCCAGCGGTGATGTTGGCGCAGTTAAAGGGCATCGGCTCGCAGATCGACACCCTGCTGTGGTCCGAAGCGCTCTATCGCCACTTCGACAATCGAAGGCAGGTGGCAGCCTACGCAGGCCTAGCGCCGACACCCTGGAAGAGTGGGTCGATCGATCACGAACAGGGCGTGTCCAAGGCCGGCAACCCACGCCTGAGGACAACGATGATCCAAGTCGCTTGGCTCTGGACGCGCCACCAGCCCACATCGGCGTTGAGCCAGTGGTTCTTTGAGCGGGTGGAGCGCAACGGAGGCCGGATGCGCAAAACCACTATCGTCGCCCTGGCGCGCAAGCTCCTGGTGGCCTTTTGGAAGTACGTGACGAGCGGCATCGTCATCGAGGGCGCAGCCATGCAGACCGCCTGATAGGTTTCAACACCATCCCAGGGCCTGATCAGTCCTGACGGATCCAGGTGAACGGACCGGTTGCAGCCATGGCCCTTAACCAGCCGCAGATGAAGAGTGGTCCCGTTCTCCTGAGCCCAACGCCATCGAATGCGGGAAGTTGGTTGGCCACCACTTGGCGGCCACCGAATGTGAGGTTGATCTGGCCTCGGAGGCCTGATCCGACGAACGGGCTCAGACTCTGGTTACTCGTTGGGCTGGCTGTGCATCGGCGACACCGAAGCGGCGCGCTAAGGCGCGTCGTTGATTCCGATGGCCTATTGCGTGCTTCGTCTAGCCGTCTAGCCGTCTAGCACGTCCCTGATCTTTGCGCCGAGGCTCTCCAGAGTGAACGGCTTGCTCAGATAGTTTGTGCCCGGATCGATCACGCCGTTATGCACTACGGCGTTGCGCGTATAGCCGGTCGTGTAGAGCACCTTGAGCTCAGGCAAGCGCGCCACGGCCGCGTCGGCCAACTGCTTGCCGGTCATCCCCGGCATTACGATGTCGGTGAACAGCAGTGTGATGGCCTGACCGGAATCGAGGAGTTGGAGGGCTTCCTCCCCATTGGCGGCGTGAACGACGGTGTAGCCAAGCTCCCGGAGGGCGTCGACTGAAACGATCCTGACGCGATCCTCGTCCTCGACCACCAGGATCACCTCTTCTGACAGGCCTCGCTTCAGGGCGTTCTTCAGCTTGCGCGGTTTTGCGGGCGTCTCCTCGCCAACAAACCTGGGAAGGTAGAGCTTGACGGTCGTCCCCACGCCGACCTCTGAGTAGATCTTGACGCTGCCGTGGCTCTGGCGAACGAAGCCGTAAATCTGGCTCAGCCCAAGTCCTGTTCCCTTTCCGACGCTCTTCGTCGTGTAAAACGGGTCAAAGGCTCGCTCGATTACCTCCGCCGGCATGCCTCCGCCGGTATCCGTCACCGCGATCATCACATACTGGCCCGGCTTTATGTCGTTGAGTTCGCCGTAGCTTTCGTCGACCGATGCGTTTCCGGTCTCGACTGTCAGTTTCCCGCCTTCGGGCATGGCGTCGCGAGCGTTCACCGCAAGGTTCAGGATCGCGTTCTCAAGCCCGCCGGCGTCGATGTGGACCCGCCAGAGGCCGGCGCCGAGCGCCGTATCCAGGCGCACACGCTCGCCCAGCGACCTCATCAGCAAGTCGGTCATCCCGCCAACGAACTTGTTCGCATCCAGAGACTCTGGAGCAAGCGGTTGCTGACGGGAAAAAGCCAACAGGCGCTGGGTGAGCGTGGCGGCGCGGGCGGCGCCATCCTGAGCGGCGTCAACGTACTTCTGGACGTCGGTGTCGCCACGCTCAAGGCGACGCGACAACAGAGTCAGGGCGCCGATCACAACGGCGAGCATATTGTTGAAGTCGTGCGCGATCCCGGCTGTCAGTTGCCCGACAGCATCGAGCTTCTGAAGCTGGCGGAGCTGCCCTTCGGCGGCGTCGCGGTCCGCCGTCATTAACGCCAAGTCGCGGGCGCCTTCGGCCATCAGGTCATCCTGGCCGCTGATCTTCAGGCGGAGCGCGATCCTCTCCCTCTCGCCGGCCTCGCCGCCAAGATGAACATCATCGATATCCGTGTTGGTGCCGAACCAGCGGGTGATCTCCCCGGCCGAATTACGAATGGGCCGTGCGCGGGACAAGAACCAGCGATAGCTTCCGTCCGCGGCACGCAGCGGAAAGGTGTCTTCCCACGGATCGCCTGAGCGGAACGCCTCGGAAATGCGCTCGACAACGCCATCAACGTGCTTGGGATGGTGGACCGATTGCCACTTCCAGCCCTGCATGTCCGTGAGCGTGGTGCCGGTGTAGTCGAACCAACGGTCATTATACCAGAAGATGTGCCCATCCGGGCGCGCCATCCAGGCCAGTTGCGGGATGGACTGGGCGAGCGTCAGGAACTGCTCTTCGCTTTCAGAGGCCTCGACTCGCAGCTTGTGGTCGGCTTGCTCGGACTCAGCGAGCAAAGTGCGTAAGGTCTCTTGGGTCTTTGCGAGTTCAACTTGAAGGGTTTGATTCTCGGCTCTCAGCCGGCGACCGGCGAACATATCGGCCAACAGGGACATCGTGTCGTGGTCTCCGGATCCGGTCGACCAGCGTCCACGACGCGACCTCCTGCTGGCTACAATGGGCCTGTTGGCTATCAGTTGCCAGATTTTCCATGATCGAGGCTCTGGTCCGGTTCGCCGATGCTCGCGGTCACCCGGTCGCCTGGGCGACCGTGGACCCCGCCAACACCGGATCCCTGCGCCTGCTGGACCACATGGGCTTTAGGCTGGTCGAACGGGCGCACGGCGGCGATCCCGGGTCCGACCTCTATCAACGTCTGGCGCCAAACGACGCCTGATCGGATGAGCGCCTCGCACCAGGCTCCCGATCAGGCCCAGACTTGCCGACGTCGAGTTCGCCACACAGTTTGAGTTGATGTCATCCACTCCCCGCCTGCCTGCACCGGTCCACACCCGCCTCCTGGCTTGGGGAATGACCCCGGACGGCGCACTGATCACGACCCGCGTCCAGTTGGGTTCTGCCGGTCACGGGCCATCCCGGCCGCGCCGTTCTGAAGATAGCCCGCGTTCCTGACGAGCGGGTCGGATACCGGTTGATGTCCTGGTGGGCCGGATCGGGCGCCGCACGAGTTCTCCCGGCCTCGGAGGGCATGCTCCTCCTCGAACGGGCCTCCGGCGCAGGAAGCCTGTCCCGGATGGCTCGGGAAGGTCATGATGACAAGGCCTGCAGGATCCTCTGTCGCACAGCGCACAAACTGCATGCGGCGCGCGATCACGCTGCCCCGGAGCTCCATCCCCTTAAGGACTGGTTCCAGCCACTGTGCGAGCTGGCCGATCGTCATCCTGCCTGGCGCGGTCAGCCGGGTCGCCAGGGACTTGCTGGCCGAACCGCGGGACATCCGCCCGCTGCACGGCGACCTCCATCACGACAACGTCCTGGATTTCCAGGAGCGAGGAGGCTCGCCATCGATCCTCATGGCCTCATCGGCGAGTGAGGATTCGACTTCGCCAACATCTTCACCAATCCCGATCTCTCCAATCTCGTCCCCGCGGTTGCGACCCGGAAGGACCGGTTCGATGCGCGGCAACCGCTTAGGGCCGGCAGCGGCCATTTAGGCCGCCGGTAATCTCACCCTGCAAATCCCGACACCAGGATATCCGCATCCTGTTCATGGCGCCGCGGCTTAGAGGGCCCACGCCCTGGCCTGACGCAGATCACGTTTCGGCACGGAACGTTGTTCTCTCATTTTGGGTAACCCGGCCTTTGCCCGACGGCCCGGCGCCAGCCAAAACGCTTGTGTCGTTCCGCCGCAGCCAGGCCGCTCGACGATGCCGCCTCCCCCTCGATCGAGGCCCGCCAGAAGTCCCGTATGACCGCGCCGGTTTCTTCGGGCGCGCCAGTAAAAGTGAGCTTGCCCATGGCCCTGAACAACCTGCAGCCGTCACTCGTGCTTGGAACCTACTTCGTGCTGACCGGAGAGTATCCGGAGCGGATGGGTCAGGGCGAGACGGTGGAGCCCCTCGGGCACGGCGGCTACACCATCGGCTTCATCCGCACCACGGGTTTTGGCTGGGCGGAGGCGCTTCCGGCCGACGGCGTGCCCATGCCTGTCGCCCGGTACGTCAACGCCTACAGCGTCATCGGCGTCAACTTCGGCGGAAACGGCGTGCACGACTTCCGGCTGCCCAACCTCGCCGGCCGGATCTCCGCCGACGATGGCGCCAATCATTACGTTGGCGACACAGCGGGCGCGTCGGATGTTTATCTCATCCGCCCGAACCTGCCCGCGTCGGTCGGCGGCTCCGCGGTCGCCGTGCAGAACGAGCAACCCGCCCTGACCGTCAAATGGCTCGTTCGCGTCGGCGTCGACGAATACGGCCTGGCCGGCGAGCTTGCGCAGTTCGCCGGACCCTTCGCCCCCAACGGCTTTGTGGAGGCCAACGGACAGTCGCTCAGCAAGGCCGACTATCCGGAACTCTACGCCAAGCTGGGCGATCGCTACGGCGCCGATGCGACCACCTTCAAGGTGCCCGACATGACCGGGCGCACCGCTATCGGGGTCGATCCGTCCAAGGGGCTTGAACTGGGCGAGACGATCGGTTCTGAAGCCTTCGTCATCACCACCGCCAATCTGCCGACTGTACGCGGCGGCCAGGGCGCGGCGATCGACAATCATGCGCCCAGCATGGCGGTGAACTACTACATCGCCACCCAAGGCATCTTCCCCTCCCGCGACGTTCTGGACGACCAACAGATCTATGTCGGCGAAATCCGCGCCTTCGCCGGCGCCCCGCCCGAGGCCGGCTGGCTGCCCCTGGATGGCCGAAGCGTCGGACTCGGGACCTATCAGGCGCTCTTTGCGCTTCTTGGGACCCGGTTCGGTGGAAACGGCACCACCGCCTTCAACCTTCCCGATCTTCGCGGCAGGGCGGTCGTCGGCTTCGGACAAGGTCAGGACGGACAGACCTACAGCGTGGGCCAGCAGTTCGGCTCGCCGACCATCAACCTGCTTGAGTCCGATCTAGGCCTCTACCGCCCGGTGAACACCGCGCCAGGAGAGGTCACCCTCGACGCCGATGGCCAGGCGGCCTTCAGCGGCGCGCAGGCCCTCACCGTACGGGACATGGACACCGCCAACCTGACCGTCACCCTCACCGTGTCGAACGGCTCCCTTACGGATGGGACCAACACCGGCGCCGTCCTCACCCGGTCCGGACACCAGTCCGACCTCAACACCTGGCTCTCCACCCTCGTCTACACGCCGGCCGTCGGCGCCTTCGCCGGCGCCTCGCTGACCATCACCACCAGCGACGGCTCGGCCCAGGATGTGGACATGGTCGCCATCAAGGGCATCCCGAACGAAGCGCCGGTCATCGACGCCGGCCAAAGGTTCACCATCGGCGAGAACCAGACTTCGATCGGCGTCGTGAAGGCCAGCGACGCCGAGGACGACGCCATCACCTATGCTCTGGTCACCGGCCAGGGCGCCCAGGCCCACAACGCTCTGGTGACCATCAACCCAACCAGCGGAGCCTTGAGCTTCAAGTCTGCGCCCGACTTCGAGCGCGGCCCGGTCAATCTGACCATCAATATCATCGCCACCGACGCGGCCGGCCGGACAAGCGCGCCGCAGACGGTTTCGATCACGGTCACAGACGTCAACGAAGCGCCGGTGATCACCTCCCTGCGCGGCGGAACCTCGGCGACCACTTCCACCACCGAGAACACCACCGCCGTCGGCGTCATGACCGCCTCCGATCAGGACGCGGGCACGGCCTTGGCCTGGTCGATCGACGGCGGCGCCGACGCCGCAAGGTTCGTCATCGACGAGGCCACGGGCGCGCTCGCCTTCGTCGATGCTCCGGATTTCGAGACCCCGGCCAGCGCGGCGGGAACCAACGACTATGTGGTCCGCATCAAGGTGTCGGACGGACAGTTAAGCAGCCTGCAGACCATCACGGTCAAGGTGGCCGACGCCAACGACAACGCGCCGGTCCTGAGCGGCGCCGCCTCGGCGACAGTGTCCGAGAACATCGCCGCCTCCACGGTTCTCCGCACGATCACAGCCACGGACGTCGACACCGTGGGCGGCCCCGTGGTCCTCACATTGGGCGGCGCCGATGCGAGCTTTTTCGAGCTCGACACCTCAGGGCGGCTTCGGTTCAAGGCCTCGCCCGACTTCGAAGCGCCGCGCGACGCCGACGCGGACAATGTCTACGCGCTCAGCATCACCGCCGGCGACGGGGCGGGTACGATTTCGCACGACTTCACGATCACGGTGCAAGACGCCAACGACGCGCCGAGGGCCGTGACCCTGAGCAACCTGCCGCGGCTCGAGGAAGGGCAGCAGACGGACCGTATCCGCCTGGCCGACATCACCATCGACGACGACGATCTTGGCGATAATCAGATCATTATCGACGGGCCCCATGCGGCCCTGTTCGAGATCGTGGACGGCGCCCTGCATCTTCGCGCCGGGGTGGAGCTCGATTTTGAGACCACGCCCGCCGTACAGGCCCGCATTGTGGTCACCGACCCGACCCTGCCCGACGCCATATCGGTCGAGCGCATCTTCACCCTGCATATAAACAACATCAACGAAGCGCCGCGCATCACCTCCAACGCGGCGGTGAGCATCAATGAGAACAACCAGTCGGTCGTCACGGTCGCGGGCTCCGATCCCGACGCCGGCACGACCCTGACCTACAGCATTGTCGGCGGCGACGACGCCGGCCTCTTCGAAATCAATTCCGCAACCGGCGTGCTGCGGTTCAGGGCCGCGCCCGATTTCGAGGTTCCGCAAAGCGCGGCCGGCGACAATTTCTACAGGGTGCAGGTCCAGGCGAGCGACGGCCTGCTCGCGGCGAGCCAGACGATCAGCGTCCAGGTGGTCGACGTCAATGACACCGACCCGAGGATTACTTCGGCGACGTCGGCGAGCGTGCGCGAAGGCGCCTCGCCCGCCACGGCGATCTACATTGCTACGGCGACCGATCCCGACACCACCGGCGAGACCATCCGGTTCAGCCTGGGCGGAGCGGATGCGGCCCACTTCACCATCGACGCCTCAGGCGAGGTGCGCTTCATCACCGCGCCAAGCTTCGCGGCGCCGGCCGACGCCGGCGGCGACAATATCTACGACTTGGTGCTCACCGCGTCCGACGGGCTCAACAGTGCGCACCAGGCTCTCACCATCCGGGTCACCGCACAGCCCCAGCCGGAACCTGAGCCCGACCCGGAACCGGAACCCCCGGCGCCGCAGCCGGGCAGTGAGCCCGACTTCGTCCAGACGATCGGCGGCGCTTTGGGGGCGGACCTGACCGGCGACAAGGCCCTCTCGCCGACCGTGATCCTGCCTGACGGACGCGTGGCGCCCAACCCGCTTTACGAGACCGCCCAGGCGGTGGCGGCTCTGCAGGCCCAGCTTCGCGCCGGCCTGATCAGCCCCCGGGCGGCCCTCGAACAGATCGTCCAGCTGTCGGCTCCCACGCTCGGCGTGGCCGCCGACGCCTACACCTTCTTCACCGGCTCTGCGCCGAGCGAAGCAGGCATGGCCTGGCTGATCGACAGCCCCGACAACCAAAACGACCTGACCGATCCCTACTACGCCGCCTTCAGCGTCGAGAACCGCTACATCAATTTCGCGGTCAATCTGGGCAAGAACGGCGAAGGCCGCGCCGCCTTCGAGGCCGACTATGGCCCGCTCAGCTTCGAGCAGGCCATCGACAAGGCCTATGACGCCATCATCGGCGAGGACGAAGCGCGCGAGGCGGGCGTCGACGTGGCTGCAGCCCATGCCTACATCGCCTCCCAGCAGGCCTACTTCATGGCCTTGGGCGGTGATGCGCTCGGCGCCAAGGCGGCCATGGTCGGCTACATCCTGGCGGCGGGCACGGTCGGCAAGGTGGGCCAATACTATGAAGCTCTTGAGGATCGCCTGGATGACCAGGTCGGCCTCGCGGGGATCGGCACATCCGGCGCCGGCGTCGACATAGGCTTCGCAGCATAGCGGACCCACACAGGTGGGGGCGGCGCGTCTGGGCGTTGGCCGGCTCCCCTATACCGGTTTGTTGCTCCCAGGCGGCTTCACCGTGCTCGATTGCCCGGCCGCCGTCCGAGAGCCGCGGGAGAGCCCGCGAGATGAGAGCGATGGACGGCAGCCTCAGCAGAGGACACCTTAGCGCGAGGTAATACCTTTCGCTAAGGAGCGCGCGACCATGGCGGCGGCAACTTCCATCAAGCTGGATGAGGGCCTTGAGAGGCGTGTGCAACACTTGGCCGACGCCCGCCGACGCAGCTCGCACTGGATCATGCGTGAAGCCATCGCGCAGTACGTCGATCGCGAAGAAAAGCGCGAAGCATTCAGACAGGACGCCATGCGGGCATGGGCCTCCTATCAGGAGACAGGCCTGCACCTGACGCTTGAAGAAGCCGACGCCTGGCTGGCGAAGCTGGAGAAGGGCGAGGATGCGGAATCGCCCAAGTGCCACGTCTGATCTGGACGCCGGCCGCGCTGGCTGATGTTCGGCGGCTGATTACCGGGAAAAGCTGATCGAGCTCGGGAACAGCGGATACGTCGTCTTCTATCGCTTCAGCGGCGAAAGGGTGGTGCTGCTGGCCGGCAGGCGTCAAAATGAGGCTGGCTATCCGTAACCGGCGGCCTGGCCATCCCGTTGAAGAAGAGCTCCGCCGGGCATTGCGTTTCGCAGCGCGAGCGAGCCGGCAAGCTACCGAGGCGCCTTGGCCCGGACGGCGCAGGGGCGATAGAACCGCTCCATGACCACCGCATCCACCTATCCCATCGGAACGCCCGGCCAGCCCTGGGGCGAGGCCGAACGCCAGCAATGGCGCGCTCGCCAGCCGCGTCTCAGGTCCTATTCCGAGGACGTCCTGCCGCGGATCGCGGCGCTCGCCGGGCGCTTCGAGCGCATCGCCTACGGGCGTCTCGACTATGCTGGCGAGACCTATGACCTCTACGCCCTGAGCTCGACCGACTGGGACGCGGCCCTCCCGGCCGCCCTCATCACCGGTGGGGTCCACGGCTATGAGACCAGCGGCGTCATGGGGGCCTTGGAATTCCTGGAAAACCACGCCGGGCGCTATGCCGGTCGGGTCAACCTGCTTGTGGCGCCCTGCGTCAGCCCTTGGGCGTACGAGCGGATCAACCGCTGGAACTACGACGCCGTCGACCCCAACCGAAGCTTTCGTGCCGACAGCCCGTCCACGGAGGCGGCGAGCCTTCTGGCCCTGGTGCAGCCCAGGGCCGGGCAGTTTCGCCTGCACATCGACCTGCACGAGACCACTGACAGCGACGAGAGCGAGTTTCGACCCGCTCTGGCGGCGCGTGACGGCAAGCCGTTCGAGCCGGGCTTCATCCCGGACGGCTTCTATCTGGTCGCAGACACCGAAAACCCGCAGCTGGCCTTCCAGCAGGCCGTCATAGCGGCGGTCGCCGAGGTGACCCACATCGCCCCGCCGGACCCCGACGGCGATCTGATCGGCTGCCCGATCCTGAGCGATGGCGTCATCGCCTATCCGGTGCGGACCATCGACATGTGCCCGTCGATCACGCCCGCGCCTTACGTCACCACCACCGAGGTCTATCCTGACAGCCCGCGGGCCACGCCCAAGCAATGCAACGACGCTCAGGTTGCGGCCGTGTGCGCCGCGCTCGACTACGTTCTTTCCAGGTAGGCGGGGGCGGGCTCCTGTCCAACGGCGGCAATGCCCGCGCTTCGGAGGCGGTGGAGCAGCGGGCGCAAAGCGCCGCCGAATATCGGGGGCGTTGTCGACCGGCCGACGGAGAGGAAGGCCGCGCATAAATCAAGCGGAACCATTCGGCCTCAGTCGCCTTCTTGTCCGATAGGGTGGAGGCGTGCATGGACCGGCCTGACTTCGATGTGCTGCTGGCCGGCGCGGGACTGGCCAACGGGCTCATCGCCCTGGAGCTGTCCGACCGCTACCCGCAACAGAAGATAGCGCTGGTCGATCCGACGGGCTTGCGAAGCGCCATCGACCACACCTGGTGCTTGTTCGAGACGGACGTGCCGTCGCATCACTGGCCGCGGCTTGAAGGTCTGCTCGAAGCCCGATGGAGCGGCTACCGCGTCGCGTTTCCCAACCGGTCCCGCCAGCTTGGAACGGGCTATGCCTGCATCACGGGCGATCGCCTCGCGGCGGCGCTGCGCGATCGACCGCGGATCGAGATCGTATCAAGGGCCGTCACCCGTATCGGCGCCGGCGCCGTCGACCTGGACGATGGCTCGCGAATGGCCGCGCCCCTGATCATCGATGGCCGCGGCGCGCGCGCCTCGAAGCATCTGCGCATCGGCTTTCAAAAGTTTGTCGGGCTTGAAGTGCGGCTCAGGCGGCCGCACGGCCTGGACCATCCCATCGTGATGGACGCGACCGTCGCACAGAACGGCGACTACCGCTTCATCTACGTGCTGCCGCTGGGGCCGGACCGGCTCCTGGTCGAGGACACACGCTACGCCGATGGCCCGCAGCTTGAGATCCCGGCCATCGAGACCGCTGTGCTGCGCTATGCGCGGGCGCGCCGGTGGATGGTGGCCGATGTCCTGCGGCGAGAGGTCGGCGTCCTGCCTGTCGCGCTGGATGGCGATATCGATGCCTATCTGAAGCAGGCCGACAGCCCGGCCGCTGAAGTCGGGCTGCGGGGGGCGTTCTTCCATCCGACCACGGGCTACTCGCTGCCGGACGCCCTGGCGGTGGCGGACATCGTCGCCAGGGAGGCCACGGGCGGCACGGCGGCTGTCGCCAGGGCCTTGCAGGAACACGCCCGCCGCCTGTGGCGCGAGCGCGGCTTCTACCGCCTGCTGAACCGGATGCTTTTCAAGGCCGCGAAGGGCGACGAGCGCTACCGTGTGCTCGAGCGCTTCTACGGCCTGCCCCAGCCGCTCATCGAACGCTTCTACGCCGGCCGGTCAACCTTCGCCGACAAGGCGCGCGTCCTCAGCGGGCGCCCGCCCGTACCTTTGTGGCGCGCACTGAAAGCCGCGCCCCCCGCCTGGAGACACGCTCATGTCAGCGCCTAGCGCCATCGTCATCGGCTCCGGCTTCGGCGGCCTGGCCGCCGCCATCCGCCTTCAGTCCATGGGCATGCGCACCACGCTCTTAGAGGCGCGCGAGCGCCCGGGCGGCCGCGCCTACGTCTATGAGCAGGATGGTTTCACCTTCGACGCCGGACCCACGGTGATCACCGACCCGTCCAGTCTGGAGGAGCTCTTCGCGCTCTCGGGGCGCAGGATGGCCGACTATGTAAGCATGCTGCCCGTCGAGCCCTTCTACCGCCTGCTTTGGGAGGACGGGGTGGTCTTCGACTACGTCAACGACCAAGCCGAGCTCGATCGTCAGATCCAGGCGCTCAACCCGCCGGACGTGGCCGGCTACCGGCGCTTCTTGGACTATTCGCGAAAGGTGTTCGAAGAAGGCTACCTGAAGCTGGGGCACGTAGCCTTCCTGGACCCCGGCTCCATGCTCAAGGCCGCGCCCAAACTGATGCAGCTCCAGGCCTGGCGCAGCGTCTACGCGATGGTGGCGAAATTCGTGAAGGAGCCGCACCTTCGCCAGGCCCTCTCGTTCCACACCTTGCTGGTGGGTGGAAATCCGTTCGCGAGCTCTTCGATCTACGCCCTGATCCACGCCCTGGAGCGCAAATGGGGCGTGTGGTTTCCGCGCGGCGGCACCGGCGCCCTGGTCCAGGGGCTCGTACGCCTCTTTGAGGATCTCGGCGGCCAAATCCGGCTGGCCTGCCCCGTGTCGCAGATCACCGCCGCCGGCGATCGCGTGACGGGCGTGCGCCTGGCGTCAGGCGAAACGCTCCAGGCCGATCTGGTGGTCAGCAACGCCGACGTCATGCACACCTACGCGACGCTCCTCAAGGATCAGCCGCGAGGGCGCGCCATGGGCCGTCGGCTGTCGCGTCGACGGTTCTCCATGTCGCTGTTCGTGGTCTATTTCGGCCTCAGGCGCCGGCATGAACACCTGCGCCATCACACCATCCTTTTCGGACCCGAGTACAAGAGCCTGGTGGACGACATCTGCGCAGCCCGGCCCCTGCGCGAGGACTTCTCGATCTACCTTCACTCGCCGAGCGCCACTGACGACAGTCTCGCCCCGGAGGGCTGCGCGACCCACTACGCCCTCGTGCCGGTGCCCAATCTTCGCCAGCCCATCGACTGGTCGGTCGAAGGGCCGCGCTTCGCCGACAAGATCCTGGCCTCCATCGAGGTGCGGGCCATCCCGGGCCTGCGCGACGATCTGGCGACCCTGAAGATCTTCACGCCCGACGATTTCAGGAGTGAGCTGAACGCCCATCTGGGGGCGGCCTTCTCCCTCGAGCCGATCCTGAGCCAAAGCGCCTACTTCCGGGTCCACAACCGCGACGCGGTCCTTCGAAACCTCTATTTCGTGGGCGCCGGCGCCCATCCCGGCGCGGGCGTGCCCGGGGTTGTCGGCTCGGCCAAGGCCACCGCCGGCGTCATCACCGAGGACCTGCGAAAGCAGGGCGTTGATCTGAACCCCGGTGCCGGACTTGACCGGAGCCTGGACGCGGCGTGAGCGACGCCGTCATCGAGCACGGCAAGTCGTCCATCGAGCAGGGCTCGACGAGCTTCGCCGCCGCCTCAAGACTCTTCGGCAAGACGCTTCGGGAAGACGTCTGGCGTCTCTATGCCTGGTGTCGTCACTGCGACGACGAGATCGACGGCCAGGACCATGGCGGCTTGTCGACGGCCCTGACCTCGCAGGAGCGCCACGCGCGGCTGGCGCGGCTGCGCAGCAAGACGGCGCAGGCCATGGCGGGCCATCCCATGGACGAGCCGTCCTTCGCGGCCTTCTCGCACGTCGCCCTCAAGCACCGCTTCGACCCGGCCTGGCCTGATGCATTGCTCGACGGCTTCGCCATGGACGTCGACGGCCACAGGTTCGCAAATCGGGCCGACACCTTGGGGTACTGCTGGGGCGTGGCCGGCGTAGTCGGGGTGATGATGGCCGCGATCATGGGCGCGCGTGATGAGGCGGTGCTGCGCCGCGCCCAGGATCTGGGGTTGGCGTTTCAGCTGACCAACATCTGCCGCGATGTGCGCGAGGATGCGTTGAACGGACGCGTGTACCTGCCGGCCGATGCGCTGGCGGCCGTCGGCGTGGCGTCCGATCCGGCGACGGTGTCGGATCCGGCCCATGCAGCGGCTGTGTTCAGGGTCGTCACCGACCAACTGGAACTGGCGGAGGACTACTACGACAGCGCTCGCATCGGACTTCGGGCCCTGCCGTTCCGCGGCGCCCTGGCGGTGGCCGCCGCACGCCGTATCTACCGGCGGATCGGCCGCGAAATCCTCAAGGCCGGTCCAGTCGCGCTTCAGACCCGTCGGCGGGTCGCCAGGCCCGTGATGGTCGGGCTGCTTTTGCTGGGCGGGATTGACGCGCTCTGGAGCCGACTGGAAAGGCTTGCGCCCGGCCCGCCCCGCGCCGCCCTCTGGTCACGTCTCTAGGGAAGCGTTTCGCGCTGGCGCTTGAGTTTCTCGGCCAGGCGCCGCGGATCGAGAGGGACAAGAAACCCGAAGGACACGGCGCCGAGCCGCTCGTGATGCAAGTGGTGCAGATGGTGGGCCTGCACCAGCCGCAGCAGATAGCCGCGCCTGGGCTTGAGGGGCAGCCAGAACCGCCTGTGCACCAGTCCGTCGTGCACCAACGCGTAGAGCGCGCCATACGCGGTCACGCCGGCGGCCGAGAAGGTGAAGGCGTCGATCCTGGTCGCGGCCCCCACGGCGAAAAGCCCGATCGCCAAGCCGGCGAAGACCACGGCGAAGAGGTCGTTGAGCTCGAAGACCCCGCGGCGCGGCTCATGGTGCGAGCGATGCCAGCTCCACAGGGGCCCGTGCATCACGTAGCGGTGCGTCGCCCAGGCGACGCCTTCCATGGCCGCCAGGGCGCCGAAGAACCACAGGAGGTTGGCGATCATGCTCCACATGGAGCCAGCTTACGCCGCTGCCGGCGAGACCAGAAGCTCAAGATAGCCGTCCATGGTCGCCAGCTGGGGCGGGCCGCGCCTCAACGTCTGACGCGCACGCTCCATCCGCCGCTGCGCTTCAAGGCGCGCGCCGTCGGCGCCAAGGACCGAAAGGAGATTGCTGGCGGCGCGTTGGCCGTCCAGCTCCTGGCGGTCGATCAGGTCATCGATGGCCTGGAACGCCAGACCAAGCTCACAGCCGAACAGCCGCAAGGTCTCGCGGGCTTCGGGCGTGGCCCCGGCGGCCAGGGCGCCGATCTCCACGGCCGCTACGAAGAGAACGCCCGTTTTCTCATGGTGCAGTCGGCTGAGCTCGTCGAACGACCGGCTGTCGCAGGCCAGAAGATCCCGGTCCTGACCACCGATCAGGCCGTTCACGCCGACGCAACGCGACAGGACCGCGATCATCTCGACACGGGCGGTTTGTGGAAGCGTGTCGGCCCTGGCGATCACCGCATAGGCTTCGTTGAGCAGTCCGACCCCGGCCAGGACGGCGACATCCTCGCCATACGCGCGATGCACGCTCGGCTCGCCGCGCCGCTCGTCGGCGTCATCCATGCAAGGCAGGTCGTCCAGGACCAGCGAGGCGGCGTGAACCATCTCGAGCGCGCACGCCGCGGGCATGGCGGTCGCCGCGGGGCAGCCGAGCTGCCCGGCGGCGAGCAGGGTCAGCAGCGGCCTGATGCGCTTGCCCGGCGACAGCAGCGCATGGCGCATGGCGTTGGCGACGCGATTGTCGGACAGGCTGGCCGGCGCGATCTGATCCAGCGCGGCGTTCACGTCCCTTCGCAGACGGCCAAGTTGCGCAAGCCGAGCTGGACCGTCCATGGCGTCTCCTGCGCGCTCGCTAAGTTTCTTTGGCACGTAATCAGCCCAACGGCGTTCCCATAGTCTAGGTTCCGCGGGGCGCAGCTTTCGACATGAGTGACAGCGAGGCGATCGTCCGCCGCAAGGACGAGCATCTGGACATCGCCCTGGCGCAGCAGGCGCGGCGTGATTGGGAAAATCCCTTCGACGCCTACGCCTTCGACCATTGCGCCTTGCCCGAGATCGCCTTTGATCAGGTCGACCTCAGAGCCCGGTTCCTCACGTGGTCCTTGCGTCTTCCGTTCATCATAAGCTCGATGACCGGCGGGCCTTCACGCGGCTCGGCGATCAACGCACACCTTGCTGAGGCCGCCGAACATCTTGGCGTGATCCTGGCGGTCGGCTCCCAGCGCGTCGCCCTTGAGGGCGCGGGCGCGGCGGGCATCGACGAGGCGTTGCGGCGACGCATGCCGACCGCGCCCCTGCTGGGCAATCTCGGAGCCGCCCAGCTTGTTCTCGGTTACGGGGTCGATGAAGCGCGGCGGGCCATCGAGATGATCGGAGCCGACGGGCTTATCATCCACCTCAATCCCTTGCAGGAGGCGGTGCAGCCGGGCGGCGACGGCGACTGGCGCGGCGTGCTCAGCGCCATCGAGATGATCTGCGCGCGGATCGATGCTCCCGTCCTGGTCAAGGAGGTCGGCGCCGGCCTGTCAGCCAGTGTGGCGCGTCGCCTGCACGACGCCGGCGTCGCGGCCCTGGATGTGGCCGGGCGTGGCGGCACGTCCTGGGCCGGCATCGAGGCCGACCGCACTGAGGACGGGCCCGCCCGAACGGCCGCAGCGCCCTTCAGGGATTGGGGCATTTCGACGCCGCGCGCCTTGCAGGAGGTGCGTGAGGCCTTGCCGGGCATTCCCCTCATCGGCTCCGGGGGCGTGCGTCATGGACTGGACGCAGCCAAGGCGCTTCGGCTGGGCGCCGACCTTGTCGGCCAGGCCGGATCGGTCCTGCAGGCCGGCATGACCTCAGCCGAAGCGGTGATCAACCACTTCGAGATCATGGCCCGGCAACTTCGTATCTGCTGTTTCGCCACCGGCTCAGGGGACCTGACGGCCCTTCGCCAGGCCCGGCTGGTTTGTCATGCGCTTCCTGTTCACGACGTTTGAGGGCGGCGGCCACGTGCCGCCGCCGCTGGCGGTGGCCAGCGCCCTGACCGCCAGGGGTCACGAGGTGCTCTTCGTCTCAGACGAGGCCAACCGCGCGGCCGCTGAAGCCTCGGGCCTGACATTTGAATCCTGGGCGACGGCGCCCAATCGGCTGGTGCTGGGGGATGGCGACGATCCCTTGCGGGATTGGAGACCGCGCCTGCCATGGACGGTCGTCAAAGCCGTCTGCGAGGGCGTGATCGGGCGTCCGGCCCGCGCCTACGCCGCCGACGCCGCTGCGTTGATCACCCGTTTCGCACCGGACGTCGTGGTGTCCAACGAGCTTCTCTTCGGCGTGATGATCGCCGCGGAAGCCACAAATACGCCCCTGGCCCTGCTGACCTCGAACGTCTGGTGCTTTCCAACGCGCGCCGATCAACCACCCTTCGGGCCGGGCTTTCCTCCCGCGCGCACAGCCTTCGAGGCACGCCGCGAGATGGCCGCACGCCAGATGATCGCCCGCTGGTACGATGTGGCGCTGACGGATCTGAACCCTGCGCGTGAGGCCTTCGAGCTAAAACCGCTGGAGCACGCCCTGGATCAGCTGACGGCGGCGGACCGCATCCTGCTCGGCGTCAGCCGGGCCTTCGACTATGACGCGGCCGAACCTCCGAGGCCTTTCGTCTATGTGGGCCCCCTGGGCCGTCGGCCCGCATGGGCGCAGACATCGAGCGATGAGGCCGGTCTGATCGATCCAAGCCGGCCCAATGTCCTGGTCTCCTTCAGCACGACCCACCAGGGTCAGTCGGCGACGGTCAAACGCGTGGTGCGCGCCCTCGCCGGCCTCGACGTGCACGCCATCCTCACCCTGGGGCCAGCCCTCAAATCGGTAGCCCTGCCCCGCGCCGCCAATGTCACGGTCGTGGAGAAGGCCGATCACGATGTTCTGGCGCCGCTTTGCGACCTGATGATCTGCCATGGGGGACACGGCACGGTTTTGCGCCCGCTGCTGCATGGCAAGCCGGTGCTGGTCATACCCACCGGGAGGGATCAGCCGGACAACGCCGCACGCATCGCCTTCGCGGGGGCCGGGATACGCCTGCCGCGCTGGTCCGGCGTCCGTCGCATTAGAAACGCGGTCGCCAGGATCCTGTCCGACAGCGCGTATGCAAGCGCCGCTAGAGACCTGGCTCCGAGGCTTGCCCGTGACAATGTCGGGCCTGAGCGAGCGGTGGAGGTTCTGGAGGCGCTCGCGACTAGCGCAGCTGGATCACCTGGCGGGTCCCTTCGGGAGGCAGGGTGAACCTGGCCGCGTTCCAGGCGGGCGGTCCGAACCGGCCACGGCTGTTGTTGGAGAAGCCGTAAGGTTCGGTGGGCAAGCCGATGGGCAAGGTGTTGAGCTTCAGATCGCCGTTGCGATCGTGATAGGCCATCACGCCATATTCGCCGGGCGGCAGGTCCACCACAACGGAGCGCCCGACGGGCGTGACGCCGCTGCGAAGGGCAGGACCGCGACGGCCCCATGATCCGCCGTCGCCGTGAACCGCCCAGGCCACCTCGCCTTGCCCTTTAAGATTGGGGAACGACAGTTGCAGGCTTGCGGCGCGAGCCGGCGCCGCCAGGGCCAGGGTCAGCCCCAGAGCGAAGAAACATGCGATCACGACGACAAGTCTGGCGGCCTTGCGCGCCTCCCGCCAGGAGCGCCCTCGGACGTGGATGGGTCCCGCCGCAGGCGGATTGTCGAGCCAGGTCCAAAGAGGCTGCTCGGGAAAGGCGGCGCTATGTCGGCGAAAGGCATCGGCTGGCGCATCCCCCTGTCCCCTCGTCGATCGTTGCGACCGGCCTTCGGACAGCGGGTTTTGAAGATGCAGGTCCAGATCGGAAGCAGCCCTGGCTTTACGATGAGGTCTCAAGCCCTCGCCTTCCATTCGGTCAGCCCAACCCTTTAAGCCTCTCCCACCCGAAGGTGTTCCACAAGCGACGCTCCGGTGGGCTGGAGCAGCCTGGCCGATAATCCGCGGCATCCCTCAGCCCGGCATTCCAAAGCTCGCACACGGCCGTTGGAGGATGCGTTCGGCGACGGCGCATGTCCGTCCCTGGCGCGTCCCGGCCCATCCCCGCCCTGCGAAGTCCGTTAAACTCAGGGAAAAGCCTACGCCCGGCTACCGGCATTTTTGCGAAGCTAAAGCCGCATTAATGCCGTTTGAACAATCCGCCTGAACCCCCGATCCCTTGGCGGACGCAGGACCTATCCCGTCATTGCCAAGGAGGAATGAGATGCAGAACGCCGCCATCATCAAGGAAACCGCCTATCTAGGCGTGCCGTGGGAGGATGCTTATGGCTACGCCCAGGCGATCAAGGTCGGAAACACGATCCGTGTCTCTGGCCAACTGAGCCATGACGATGAGGGCAGGCTGATCGCCCCCGCCTCGCTGAACTCGCAAGGCAAGCCAGCCGAATTTTCCGCAATGGAGGCCCAGATGCGCGCGACCTACGCCAACGCGGTCAAGGTGCTGGCGAAGTTCGGCGCAAACCTGGATCACGTGGTCGAAGAGACCCTTTTCGTCCTGGACGTGGACGCCGCGTTCGCGGTCGCGGGAAAGGTCCGCGGCGAGGCGTATGACGTCGCCCGTCCCCAGTGCGCCAGCAACCTCATCGGCGTTTCTCGCCTCGCCTTCCCCGAACAACTCATCGAAATCACCTTCACAGCGATCCTGCCGGAAAGCTGAGCGCTCGGCGCAGCAGGTCGGGGGCGCTTGCACCTAAGATGTCACCGCGACGTCCCTCGACCAGGTCCCGCTGGCGCCCGATGGCTTCGACGCAGTGGTTCATGAATGCGAACACGCGGCCTGATCTGCGGATGTCGGGATGGGTCAGAAGCCACAGATGATCGTCCAGCTCCGGCTCCAGCGGGCCGATCCGCTGGAGATCCGGCGACAGGTCGCCAAGCATGCAGGGCAGATAGCCCGCGCCCAGACCCGCGGCGATGGCGGCAGCCGCTCCGGCGACCGAGTCGGTCCGGTATCCGATGGCGTCCGCAGGCACCCGTGAGTCGAGCAGCCTACACGCCCGCAAAGCCGAAAGTCGGCCACCATAGGAAACCCACGCCCGAGCCCCGGACAGGCGATCATCGGACGCGGCCAGGCCACTCGACGACCTGGCCGTGTAGGCGCACCACGCGATATTGGCCACCTTTCTCCCGAACAGATTCTCAGGCGGGGTGTCGGTGGCTCGCACCGCGATATCGGCCTCGCCCCTCGCCAGGTTCAGCGCGCCGTTGCCGACGCTTACCTCCACCCTGACGGCCGGATTTCGGGCTTTGAATGAGGCGATCATGGGCGTGAGGAAGTAGAGCAGGATCGAGTCGCTCGTGGTGATGCGCAGGTCGCCGGCGTGGGCGTGCCCGGACACTCGCCGCGTCACGCTCACCACATCCAGCTCCATGCGCCCGGCCAGCGCGATGACTTCTTCCCCCTGAACGGTGGGGACATAGCCCGTGCGCCTGCGGTCAAACAGCGCGACGCCCAGCGCCTCTTCGATATTTGAGAGCCGCCGCACAATCGTAGAGACGTTCAGGCTCAGGGTTTGAGCTGCTGCCGCCACCGTTCCGGCAATGGCGACCGCTTTGACGATGCGAAGGTCGTCCCAAGAGAGTGTGTCCATGGCCGCTGATCCAGACAATCGCTCCGCGACAGTGAGGTGACGAAATCTAGGCTGTTCCGCCGTGGTGCGCACGGCCTGAGGAGCGAAGCTTGAGAAGCTGCGTCCGGAACGTCGTTCTGGCGGTCTGAGACGCCCCCTTGCTGCGGCCGCAAGCGCCTCCGCCCTGCCTTGGGCCGGCCGGACTTTGAACGCCGGCCTCGCGGCGGCGTCCCCTCAATCAGACGGCCATCGCTTCGCGACAGACGCCGTTGGTCAGGCGCCTAGTCCACTGCTCGGCTTAAAAGTTCGATCAGTCCGTCAGCCATGAACGGCTTGGGCAAAAATCCCAGGGCCCCGTGCGCCATCGCTTCTTGCCGCAGCCGCTCTTCGGGGAAGGCGGTCATCACGATCAGTGGGATGTTGACGCCCCGATCGATCAGGGCCCGCTGCAGCTGCAGACCGCTGAGGCCCGGCATCTGCAGGTCGGTGATCACGCACTCCACAAGGGCCAGTTGCGGATCGCCGAGGAAAGCCTCGGCGCTCTCGAACTCGCGGACCGCAACCTTGAGCGAGCGTCCGAGCCTGGCGACCGCGCTTCGGACTGACGCATCGTCGTCGACGATGGCGATGATGCGGGGCAATGGCACGCAGGAAACTCCTACGCCGCGGCCGCCAAAATCGGCGATACCCGCAGCGCAGCGTACATGGCGCGCGCAACAGGCGCCCACAACCATACTAGGGTTTCGGTCGTCAGGCCGACGGAGGCGATTCCGCCTCCCCGACACGATCCGCCATCCGCAGAAGCTCGACCACGGTGCGGGCGCCCATTTTCTGCATCATGTGCCCCCGATGGATCTTCACGGTGATCTCCGCAATCCCCAGGTCGCTGGCGATCTGCTTGTTCAGGCGTCCTTTGATCACATGCCCCATGATCTCGGCCTCGCGGGGCGTTAGGGTCTGCACCCTCGCCCTGAGATCGGCCAGACCCTCGGTTAACGCCGCGCGCTGCCGGTCGCGTTCCAGCGCCGTCCAGACCGCTTCGAGCAAGTCCTGCTCACGGAAAGGCTTGGTCAGGAAGTCCACGGCCCCGGTCTTCATGGCCCGCACCGACATCGGAATGTCCCCATGCCCGGTCATCACGATCACCGGAAGCGGATTTGCCTGCCGGGCCAGCTGCGCCTGAAGATCGAGCCCGCTGAGGCCGGGCAGCCGCACATCGAGAAGGATGCAGGCGGCCGTCTTCGGCGGCGGCGCACGCAGGAATTCCGTCGTCGAGCCGTAGGCCTCCGATGTCAGTCCGACCGATCGAAACAGGCGCGACAGACCGTCCCGGATCGCGGCGTCGTCATCAACGATCAGGACGGTGCCGGCGTGATCGGCGTCCTGGCTCATTGCACCGTCTCCACGGGCAGGGCGAAGGCGAATTCGGCGCCGCCCTGCGCCAGATTGCCGGCCATGATCTGCCCTCCATGGCTCTCGACGATGGAGCGGCAGATGGCCAATCCCATCCCCATGCCTTCGCTGCGGGTGGTGTAGAACGCGTCGAAGAGTTGGTCGAGCGCGTCGATCGGGACACCGGCGCCGTGGTCGCGGACCGACACGCGCAGCCGACCGTCGTTCAAACCTGTGGCCACGGTCAGGACGCGTCGCTCCGGCGCCTGATCGCTCATCGCCTGCGCGGCGTTGACCATCAGATTGATGAGGACCTGCTGCAGCTCGATGCGGTCGCCGCGCACCAGCGGCGGATTTTCCGCAAGGTCCAGCCGAAGGACGACGCGGTGGCGCTGCAGGTCATGCTCCAGAAGACGGCCCGTCTGCGCCACGACGACGTTCAGGTCGACGGGCTCCATCGACCGGTTTGTCTTACGGCTGAGATCCCGAATCCGCTTGATGACCTGGCTGGCGCGATCGGCGTCGCAGACCATCTGGCGTAGACCGTCGCGGGCCTCGCCGATATCCGGCGGATCCAGGCTGAGAAAGCGCAACGAGCCCTCACCGTTGAGCATGATCGCCGAGAGGGGTTGATTGAGCTCATGGGCGATGGACGCCGACAGCTCTCCCAGAGTGGTCAGGCGCGACAGATGAGTGAGCGTGCGCTGCGACGCCACCAGTTCGTCCTGCGCCTTCTCGAAGGCTGTCATGTCGGACAGGCTGACGAGCACGCGGTCCGGAGCAGGGCGGTCGGAAGGGAAGGTGATGATGAACTGAACCGAGAGCTGTCGGCCCCCTGCCCCGTTCAGGATCGCCCGGCCACGCACCTCGGGCAGGCCGCCCCACATGGCCTGAAGCACCCGGGTGAACGCCGTCGACGCTTCGGCTATGACCGAGCTGTGGGCGGCCAGGAAAGCCGCCTTGTCAGCGAAGCCCAGGCTTTCCATGGTCGCCGCGTTGGCGTCCACGATCCGAACGCGCCCAAGCGCCCGGGCCGGAAAATCCGGATGCCGCTCGAAATAGGCGCAGAGGTCTTCGACGCCGCGGGCGCGAAGATCGTCGAGCATGGCGCGGACGTCGGAATAGTCCTCCTCCCAAAGCATGACGCCGGCCGACTCGAAGATCTGTCGAAACCGCGCCTCGCTCGCGGCGATGACCTGACTCGCCGCTTCGTTGCGGGCGACGAGGATGGTCGTCAGGGCGATGGCCGACAGGCTGACGAGCATCCGCACGACCGAGCCGTCCTGAACTGTCGCTCCGTGCACGAGCACGAAGCTGGCGACTGTCAGGGCGGCGCAAAGACCGCCTACGACATGAAGGGCGTTGCGGCTGGCGCGTGAGGCGAAAAGGACGACGACAACGACGTAGAGGACAGCCACCGCGACGGTCTGGGTCGCCAGTGTGTCGTAGAGGAAGATCGCGACGGCGAGTGCGAGCGCGGCGGCCTTCCTGGCGCGCGCGGCGATCTGAGACGACACCCCGGCTCGCAGCCGTTCAGCCACCGTCATCACCATTGACCCCCGCTGCATGCCCCGGGCGCTTTCCTAGCGTTGACCGCCTTGTCGGCCAAAGGATTCCGCGAACGACAGCGTCAGATTCATGCCCTGATGCGGCGCTCTTGAGCAGTCGCGGTCAGCGTGCTGTCGGCGAAGCGGGATAAGCGCACGCCTATCGTGTCGCCGGGCGCACTTTGTCCGTTATGATGCTCAGCCGTTCAGGAGGTTGAACAGTGCCGCCGCTCCTCCACCTGGCTCTCGCGATCACGGCTTCCACGCCGCTGGTCGTCGGCTCGGGACTGCAGTGCTCCGCAGGCCATGCGTCCGTCATGAAGGCGCTGGCGCAGACGCCAGGGATCGTGGCGCAGCCGGTGGCGGCAGCGGCGCCGTTCGGCGTCTATGCCGATGCCGCGACCCGGTCGCTCTATACGTTCACGACGGACAAGCATGCCGCCCATCCTGCCGTGTTCAAACGTCGTGTCGTGAACCTCGACGGCCGGGCCGCGATCGAAGTGTCAGCCTGCGGCTACGGCGACGCCGCCAGCTTTTGGAGGCTTGTCCAGGAGATGAACGCGCTCTCAAGCGGGGCCCTGAAAGCAGGCCCCTCAAGATCGAAGCGTGCATCATTCTAGTGAGCAGTTAAACACTCGGCTGTATCGCAGACCGGCTCGTCTGCGCCATCGCCGCTACGTCTCCGAATAGAAGCTGCGATTTTCGCGGCAGTGCCAGAGGCGCAGAATGAAAATGGTCGCGTTCGCGATCTCGTAGCGTATCTCGTAGTCGCCAACGATGATCCTGCGGACCTCGCGCGGCTCATAGGCTTCCAGCTTATCGCCGATCCTTGGATAATCGAGCAGCCGACCTGGCGCATTGGCCAGTTGCCGGACCACGCGCGCCGCCGCCTCTGGTGCGACCGGGCTTAGATGCTGGTGCAGACGCACAAGGTCCGATGAGGCCTTGCTGGTCCACTGAATCTTCATTTGACCGGCGAGGGCAGCGGCTTGTCCGTCCCGAGGCTATCGGCCCAGGCGGTGACTGCCTGGTGTTCGATCAGTCGTCCGGCATCGACATCGCCCAGAGCCTCGAGCGTCATCCGGTGACGTTCCTCCTCCTGATCGACCCACGCGGCGAGCGCCTGTTTCATCACCCAACCCCGCGACCGTTCGAGCCGCGAGGCCATCGCTTCAACCTTTTCGGCGAGCCGCAAAGGGACATGCGCGGTCAACACCTTCGTCTCGATAGCCATGTTTATCGCCTTCTATCCGCACGATTAAAAGATAATCGAAGTGATGAGAAAAGGCACGCGGGGCCAGAGGGCTTTGGCCTGCTTTTCGAAGTAGGTCGCCTTTCGCCGCCGTAAGCAAGGTAAGCGGCGGGCGTGTACGCCATCTCCAGTGTGCTGGGGGAAAGCAGCACGCCCGCGCGCTAGGCGGGATCCAACTTCAAGAAATCCGCCGCCGTGCTGACAATATTGGCGGCGCCGAGCAGGGCCCCGCTGTAGTAGCCCTTGCGGCCGTCGATCAGCACTCGATCGGAATCATACCGATGAGGATAGTCGTAGTTGAGCCCCTGATCGGGCTTGCCGCCCGCATTTAGTCGTGACGTGCGAAATGAGCTCGCCGCCATCCACGACGGCTGGAAAATGTTCCGCTCGACATAGGAGTCGAAGCTCATGCCCGATCTTTGCCCGACCAAACTGGCGAGCAGGGCGTAACCGAGATTGGAGCACCACCACGGTTCGCCGGGGATAAACTTGAGTGGCTTGCCGGCAAGCGCGACAGCCATGGCGACGTCGGAGGACTGCATTTCACGTCCCGTGCGCGGCATCTGGCAGCGGCTGCCTGACGAACGACGCAACGCCTTTCTTGAGGCGCTAGTCCACGCACGGGAGGGCCAGCTTGTGGCCGTCCGCGGTTCAAAGGCCGTGGACCCGGCTGCTGAGATTGAAGCAACGCGGGATGAGTTGGCGCGCATCCTCCAGCTCGGCAGAATGGAATGGCTCAAGCGTGAGATGAGAAGCTTGCAGGCGGAACAAAGAAACCCCGATAGCTGCGGCGATCCTGAATTTCTGACACGGCACAAGCCGTAGCGTGCAGCAGCCGACAAATCGCCTGGCGCATGGAGGAGTTCAGCGCTCAGATCAGCACAGGTTCGACACGCGAGCGAGGCCCGAGCCTCTGTTGGTCTCTCTCCCCCGGCGCAGGGGCCGGGGGAGAGACGACCCGTGACCTATGCGCGGGCGTCGCCCAGATCCGTACCGGGCGGGACCGCCGGATCATCGATCTCTTCACCGCGCGCGACTTCGGCGCCCTGGAAGCTTCGCGTTTCCGGCGGCGGGACCCCCTCGCGCTCGTACTGCGCCATCAGTTCGGCTTTGCGCGCCGCCATGGCCTCGCCGATGGCGACCATGTCGGCGCCGGTGGCGCGAGCCTGAGCAAACATGCCTTCGGCCGGCCTTTCTTCTTCCTTGACGTGGTGCTCGATCTCTTCGCCGAGCACCTTAACCTTGGCCTCGAAGAATTCGGCGTCGGGCCCGTTCTGAAGGATTTCGGCAATCAGCACCTTGGCGCCGTCATGCTCCACATAGGCTTCGTCGAGGAGATCGTCTTCGATCTTGCCGCGGAAAGCCGGGTAGAAGATCTCTTCTTCGATGGCGGTGTGGACCACGAGCGCGGTGCAGACCTTCTGAGCGATGGCCCATTTCTTGGCTTTGCTTTCGGTCGCTTCGAACTGTTCGAATAGCGCCTCGGCTTCATCGTGATCGGCCTTGAGAAGCGCGATGGCGTCCTTGGGGGTCTGGGTGGGCATGACGGGCTCCCGGGATTGAAACACCCCCTGTGAACACCAACGCTTCGACTTGGTTTCTGATCGCATATACTTGCGAGTCACTCTCACCGATAAATGTCGGGAGGTAGACCAAGGCGCCAGACGGCCAGTTCCTTCATGCGACATTTGGTGAGGCGGCCAGGACGCAGCCGCGCAACGTCGGCGCGGGCGCGGCGTTTGCGTTGCTCCAGCCAGGAGGACATGGCCATGAAAGAACGCCAGGACGACAACCCCGCCCCGCCGCAAGAGGTGCGCGACCGCATCTGGGAGCTCGCCGAGAAGATCGACATCGGCATGTTCACGACTTGGGACGGCGAGCGGCAGCACAGCCGGCCGCTTTCGGCGCGGGTGCGCCGCGACGAGCACGCTATCTACTTCCTTGTCGATGTCGCAGGGGAGAAGAACGCTCAGATCGAACGCTTCCCCGCCGCGTCCTGCGCCTGGGCCGACAACGCAAACTACAAGTACGTCCTGATCTCCGGACAGGCGGCGCTGTCCAACGACCGCGCCAAGATCACCGAGCTTTGGACCAAGGCCGACGAGGCCTGGTGGGAGGACGACTCAGATCCCACGATCCGCCTGCTCAAGCTGACCCCGGAACAGGGCGAGCTGTGGGACAGCCCCGGCAAGGCCGTGGCGCTGGTGAAGATGATCGCCGCGGCCGTGACCGGCGGTGCGCCCCAGATGGGCGACAACGCCAAGGTCGAGCTCTAGGGCCGGTCCGGAGCCGCCGTTCGCCTGCGGCGGCGGCTCCGCTTGGGCTTGCTCAGTCCTGTTCCTGCAGCAGGGGCTCGATCTGCATCGCGACCACGTTGCAACGCGTCGGCTGGGTGAGCGCATAGTGAACGCCGACGGCGATATCTTCGGCGCGCAACATCTTCTTGGCGTTGATCTGCTCCACCTGCTCCTCGGGCGAGCTGTCGAGAAGATCGCTGCCCACGAGGCCGGGTTCGATCAGCGTCACGCGCACGCCGCTCGAAGCCAGCTCCTTGCGGAAGGACTGGGCGAACCCCTGAATGCCGGACTTGGCCGCCACGTAGACCGACGAGCCCGCGCTGCGGTGGATGGCGCTCACCGAGCCGATAAGCACGATATGTCCGTCACCCCGGGCGACGAGGCGTTTGGCGCCCTGGCGGGCGGTGTCCAGGAAGCCGGTGAAGTTGGTGTCGACGGAGTAGCGCCACTCGTCCATCTCGGCGAGCGCCTCGCCCCAGATGGCGGCGTTGTTAATGAGGATGTCGAGACCGCCAAGGGCTTCGTCGGCCCGGGCGAACACCCGCTCCACATCTTCGGGTTTGGCGACATCGGCGGTGACGCCGTGCCCCTCGCCGCCCACGGCCTTGATGGCCGCCAATGTGTCGGCCAGCGGCTCGGGCTCTCGACCGAAGACGAACAGACGCGCGCCCTCGCTGGCCAGCAGCAGGGCGATCGCGCGGCCAATCCCCGTGGTGCCGCCGGTCACGACAATTCGCTTGCCCTGCAAGGCCGGCATGGCGGTGTGGACGTCCGTCTTGGGGTCAGTCATGGAAAGGTCCTTCAAAGGGCTGCGGAGGAAAAAAAACATCCCCTGGCGCGGTCAGTTCCGGTCGAGTTCGATCCAGACGGGCGCGTGGTCGCTTGGTCGGGGCTGCGCGCGCACCTGTCGGTCGACGCCGGCGGCGGTCAGCCGGGAGGCAAGATCGGGGCTGAGCAGCAGATGATCGATGCGCAGGCCCGCGTCGCGTTCGAAGGCCTGGCGCAGATACTTCCAGAACGTGTAGATGCGCTCGCCGGGATGGAGGCTGCGAAGCGCGTCCGTCCAGCCCTGGTCCACGAGGCGCGCATAGGCCTCACGCACCTCCGGCCGAAAGAGCGCGTCATCGCGCCAGCGCTCCGGCGCGTAGACATCCAGATCGGTCGGCATGACGTTGAAGTCGCCGGCCATCACGACCGGAACCTTATGGTCGAGCAGCGTCCGGGCCCGGCTCGCCAGTCTCTCGAACCAGCGCAGCTTGTAGTCGAACTTCGGACCCGGGGCCGGATTGCCATTGGGCAGGTAGAGGCAGGCGACGATCATTCCGCGCACCGCCGCCTCCAGGTAGCGGCTCTGCGCATCATCGGGATCGCCGGGCAGCTGATGCAAGATGGGCTCGGGCGTGGCGCCCCGCGCCAGGATCGCCACGCCGTTCCAGCGGGCCTGGCCGCGCCACAAGACGCCGTATCCGGCCCGCTCCAGGGCCGCGGCGGGAAACCGGTCCTGGGGCGCCTTGAGCTCCTGCAGGCAGACCACGTCCGGGCCTGTCGCCTCCAGCCAATCGAGCAGGGCCGGCAGACGGCTGTTGACGCCATTGATGTTGAAGGTGGCGATCCGCATCGGCCCGGCTCAGCAACCGCTCGCCTCGCCGGTGGCCGCATCGAGCACGAAACAATGCTCGTCGTGGCCGTCGTGGGGGCGCACCACGATCCTCAGCTCTCCGTACTCGGCGTCGGTGATCTCCAGCCAGGCCAGAGCCGCCGCCTGAGGATTTTCGGCGCGGACCACATGGGCGGCGTGGTGGCCCGAGCGCCGGACCAAATAGGTGCGTTCTTCATCGGTCATGAGACTGATCCTTCAGGTCCGTTGAGGCGTCGACCCCGGCGCGGCGCATGCTTCAACCCCTCGCCTTGCGACGCGCTTGCGCCAGGCGGCCGGTCAGCGCCTCGTTTTCCTTTTCGAACGCCGCCTCGAGGGTCTGGGCCTCGGCGTCCAGATCGTCGCGGCGCCTGGCGATGTCCTCGCGGGCCGCTTGAGTCCGTGCCTCCAGCGCCGCCAGCTTGTCCGTGAGCGATTTGATCTGACGACGCGCCGCGCTTTGCGCCTTCGCGTTCTTCGTCGATGCCCGGACCTTCGGGATTCTCACCGGCCCTCGCCGGCCGCCCGCCGGGCGCTCCACGACCTGGCCGGGCGTTCGGGCCGCGGCCTTCACCAGCTCCGGCTCATCGGTTTCACGCGCCGCGCCGGACTTGAAGAGGTCCTGATGAACGTCCCATGCCGCCAGAGCCTTGGGGCGGGACGTGGCGGCCACGATATAGTCGGTCAGGCCGTCCGAAGTGACGAATGTCTTGAGGCGCGCCATGGGCTCAGCGCGCCTCCGCAACGCTGCTCACGCGCCTAACGAAAGGACCGTCGTGCGGCCGCGGTCACGGCCGCGGCCAGGGCCCCTGCGCCGGCGCGGGTGCGCTTGCGGGTGACCAGATAGAGCCCGGCGCCCAGCGCCATGACCCCCAGCGCCCCCGCCGCCAGACGGGGCGAGCGGGCGGCGCGGGCGGCGGCCGGACGGATGAAGGCCGGTCCGCGCTTGCCATAGCCGTCCAGCTCGGCGGCGACGCGGTCGAAGAACGAGGCGGGGCGGCGCGGCGCCGTCGGATCATAATGCTGCGCAGCGGGCGAAGGGCGCTGGAAAAGCTTGCTGATGGACATGAGCGATCCTCCTTGGTCGTCGCCACCGCCTAACGTCGATCCTCAAGGTTCGATCCGCCCGGCGAGGGCGCGCCGCGACGGCGGCTCGCTTGCATCGGGAACGGCGTGCGCCCTTCGGGATTTTCCTCTCGCCGCAAAGGGCGGCGCGGAGATTTCGACATGGATGAGCAAGTGACGGGCGCGGCCAAGCAGGCCTTCGGCGGCGCGCAGGCTGCGGCGGGCGACCTGACGGGCGATGCGACGCTCAAGACCAAGGGCAAGCTGAAGAAGGCGGCGGGCAGCGCCCAGCAGGCCTACGGCGAGCTGACCGATGGTGTTCGCGATGTGGTGGACGATGCGGTCGACACCCTGCGCAGCCAGTTCGACGGCCAGCTGGAGACCGTGGAGGCCTATGTGAAGCAAAAGCCCCTGGCGGCCATCGGCATCGCGGCCGGCGTCGGGCTGGTGGCGGGCCTTCTGCTGAGAGGCGGCTCCAAGACCATCTATGTCCGCGATCACGCCTGAGGATCTGGAGCGGCGGGTCGCGCTGCATTGTCGAGCAGACCTTCCGCATCAGCCGCGTCGAACCGTCGCTGAACCGCGCGCCGGCGTGAAGGCGCGTCAGGTCTCGTCGAGGACCGCACGGACGCGCGTGGCCAGATCCTCGATGCTGAACGGCTTGCCGATCAGCTGTACGCCCGGATCGAGCACACCGTTATGAACGACGGCGTTTCGGGTATAGCCGGTCGTGAACAGCACCTTCAGGTCCGGGCGGCGGCGGCGCGCTTCATCGGCCAGCTTGCGCCCGTTCACCTCGGGCATCACCACATCGGTGAATAGCAAGGCGATGTTCGGATGGGCGTCGATCAGCTTGAGGGCCGCCTGCGCCCCGTCGGCCTCCAGCACCGCATAGCCGAGCTCCGAGAGGGCCTCGACCGAGAACCGCCGCACCCCGGCGTCGTCCTCCACGACCAGCACCAGCTCCGCCTCGCCCTGCGGCAGATCATGCGCCGCCGCGGACTCTTCGGCCGCGTCCATGACGCCGGTGAAGCGGGGCAAATAGACCTTCACCGTGGTGCCTTGGCCGACCTCCGAATAAATCTTCACATGCCCGCCGGACTGCTTGACGAACCCGTAGACCTGGGAGAGCCCCAGGCCCGTGCCGCGCCCTACCTCCTTGGTGGTGAAGAACGGATCGAACGCCTTGGCGGCCACCTCGGGCGCCATGCCCTGGCCCGTGTCGGTGACGGCGATCATCACGTACTGGCCGGGCGGAACACCCAGATGGTCGGCGGCGTAACGCTCGTCCAGGTGGCAGTTGGCCGTCTCGATGGTCAGCTTGCCCCCGCCCGGCATGGCGTCGCGCGCATTGACCGCCAGATTGAGAATAACGTTCTCCAGCTGGTTGGGGTCGGCCAGGACGCGCCATAACCCGCCGGCGAGGACGGTCACGGGCAGCAGGTCCCCGCCCAGGGAATGCCGCAGCAGCTCGGACATGCCCGAGACCAGCTGATTGGCGTTCAGGGCCGCCGGTTTGAGCGGCTGCTGGCGGGAGAAGGCCAGCAGACGTTGGGTGAGCTGAGCGCCGCGCCGGGCCCCTTCGCCAGCGGCGTCGATGAGGCGCTTGGCGCGCGGGTCTGCATCCGCGAGTCGGCGCTCCAGCAGATCAAGAGATCCGATGACGACGGCCAGGAGGTTGTTGAAGTCGTGGGCGATGCCGCCGGTGAGCTGGCCCACCGCCTCCATCTTCTGGCTTTGACGCAAGGCCTCCTCGGCCCGAACGCGTTCGGCGACTTCCTCAGCGACCCTGGCCTCCAGCCGCTCATTGAGGTCCCGCAGCGCCTCCTCGGCGGCCTTGCGGGTGGTGATCTCCATGGCCACCCCGACCACGCGGACACAGGCGTCGCCCTCGAAGACGCCGCGCCCCTTGGCGGCCACCCAGCGAAGGACGCCGTCGTCGCGGCCGATGGCCCGGTACTCCACGTCATAGAGCGAGCGCCGCGCAGGATCGGCGGCGGCTTCGAACGCCTCGCGGGTGCGCTCCAGGTCCTCGGGATGCAAGGCGGCGTAGAAGTCGGCCATGGTGGTCGGCAGGTGCGGCGCGATGCCGAACATCGCCCGCGTGCGGGGCGACCAGATCAGTTCGCCCCCCACCATGTCCACGTCGAAAAATCCGGTGTCGGACGCCTCGGTGGCCAGGCGCAGACGCTCCTCGCTGCGCGCCAGAGCCGCCTGGGCCGCCTTGCGGTCGGAGAGGTCGAGCATGGCGCCGATCATCCGGATCGCTTCGCCCTGCGGGCCGCGCAGCACCGCGCCGCGATCGAGAATATCGGCGTATGAGCCGTCGGCGCGCAGGAAGCGGTATTCTTCGGTCCAGCTTTCGCCGCCGTGGTCGATCACCGCATGGATGCTGGCGTCCACCCGCGCGATATCGTCGGGATGGATATGATCCAGCCACCAGCGAGCGCTGCTCTCGCTCAGGTCGTGACCGAAGAGGGTGCGCAAGGCTTCGTTCCAGACCACATGGCCATCGGCTATCCGCCAGTCCCAGATGGCGTCGTTAGTGGCGCGCGCGGCCAGGCGGTAGCGCTCCTCCACCTCGCGATGGGCGGCCTCGGCGTCCTTGCGGTCGGTGATGTCGAGCGAAGCGCCTACAAGGCCTACGACCTTGCCCGCGTTGTCGCGCAACGGAGACTTGGTCGAAAGCCAGACCGCCCGGCGGCCGTCGGGGAAGTTGATCTCCTCCTCGAGCTGTTCGGAGCGTCCGCTGGCCATAATCCGCTCGTCGGTGGCCATCACCTCAGCCGCCTGCACGGCGTCTTCGAGAATCTCGGCGTCTGTGCGGCCGATATAGTCTTCCGCGGGCTTGCCGATCAGCTCTGTCGTGCCGCGGTTGCCGATCAGCAGCCGGCCCTGGCGGTCCTTGGCGTAGACAACGCCGGGCACCGCCTCGACGAAGGTGCTCAAAAGGCCTTGGGCGCGGTCCCGCTCTTCGCGGATGCGCCGGCGCTCGCCCACATCCATGAGCACGCCCGAGAACCGCAGCGGCGATCCGTCGGCGGCCAGATCGACGCGGCCGTTGGCCTCGATCCAGTAGTACTGATCGTCGCTGCGCCGCACGCGGTACTGATTCACATAGACGCCGCCGCGACCGAGCGCCTCCTCGATCGCCGCGCTCAGGTCCGCCTTGTCCTCAGGATGGACGCTGGCCACGATCTGATCGAGGCTGATGCCTCTGCGCCCAAGGGCGGGATCAATCCCGAAGGCTTCGGCGAAGGCGTCGTCCACGGTGAAGCTGTCGGCCGGCACGTCCCAGAACCAGGTGCCGATGATCGCGCCGGCGGCCAGGGCCAATTGGATGCGTTCATGGTCAAGCCGGGCCTGCTCTTCGGTCGAGGCCTGCGCCCGGCCGCCATCACTGCTCATGTTCAAGTCCCTGCTTTCACCGCTCCTTATAGCCCGGGGCGGCGGCGCGCCACAGGAACGGCGCCGCAACCGGGACACAGGTCGTGCGCTGCCACGATGAATTCGACGCCGACACCGATGTCCACGAAGAGGTCCGAAACGCCGCCAGGGCTCTTTTGGAAGGCGTCCAGGCGACACGGGTCGGCAAGATGGTCTTGGCTGGGAACGCGCTGGAGCCGCCCGCCAAAAGTAGATCCGGGTTGCGCCCGGCGACATAGGCTGATGATCGACGCAATTCGATGCGCTTAAATGCATCGACAACGATGTCTGATATGGTTTTATATATCTGATGTCGTCGTTGTCGCTTTCAGAGCAAATCCGCCTCGCCCGCATTGGCAAGGGGTGGTCGCAGCGAGAGCTGGGTCGTAAGGCCGGCATGCCGCAGGCGCATATCTCCCGTATCGAGAGCGGCGCAGTGGACGTTCGCCTCTCAACGCTCATGGAGATCGCGCGCCTCGTCGATTTAGAAGTGCTGCTGGCGCCCAAAAAAGCCATTCCGGCGGTATTGTCGCTCGTGCGGCAAGCCGGAAACTTGCAGGACGCCCGTGTCGCTCGCGGCGCCATGGCCAGGCTTCACGCGGTCCTTGAAGAGTTCGAAGGCTTTGCAGCAGCCTATCCCCGGTCGGAGCGGCTCGAGGCCCTCACGACGTCGGCGGCCGAGATCGCTGCCTTCGTAGGGCCCCGGGATGCGGATGAGTTGGAGGCGGCGCTGGCCCCTCTTCGTCACACAGATGGCAGCGCGCCGATCGACCCGGCCCGTCTGGCCGAAGCGGCGCAACGGCTGCGGGCGCTGCGGGATCGGCTGGCCCGACCGGCGGCGGCGCGCCCGGCCTACAGCCTCGAAGACGAGGATTGATCCATGCAGGTTCTGGAGGTGCTTCTGCATGATCGGAAGATCGGAACCCTGACCGATCTGGGCGGCGACCGCAGCATCTTCGCCTTCGACGAGGACTATGCCCGCGATCCCTTGCGGCCGACCCTGAGCCTCTCGTTCAAGGACGAGCGGGGCGGGCTCCTGGTCGACCACGCGCCGACACAAACCAAGCTTCCCCCCTTTTTCTCGAACCTTCTTCCGGAGGGAGCATTACGCACCTTCCTGGCTCGGGGGGCCGGCGTCAAACCAATGCGGGAGTTCCGGCTGCTGTGGGCTCTGGGGGCGGATCTTCCCGGCGCCGTGGTCGTTAGGGCGCCCGACGGATCAAGGCCCGAGGCCGGCCGGCTTCAAGAGCAGGCCGCCGGAGCCGCGGGCCCTTCGGACGCCCTGCGTTTTTCTCTCGCCGGTGTGCAGCTGAAGTTCTCGGCGCTCGCCGACAATGAGCGGGGCCTGACAATTCCCGCCAGCGGCCAGGGAGGCGACTGGATCGTAAAGCTGCCGTCCCCTGGGTTCGCCGGCGTCGCTGAAAACGAGTACGCCATGATGCGCCTGGCCGCCGCGTCGGGAATCGAGGTTCCCGCCACGCGCCTCGTTCGAATGGAGGAGATCGGCAACCTTCCGGCAGGCCTCATCGACAAAGCCGAGCTGGCCTACGCCGTCGAGCGGTTCGACCGCTCCGCGAGGGGACGCGTTCACATTGAGGACTTTGCTCAGATCCTCAGTGTCTACCCCGAAGACAAGTATGATCGCGCCACCTACCGATTCATCGCCAAGGTGCTCTGGCTCGAGACCGGTGAGGCGGGCGTCACCGAGTTCGTTCGCCGCCTCGTGTTCAGCGCCCTTATCGGCAACGCCGACATGCATCTGAAGAACTGGTCGCTGATCTATCGGGACGGTCTCAACGCCGCCTTGTCGCCAGCCTACGATCTGGTCTCGACCATGGTCTATATTCCCGACGACGGCGCCGCCCTGAAGGTCGCACGATCAAAACGCTGGGACGAATTCTCACTCGAGGAGCTCGTCAACCTGGCCGAACGCGCCCGGCTTCCGAAGCAGTTGGTGCTGACCACGGCCCTGACGATGGTGGAGGCCTTTCGGGAAGTTTGGACGGCTTCAAGCGCTGATCCGTCGATCCCCGCCGGTGTGCGTCAGGTCATCGAACGGCAACTGCGGACCGTCCCCCTCGCCCGGCGGTGATCCTTTCGGCGCTAGGTCGAACAGCCTCCCGTGCGGCGCACGGCCTTTGCATGGACAGCCCCCGGACGTAGGAACGCTCGTCGCGGCCTATCCAAGAACCGATGCGCGCTTTGAGGGTTGTAATTCTTCGTGCCGCCAGCCGCAGGCGGATGGACGCGGGACCGAGGCCGACATTGACGAAAAGTGCTGACTCCGAGACCACCCTGCGGGCCCTCGACGCTGAGCGCATCGCCAACGAGCTGGTCGGTCTCGACCGCGGCACAGATCCCTTCGTGGCCGCCGTGCGCGCCACGCGCATGCCGATGGTCATCACCGATCCGCGCCGGGCCGACAATCCGATCGTCTTCGCCAATGATTCCTTTTGCGCCTTCACAGGCTATGACCGCGCCGAGGTGCTTGGCCGCAACTGCCGGTTCCTCCAGGGACCGGACACCGACGCAAAGACTGTCGAGGCGATCGCCAGGGCGGTCGATGAGGCCGCATCGCTGAAGATTGATATCCTCAACTACCGCAAGGATGGCTCGGCGTTCTGGAACCGCCTGTTCCTGGCCCCCGTGCCCGACGCACATGGCGATCTTGCCTACTTCTTCGCCAGCCTTGTGGACGTGACGGATGAGCGCGGACGCCTGGAGGGCCTTGCGCGCGACAATGAACGTCTCACCGCCGAACTGACCGCCAAGGCCAACCTGGAACGCGAACGGGACCGTGAGCTGGCGCTGGCGATGCAGGCCGGCGGCATGGGGGCTTGGAGCGTTGACGTGCAGACCCGGTCGCTGACCGACACCGAAGGTTACAGGCTGCTGATGGGATGGCCCGTCGACCGGCCCATGTCCTACGAAGACCGGCAGACCCTCATTCACCCCGAAGACCGGGACGCGGTCCGGGCCCAGAGCCAGGCGACCATCAGCGAGGGGGCGGAATACAGGATCAATCACCGGATCGTCACGCCCGCGGGCGAGACCCGCTGGATGGCCGCGCGCGGGGTTCTTATCGAGGACGCCGACGGCGCACCCTTGCGGATTGCCGGGGTGACGATCGACGTAACCGCCCAGCGGCGGTCCGAGCGCATGAGGTCCGCCCTGATCGAGCTGAGCGATCGTCTCAGGGATCTGCAGGATCCGGCCGACATCTCCTACGCGGCCGCAGAAATTCTCGGCCGCACCCTCGAGGTGAGCCGGGCCGGCTACGGCTTGGTCGACAGGGAGGCCGAAACCATCACCATCGAGCGGGACTGGAACGCCCCGGGCATCAAGAGCCTGGCGGGCGTGCTGAACTTCCGCGAATTCGGCTCCTACATCGAGGACCTGAAGATCGGCAGGACGGTGCTGATCACCGACGCCAGGACCGATCCTCGCACGACCCAGTCCGGCGCCGCCCTGGAGGCGATCAGCGCCCGCGCGGTGATGAACATGCCGCTGACCGAGGACGGCGGGCTGGTGGCTCTGCTCTATCTCAACCATCGTGACGCCCGCGCTTGGCCCGAGGATGAGATGGCCTTCATCCGCGACGTGGCCGAGCGCACGCGGGCGGCGACCGAGCGCCGGCGCGCCGAGCGCGATCTGGCCCTTCTGGCCGCCTCGCTCGAACAGCAGGTGGAGGAACGCACGGCGGCCCTGATGGAAGCCGAGTCTGCCTTGCGGCAATCGCAGAAGATGGAGGCGGTGGGCCAGCTGACCGGCGGCATCGCTCACGACTTCAACAACCTTTTGACCGGCATCACCGGCAGCCTCGACATGATCGCCAAGCGGCTGGCCGAGGGACGAGTCCTGGAGACCGACCGTTTCATCACCGCCGCCCAGGGCGCGGCGCGTCGCGCTTCGTCGCTCACGCACAGGCTGCTGGCCTTCTCCCGGCGCCAGACCCTGGAGCCTCAGCCCACCGATATCTGCAAACTTGCCGCCAGCATGGAGGATCTCATCGTGCGGACAATGGGTCCGGCCGTGCGTGTGGAGAGCGTCCATGCCGCCGGGCTGTGGCCCGTTCACGTGGATCGCGGGCAGCTGGAGAATGCGCTTCTCAACCTGTGCATCAACGCGCGCGACGCGATGCCGGACGGCGGGGTCCTGACCATCGAGACCGGCAACCGCTGGCTCGACCGTCGATCGGCCGAGGAGCGGGAGCTGGAGCCGGGCCAGTACGTCTCGCTTTGCGTGTCGGACACCGGCGTCGGCATGCCCGCCGAGGTGGTCGCCCGCGCCTTCGAGCCCTTCTACACCACAAAGCCCATCGGCCAGGGCACCGGCCTGGGGCTGTCGATGATCTACGGCTTCGCCAAGCAGTCCGGCGGGCAGGTCCGAATCTATTCCGAGCCGGGCCAGGGGACGATGGTCTGCCTCTACCTGCCCCGTCATCTTGGACAAGTGGACGACCAGATCGAAGAGGAGGCCGATCCGCAGCAACCGCCCCGGGCTGACGACGGCCAGACCGTCCTCATCGTCGATGACGAACCGACCGTGCGGATGTTGGCCTCCGAGGTCCTGGCCGAGCTTGGTTATACGACCATTGAGGCGCACGATGGCAAAAGCGGCCTCGCCATCTTGAACACCAACAGGCCGGTGGATCTGCTCATCACCGATGTGGGCCTGCCCGGAGGCATGAACGGACGCCAGGTGGCCGACGCCGCCCGGGTGGCGCGGCCGGACCTGAAGGTGCTGTTCATCACCGGATATGCCGAAAACGCCGTCCTCAGCCATGGCCACCTGGACCCCGGCATGCAGGTCATGACCAAGCCGTTCGCGACCGACGAGCTCGGGCGCAAGGTCAAGGCGATGCTTTCGGATCAATGACGCCGCCCACGGGGCGTCGGGGCGCGATCATCCGAACGTGACCGGCGCGCGCCCAAGCCTTCGGATGACAAGGCAGGTTTGTCGCATGGACGACATCGCCGTGGAAGAATCTAAGCTAGACAACATGCGGGCGGCGCAGGACGCGGCCTCGTCCTTCGACCGTAAATCCGCTCCTGGTTTCATCACCGGGCGTCAGCCTCGGAGCCCTCATGCTGCGCATCGCCTATTTCAGTTCAGCAGCGGGCCAGCCGGACAGCGGCGCCCTCGACGCGATCATCTCGACGTCACAGCGCAACAACGCGGATCTCGGCCTCACCGGCCTCCTGTGCCATCACGACGGCAGCTTTCTCCAGTTCCTGGAAGGGGAGGATGACGCGGTGAACGCGATCTTTCAGCGCATCGTGCGCGATCCGCGTCACAAGGACGTGCTCAAGATGATGTGGGAGCCGGCCGAGCGGAGGGCTTTCGCCGACTGGTCCATGGCTCTCGTTCACGTGGACGAGGTGGGGGCGGAGCATCAGGCCTTCTGTTCCGGCCTTCGCCAGGTGACGGCCGGCGCCCCCGGTTTCGACTCCGGAATGCAAAGCCTGCTCGACAGCTTCCGACGCTGGCTGCGCTGAGCGCGCTTGCCCTTGCCCCGACCGTCCGAGCGGGCCACATCAGTCAGATGATCACCTGCGTCGTCGAGTACACGATCGATCCGGCGAAGATCGAAGCCTTCGAGGCGTTCGCTCGCGCCTGGATCGTGCTGGTCCGCAAACACGGCGGGGTCCACCACGGCTATTTCCTTCCGGGCGAGGGCGCCAGCGACAAGGCCATGGCGCTCTTCAGCTTCGAGAGCCTCGCGGCCTATGAAGCGTACCGCGCCCTATTCGGGGTCGATCCGCAGTTCGTCGCCGCGGACCGCATCCGCGACGAGAGCGGCTGCGTCCTGCGCTACGAGCGCACCTTCATGCGGCCTCTGCTGCCGGAAGCGTGAGCCGCGGCCTCGCCGCCGACCACCCGCGCCGCCGCCAGATCCCAGGTGACGTTGCCCACGGTGCGCCACAGGTCAGGAAGCGTCTCCACCGCCAGGAGGATCGGCAAAAGACCCACAGGCACGCCCATCGCCAGGCAGATCGGGGCGATGGTGGCGAAGAACGACACCTGGGCGGGCAGCCCGACCGCGGCGAGACTGACCGCCGCTGCGACCGCCACGCCGACGCCGATGGCGCCGGGCTCCAGCGCCACGCCGTGGGCCGAGGCCAGCCAGAGCGCCACCGCCATATTGGCCGCCGCGCTCGACATTCGGAACACCGAGACCGCCAGGGGCAAGATGACCTGCGTCGCCTGCGGGGCCACGCCGATGCGGGCGGCGGCGGCGGCCATGGCCGATAGGGACGCCAGGGACGACTGGGTGCCAAGAGCGACGGCCTGGACGGGGACCGCTGCGGCGGCGAAGCGTCCGAAGCCGTTGCGGGTCCCCAGAGCCACGAACAGATAGGCCGCCGCGGTCACCGCGGCGCAAGCCGCGGATATGACGAGCAGATAATGCACCAGCGCGCCGGTGACGCCGAGCCCGAACCGCGCCCCGACGCCCGTGGCGAGGGCGAAGACGCCCAAGGGGCCGATCACGAGCACCCAGCGCACGATCACGAGAACCGCAGCCGTCACCGCCTCGAAGAAGGTGATGACCGAGGCGCGAAGGCGCTCATCGATCCGGTTGACGGCGAGCGCGAACAAAAGAGCGAAGACCACCAGGGGCGCGATCGCCGTCTCCGCCGCCGCCTTGATGGGGTTGGTGGGAATGACGCCGCGCCACCAGGGCGCGTCAGCCGGCGCAGGAACCGAAGCGGCCGCCGAGGCGGCCAGATCGCCGGCCGCCCGCGGCTGGGGCAGGCCCCAAAGGACCGCCACGCTGACCACGGCCGAAAGCGCGCAGGCGCCAAGGAGAAGAACGGCGAACCACGCCGCTGTGCGCGCCACCAGCCTGGGCGCCGCCTCGCCGCCCGCCGCGGCGACGCCGGTGACGATGAGGCCGAATACGAGCGGGACGACCGTCATGGTCAGGGCGTCCAACCACAGCTGGCCGAAGGCGGCGGCCAGTTCCAGCGCGCCTTGCGCGGGGGCGCCGATCCGCCCCGCCCCGACGCCGGCGCCAAGGCCGAGGATCAGGCCGGCCAGCAGCAGCAGCGAGCCGCCGGCCACGGGCCTTGCGGAAGCGGCCGGCGACTTGGCGCCGGGGGCCTCGGCGGTGGACGGGGGCGCCTGTTTCATGAGTGCTCAACGCCGTCGAACAAACTTGGCTGCACAAGAAGAAGCGCCATCAAAACAAGCCTTTGTCGGGTCGAGCACTTAGGAACGTCACCTCACACCGCGCCTTATGGGGCCATGGATCAGGCGACACCAGAGTTCACCATCGAGCTGGCGGAACATCTGCCGGCCATGCGGGCCTTCGCGGCGGGACTGTCGGGCTCGCGCGTCGAAGGTGACGAGCTTGTGCAGGAAGCCTCGCTTCGCGCGCTCACTCACCACGACAAGTACATGCCCGGCACCAACATGCGCGCCTGGCTGCTGACCATCATCCGCAACTGCTTCTACAGCCAGCATCGCAGACAGCGGCGCTTCGTCGACCGGCCGGACGATTCCCTCGATCCCGCGGTCGAGCCGGATCAGGAATGGCGGATCCGCCATGGCGAACTGCTCGCCGCGCTGGACGAGCTGCCGTCCTATCACCGCGAGGCGCTGCTCCTGGTCGTCGTTCACGACCTGTCCTATGAAGAAGCCGCCCTCGCCCTCGACTGCAGCATAGGCACGATCAAGAGCCGCGTCTTCCGGGCCCGCACGATGCTGGCGGACGCCCTGGACACCGAGCGTCCGCGGCTCAGGCAGACCCGTTCATCGGCGGAGCACGCCGCGCTCTGAGGTTCGCCGGCAGACTGGCTCACCTGGTCTGCGAGCTTTACCACCGCTTGGCCGCGGCGAGTCTGGCCGCCAGCGAAGTGATGGAGCTTCCGCTCACCCAGACTGATCTTGCCGATTGCCCGGGCCTGTCGGCGGTGCACGTGAACCGCACCTTGCAGAAGCTGCGCCGATCGGGGCTTCTTAGCCTGGGCGTCAAGACCGCGGAGCTCCTGGATCTGCCTGCGCTCGAAGCGGTGGCCTCCTTCTCGGCCGATTACCTGCATCCGGACCGCCGCACGATCTCCGCCCGGCGGCGAGAACGCCTCTGAGGCCTTCGGAACGCCGCTGCGGTCAGATGTGTTTTCGTCAGGCTTTACCCGAACAGGCTCACCGGACGGCCATGAAGACCTACTACTTCCACACCGAGGACGGGCGTCCTCACAATGACGAATTCGGCGTCGATCTGCCCGACCGGGCGGCGGCGCAACAGGAGGCCGTGCGCATGATGGCGGACCTGATGAAGGACCGGCCCGGAAATGTGCTGGAGAATGGCCACTGGCAGGTCGTGGTCGGCGACGAGACGCGCCGACAACTGTTCAGGCTCGAATTGCGCCTCGTGGAGGAGTGAAGGCCCCGCCGCGGTCCCGGCAAACGCCTCTCGCCCGCCGGGCGACTGGCGGACACCCGCCTCAGCGGCCGGGGTAGCGTTCGTCCAGGGCGCGTATGATTTCATCGGCTTGTTCGGGGTCGACCCGCCTGAGCAAGGCGTCCAGCTTGCCCTCCATGCGCTCGTCGTCACCCCGCGATTGAGGCGAGCCGGCATAGTAAAGCAAGGCTAGTCCGCCGACCTGCCAGGCCAGCTGCAGGAACTCCGATTGCCAGTTTTCGAAAGTGTCTCGCGCCATCAGATTGAGGTACGGCCCGACCTCGACGGCCTGATGGTGGGCCGCTTGCTCGTCGGCGAAGGCTAGCCAGCCGAACAACCAGTGTCCGACCAGGGAGCCGGCAAACAGGATCAGGGTCACCCATAGAAAACTGTATCGAGCCATAACGGCGCACTCCATGCGGACATCAGCTCTTGCAACGGCGCTCACCGCAGGTTGCTTCCGCGCCCTTGCACATTGCGCCGGCCCATGGCCCGGCAGGGGGGCGATATAAATTTGCCGCCAAGCTGAAACTCTTCGGGCGCCGGCCGGTTGGGGCGACGTAGACAATCGTCAGGACCTTCCGATGACCCGCCACACCCCTTCGCGCCGCGGCCTTGTCGGGGCCATGACCTCCGGCGCGGCCGTGCTCGCCGCCGGCGCCGCGCCGGCGGCCGGTCAGGCCCGGCCCGCCGCCGACGCCTTGCCGCAGGCGGTCATGCGCAATCCGCTCACCCAGCATCCCAAGCCCCCGTTTCCCAAGCAGCAGCAACCCTGGCCCGGACTTGCCAGCCGCATGAACCCGCGGCCCGATCATGGGGAGGAGAGTTATAAGGGAACCGGACGGCTGGTGGGCCGCAAGGCGCTGATCACGGGCGGGGACAGCGGCATCGGCCGCGCCGCCGCCATAGCCTATGCTCGCGAAGGCGCCGATGTGGCCATCAATTATCTGCCGGCCGAGGAAAGCGATGCACGCGAGGTCGTGCAACTGATCCGAGCCGCGGGGCGCAAGGCCGTGGCGATCCCCGGCGACATCACCTCCGAGGCGTTCTGCGGGCAGCTGATCGATCGCGCGGTCAGGGAGCTGGGCGGTCTCGACATCCTGGTCAACAACGCCGCCAAGCAAGGCTCGCAGCCGTCGATCCTCGACATCACCACCGAGCAGTTCGATCAAACCCTGAAGACCAATCTTTACGCGCTCTTTTGGATCACCAAGGCGGCGGCGCCCCATCTGCGTCCCGGCGCGGCGATCATCAACACCGCCTCCGTGGTCGCCTATGATCCGCCCGAGAACCTTCTCGACTATTCGGCCACCAAGGCCGGGATCGTCAACTTCACCAAGTGCCTCGCCAAGCAGCTCGCCGCCAGGGGCGTGCGGGTCAACGCCGTGGCCCCGGGCCCGTTTTGGACTCCGCTTCAGCCCAGCGGCGGACAGGACCCCCAGAAGCTGCCCCAGTTCGGCGCCGACACCCCCATGGGCCGGCCCGGCCAGCCGGCCGAGTTGGCCGCGGTCTATGTGACCTTGGCCTCGCAGGAATCCAGCTACGCGACCGGACAGGTCTATGCCGCAACCGGGGGGAGCGGCGGGCCGTAAGCCGACCAGAAGACCATTTCAGCCGGCGGCTCCGGTTTGAGGACCGCTCGGCGCCACCGGATGAAAGACGTCAGCAGACAGAACAGCGAGGATTGCATGTCCGACGAACGAACAGGGGCGGCCACATCCGCCCGCCTCGACAAGGCGCAGAGCCGCGCCCGGGCGGCCCGCTACCGGGCCAGGGCTTTGGGCCCTTCGGACCGGGCGTTCGGCGCGCGACCCGGCTTCGACGCCGACCGACTTCGGGAGGCGTTCGCATGATGCTGCGTCTTCCCGCCATGGCCACCCTGGCGGCGCTGAGCGTCGCCGGTTGCTCCGAGCGCACGCCGCCGGCCACCCCGGAGAGCCAGAAGGACGCGGCTTCGGCCTCCGCCCCGGCCGGGTCGGCGGCGCAACGCGCTCCGACCGATCCGCAGGCGCCGGCGCCCGGGGCAGCGGCTCCCGCGCCCACTGCCGACACCCGGGGCCATGACAATCCGAACCAGGCGCCTCAGCAGCCGCGCTGACCGCCTTGACCCAGAAGACTTGCGACGGCCGCTACATCATCGTGCGGGGGCGGCTTTGGCGAGCCAGCAATCCGGCCTTGCCCGCCTCGATCCGCGACGAACTCGTCGGGCGGCTGATGGCCGCGCGCCGTCAGGTGGCCGCCGCCAGGCGCAGCGGCGACCTTGCGGCGCTGCGGCAGGCGCGCCTCGCCGTGGACAGCGCCAAGCACGGTTTGGGAGAACGTGGTCCGGTCTGGTGGAGCGACGGTGCGCCGGATCTTTCCAGGCGTCTGCTTCGCAACACCCCCTACGCGGGGGAAGACGCCCCGCCGGACAAATGAAGGTCTGCGCAGCTGCCGGGAACTAGCGGCCCCGCGGCCGGCTTGCCTTTGCGAGACGCCAACGGAGACGAGACATGTCATTCATCACCTGGGAGATGGCCTTCCCTATCGGGGTCATCCTGCTTGGGCTGGCCCTGGCCTGGGGCCTGCTCAGATACAAGAGCCGCAACAAGGCCATCGACCGCGTCAGCGAGGACGCAACCCGCGCCCAGTACGCCGACCCCGAAAGCTACGGCCGCAAGGAGCAGGGCTTTCGCGAGCAGTTGAAGGACTGAAGCCCCGGCGCGCCCGCGGCGTTCCTGCCGCCGCCGCCCCACCGGCAGATTACAACCTTCGCCCTGGGAACTGGGGGGGCGTCCGCAGGTTTGCCCCGCATCAAGGAGAACGAGATGGCCTCGCAAGAAGAGAACCTGCGGCGCGCGCTGGAGAGCGACGCGCCACTCACAGCCGCGGTGCACCAGCGCGACGTCGCCAGGCAGGCGGCCGAGGCGCGCAACTGGGACGAAGCGTCGATGGTGGGGCGGACGGTGACCATCAACCGCCCCCGCGAGGAGCTCTATGCGTTCTGGCGCGATTTTCGAAACCTGCCCCTGTTCATGGAGAACATCGTCTCGGTGGAGGTGCTCGACGACCGGCGCTCGCGCTGGACGGTGGCGGCTCCGGCCGACCGCACAGTCCAGTGGACCTCCGCCATCACCGACGACGAGGATGGCCGGCTGATCGCCTGGGAGGCCGAGCCCGGCGGCGACATCAAGAACGTCGGCCGCATCACCTTCCGCGACGCGCCTCCCGGACGGGGGACGGAGGTCACCGCCGAGATCGTCTACGATCCTCCCGGCGGCGACCTCGGCAAGCTGATCGCCAAGCTTTTCGCCAAGGAGCCCAAGATGCAGGCGCGCCACGATCTGAGGCGGTTCAAGCAGCTCATGGAGACCGGCGAGATCTCCACATCCCAAGCCCCCGACGCGGCGCCCCGCGCCTGACCCCGACAAAAAGGATCGCCCATGCGCGCCCTCACCTGGCACGGCAAACACGATGTCCGGATGGAGACCGTTCCGGACCCGAAGATCGTCAATCCCCGCGACGCCATCATCAAGATCACCTCAACGGCGATCTGCGGCTCGGATCTGCATCTCTACGACAGCTACATTCCGACCCTGCACAAGGGCGACATCCTTGGCCATGAGTTCATGGGCGAGGTGGTGGAGACCGGGCCGGGCAGCACGCTGCGCAAGGGCCAGCGGGTCGTCGTCCCCTTCGTCATCGCCTGCGGCAAATGCTTCCATTGCGAGAAGACCCAGTTCGCCGCCTGCGACAACTCCAATCCCGCCGAAAAGGCCGACATGTCGGAGGTCATGTACGGCTATCCCATGACCGGCGCCTTCGGCTACTCGCACCTCACCGGCGGCTATGCCGGGGGGCAGGCCGAGTATGTCCGCGTCCCCTATTCGGACGTCGGCCCGATCGTCATTCCGGACGGTCTGGAGGATGACAAGGTTCTGTTCCTGTCGGACATCCTGCCTACCGGGTGGATGGCGGCGGAGAACTGTGACATCGAACCGGGCGACACGGTGGCGGTCTGGGGCTGCGGCCCGGTGGGGTTGTTCGCCATCCAAAGCGCCTTCCTGCAGGGCGCCCACAGGGTGATCGCCATCGATCACCACCCCAACCGTCTGGCGCTGGCCCAGTCGATGGGCGCGCAGATTCTCAACTATCACGACGTCAAGGTGCGCGAGGCGCTGTTCGAGATGACGGGCGGCATCGGCCCGGACGCGGTCATCGACGCCGTGGGCCTGGAGAGCCATGGCTTCACCATCGACAATGTCCTCGACGCGGTGAAGGCGACCGTGAAGCTGGGCACCGACCGCCCCCATGTGCTGCGTGAAGTGATCCTCGCATGCCGCAAGGGCGGACGCGTCTCTGTGCCCGGCGTCTATGGCGGGATGGGCGACAAGATCCCCATCGGCGCCCTCATGGAGAAGGGCCTGCAGGTCAAGACCGGCCAAACCCATGTCCAGCGCTACACCAAAAAGCTTCTGGAGATGATCGGCGAGGGCGAGATCGACACCACCTTCCTCATCAGCCACCGCCTTCCGCTCGAGAATGCGCCGGAGGGCTACAAGATGTTCAAGGAGCAACAGAACGAGGTGACCAAGGTCGTTCTCAAGCCCGACTGGGACAAGGAGGTCGTGCAATGACCGAACTTCGCCCTCTGGCCGTCGTCACCGGCGCCTCCAGCGGCATCGGCTACGAGCTGGCCAAGCTTGCCGCGCAGAACGGCTACGACCTGATCATCGCCGCCGACGACCTCAGTCTGGTGGAGGCGCGAGAAGCGCTGAAGGCGACGGGCGCGGCTGTCGAGGCGGTGATGGTCGACCTTGCGACCACCGACGGCGTCGACGAACTGCTCGACCGCATCGGCGGCCGCCAGGTCGACGCGCTCCTGGCCAACGCCGGCCACGGCCTTGGCCACGCTTTCCTCGATCAGACCTTCGACGACATCCGCCATGTCATCGACACCAACATCACCGGCACGGTCTACCTGCTCCATCAGATCGGCCGGCAGATGCGCGACGCCGACCAGGGCCGCATCCTGATCACCGGCTCCATCGCCGGTTTGATGCCGGGCAGCTTTCAGGCGGTCTACAACGCCACCAAAGCCTTCATCGACAGCTTCGCTTGGGCTCTGCGCAACGAGCTGAAGGACACCAACGTCACCGTCACCTGTCTGATGCCCGGTCCGACGGACACCGAGTTCTTCGCCCGGGCTGATCTGCTCGACACCAAGGTCGGCGCCGATCCCAAGAAGGATGATCCGGCCGAGGTCGCAAAGACCGGCTTCGAGGCGATGATGAAGGGCGAGGGCGACGTGGTGATCGGCTGGAAGAACAAGCTTCAGGCCGCCATGGCGGCGATCACCCCGCAGAGCGTCCTTGCCGAGCAGCATCGCAAGATGGCCGAGCCCGGCGCCGACAAATCCTGACCAACCTTTGAGGAGTTCAACGTGACCGACGCAGAACGCGAAAGCGATATCGACGCCCTGATCGCCGCAACGCCCAATCTCGTGGCCGAAATCAACGCCGTAAAGGAAGTCGTTCGCCGGCTGGCTGCCCTGGCGGCGCGCGACGAAGAAGCCCGCAGCTTTCTGGCGCAGCCGGTGGGATACGGCCAAGAGGCCGATCCCGAAGCCGAAACCCTGGCCAGACAGGTGAGCGAGAAGATCAGTCAGATCGTCGGCGCCGCGGCCTGATCAGGGGAGGAAGAAGCCATGGACCTGACAGATGAAACCGTCGCCGACGCCCTGGAGGTGCAGGTCGTCGATGGCGGCGTGAGACTGAGCGGATTTGACGGCGCATCGACGCTCCTCACCCGCTCGGCCGCGGCCGAGACCGCTCGGCGCCTGCTGCATGCGGCAGGTGAGCAGGAGGAGACGGCGACCTATCAGAAGCCGCTGGGCTGACCCAGCGGCCGCCACGTGTCCCGGCGTCGGACAGATTAGAACCCTCCGCCGCAAGGCCGCTCGCCGGGCCCGATGTACGGGGCGACGCGCTCAAGGCATGGCCCGGGTCGCGCCCTTGGACCCGCTGGGCGTCGGAATCAAGGCCGCCGGGCTCCGTTCGAGGACGCGATCCAGGCTCTTGCATGCGCCAGATCCAGGGTCACGACGTGGCGGCTGAGGAAGGGCTGACCCAGGTTGCCGTCCATGATCATGTCGGCGACCACCACCGGACTGTCGGCGACGATCCCGGGCGCGACCTCATAGACCAGGCGTTGCTCCTGCCGCTCGGGCCTCAAGCCGAAAAGCTCGGCGTAGTCTTTGGCGATCAGGCTGACGCCGCCCGCTCCGCTGTCGAGGGTCAGCCACGCCATGCCGGCCTTGGTGGGCACGCCCATGAAGACGGTGAGACAGGCCCCCGAACATTCGCGCGCCAGCCGCAGCGGAACCTCGGTCGCCGTGGCGACCCGCCGGGCCAGACTTTCGTCGGTCTCCAGGGTGAGCGTCGCGGCGGCCTGATCCAGGGTGATGACCTTGCCGTCGAAAGCGTCGAGCGACAGCAGACCGTCGGGCTTGCGGTCGGCGCCCCAGCGATCGCCCCAGTCGATGACTCCGACATCGGCGCTGGTCAGCGCGACCTGGCCGGAGGCGATCGCCGCCTGATCGCAGCGCGGTCCCGATCCCGGCTCGCCGAACATGTTGAAGCCCGTCGTCCGGCCCCAGAACCGGCAGTCGACGCCCTTGGCGAACTCGGTCTCCAGCAAGGTTCGTCCGCCGCCGGTGTCGAGGAAGAAGCGGCCGGTCTTTCCGTTGACTGTGACCGACACGGTCCAGAGCGCCTTGCGGAAGCGCTCGAGCTTGATGACTTGGGGCGGTGTCGCTTCGGCCGCCGAAACCGGCGTCGCCGGCGCCGTGGACGCAGTCCAGAAGAGCCCGCAGGCGATGAGCGCCGCTCTCATAGACCCTCCGTGGGATAGGCGATCCCGGCAAGCTCGATCCGGCTGGCGATGAACTCGTGAGCGGCCTCGTAGTAGTGACCGACCTGCGATTTGACGCCGGCGCTGATGATGTAGCCGACCATGGCCGCCTTGGCGCCAAGCTCGCTTGCGCCCAGGGCGCGGAAGTAACTCTCCTTGCCCTCAATGTAATCGAGCGCCAGCTGCGGATCGAGGCTCGCCGCCCTCGCCTCGTCCTCGCCGATGATGGCGTCATAGGCCTTGGCGACGGCCGCCTCGAAGGTAAGCTCGCCGTAGGCGGCGGCGAAGCCGGCCTGGCCGGCGCCGTGTACGCCCAGGTTCACCGCGAAGTTGATGTAGCGGTTCTCGATGCTGAACACGGCGTAGTAAGCGTCGGTCAGGTCGTTGGGATTGGCCGCAGAATCGATCAGCCATTCAAGTCCTTGCGCTGACGGCGCGCCGCCCGTGAAGAACCGGTAGGCGTCATGGGCGACGCCCGTGGTCGGCATGGCCAGTTCGATCAACGCCTCGCGCGCCTCGGCCTGCGAGATCAGCCCCGCCTCGAGCTTGTCGGCGACGGCCTGCGCGACCACGGCGACGGCATGCAGCGGATTGGCCACGACCCGGCCGTCGGCGAGTGTCACCGTCGGCGCAGCGGCCTTGGGCGACTGCAGATCGGCGCCGACGGCGACGCCGCCCAGGTCCATGAGGCCCGGCTGCTGACCCGGCTGAGGCGGAGGCGGAGCCGGCGGGGTGTCGTCACCCCCGCCCTGGGGCGGCGGGGCGGCGGTGAGATTTTGCACCGGCCGGCCGCTGAAGCCCGCCGCGTCGACCCCGGCCAGGCTTTGCACCACATTCTCGTCATCGGCGGCCGGGTCGGGATCGGCATAGCCGACCGTCACCGCCTGATCGTGGGCGACCGGCGCCGCCAGGGTCAGCACGACCGTATGGCCGTCGGCGCCGAAGCCCGCCGAGGCGACATTCGCCGAGGCGCCGTCCACAAAGACGGTGAACGCCGCCGGATCCAGCGCCGTGGCTGCATCGAGCGCCAGATCGAACCGAAGGATCAGGTGCGCTCCGGCGACATTGCCTGAAACCAGCACCGGGCCCGTCGGGGCGGGTGTCGCTCCTATGATGATGTCGCGGGTCACGGTTGAACTTCGATTGCCGGCCGAGTCCCTGGCGACAGCGCTGAGGGTCTCGCCGCCATCGCCCATGACGGCCAGATCGTCGACGGTGAGGGTGTAGGTCCAGCTGCTCCCCGCAACCTCCGCGGCCCGCGTCACGCCCGCGAACGACAGGGTCACGGTGGAGCCGGCTTCGGTCTGGCCTGAGATCACCACATCGGTCTCGCCGGCGTCGATCACGTCATCGCCGGCGACCGTCCCGATGCTCGGCGTTGTCGGCGCCACGGTGTCGATAGTGACCGTCCGCGTAGTGCTGGGGCCGACATTGCCCGCCGGATCCACCAGCCAGAAGGTCAGGATGTGCGCGCCGTCCCCCAAGGCCTCGATCGCGGCGGGCGACAGATCGAACGTGAAACTGCCGCCGGACGCCGCCGCCTGACTGTCGACGCCGCCCAGACGCATGAACGCCGTGGAGCCGGCCTCCCCCGAGCCGCTGATGGTGAGGGCGTGCGCCTCGGCCGCGTTGATGACGCTGTCGCCGGCGATGGCGTCGATCGCAGGCTCGGCCGGCGCGATGGTGTCGACCGCCAGCTGACGCGTCGCAGTCTGGCTCGCATTGCCGGCGGCGTCCACCGACCTGACCGTGATGAACTGAGCGTCCTGTCCCAGATTGACGTAGTCCGCGGCGACAAGGGCGTAGCTGTAGCCGCCGTCAGGGCCTGCCGTCACTGAACGGGTCAGGCCGCCGAGGGTGATCTCCACGGTCGATGCGGCTTCAGCCTTCCCCTCGATGACCACCGTTGATGCGGCTTCGGTGATGTTGATGCGGTTGTCGCCTGCGATTGCGTCGACGTCGGGCCTGTCCGGCGCCACGGTGTCGATCTCGACATTCACCTCCACCGTATTCCAGGACGCCGAAGCGGAGGCTCCGTCATTGGTGCGGATCCGGGCGCCGGCCAGCTGAAGTCCCTGCATACTCAGATCGTGACCGTGATCGGCCGACTGAACCGTGTAGACGAACGTCAGGTTCGTAGTCGTGGACTCGGTGGCGCTGTAGAGGGCGCGTCGGCCGTTCCCGAGATCGAGATAGGGCGCGCCGTCGACACTCACCTCCTTGTCTGACGCCACCTCGAAGATGATCGTCTGCCCGGCGCGCACGAGCCCGACGCCGGAGGAGGTGGAGATGGTCGGCTCCGAGAGCACCGCGCCTTCGCCGGGCACGGTCACCAGAACCGAAGCGCTTTGCGTTCCGTCGAAGACCGAGACCGTCACCGCGGTGAGGAAGAGCTCATAGATCGCCGGATGGGTCTCAGGGGCGATGTAGCCCTCGAAGAAGCCTCCCCATTCGACCTCGTCGGCGACCTCGATCTGGATAGTGACCGCGTCATCGCCCGCGCCGAAGGTGACCTGCAGGGTCGAGCCGGGCGTCGCGCCCTCGCCCCGGATGGTGATCGGCTCGCCGCGCTCCGGGCCGGCCAGGTGGTTGTCGTCGCCGACCGTGAAGATGATGGACATGAGGTGCGTCCTTTCGAAGGGCGGCCGCATGCGGTCCGCGAGGTTCAAGGCGTGCGCCATCGCTTCGCGCCGACGAATTTCGGCGCGATGAAGACGGCGCGTCCGCGCCGCCGGCGAGGCCCACACCGCTCAGCAGGGGCCACGCCGAAGGCACGTCCGGTGGATATCGAGGGTGGGCCGGCGCCGAACATGGGGCTGCGACGCCGACCCGACCGGCTCAAGGGGCGCCGGTTGGTGATATTCGCTATTACATCAATTTATTCACTGCAACAGCGAATTGGGGGTTCGTTGATTTTTGTTCGCCGACCCACGTCGCCTCTTGCGCCGCGAGTTTTGATGTAATAGCTAATTACATCAATGACGAGCACGACCCGCCCCTACAACAACACCCTGCGGCGCGAGCAGGCCGACGCGACGCGAGACCGTATTCTCGACGCCACGGCGCGCCTGCTCGACGAGGGCGTCGCCGAGCCCACCAACCGAGCCGTGGCCGAGCGGGCCGGCGTGACGCAGGTGACGCTCTATCGTCACTTCCCGAGCCGCCAGCTCCTGCTTCAGGGGGTGTGGGCGCATCTCAACGCCAAGTCCGGCATAGCCGGCGGCATGCCGCGCGATCCAGACGATCTGCGCCAGCGCATCACCCCCCTCTTCGAAAGCTTCGACGCTGCGCCCGGGGAGATCACCGCCCGGCTGACGACGCCTCAGGGCCGCGTGGCCCGCGCCAGTCTTGATGATGAGCGCCGGGCCGCCTTCACCGCCCTTCTGGAGACCGCCGCCCCGACCCTTGATCCGGCCGAGCAGGTCAAGGCGGCAGCCGTTCTGCAGCTTCTGTATTCGGCCTACAGCTGGCTGTCCCTGCGCGAGCAGTGGAACCTGACCGGCGAGCCGGCGGCCGAGGCTGTCGGCTGGGCCGTCGACGTCCTTCTCAAAGACCTGAAATCGCGCGGCTCGGAGGCCATCGGCCCCGACCGCCCCAGCAAAGACCACTGACCATGATCGCTCACTTCTCCATCCCCGCCGCGGACCCGAAATCGGTTTGCGAGGTCTTCGGCGCCATCATCGACGGAATCGTCATGCCGTTCCCCGTGGTTGAAGGCGCCTGGGTCGCCATCGCCAGGGACGGCTCGGGCCTCGGCGTTGAAGTGTTCCCGCAGGCGGCCGTGCACCATCAGGGCGAGGGCGTCAGTGACGGAACCGCCGCGCAGGGTCCCTTCGTCATGCCCTGGGAGACCCAGATCCGTCACGACGGTTCGGCTCAGTCGGCCAGCGGCTTCCACGTGGCCATCACCTCGAAGCTCGACGCCGAACAAATCATCGCCCTGGGCGAGGCGCGCGGCTGGCGCGCAGTGCATTGCGAGCGCGGCGGCGTCTTTGATCTGGTCGAACTTTGGATAGAGAACCGCGCCCTGGTGGAGGTTCTGCCGCCGAAGGGCGCCGAGCGTTACCACGCCTTCTACACCCCCGAGGTGGCCGGCAAGATGTTCGCCGGCCCGCCGCCCGGCGCCGTCTGAGCCGCGATCGGTCGCGCTATGCGGCCGGATCGGGCGGGACGCCGACGAGCGTGGTGATCAAGGGCGCGCTCTCAAGCGTGCGTTGCACGGGACACTTGGCGGCGACGTTAAGCAGGCGCGTCCGCTGCTCATCGGTGAGATCGACCCCGTGGATCAGAATCGTCTTTTCGAAAGCGTCGACCGGCGAGGACGCCCCGGCGACCACCTTCTTGCTGTAATCCACCGCCACTTCGATGCGCTCGACCGGCCAACCTTGTTGGTTTGCATACCAGCGCAGGGTCATGGCGGTGCATTCCGCCAGGGCCGCCGAAAGCATCTCGAATGGCGAAGGCCCAAGGCCGCCGCCCCCGGCCGTCAGGGACTCATCGCCGACGAACGCGTGCCCGCCGATGTCCATGCGCACGGCATAGGGGCTTTGTCCGGTCTCCGCGACCGACGCACGAGCGTGGACAGCCATCAGATCTTCTCCTTCGCCAAACGGGTCGCGATCACCACCCCGCCTTTGTCCGACTGCTCACGCCTGTTCACGCCTGTTCACGCCAACGTCGACGGCGTGATCCTCGCCTCCTCCGGCAAGGGCGTGAACTCCTGATCGTCGCCGACGGGCAGCTTCATGCGGCCGGTCTTCCAGTCCTCGGCGGCCTGGCGAAGACGCTCCTGGGAGGACGACACGAAATTCCAGTAGAGGAACCGCTCGCCGACCGGCTCGCCGCCCAGCACCATGACGGTGGCTGCAGATGTGGCGCGCATCGACGAGGCAAGCGGGCTCAAGACCGCCATCTGGCCCGAGGACAGGCGCTGGCCCGCCACCTCGATCTCGCCTGTCGCCACATAGACCGCCCGCTCGCTGTGCCCGGCGGGGATCTCGGCGGCGGCGCCCGCCTCAAGATCCAGATGGGCATAGAAGAGCGGCGAATGGGTCCGGGCCGATGCGGTCAGCCCATAGGCGGCGCCGGCGATCAGATGGCCGCGCACGCCATCGGCCTCCCAGGCCGGCAGATCGGCGCCCGAGTAGTGGGCGAAGTCGGGCGAGGTTTCCTCGTACTCCGTCGGCAGGGCGACCCAGGCCTGGATTCCGTGGATGCGGTCGCCCACGGCGCGGGCCTTCTCCAGACGCTCGCTGTGAGTGACGCCGCTGCCGGCTGTCATCCAGTTGACCTCCTGCGGCCGGACCACCTGGTCACAGCCCAGGCTGTCGCGATGCATCATCTCACCGGAGTAGAGATAGGTGACGGTGGAAAGCCCGATGTGCGGGTGCGCCCGCACGTCCAGATCGCGGCTGACCCCGGCGGCAAGATCGAGCGGCCCGATATGGTCGAAGAAGATGAAGGGGCCGACCATCCGCCGCTTGGCGAAGGGCAGCACGCGGCCCACATCCAGACCGCCGCCGAGGCTTCGACGACGTTGCTCGATGATCATCTCAATCATTCAGGTCTCTCAATGCTGCAGAAGCGCGTCGCAAGGCGTTGTCGGACAGGTCTGTCGACCTGTCCGACGCGCGTTGGGATGGTGTGACTAGACGCCGATGCCCGGCTCGCTCGGCACGGGGGTGTGCAGCAGCTGTTGCTCCCACAAGAAAGCGGTCCCGGCCGCCCCCCCATGATCCACAAGCACCTTGGCGAAGCCCTTGCCGGTCTCCGTGCGTGCGTGGTCACGCTGCCATTCGGCCGCGACCGCCAGCCAGGTCATCACATTGGCGCCGGCTGCGATCATGCGCTGGATGGCGACCTGGTGGGCCTCAAGGGAGACCCCGCCGCAGGCGTCGGTGACGACTGTGACATCCCACCCCTCGCCCAGAGCCTGGATCGTCGGCATCGCCACGCAGACCTCGGTGTAGAGGCCGGCGATGATCAGCTGCTTGCGCCCGGTGGCCTTGACCACGTCGACGACCGCCGGGTCCTCCCAGGTGTTGATGAAGGTCCGGTCGATCACGTCCTGTTCGGGGAAGACCTCGGTGATCTGCGGAAAGATCGCGCCGCCCTGCTTGACGATCACGCTCGTCAGGATCGTGGGCACATTGAAGACCTTGGCGGCCTTGGCCAGACCCGCCGCATTGTTGATGACCATCTGCGGATCATGGCTGTTCAGGGACAGCAGCTGGAACGGCTGGTGATCGATCAGGACGAGAACCGAATCCTCAGGGCGAAGGAGGGACTTGAGGCCGTTGCGGAAGGTCATGAGGGCTCTCCGATACTGCGGATGATGATGTGTTCGGGGGAGGTCAGACGCCGCCGTGAGCGCCGCCCTTCGGGACATTGGCATTTCAATTTTCAGCGCGGTATGCCCTCCTGGCGCTACGCCGTGTCGCGATTTGGGGAACGCCAGCTTGGATACCGAAGACCTGAGAACCTTCGTGGAGGTAGCCGACGCCGGAGGGGTTTCGCAGGCGGCGCGCAGGCTCGGCGTCGCCAAATCCATCGTCAGCCGAAGGCTCTTTCGGCTCGAGGCCGAGCTTGGGGTCCAGCTGCTGGCCCGCACCACGCGCGGGACCGTGTTGACCGAGGCCGGATCCACTTTTCGGGACTATGCCGCCCGTATCAGCGCTGAAGCCGATGTGGCCCGCGAGACGATCCTGCCCGAAGGCGAGCTTCGCGGCCGCTTGAGGGTCTCCGCGCCCCTGACCTTCGGGCCGACCCATTTCGCCCCCGCCCTGGCCGAGATGGCCAGACGCCATCCCAGGCTCAGCATCCAGACCTGCTATACGGACCGCTTCGTCGATCTCGTGGGCGAGGGCTACGACTGCGCGATCCGGGTCGGCTATCTGCAGGACTCCAACCTGGTCGCCCGCAGGATCAAGCCGGTGCTCGGCAAGCTGGTGGCCAGCCCCGACTACATCAGGACCCACGGCGCGCCGCAAACGCCTGAAGAAGTCCTCGACCATGAGGCGCTCATGCAGGGCACCGAGGCCTGGCGTTTCATGGACGGCGAAAGGGTCGTGACGATCCGTCCCCAGGGGCGGTTCAAGGCCGACAACGGCACCGCGCTCATCGCCGCGGCGCTGGCGGGGCTGGGAGTCGCCTGGCTTCCGGACGACTTCGTCGACGAGCACGTGGCGTCCGGCGCGCTGGTGGCGGTCATGCCCGGCTATCCGCCGCCGCCGGCGGCGATCTATGTGGTGCGCCCGCCGGGCCCAAATCCGGCGCGCAAGATCCGCGTCCTGAGCGAACTGCTGATCGAATGCCTCAACCGCGGACCGGAGCATGCTGATCGCCGGTGATCAGCACGCGCCGTCAGTCGAGCCCTTCGCGGGCTGGCGCGGTCGATCAGATCCCGAGAATCTGCCGATAGGTCGCATGCACGCCGCCGGCGTGCTCGGGGTGTTTTTGCAGATAGCCGGCGAAGAACGGGCAGACCGGCAGGAGCGGCAGTCCCCGCGCCTTGGCGTCGGCGATCACATGTTTGGCCAGGCGGCTGGCGAGGCCTTTGCCTTCGAGGCTTACCGGGACGATCGTCTCGGTGATCATCAGTCCGGCGGCGGAGAGGTTGTAGGTCACGACCGCAACCTCACCATCGACCTCAAGCTCGTAGCGCTTCATCTCGGCGTGGTCGCGGATTTGCGGATCGATCATGGCGTGGCTCCAGGCTTTGTGGCTGTCGTCGGCTTCGCCGCAGCGAAGCTGCAGACCTAACCTGCCCCGAACACGATGTCCCCGCCCGCGGCGTTCCGAATATCGCGACACGGCGGTCCGCAATCCGGCCCTGCCGTCGAGGCGCCGCAACCTTCGGCCTTGTCTGAAGCAGTTTGGGCAGGTCACGCCGTCCAACGCCGCCCCCGGCCCCCGGAACCCTCGCCGCCGTGGCCCTGGCCCGGGGCGGACGATTCGGCAGGCGCACCCTGTTCTCGGGACTGGTCTACGCCCCCATGGTCAGGCCGGAGGTGATCCTGGGCCCGTCCCTACTGCTGCTGTTCGTGGCCCTGCGGCCATTAAGGCCGCTCGCCCCGTTGCTCCGAACAGAATATTGCCTAAAATCTGTACGAGGAGGACCTCATGCCCAGATCCCTGAACCTAAACGTGAGAGTAACCGGACCGCTGAGCGACTACGTGTCCGCGCAGGTTGGGGCGAACGGCGCCTATGAGAATGTTAGTGAATACGTTCGTGACTTGATCCGCCGCGATAAAAGCCACGCAGATCAGGTCGCCTTCGATCGGCTGAAGGCCGAAATCACGCTCGCGTTCTCGGCGCCGGATGAGGCCTATGAGACGCTCGATGCGGCCACAGTCATCACTCGCAATAGCCGCCGATAGATGCGCGCCGCGTTTCGTGTCCAGAAGGCTGCCGGGCAACGCTTAGACGAGATTTACGAATACACGCGCGGCGCGTGGGGCGACGAACAGGCCGAGCGCTACATCAAAGGACTGTTCGCCAAGTTCGAGGATCTGGCTGCCAGACGTGCGCCATGGCGACGAATTCCGGCGGAATTCGGCGTCGACGGCTTTTTCTGCCGGTATGAGAAGCACGTGATCTATTGGAAAGTTCTGGATGACGGCGTCATTGGCATCGCCACTGTGCTGCACGAAAGCATGCACCAGATAAGCCGCTTTAGCGAAGACATGGGGGAGCCTCCTGCCCAAACCTGATCCTGTCACAATCGTTGGGCGCCGAGGATAGCAGCACACGTCAGTTCTGTGCGCGACCGAACGCTCCCTAAAAAGGACCGACGGCGGGACCTGCCGCCGCCGGCCACATCGGTCAGGTGAAGGTGATGGTCTTGGCGACTTCTTCTGCGCGCAGCTGGGCGTCGATCTGCTGCTGGCGCAGCTTCATCATGTCGACGCCGAGCATCTCACCCTTGCGCTTCTTGGCCTCGCCCGCGACCCAGACGCTGTCCACATCGGCCCAGGCGCCGAAGTTGACCACCCGCGCGGCCAGGCTGCCGTGCGGGGCAAAGCCGAAGCGGTCGGTGCGCAGCAGCACCATGTCGGCGCGTTTGCCGACGGTCAGGGAGCCGGCATAGTCCTGCCGCAGGGCGCGAGCCCCCATGGTGGTGGCGAAAGCCAGCACATCCTCGGGCTCGTACTCGGCGGCCGCCTTTGCGCCCTCCGGCGTGCGGTACATGTTCCAGAACGCGGCCCGCACGGTCTCGAAGTAGTCGTTGTTGAGCGCGATCGGCACATCGATGCCGATGCTCGCGGCCACGCCGGCGGCGCGGGCGCGCCAATGTGACGGCGGGACCGCGTACGGGAACTCACCCATGACCGTGGAGCAGGTGCTGGCGCCGGCCTTGGCCAGGATTCTCAGATCCTCGTCGGTCAGATTGTTGGCGTGATCGAAGTGGAGGTCCGGCCCCATCAGACCGGCGGCCTCCAGATCGACGATGCCGCGCCAGCCGCCGGGCGGCGGATCAACCGGCGTGTGGTAGTGCTGCAAAATCTTGCCCGCCCCCAGCTCCCGGCACCGGGTGATCTCGCGGCGCTGGGCCTCCAGGCTCTTCACATTGGCGCTCAGGGCCAGGCCGAACTTCAGCGGCGCGCTGCTGTCGGAGAAATACTTGTCGCGCATCTTGGCGGCATGCTCGTAGCGCCACGGCTCAGGGGACGCGCCGCGCTCGGCCTCGGCCTGGGCCAGTGGAATGGTGGCGCCGGGGCCGTAGGTCGGCGAGTGCGAGGTCTGCCAGCAGTACCAGCCGGCCACCCCCGAATCCTTGAGGCCCTTGGCGGCGGCGTCCGCCTTGTCGGGCGTATGCTGGATATGGGCGTAATCGATGAGCGAGGTGACGCCGGTGGAGAGCGCGGTGAGCCCGCCCACATAGTTGGCCAGATAGTTGTCCTCCGGGGTGAAGGCGACCATCAGCTTCATCTTGGAGTCCTGGTAGCGGGCGCTGTATCCGCGCTGGTTCTTGACCACCAAGCCCAGGTGGATGCCCTCCCAGACGTGGCGGTGGCCGTCCACCATGCCCGGCATCAGGATCATCCCGCGCGCGTCGATGACTTCGGCGCCATCGACCTTGAGGTCCTTGCCGATGGCGGCGATGGTCTGGCCCTCCACCAGAAGATCCATGCCGTAGAGCTGGCCCAGCTTGGGGTCCATGGTGAGAAGGTCCGCGCCCTTGATCAGCAAGCGGCGGTTCGCCGCCTTGGCCTGCGGCGCGGCCTTGGCGCCGGAGGCCAGGGCGAGGCCGGCGGCCGTCATGGCCGAGAGCCCGAGGAAGCGCTTGCGCGTCATGTCGGTCATTGCTTCATCCCTTGAAGGAAAAAGGCGGGACGCCGCTCATGCGGACATCCCGCGCGGCGCCTAGAAGCGCTTGGTGAGGTTTGCGCCGATGATGCGCGGCGGGATCGACAGGGTTTGCTGTTCGGACAGCACGCCCGAAGAGACCTTCAGACGGCCCAGCGTGTCGAACAGGTTCTGGGCGAAGAGATACGCCCCCCAGCCATCGCCCTCGAGACCGGCGCGAAGGTTGAACTGGCTGAAGTCGCCCATCTTCTCGTAGGTCGAGCTGGTGGGGCGGAACTCCGAGTAAGACTTGCCGGTGTAGCTATAGTCGACACGCACCATGGCATCGACCTCGCCGAAGGCGGGCCAGGCATACTCCGCCGACAGCGCGCCGGTGAACGACGGCTCGAACGGAATGCGGTCCCCCGAACGCCCCGGGGCCTCGACGATGCCGAGCACCTGATCCTCGCGCAGCTTGCCGTCGACGATGTTGAAGTTGCCGTTCAGGGTCAGGCCGCGGATCGGCCGGGCCGCCGCTTCGAATTCGAAGCCCCGGATGCGGGAGGCGCCGACATTGGCGATGAAGCTGAAGTTCGGAATGCGGGCCGAGACCTGCATGTCCTTCCAGTCGATCTGATAGGCCGAGGCGTTGGCGGTCAGGCGGCCGTTGAACCAGCTGGTCTTGATGCCCGTCTCGTAGTTGATGAGCTCGTCGGAGCTGTATGGGATGTAGTCGGCGGTGAGGCCCGGCGTGTTGTTGATGCCGCCCGGGCGGAAGCCCTCCGAACGCGTGGCGTAGACCATGATGTCGGACGTCACGTCATAGGAGACGTTGAGCTTGGACACCCACCCGCTGGCGTCGCTGTCGTAGACCGTCAGCGGGCCCGCGATCGAGGCGTTGATGTAGCTGGTCATCAACACCTGGGATTCCGAGTTCTTGTCGTAGCTGTAGCGACGCAGACCGGCGGTGATGGTCAGGGGCTCGATGGGCTTGTAGCTGACCTCGCCGAAGAAGGCCGTCTGCTTGAGGTCCACCGCCACAGTGCGGGCGAAGTTGTAGACCAGCGGCGTGTAGACGACGCCGGTCAGAGGGTCGGCCTCCACCGTCGAGCTCTGCGACCAGTCCTTGCGGTCTTCGAGGAAGGCGCCCACCGTCCAGGTGAACGGCCCGTCGCCGTTGGACGACAGGCGCGCCTCGTGAACCCAGGTGTCGACGTTCATGGGCTGCCATCCGCTCAACGGCAGGATCGAACGCACCCAGTCGCGATAGACGTTCTTCTGCGCTTCGGAACAGGCGCCGGTGATGCCGAGATAGCGGGCGCAGTGGGTCGCCGGGGTGATCACCGACAGCGCCCCGCGTGTGCCGTCGATCGTCTTCACCGACTTCCAGTCGTACATCGAGCTGGTGCCGGTCAGGGTGGCGAAGCCGAGGTCCCAGTCCGCCGACAGGTTGAACAGGCGGAAGGAGTTGGGGAAGGGCAGCTTGTGATAGTTGTCGCCCTGGTATTTGCCGACCGCCGGATACCAGTAGTTGGAATCGCGCGCGCGCTGCTCCTGGATGTTCACCGAGCCCTTGATGGTCAGCGCGTCGATGGGCTTGAAGGTCATCAGGAAGCGCCCGCCGTACGAGCGAGCTTCATTGATGTCGGTCTCGTTCAGGCGCGGATTGTCCACATAGCCGGCGCGCAGTTCGTCGTAGAGCACCAGACGGGCGGCTAGCTTGTCCTCGATCAGGGGGACGTTGATCATGCCTCGGGCCGCGTAGTTCGTGCCGCCCGACCTGATCGACGACAGGGTGCCGTCCACGGCGCCTTCGTACCGCGTGGTGTCCGCCTCGTTGAAGATGATGCGCAAGGTGCCGCTCATCGAACCGGAGCCATAGAGCGTGCCTTGCGGGCCACGCAGAACCTCCACGCGCTGGACGTCGAACATGTTGAGGTCCGGCGTGATGCTGCTGGGGTCGGAGGTCGCCGAGTTGGGTCCGGTGATCGGCGTCTCGCCCAGATAGAGGCCGGCGGTGCTTTCGCCGGCGCTCTGCACGCCGCGGATGGTGACGCGGCGCTGACCGGTGTTGCCTTCGGTGAGGTTCAGGCCCGGCACGGAGCGCACCATGTCGGTCATGCCGCTGGCGCCCATCTTCTGCAGCTGCTCGCCGCCGATCGCCGAGATCGAAAGCGGCGTATCCTGAAGGTTGGTCTCGCGCTTCAGGGCGGTGATGATCACCTCACCCAGTTCGTAGTCCCGGTCGTCCTGGGCGACGGCCGGTGACGCGGCCAGGATCGCCGCGCCGGCGAGGAGGCCGGCGCGCAGGTTTGATGAGAATCCCATCGGTCTATCCCCCATGTGGACCGCTGAGCTGCGGCCGCAGGGAGGACGAACGGCGAGGCGTTTACCTCATCTTCAGAAACGGCGGCTGAGCGAAAGGCTGAGAGTTCGAGGCTCGGCGCTCAGGGTCATCCGTTCGAGCCCGATGTCGGATTCGACCTTGAAGCGCCCCACCGCCGACAGGGCGTTGCGCACCTGGCCGATGACCGACCAGTCGGCGCCGTGCAGGCCGACGCTCAGGTCAGCAACCCAAAAGCCGCCCATCTGCTCGTAGTAGATGCTGTCGGTGCGATACTGCGAACCGGCCGTTCCCGTATAGGCGGCCGACAGGCCGAACGAGGCCGCAAGACCGTCAGAAACGCGACGGCGATAATCGAGTGAGGCCGACCCGGTGAGGGAAGGCTCAAAGGGCAGGTGGTCGCCCTCACGACCCGGCACGTCGGCCATGCCCTGGGCTTGATCCTTGATCAGACGACTATGGGCGTAACCGGCGGCGGCGCGCAGACGAAGGCCCGCCGCCGGCACCGCCTCGACCTCGGCCTCCAGACCCAGGATGCGTGACGCGCCGCCATTGCTCACGAATGTGAAGCTGGGAATGCGCCGGCGAACCTGCATGTCGAACCAGTCGATCCGATAGGCGGCGGCGTTGATCAGCAGCCGTCCGTCGAACAGCCGGTGTTTGATCCCCGCCTCGAAGCTGGTCACCTGGTCGGGTCTGAAGGCCACGAGGTCGGCGGGCAGGTTGGGCACGGTGTTCACTCCGCCCGGGCGAAATCCTTCCGACAGCTGCACCCAGGCCAGGGTTGTGGGCGAGGCCTGCCAGGCAAGATTGGCGCGGCCCACCCAACCCCGCGCCTCAGCGGATTGGCTGACCGGCGGCCCCGCGGCGGAGCCGTTGAGATACCCGGTCTGGATGACCCGGGCGACCGAAGCCTTGTCATAGGCGTATCTGCGGCCGCCCAGGGTGAGGGCCCACCCGGGCGAGAACGCCAGCCGCGCTTCGCCGAACAGGGCCGTCTGCCCTGTCTCCACCGCGATGGTGCGCAAGAAGACCTGGCGCGCGGGCGTATAAGGCTCGCCGGTCGCCGGATCGGCCTGAAAGGTCCCGCTTTCGCTGTGATCCTCGCGGCTTTCCAGGAAGGCGCCGAGTGTCCAGCTGAGCGGGCCGTCGCCGCTGGAGGTCAGGCGCGCCTCGTGCGTCCAGGCGTCCACACGCGCGGGCTGACGGCCGACCACCGGAAGGACGCCCCGGACATAGGCGCGGTAAGCTTCCTTTTGGGCGGCGTCGCAGCTGGCGACCTCGGCGTACAAAGGACACCACGTCGCCGGCGCGATCACCGCCGTGGTCGGCCGGTTGCTGTCGATGTAGCGCACGGTGTCCCAGCTGTAGCGCGCGCTGGTGACCGTGAGGCCCGCCCCGCCGAGGCTGGCGCGCAAGGTCGCGCCATAGAGGTCGAAATCGTTGGGAAACGGCAGGCGCACGGCATTGTCGGTGACGCCCACGCCAAGATGCTGGAACCAGAAGCTGGCGTCATCCACGCGCTGGCGCTGCGAAAGCGCGATTGCGGTCAGCTCCACGTCCTCGCGCGGCGCGAACATCGCCTGGAGACGCCAGCCGCGCGTGCGGCTTTCATCGACGTCGGACAGCCCAAGCGCGACATTGTCCACCTGCCCGGGCGTGGCCAGATCGTAGACCACCCCCCTGATCGCGCCTCGGCCGCCCGCGAAGGGCAGATTGCCGACCGCTTGAAGACCGGTGGCGCCCGATCCGCCCCTGGCGCTCCAGACACGTCCGCGGACCCGCCCGTAGCCTTCGTTTGGATCGGGCGGGTTGAACAGCAGGCGCAGCGTGCCGCTGATCGATCCCGCTCCATAGAGCGTGCCTTGCGGGCCGCGCAGGACCTCGACCCGCTCCATGTCCACGAGCGCCAGGTCAGGGCTCATCTGGCTGACATCGGACGTGGCGGTGCTGGGCCCGGCCACCGGCGTCTCTCCGAAATAGAGGCCCACCGTGTTCTCGCCCGAACTTTGAACGCCGCGTATGGTGAGCCTGCGCTGGCCCGGACCGTTCTCGGTGAGGTTGAGGCCCGGCGCGAGGCGCTTGAGGTCGTCCAGGCCCTCGACCCCGAGGTCCTCCAGCCTGGGTCCGGTAAGGGCGGAGATGCTGGCCGCCGCGCCCTGCAGCAGGGCCGGCCGTTTGAAGGCGGTGATCATCACCTCGGCCAACTCCAACGGCGGCTCGACGAGCCTTGGGCCGTCGTTGCGCGGCAGCGGCGGAGCCGCGCCCGGCCTGCGACGGACCAGAAATGCGCGGGGGCCCGTGCGCACCGCCTCCAGATCGGCCTGGCCGCTGATCGCGGCGGCGAGAGCCCGCTCGGCGTCCATCCGCCCGATCACCGGCGCGGACTGACGTCCGGCCATCAGGTCCGGCGCAAAGAGCGTATCGATCCCGGCTGTGAGCGCCACGGCGCGCAGGGCCTGCCCGAGAGGCTGCGCCGGAAGTTGGTAGGACCGCTCGGCGACATCGGCTGCGGCGCGCGCGACACCCTGCGCTCCGCGCGCCGCCTGCGCCTCCTGGGAGGCGGCGGACGCGGCGGCCAGCAAGGTGGCCGCCAGGAGGCCCCGCCGCGCCGCCAAGGCGTCAGCCGGCGCCGCCGGCCCGCGGCGTCAGACGGATGACGCCGTCGCGGCGGACCACATCGACCGGCAGGATCTGCGCCGCCGCCCTGGCGAAGTCGAGGCTGCGGCCCGTCTGATAGACGCCGCTGACCTTCAGGTCCGCCACCGCCGGATCGGCGACGAGCGGGGTTGCGCTGTAGCGGTTGAGTTCAGCGCAGGCGGAACCCAGCCGGTCCTCGTCGAACACCAGGCGACCCAGACGCCAGGCGGTGAGCTTGTCCATCGAAGGACGATCCACGCGGCCCGCGGCGTCGACCCGGTCGCCCGCGACGAGCACCACGCCCGGACCCGATGGACCGTCCATGCGGGCGCGGCCCGAGAGCACCGCCGCCGAAAGGCCGTCCAGCTCAAGCCGGACGTCGGCGTTCACCGCCGTGGCCGTCAGGGTGCAGCCGCCGCCCTCCAGCACGACGCCATCGGGCGTGAGCATGGCGGCCGCCAGATTGATGCGCCCTCGATCGAGCTGAAGGTGCAGACTGTCGGCGCGCCGCACCCGCACCTTGGTGTCGGTGTCGAGCACCAGACTGCACCCGCCGCCCAGGTCCACGCTGCGGCGCTCCCCTACGGCGGTTTCGATCGTCTGGGATCGCGCGGTCGACCAAAGGCCGATCCCGACGCCCCCGGCGCAGACCGCGCCCAGACCGGCGAACACCGCACGCCGATCAACCGTCCTGCGCGGCTTCTCCGCCTTCAGGCCGGTAGCGGCCGCTTCGAACACCAGAGTCACCCGGTCAAAGGCTTCGGCATGGCGCGGATCGGCGGCCAGCCAGGCGCGGAAGCGCGCCTCGTCCTGGCGCGTGCGGTCGTCGGCGTGCAGCCGCGCCACCCAGGCGCCGGCCGCCTCCATGATGGCCGTCGGAATCTTCTCGGAGGGACGCGACATTCACCAACCTTCGGACCAGGTCGCCAGGAAGACGGCGGCCTTGGCGATATGCTTTTCGACCGCGCTTTGGCTGATGCCCAGCTCCTGCGCGATCTCACGATACTTTTTGCCCTCGACGCGCTGCATCAGAAAGATGCGTCGCGTGGTGGGGGAAAGCCGATCAAGCCCTTCACGCACGCGCTTCAGGCGCTCCCGCGCCACCAGCGCCTCGTCCTGCGCCACCTGATCGACGGCGGCGGATGCGCAGACCGTCTCGAACGGCTTGTGGTCGATCCACTTGCCCCGGCGTTGCTGGTCGATGCCGATGTTCACGGCGGTGCGCAGCAGGAAGGCCTCGGGATCCTGGACGGCATGAGTCTGCCGGTAGCGATGCAGACGCAGATAGGCCGCCTGCAGCAGCTCCTCTCCATCCGCCGACGGCCAGAGCCGGCGCTTCAGGCGGCCGAGCAATGACGCCCAGCTTTCCTTGTCCACTTCCAACATGCGGTCCCCTATCCGCCCTGGCGGAGGACGCCCTCCGACAAGGGCGATGATGGGGCATGAGGCGGCGGCGCAAACCGCCCGACGCGGTGCGCGGAACGCAATTGACGCCGATCGCGCAAAATGACGGCGCCATGATGAAAATGTGAACGATTTCCGTAGGTTGAATACAATCTAGGCGCGTGTCGACGCGGCCCGGACGCAGGGTTCCGGCCGTGGGCTCGGAGCGACGTCGCCGTCGCTCCGATCCGTGGGGAAGGCGTGAGGTGGAGGGCGCCTTCCGGGTACTGACGCCGCACCGTCGCGCACGGCTCGGCGCCTTCAGCATCAGCTGAACTTGATGCTCTGGGCCTGCGGGCCGAAACGAGCCTGAGCCTCGGCCAGCTTGCGTTTGAGCCGGGTGAAATCGTGGCCGATCATGCGCCCGCCGCGCTTCTTGGCGACGCCGCCGATCCAGACGCTGTCGATGTCGCTCGACTGGGCGAAGGTCACCACGCGATCAGCCAGCGTGCCGAGCATGCCAAAGCCGATCCGGTCGGTCTTGACGAGCAGCATGTCCGCCCGTTTGCCCACCGTAAGGGTGCCCGTGACATCGCCCAGGCCGATCGCCTGCGCCCCCATCCGCGTCGCAAAATCCAGCACATCCTCGGACTTGTACGCGCCGTTGATCTTGCGGCCTTCCGGCTCGAGATAGAGATTCCAAAAGCCCGCGCGCACATGCTCGAAGTAGTCGCTCGGCAGGGCCAGGCTCACATCGACCCCGACGCCGGCGGGAACGCCCGCGGCCCGGGCACGGCCATGCACCGAGGCGCCGCGGCCCGCCGAGACATACGGGAATTCGCCCATGGCCGTGGCGCAGATCATGCCGCCGGTCCGGCGAAGCAGGGCCAGCTCCTCGTCGGTCAGTTGATTGCCATGCGCCACGTGGAAATCGGGACCTAACAGGCCGGCGTCGAACAGATCGGCGATGCCGCTGCCGCGATGGCCCACATGGCCGACCGCATGCGGCTTTTCGGGACGATGGATGTGAGCGGCGATCATCTTCACGCCGGTAGCCCGCGCACGCGTCCATTCGGCCTTCACCAGATCAATGGGGTCGCCCAGGCCGGTGCTCGGGCACAGCCCCATCTGCAAAGGTCCCGAACCGCTCAACACTTCGGACTGGATGGCGGCGGCGGTCCGCCAGTGGGTCTCGGTGCTGCGCGCGATGCGCAGGGCATGAGCTTGCTCGAGTGAGACCGTCGAGCCGGGCCCGTAGTTGGACGACACGCCCAGTTGGAACGCGAACCAACCGGCGACGCCGGATTCCTTGAGGCCGCGCGCGGCGCCCAGGGCCTGCGCCTGGGTCGGCTGGCCGTGAGCGAAATCGATAAGGCTGGTCACCCCGCTGTCGATCGCCTGCAGTCCGCCGATCAGGCCGGCCAGGTGATTGTCCTCAGGGGTGAGGCACACGATCGTGCGCATCTTCCACTCCTGATAGGTGGAGTAGCCCTTGGGGTGAAACTTCGTCAGGCGGCCGGCGTCGGCGATCTCCCACACGTGCCGGTGACCGTCGATCATGCCGGGCATGAGGATGTGGCCAGTTGCATCCACCACTTCGGCTCCGCCAGCCGACAGTCCCTTGCCGATCGCGGCGATCTTGCCGTCGGCGACCAGGACGTCGGCGCCCGCGACCTCGCCGGTCTTCGGGTCCATGGTCAGAACATCCGCGCCCTTGATGAGGAGCGGACGGACGGTCTTGGGCGACGGCTGGGCCTTGGCGGGCGCGGCGGCCGCGGTCGCGGCGGCGGCCGACAGACGCAAGAAGGCGCTGCGGGTCAGGCTGGTCACTGGTTCTTCCCCCTGTCATCGGCGAGAGGCCGGCGCAGCAAGGACGAACGAGGTCGCGTTTACCTCACCCTCGCCGCGGGTTTTCCTCCAAGCCGCACGAACGGCCCAAGCGAGCGCGCCGATGCGTCGGCCTTGCAGACCGCAATTTCCTTAATTAAATTGAATTAAATAGTGATCGATCGGCGGAGCGCGCCAGATCGGCGTCGAGGGGCGGCGATGTTATATATCGGAGTCGATCTGGGCGGCACGAAGATCGAGGCGGCCGCCCTCTCCGACGACGGCGCCGTACTTGCCCGCGAACGCACCGCCACGCCGGACAACTACGACGCCGCTCTGCAGACCATCCGACAGCTGACCACATCCGTCGAGGGCGCGGCCCGCAACGCCCTGCCTGCGCTCGGGCTTAACCCCGGCATAGGGGTCGGCGCCCCGGGATCCGTGTCGCCCAAGGCCGGCATCGTGCGCAACGCCAACGCCGTCTGGCTCAACGGAAGAGCTTTTCGGGAGGATCTGCAGACCCTGCTCGGCCGCCCCGTGGCGGTGTCCAACGACGCAAACTGCCTGGCCCTGTCAGAGGCACTGGACGGCGCGGCAGCCGGGGCCGCAAGCGTCGCGGCGATCATCCTGGGCACGGGATACGGCGGCGGGCTGGTGATCAACGGCAAGCTGGTGGAGGGCGCCAACGGCCTCGCCGGAGAAATCGGCCATGTAGGTTTGCCCTGGCCGAATGAAGACGAGGTCCCGGGGCCGGCCTGCTGGTGCGGCCGCCACGGCTGCGCCGAGACTTTCGTGTCGGGGACCGGGTTCGCCCGGGACTTCAAGACCAGGACAGGCCGAAATCTCACCGCCCGCGAGATCATCGCCGCCGCCCAAGCCGGCGACGAAGACGCAGAACAGGCCTTCGATCGCCTGCTTTCGCGTCTGGGTCGCGCCTTGGCGGGCCTTGTGAACACATATGACCCCGAAGTCTTTGTCTTGGGCGGAGGGTTGTCCAACGTGACGTCGCTCTATGAGCGGCTTCCGGCATACGTGGCGCCCTATGTTTTCTCCGATGCCTGGGCGGCCAGGTTTGTCCCGGCCCGTTTCGGAGACAGCTCCGGCGTGCGTGGCGCCGCCTATCTATGGCGCGAGACCGGCGCGGCTGATGCGCCACAGCCGATCGCCCCGAGCTTGACTTTGACAGCGTTGTCCGCTGACGGTTCGCTTTCTGTCTGAACGCGCCAAATGTCCTTGATCCCACGATCCGCCGCCGCCCTCGACAGCCTGTCGGGCACCAATCTGGAGCGCGCCGGAGAGCACAATCAGCGCGTCATCCTGCAGGCGATCCGCAGCGCCGGTTCGATCACCAGAAGCGACCTGACCGCCATCACCGGCCTGACCGCGCCGACCGTCTCCAACATCACCAACCGCCTGCTCTCCGACGGTTTCATCAAGAAGGCCGGCAAGACCGAGGGCGGCCGAGGTCAGCCGGCCACCAAGTTTGTCATTGACGCCGACAGCGCCTATGCGCTGGGTCTCAATATCGACCGGGACCACACCACCCTGGTGCTCATGGACTTCATCGGCCAGGTGAAGGACCGCGTCTGCGTCGAAGGCCACTTCGCCCTGCCGGACGCCGTGCTGAGCTTTGTCCAAAATCAGCTGGCGCGTCTTCGGAGCGAGGGCCGCATCGACCTGAGCCGCTTGGCGGGGATCGGCATCGGCATCCCGGATGATCTTGGCCGCATCCCCTTGCCCAACAAGCCGGCGGCCTACGAGGCCTGGTCGCAGATCGATGTATGCGGCTTCTTCTCCGACGCCCTTGGCCTGCCGGCCTGCATGGAGAACGACGCCACCGCAGCGGCCATAGGCGAACTGCATTTCGGCAGCGGCGCGCCGCATCAGAACTTCATCTTCACCCTGATCAGCGCCGGTCTCGGCAGCGGCCTGATCATCGGCGGCCAGCCCTATCGCGGGTCGGACAACAGGAGCGGCGAGATCGCCTTTGTCAGCCGAGATCTGATGGCCGCCGCAAAAGGCGGCGGCATTCTGCAGGACGAGGTGTCCCTCTACGCCCTCTACGCCTTCATGGGAAAGCGCGGCCTGGCGGTCTCCACTCCGGAGGACGTAAACTTGGAAGATCCCGAGCATGTGGCGGCGCTGCGGGCTTGGGCCGATCACGCCGCCGATGAGCTGCTCGGCACGGTCGCGATCATCAACTGCGTGCTGAACCCCGCAGTCCATTTCATCGGCGGACGACTGCCCAAGCTTGTCGCCGAGCACGTCTGCGACCGGCTGAACGCAAGGATCGGGGAGGCGCTGCCACGCGTGCCCAAGATCGCCCCCTTCAAGCCGGCCACCGCCGCTGAGGACGCCGCGCCTATGGGGGCAGCCATGCTGCTCTTCCAAAACCGCTTCCTGCTCAATCCGGAAGCGCTGATGAAGACGCAGGCCAGCTGATCTGACCTCACCAGGGCTTTGCGCCGGCCCTACAGGGTCTCGGGAAAATTTCTGAAGCGCCCACCCGGCCCCGCCTTATGCGGCGGTCAGACATCCTGCGTTCGCGCTCACAGCTCGACATCATCGAGAGGCGCCGGCCCTGCATCGAAATCGTCCGGAAAGGCGTCTTCTGGCTCCATCGGCGACAACCGCTTCAAAAGCTCGACGAAACTCGGCTTACTTTCAGGTTCGAGGATCAGTCTGTCACCTTGCCTGTGAATGCGTACGCACGGGCCCGAAACCAGAGCCCAGCCGAAATACGAACGGCCCGGCCGCGACCGTTCCGAAACCAGCTTGGCCTAAGGAGCGTCGCAGCGAGCAGCAGGCCCGCACCATGACAACTTCCAGCCATATGCCATGCCGGGTGCTGCCCGCCCATTTGAAATTTCATCCGCCGCTTCGGCGATGGGAGAACACGTGCGGCTGCGCATCGACAGCCTTGATGATCGCCTCGGCGATGATCCGGTCGTCCTCCAAGGAGGGGTGCCAGGCGCAGCCGCTCATGGCCAGCTTGTTGACCGCCACATAGGACAGCCTCGTCTCCCCGTCCTCCTGGAGCTTACGAACCACTTTCTCGACTTGGGCCTGGACCTCGCCCTCGGCCACGTCCGCCGCCCACAGAACGAAGCGGGCCTGCGGATTGAGCCGCCGAAGATCGCGCATGAAGGCCACATAGGTCTTCACGAAGTCCGCCTGGAGAGCCGCACGGTCGGCCCAGGGCTCCCCCGGGGCCAGGGCGGTGGAGAAGTCGTTGGTCCCCAGGGCGATGACGATGAGATCGGGCCGCCATCCCTGCCCGTCGTATGCGTCCGTCGTCTCGAGCAGGGCGTGAGGATAGGCCTGAGGCAGGGTTCGCCCCGGGCGCCCGGCATAGTTGCGCACCACGCCGCGGCCGCTGATGGCGTTGACCTGATAGTCGGCCTTGAAGTGGCGGGCCACCATCGGCCCGTAGGCCTGTGAAGTGTCCGTCGTCGCCCAGACCTCGTCCTTGGTGCAATCGCGCGTGGCCGAGGTGTTGCCGAAGCCCACCGTATGGCTGTCGCCGATGAACTCGATCTGGCGTCCGGGCCGCGGCGCGGCCGCGGCGCGGCCTTCGCCGTCCAGGAAGAAGCCGCCGAACTGGTTGGGGGCCGCCTGGCTTTCAGTGACGATCTCGACCCGAACCACGTGCGGCCCTTCCCCGAGGCCATCGACGCGGTAGCGTCCCGAAGGTTTGGTCAGGTGCGCCGCAGGCTCGCCGTCGACCGTGACCCGAACGATCCGGTCGCCCGGACCGATGTCGAAGAAGATGCGCGGTCCTTCGAACGCCGCCTCGAAATAGACCCCCGGCCATTGATGCGACCAGCCTTGAGCCGTGCGAACCGCACGCCCGATCACCACAGTTTCGGCCGCCGTCAGCCCTTCGCCCGCCAAGGGGGCCGGCAACACCTTCGGCTGCGCCCAGGCGCCTGAGGCCAAGATGCATGAGGCCAACAAGCCTGAGGCGGCGGCGCGCCCGATCTCGCGGCCAAGCATCGCGATCAGCTCCTGATCCGCCAGGTCACGGGCGTCGACAGCTCGGCCGCTGTCGTCTTCACCCAGGCCTCGAAGGCCTGCGGCGTGCTCACCCCGCTGAGATCCTTGGACCAAAGGGCTGCAAAGCCGTAGCGCAGCGCCGGACGGGCCTTGAACACCACCTTCAGCGAGCCGCCGTCGTCCAAGGCCGGACCGGCCACGTCCTCGGCACGGTAGAACAGCACCAGGCCCAGATCGTCGTCATTGAGGCTCTGACGGCCCCAGGAGGCCACATACCCCCAGCCGCCCGGCGCGGGCGCCTGCTGCAGCACCGTCACGCCCGGATGCTTGACCACCCCCGTGGCCAGGGTCGGCGCGCGGCCGCTCACCGACACGTCGGCGATCGTCACCGGGCTTTGAGCCTGGATCGTATAGCGCGTGTCGACCGTGGCCGAGGACGCCGCGAAGCCTTCGGCGCGCACCCGCAGGGATGCGGTCACCGGCCCCGGATTGATCACCGTGGTGGTCAGCCTGCGGGCCGCGGCCTGCATGGCCTTGCCGTCCTTCTCCACCCCGATCGCCCCGATTCCGAGGGTCGGTCCGACCTTGAGGACGTCCATCCCCCAGTCGGCCAGCTTGTGGTAGTCGTCCTTGCCCTGGCCGATCCAGGTGAGCACCGGCAGGGGCTGACGCTTGCCGAAGACGTCGGTGGCCGCCCGCTCATCGAGATAGATCCGATAGGCGGCCTTGTCGCTCTCCCAGCCTGCGCCCTCGAAGGCGACCTGGCCGTCGCCGATCTTGTGGCCGGCGGGGGTCTGGTAAGCGCCTCGGGCGCTGTAGCCGCCATCGTGGTCTCGGGCGTAGAGACTAGCCTGGACGAGATCCGTGAGCGGCGCCGCCTGAGGATAGACCTTAACCTCGACGCTCTGGCGCGCCTTGAGCGGCAGAACAAAGCTCAGGCGCGCGGCCTGCCCGCCCGCGGCGGGTTCGATCTGGGCCGGATAGAGCACCCCGCCGACCCGCACGGACGCCCCGGCGCCAAAGTCGGCGCCCTTCAGGGCCGAGACGGGAATTTCCACCAAGGCTGCCGGGCGGTCGAACGAAGAAGGGTTGGTCACGGTGAGCCCCGCCGCCACGGGCGCAGGCGCGGCAAGCTTCAGCTTGGAAAGCTCCGAGGCGGCCAGAAGGAAGGCCCCGTAGCCGTAGTCGTGGGTGTCGTCATAGGAGACGAAGGCGGGACGGTCGCTGATCGGCTGCACCCAGCCCAGGCGGCCATCGGGGTGGATGGAGCGCACAAGCGCCGTCCAGCCCTTGCGGACGACCGGCTCGTAGGCGGCGCGGTCGAGAAGGCCGGCGTTGATTCCCCAGGACATGCCATAGACATAAAATCCCGTGCCGCTGGATTCCGGCGACGACGAGGCCGCGTCGTTCAGCAATGAACCCGACCAGTAGCCGTCCGGCTTCTGGATCGCTTTGAGCTTGGCCGCCATCTTCTTGTAGACTTCGATGAAGCGCGGGCGGTCCGGATCGTTCTCGGGCAGAAGCGGGATGATGCGGGCCAGGCCCGCGAACACCCAGCCATTGCCGCGGCTCCAGAACAGCTTCCTGCCGGCCGCGTCACGCTCTTCAAAGAACGAGCTGTCGCGGAAATAGAGGTCCTCGCTCTCGTCCCACAGATAGTCGGTGGCCGCCCAGAACTCCTTCTTGGCGAAGTCCGCATACTTGGCGTCGCCGGTGACCTTGGCCATCTCCAGCCACGCGGCCGGCGCCATGAACAGCGCGTCGCACCAGCACCAACGGTCGACGCAAAGCGGCTTCTTGCGGTCGAATTCCAGGCTGATGGTGGAAGGTTGGGCGAGGATCTTGTCGAAGTTTTCGCGCATGTGGGCGATGGCGACATCACCGGCGCCGTTGCGGCGCGCCCAGAAGTAGGTCTGGCCGATCATATGGTCGTCGGCGTGATAGAGCCGTTCGCCCAGCTTCCAGTCATTGCCGACGCCGCGCTGGAGGATCATCTGACGATAGCGCGGCTCGCCGCTCAGCTCGGCGAACTCCGTCAGACCGATGAGGAAGGCGCCCTGCTCCCATCCCTTCCAGTCCAGCGGCCAACGGTTGCCTGTGCGAACCTTGGGATAGGCGCTGCCGCCGGCCAGCTGCGCGATGTGGTAGTCGGCCACTCGTTCGCCCAGCGCCGTGATCGCCGCCTGATCCCAGGGCGTCTCGCCCAGGGCGGTCAGGTGAGCGGCCGCCGGTGCGGGGGTGGGCGCCTCAGCCGCCGCGCCGGCGGCGATGAAGACCGCCGCTGCGGCGATGGAGAGCAAGAGCCGTTGTTTCATCGTTTCCTCGAGGCATGCGCGCCCGCGGACGGGCGATTATGGATTGGACCCGGGCGCTAGGGCCGGGGCCGGAAGGGGTTCGGCGGCGCGCTGAAGCGACGGGCCCACACACCGGGCTCCTGGGCCATGGTCAGCTCCAGGACTCCTCCGGCCGCCAGTTCCTGGTGGGTGATCCAGGCCCGGTCGATCGGCTTTCCGTTGAGCCTGGCGCCGACCACATGGATCGCCTCGCCCGCCCCCTTGGCCGACACCGTGAAGGTCCTGCCGTTCTCCAGCGAGATGACCGCGCGCTCGAAGATCGGCGAGCCTATGTAGTAGAAGGGCTGGCCGGCGTTGGGGAACAGGCCGATGGCGCTCCACACGTACCAGGAGGACATGGCGCCGGCGTCGTCGTTGCCGGGCAGGCCGCCGTGGGTGGGGCTGTATTCTTCCTTGAGAATATGGCGCACACGCTCGGCGGCGCGGTCGGGCCTTCCGGCATGGATGTAGAGATAGGGGGCCAGGAAGTCCGGCTCGTTGCCCTGCTCGTAGCCGCCGCTGTCGAACAGGCGGTCGAGCCAGGAGACGAAACCCGCCTCGCCTCCAAGCTTGCCGATCAGGCCTTCCACGTCATGCGGCACATAGGTCGAATACTGGGCGCTGGAGCCTTCATAGAACGGCGCATCCCACCAGGCGGACGTATTGTCCGGATAGAGATGGTCGCAGCTGAAGTTGGCCATCCAGGCGCCATCGGCGTAGCGCGGCCGGATGCATTTGAGTTCTTCGTCCCAAAGGTTTGTCCAGTTTTGCGAGCGCTTCAGATAACGCGCGGCGTCGGCCTTCTGGCCGAGCGCCTGGGCCACTTGGGCGATGGCGAAGTCGTCATAGGCGTATTCCAGGGTCCGCGAGGCTGACCGGGTCTGCGTCTGCGACATGTAGCCGAGGCTAAGGTAGTCCTTGAGGGCCCGGCCCTGAGCGATCTGATCATCGCTTTCGACCTCGCCGTTCTTGCGGATCGCCTGGAAGGCGAGCTTCGCATCGAAGCCGCCCAGTTGCTTGACCACCGCATCGGCGATCAGCACGTCGCTGTTGCTGCCGCCCTGGGTCATGCCGTTTGCGCCGGCGATGCGGGCGTCCGGCAGCCAGCCCGTGCGCCGATAGGTCTCCAGCAGCGAATTGATCATGTCGCGCTGACGCTTGGGCTGGATGACCGTCAGCAGCGGATGCAGGGTCCGAAACGTGTCCCAGAGCGTGTAGTAGTCCTCGTAGTGAGGACCAGGGCCGCTCCAGCCGGCGTTCTCGCCGGTGACGTCGTGAGGCATGACGTGGCTGCGGTAGAGCCCCGAATAGAAGCTTCGACGCTCATCGGTGGAGCCGCCCTCCACCTTGATCTTGCCGAGCGCCTCGCCCCAGGCTTCTGCGGCCCGCCCCTGGATCGCGGCCAGCTCGAAGTTCGGGATCTCGCTCTCCAGGTTCGCCCTGGCTTGCTCCACGCTGGTGAAGGAGACGGCGATCCTCATGCGCACCCGGGGGTTTTCGCGCGCGTCGAAGACGGCGTAGGCGCCCAGGCGGTTGGAATGGTCCTTGGTCTGGTCACCGCCACTGATCGCAGCGCCGCCGGTCTGGAGCGCCAGCGAACCGCGCGTGGCCGACCACGTCCCGTAGGCTGTGGGCGAGCGGTCGAGCACCGCATGGAAGTAGAGGGTCAGCGGCGCCTCGTTCCAACCGCCGGTGAAGCTGGCCCTGCCGGCGAAGGTGCGCTCGTCGATGAACCAGGTCTCGGCGGACGTGGCGCGAGGCCCCGAACCCATCAGCTGCACGGCCGAAGTGGCGTCGAGGATCAGGTTGGCGTCGGCCCGCCTCGGAAAGGTGATTTGGGCGATGCCGGCCATCCGGCTGGCCGCAAGTTCGACAGTGATGGACTGGCCGGCGCCGGCGGCAAGATCGGTGCGATAGAAGCCCGGCGAGCCGGCCTCGTTATGACGCGCGAACACCAGGTTGCGCGGATCCACCGGTCCCACCGACGGGGTGATGCGGAAGTTGCCGTACTTGCTGTTGCCGCCCGTGCCGCTCACATGGGTGAGGGAAAAGCCGACGGCGGGAGACTTGGAGTCGTAGCCGTTGGTGGAGCCGCTGACAGTGTCCGGTCCGAAGCTGACGAAGCCAAACGGCGTCTGCGCTCCGGGCGTGGTGTTGCCGTTGTTGTCCGACCCGACGAAGACATTGACCTCGTCGAGCACCGAGCCGCCGTTCAAGACGGCTTCGGCGGCGAAGGCCGTGGCCGCGCCGCCGCTGAACATCCAAGACAGGGCCAGCACCGCCCCGAACCGACTACGCATCTTTCCTCCGCCATCCGACAAAAAAGAGCGGCGATCGGAGGAGAAGGGATTCCGATCGCCGCAGTCTAGGAGCTTAGTACCGGTAGGACACGCCCAGCGTGAACGTCCGGCCCTGGTGCGCGTCATAGAGCGGGTCCATGCGGCGCGAATCCACCAGGTGGATGGTGTGCTCGTCGGTGAGGTTCTGACCCTCGAAGGTCAGCTTGAACTGCTCGGTGAGCTTGTAGGTGGCCGAGAAGTCCACGTAGGTCGTCGACTTGGTGGTGTCGATGTCGCTGCCCGTGCCGATGGACGGCACCGAGCGGACGAACTTGGAGCGGTAGTTGGCAGACACCCGGGCGCTGAAGACGTCATCCTCGTAGTAGAGGGTGGCGTTGGCCTGGTTCTTCGACATGCCCACCAGCGGCTGGATCGTCGTGCTGCCCGTGGTGGCGTTGAGGATGTATTCGATGTCGGCGTCCACATAGGTGTAGTTGAACAGGACGCCGGTGTTGGACAGCAGGCCCGGCAGGAAGCGCAGAGGCTGCTGATAGTTGACCTCGACACCCTTGACCGGACCGCCTTTGGTGTTGGTCAGGTTGGTGACGGTGAAGAGGTCGGCAGGGGTGGCCTGGGTGCCGGCCAGGAGCTCGCCGGGCAGCCCCGTCTCGGTGAACGGGATCAAGCGCTGCTGAGCCTGGATGTAAGTCTTGATGTCCTTGTAGAAGTAGCCGACTGACAGCAGGGCGCCGCGGGCGAAGTACCACTCGGCCGACACGTCGATAGTGTTGGCCCGGATCGGTTCCAGGAGCGCGTTGCCCACCGATACGGTGCGGATCGTCGGGTTGAAGCCGCCCGAGGGCGACAGCTGGCCGAGGTCTGGACGCGCGATGGTCTTGGCCGCCGAGAAGCGCAGCAGCAGGTCGTCGCGCAGCTCCGCGGTCAGGTTCAGGGCCGGCAGCCAATCGTCATAGTCGCGCTCCACCGTCACCGGCTGGAAGGTGCGGCCGTTGACCGGCACGCCCAGGGTCACATAGCCGAACGAGGTCTGGTCGGTCCTGGCGTAGCGCACGCCGACGTCGCCGCGCACCGGGACGGCAAGGCTGTCGATCTCGAACTCGGCCTGGATGAAGGCGGTCTTGACGGTCTCATCGATGGAATAGTTGCCGCCCAGCGAGGTGCCGGTCTCCGCCCCGGTGAACAGGAAGTTGCCGGTGTTGCTGGAAAGGCCGAAGGCCTGCTCGAATTTTGCGTGATCGGGCTTGACCCAGCTCGACGGCAACCCGCCCTTCAGACCCTTGCCGAAGTCCGTGACCTGCGTGGTCAGGGAGGCCAGGGTCGTGCCGGCCGGCAGGGTCGGCACGAAGGCCGAAATCGGACCTGCGCGGCCCAGCTCCACGCTGGTGAACTCCGCTTCACGGTACTCGGCGCCCGCCCGCACCTTCAGACCGTCAAAGACGGTGAAGACGCCGTCGAACTTGAAGAGGTTGTTGTCGAAGTCGGTGAACACCTTGCGGCCGCCGAAGGTGCCGTTGACCGTGCCGTCGGCGGTCGCCGGGCCGAAGGTGAAGTTGGCCGGATTGGTGATGTCGAAGCCGTAGCCGATCGTCGGCAGCGTCGGATGACCCCGAAGATCGAAGGTGTAGTTGTTGACGTTGTTGGCGTCGATGCGCAGGTCAAAGCGCAGCGGTTCGTCAAAATCGGTGCGCGAGACGCCCACGAGGCCCGACACCTCGAAACGGTCGTTGAACCGGTGGCGGCCGTTCAGGGTCACTTGCGTGAACTTGGTGGTGAAGATGTCGTGGGTGGAGATCGAGCCCACATCGACGCCGTTGAAGCGGCCGAACAGCACCGTGCCGTCAGGAGCGACCTCGGCCTCCACCACCGAAGTGTGCGGTTTGCCGTTGTTGCCGACGCCGCGGCCGAACGAGTGCGCCATTAGCGCGTCGTCATAGCGCTCCACATCGTACTTGGAGTGCAGAACGTCGAGAACGAACTCGGTGTTCTCGCTGGGACGCCACTGCAGGGCGCCGGTCAGGCCAAGACGCGAATAGTCCTGGGCGCTGCGGTAGGGACGCGGCAGGCGCGGCATGAAAGCGTTGGCGCTGGACACGGCCGTGTAAGCCGCGGCGTTCGAAGTGCGCGGCACGCCGGTGGCGCAGTTGGCAGCGTTCGTGCCCTTGACGGGATCGCTCGCCGGGTTCTGCGGCGCAAACCCGATGGGGCTGCAATAGCCGCCGTCGACGATGCCGTTGAGCACGTTGGCGGGGGAATAGCCCTCCTCCACCGTGCGTCGCTCGGCGTAGGCCGCCGAGAACAGCACGCCCAGGGTGCCGTCGGCGTTGCTCTTGGCGATCAGGCCGGCGAAGCGCGGATCGAACTTCTCGGTCAGGTCGTTGAACGAGCCTTTGACCGAACCGGCCAGGACGAAGTCGCGGTTGTAGTCGAGGGGACGCGGCGATCCGAGATCAACCGTGGCGCCGAGCGAGCCTTCCTGAACGTCAGCGGAGTAGGTCTTGCGCACGGTGAGGTTCTGGAAGACCTCCGAGGCGAAGACGTTGAAGTCGAAGCCCCGTCCGCGGCCGCTGGCGCCCTGGACGTCGGTGCCGCCGACGACGCTGTTGGCCTCCATTCCGTTGACGCGGGTGCGGGTGAAGATGGGTCCCAGACCCCGCACGGTGATGGCGCGCCCTTCGCCGCCGTCGCCACGTTGCAGGGCGACGCCGGGCACGCGCTGCATGGACTCGGCGAGGTTGGCGTCCGGGAACTTGGCGATGTCCTCGGCGATGATGGTGTCGACTACGCCGGTGGCCTCGCGCTTGACCGCCAGCGCCTTGTCGAGGCTTGAGCGGAAGCCGGTGACCACCACTTCAGTGACCTCTGCGGCCTCCTGCGCACGGGCCGCGCCGCCAAAAGCCGAAGTCGCCGCCAGGACGGCGATCGATGCGCCGCGAAGATATTGGATTTTCATTCCCAAGCCCCTTGATCCCCAAGGCCGGGACAAGGGTCGGCTCAAGCCTGCGCCGCCTTCGACGCAAGTCCGCCCCTGCCTTCCGGCTCGCATTTCCTTCCATGTCCGGACTTGGCGTCCGGCTCTTAAGCTCACAGGTCGGATCGTTCGTCCGACTTAATTAAATTAAATTGCTTTTTTGGAGACTGTCAACGCTGTCATGCTAGCGGCGCTGGGATTGCAAGGCGTGAGAGATGGGAGGGGTTAGACGGACGCCACTCATTTGGGCGAAACCGAAGCGCAAGCCAAACTTGGGCGTCGCCTCGGGAGGTAGCAGTAGCTTCAGGCGAGAATGGCCCGCCGGGCGCTCATCCTGCGCCGTAAAGTCCGAGCAGCGCTTATCCGGCGCCGACCGACGCACCCTCCGCAGGCTAGCGGTCAGCTGCAGGAGGATGCGTCGGCTTCAGCAGCCTTGGGCGCTAGTGCTTGAGCATGTGCTTGATGTCGCGCATCTGGTCGTGGCCCGACTTCACCGAGGTCCAGGCCTTTTCGATGGCCGCACGGGTCTGCACGTCCACATCGGTGTCTTGAAGGGCCTTTTCATACTTGGCCTTGATATGGTCTTCGCCGGCTTCGACCTCGTCGACGACAGCCTGGTCGCCCTTGGTCACCGCGTCCTTCAGATTGAGGAACACGCGATGGGCCGCCGCCAGGATGGTCCCGTCATCCTTGGGCTCGCCGCCCAGGCGGCGCACCTCGCGCTGCAGCTCCACCGCGATGGTCCGGCGTTCCTGGGCACGCTGTTCGAAGAGGTCCTTGAACCTGGCGCCGTCGGCTTCCTTGGCGGCCGCTTCATAGCCGTCGGCGCTGTCGATGGTGGTTTCGACCAGGCCGTTGACGAGTTTGATATGGTCTTCGTTGGTGTGCATCCGGAGGCTCCAAATCCGAGATTGGGGGAGCCCTGCTAACGCCGCAGACGCGAGCGAGTTCATGCGGGCTCCCGCCCGGGCAGCCAGCCTCATCGTCGACGATGTGCGCGCCATGGCTGGCGGCGCCATGATCGCCAAAGGCCTGCGACCGCGCCTGCCGCCTCAGGCTCGGCGGCGGCCTACGGTCGAGGCCACAACGGCGGTTCCCGCCGCAACGATCATGGCGTCTTCGATCACGCCTGAAGGCGTCTGGCCGATGCGTTTCATGGCCTGCTTTCGGCCGGCCAGGGTCAGGTAGGCCAGAGGTACGGCGGTCGCCACCGCCAGGAGCGCGCCGGTGCGTTCACGCCCCTTGGGAGCAAGCGCAGCGCCGGCGACGCCCGCGCTCGACACACGCGCGAGAAGCCCCAGGAACACGGTGCGGTCCGGGGCGGACTTCATCTTGTCCCCGAGCAGCTCGCCGACACCCATGGCGAGCCCGCCGAATTTGAACAGCGGATGATCGAGCAGAAAGAGGCGCCCCGGCGTGCGCCTGCCGGCCAGGCGCGCCGCCGCCAGGGCGGCCATGGGCGTCATCGAGCGGGCGCTGGCGACGGCGCCGATGAGCACCGACGGCAAAAACGAGAGGGCGCGCATCAGTTGGTCCCTTGAGGGGCCGCCGGCGCCACGCGCCAGACGGTGTTGGAAAGGTCGTCCGCCACCAGAAGAATGCGTTTGGCCGGGTCGAACGCCACGCCTACCGGGCGGCCGCGCGCCTTGCCGTCCTTCAGGAAGCCGCTCACGAAATCCGCCGGCGGACCGGAGGGGCGTCCGGCCTGGAAAGGAACCCAGACGACCTTGTAGCCGGAGGGGTCCTGTCGGTTCCAGCTGCCGTGCATGCCGATGAAGGCGCCTTGCGTGAACCCGCCGCCAAAGCCGCCCGCCCGCGCAAAGTCGAGGCCGAGCGCCGCCACGTGAGAGCCCAGGGCGTAGTCCGGCTTCACCGTCTTGGCGACGAGATCCGGTCGTTGCGGCCTCACACGCGGATCGACGTTCTGGCCCCAGTAGCTGTAGGGCCAGCCGTAGAATGCGCCGTCGCGCACCTGGGTCAGGTAATCGGGCGCGAGCTGCGGGCCCAGTTCATCGCGCTCATTGACCACCGACCAGAGAAGCTGGGTGTTCGGCTCGATCGCCAGGGCCGTCGGGTTGCGGATGCCGGTGGCGATTGTGCGCCGCGCGCCGGTGAGGCGGTCGATCTCCCAGACCACCGCCCGTTCCTCCTCCACCGCCATGCCGCGCTCGCCGACATTGCTGTTGGAGCCGATCCCCACATAGAGCTTGGAGCCGTCGCCGCTGAGAGCCATGGCCTTGGTCCAGTGGTGATTGAGGCGTGAGGGCAGCTTGGTCAGCTCTTGCGCCGGAGCGGCGATCCCCGTCTGTCCCGGCTGGAACGGCAAGCGCAGAACCGCGTCCTGTGCGGCCACGTAGAGGAAGCCGTCGGCATAGGCCAGGCCGTAAGGAGCGTTGAGGCCTTGGGCGAGGACCGTCCGGACCTCGGGCACGCCGTCGTTGTCGGCGTCGCGCAGAAGCGTGATGCGATCGCCGCCTTCGATCTGGGTGTTGCCCTTCTTCTTGATCATGCCCGCGATCACGTCCTTGGGACGAAGGCGGGGCGCGCTGTCCCCTCGTCCTTCGGCCACCAGCACATCGCCGTTGGGCAGGATGAGCATCTGGCGCGGAATCTTAAGGTCGTTGGCGAAGGGCGTGATGGCGAAGCCGGCGGGGACCACCGGCTTGTCATCGCCCCAGCCGGCGGGCGGCGAGATCTTGATCGGCGGGACGAGGCTCTGGTTCTGCGCCGGCAGGTCCGGATTGGGCCCGGTCTGGTTGAGCTTCGGATCGCTGGCGTTTCCGCAGGCCCACAGACCCGCGCTCAGGGCGATGAGGGCCGCGCCTGCGGCAAGACGTGATCTGATCATCGGGCGTCCTCCTCGGGCGCGTAGGCCAAGAGGCCGGCGACGATCGCCAGGAGCGTCGAGAGGATCGACAGGATCATGCCGAAGGTCTCCACCGAGCTCCAGCCGTCCTGGCTGTGCTTGAAAGCGTTGACCAGACCCAGGCCCCAGGCCAGGGCGAGAGCGATCGCGCAGGTCATGGCGTTGCGGCCGTTGGCGCCGCGGGCGATGGCGGCGGGGACTTCAATCAAGGCGGCGATCAGGGCGAGCGCGCCCGCAACGAGAGCGCCCGTGATCAGCCAGGCGGAGAAGTTGGACCACTGCAGCTCGGCGGTCTTCAGATAGGCGATATCGGTGAGCATGGCCGATGTGAAAAGGGCGATGGGAAACCCCAGAAGAAGATCCCGCACGGCCCTCAGCCATGCCTCCACGCCGCCGCGAGCCGTCATGGCCGCTCCTCCCTTGTGATCTGAACCGTGGAGCTAACCCCGTCGGGAGCCGAAGGTTCACCGGCGGCGGACTTTCGCCCCTAGACGGGCAGCAGCAGCGGAAGGGACTGGAAGACGACGCCGATGGCCGCCACGAGGCCGCCGGTCAGCCCGAGGCCGAGCGCAAAGACCTGCACCGGCGCGTTCGATGCCCGACGAAGCCGCCTGGCGAGCATGACGGCGTAGAGGGCGGTCGCAAGCAGGCAGGCCAGACTGAAGCCGAGCCCCGCGGCGCGCCATCCGTCCGCGCGGCCCGTGGCCAGATCAGCGACGCTGGCCAGTCCGTAAAGGCCCAGAAAATGAAGCGCCCAGATCAAAAGGCCGCCAAGTCCCCACAGCCAGAACCTCATGCGCCCCCTCCGGGCAGGAGCCGCACGAGCAACAGGCTGGCTGCGCCCTGCGCGGCCGTGTAGCCCAGGAAAAGGCCGATCAGTTCGAACGTCGCCGGACGGTCCGGCGTGACGAGCCCGAAGAGCCGGCGCATGAGCGCGAACAGCCCCATGAGCAGCCCGATGCCGGCGAACACCCCTTGCCAGGCCAAAAGGGCGAAGACGGTCGCGCCCTGGCTGTTGGCGTCGGGGCGAAGACCCGAAGACCACCAGGCGCCGGCCTCCACGGCGAAGGCGGCGGCGGCGGCCAGGCTGGCGGTCAGCATGAGCGCCGCCGCCAGGCTTGGCCTGGCGCCTTTGAGGCTCCTCACCGAACCGAAGGCGCCAAGAGCGCAGGCGGCGAGCAAGCCGAGCGTGATCAGCAAGGAGGCCGCATCCGGCGGCGCGCGCCAAAGATCGGGACGACGGCTCCAGAGGAAAACGTAGGAGAAGCCCGCCATCACCGCGACCATCCCCGAGACGGTCAGGGTGATGACCATCGCCCACCAGCCATGGCTCATCGGTCCGCTTACCGAGGTGGGCAGGCGCACCCCGCCGCCGACATCGGCGGTCGCTGCACGATGCGGCCGGTCCAGCCGCCAGGCCCATTCCCAAAGGCAGTAGACGGCCAGGATTCCGCTGACCACGGCGGCGACATAGGCCTGAACGGTGAGGATCAGGAAGAAGCCGGCGGTGAACACGGCGCCCCAGACATGCCAGCTGGAGGGACGCGGCATGCGCAGCAGATACTGCGGCTGGGCGGTGATCGGGCTGGTGACGATGGTCTCGCGCTCGCCGCGCGGCGCGCCGGGAAGGAGGTAGCGGCCAGCGGCCACGTCGCGGCCCAGGCCCTTCTGCTCCCAGACCGGATAGAGGCTGGTGATCACAGGGATGGAACGCAGCGAGTAGAAGCCGGCGGGAAGCCACTCCAGGCCCGGACCATTGAAGAGGTTGCCCGCCTCCTTGTCGCCGAAGGGGCGGAAGTTGCGGATCATGTCGATGATCCAGAGCATGACCGCCAGACCGAAGAGGAAGGAGCCGAACGTGGAGATCAGGTTCGGCAGCTCCCAGCCGCGGTCGGGAAGATAGGTGTACACGCGCCTGGGCATTCCCATCAGGCCGCTGAGGTGCATGGGCATGAAGGTGACGTTGTGGCCGATGAACATCAGCCAGAAGATCCACTTGCCCCAACGCTCGGACAGGGGCCGCCTGCTGCTCATGGGCAGCCAGTAGTAGATGGCGGCAAACAGCGGAAAGACCATGCCGCCGATCAGCACGTAATGCAGATGGGCGACGATGAAGTAGCTGTCGTGGGCCTGCCAGTCGAAGGGCACCATGGCCACCATCACCCCGGTCAGCCCGCCCATGACGAAGATCACCAGCCCCCCTACGGCGAAGAGGCCGGGGGTGTTGAAGCGCATTTTGCCAGCCGCCAGGGTGGCGATCCAGGCGAAGACCTGCACCCCCGCCGGCACGCTGACCGCCGCGGAGGCGGCGCTGAAATAGTTGATCGACAGACGCGGCATGCCGGTCGTGAACATGTGGTGGGCCCACACGCCGAAGCTGATGAAGCCGGTGGCCAGCATCGCCATCACCACGAGCCGGTGGCCCACCAGCCTGGTCTGGGCCACGGCGGGAATGATGGTCGACATGGCTCCCGCCGCCGGCAGGAAGATGATGTAGACCTCGGGGTGCCCGAAGAACCAGAAGAGATGCTGCCAAAGCAGCGGATCGCCGCCCTTGGCCGCATCGAAGAACGGCCAGCCCAGAGCGCGCTCCAGCTCCAAAAGCAACGTCGACAGGATCACCGACGGAAAGGCGATGACGATCATGCAGGCGAAGATCAGCATGGCCCAGGCAAAGATCGGCAGCTTGTCGAGGGTCATGCCCGGAGCGCGGGTCTTCAGGACGCCGACGATGATCTCGATGGCCCCGGCTATGGCGGAGATTTCGATGAAGCCGATGCCCAGCAGCCAGAAGTCGGCGTTGATGCCCGGCGAATAGGTCGTCCCGGTGAGCGGGGGATACATAAACCAGCCGCCGTTGGGCGCCAGGCCGAAGAACAGCGAGCAGAAGAAGCTCAAGCCCCCGACCAGATAGGCCCAGAAGGCGTAGGCCGAAAGGCGCGGAAACGGCAGGTCTCGCGCCCCCAGCATCTGGGGCAGCAAAAGGACCCCCAGAGCCTCCACCGCCGGCACCGCGAAGAGGAACATCATCACCGTGCCGTGCATGGTGAAGATCTGGTTGTAGGTCTCCTGCGCGAGGAATCCCGTCATGGGCAGGGCCAGCTGAGTGCGCATGAGCAGCGCCAGCACCCCGGCCAGGACGAAGAACAGCATGGCCGCGCCGACGTAGTAGACGCCGACGAAGTTGTTGTTGATCGCCGTGATCCATTCCCACGGCTTGGTCGGTCCGCACCAGACCGCTTCGAGCGTCTTCAGCTCGTCCCTCGGACGGCGTCCCTTCGTGGGGAAGCGTTCGTAGATTTCGGGATCCAGCCCCGGGTCCCCGTTCACTTGAGGCTGTCCAGATAGGCGGCGACGGCGCGAAGGTCGCGGCCGCTCAGCACCGGATAGGAGGGCATGCGGTTGCCCGGCTTGATGCCCTGGCTGTCGGCGATCCAGCCGGCGAGCGTGCCCTGGTTGTTGGGCAAGATCCCGGCGCCGAGGGTGCGTCGCCCACCCACATGGGTCAGGTCGGGTCCCGCCAGCCCGTTGGCGTCCGTGCCCCGGATCGTATGGCAGGCGCCGCATCCGGACGCATCGAAGACCTGGCGCCCCCGCTCGATCAGCGGCGCTGTCTGCGGCGCGGCCACGGGCTTTGCCTCCTGCGCCTGCATCTGGCGCCACGCCGCGAAACGCTCGGGTTCGAGGGCGACGACCGTGAGACCCATCAGGGCGTGAGGTCCCCCGCAGTATTCGGCGCACTGGCCCTGATAGTCGCCGGGCGCGTCGGCCTGCAGACGCATGAAGTTGCGCCGGCCGGGGATCATGTCGGTCTTGCCGCCCAGCCTCGGCGCCCAGAAGCTGTGGATCACGTCGGCGCTTTCCAGTTCCAGCACCACGGGCCGACCGACGGGAATGCGGATTTCGTTGGCGTCCTGCAGGACTTCGCGGCCCCGCTCATCGAGATAGGCCACGCGCCACCACCACATCTCTCCGGTGACGCGGATGCGCATCTCGCCGGGCCTGGGCTCGGCGCTGAGCTTTGCGGTCGTGGACAGACCGTAGATCAGAAGGCCGGTAAGGACCACGACGGGAAAGGCCAGCCCCCCGACCCACACCAGACGCTCGGCGCCGACCCGCTGCCTCCAGGGGCGCGGCCCGAAGAGCGCTACGCCCAAAGCGGCCAGAACCAGAGCGAGGACCACCCCCGCCATGACAAAGAGCACCCAGGCCACCGTCTCGATGGGGCCGGCAAACGGCCCCGCCGGATCGAGCACCACGGGCGGCCACCGGGTGGTTCCGGGGATGGGTTCACTGGTCATCGAGCGAATAGAGATAGGCCGCCACATGGCGGGCTTGGTCCCGGGTCAGGGCGAAAGGCGGCATGGCGGTGTCCGGATCCAGGGACGGGGCGTCGATCACCCAGCGCATCAGAATCTCCGGCTGGTTGGGCAGGCGCCCGGCGATGAGGGGCTTTGCGCCGAACCCCGCCAGGTCGCCGGCGCTGCGTCCTTTCGGCCAGGCGACGCCGGGGACCGCATGACACACCGAGCAACCGGACTGACGAATGACAGCCAGGCCTTCAAGCGGATCGCCCTGAGCCACCGGCCTGGGCAGATCGGCCTTGTCGACACACGCGGCCAGAAGCAGCGGCGCGGTCATAAGCGCCCCTCTCATCCTCCGACCGGCCCTGGTTCGCTGCATCAGCCCCCCGAAAAAGCTTGGCTGAACAATCCGTGGCGGCTGTCGGGGTTCCACAGAACCGGCGGCATGTCGGAACCTTCGCCGCAACGACGGGTTCGCTAGCGGTGCGCGCGCCTGCCCTCCTCTCTCTCCTCAGCTTCGGCCTGCTGGCCGCTTGCGACGCTGCGCCCGGCCGCACGGACCGCCTCTTCTCCGCCGACGGACGCACCATCGCCTTCAGCGGGGGCGCCGGCGGCGCGGCCAACGCCTGCTTCACCTGTCACGGGCTGGAAGGCCAGGGCGACGGCGCCGCCGCCCCTCGGCTGGCCGGCCTGGAAGCGGGCTATCTGCAAAAGCAGATGGAGGACTATGCGGCGGGACTTCGCCCGGACGACCAGATGCAGCGGATCGCCAAGGCGCTCGACCAGGACGGCAGACGGGCTGTGGCGGCCTACTACGCCGCCCTGCCGGCTCCGAAGGCAGGAGCCGCAGCTCCGCCGCCGGCGCTCTATCTCCACGGAGACTCAAAAGCCGGGATCATGTCCTGCGCCGCCTGCCATGGACGGGATGGCGAAGGCGCCGGCGCCGCCGGCCCGGCCCTGGCCGCCCAGCCTTACGCCTACACGGTCGAGCAGATCGAGCGCTGGCGCGCGGGCGAGCGGCGCAACGATCCGCGGGGCGTCATGGCCGCAGCGGTCAAGTCGCTTTCGGACGAACAAACCCGCGCCATAGCCCTTTGGCTGTCGAAGCAACCTGCTTCTCCAAGGCCCGCCAACGCCTCTGCCAGCGTGTCCGCCTCGGTCGAAGCCGCGGCGCGACCGGCAGCATCGCGTGAAACACGTCGTCCCGATCGATCAGGTGGTGTTTGAGCGCCGCGCCGGCGTGAATCGGGATCATCAGCAGCAAGGCGAGCACAAGTCCCCAGTGCATCCATTCGGCCGCGGCCTCGATCGCCCAGAGCCGGGTGTTGGACAGGTCCTGCAAAGGCATCAGCGGCCAAGGAATGAAGCCGAGCGTCTCAAGCTGGCGGGTGCGGTCGGTTGCGGAGATCATCGCCCAGCCGCTCAAGGGCAGCCCGAAGAGGCAGATGTAGAAGACGTAGTGAGTGACGCGGGCGGCCAGGCTCTCCCAACCCGGCTTGTCGGCGTCATTGACCAAGTCAGGAGCCATCAAGCGCCAGGCCAGCCGGCCGACCACCAGGATCAGCATCAGTATTCCAACGGCGAAATGAACGTCGTAGGCGGCGACCATGGCGCCGCCGACCGGCTGGCGGCCCATCCAGAAACCCCAGCCGATCTGGAAGATCACGAGGACGACCATGCTCCAGTGGAAGACGATCGCCACGGGCGAGTAGCGCCCCTCGTCATGATGGCCGGCCGCCCATTCCAAGGCTTCCTGGAAGAGCCGGGCGATCACGCGGCCATCACCTTGGCCGGAGCCAGAAGACGGTTGAGGCGAAGCAGAGCCGCGATGAGATAGATCGCCGAGGCCGGCGCCCACATCAGAAGTCCGGCGGTCTGCTGATCCTCCAGAGGCGTCAGACCGAAGGCCGTCGTCGTCAGCAGATGCGGTGCATAGAGCGGCAGGTCCGCGAAGGTCAGGACAGCGCCGAGCAGCCCCATGGCGATCATCGCCGCCAGAAGCACGCCGATGGAGGCCGGCGCCGAAGCGGCGGCGACGGAGCGCCAGAACAGAACCGAGGCTCCCAACAGGCTGAGCTGCATGAGCCAGTAGGTGAGATCATCGGATAGCGCCGCCCCATAGGCCGCGGGCGCATGCCAACCCCATAGAACCGCGGTCTGAAGCGCGAGCATCAAGGCCAGCGGTCCCGCTCGACGCGTGGGCGTCGCGCAGGCCAACAGCGGGGCCGCGGCGCCGACGAGCAGGACGTGGTGGACCGTCCTCGCCGAAAACAGGGCCGAACTCAAAGCGCAGAGCGGCGAAACGAAGCTGATGGCGAGCACGCCCATCGCCGCGATCCCGAATGCGCGTTCGCGCGCCCTGAGCCGCAGGATGATCGCCAAGGTCGCGGCGGCCAGCACCGCCAGCAGGACCGGGTCGAGGTTCCACGACGTCCACAGGTCCGAGGGCTTCGGCGCCGCCCCGCAGTAAGGCGTCCAGACGTCTTGCTCCAAGTCCTCCCTCCCTATGGCTCCAGGCTCAACGCAAAAGGAGCCGAAATGGTTGGCGCAGGATGTGAACAGCGACGCCGTCGGCTTGCCGACAGAGGAACGCCTTTGAAGTTCATGCCGTTTTGTCGGCCACACGCGCATGAGACTGCGCGCAAGATATGGGACATCGATATGTTTGGTGGCGACAAACTGGCCGCGCTCGGCGCCTTCAGCCCGCAGTTTCCGGACGCCGAGGCGCTGCACAGGGGTCTGGCGCACTGGAACCATCGCCGTCTGGCGACCGCCGTTCCCACCGACGACTGGCGGGAGGAAATCAATGAGAACGCCCGCATGCAGCGCATTGAGGGTCACTTTATCGAGGCGTTCCGGGCGATGGTCGCGCCGCTGGTCAGCGACGTGCCCAGCGATCCCGATGGTTTCATCGCCTGGTTCGAGGCTCTGAAGGATGACGGCCCGGGCCAGTGGGATCCTCTGTTCGACTGGCTGGAAGGCGAGGCTTCCTACGAGGATCTCAAATGGTTCCTCACCCAGGAGGCCGCCGGCGAGGCGGGCTTCGACGATCTGGTGGCCATGACCCAGGTGAAGGTTCCGGATCGCGCCAAGCTTGAACTGGCGCGCAACTACTGGGACGAAATGGGCCGGGGCAACGCCAAAGGGATGCATGGCCCCATGCTCACCCGCACGACGGCTCTGCTTGGTCTGACGCCCACCATCGACACGACGCTCTGGCAGTCGCTCTGCCTCGCCAACACCCTCACCGCCTTCGCCACCAGCCGCCGCTATGTCTGGCACTCGATCGGGGCCCTGGGAGTCGTCGAACTGACGGCGCCCACGCGGGTTGCGTGCGTGGACGCCGGCCTCAAACGGGTCGGCGCGCCGCCGGAAGCGCGCAAGTATTTCGCGCTTCACGCACAGCTGGACATCGAGCATTCGAAGGCTTGGAACGCCGAGGCGCTGATCCCGCTCGTCTCCGAGGATCCATCACGCGCCCGGTTCCTGGCGGAAGGCGCCCTCATGCGCCTGATCTGCGGCGAGCAGTGTTTCGACACCTATCGGGCGCACCTTTGGGCGCACACCCACCCGGTCGTCTACGCCGCTGAGTGAGCCTTTAGGTCCAGCGACCGCCATTGCCCCGCCGTCGGCGCCGATCCGGTGAAACCGGCTAGCTGGCCCCAAGTGTCAGGCTGCTCGGCCCTTTGAACCCTTCGCCGGCTTCGCGGATCCACGCAACTTGGCGCCCCGCCTCCGAAGCGGTGCGCGGCATCCGGCAGTGGCTGGTGCGCAATGCTCATATCTGCTAAATGACCAACTAGATGGTCAGGAGCCGTGAGATGGACATGATCAGCCTGGCCCAGGCCAAGGCCCATCTGAGTGAGTTGGTGGACCGTGCTGAAGCGGGTGAAGCCATAGCGATCACCCGCCGCGGCAAGACCGTCGCGCGCCTTACAGCGGCTCCCAGCCCTCGCAAACCGGTCGATGCGATGGCCCTGAAAGCCCTGACAGCCTCCGCACCGGTGCAAGAGCAGGGCGCAGCCGAGTTCATACGCTTGATGCGCGATGATGATCGGTACTGATGCTGTACCTCGACACCTCGCTCATCATCGCTGCACTTTGCGCCGAACCGGCCACCCATCAAATTCAGACCTGGCTTGCCTCGCAAAAGCCCGATCAGTTGCTGATCAGCGATTGGACCGTCACCGAGGTGTCTTCAGCCTTGGCGCTTAAGGTTCGAACAGATCAGATCGATCTTGCGCATCGCGCCGCGGCGACTGCAGCCTTCAATTCACTCGTCGCCGAAAGCTTCACCGTAGTGGGCGTCTCGAAGACACAATTTCGGACCGCCGCGCGCTTTGTCGAGCAGCATAGCTTGGGGCTTAGAGCCGGCGATGCGCTGCATTTGGCGGTCGCCTTTGATCATGGCGCACGGGTGCAGACCCTAGACAGACGCATGGCTGACGCCGGCATGAGTTTGGGAATTCCTACCGAGTTGTTGGCCTGAAACGCGCAGCATCGTCGACGTGTCGCCCACCTGCTCGTCGATGCCTGTCACCCCGCCTCGTACGGGGCAGGGCTGATCGCCGAAGAACCATTCGTCTCGATCACCTCTTCTAGCCGTACGCGCGGCCAGGCCGCCTCCTATCGGAAATCCGAAAGCCAGCGATGGAAGGCGGCCATGCGGGTGTGGGCGTCCTTGTCGGTGATCTGCGCGTCGTCCGCCGGCGGCCGCGTGGGGATGAACAGGCCCGAACCGCGGATTTCGCTCGGCGCATAACCGAACTGGCGCCGGAACGCCCGGCTGAAATGCGCCTCGTTGGCGAAGCCGAAAGCGTCGGCCACATCGGCGATGCGGCGGCGCTCGTCCGGATCGGCCAGGGCCTGGTGAACCGCTGCCAGGCGTCGGGACTGGATGTAGCGCGCCACCCCGCCCTCCTCGTTGAAGAGGGCGTAGAGGGTCGAGCGCGAAATGCGCAGGCGAGCCTGCAGGGTCTCGGCCGACAGGTCCGGGTCGAGCAGCTCCGCCTCGATCAGGCGCCGGGCCTGCCGGCGAAGGGTGGCGTGCAAGGGCGCCGCCGCCCGCTCGTTGTTCTCGGCGCCGGGGGCGAGACAGGCTGCCAGCAGAGCCTGGGTCGCCGCCGCAGCCCGCGGCGCCTCCTCCAGGGTCATCTGATCGGCGGCGTCGGCGAGGGAGATCATGTAGTCGCCCAAAAGCCGGCCGAGCGCCCCGTCGACGGTGCGGCCATGCAGAGCGTCGGCGTTGTTCATCACCGCATCCATGGCGTCCCGGGACACGAACAGGCAGACGCAATCCATGGCGGCCGGCGGACGCACCAGCGCCTGCCCCATGTCCATGATCATGATCGGCGTGCGGTCCACCGGCCGGTTGTCGGCGCCGCGGATGAAATCGAAGCGCACCACATAGTAGTCCAGCTGGTCGGCCCGGATTTTCAACGGCGTGCGCTCATAGGCCAGGGCGTCCACCCGCGTGCCGCCGACGATCACCGGGCCCAGGTGAGCGCTCAGCGCCTCGCCGGAGAAACGCTTCGGATCGTCCGGCGTGGCGGCGATGTCGAACATGGGCGCGATGGCCGACCGCCAGGCCTCCAGGCGCTCGCGCTCGTCAAAGTCGCCGGTTGAGAACTTCAACAGCGGAATGGTCGACATGGCCCGTCACTCCAAGCAGGACCGCCCCCTAGCGGTCGCGGATGGGGCCGTCAGCCCTCCACCCGACACTGCTGGACGTCAGGACAAATCTTTGGACGCCGGGTCAATCCCTTCTGTGCGCCTGCACGCTAGAGGCGAACCTCAATCAAAAGGGGAGGCGGTCATGGCAGGGTTGTTTCAGTGGCAGGGCGGCAACGGAAACTGGTTCCAGATTTACCGCGGCCTGAGCAGGGACTTCGTTGCAGACGACTTCTACACCGCCCTCAGCCCGCTCGCCGGTCAGACCTTGCGGATCACCTATGACGCGTCGGCGGATACCGGGGAGGCTGCGTCCAGTCCGTATCGCGTCGAGCTGGCGTCCAGCCAACATGTCCTCCTGTCCGAACAGGGTTACAGCCTCGTGGGCCACCTGCCCGTGCGGTTCGACGCTTCGGCCTTCACCGCGGCGGTCAATCTCGCCTCGGGTCCCAGCGCGGACATCCTGATCGGCGGCTCTGCGGCGGACCGCCTGCGCGGCGGTTCGGGCGCCGACACCCTGACCGGCGGCGCCGGCGACGATGTCTTCGCCGGAACCCTGGCCGAGATGGCCGGTGATGTGATCAGCGACTTCGCGCCCGGGGACGTGCTGCAGATTTTTGACGCCGCCGGCCTGACGGCGGTGCTCGGCGACGGCAATGTGCTGACCATCGGCGGCGTCGACATCACACTGGACGCCGGCGCCGACTATAGCGGCTATGTCCTGCGCCAGGGCGATCTCTTCGGCTATCGCACGATCAGCTTCGCCTTGCCCTCGACCGCCATCGAAGCTGTCGACGCCGACAAGGACGAAGGCGGCGCCGCCGACCTCACCCCCTTCACGTTCCGCGTCACCCGCGACGGGCCGCTCGACGCGGCGGCCAGCGTCACCTGGACGGTGAGCGGCACGGGCTCCGACGCCGCTGACGCCGACGACTTCATCGCCGTGACCGGTCTCGTCGAATTCGAACCGGGTGAAGACAGCGTCGAGATCACCATCCAGGTGCGCGGCGACGACGAGCGCGAGCCGCACGAGAACTTCGTCGTCGCCCTCAGCGACCCGACCGGCGTGGCGCTCGGAACGCAGTCCGAGGCCTATGGCTGGGTGCGCAATGACGACGGCCCCAATCAGAGCGTCGCCATCGACCCCAACGCCATGTGGACCAGCCTCTATGGCGCCGAGGGGTGGATCGACGAGGGCCGGGAGATGTCGGTCGAGCTCACCCGTTCGGGCGACCTGCGCGAGGCGCTCGAGATCGACTGGTCGGTCGGGCCGGCGACCGCGGGCGCCTCGGCCGACGAGGACGACTTCGAAGACGGCGTCTGGCCGTCCGGCACGGCGCTGTTCGAGGCGGGCTCCTCCACGGCCATCGTGCGCTTCCACGTGCGCGGCGACGCGGATCATGAGCCGGACGAGCGCTTCATCTTCAGCATCGCCCCCGACCCGGCCAAGGCCGATTTCGACCCTGACGCCCTGACCATCGAGGGTCGCATCAACAACGATGACGCCACCTCCACGCCGGGGGTGTCGATCCGCAGCGACGCGCCGGCCCGGGCCGAAGGCGATGAGGGCGATGAGACGGTCTTCACCTTCACCGTGGAGCGGTCCGGCGATGACCTGTCGCAATGGACCTATGTGGACTGGACGCTTGCGCCGCGCGGCGCCCATCCCGCCGATCTCGATGACATGGTCGACGGCCAGGACTACGAGGGCTACCTGACCTTCGCTCCCGGCGAGACCACAAAAACCATCACGCTCATCGCCAAGGGCGACGCCGATCCCGAAGCCGACGAGACCTTCAGCATCATCATCACCGCCCGGGGCGCGCAGGTGGAGATCGATCGCGTGAACGGAACGATCCTCGACGACGACACCCCCGAGCCCGAGCCGGAGCCCCAACCGGAACCGGAGCCTGAACCCGAACCGGAACCGGAACCGTCGCTCACACCCGACCGCATCGAAAGCGGCTTCGACGCCGTCGCGGGACTTCAGCCGGGATCAACCAAAGGGGCGACCCCGAATCTGACCTTGCCGGACGGCTCGATCGTCGCCAATCCGCTCTATGCGGCGCAGCGGGCGCTCTTGGACCTGATCGCCCGGTTCGAGGCGGGTCTCGCCACGCGCGAGCAGGTTGTCGAGGGCGTCGTCGAGCTGGCCAGGCCCACCTCGGCGGTGGCGCTGCAGGCCTATCAGTTCTTCACGGGTCAGGCGCCGAGCCGGGCCGGTCTGTCCTGGCTGGTGGACAGTCCCGACAATCCCAACGACCTGACCGACGCCTATTACGCCCGCTTCAGCGAGGCGAACCGCTATTTGAACTTCGCGGTGAATCTCGGTGTCGAGGGCGAGGGCGCAGGCGCGTTCACCGCCAGCTATGGCGCACTGGATTTCGCGAGCGCCGTGCGCAAGGCCTATGACGTCGTCATCGGCCTGGACGAAGCCGGCGCCGGCGGCGTCGACGTTGAGGCGGCGCTGGCCTGGCTGACCAGCCAACAGGCCTACTTCGAAAGCTTCGCCGGCTCTGCGCTGGGCGGCAAGGCGGCCATGGTCGGCTACCTGATGTTCGCGGGCATGGAGGCCAGGGTCGGGCGCTACTATTCAGCCACGCACGACTGGCTGGAAGGTGCGTTCGACGGCGAAGGAGCCTACGGCGCCCCCCTGCTGGGCGCCGCGCAGAGCCTCCCCGCCGGACCGGACCTGATCTAGGTCCGCCGATGCGCAGCTTTCGGCATGTGCTCTCAAGCCTGGTCTGCCGGCATGTCTGGCGCCCCAGCCTGTCGTGGCCCGGCGTGATGGTCTGCCGGCGCTGCGGCAAGCGCATTCACCTGGACGGCTGATCGCCGGCGGCGGCATGCCCACAAGCTGCACCGTTGAGACAATCTCCGCCTGACCGATCCGAGGCCGGGCGGGTCTGTGCGGCTTCGGGGGGAGGGTCGTTCTGTGGAAACTACGTAGTGGCAACCCACAAATATCGCGGCTGTGCGCTCGGGGATATCAAACCGTCATCCGGCGAACCTGATCGCCGCACAGCACAAGGGGTCAGCCATGACCGCGCCTATCGTCGACATCGTCCACCATAACCCCAAGGGGATTTCGGACCGGATCGCCTACGGGTTCGTCAAGGCGCTGCGCTTTTGCGCCGACACCTTCTTCGCCAAGCGCTACGGCCACCGCGCCATCGTCCTGGAGACCGTGGCGGCTGTGCCCGGCATGGTCGGCGCCACGCTGACCCACCTGAAGTGCCTGCGCCGGATGGAGGACGACCGCGGCTGGATCAAGACGCTGATGGACGAGGCCGAGAACGAACGCATGCACCTGATGACCTTCATCGAGGTGGCCAAGCCGACCGCCTTCGAACGGTTCGTCGTCGTCGCCGTCCAGTGGGTCTTCTATCTGTTCTTCTTCGGCCTCTACCTGATCTCGGCCAAGACCGCCCACCGCGTGGTCGGCTACTTCGAGGAGGAGGCGGTGATCAGCTACACCCACTACCTGGCCGAGATTGACGAAGGCCGCAGCGAGAATGTCGCCGCGCCCGCCATCGCCAAGCAGTACTGGAGCCTCCCGGACAACGCGACGCTGCGCGACGTGGTCGAGGTTGTGCGCGCCGACGAGGCCCATCACCGCGACGTCAACCACGGCTTCGCCAATGAGATCGCGGGCCTGGAAGCCACGCCCATCGCCCCTTGCCCGCCGCACTGGGCCCTGGAGCCGATCTGGAAGAAGGCCGCCTAAGAGTGGCCCGCGCCTCGTCGCCCCGCACCGCCGGGGTGACGAGGATGCGCGTCAACACATGCACATGATCATGACCGCTCCCGCCCTTCAGCCGGATCCGGAAGATCAACTGCCGGCCCTGATGGAGCGCTTGTACGCGCGCGCTCGCGAAGACGAGGCTCTGGGGCCGGTGTTCAGCGGGGCTATCGAGGACTGGCCGCACCATCTGGGCGTGCCGGCCGATTTCTGGTCGTCGGTGATGCTGACCACCGGCCGCTTCAAGGGCAACCCGATGGCCGCCCGCTTCAAGCACGCCAAGCCGATCGAACGCAGATGTTCGAACGCTGGTTCGCCCTTTGGAAGCTCACCACGCAGGAGCCGTTGAACCCCGCCGCGGCCGCGCAATTGCAGGCCCGGGCGGAACGGATCGCCAACAGCCTTCGCATGCCCTTCAGTTCAAGGCGACCTTGACTGAACCTGCGGCGCCCGCTTCGCGCCCTTATCGAACACGCCAGTGTTCGACGCCGACACCTTGCCGGCCAGTCTTCGCGAGGCCCACAGCACGCGCGCAGGCGTCTGGGGAGTCATTCGCGTGCTGGAAGGCTGTGTGCGCTATCACATCGAAGGCAAGGATCACGATGTGATCCTGTCGCCTGGCACACCTGGACTGGTGACGCCGCAACAGCCCCACCACGTGGAGCCCGTCGGCCCGATGCGGATGCAGGTGGAGTTCTACGACCACCCGCCCGGGGGATGATGAGCGCCGACCGCGTCAGCAGAAGCCCCCGCAAGCAGAAAAACGCCGGTCGTCATCCGGCTGTCGCGCAACGCACGTAAAGCCGCCCAAACTCCGAGGCGGTATAATGTATCATTCGTGTTCGCGCGTTGCGCTGTTCGCTGCTCTCCTTGCCGCCGGTCTGATGGCGGCTTCGGGGTCTTCGGCGCAGTCCGTCGCGCCTGTCGTCGACCGGGCCGCCAAGGGCGATCTCAGCCAGCATGGCGGCGCGCGACGCACCACCTCCGAACACACGCAGCGGGCCCGCAACGTCATCCTGCTGATCGGCGACGGCATGGGCGACTCGGAGATCACCGTGGCGCGCAACTACGCCCGCGGCGCCGGCGGCTATTTTCCGGGCATCGACGCCCTGCCGATCAGCGGCCAGTACACCCACTACTCTCTCGACGCGGCCACCGGCAAACCGGTCTACGTGCCCGACTCCGCCGCCACGGCCACGGCCTGGGCCTCGGGTGTGAAGACCTACAACAGCGCCCTGGGCGTCGACATCCGCGGCCGCTCTCACGCCACGCTTCTGGAGCTCTCCAAGAAGGCGGGCCTGGCCACCGGCAATGTCTCGACCGCCGCGATCCAGGACGCCACGCCCGGCGCCCAATACGCCCACGTAGCCACCCGCGCCTGCTTCGGGCCGGCGGACGCCACGAAGAACTGCCCGGACCAAGCGCGCCAGAACGGCGGCGCAGGCTCGATCAGCGAGCAGCTCCTGGACGTGCGCCCCGATGTGAGCCTGGGCGGCGGCGCGGCTCCCTTCGCCGAAGCCGCCCTGGCCGGCGACTGGAAGGGCAAGACCCTCATCCACCAGGCCAAGGCGCGCGGCTTCCAGATCGTTGAAGACGCCGACAGCCTGGCCAAGGTGACGGCGGCCGATCAAAAAACGCCCGTACTGGGCCTCTTCTCGCCCGGCCACATGCCCGTGCGCTGGCTGGGCCCGACCGCCATCCGCCACGGAAATCGCGACGTGGCGCCAGTGACCTGCGCGCTCAATCCCGCGCGAACCGCACAGATCCCGACCCTGGCGGTCATGACCCGGAAGGCCATCGACCTGCTGAAGGACGATTCGACGGGCTTCTTCCTGCAGGTGGAGGGCGCGTCCATCGACAAGCAAGACCACGCGGCCAATCCCTGCGGCCAGATCGGCGAGACCGTCGACCTGGACGAAGCGGTGCAGGTGGCCCTGGCCTTCGCCAAGGACCGCACCGACACCCTGGTCATCGTCACCGCCGATCACGCCCACACCAGCCAGATCGTCAGCCCCGACGCAAACTCCCCCGGCCTGACCCTCAACCTGGTGACCAAGGACGGGGCGGTGATGGGCGTGAACTACGCCACCGCCGAGACCGGGTCGCAGAGCCACACGGGCACGCAGCTTCGCATCGCCGCTTTCGGCCCGAACGCCGAGCGGGTTCAGGGTCTGACCGACCAGACCGACCTGTTCTTCACGATCCGCGACGCCCTGGGGCTCAGGTAAGACCGCGCCGGCCCTTAGAGCGCCGGCGCTCTGCCGGCGAACTCGAACCGCGCGCCATCCAGCTCGACCGCCAGATCATAGCGATGGTTGGCGTCCGACCACGCTACCGGCAGGCGGGCGGTCTGGCGCAGGGGCGTCGTGCTCAAGCCTGTCGCACTGGTCAGGCGCACGCGGCCTTCACCGGCCAACGCCAGGAACCAGGCGCCGCCTTCACGCTCCAACCGCGCGCAGAACGCACTTTCGGAGGACCCCGCGAACCGTCGATGGAAGCCGTCCGGGCCCATGACCTGCAGGTCGAACCCGCCCGCCGCCGCCCACTCGCCCTTCAGCCTCTTGCCGCCCTCGACGGTATAGCGCCGGGGACCGGCTTCGAGGTTCGTCCGATCATAGACGTGGAACACCGCCGCCCTCGCCGCCTTGTTGACGAAGGTCAGCAAGACCGCGCCGTCCCGGCGCTCCATCTCGCATTCCAGATCGTAAGGGCTCGGGCAGGCCGGCTTGAACCCGGCCGCTTGAACCGGCATGACCGGGGTCCTCGGCGTCGGCGGGGTGGTGGTTTTGTCGCTCAGGGCGGCGGCGCGCTCGGCCTCGGCTTGGACCGACGGCAAGGGAACGGGCTTCGGATCGGCGCCCGTGAAGTCGAAGCAGGAGGTCAGGTCGCCGCAGACCGCTCGGCGCCAGGGGGAGATGTTGGGCTCGACGACATCGAAGCGGGCCTCCAGGAAGCGGATGACCGAGGTGTGGTCGAAGACCTCCGAACTGACCCGCCCGCCCCGACTCCAGGGCGAGACAACGTACATGGGCACACGCGGCCCAAGCCCGTAGGGCCGCCCGCGATAGGCGGGCAGATCCAGGCGGGCGTCATCCTTGCTGGCCCTGAGGTGATGCTCGCCGGTCAGATCGACCGTGGAGCCGCCCTGCAAGGCTCCGTCGGCGCCGCGCCCCGGGGGCGCGGGCGGCGGCACGTGGTCGAAGAAACCGTCGTTTTCGTCGAAGTTCACCAGCAGGACCGAGCGCGCCCAGACCTCCGGGTCGGCGGTGAGGGCGTCGATGACCCGGGCGGTGTAGGCCGCGCCCTGGGCGGGACTGGAGGGACCGGGATGCTCCGAGCCCGTTGCCGTGGCGATGACGTAGGAGACCTGCGGCAAGCGGCCGGCAAGCACATCCGCCTTCAGACCGTCGAGCGCCCGCGTGGTCAGTCCTCGCTGCGCCAATAGAGGATCAGAGCCGGGAGCGCCGGCGGCGGCCTTCTGGAAGCTCTCGAACCCGACCAGCGGGTTGTCGGTGAAGTTGTCCGCTAGGTCCTGATAGACGCGCCAGTCGACGCCCGCCGCCTGGAGGCGCTCCACATAGGTCGTCCAGCGATAGGGCGTCAGGGACTCGCCGGCCTTGGGCAGAGTGTCGTGGGAGTTGCCGATGCACGGGCCGCCGCGCTCGCCGCTCCCGTCGATCGTCCCCGACCACAGCATCACTCGGTTGGGATTGGTGCCCGTCTGCACCGAACAGAAATAGCCGTCGCAGAGTGTGAAGGCCTCGGCCAGGGCGTACTGAAAGGGGATGTCCTCACGGTCATAGTGTCCCATGGAGTGAGGCTGTTTGGCTTCCGGCCAGCGCCCCATGCGCCCCTCGTCCCATGCCGCCTGCGCGTCGGGCCAGCTGTGCGGCGTGCCTTCCACGCGCATGTGGGCGAAGGTCTGGCGCGTGTTGAGCGCGAAGGGCGCCAGCCACTCGGGACCGCCGCTCACCGCGTCGCGCTGCAGGAAGACGTTGCGCTCACGCCCCTCGACCGTCGGCGCCGGGGCGGGATGCGGATCGCCGTAGCCGCGCACGCCGGCCATGGTTCCGAAGTAGTGATCGAAGGAGCGGTTCTCCTGCATCAGGATGACCACGTGCTCGACGTCGCGGATCGTGCCGGTGCGCACGCGCGGCGCGATGGTCAGGGCGCGGGCGATGGACGGGAAAGCGGCCGCGGCGCCGAGGCCGGCGATCAGACCCCGCCTATGCATCTTGAACTCGGACATATGCACCCCCGCCCTCACCGCAAGCCGCGGTCATACAGGGCGTTTGTGACAGACCACCCAAGGTGAAAACCGGCTTTACATGGCAGCTTAACCATGAGCTCCTTGGCGACATAAAAACGACGATCGCTGTCCGGGGGGAAGCGAATGAGGTCATCAAACAAGCTGATGCTTGGCGTGCTCATGACGCTCGGCGTCCTTACCGCGCCCGCCTTCGCGCAGGCTCCGGCCGCCTTGAGCGACAACGCCCTTAGGCGGCAGATCATCGCCGACGGCATCGCCGCCTATCCGGCGCCATGTCCCTGTCCCTACAGCATCGGCCCCAGCGGAGGGCGCTGCGGAGCCAAGAGCGCCTACAGCCGTGGGGCTGTCTTCGCTCCACGCTGCTTCCCCGAAGACATCAGCAAGGCCGAGCTGACCCAGAAGCGCCAGATCAGCTATCAGCGCTGAACGGCTCAGACGAAGGTGATCGTCCGCGCCAGGGCGTGAATGCGCTCCTGGATCGCCTGCAGCTTTGCGTTCATGGCTTTCCAATCGACGCCGATCATGCGGCCGCCGCTCTTGCGCAGACGGCCCGCCACCCAGACGCTGTCGATGTCGGAGCGCGCCGCGTAGTTGACGATGCGGTCGGCCAGACTTCCGGCTGTCGGAAAGCCGGGTCGATCCGTAGCCAGCAACACCAGATCGGCGCGTTGCCCCACCGCGATCTTACCCGCCACGCCGCCCAGGTTGATGGCGTCGTAACCGGCGCGAGTGGCGATATCGAGCAGGTCGGCTGACGTGTAGTCGGCGACGATGGCGGCGCTCTCCTCGTGCTGGGCCATGGCGTAGTAGGACGCCCGGATGTGCTCGAAGAAGTCGCTGGTCATGGCCAGCGGCGCGTCTATGCCGATGCCCGTGCGCACGCCCGCCTTGCGGCCTCGCGCCATGGCCGGGTCGCGGCGCGCCTGCGCGTTGCGGGGGAAGGTCTCGGCCATGCAGGTGGCGCACAGCATGGCGCCGGTCTGGCGCATCAGGCCCAGCTCGTCATCGGACAAGCCGACGCCGTGGGAGCAGTGGACGTCATCGGCCAGGAGCCCGGCCTCGTGAAGATCGCGGATGCCCAGCCCCCGATGGCCGAAACGGCCGGCCGGATAGGGCGGAATACGGTTGGCGTGGAAGGTGATCAGCCTCACGCCCAGGCGGCGGCCCGGCTCGAACTCCTCGGTCCGCACCCGCTCGACGGGCTGTCCCTGCGAGCCGACGCTGAGCGCCATGCCAAGGTTCAGCAAGTCCGATGAGCCGCCGAACACCTCCGCGCGCAAGCGCCGCATGGCCTCCCAGTGAGAAGCGTCCGTGAACGCTGTCGCCTGCTTGCTGGCATGGGCGAGAGGGACCGTGTCGCCCGGGCCGTAGTCGATGGTGTGGCTGACCTGATGGGCGTACCAGCCGCTCACCCCCGAGGCTTTCAGCCCGCGCGCCGCGGCGAGGGTTCGGTCGGCGGTGTGGTGGCCATGAGCATGGTCGATGAGGGCGGTGACGCCGCTGTCGATGGCCTGCAGTCCGCCGTAATAGGCTATGAACTCATGATCCTGCGCCGTGGCGCAGGGCATCCATTTCATCTTCCAGGTCTGGTACTCGGCGCTGAACTGGCGATGGTTGGTCTTCACCACCCGGCCTGCCTCCACGCACTGCCAGATGTGACGGTGGCCGTCGGCCATGCCCGGCATCAGGACCATGCCCGAAGCCTCGACCACGTGAGCGCCGGCGACATTCAGCCCCTTGCCGATGGCGGCGATGCGTCCCTGGTCGATCAGAACATCGACACCGCTCAGTTCGCCCCGGGCGGGATCCATGGTCACCGCATCGACGTCGCGGATGAGCGTGCGGACCGGCGCCTTTGCGGCCGCCCCAAGCGCCGGCGCCGGAGAAGCGGCGACAGCACCCAGGGCGGTCATGGCGCGCAACAGCTGCTGCCGCGTCAGATGGGCCATGTCGATGCTCCTGAAGACAGATCACGAGCTTGGCCTTGGAAAGCGCCTCAGGACAAGCAACCCTCAGGGGAATTTCAGGCGGCGCCTTCACGCGCGACACCATGCCCGGCAAGGCTTGGCGGACTTTGACGCCTTGGGCTGCGCGCCCGAATGTGCATACTCACAACTATCGAGTGCCGAGTTCGAATGCGTATGGATCACGTTCGTCAGGCGCGGATCGCTCTTACCTGCCTTCGGTATGTGCGGGACGCCGCGTCCATCACCCGCGGCGAGCGTGACGCTCACGACGCCTTCATCCTGTCGACGATCTCGAATGTCAGCGCCGCCTTCCTGAACCAGGCCACGGAAAACGCCGTCCGGTTCGCCACCGCGGACTCGCCGCTTCCCGACGAAGTCTTGCGGCCGATCAGCATCAACGCTCTGGCGCAGTCTCTGGGCATGCCGTTCGAGACGGTGCGTCGTCGCGTGGGCGGCCTTCGACGCCAGGGCCTGATCGAGGCGTCGCCTGCCGGGGTGGTCATTCTTTCGAAGACCCTCGCCTCGCCAGCTCATACAGCCATGGTGGAGGCTCATTTCGAACGCGCCCAGCAATTCTATGAAGCGATGAAGACGTTGAACGCCCTGCCGCTGATTTCTGATGCGCCGCTTTCAGAAACTCCGCCGCCCGCGCCGCCGGTCCGCGCGGTGAGCAGGGCTGTCTCCGACTATTTCCTGCGCTTCGCCCAACCGATGATCGCGCTTTGCGGCAACCTGATCACCGCTGCGGTCCTGGCGGAGATCATTTTGGGCAACACCGAAGAGATGGACGATGCGGCGATCGCACGCTGGCTGGCCGACGCCGGGGCTTGCGGCCGGCCGGTCAAACTGGCCGAAGTCGCCGAACCCATCGGCTTTTCGCGCGAAACAGCGCGCCGTCACGCCAATCTGCTCGAAGAGCGCGGCCTGGTGACGCCAATCCGGCGAGGCTTCGTAGCGGTCGCCCCGCCACAGCTTCATGAAGCTTTGACCAATCTGGCGGACTCCAACCTGTCCGACGCCCGTCGTTTCTTCGCCACCATCCACCGCTTCGGCGTGCTCGCCCGTTGGGAAGCGGAGAGGCGCGACAGCGGCGGCTCCTGACCCACCCACCCAGACGACCGGCTCTGGATAATGCGTCCATTGGGCGACGCGCGCGTCTTCGGTTGAAGCTTGAGTGCATCCGATTGCGAGCTGAAGCATTGGGCTTTGATGTTCGCAATCTTGGCCGCCTCGCTGGCGGGCGCCTGTCTGATGCCGCTGCTTGCGCGCGTCATCGGCAGGGGCGCGGGGCTGATTATCGCGATGCTGCCTGCGGGCCTGTTGGCCGCCTTCGTGTCGATGGCGCCGATCGTCGAACGCGGCTGGGTGATGGGCCAGGGGCGCGCGTGGGCTCCGGCGCTTGGGCTGGATTTCACCCTGCGGCTCGACGGCTTCTCTTTTCTCTTCTGTCTGCTGGTGACCGGCATCGGCGCCCTGGTGATCATCTATTCAGACGGGTACCTGACCAACAAGACGCGCGCTGAACGCAGCCGCTTCTACACGCTGATCCTTTTTTTCCTCACCGCGATGCTGGGCTGCGTGCTGGCCGAGAACCTGCTGGTGATGCTGATGTTCTGGGAGGCCACCAGCGTCCTTTCCTTCCTGCTGGTGGGTTTTGACAGCCGCAGCCCAAGGTCGCGTCGCGCCGCCTTGATGGCGCTGCAGGTCACCGCCTTTGGCGGGCTGATGTTGCTGGCCGCCGTTCTCATGATCGGGGCCACGCTGGGGACCTACTCCATGGCCCAGGCGGTCAGCCAGGCGCCGGCCCTGGCGGCCAGCCCAATGGGAGCGCCGATCGTCGCCTGCCTGCTTATCGCCGCCTTCACCAAGTCGGCGCAGTTTCCATTCCACTTTTGGCTGCCCAACGCCATGCAGGCGCCGACGCCGGCTTCGGCCTACCTGCACTCGGCAACCATGGTGAAGCTTGGCGTCTATCTGCTCGCGCGCTTTGAGCCGGTGTTCGCCTCGGTCAGTTGGGGGCGGCCTGTGGTGATCTTCGTGGCCTGCCTGACCATGCTGGTGGCCGCGCTTCAGGCGCTCCGGGCCGAGAACTTCAAATCCGCACTGGCCTACTCCACCATCGCCTCCTTGGGCATTCTGGTGCTGCTAGTCGGGCTCGACGGTCCGGCGGCCACGGTGGCCATGGTCGGCTTCTTGCTGGCGCACGCACTCTACAAGGCCGCTCTTTTCTTCTGCGCCGGGTCGGTTTTGCACGCCACAGGCCACCACAATCTTCGCACGCTCGGCGGCCTCGCCCGCTTCTTGCCCCTGACCGCCGTCGCCTGTGCCGGCGCCAGCCTGTCCATGGCCGGCATCCCGCCCTTCATCGGATTCATCTCCAAGGAGTTTCTCTTCGAGGCGCAGCTGCAAAGCAGTTGGGAGCTGGCGCCGCTGGCGGTGGCGGTGCTTGTCAACGCCGCCATGGTCGGGGTGGCCGGCGTCATCACCCTTCGCCCCTTCTTCCTGGGCAAAGGCAAGGTGACCGAGGTCGAGCACGGCGAGACCTTCTGGCTGGTCGCCCCGCCGCTAGTGCTGGCCTTGGCGGGCCTGGCCATCAGCCTGGAGCCTGACTGGATCACCCGCGTGGCCCTTCGCCCGGCTGTGGCGGCCGTGTACGGCAAGGCGGTGGAGGTCGACATCTCCGTCTGGCACGGCGTGACCCCGATGCTCCTTTTGAGCGGCGTCGTGGTGACGATCGGCGCGCTCATCGTACGGTTCTGGCGGCAGATCCATGAGCGCCTGCGCGCGATCGAACGCTTTGATCTCTATGCTCTGGAGCGCCTATGGGACCATGCCCTCCAGGGCCTGGCGTCAGGATCGCGCGCTGCGACGCTGTGGATTCAGCACGGCGATCTTCGTCGCTACCTTGTCATGGTCCTGGTCGCGATGGCGGCGCTCATCGCCTGGTCAACGGCGGCTGTCGGTCAAAAACCTCAATGGCCGGCGATCGGCGAGCTGCGCGCTGCGCCAATCATCTGCGCACTGGTGGGTCTTGGCGGCGCGGTGGCCGCCACGCGCGCCAAGTCCCTGGTTGCGGCCTTGGTGGCCACAGGCCTCACGGGATTCGCACTCGCCATAACCTTCATGACCAACGGTGCGCCCGACCTGGCGCTCACCCAATTCACTGTGGAGACGCTGATTGTCGTGCTCCTGACTGCTGTTCTTCTGGCGGTGCCGCTGGCCAATCCGGTCACGCGCACGCGGCGCATGCAGATCACGGACGCCGCCATCGCTTCAAGCGTGGCCCTGCTGCTTTTCATCGCCGTTGTCGACATGGCCGCTCGCCCTCACGACGCTGCTGCGAGCGCCTTCTTCGGGGAGATGAGCTATGTGGCCGCCAAGGGCCACAACGTCGTCAATGTGATCCTGGTTGATTTCAGGGCGTTCGACACCTTGGGCGAGACCACCGTGATCGCCGTGGCGGCGATCCTGGCCCGATCGCTTCTGATGAGGCGGGGCCGCACGCACGACGTGGTCGCCGACCTGCCCGTGCATTTCTCTCTGCGGGCCGCCGGCCGGACTCTCGCCTGGCTCTTGCTGGCCGCCTCCGTGGTGATCCTTTGGCGCGGGCATGACAGGCCTGGCGGCGGATTTGTCGGCGGCCTTGTGGCCGCCCTGTCCTTCGCACTGATCGCCTTGGCGTACGGAGTCGATCGGGCCGAACGCGCCTTGCGTCTGCAGCCGCTCGCCGTCGTGGGCGTCGGCCTGCTTTGCGTCCTTCTCAGCGGGCTTGCGGGCCTGGCGGTCGGCGAACCCTATCTGACCCATCTTTGGTGGGAGCCCGCAGGTCTACCCAAGCTCGGCACGACCCTGATCTTCGACGTTGGGGTCTATCTGGTCGTTCTGGGATCCGTCTGCGCATTCCTCTTCGGACTGCAAAGGGAGGCGTCGCGATGACCGTCCTCTACGCCTTGGTCGGCGCGGCCATTGTCGGATGCGCGATCTTCATGATTCTCTCGCGCAATCTGGTGCGCATGCTTCTGGGCCTGTCGTTGCTGGCCACCGGCGCCAATCTTCTGCTGTTCATCGCCGGCCGCATCCGCACCGATCAGGCGCCGATCATCAAAGAGGGTGCAAAGGTGCTGGAGGACGCCGCCGACCCGGTCGTGCAGGCCCTGATCCTCACCGCCATCGTCATCGGCTTTGCGCTCACCATCATCATGGGCGTGCTCGTGCTTCGCGCCTGGCGGACCCAGGCGACGGTGGACGCACGCAAGCTTGAATCCGCTGAAGCGATGGGCGCCGCTCGCGCCAGGGACGGCGCCGATGAGTGACACCCTGTTGCTCATCGCGCCACTGATGATCCCCTTCCTGGGAGCGGCCTCGGCCTTGCTGTTGCGCTCACGCCCCGCCGCGGCGACGGCCATCGGCCTGATCGCCGCTGCGCTGACAGCTGCCGTCTCGACGGCGTTGCTGCTGCGGATTTTCCAAAGCGGTCCCCCGGCGATGAGCGTCTTTGGGGGATGGCCTCATGGATTTGGCGTGAGCTTTTCGGCGACGCTTCCGGGCGCGGCGCTCGTGTTCATCACAGGCCTAGTCGCGCTGGCCGCGGCGATCTACGCCCTTGGCGACATCGGCCCGCGGCGACGCCGGGCGGGATACGACGCCCTGATGCTGGCGATGATCGGCGCGGTGAACGGCGCGTTTCTCACCGAGGACCTCTTCAACCTCTATGTCTGGTTCGAGCTCGCCTTGCTCTCGGCGCTGGGTCTGCTCACGCTCGATCGGCGCGCCGCGCAGATCGACGGGGCGATCCGTTATGCCGCCTTCGCCATGCTAGCGGCGACCTTCATCCTGCTAGGCGTGGGGATGGTCTACGGGCTGACCGGAACCTTGCATATCGGCGCTGCCGCGAGCGCCCTGGCGAAGGCTCCGCCCAGCTTCGCTTCGGCGACGGCGGCCGCTCTGCTGCTGGGCGGGCTGATGCTGAAGTCCGGGCTGGTCCCGTTCCACCTTTGGCTTCCCGCTTCCTATCATACGGCGCCGATCACTGTGGCGGCCGTGTTCGCCGGCCTCCTCACCAAAATGGGGTTCTTCGCCCTTCTGATCGTGCTCGGCGGGGTCTTCGGCATAGGCTCCGGCGGCGTCGGAGCTGCTCAGCTTGTCCCTCTTCTGGGAGCCTTCGCCGCCGCCACGATGCTGATCTGCGTGACAGGCGCTCTGGCTCAGACCGACATGAGAAGGATGCTGGCCTACCACGTCATCGCCCAGGTCGGTTACATGATGGCGGCGCTGGCTCTGGCGACCCGCGACGGCCTGGCGGCGGCGGTGTTCTACATGATCCATTCGATCGTGGTGCAGGCCAATCTCTTCTTCGGCGCCGGCCTTATCCGCCGCGCCTGCGGCAGCTGGGACCTGACCCGAACCGGCGGCGTCGTCCGTAAGGAGCCGCTGCTCGCCTTGTTGTTGGCCGTGCCCATCCTGTCGCTTGCGGGAATACCGCCTTTCTCGGGCTTTTGGGCCAAGCTGATCGTCATCCGCGAAAGCTTCAGCGCCGGCATGGCTTGGCTTGGCGCAGTCGCCATACTGGCTGGCCTGCTCACGATCATATCCATGGCCAACTTCTGGTCCGACGCGTGCTGGCGGCAGGCGCGCACGCCGATGCGCCGCGTGCCGCGTTCCGGCCTTGCGGCCATGGCCCTTCTGTCGATCACGACCCTGATGATCGGCGTGGCTCCGCAGTGGCTCCTGAGCATCGCAAGGATGTCCGCTCGCATGATCGGAGACGCTTCATGAGGGCTTTGCGTCGACTGCGCGCCGTCTTGGTGCTGCTGGCGATTTTTCTGTGGGACCTTGTCGCCGCCTCGGTCGGCGTCGCGCTCATCGTACTGGCGCCGCGCATTCGGACACGCCCTGCGATCGTGGTCGTGCCCGTGACGGTCCAGCGCCCATGGGCGGTGGCGCTTTTCGCCTATTTCACCTCGCTGACCCCGGGCTCCACCTGCCTTCACGTCTCCGAAGATCGCCGGCGCCTCTATGTCCACGTGCTGGACAGCACTGATGCCGAGGCCTCTGCGACACGCTTCAAGCGGCTCTATGAGCGCTGGATTTCGGATTTGGAGCTTGGTGCATGACACCCTTGTTCACCGCGGCGCTCTCCATCGTCCTGGCGATCGCCCTCATCTTGGCTGCGTGGCGCATGGTCCGCGGGCCCAGCTTCGTCGACCGCTTCATCGCGCTGGACATGCTCACCGCCGTGGCGGTCAGTTTCGCGGCCCTGACGACCGTAGCCACCGGCTCCAGTGTTTTCCTGGATATCGGCCTGGGCGTAGCCCTGATCGCCTTCGTGGCGACCGCCGCCTTCGCTGTCTTCATTGAACGCAAGGGTCGCAAGCCATGATCTTCGTCGCAGCCGGCCTGATGACTCTGGGCGCCGCCTTCCTTCTGGTCGCCGCCATCGGGGTGATACGACTGCCCGATCCCCTGCAGCGCATGCATAGCGCCACCAAGGCCGGAACCGTCGGCGTGGCGCTGGTGCTCGGCGGCGCCATGCTCTTGGACGGCGGCCTTGGCGCGACGGCCGCCCTCACCATCATCTTCCTGCTGCTGACCTTGCCGATCGGCGCACAGCTCCTTGGAAGGGCCGCCTATGTGTCTGGGGTGAAGCTGCAGGGCCTGAGCCAGGACCCTTTGGCGCAGGAGCTGGAGAAAATCGACCATCCCCTCGAGCCCGGCTCCTGAGGGCGCCGATCGATCAGGAAGGAAGAGCTTTGAGGCCGACGGCTTCGCTGACGGGCGGGCGGCCTGGTGCGATCTGGCGACGAACTTCGATGAAGACCTCCAGCGCTTGGGCCGAAAGCTCGGGACTGACCAGATAGCTGTCGATGAGCCGCAGCAAGCTGGCCTTGGAGTCACGGCCGGCGGCCTGCGCCGCCTCGTCGTTATCATCGAACCACTGATCGATGGTCAGCCGCAGACGGTCGATCAGGCCGGTGATCCATCCACCCGCTTCTTCGGAGCCATCTGCACGCACCTGGGCGCTCAACGCCGCCAGGCGCTCGGCGCGTCGTGACAGGGCCGCTCTCAGAGCAGGTTGCTCCGCCACTCCCGCCGCCGCGCGGTGCACGCCAGCAGCGTCGGCCAAGGCGTCCGACAGCGCATTCAGCGCCGAATGGTCTTCGCGGTTCAACATCTTCCAGCCTTTCGTGACATCAAGTTTCCCGGCGCGCGCCCTAGTGAGAAGCGCCAGTCACATCGGCAGTCTCAATCCGCGCCAGGTCGACGATCGTGACGTCGCAGTGAAGCTTGGCTTCGACGCCGCGAAGGAAGCCGCGCCGCGCATGGCCTGCGTCTACGAGCACCTCCATGCGCCGGTCCGCCGGCGCGGCGCCGCTGATCTCGCGGATCAACCCGCGAAAGGGGATGATGCTGTTGACCAAGGTGCGGCCGCCGGCCTGCGCAAGCTTGGCCGCGCGGCTTTCTCGAAGCGCCTGCGCGCCGCCGATATCGGGGCCCAGCACCTCGTCCAGCGCCGCTCGTTCAGCATGGGCGGCATCGCAGCTGTCGAGCCCCTCCAGGCTGTAAGGCGCATCCAGGGCGCGCTGCAGGGCCGCCGGAATCTCGCGCTTGGTCATGCCCAGATCGCGCGCGGGCTGAGCGCCTACGGTCACCAAGGCCCGACCAAGCCCACCTTCTTGGACCGGGGCCGTCGGCTGGGACTTGTCCAGGGCGATGACCGGGCCGGCAGACAACAGGCTCGCAAGGAGCAAAGTGAGGATTGTGTTCGAAGGTCTCATCGTCGGTCGCCACATGATCGTGGTTCACCAACGACCCCTCGCCCCGACAGGTTCCTCGCAAAGCCCTTGCCGGCGCCTTTGCAGGTTTAGGCCTGCATCAAGCGCCATTTCATCGGCGAATTCCGCCACCTCGCTCAAACTGAGTAACCATGTTTTTGCATTCCCGCCCCGGTTGATCCAGCGTTCTGGCGGGGGCGTGCATGACAGCTGCGCGGGGCTTGCGATCCCAGTCCGCGCCGCGCGTCGGCCCGTGGGCGCTCCCAGCCTTTTATACGCAGGACATCGAAGAGAAGCGGCAATGCAGGCTCAAGCCTCATTCGCGTCCGGCCACGGCGCGAAACGCCCCGGCAAGGGGCCTCATCCAGCCATTCGCTGGATGTTCTTCTGGCTCCCGCGCAAGCGCGGCGGCAAGCCGTCGACATCGACCATGCGCAACCCACGCCTGGGGGCCGGCCCGTCCATGTCGGACTGGACGCAGGCCCTGACCACGCGCGATGCGGACATCGACAGGCACTGATTTTGGCAGGGCGCGTGCGTACACCCGGCATCGCCGACGCAGGCGGACAACCCTTTACCCGATAAGGCGTTGTGATAGCCGGCGGTTGACCCGCCGCCTGCCCGCGCCGCATAGCCAGCGGCCTCAACCTTTCGCCGCCTTCGCCGATGGATGCCGCCAACCAGGACGCCGCTCGTCAGGCCCGGATCGCCCTGACCTGCCTTCGCTTCATTCGTGACTGCGGCGCGATCGCGCGCGGCGAACGCGACCCTCACGACGCCTTCATCCTGTCAGCCATCGCCAACGCCAGCCTGACGCCGGTCAATCGGGACCCAGAGGCCAACACCTACTTCAGCCCCGCCGATCAGCCCCCGCCCGATGAGCTCCTGCGGCCGATCAGCATCAACGCGGTCGCCCAGTCGCTCGGCATGCCGTTCGAGACCGTGCGCCGCAGGATCGGGGGGCTAGCGCGCGAGGGCCTGATCGCCGTGACGCCCGCCGGGGTGATGGTGCTGTCCAGCACGATCAGTTCTCCGGCCTATGTGGCGATGCTGACGGCGAGCTACGATCGCGCCGGGCAGTTCTATCGCGACATGCGGGCCCTGAACGCGGCTCAGCACGTACCGTCCCCCACGCTTGTGCGTCAGGATGACGGCCCGCCGGTGCGTGTGGTGGGACGCGCCATCTCCGACTACTTTCTGAGGACGGCGCACATCCTGATGCGGTTCGGCGGCAACCTGCCGACGGCCGCGGTTCTGGTGGAGATCGTCCTGGAGAACACCGCCGATCTGGACGACGCCGGCCTGACGCAATGGATATCGGCCTCGGGCGCAGCGGGACGCCCCGCCAGGATCGCCGACATCGCGCGCCCGATCCGTTTCTCCGGCGAAACCGCCAGACGCTACGTGAATCTGTTGCAGGCGCGCGGCCTGGTTGTCCGGGGCCGGAGCGGCTTCTTCGCGGTGACGCCCGACGCCCTCAAAGACCTCGTGGCGCAGGCCGCCGCCGCAAGCGCGGCCGATGCGCGCCGCTTCTTCTCCATCCTCGACCGGTCGGGCGTTCTGGCCGCCTGGGCCTGACAACCTTAACCGGACGCCACGGCCCATGACGTCGATCTGGTGGGCGGCGCTCAGACGCGCCGCCCGGCATGACGTCGAACGACCCTCTACGAACGGCAAGCGCTCAGTCCTTGGGGACAAGCCCTGCCGTTTGCTTTAGGCCGGTCTTCAAGGCCGCGCGGATGGCGGCCCGACCGACTTGAGGGAGAGGTCGCGCATGGGCGCTTTGAGAACGCATCTTCTATTCGCCCTGATCGCCGTCGTCGGCGCGGCGGCCTTCGCGGTCGTCGCCCTCAATCGCGGCGAGAGCATCAGCGCTGTGTGGATGGTGGTCGCGGCGCTCTGCACCTACACGGTCGCCTATCGCTACTACACCCGCTTCCTGGCCAGAAAGGTTCTGGCGCTCGACGGCGCGAGACCGACCCCGGCGGTGCGGCGCGACGACGGGCTCGACTACGTGCCGACCCCGCGCAACGTCCTCTTCGGCCACCACTTCGCCGCCATCGCCGGCGCAGGCCCTCTGGTGGGTCCGGTGCTGGCCGCTCAGATGGGCTACCTGCCCGGCATGATCTGGATCCTCGTCGGCGCGGTCGTGGCCGGCGCCGTGCAGGACATGATGGTGCTGTTCATGTCCACCCGTCGGGACGGCAAGTCCCTGGGCGACATGATCCGCACCGAGATGGGCCCGATCCCCGGCGTCATCGCCCAGGTGGGCGTCCTGCTGATCATGGTCATCATCCTGGCGGTCCTGGCGCTGGTGGTGGTCAAGGCCCTGGCCGAGAGCCCGTGGGGCGCCTTCACGGTGGCCGCCACAATTCCCATCGCTGTTTTCATGGGGCTCTATTCGCGGTTCCTGCGGCCCGGCCGGGTGGGCGAGGTGTCGCTGATCGGGGTCGTGCTGCTGATCGCCGCGATCATGGGCGGCGGCCATGTGGCGGCTCACCCGGTCTGGGGCCCGGCTTTCACCCTCACCGGTCCGACCCTGGCCATCCTGATGATGGCCTACGGTTTCATCGCCTCGGTGATCCCGGTGTGGCTGCTGCTGGCGCCGCGCGACTATCTGTCGACCTTCCTGAAGATCGGCGCCATCGCCGCCCTGGCCGTGGGCATCCTGATCGTGCGGCCGCACGTGCAGATGCCGGCGATCACCCCGTTCATCGACGGCACGGGCCCGGTCTTCGCCGGGGCCCTTTTCCCGTTCCTGTTCATCACCATCGCCTGTGGGGCGGTGTCGGGTTTCCACGCTCTGATCTCGTCCGGCACCACGCCCAAGCTGATCGAGAGCGAGACCCAGATCCCGCTGATCGGCTACGGCGCCATGCTGTGCGAAAGCTTCGTGGCGGTGATGGCCCTGATCGCCGCCACCATTCTGGATCCGGCGATCTATTTCGCCATGAACAGCCCCGCCAGCCTCATCGGAACCGACGCTGCCTCCGCGGCCGCCGCCGTGGCGCAATGGGGCTTTCACATCACACCGGCCGAGCTGGAGCAGATCGCCCGCGACGTGGGCGAACACACCATCCTGTCGCGCGCCGGCGGCGCGCCGACCCTGGCGGTGGGCATGGCCCACATCCTGTCGTCGGTGATCGGCGGCAAGGCGATGATGGCCTTCTGGTACCACTTCGCCATCCTGTTCGAGGCGCTGTTCATCCTCACTACCGTGGACGCCGGCACGCGCGTCTGCCGCTTCATGATCCAGGACCTGCTGGGACTGGCGGTCCCCAAGATGCGCGAGACCCATTCGTGGAGCGCCAATGTGGTGGCCACCGCGCTCACCGTCGGGCTATGGGGCTACTTCCTCTACACCGGCGTCGTCGACCCCTTGGGCGGCATCAACAGCCTGTGGCCGCTGTTCGGCATCGCCAACCAGATGCTGGCCGCCGTGGCCCTGATCCTGGGCACCGTGGTGCTGTTCAAGATGAAGCGCGAGCGGTTCGCCTGGGTGACCCTCGCCCCGACCGTCTGGCTGCTGATCTGCACCCTGACCGCCGGATTGCAGAAGCTGTTCCACCCTGATGTGCGGATCGGCTTCCTGGCCCACGCCCGCGCCTATCAGGCCGCGTTGGCCGATGACCGGCTCCTGCCCCCGGCCAAGTCGGCGGCGCAGATGCATCAGGTCATCGTCAACGACTACGTCAACTCGACCCTCACGGCGGGCTTCCTGTTCGTGGTGGTGACGGTGGCGGTCTATGGCGTCGCCGCCTGCCTGAAGGCCAAGCGCACCGCGCAGCCGACCGCGCGCGAAATCCCGGAGGCGGCCCATGCTTGAGGACGCCGTCTGCCGTTGCCGGGACACGGCTCTGGGGTGGGGACGTCAATTCCGTCGCACCGCCAGTCTGATGATCGGCCAGCCGGACTATGACGCCTATGTGCGCCACGCGGCGGCCCGCCATCCCGATGCCGCGCCGATGGATCGCAAGGCGTTCTTCCGCCTGCACGAGGAACGCCGGTTCGGGGCGGGGGGAACGTTCAAGTGCTGCTGAACGCGAAGACGGCGCGGCCCCAAAAGAGACCGCGCCGCCCGAGCGCTTAGTAGTTGTTGTTGGCGATGATCGAAGCGATCAGGCCGGTGGCCAGGGCCGCCATCACCACATCGCCGTTGTCGGCGCGGTAGTAGCCGTAGCCGCGGGGCGGCGGGGCCCAGCCGTAGCTGCGGTAGTTATGCACCCGGTACTGCGGGCTGCGGTAATGGGCGAACCGCTGACCGGCGCGATAGCGCGGGGCATGCCCGTAACCGTAGCCGCCGCGGCGATTGTCGAAACGGTCGCGATGGTCGGGGCGGCCGTCACGATCGCGGTCGAAGCGCCGCTCGGCGTAGTTGGGACGGCCATCGCGGTCACGGTCGCCGTAAGGACCGCCGCGGCCGCTGTAGGGCTGGGCCGAAGCGACGGCGCTGACCAGGGTCATGGCCGCCGCGGCGGTGATCAGAAGCGTCTTCTTCATGGTGGTCTCCTTTTCGTCGAAGACCACAATGCACGCCGCCGCCTGAACGATCCGGGGGCGGGCGGTTCATCCGCCGTTCACCCCCGCCTCAGCCGGGACGCCACTCGCTGAGCACCTGGCCTTGCGCATCCTCGAAGGCGACTCGATCCACACTCGCCGCCGCCACGCAGACCGGGCGCTGGTCGCTGCTTTGGCTGCGGCAACGGATCGCCGCGCCGGTCGAGAACGCCGCAAAGCGTCCTTCCAGCACCAGACGGTAGCCTCCGACCGGCGGCGTGGGCGGCCCGCCCTCGCCGCGGACGCTGAAGTCGTAGCTGCGGCCGTTGCGCCTTCCGATGCGCGAACCGCCGGCCTCGAACACCGCCGCGATGGCGATCGTCTGCGGGGTAGGCGCCGCCGGTCCGCTGGCCAAGGGGTCGGCCTTCACGCCCGGACAGCCCTCCGATCGCAGCCAGGGCCGGGTCAGCCAGAAGCCCTCGACCGCCTCCCAGTTCTCTGCGCCGCCCGCCATCAGAGCCGACTTCGCCCAGTCCCCCGGCGAAACGCTGACCCGGATCACATCGCGGCGCTCGCTCCACGACCAGCGGCCGAGGCCGTCGCCCGGGGCGTCCGCGGCCAGGGGCGGCGCCTCTTCACAACCAAACGCCTGTCGCACCACGAACTGTTTGCCCGCGAGGTCGTCCGGCTTGGACTCGCCGGCGGCATAGGCGGCGGCCGCCGCATCCATGGCCTCAAGAAGCCTCGCCCTGTCGTACGGGGGAGAGGCGGCGGCCTTGATCGGCGGAGTATCGATCACCGGCGGCTGGACGGGCGGCGGCGGGGCCGCTTCCTCCTTTTGGCAGGCGGTCAGGACAAGGGCGGACGCCGCTAGCGCGACGACCGGCGTTATGCGCGGCGCGATCGTTTCGAGCATGGAACCACCTTAACATGCGATCCGCTGTCAGGGTCCCGAACCCGGGCAAAAAGGTTGACCTCAGCTCGATACAGGGTCCTCAAGAGACGATGACCTTTGACCAGATCGCCGCCCTGATCGTGCTCGTCGCCGTGGTCGGGCTGATGATCCACGGCAAGATGCGCTCGGATGTCGTGGCGCTGCTCGGCGCTGCCGTGCTTCTGGTCCTGGGTGTCGTCCGGCCGGTGGAGGTGCAAGGCGCCTTCGCCAGCCCCGCCGTCATCGCCCTGGCCGGCCTTTTCGTCATCGCCTACGCCATCGAGCTTTCGGGCCTGCTTGGCCTGATGATCCGCAAGGCCGTGCAGATCTCCAGCCGCATCGGCGCGCGGGGCATCTGGATGGTGATCGGCCTTTGCGGCTCGGTGGGCGGCTTTTTGAACAACACCCCGGTGGTGGTTCTGGCCGCGCCCGTGGTCCGCGATGTCGCCCGATCTTTGGGCCTGTCGCCCAAGCGTTTCTTGATGCCGCTCAGCCACGTTACGGTCATGGGCGGTCTGCTGACCCTGATCGGGACCTCGACCAATCTTCTGGTCAACGACATGGCCCGCAACGCCGGCCAGCCGGTGTTCCGTCTTTTCGAGATCACGCCTGTCGGACTGGTCATCGCCTCGGTGGGCGGGCTTTGGCTGTACTTCGTCGGCGCACGCCAGCTTGGCCGCACCGCCGATGGCGACGAGCCCGGCCAGGCTCCCTTGGGATTGTCCCGACTGGGTGAGGCCAGAGCTCAACCCGATGGATCGGGAGACGCCCATCTTGGGGACGTGTCGCTCTACAGCGCCGCCGACCGCCCCTTTCAGCTTCGCCCGGCCCTGCTGTCGCTGGGCGTCTTTGTGCTGGTGATCATGGCGGCGGCTCTGAGCTGGGCGCCGATCGCCGCCGCGGCCTTCGCCGGCGCGGTGGCCCTGATCCTCATGAAGGTCATCACACCGGAGGAGGCCTATGCGGGCCTACGGCCCGAAATCCTGCTGCTCATCGCCGGCATGGTGGTCGTGGGCACGGCCATCGAGGTCACGGGCCTCGCCAAGGCCGGCGCCGACCGCCTGATCGACATCATTCGCCCCATGGGGCCTCTGGGCGCGCTGATCGTCCTCTACGGGGTGACCCTGGCGGCCACGGAGCTGCTGTCCAACGCCACGGTCGCGGTGTTGATCACGCCCATCGCGGTGGCGCTTGCGGAGAGCCTGGGCGTCGATCCACGCCCCTTCCTGGTCACCGTGATGATGGCCGCTTCCGCCGCCTTCGCCACGCCGTTCGGCTACCAGACCAATGTCCTGGTCTTCAACATGGCCGGCTACAGCTACATGGACTTCGTGCGGGTCGGCCTGCCGTTGAATCTGATCACCTGGGCCGCCGCCATGGTCGCCATTCCCATCTTCTTTCCCTTCTGACGCCGACCCGGGTTCTTGATTTGACGCAAGGGCAAGCGGCGCCGAAGGAATAAAGCTCCATCGTCGAGGGAGCCCCATTTCATGTCGAGCCGCATCGCCTGCCCCCAACTGCGCGCCAAGGTGACCACCGCCGAACAGGCCGCGGCCATGATCCAACACGGCGATGCTGTGGGCATGAGCGGCTTCACCGGCTCGGGCTATCCCAAGGCCGTGCCCATGGCCCTGGCTTCGCGGATCGAGGCCGAGCACGCGGCGGGACGCCCCTTCCAGATCCGCGTCTGGACCGGCGCCTCCACGGGGCCCGAGCTGGACGGCGCCCTGGCCAAGGCCGACGGCATCGAGTTTCGCCTGCCCTACAATTCGGACCCCGTCGCCCGCGAGAAGATCAATCGCGGCGAGATGAACTATTTCGACATGCACCTGAGCCAGGTGGCCCCCATGGCCTGGCAGGGCTTCCTCGGCCCGCTGAACACCGCCGTGGTCGAGGTGTCGGGCGTCTATCCGGACGGCTCGCTGATCCCGTCTTCATCGGTGGGCAACAACAAGACCTGGCTCGACCGCGCCGACAAGGTGATCCTCGAGGTCAACAGCTGGCAGAACCCGGCGCTGGAGGGGATGCATGACATCTACTATGGCACCCGCCTGCCGCCGCACCGGCAACCGATCCCCCTGACCCGCCCCGACGACCGCATCGGCCAGCCCTATCTGCGCTGTGATCCCGCCAAGATCGTCGCCGTGGTGGAGACGGATGCACCCGACCGCAACCTGCCCTTCGCCGCGCCCGACGCATCGGCCAGGGCCATCGCCGGCCACCTGCTGGAGTTCTTCGCCCACGAGGTGAAGATGGGCCGCCTGCCAGCCTCGCTGCTGCCGATCCAGTCGGGCGTGGGCAACATCGCCAACGCCGTGCTGACCGGCCTGGTCGACGGGCCGTTCGACGACATGACCGCCTATACCGAGGTGATCCAGGACGGGATGCTCGACCTGCTGGACGCCGGCAAGCTGCGCATGGCCTCGGCCACCGCCTTCTCCCTGTCGCCGGAGGCAGCGGCGCGTATCAACGCCAACATGGGCGCCTATCGCGAGCGCATGATCCTGCGGCCCCAGGAGATCAGCAACCACCCCGAGATCATCCGCCGCCTCGGCTGCCTGGCCATGAACGGCCTGATCGAGGCCGACATCTATGGGGCCGTGAACTCCACCCACATCATGGGCTCAAGGATTCAAAACGGCATCGGCGGCTCGGGCGACTTCGCCCGCAACGCCTATGTGTCGATCTTCATGACCCCGTCCACGGCCAAGAACGGCGCCATCTCGGCCATCGTGCCCCAGGCCAGCCATGTGGATCACATCGCCCAGGACGTGCAGGTGCTCGTCACCGAGCAGGGCCTGGCCGACCTGCGCGGCCTGGCGCCCAAACAGCGCGCCAAGGTCATCATCGAAAACTGCGCCCACCCGACCTATCGGCCGCACCTGCAGGACTATTTCAAGCGCGCCCTGGCGGGCTCCTACGGCCTACAGACCCCGTCCCTGCCCGCCGAGGCCCTGAGCTGGCACCAGCGGTTCATCGAGACCGGCTCGATGCTGGGCTAGCAAGTAAGTCGACGGCCCCGCGCGTTCGGGGGAGCACCGCGCGAGGCCGTCGGATGCGCTTGGGCGCAACCTGGTCAGATCAGGATCAGAAGTTGACCCGCACGCCGCCCATGAAGCGGCGCCCGTAGCCTTCCAGCTCGTAGGGACGGCTGCGGTCGCCCTGCCAGCGCATGCCTTCCTCGTCCGTCAGGTTGTTGGCGTCGAAGAACAGGGCGTAGTTGCGGTCGATCTGGTAGCGGACCGACAGGTCGAGACGCTGCTGCGAGGCCCACCAGAAGTCGGACGTCTCGGCGGCGCCGACCTCGTCCAGCCACTTGGTGCGGTGCTGCCAGCTCAGGCGCGCCGACACGCCGTGCTTCTCGTAGAAGGCGGTCACATTGGTGATCCGCTTCGACGTGCCGGGGAACCCGGTCTTGCGGCCGTCCGGGGTGGTGAACTCGCCGTCCAGCAGGGTCAGGCTGGTCTCCACGCCCAGGCCCGACAGAGCGCCCGGCAGGAAGCGGAACGGCTGCACGTAAGCGAACTCGACGCCATAGAGATCGCCGTCCTCGCCGTTGACCGTGGTCGAGAAGTCATAGCCCGAACGGTTGAAGCCCTGGCCGTCATAGCGGCTGTCGCCGACGGTCGTGGTGCTGCCGAACAGGACGTGGTCCACCTTGCGCCAGAACACATTGGCCGACAGCACCGAGGCGGGCGCGAAGTACCACTCGATGGCGCCGTCGAGGCCGTAGGCGGTCTCGGGCTTCAGATCGGGATTGCCGCCCGAGATGGTGGCGTTGGCGTCGTTGATGTTCACATTGGCCGACAGGGCGCCGAAGCTGGGACGGGCCGAGCCGCTGACCAGGGCCGCGCGCAGCTGCAGGTCGTCACGCGCCTCGTAGGTCCAGTGGATGCTGGGGAAGATCCGGGTCTGATCGTTCTCCAGGTCCAGCGGCTGGCGCGTACCGCCGATCACCGCCGTGCCGGCAGACTCGATCTTGGTGTTCTCGATCCGGGCGCCGGCCACAACCGTATGACGGCCGATCTCGGTGCGGCCGCTGGCGTAGGCGGCGATCAGACGCTCGTCGACGGTGAACAGCTGCTGCGGGGACAGTTGCGGCACTGCGTAGTTGGCCCCGCGGGCGTTGGCCGCGCGCGCCGCGTCGAACAGGGCCTCGGCCTGACGGCGCATGAGGCTGTTCTCCACGTAGTTGAAGGTGAAGCCCCGCGACAGGTCTTCGTCCACGGCGCGGGTGGAGACCAACGCGCCCGGCGTCCATTGCACGCCCAGCGCCGCCGCGACCTGACGGGCGTCGAAGGCGCCGCCGGTGACGCCGGCCGGGGTGGTGTTGACGTAGCTGCCCACGTCGCGGAACTGGCGGTCGTTGTACTGCAGGCCGGCGGTCACCCGAACCGGCGCGCCGAACAGCTCGACGTCCCGGGTGTAGTCGACCTTCGCCAGGTCTTCGCGCGTCTTGCGCTCCGATCCCGACCAAGTGATCAGCTCCTGGTCGAAAGCCATCTGATCCAGAGCCGTGACGCGCCCGCCGCGCACCGGGGACGCGCCGGCGCGGTTGGTGTGGTAGAGCGCGATGGTCGGAAAGCCGCGGCCGTCAGCCTGGAAGGTCAGGGACGGACGCAGACCGGCGCTCTGGTTCTGGTTGATCAGAGGGCTGCCGCTCTCCAGCACCGAGCGGCTGTGCGCCAGGTCCCAGGTCAGCTGGCCGCCGCCGATCTCATGCTCGCCGTGCAGGATGTTGTAGAGGCCCGAGGTCTCCTGGCCGCCCTTGTTGAACTGGCCGCGCACCTCGACGCCCACCAGATCGCCGGCGGTCTTGCTGCGCGTGCCCGCCCGGGCGCCGTTGAACATGAAGGTGTACTGGTTGCGCTCCTCATCATCGATGAACTCCGAATAGATGGAGTTGAAGGTGATGCGGTGGCCGTCGCCGGGAGCGAACTCCAGGCCGGCCGACAGGGCGTTGGTCTCGCGCTCGATCACGTACTTGGCGACGCGCAGCTGGCTCATGCCCGCAGCGTCAAAGCGCGGCTCGGCGTTGTCGGTCTGTTGTTCGAAGACGTAGTGCGAACCGGACAGCACGATGCCGAACTTGTCGTTGGACCAGGACAGGCGCGCGGCGGCATGATCCTGCGGGCCGTCGCCCAGGTCCACGTAGCCTTTGCCCAGGGCCGCCTGCATGTGGAAGCCGGGATCGGACATCGGGCTGTAGGTCTTGATGTCGATCTGGCCGGACAGGGCCTCGGCCGGCATGGCCGGGGTGAGGGTCTTGTTGAGCTCGACCTGATCGATCAGCGTCGACGGCACCGCGTCGAAACGGAAAACACGGTCCTCGGCGCCGAGGATGGCGACGCCGTTCAGCGCCACCGAGGTCCAGCGCGTCGGGGCGCCGCGCACCTGGACATAGCGCTCCTGACCCTGGTCGCGTTGCACGCCCACGCCCGGCAGGCGCGCCAAGGCGCCGGCGGCGGTCTGGTCGGGGAAACGGCCCACCGTGTCGGCGGCGATCACGCTTTTGACGTTGTCGGCGGCGCGCTGGATCTCCAGCGAGCGGGTCAGGCTCTGCAGGATGGGGGCGGAGACGACGATCTCCTCGACCTGGGCTTCGGCCTCCACCGCGGCGCGGGCGCCGGCCGACAAGATCACCACACCGCCCTGGTTGGAGGCGATGCTCAGGCCCGAGCCGACCAGCGCCTGCCGCACCGCCGCCATGGCGTCCATCTCGCCCTTCACCGCGGCGATGCGGCGCCCTTGCAGGTCGGGCAGGGGCGCGATGATCTGCAGGCCGCTCTGGAGCGCCAGCTGCGGCACGCCGGTCACGGCCGCTTGAGCTTCGATATTGAAGGTGCGGACCTGGGCCGCGGCGGGTTGAGCCGCGCAAACGGCGGCCGCGGCGACGGTAGAAAGAAACAGAGACTTGGAAATCGTGTTGGCCATTGCGCCACCCCTTTGCGATTACAAAGGAGCGACGCCGCTAGATGAAATATCCGCCAAACTTTATTGTGAAATTTTCAAGAATAACAATTTTTACAACTTGCGATATACATGATCATCCGATGTATATCGCGTCACTATGAACTTGCACGCCCACCGCCAGACTGGCGGCGGCGGCGCGGGCGAAGGCCTCCGGCTCTCGAGCGCGGAAGACGCCGACGACCCGAAGCTCTCGAGCGGCCTCACCGACCGTGATGGCGCGAGCATTGTAGCGATTGAACTCCGCCGCCGCCTCGGCGAGCGTGACCCCGTCCAGGACGATCGCGCCCGTGCGCCAGGCCAGATTGGCCTGCAGCACGGCCGGCGCCACGGTGGAGACCGCAACGCCCCGGAGGTCGGCCACCGCCACAGCGCCAGCCTCCACCAGCCGCTCGGAGGCCTCCAGGCCCAGGCGCTGGAGCCGCACAGCGCCGCGCTCCACATTGACCCTTACGCGGTCCACATCGCGGCGCACGGAGAAGTCCGCCTCGTCAGCGCTCAGGGCGAGCAGACCCACATCGACCCGGAACGGCCGCGCCGCATCGCGCGACACCTCGAACCAGACCTCGCCTTGCGAGAGGTCGACCTGTCGCGAAGTACGATCAAACCGGACCTTCACCTTGCTGTCGGTGTTGAGGTCGAGGCTGGAGCCATCCTCGAGCGGAACACGCCGCCCTTCGCCCACACCCGTGGCGATGCGCTTGCCCCCCACCAGCAGCGGCGACAGCGTCACGCTCGCCAAGCCGGCGGCGAGAGCCGCGCCGCCCCCGATCAGAAGGCCGCGCCGCGCCATCATCGGCTGGCGCATGAGGAGCGACGGATCGAGGGCCCGTCCACGGTCCAGACTCATCCAGGCGGCTTCAGCGCGCACGAAGGCGCCGCGCTGACGCGGGTCCGCGGCGAGCCAGGCCTCCAGCTCGGCCGTCTCGGCCGCGCTCAGACCCCGGTCCCGCCTGACGACCCAGTCAGCCGCGGCGGCGTCGATCGGATTGGATGGGTTGCTCAAGCTTCACTCGCCCCGGCTGCGCGGCCACGGCGTCCAACAGCAGGCGCAGCCCCTTGGCCGCCTGCTTCTCCACGACGTTCTCGGTCACGCCGAGCTTGTGGGCGATCTGCCTTTGGCTCAGGCCCTGCACCTTGCGCATGACGAAAATGGTGCGGCATCGCTGGGGAAGAGACTCGATAAGCGTGTTGATCCGGCGCAGCTCGAGACGCCCGCCGGCGAGCCGCTCGGGAGAAGGGCTCTCATCCACGACGTTCGACCACGCCAATTCCGCCACGTCGTCGAGTCCGACCACACGATTTTTCCGCATCTGGTCCAGGGCGACGTTGCGGGCCGTGGTGAAGAAGTAGGCGCGGGGGCTGGCGATCGTCTGCGGATCGACGGCGGCGGCGATCCGGCAATAGCTCTCCTGGATCACGTCATCGATCTCCACGAGCCGCAGGCTGCGACGCAGCCAGGCGCGGACGTCCGCCTCGTGGGGCAGGATCTCGCCGGCGATCCAGCGGCCCATATTCTGATGATGAGAGATCGTGGCCCCTTAAGGCTGCGCCAAAGCTTCGGGCGCCCCGTTAGGGTCTTCTGGTGACAGGGGTTTGAAGAGCCGCGTTACGCAGCGTCAGGTGATCCGCCCGTGTTGCGGGCGGATCACTTCAGGACGGCGTCTAGAACCGCGCCGACGGCGACAGGTGGTTGGAAAAGAACAGGCTGTTGAGCAGCAGGCGCTCGGTGTTCAGCCAGTACTTGCGGTGCGCCGGGTCGTCGGCGAACAACACCACATTGCCCTCACCCACGCGCGCCACCTGCGCCCAGACCGTACCCGCCGCCTGCTTGCGCAGGGCCTCGGGCAGGTAGCCGTTGACCACCGGCTGGGCGTCGATCTTGACCACGTTGGAGAAGGCGTCGGCGACCGGCGACAGCGTCACATCGGTCTCCTTGTTCACGAACAGCGCCCGTTGCGACAGACCGAAGGCCAGCGGGTGGGTGATGTCGGCGTCGGCGGACAGGGCGTTGCCGGAGCTGCGCTTCTCGGCCAGGGCGTCGCGGCGGGCGGCGAAGTCAAGGCGCTCGGCCTTGTCCTCCGCCTTCTCCTCCGCCGCCTTTGGCGCCGGCCCGGCGAGCCCCTTGGAGACCGCCCACTTGGAGCCGGCGCCGAAGGTCACCAGCGAACCGCCGCCCTGCACGAAACGGCGCAGGCCCGCCACGGTGTCGTCGCCCAGGTCGTCATAACGGCCGCCCGCCAGGACGATGCTGGTGTAGGCGCCCAGCGGCAGGCGACGCAGCTGCGCCGGATCGAGCTTGGTCGCCGGCCAGGCCAGCCGCTCGCTCAGCGAAAACCAGGTCGAGCCGATCTCGGTGGCGTTGACGCCTTCGCCCATGACCAGGGCGACCCTCGGCTTGCGCACAGGACGGACGCTTTCGCTGCCCAGGTCGATGCCGGCCGCGCTCTGGCCCGAGGCGAGACCTTGAGCGACCACGCCGGCCGAACGCGCGGCCTCATCGATCGCGGCGCGCAGCTGCGGCTCCGCCAGGGTCTGGCCGGCGGTCGGGATGACCAGCGTGCCACGCCCGAAGGCGGTCTCGCCGCCGTCGGTCCGGGCCGTGAACGGCTCGAAGGCGGCGCGGACCTTCACGCCCTGCTGCAGCAACGCCGACAGGACGCGAGGGGCGTTCAGGTCGCGCCAGTCGACGGCGTAGGCGTAAGCGCGTTCAGGCCCGGCCACCCCGCCGACGGCGGTCGGAAGTGCGGTGACGACGGCGCCCAGCGACGGCGCGCTCTTGGCGCGACCAACCGTCAGGCCGTAGGCGGGCGCCACCGCATAGGAGGTGCTGCCATAGACGCCGCCGTTGGTCGGCGGGGTCGGCTCGAAGATCGAATGGATCAGGCGAAACTGCGGCTGAGCCGACGGCACGACCCAGGCGCTGCCGGGCCGGAAGGTCTTGCCATCCAGGGTCACCGGCGCGGCCAGGGCGTGGACGCGGATCTTGTGCTGGGCCAGCAGGTCGAGGGTCTGGCGCGACAAGCCGGGATTGGCCGGGTCGCCGAACACGAAGGCGGCGTGCTTGTAGCGACGCCCCTCTTCCGTGGCCGAGCGGAAGAACTCGCGCTGCAGGTTGAACAAGCCCTGGCGCTCGGCCACCGCGCCGCGCACCGAGGCCAGACCCGTGGCCACCTGGTTGCGGATGGTGAAGCCGAAGGTCAGCGGGCCGTTGGCGGTGTCCTGGACGAGACCGCGAGAGCTGGCCTGTTCCACCGTCACCCCGACGCCCCCGTGGAAATCCGGGTATGTAGACCCATAAACTGCCGAGAAGTTGTCGTAGTTCTCGCCCGTGTAATAGAGTGAGCCCAGATCATCGAGGGCCTTGGCGTGATACTTCGCCAGCACCTTGTTGAACGCGTAGGACGCCTTGGGCAGCAGCGGGCTTTCCATGCTCGCCGGCGACGGCTCGAAGTAATAAGTGCTGCCCGAGCCCATCTCGTGGAAGTCGATCTGCACGTTGGGCAGCCAGCGATGGAAGACCTCCAGCTTGGCGCGCGTCTCCTTCTGGGTGACGGCCAGCCAGTCGCGGTTGAGGTCGGTGAAGTAGTGGTTTGTCCGCCCCATGGGGAACGGCTCCACGTGCTCCTTGTCGGCCGGGTCGGAGACCGGCGGATTGTTCTTCCAGGCGTTGTGCCAGTTGGCGGCGCGGTCGCGGCCGTCCGGGTTCTGAGCCGGGTCGATGATGACCACCGCCTTGTCGAGCCAGTCCTGCACCTCGGCCGAGCGGCTGGCGGCCAGGTAATAGGCGGTCAGAAGGGCCGCTTCGCCGCTGGAGGTCTCGTTGCCGTGGACGCCGTAATAGAGGCCGACCACCACCGGCGTGCGGGCCAGATCCGGCGCGGGCGCCGAGGGATCGGAGACCGCCGCGTGGGCGGCCTGCAGTTCGGCCAGACGTCCGTGGTTGGCGCCCGACGTGATGGTCACCGCCAGAAGCGGGCGGCCTTCATAGGTGCGGCCGATCTCCTCGACGCTGACCCGGTCCGACAGCCGGTCCAGTTCCCGCAGATAGGCCACCACCTGATCGTGCCGCGTGTAGTGCGAGCCGATCGGATAGCCGAGGAAGGCTTCCGGGGTCGGGATCGCCGCATCGAAGTCGGCGGCTGCGGCCTGCGGAAAGAAGTAGCTGCTCTGGGCGGCGGCCACGGTGGGCGCGGAAGAGAGCACGGCGGCGGCGAGGAGCGCCGCGGGAGCGGCGTTCCGGAGCCAGGACTTGAAGGACATCGGGTCTATCCGGAGAAAAATTGAGACTGCGGTCTAGCTTGGCTTAGAGACGATAGTCGAAGCCGATCTGGAAGTAGCGTCCCCGCAGATCATACTGAGTGAAATCGTAGGGCGCGCGGATGCCCGGGAAGTTGGCGTCATAGGGCGGCGCTTCTTCGAAGACGTTTTCGACCTTGGCGTAGAGGGTCGTGTTCTTGATGCCCGTCCAGCCCACATAGAGGTCGAACTGGTTGTAGTCGTCGACGCGCTTCTGGCCCGCCACGTTGGGCACCAGGTCATAGCCGGCGGTGTAGAACCAGGTGACCGAGGCGTCGAGATCGCCGAACGACCAGGCCGCGCGGGTCGTCGCCTTGTCGGCCGGCAGCGAAGGACCGCGATTGTTGCCGGCATAGTTCACCAGCGGCCCGCCCACGGTGACCGGACGGCGATAGTCGATCACGTGGGTGTAGGCGGTCGATACGGTGAAGTCGCCGAAGGTCTCGGTGCTGAGCTTCTGGCTCAGCTCGACATCGAAGCCCGAGGTCCGCAGCTCGGTCAGGTTCTGATAGCGGTTGTAGACGGCCTGCAGCTTGCCGCGCGCGTCGCGGATCACATCGGCCGGATTGTTGGCCAGAACGATGTTGGTGGTGTTGTTGGTCCCCACCAGGTTCTCAAGCTCGATGCGGTACCAGTCGACGCTCAGCACCGTGCCCCGGCGCGGCGTCAGAACGACCCCGACATTGTACGACTTGGTGCGTTCCGGCTCGAGGTCGGTGTTGCCCACCGTGAAGAAGGTCGGGCTCTGGCGCGAACCGGGGAGGTCCGGATCGTAGGGGTCGACCACCGTGCCGTAGGAGATGTTGGTCGAGGCCGAGTTCTCTGACAGGGACGGCGCACGGAAGCCCTTGGAGGCGGAGGCGCGCAGGGTGACGGCGCTGATCGGCTTCCAGCGGATGCCGGCCTTGGGCGAGAAGGCGCTGCCGAAATCGCTGTAGTGGTCGGCGCGGCCGGCGACCTGGATCTCCAGGTTCGACAGGATCGGCAGGTTGGCTTCGGCGTAGCCGGCCACCACGTCGCGTTCACCGTCCACGGCGGCGATGGCGGGGCGGATCTGCAGGCCCGCGTCGATCTGCCAGGGGTTGGAGGAGACCAGGGACTCGTGGCGGTACTCGATGCCCGCCGCGTAGCCGATCGGCCCGGCCGGCAGGTTGAACAGCTCGCCGGAAATCTTGAAGTCGGCGCCCGCCAGCTTGGACTTGGCCGGACGCACCGTGCTCAGGCGGATGGCGTCCAGCACCGCCGGGGCGGTGGCGCCGGGCTCGTGCAGGTTCAGGCTGCCGTTGGCGAGGGCGGCGGCCAGGGTGAAGCGGTTGGCGAAGCCTGCGGCGACTTCCTCGCGCTCGTCGCTCTCGGCGGCGAAGGCGGCCAGCTCCCAGTCGAAACGGTCATGCTTGCCGCGCACGCCGCCCAAGACGCGATAAGCCTTGGAGATGTTGGTCTTCAGCGACTGGCCGAGATCGAAGAAGGTGTACTCGATCTGGGTCGGCGCGCCGAAGGGGTTGTAGGGATTGTTGGCCGGCAGAACGTTCGAGACCGGCTCGGCCAGACCCGTATTGGCGTTCAGCGCAAAGCGACCCGCCTCCAGCGTAAAGTAGGGGCTGGAGCCGAAGATCGAGCGGCCCTTGATGTAGCTGTAGATCGCCTCGCCGAAGACCTCGATGTTGTCCGAGATGCGCGCCGTGCCGCGGATGTAGGTCTGGTAGCGGTCGGTGGAGGGGATCAGGGTGGTGTAGGGCGCCAGGTTGATGGCGCAGGTGTTGCCCGGCAGGCCGTCGATCGGCGCGCTGGCGGTCAGGCGCATGCCTTCGGGGCAGTTGCCCTGGGCGTCGAGGAAGGGAACCGAGGCGCCGTTCACCAGGAAGCGGGCGCCCTTGGCGCTCCAGCCGTTCCAGCGCCCGCCAGGCAGTCCCGAATAGATGCCGGAGTCGGTCAGGTCGCGCTGGTCCTGATCGAGGCGCTCGCGTTCATAGGCCTCGGCGCTGAACAGGACGTTCCAGCCGTCCGACTCCAGGTCGCCATAGCCCGTCACCACCTTGCCGCGCCAGGTGTCCAGGCCGCCCTGGTCCGACGTGCCGTAGCTGGCGCCGGCCTCCACGCCCTGGAAGTTCTCACGGGTGATGATGTTGACCACCCCGGCCACGGCGTCCGAGCCATAGATGGCCGAGGCGCCGTCCTTCAGCACCTCCATGCGCTGCACCGCCACGAGGGGCAGGGCGTTCAGATTGACGAAGGTGTCCGACAGGCCGCCCGACGGGAAGCCGTAGTTCGCCACCCGGCGGCCGTTGAGCAGGACCAGGGTGTTCTTCTGCGACAAGCCGCGAAGGCCGATGCCCGCCGAACCGGAAGCCCAGCCGCTGTTGCTGGTCTCGTTGGTGGCGTTGCCGGTGTTGGCGCTGATGGAGCGCAACAGGTCGGCCACCGTCACCTTGCCGGAGGTCTGCACCTCTTCCTGGCCGATGACCTGCACCGGATTGAAGCCCTGGGCGGCGGCGCTGCGGATGTTGGTGCCGGTGACCACCAGAGCGTCCACATCGGTCGCCTCGGGAGCGGACGTCTGGGCCAGGGCGAGGGCGGGAAGGCTGGCCGAGGCCAGGAGGGCGAGGGCTGCGAAGGTCGATTTGGACATGGGAGAGGGCCGGCTGCTAAATTCTATCCAGCCAGTGGGATAAGCGGTGAAGCTCCCGCACACCTTCCAGAAATTCTGGAGGCGCGATCAGCCGCCCGATCCACGATTCTGTTGCTATCCATGGACTCCAGCCTGGGTGGCATTGGAGAATTCCTCACGATATCGGCGAGCGGGACATTGATCCACGCCTACCGGCGGTAGCCCGTCGTTGCGGAGCGGGGACGTGCGGGGCAGGTGAACCCGAACCCCGCGCCGGAGAGCAGGCATGAACCCCAAGTCCGCCGATCGGCTCGAAGCCGCACTCCACGACGAACTCTACGGCCTCGTCGCGACTGCCTATGACGACAATCCTGTCGCCGCGGTGATCCGTCTGCGCGCCCTGTCCGAGATCGGCGAGGCGTTGGAGTTGGAGGCGCTCATCAACCTGGCGGCCTGCCTGGCGCACCTCAAACGCGCAACCCGTCCTGACTGATCAGAGAATTAAGTCCACCGCCGGTTGGTGCGCGATTGCGCGTCTGGGGGACGACGGCATGGTCTAGGGGAGGCCTCCCCCTAAAGGTCTCAAGCGGCCCGGTGGCCGCGACCCGTGCGGCGTGGGAACCACCACCACAGCCCCGCCCACCGCGCGGGCGCCATTCGGCGGGGCCCGTCCGTGAAGCAGCCGCGGACGGGCCTGTCGAGGCCGCCTCAGGCGGCGCTCTCCAGGCCGCGGCACACCGTGCGGACGAAGGTGCGGCGGCTGGCCGGGATGCGATTATAGGATTCCAGGAGCTGCAAGGCGCCAGGGGTCGCCAGCAGCGGCGTGGCGTCAAAGACCGGACCCGTGTCCACGCCCTCTTCCCCCAGCAGCCAAGCCACCGAGGTCTCCAAAGCATGGGCGATCGCTACGAGGCGAGAGGCCGAGACGCGGTTGGCGCCATGCTCGTACTTCTGAATCTGCTGGAAGGAGACCCCCACCAGCTCCGCCAAGGACTTCTGCTTCAACTGCAGCATCCGGCGCCGAAGACGCATGCGCGCACCGACCTTCACATCGAAAGCGCCGATCTTTTCTTCCCTGTGCATTCGACTGCCCTCCACGTATTTCTGGACCGCCTCGGACGGCGGAAACTCAACCGACGCGAGATCATTTTCCCTCGCCCGCTCCGGTAGAGCTCATTTTGGGGATACACCCACGCTTTTGATCTTGGCAATACCCATTTTGGGTTTACCAAGCTTCCGGCAAGCGCGCCGATCACTCGCCTGCGGGTTGCGTCAACGAGCAGATCCCTGATGCAGCAAGACTTTCCGAAGGCCTGAGGCGCGGCATCGACGAACGCGGGTTGGCAAAACGCCGCACCGGTTCCGCCGCCATCGGGCGCCGCTCTTTGACAGTCGAAGACCCGTCCGCGATCGCCCGAGGCCGCCGCAGGCCGCGAAACTCGGCGAACCCACCCATCGCGAGCGCCCGCCTCGCGCGACATAACGACGCTGCAGCTACCGGTGATTGAGCTTCTGAGGCAGCCTTGGGCCGGCGGCCTATCCTTGCCCGGCAAGGAGAACGGGGAAGAAAATGGACTACCCGACAGACTGGCTCAAAGACCTACGCGCCGCGGTCAGACTTCTGGCGAGACTGGATGCCGACAGCCGCGAGGAAGCCCGCCAGATCGCGGCGGATATTGCTGCTGGCATGGGCGCGGTGTCCGCTGGCGTGCTGTTGGAAGTCGCCCGCTGCTTTGACCTCCATCGCGCCGCCCTCGACGATTACTACGGTCAGGAGGACGCCATCATCGCCAGCCTGCGGGTGCACGCCTGCCTGTGCGAAGCGCCTCGGCGCGGACGGACCCACACGCCCAGGTTGCCGATCATCGACGCCCACAGCCTTTAGCGACGTTAACCGCACCTTAAACGCGCATGGCGCCGATTGCTATCGGAAGGCGAGTTAGCTCTAATAGTTCGCCATGCGTGCACCCAGTTTGGGTCGCGGGAGGTTGTGGATGAGACCGCAAGCGGTCGGCCGGCTGTTGATCGGGTTTGGCGCGGTGCTGGGGGTCACCCTCATCGCGTTCGGCCTGTGGCGCGTGCTCAACCCGAGCGAGTCCCCGGTTCAGACCGCCGCACCCAAGCATCAGCTGGTGGTCGCCGCCAAGCCCATCGCCCGCGGCAGCGTGCTGTCGCCCGCCGACCTGCGCGTCAGCGACGCGGACACTGCGCCCCCCGCCGACGCCTTGCCGTCCCCTTCCGCCGCCGGCGGACAGCTGGCCAGCATGGACATTCCCCAGGGCGCAACCGTGACCCGCGCCATGCTCACCCCGATTCAGACTGCTCCGCTGGCGCTGCAGGTGCCGCAGGGTCTTAGGGCCATCAGCCTGGACGCCGATGTCGAAGCCGGCGTCGCCCGCCGTATCGCTCCCGGCGATCGCGTGGACGTGCAGGCCGTGCTCGCCGACCGCGTCTTCGGCGGCATGGGTTCGGGCCCCGACGCAGGCCGCGCGGTCACCTTGATGACCAACGTCCTCATCTTGGCCGTGGGCGAGGCGGGGGCGGCGGATCAGGGCGTGGGCGCGCGCGCCGTCACCCTCGCCCTGTCGCCCGAGCAGGTGCCTGATTTCATGCTCGCCCGCAGCCTGGGCAAGGTGTTCCTCGCCCTGCGCCGACCCGGCGATCAGGATATGGTCACGCCGGTCTCCACGCTGGCGAGCCTGACCGGCGTCTCGGCCCCGCGCGCGCCAGCGGCCACGCCCGTGGCCGTGCGCGCGCCGGCCCGACCGCGGCCCGCCGCCATGCCGGTGGAAGTCGTCCTCGACGGACGCTCGATGCTTCAGATGCCGTCGGAGGGCGCGCGATGAGAACGCTCCTGACGGCCCTCCTCGCCACGACCATCCTGGCCGCCGCTCTCAACGCGACGGCCCGGGCGCCCGCCTCCTCGTCCGCTTCCGCCTCGGCGCCGCTGATCATCGAGGTGGATCAAGGCCGCACCCTGGCCAGCCGGCAGCCGATCCAGCGGATCGTCGTCGATGGGTCCACGATTGTTGAAGCGACCCTGAAGAGCCCCCGCGAGATCACCCTGAAGGGACTCGCCGCCGGCGTTGCGCGCATTTCGTGGGAAAGCGCCGATGCGCGCCAGACCCTCACCGTTCATGTCCGCCCCAAGGGCGCCGGTCAGGCTGACGCCATCGGCCGCCGACTCAACGAAACTGCCGACCTCAAGGGCGTCACCGTCGAAGCCGGCGTCGAGACGCCGATCGCCAAGGGCGCCGTGACGGATCTGGAGTCCTGGTCCACCGCCGACACTCTCGCCAAGGCCTATGGCGCAGGCGAGGTCTCGGCGGTGAAGGTGACCGGCCAGCAGATGGTGGCCGTGGACGTCCAGTTCATCGTCGTCGCCTCGCGCACCCTGCGCCAACTCGGCTTCAACTTCACCAAGATCGACAATGGCTTCCAGGGCGGGCTCTTCGCGCCAGGCTCCCTGCAGAGCTACCAGTTCGACCGCACGGGACTGCAGCTCGACACCAGCTCGCCGCTGTCGGGCGCCTTCGATCTTGTTCTGGGCGACGCCGGCAACGGCGCCCTTGGCCTGCTCAGCGCCCTGTCCGGCGCCGGACTGTCTCAGGTCCTGGCCCAGCCCACCTTGCTGGTGCGCTCGGGCGAGACCGCCGACTTCCTGGCCGGCGGCGAGGTGCCGATCCCGGTGCCGCAAAGCGCCGGCGGCGCGAACGGCGCCGTCGTCACCATCGAGTACCGCCCTTACGGCGTGCGGCTGGACGTGGCGCCGGTGGTCATGAGCGACGGCCGCATCATCCTCAAGCTGTCGCCCGAGGTCAGCGAAATCGACTACGCCAACGGTGTGCAGCTGCAGGGCTTCACGGTGCCCGGCTTCCGTCGGCGGTCGGCCTCGACCACCGTGCAATTGGGCGACGGTCAGTCCTACATCATCGCCGGCCTGAGCTTCTCGGCCAGCAGCGCCACCGACAACGCCGTACCTGGTCTGGGAAGCCTTCCTGTCATCGGCTCCTTGTTCAAGGCCCGCGAGAACACCCTGGAGCGCCAGGAACTGATCATCGTCGCCACTCCGCGCCTGGTCGATCCGCTGGATCCTGAAGAGGCGCGCGCCCTGATCAATCCGCCCAAACCGTCGATCGCCTCCGAGACCGACCTGCTGCTCAACATCGACACCACGGGCCGCAAGGCCAAACGCTTCGGGTTGCAGTGATGGCGAGGATCGGACTCATCAGCGCCGACGAACGGCTCAGGCTGCGGTTGGAGACCGCCTTGGAGGACAACGCTCACGTCTTCGCGGTGGGCGCGGATCCGGCCGGGCTCTTCCAGGCCGTATCGGTCTCGCGGCCGGACATCGCCATCCTCGACCTGGACCGCATCGACGGCTTCCGCGGCTCGCTGAACACGGCGACGGAGTTGTTGCGCAAGTTCGATCCCGGCCTGCCGGTGATCGCCTTCGGCGACGCCCATGATCCGTCGCTGGTGCTGTCCGCGGTGCGGGCCGGCTGCGTGGACGTGCTGTCGCGTGACGACGCCACCAGCGCCATCGTCACGGCCATCGACCGCAACCTGAAGGCGCTCGCGCGGCCGGGCCGTGAGGATGTGCGCTTCACCTTGGTGCTGTCGGCTTTCGGCGGCGACGCGGACGCCCATCTGGCGGTCAATCTGGCCCTGGCCCACGCGCGCAAGGGCGAGACGCTGCTGATGGACGCCGCCTCCGGCGCGCCGGAGGCCTGCGCCCTGCTCGACCTGGCGCCCACCTACTGGCTTCAAGACGCCTGGCGTGATCTGGCGCGTCTCGACCGCACCCTGCTCAAGTCCGTGCTGCCCCGCCATGAGGGCGCCGGCATGAAGCTGATGGCCGGCTCGGCTTCGGCTCACGAAGAAGCGATCGGTCCGGAAGCGGCCTTCCGCGTCGTCAGCGCGGTCCGTTCTCTCTACCGTGAAGTGATCCTGCGCATGGGCCCGGTTCGCGACGAGACCGTCCTGGCGCCGCTGGTCGAGGGCGCTGACGAGGTGCTGATGGTCTGCCCGCAGACCATCACCGGCGTGAAGGAGGCCAAGATGCTTCTCAGCCGGGTCGCCTCGCAAAGCGACACCCGCGCCAAGGTCGCCCTGGTCATTCCCGAATACGACCCGTCGATCAACCTGAGCGCCGACCAGATGCAGCGCGCGCTGGATGTCCGGACGGTTCATCGCCTGCCGCCCGCCCGGACGGAGCTGGTCAACGCCATGAACGCCGCCCGGCCGAGCATGATCGAGAACCCCAACGGGGCCTACGCCAAGTTCGTCGAGCGCCTCGCCTTGGGCTCCAAGGCGGAGGAGAGCTCGCGGGGCGGGGGCCTCATGCGATTTGCGCCGCGCCTGCTGGGTAAAGGCCGATGAACGCCCAGGCCGACATCGCCCGCACCGACGACCTGGTCCTGACCGATCTCTACCAGGACGCCAAGTTCGCCATCTTCGAGCGGCTTCTGGAGCAGCTGGAGACCAAGAGCATCGTCGGCGGAGCCCGATCGGCTTCTGTTCGGGCGGAGATAGAGGAGGCCATCCACCGCCACAGCGCGCGCGCCGGCATGGCGCTCAACAGCGTTGAGCGAATCCGCCTGGCGGACGACCTGCACAACGAGGTGGCCGGCCTCGGTCCGCTGGAGCCTCTGCTGCGCGACCCGTCTGTGGACGACGTGATCTGCAACGGCCCCTTGCGGATATTCGTGGAGAAGGGCGGCCGCCTGCATCGGGCCGCGGCGCGCTTCCGCGACACCGCCCACATGATGACCATCATCCAGCGCATTGTCGGCGCGGTGGGCCGGCGGGTCGATGAATCCACGCCCTATGTGGACGCCCGACTGCAGGACGGCTCCCGGGTCAATGTGGTGGTGCCGCCGATCGCCCTGGACGGGCCGATGCTGTCCATTCGGAAGGTCCGCGCGCAACCGCTGACCGCCCAGGAGATGGTGCGCAGCGGCTCCATGTCCCAGGAGATGCTGGACTTCCTGGAGCGCGCCGTGCGCGCCCGCCTCAACATCCTGATCAGCGGCGGCACCGGCTCGGGCAAGACCACTTTGCTCAACATGCTCTCCGGCTACATCGGCGACCATGAGCGCGTCATCACGATCGAGGACGCCGCCGAACTCAAGTTGCAGCGCGATGACGTGGTGCGGCTGGAGACCCGCCCGCCCAATGTCGACGGCACCCGTGAGGTCAGCCCCCGCGACCTGCTGCGCAACGCGCTGCGGATGCGCCCGGACCGCATCGTCCTGGGCGAGGTGCGCGGCGCCGAGGCCGTGGAGATGCTGCAGGCCATGAGCACCGGCCACGACGGCTCCATGGCCACCCTGCACGCCAACAACGACCGTGACGCCTTCGCGCGCCTGGAGATGCTGCTGTCCTTCGGCGGCCTCGGCGGCGATCCTCGCGCCCTGCGCCGCTATGTGGCCTCCAGCATCCAACTGGTGGTGCAGATACAGCGCAGCTTCGACGGCGCGCGCCGCATCACCTCGATCAGCGAGGTCACCGGGGTCGAGGGCGAAGTCTACAGCCTCAACCAGCTCTTCCTGTTCGATGAGGCGGCCGGTCCCAAGGGAGAGCACAGGACTCTCTCCCGTCGGCCGCATTTCGCGCAGCGCCTGTCCCGCGCCGAGGTCGCGCCCGCCTGGAGCCGCCCATGATCTGGATGCTGGCGGGCCTCTTGGTGATCTTGGGTCTGGCCGGCGGCCTGATGCTGGAGCGCCGCGCCCGCGAGCGCCGCCTGGCGGTGCTGATCAAGCGTCTGGAAGCCCTTGAGACCAAGGTGGATGAAGAGGCCGCCCGTCGCAGCCTTCAGCACTACGCACGGCGTTGGCGTTGGGCGCGGACCCTGTTGGTCCAGGCCGATCTGGAAGCGGAGCGCAGGAGGATCAGCATCGCGGTGGCCGTCGCAGCGGCGCTCGCCGTTCTTGCCGGCTTCATCAAGGGCCCGATCGGCTTCATGGTGATCGCTGCGATCGCCGTCGCGGCGGCCTTCGTCACCACCCTCGTGGTGGCCGCCCGTCGTCGCCACGCCTTCGTGGCGGGCCTGCCGCATCTGCTGGACGCCATTCGCCAATCGCTGTCCTCCGGCTCGTCCCTGCATCAGGCGATCCTGCGGTCCGTCGGCGCGGCGCCGGCGCCGGTCCGGCGCTATCTGGAGTCGGCCGCGCGCCGCATCGACCACGGCGACGCCGTTCATGACGCCGTGGGCTGGGCCGCCGACCAGGTGGACATCGAAGAGCTGCACATGCTGGCGGTGGCGCTGGAGATCAACGCCCGGCACGGCGGCGCCGTGACCCCGATCCTGATGGGCCTGTCCCGCCTGCTGCGCAATCGCGCCCGCACCGAGCGCGAACTGAGCGCGGCCACATCGCAGACCCGCATGAGCGCCAACGTCCTGACTCTGACCCCCATCGTCGCCGGCGCGCTCGGGGCGAGCATGAACCCCAAGTACGTCTCGTTCCTCCTGGCCACGGAGCAGGGGAACATGCTGCTGGCGACCGCCGTCACCTTGATGCTCATCGGCGTGGTGCTGATCCGCCGCCTGCTGAGGTTGGACTATTGATCGCCGCGATCGTCAACCGGCCCTTCGAGGCGGGCCTTTGGATCGTGGCGGTGGCCGCCATGGCCTGGGGTCTGCGCCTCATGGCCCAGCAGGTGCGCGTCGACGAGCGCCTGCACGATCTGGACGATGCCGCCGTGGACCGAGCGGGCTTCCAGCCGCCTCGCGTCCTGCAGGTGCTCTCCCCGGTCCTGCTCACTTCGAAGGGCGATCGCGAGGAGATCGAGGCCAATCTCGCCGCCGCCGGCTACCCGGCCAACGGCGCGCTGGTGTTCGGCGCCCTGCGGCTGGGCCTTACGGTTGTGGGACTGGCCGCCGGCGCGTTCCTTGCCGGTCCGCTGAAGCTGGAAGGCTCGGCCGCCATGCTGGCCGCCTTCTGCGGCGCGGGCGCGGGCTTCATCGGCGCCAAGCCGATCCTGGCCAGCCGCGCCGACGCCCGGCGCCGCAAGATCCTGGCCGAGCTGCCGTTCACCCTCGACGTGCTGCTGATGATGCTGGAAAGCGGCGTCAGCCTTGACCTGGCGTTCCGCAGTCTCGCCCATGGCGAGGGCCGCGCCGCTCCGATCACGCGCGAGGCCACCGTCGCCCTGGTCTCCGACCTGCAGCGCGGCATGGCCTACAACCTGGCCCTCGACCGCTGGGCCATGCGCCTGGGCGTCACAGGCGCCCACGAGTTGGCCGAGGTCTTCAAGCAATCCCTCTCCCAGGGCACGGAGCTCGCCCGCACCCTGCGCGAGTTCGGCGAGGAATTCTCCGAACGGCGGCTTTCGTCCGCTCGCGAGTCCATCGGGCGAAAGACGACCAAGATGACGGTGATCATGATCCTCTGCTTCATTCCAAGCCTGCTCATCATGCTGGCCGGTCCGGCGATCTTCATGTTGTCGGCTCAGATCGAAGGGGTCGGCCGATGAGACGCCTCGCCGCCTTGTGCGCCGCCCTGGCCTTGGCGCCGCTGGCCCCCACGCTCGCGCAAGCCGCCTCTACGCCCCTGGAGATCGAGGCCATCGACGCGGCCAAGTCGCGCAAACTCTATCTGATCACCATCGAGAAGATCGCCAAGGACCGCCCCCTGGCGGCGCTGGCCTATCTCGACGACTACGACCGCCGCCACAAGGGTGATCCCAAGGCCTCTCTGCTTCGCGCCGACTGCCTCATGCGCGTCGACGAGCGCACCGCCGCCGAGCAGGTGTATCGCACCCTGCTGAGCGGGGGCCGCGGCAAGCTGGCCGATGTTGATCAAGGCGCCGCCTGGGCCGGCCTCGGCCGCGTGCTCGCCGCGCGAGGCCAGTGGATCGAGGCGGTCAGCGCACTCAGCGACGCGGTGGCCAAGCAGCCGGTCAACACTGCTTTCATCAGTGATCTGGGCTACGCCCAGATGATGGCCGGCGACGCCCGCGGCGCGGTTTTCCGCCTGCGCCAGGCGCGAGAGCTGGCGCCGCAGGACGGTGTCGCCCGCAACAACCTGATCCTCGCCTTGTGGGCCGCCGGCGAGACGCGGGAGGCGGAGCAGATGCTGCAGACCCTGCCCGACCCCGACGAGCGGCAAGAGCTGCGAGGCCAGATCGCACGTCGCTCGGTCGGCGGCCTGACCGCCACCTCGCCGCTCACGGAAGCCGATCTCAAACGCCCTCTGGGCGCGGGGAAATGACCATGCTCCTGTGCGCACTTCTTCTCGCCGCTGACCTCTCGGCCCAACATCCGGCCCCGCCTGCCGCCAAGGAAGAGCCCTTCTCGGCCCGGCGGCTGATGGAGCTGCAAGCCTCCAAGCGCGCCACGCGCTCGCCGGCCGTCGGCCTCGACGCCGCCGAGGCCGCGCGCATCAACCAGATGCGGATCGAAGCCGTCGGCAAGAAGGTCCAGAAGTCGAGCGAGGATGGCTCCCGCGCGGCTTCCGGCTCGGGGGGGTCAGGACCGAGATGATGGCGAAGATCGCACCGTCCTGGCAGGCGTTCCGCGCCAGCGAGACGGGCGCGACGGCTCCGGCCGTCGCGGCGATCACCTTTGTTCTGTTCGGCTTCATCGGCCTCGCGGTCGATACGGGGACCTGGTATCTGGCCCGGCGCGAGCTGCAGGGCGCCGCCGACGCCGCCGCGCTGGCCGCCGCGCCCTTCGCCGCCAATCCGGGCGAAGCCAACAGCCGCGCCAAAGCCATGCTGGCGGCCAACGGCGTGCCGGACCCCGATGAAAGCCTCATCAGCCTGACCACGGGCGTTTGGTGTCCGGAAGGCTCGTGGGAGACGTCTGCACGGTTTCGGGCCGACAACCTGCAATGCCCGAACCTGCCGGACGCCCCCCGCCCCACGGCCGTGCGCTTAACCGTACGCGACACCGGCCCGCTGATCCTGGCGCCGCTGATCGCCACCGGCATCACGGCCCCGGTGTTCAACGTCCGGGCGACGGCGGCCCAGGTGAACATGGCGGGCCTAACCGCGGGTTCCGGCGTGCTGGACATCAATCAGGCCTCGGGCGTCAACGCCATTCTCGGCGCGCTTCTGGGAACCGGGCTCAATCTCTCCGCCCTGACCTATCAGCAGATGCTCGCGGCGCAGGTGGACGTGCTGTCCCTGCTCGACGCCTTGGCTGTGAAGCTCAATCTCCAGGCCGGCGATTACGAACAGGTCCTCAACGCCAACGCCACCGTGGGCCAGGTGTTGGACGCGGCGGTCGGCGTTCTGGAGCAGCAGGGCCAGACCACCTCCATCAGCGCGGGCCTGGCCGGCGCCAAGGTCATCCGGGACCTGTCGCTGAACGCCCCGAACCAGTCGGTGAAGGTGGGCAAACTTCTGAACGTCGGGGTGTGGAAGGACATGCCGGTGGGTCAGGCGCGGCCGACCGCCCTGACCGCCGGCGTCGATCTGCTGCAACTGGCCAGCGCCAGCCTCCAGGTCGCCAACGGCGCCAACGCCCTGACGCTAGCGGCGCCGATCGACTTGGGCGTCGTGAAGGTGGGGCTGGAGAGCACGCTGATCGAGCCGCCTCAGACCGCCTACTTCACTTTTGGTCCTGAGGGCACGCGCGTGCGCACGGCTCAGGCGCGCGTGCTGCTGACGGCCAAGATCGACCTGCTCGTCGTTAAGGGCGACTTGCCTGTGTATGTCGAGGCTGGCGCCGGTGACGCCGAAATTACGGCGATCAGCTGCCAAGGCGACCCGCGAAACGACACGCGAGTCGATGTGGCTGGTCGGGCGAGCGCCGTCGCGCTCCACGTGGGCCGTCCCAACGCCGCCGGTATGAATCTCATGCGCAACTTCACCCAGCCGGTGGCCGCCGTTAACATCACGCCCGCCGAAGTCGACGTCATAGGCTTGGCGAAGGTTCAGGTAGGCACGAACACCTATATCGGCCAACGCGCCGATGCTTTGCAGTTCAGGCAGCCCGCGGGTTCGGCGCCCCTTCCGCCCGTTCTGACCAAGGTCGGCTTCATCGGCCGCTCAGCCACGCCCACCGACCCGGGGTCTCAAGCCATACCGGCGCGAGCCGGAGGTTCGGTCGGTCTGTCGGTGGATGATCTGACCTTGAACACCTGCACGGTATTCACCGGGTGCCTTCCTATCGGCGCCGCGGTCTCCGGTGTTCTCAAGCCGGTCCTGACCACCGTTCTTGGACTGCTCAACCCTCTCATTTCCGGGCTCCTCACGGGGCTCGGCATCCATCTTGGCTATGTGGACGTCACCGTACCCGGCGTCCGCTGCGGCCAGGCCGTCTTGGTCGAATGACTGGCGCGACCATGACGCAAACACCAGCCAGCAAAGGAGAAATCAGATGATCTTCGCACAGATCCGCACCCGCGCCGCCACCTTCCTGCGCGATGAAAAGGGCCTTGCTGCCCTTGAGTACGCCATCATGGCGATCGTTCTCGTCGGCGTCATCGGCATTATCGTTGAGGGCCCGATGCAAACTGCAATGAAGGACGCCTTCGAGGCGGTCGGTACAGCCGTTAAAGACGCCGCGTCCTGAGCTACAGCGTGTCGTCCGCTGGACTTGATGATGAAGAAGGATCGGCGGCGGTCGAGTTCGCGCTCATCGCCCCGTTCCTTCTGCTCATCCTGCTCGGGATCATGGTGGCCAGCATCTACCTGGCGACCTTGCTGGCCGTGAGCAACACAGCCATCGAGGCCGCGCGCGCCACCATCCCCGGCATGACCACCGCCGAGCGATCGAACCTCGCCACGGCGCGCGCCAACGCAATCTTCACCGCCTACAGCCCGTTTCTGGATGTCAGCAAGGTGACCGTCGCGCCAGCTGACAACGGCGCCAACACCTTCCGCGTTCAGGTCTCCTACAACCTCTCTGACTTCGGCTTCACCGGCCTCATCGCCAGGATGGGACTGCCCACCCAGGTCGCCCGCACCGTGGTCGTCGCCAACGGGGGGTTCTGATGGACGCTTATGACCTGGTGGCCCTGGGCGTGCTGGTCATCACACTTCTGCCGATCGTGCATTTCGACCTGACCCAGACGCGAATTCCCAATCTCGCGAACCTGGCCCTGGGCCTCGTCGGACTGGGCGTCCACCTGATCGCCGCGCCGGACTGGCGCGCCCTGGCTCTGGACGCCGCCCGCATCGTCGGCGTCTTCGCCGTCTTCGCCGGCACGGGCTGGATGGTGGCGCGATGGCGGCCCAACGCCCGCATCGGCGGGGGCGACATCAAGTTCCTGATGGCCGCCGCGCCCTGGGTGGGGTTCGCCGGGACATTCTACGTCTTCGCCCTGGCCTGCGGAATCCTGCTGGCGGTCAGTGTTTCACAAGCCGCCTTCGCCCCGGCGACCGGCGACCTTTGGCGGCCGCGGCCGTTCGGACCGATGCTGTGCGTCGCTCTCGTCTTGATTTTCCTGCTGACCCGAATCAACTGAGCCGCGAGTATCGCAAAGCGACACTGTCGCCGCCGCATCAACCAGGGGGACTGATTTGAGCACCGCGACTTTCAAAGGCCTGATCATCGCCGCCGCCGCTCTGGCGGCGACCACCACCGCACACGCCCAGACGGCGACGGCCTCCGCCCAGAACCAGCTGAAGCTCATCGAGGCGAGGCGTCTGGTCCAGGCGCTCGGGCCCGATTCCGGCATCAATCAGGCCACCGCCGAGGTCAACGCCACGGTGATGACCGAGCTGGAGCGCGCCGCTCCGGCCGGCGACAGCCAACGCGCCGGCATGCTCACCGCCGCCGGCAAGCTGGCCGTGGCCAACATGCAGGCCCAGGTGGCCGAGGCCACCGCCGCCGCCTACGCCGCCAACTTCACCGTCGAGCAGCTGCAGGCCATGAGCGCCTTCTTCGCCTCCTCCGCCGGCAAGGCTCTGCTGGAGCGCCGCGAGGTCGTCACCCGCCAGAGCGCGACCCTGGCGCGTGGCCTGCTGCCCGACGTCTTCAACCAGACCGCGTCGTCCTACTGCAAGCAGGTGACCTGCACGGCGGCGGAGTGGCAGGCCTTCGCCACCCTGCTCGCGCGAGCGGCGAACGAGCAGACCGCTCGCCCCTGAGCTGATCGCTTGGATATCGCGTCGGGATCGCGGCTAGACTGGCCGCCTCGTCCCGCCGCGACGCTCGCGAAGGCGCCGCGGATCGACTAATAGGGATGCTTGTCCGCGACGGGTCGAGGATGTTCGGATCGAGAAGACCAGAGGCGCCAAGCCTCACCGCGCCTGCCCGCGCGCCCGGCCTCGCCGCGGCGCGTCGCGGGGCGGCGGTCGCCCGGACCCTGGCCGATCTGCGCCGCGACTTCGACGGCGATCTCGAGAAGCTGCTGATCTATCTGAGCATCGCCACTCTGGAGATGGAGCAGGGCGGCCGCGACGGCTGGGCCGGCGCCACCGCCATCTCCATCGCCGAAGCCACCCTGATCAGCCGCGAGACCACGCGCCGGAAGCTTCTGGCCATGGCCGGCGACGGCCTGCTGGTGCGCGACGCCGCCGACGCCTATCGGGTGCGCGACCTGCTGCACGCCCAGAAGGTTCTGGATGAGCTGGCGCCCGCCGCCAACGGCCCCGTCCCGCAAGCCGCGCCCGCCGCCGGGCACCAGGACTGGCGCGTCCGCGCCCGCTCCCGCGCCGACGTGGCGGCCCGCGCCGCCGGCGCCGCCGTCTGGGAATGGGACCTGTCGGCCCAGGAGTTCGACTGGGATTCCCAGATCTGGAGCATGCTCGGGCTCGACGCCGCCGAACCGCCGAGCCTGCGCGCGCTCTTCCGCAACGTGGCCCCGCAGGATCGCGGCCGCCTGGCCGACGCCATCGAGGTCTGCCGGCAGGGCCTCGGCGACGTGGACGAGGAGGTGGTCATCCTCGACGAGGGCGCGCCCAAGCGCGTCCGCTATCTGGCCGAGGCGGTTCAGGACGGCGGCGGCCCGCCCCGCCGCATCGTCGGCGCCTGCGTCGATGTCACGGGCTGGCGCGCCCTGGCCGACGACCTTCGCCGCCAACGGGAGCTGACGGACGTGGCTCTGGCCGCGGTGGGCGAGGCGGTGCTGATTGTGGGCGTCGACGGGCGCGTGATGGAGGCCAACGCCGCCGCCGCAGGCCTGCTGGGCCAGACGGAAGCCAAGCTCATCGGCCGACCATTCACCGAGGCGGCGCCTCTGGAGGACGCCGAGGGCCTGCGCGGCGCCCTGGACCCGGTGGCCCAGACCCTCTCCAGCCTCGCGCCCACCCACACCCACGGCGACATCGTCCTGCGGCGGGTCGACGGCTCGTCCTTGCAGGTGCAGGCCAGCGCCCGCCCTATGCTCGACCGCAGCGGCGAGCCCATCGGCGCCGTCGCGGTTCTGCGCGACCTGTCCCCGCAGCGCGCGGCCGAGCGTCGCCTGGCCTGGCTGCAGGCGCATGACGACCTCACCGGGCTCGTCAACCGTTACGCCTTCGAAGAGCGCCTGGCGGCGGCTCAGTTCTCCCAGCGCCCGGAAGGCCAGGGCGACTGCATCCTCATTGTCGACATCGAGCGCTTCAAGGTTCTGAACGACGCGGTCGGCCACATGGGCGGCGACGTCTTCCTGCGTGAGGTCGCCGAACTTCTGGGCCGCTTCATCGTGCCCAAGGATGTCCTGGCCCGCCTGTCCGGCGACCAGTTCGCCATCCTCCTGCGCGACACCGGGCCGGAAGGCGCGGAGCGTTTCGGCCAGGAACTGGTCGAGGCCGTGGCGGACCATCGCTTCGTCTGGAGGGGCGAGGCCTATCACGCCGCGGCCCGCGTCGGCGGCTGCCTGATCAAGGGTTCGGCCCTGTCGCCCCAGGACCTCATCGGCCGCGCCGAGCTGGCCTGCCAGGCCGCCAAGAGCGCCGGCGCGGTCCGCATCCTCGCCGCCGACGCCGATCAATTCCGCGAAGAGCACACCCTCAACACAACCGTGGCCAACCTGCCCCGCTGGATCGAGGAGGGCCGTCTGGTCCTCTTCGCGCAGGGCATCGTCTCGATGGATGAAACCCAGACGGCGCAGCGCCGCTTCGAGGTGCTGGTGCGCCTGCGCGGAGACGACGGCGAGCTGCTGTCCCCTGCGGTGTTCATTCCGGCGGCGGAACGCTTCGGCATGATGGGCCTGGTGGATCGCTGGGTGATCAGCGAGGTGCTGAGCCGCGTCGCGCCGCGGATCGACGACAAGGCTGGCCTCTCCCTGGCCATCAACCTGTCGGCCAACACCCTCAATGATCCGTCCTTCCCCGACTTCGCCGTGGCCATGTTCAAGCGTTCCGGCCTCGAGCACGGGCAGGTCACGCTGGAGGTGACCGAAACGGCTGTGCTCGATGGCCTGGGCAAGATCGGTCAGGTGCTGGAGCGCTTGCGGCGAGAGGGCTTCAAGGTCGCCCTGGACGACTTCGGGGCGGGCCGCAGCTCCTACGACTACCTGAAGAATTTCACCGTGGATTCGGTGAAGATCGACGGCGCCTTCATCCGCCACATGCTGCAAAGCCCGGTGGACACCGCCATCGTGGAGTCGATCAACGCCCTGGCTCACCGGTTGAACATCGAAACCGTGGCCGAGTACGTGGAGGACGCCGAGTGCGCGGCGGCCCTGCGAACCCTGGGGGTCGATTGGGCCCAGGGCTACCTCTACGGCAGGCCCGCCCAGCTTGAAGCGTTGCTTGGTCTTGGCGGCGCCGCGAAGGACAGGCTCGGCGTCGCCTGACGTCGCTCGCAATGCGACAACCCGCCACAACCGCGCGCTTAGGTTGATGTTTACGAGCGGCGCCGATTCATCGTGTCATCAATCCAACAGACCAAGGGAGACTTGGCGTATGGGGAGAGCTTTCGACACGGGTGTTTTGGAGGCGGCGTTCAAGGACGAACTCTATTGTCTGGCCGCCAGTGCTTATGACGACAACCTGATCGCGGCGGTGGCCCGCCTTCGGGCTTTGGGCGAGATTGTCGCTCATCTGGATATGGACGGCCTGCTTATTCTGGCCGCGGATGTGACCGACGGGCGCTGGGCGCCGCCGCCACATTCGCCGCCGAGCCTCTGAGCATGTTGAAGCGCCGCCGCACTCCTGTGCGGCGGCGCTTCACACATCAGGCGGCGCAGAGACGGTAGGTCTTGGCGTGCAGGGCCGGAGCGGCCTTGCCGGCGGGATGGGTCTTGCGCTGGGTGAGCTTGAAGCTGTCCGCGCCGGTGACGCGGATCCAGGCGTCGCCGCTGTCGCGCCAGGCGTTCTTGGCGCCCGAGGCGGTCAGGGTTTGGCCGTCATAGTTGAAGCTCGCGCCCGCCGCGCAATCGCGGCCTTCCTGGACATAGGCGCCAGGGGTCAGGCCCAGCGCGCCCTGCGCCTGGGCGCTTGAAGGGGCCGTGAAGGCGAGAGCCGGCACGGCGGCCAGGGCGGCGACGGCCGCAACGCGGTTCAAGGAAAATCTCATACTGGAGTCCTAGGCTTGGGACGCGCGCGAGCGAGCGCCCCTGGTTGACGCTTCGCCGGCTCCAACGGCGTGGATTTTTGCTGGCGCGAGACCGCGCCGCGCGCCCCGTCCCTTGAGCGCAATTGAACATTTAGGGACGCAAGAGCGCCCGGCAAGAGGCATTCAGCCCAATTTCAGGGCGAAGCCGTCCTGTTTGCAGGCATTTTTGAGAGCTTCGCGCGATTTTGGCGCGAAATGCCGATCTGGCGATTGACGCGCCGAAGCGCCTAGAACGGCTCGCTGCGCGTCAGCCAGACGGCGATGCCCTCGTGCGCCTGGCGCACCAGGGCCGAAGGTCCGGTGAGGTAGAATTCGCTGCCGGAGAAGGTCCGCCGCTCACGCCAGCGGAAGCTTTCGGCGGGCTCGGCTTCGAGAAGCGCCCGCAGCTTGGCGCACTTGGCCTTGGGCACGAAGGACATGAAGGTTGCTTCGGTCATGACCAAGCTCCGAATCTACGAGACCAAAGCTTGCCGCGATTCCCAGGCGACAAGGGTGTCGGCTCAGCCTCTCATCGCCGAAACAAGCGCGCAGAGGCCTTGAAGCAACACTGCCCCGGCCGCCAACGTCGCACCCAGGAGGACAACCGCGGGCCAGCCCCCGGCGCTCCAGGCTGCGGTGGCCGCGGCCGATCCGCCAGCTCCGCCAAGGAACATGGAGCCCATGAACAGGGTGTTGAGCCGAGCGCGTGCGCCCTGGTCCAAGGCGTAAATCTGGTGCTGATTGGAGACCAGAGCACCCTGGACGGCGAAATCCATAATGATCACCCCGACGACGAGACCCGCGAGCGATGTCCAAGCTCCGAAGACCAGCCATGCAGCCAAGGTCAGCGCCGCTCCGAGCGCCACCACCAACACTGGTCCTCTGCGGTCGGCGATGCGACCGGCCAAAGGCGCGGCCACGACCCCCACTGCTCCAACCACGCCGAAGAAACCGGCCACGTCCGCGCCCATCGCGAAGGGTGGCTGCTGCAGCCGCAGAGCCAGGATCGTCCAGAAGACCGTGAAGGCCGCGAAAAGAAGCGCCTGCGTCAGGGCTGCAATCCGCAAGGCGGCGTGGCGACGCCACAGATGGATCAAGGACGCCATCAGTCGGCCGTAGCTCAAGCCCGGCTCTGACCGGCTGGCGGGCAGGCGAACGGCCATCACCGATCCTCCCAGCAAGGCTAGAGGCGCTGCGAGCCAGAACATCTCTCGCCAGCCAGCGTGTGTTGCGACCAATCCAGCCAGCGTGCGGCTGAGCAAGATGCCGCAGAGCAGACCGGCCATGACCGAGCCCACCAGCGCGCCGCGCCTTTCGGGCGCTGCCATATGCGCCGCCAGAGGAACGATCTGCTGGGCGACTGTGGCGGCCAGTCCGATCACGAAGGACGCCGCCAACAAAGCCGCCCCGGAGGGCGCGAGCGCCGCCGCCGCCATCGCCGCCGCCAAGACCACAAACTGCACGACGATCAGCCGTCGCCGCTCCACGAGATCGCCCAGCGGGGTGATCAGAAGCAGACCAAGCGCGTAGCCAAGCTGCGTCGAAGTCGGAACGAGCCCCACCGCCTCGCCCGGCAGTTCGCGCTGAATCAGCCCGAGCATGGGCTGGTTGTAATAGATGCTCGCGACGGCCAAGCCGGCTGCTCCAGCCATGGCGAGGACAGGCGGGCGCGCCGCGAGAGGAGTCTGCTCCGAGACCTTGGGCTGATGTGCGCCTTGAACTTGCATCGATCGGCTCCTGATGGATGCAAGCAATCTAGTTGGGGGTGCGACACCCTATTAGACTTGATGCGATACCGACCAGTCGATCATATGGCGATGCAATGGACCTGACCGATGTCGCCATCTTCGTCGCCGCGGTGGAAGCCGCCAGCCTAGCCGCCGCTGGGCGCCGCCTGGGGGTGGCGCCGCTGATCGCCTCACGCCGATTGGCGTCCCTTGAAGCTCAGCTTGGGGTGCGGCTGATGCATCGCTCCACCCGAGCCTTGGCCCTGACGCCGGAAGGCGAAGCCTTCCTTCCCCATGCCCAGGCCCTGCTGCAGGCGCGCGACGAAGGCTTCGCGGCCCTAGCCAGCGACGACGCCTCAGCCTCCGGCCTGCTGCGGATCACCAGTTCCGGTCCGTTCGGCCGTCGTATTCTCACTCCGATGGTGGGGGATTTGCTGGCGGTCCATCCGAAGCTGAAAGTCGAACTGCTGCTCAATGACGCCCTCGTCGACATCGTCGCCCAAGGGGTCGACGTGGCGGTGCGCATCGCCCCTCTGCGAGACAGCAGTCTGCTGGCCCGCCGGGTCGGATCCAATCTGCGGGGGCTTTATGCGAGCCCAAGCTACTTTCAAGGCAGAACCCCGCCGACAACGGTGGCGGATCTGGCCGCTCATGAATGCCTCGCGTATCATGGCGAGACTGCCTGGACCTTCGATGGCCGGCATGGAGCGGTTCGGCAGCCTATTCAGGGCCGGTTTACGGCTACGGGAATGGAGGCGGTCCGTGAAGCCTGCCTGCAAGGCTTGGGCTTGGCACGGCTGGCCCATTGGGACGCTGCTGAAGATGTGGCGGCCTGCAAGCTGATAGAAGTTCGTCTGATCGACGGCGCTTTGGCTCCGACGCCGATCTGGGCGGTGTCGGCGCGCACCCGCTCTACGCCGGCCAAGGTGCGGGTCTTCGTCGAAGCCCTTCAGGTTCGGCTCAGATCACTCGCCTGACACCTGAGTCGAAGGAGGCGTGCGGACACGCCCCCTCCGTTGTCGTCAGATCGAGTCGACGAAGACGATCTCGCTGTCCTCGACGGCGGTGATCTTCACCGAGGCGAGATCGCTGATCGCCAGGCCGTCGCGGGCGTTGACCCGGACGCCGTCGACCTCCACCGCCCCGACGGCGGGAACGAGATAGCCCTTGCGGTCGGCGCCCAGGGCGTATTGCGCCGTCTCGCCGGCCTTCAGCGTCGCGCCCAGGACGCGGGCGTCGGTGCGGATCGGCAGCGCGTCCTCGTCACCCTTGAACCCGGAGGCCAGGGTCACGAAGCGGCCGCTGCGGTCGCCCTTGGGGAAGGGCTTGGCGCCCCAGGACGGAGCCTCGCCGGTATGGGTCGGGATGATCCAAATCTGGAAGATTTTCGTCGTCACGTCCTCGCGGTTGTACTCCGAGTGGCGGATGCCGGTGCCGGCCGACATCACCTGGACATCGCCGGCCTCGGTGCGGCCCTTGTTGCCCAGGCTGTCCTCGTGGGTGATGGCCCCTTCGCGGACATAGGTGATGATCTCCATGTCGCGGTGGGGGTGCGGCGGGAAGCCCGTGTGCGGCGCGATGGTGTCGTCGTTCCAGACGCGCAGCGCGCCCCAGTGGACCCGGTTCTCGTCGTAGTAGCCGGCGAACGAGAAGTGGTGCTTGGCGTCCAGCCAGCCGTGGTTCTCGCCGCCGAGGCTGTTGAAAGGGCGAAGTTCGATCATCGGTCTTGCTCCTGTCTGGCGGCCGCTCATCGGGGCCGCGTGGATTTCGATGACCGTCTATCTATTCCCTGCGACCTTTTTCGATTAGCCACTTAAAGTCATTCAAAATGTTCGAAGGATTTGAAAAGTGGCCAATCCGGGACTTCCGACCTTCGACCAGCTACGCATCTTCCTGGCTGTGGTCGACGAAGGAAGCCTGGCGGCGGCTTCGCGCAGGCTGAACCGGGCCGTGTCGGTGATCAGCTACGGGATCTCCAAACTGGAGGAGCAGCTGGGTCTGGAGCTCTTCGAGCGCGAAGGCACTCGCAAACTGACCTTGACCATCGCCGGCCGCGCCCTGCTGGCCGAGGCCCGCACCGTCGCCCAGGGCGTCGACGGCCTGCGCGCCAAGGTGAAGGGCCTGCTCGACGGGCTGGAGGCGGAGATCGACCTGGCCGTCGACGTGATGCTGCCTTCCGAACGCTTGGGCCGTGTGCTGCGGGCCTTCAACGAAACCTACCCGACGGTCTCCCTTCGCCTGCACCAGGAGGCGCTGGGCGCCATCACCGCCATGGTCCTAGACCGACAGGCGGTGATCGGCATCTCCGGCCCCCTGTCGGCGGGGGTCGAGGGGATCGAGAGCATCTCCGCCGGCTCGGTGGCAATGGTCCCCGTGGCCGCGCCTGATCACCCGCTAGGACGCAAGGACAAGATCCAGCCGGGCGAAGGCCGCAACTACATCCAGCTGGTGCTGACCGACCGCTCGCGCTTCACCGAGGGCAAGGACTTCTCGGTGATGAGCCCCCGCACCTGGCGCCTGGCCGACCTGGGCGCCAAGCACGCCCTGCTGCGCGAGGGGATCGGCTGGGGCAACATGCCGCTGCCCATGATCGAGGCCGATCTGGTGGCCGGCACGCTGCAGCGCCTGCACCTGCCCGACCATGTGGGCGGCACCTATCGCTTTTCCGGCATCTGGCGGCGCGACACCCCGCCGGGCCCCGCCGCCGCCTGGCTGCTGGATCAGTTCGTGGCCATGGGCGCCGACGATGTGGAGGAAGAAGGCCTCGGCGACATCTGACGCCTCCGGCTCACCGGCGCTTCACCTTGATGAGCCGGACCGCCTGGGTCAGCACGGGATCGGAGGCCGGCTCCAGGATCGGCGTCTTGATCGCTACGTCCGGCGTCACGCCGCGAGCGGCCTTGCCGCCGTTGGGCCGCGTGATGAGCGCCTTGGGAAAACCGACGACGACTCCAGTGCGCGGCAGCTTGAAGGTCTCCATGGCGCCGTAGGTCGTCCCCAGATCTGAGGTCTCTTCGCCAAGCACGGTCGACCCCCACGACTGGGGCGTCTTCATCAACCGCGCGGACCTTCACATCCTGGCGGGCCAGCCAGAGGCTGGGCTTGGCCTGCTGGAGCGCGCCTATGACAGCATGCAGAGCTAAAGCCGCGAACCCGCCCGTATCCGGCCCTGGCAATCCAAGCTGGGCGTGGAGATCGCGCGCCGTCACCGCGACGCCGGCCGGGACCATGAGGCCGACCTATGGCTGCGGCGCGTAAGGGCCGACGATCCAAGCACGCGGCTTGAGGTGGCCGGGCGGCCGCTAGGGGAAAGCTGACCGTCACGGCTGCGCACGCCTTGATTGTACAAGATTTCGTACATATCATGGGGTGCAAGGAGTTGCCCAATGAATGTTCTCACCTTCTCCTCCACACGGGCCAATTTGAAGGAGGTCATGGATCGGGTCGTTGATGATCATGCTCCGGTCGTGATCTCACGCCAGCGCGGGGAGGCGGTCGTCATGGTCTCCTTGGCCGACTGGAACGCCATGGAAGAGACGACGCGACTGCTGTCGACCTCGACCAATGCCGAACGCCTGACAAAGGCGATCAAACAGCTGGACGCGGGCAAGGGCGTTGAGCGCGACCTCATCGAGCGATGAAGCTGGTTTTCTCCGATCAGGCCTGGGAGGACTACCTCCACTGGCAGGCTCATGACGCCAATACGCTTGATCGCCTGAACACACTCATCAAGGAATGCCGGCGCGATCCCTTTCGGGGCATGGGCAAACCCGAGCCGCTCCGTGGCGACCTTCAAGGGTGGTGGTCGCGACGCATCACCACCTCGGATCGGCTCGTCTACCGGGTATCCGGCTCAGGGCCCGCGCAGGCTCTGGAGATCGCGCAATGCCGCTTTCACTATTGAGCCAAGATCAAGCCTAGAAGCTCCACAGCGTCTCGGCGCCGATCATGCCGATGGCGTCCGAGGGGCCCGTCTGGCGCAGGAAACCTCCCGGCGCGAAGACCGACATGGAGCCTGTAAGGGTCAGGCGCTCATCCACCTGCCAGGTCACGGCCGCCTCGACCTGCGCTCCGACGAAGCGGGCGCGGCTCGCACCGCTCTCCCGGATCAACTGACCCGGAACATCGTAAAGGCCGTCACGCGTGCTCGCCCGCCAATAGGCGGCGGCGCTGAGGTCGAGGCCGACGCCGCGGCCCAGATCGAGGCTGACGGTCGGGCTGATGTTGGCGATGTTGTACGGCCCGATGGGCGACAGCTCGCCGAAGTACTTCCCCTTGGGGAAAAGCGCGTTGAAGGTGCCGAGCTTGCCGTCGTCGGGATCACGATCGCCGCTGACATAATTGGCCCGCAGGCGGAATGCGGGCTTCAAGGGCGCGTCCGCAAACCGATAGCCGGTCTCCGTGCCCACGGACCAGGCGGCGATGGCGTCGTCGCCGAAGCGGCCCCGCTGCACCATGGCCTCCCAGTTCCACGACCAGTTTTCACGTTGGCCGAAGAAGCGGATTCCGTAGGTGTCGCGACGCTCACGCGCGGCGCCTTGTTCGAAGCGTGCGCCGTCGTTGGCGTAGTCGAGCCAGTAGACATCCAACCCCGCGCCCTGTCCGAGATCGGCGGTCGCATAGACGCCTCCCAGCCTGCGGGTGCGCGACGGCCGGTCATCGAAATTCCCGGGCGCCACGGCCACGGGACGAAGATCGAGCAGGTCCACCTTCAGGCGGGCGGTCTTCACGGTGGCGCGCAGACCATCGAAGGCCTGAGGAACGTTCGGGCCATAGCGACGGCCAACCAGGCGCTCGGAGCCCAGCGGCGTCAGCGCCCGGCCGGCCTGCAGGACGAGCTGCGTCTCCTCACCAGTCGGCAGCACGACCTCGACGAAGGACTGCAGACGGTCCAGCCCCGTGGTGTCTACCGGCCCCTCGCCCAGCCCCACACCCCGCGCCTGGGTGGCGGCCAGTTGCACATAGGCCCGCACCGGGCCAGCCTTCACATCAGCGTTTGGTAAGGCCCGCAGCCACAGATAGCCGTCATCGGCGGGATCGACGGCGCCCCAGAAGTTGCTCTCGAACCCTTCGTAGCGGGCGCGCAAATCCAGGCCGAAAATGGCCTCCACCGGCGCCTGAGCGACGGCCGAACCGGCCAGCCCGAGGCCGGCGATCAGGCCGGCCGCCGCCGTCCGCGACGCCCGAAGGCGCCGCGCTGAGTGGGAAGCGGTCATGACGTCCGCTCCTAGAAGGGGCGCAGCAGGTGGCGGACCACCGGCGGACGGTCACCAATGTGGAAGGCGTTGAGCAGGTCCTGCTCCACCCGGTCGGCGTTGGTGACCCGGGCGTGCTGACGCTCGTGTTCCAGCCAGCTCTCGACCACGAAAGCCTCGATCACGCGGCCGGGCTCGGCATGGTCTTCCCAGACATCCCAGCGGATGGCGCCGTCACGGCGGCGCACGGCGCGGAACTTGCGTAGGGCCGCGACAAAGGCGTCCCGCTGCTCGGGCGAGACCTGATACTCGATCTCGATCATCACCGGGCGATCGCCATGTTGGGCGCCCGTCGCCTGCGGCTCGACCCAGTGGCCGGACGGCGTCAGATCGGCGCCTTCGCCGGAGGGCAGACGCCAGATGAAGGCGAGCACCAGGGCGGCTACCTGACCGGCGGCGGCGATCGTCAGAGCGGTCGGCACGTCGGTCCGGGCGGCCAGGGAGCCCCAGATCAGACTGCCGCCGGTCATCGCCCCTTGGAACACCAGCAGATAGACCGCCAAGGCGCGCGCCTTGACCCAACCCGGCGCGGCCATCTGGGCCGCCACGTTAAGCGAGGTCAGCATGCCGATCCAGGCGAGCCCCGCCGCCACCATCACCGCCCCGGCGACGACAGCGTTGGGCGCCGCGGCGAGACCCAGCCCGGCCAGAGCGAACAGGATCGTGGCGCCGATCGACAGGACGTTGGCGCTGACCTTGCCGCGCAAGCGGCGCAAGGCCAGCGCGCCCATGACCGCCCCAAAGCCCATGCAGCCCAGCAAGGCGCCATAGCCGGCGGCGTCGAGGCCGAGGCCACGCCGCGCGATCAGGGGCAGCATGGCCCAAAGCGCGCTGCCGAACAGGAAGAAACCCACCGCCCGGATCAGCACCAGGCGAAGGGCGGGCGCGTGACGGGCGTAGCGGACGCCGGCCTTGAGCGCGCCGACGAAGTGCTCGGACGGCAGGGCGCCGCGCGTGGTCGGGCGCTTCCAGCCGATCAGCACGGCCAGGACCGCCACCACCGAAACGGCGTTGAGGGCGAAGACCGCCGGGGTGCCGGCGAAGGCGACGATGACCCCGCCCAGGGCCGGGCCTATGGCGCGGGCGATGTTCACGCCCAGGCTGTTCAGCGCCACGGCGTCCGGCAGGGCAGGCTTGGCCACCAGCTCCGGCACGATGGCCTGGAAGACCGGCGCGCTGAGGGCGGCGGCTATGCCGGCTACGAAGGTCGCCCCGAGCAGCACATAGGGCGTCGTCAGGCCAAGGGCGGTGAGCACCGCCAGCACAGCGGCGGCGCTCAGGCCCAGCACCTGGGCGCCGATCAGCAGGCGGCGGCGATCGACGATGTCGGCCAGGGCCCCGGCCGGCAGGGCCAGCAGGAACATGGGCAGGGTGGTCGCCGCCTGAACCATGGCCACCATCAGGGGACTGGGCGACAGGGAGGTCATCAGCCAGCCGGCGCCCACGTCATGCATCCAGGTGCCGATGTTGGAGACGATGGTCGCGATCCAAAGGGCCCGGAACAGGCCGTAGCTCAATGGGGAGGTGGAAGCTGTGTCGGCGGTCTTGGAAGCGGTCATGGCCGTCGCCCTTTCGAATGGAATGTCTTCGATGGAACGGTAGGCAAGCTCACAGGCGCGAAGTAGTTGGATAAATCGCGAGACGTTTTTCCAGAAATCCGAAAAGGCGCCTCGCGATGCTCAGGTCAGGCCTGCTCCCGCTCGGCGAGGATCGCCGCCAGCATGAAGGCGCCGATCAGCCCCACATGCTCCAGAAAGGTGTTGGTCTCGTGGAAGCGGGCCATGGGATCGGCGAGCGTCCAGAACGGATGGGCGATCAGGGTGGCGATGGCGGTGAACACCCCCAGCGCACCGGCTGCCAGCCAGGACAGCCGCCCGGCGATGATCAGCGCCGAGCCGCCGACCTGGACAAGGATCGTGGCGGCCACGATCAGCCAGGCCGGCTGCAGCCCGAAGTGGGCGGCCTCGCCGAGAGCGGCGTCGAGATTGGCCAGCTTGGACAGACCGCTCCACCAGAACGGCAGGGTGAGAAGGATGCGGGCCGCGATCAGCGTCGCCCGCGAGCGCAGGATGGCGGCGATGGGAGTCGGTGTGGCGGTCGGGTTCATGATCACACCGCCCAGCAGCCGCAGCCCATGACGCCCCAGAAGGAGCGCGCATCGGCGGTGGGCGCCTCGGCCGCATAGGCCGAGGCGTGGTCGTGGCCGTGGACATTGCAGGCGCTGTCGCAGGAGCAGGCCCGGCTGAGCGCGGCGGCCAAGCCCGTCTTGCCGTCGTTTCGGCTGCGGTTGTGATAGCCGCCGAAGGTGCGCACCGGCGACCAGTCCGGCATGGCCGGCGGCAAATCCGGGGCCAGCTTGGAATAGCCGCCGTCGCCATGCACCACCTTGCCGCCCAGGATGGTCAGCACCGAAGACAGGTGGGCGATGGCGTCCTCGGGAACCGAGAAGTAGTCGTCGGAAAGCACGATCAGGTCGGCCAGCTGGCCTTCCTTGATCTGGCCCTTCTTGCCCTCTTCGTTGGAGAACCAGGTGTTGCGCTCGGTCCAGAGGCGAAGCGCCGTCTCGCGGTCCAGCAGATTGCGCTGCGGGTACAGGCGCATGCCGCCGACGGTCTTGCCCGTGGTCAGCCAGGACAGGGAGACCCAGGGATTGTAGCTGGCCACCCGGGTGGCGTCGGTGCCCGCGCCCACCGGCACGCCGGCGTTCAGCATCTTGGCGATCGGCGGAGTGCTTTCCGCCGCTCGGTCGCCGTAGCGCTCGACGAAGTACTCGCCCTGATAGGCCATGCGGTGCTGCACGGCGATGCCGCCGCCCAGCGCAGCGATACGGTCGATGTTGCGCTCGCTGATCGTCTCGGCGTGGTCGAAGAACCAGTGCAGGCCGTTGAACGGGACGTCCTTGTTGACCTTCTCGAAGACGTTCAGGGCGCGGTCGATGGTCTCGTCATAGGTGGCGTGCAGGCGCCAGGGCCAGCGGTTTTCCGACAGCAGGCGGATGACCGGCTCCAGGTCCGTCTCCATGTTGGCCGGCATCTCGGGACGCTCGACGCGGAAGTCCTCGAAGTCGGCGGCCGAATAGACAAGCATCTCGCCGGCGCCGTTGTGGCGATATGTGTCGTCGCCGTCGCCCGGCTTCACCTGCTTGGCCCAGCCGGCGAAGTCGGCCAGCTCTTCCTTCGGCTTCTGGGTGAAGAGGTTGTAGCTGATGCGCAGGGTCAGCTGATCGTCGGCGTGCAGCTTCTCGATGATCTCATAGTCGTCCGGATAGTTCTGGAAGCCGCCGCCCGCATCGATGACCCCGGTCACGCCCAGGCGGTTCATCTCGCGCATGAAGTGGCGCGTGGAGTTCAGCTGATACTCTGGCGGCAGCTTCGGCCCCTTGGCCAAGGTCGAATAGAGAATGGTGGCGTTGGGCTTGGCCAGCAGCAAGCCGGTGGGATTGCCTGCCGCGTCGCGGACGATCTCGCCGCCCGGCGGGTTGGGCGTGTCCTTTGTGTAGCCCACGGCGCGCAGGGCGGCGGCGTTCAGCAAGGCGCGGTCATAGAGGTGCAGGATGAACACCGGCGTATCGGGCGCGGCGGCGTTGATCTCCTCGATGGTCGGCAGGCGCTTTTCGACGAACTGGTGCTCGGTGAAGCCGCCGACCACGCGCACCCACTGCGGCGGCGGGGTGTTGGCGGCCTGCTTCTTCAGCATGGCCATGGCGTCGGCCAGGGTCGGCACCCCGTCCCAGCGCAGCTCCATGTTGTAGTTCAGCCCGCCGCGGATGATGTGCATGTGGCTGTCGATCAGGCCCGGGATCACCCGGCGTCCGCCGGCGTCGATCACCTGGGCCTTCGGCGCGATGGCGCGGACCTCGGCCTCCGAGCCCACGGCCAGGAACTTGCCGTCGCGGATGGCCACGGCTTGGGCGGTCGGATTCTCGCGGTCGAGGGTCGAGACCTTGGCGTTGACGAGGATCAGGTCGGTCATGGGTCGGTCCTTGGCGGCGAAGGCGGGGGAGGCGAAGGCGGCGGCGGCTGCGCCGGCGAGAGTCTGGCGGCGGGTCGTTCGGATCATGGGCGGTCCTCGCGATCGGTCGGTTGGGAGATCTGGCTTTGCGTGACCGGCGCGGCGTGGCCGGTCAGTCGCTTGGCGACGGGGATCATCTGTTCGCCCATCAGTATGCCCAGCAGGCCGATGAGGGCGACCATCGGGGGCGCGGGCGAGCGCACCCCCAGGAGGTGATAGATCACGCCGACAAGAAGGCCGGCGCCGAGGGAGACGAGATAGATCTTCATGGCGCCGGTTCCTGTTCGACTTTTAAGGCTCAGCTGCGGACGAAGGCCAGCAGGTCGGCGTTGAAGCGCGCCTGCTCGGTCTGGGCGAGGCCGTGAGAGCCGCCCTCATAGACCTTCAACTCAGCGCCCTTGACGATCTTGGATGAAAGCTCGCCCGAATTGCCGATGGGCACGATCTGGTCGTCGTCGCCGTGGATGATCAGGGTCGGCACGTCGATCTTCTTCAGATCCTCGGTGTAGTCGACCTCGGAGAACTCGCGGACGCAGGCGTACTGCCCGACGATCGAACCGGCCATGCCCTGGGCCCAGAAGGCCTGACGCAGGCCCTCGTCAGCTTCCACCCCTTCGCGGTTGAAGCCGTAGAAGGGCGTGGTCAGGTCCAGGTAGAACTTGGAGCGGTTGGCGGCGACGCCGGCGCGGATGCCGTCGAACACCGCGATCGGCAGGCCGTTCGGATAGGCCTCGGTCCTGGCCATGATCGGCGGCACTGCGCCGACCAGCACCATCTTGGCCACCCGGCCCGTCCCGTGACGGCCCACATAGCGGGTGATCTCGCCGCCGCCGGTGGAGTGGCCGACCAGCACGATGTTCTTGAGGTCCAGGGCCTCGATCACCGCCGCCAGGTCGTCGGCATAGGTGTCCATGTCATTGCCGCCGGCGGTCTGGGCGGAGCGGCCGTGACCGCGGCGGTCATGAGCGACCACCCGATAGCCCTGCTGGGCCATGAACAGCATCTGTCCGTCCCAGGCGTCGGCCGACAACGGCCAGCCATGGGAGAAAACGATCGGCTGGCCGTCGCGCGGACCCCAGTCCTTGAAGAAGATTTCGGCGCCGTCCTTGGTGGTGATGAAGCTCATGGGTCTGATCCTTGAATATCGTGATGTCGGGGGAGGTCGGGCGCCGCGCCTGGCGGCGCCCGAACCGGTCAGTGGCCGCCTTCCGAGGCGCCGAACATGGACTTGGCGTAGGTGATGCCGATGCCGTAGGCGCCGCCCACCTTGCGGGCGATGCCCGTGGTCAGGTCGTAGGTCTCGGCGCGGGCCCAGTCGCGTTGCAGCTCGAGCAGATATTGCAGCGAGGTTATGGGGCGGGCGCCGGCCTGGACCATGCGGGCCACGGCGCGCTCGTGCGCTTCCTCGGAGATGTCGCCCGAGGCGTCGGTGATCACGTAGGCCTCGAAGCCTTGCTCCAGGGCCGACAGAACCGGGCCGACGATGCAGACGCTGGTCCACAGGCCGGCGAAGACCAGACGCTCCTTGCCGATGCGGTTGACCTCCTCGATCACCGCGGCGTCCTCCCAAGTGTTCATGGAGGTGCGGTCCAGCAGCTTCTGGCCGGGGAAGGGGGCGGTGACTTCCTCGAACATCGGGCCGGAGAAGCTCTTCTCGGCGACGGTGGTCAGGATGGTGGGAACCTTGAAGCCGGCGGCGGCCTGGGCGACCAGGGATGCGTTGTTGCGCAGCAGCTCCGGGGCGATCGACTTGGTGGCGAAGGCCATCTGCGACTGGAAGTCGATGAGGACCAGGGCGTGATCGTTCGGGGTCAGCAGGCCCTTGGCGGCGGTCGGGGTGGCGGTGATGGTCATGGTCGTCTCCGTTGGATTTCGCTGCGGCGTTCCTCGGGACTGACTGTTCCCCCCGCCGTGAGCTCATTGATAGGGCCGGCTGAGCCATGGATGTAGTTGGATAAAATCACACCGAATGTTCTATATTTTTGAAAAGCCGGCGCATCTCGACTTTCATCGCCGCAGTGCGTGCGGGTGGCCCAAGGGCCTGAACCTCGTGTAGACCAGTTTCATGGTCCGGCCCTTCAGAGCCACATCTCCGTTGCCCGGAGGTTTCGTCGCCCGCTCCATCCTGGTGGTGGTGGCCGTAGTCGTGGTTCAGCTGCTGGCGAGCGTGGCCTTCTACCAGGCCATCGACCGGCAGACCCTGCGCGAGGACCACGCACGCCGCATCGCCGAGTTCCTGGTCGTCGGAGACCGCGTAAGCCGACTGGAGACCGATCTCAGCCAGATCATGACCAGCCGCTATCTCGAGGCCTCGATCGCGGACCAGAAGCCGGCCTGGCCCCGGACGCGCGAGGAAAACGCCGAGGCCATCGAAGGCTATGTGCGCCAGTGGGAGCCCTCCCTCGCCCAGCGCCCCATGCGCCTCTGGGGAGAGACCGGCCCGGGCGGGCGCCGCTATCTGGCGGGCGCCATGGCCTTGGAAGACGGCCGCTGGCTGACCTTCCGCTCCAAGGACTTTCCCCGCAGCTGGCCCATCGCCCTGCGGGCGGTGGCCATGACCCTGGCCTTCGCCCTGGCCTGCCTGGTGCTGGGCGCCGTGGCGCTGCGCCAGCTCGGCGCCCCCCTGCGGCGCCTCGCCGAGGCGGCCCGTCAGTTCGGCAAGGGGCCGCCCGTCCTGGTGAAGCCCGAGGGGCCGCCGGAGCTGGCCGACCTCAGCCACGCCTTCAACGACATGCAGGGGCGCATCACCGGTCTGATCGAGGACGAAGCCCGCGCCATGGAAGCTTTGAGCCACGACCTGCGCACCCCGCTCAGCCGCCTGAAACTAGCCTCGGATCTGATCGGCCCGAAGGACGTGCGCGGCCTGGTCTCGGACAATGTCGACGAGTTGGAGGAAATGCTCCGCTCCCTCTCCGCCTGGCTGCGGGCCCAGCACCAGCCTAGCACCGCGGAGGAGACCGACCTCGCCGCCCTGATGCGCGATGTGCTGGCGCGCTGGCCGGAAACGGCGGCCTATGAAGGGCCCGACAGCCTTATGGCCGTCACCCATCGCGGCCCGTTGGAACAGGCGCTTGTGCAGTTGATCGACAACGCCGTGCGCCATGGCGGCAACGCCGTCGTACGGCTCGAGGCGACCGAGGACGGCCCGTTGATCACCGTGCTGGACAACGGTCCCGGACTGTCCTCGGAAAGCCTGGCCCGGGTCTATGAGCCCTTTTTCAGGGGCGATCCCGCCCGCGCTCGTGACACCGCCGGCTTCGGCCTGGGCATCCCGACCGCCGACCGGCTCCTGCGCCGCTTCGGCGGGACGCTTTCGATCAGCAACCGGGAAGCCGGCGGGCTGGAGGCGAAGCTTCGGCCCCCGAGCGGCTAGCGGCTGCGGGCGCGGAGCGACGGATTGACCCCAAAAGCGCGTTGAGAGGCCTGGAAAAAGGCACGCGACGCAACCCAAGCCATGCGCCGCTTCGCCCCCGCCCCGTCGCAACGGCAGCTACCGGGGCCAGTCGTGCCCGGTGCTTATCCACCCGCGCGCTCGCTGTCGGGCGCCCATCGGGGCTGCATCCGCAAAAAGCCGCGTTCGGCGGCGGGAAGCCGGATTGCGTCGCGGCCCTGAGGGCCTATTTGGGTTTCAGCGCCGCAGGCGCACCCTCCCCTGACGCCTCCCGGTCCGGCCAAGATGACATCCTCCACGCCTCCGGCGCCGACGCGCGCCGGACCTGCCGCGCATGTGCGCCTGGCGCTCCTCGCCCTCAGCATGGGCGGCTTCGCCATCGGCACCACCGAATTCGCGGCCATGGGCGTTCTGCCCGACTTCGCCGCCGGCCTGGGGATCGATGAGCCCACCGCGGGTCACGTGATCAGCGCCTATGCCCTGGGCGTCGTGGTCGGCGCGCCGCTGTTGGCGGTGCTTGGCGCGCGTCTGCCGCGCCGCACCCTTCTGATCGGCCTCATGGCGCTGTTCGCCCTCGGCAACGGCCTGTCGGCCCTGGCGCCCAGCTACGAGTGGATGCTGCTTTTCCGCTTCCTCAGCGGCGTGCCGCACGGCGCCTATTTCGGCGTGGCGGCGCTGGTGGCGGCGTCTCTGGTCCCGCCCGAGAAGCGCGCCCAGGCCGTGGCCCGCGTGCTGATGGGGCTGACCATCGCCACCATCATCGGCGTGCCTTTCGCCAAGACTGTCAGCCTGGAGTTCGGCTGGCGGTCGACCTTCGCCATCGTCGCCGCCCTGGCCGCCCTGACCATGCTCCTGGTTCATGCCTACGCACCGAAAGACGCGGGCGATCCGAACGCGAGCCCCCTGCGCGAGCTGGGTGCGCTGAAGCGTCGGCAGGTCTGGCTGACCCTGGGCATCGGCGCCATCGGCTTTGGCGGCATGTTTGCGGTCTACGCCTATCTGGCCTCCACCCTCATGGCGGTCACGGGCGTCAGCGCCCAGACGACCCCGATCGTCTTTGCGGTGTTCGGCGTCGGCATGACCGTGGGCAACCTGGTCGGCGCCTGGGCCGCCGACCGCGCCCAGATGCCGGCGGCGGGCGGCATCCTGCTTTGGAGCGCCGCGTCGCTGGCTCTTTACCCCTTCGCCGCCGGGCACCTGTGGTCCATGCTTTTGGTGGTGTTCCTGATCGGATGCGGCGGCGGACTGGGCTCAATCCTGCAGACCCGCCTGATGGACGTATCCGGCGACGCCCAGACCCTGGGCGCCGCCCTGAACCACAGCGCCTTCAACACCGCCAACGCCATCGGCCCCTGGCTGGGCGGTATGGCGGTGGCCGCCGGCTATGGCTGGACAGCGACCGGTTGGGTCGGCTGCGGCCTGGCGCTGGGCGGCCTGCTGATCTGGGCGATCTCGTGGTCCGACGACCGACGCCGGGGCATGACGCGCGCCACGGCCTAAGCGTCGCCGTCGGAACCCCGCTCACAACCTGGCGTTGCCAAGGTGAAGGAGCGCCCCATGGTTCAGCGGTTTTGCGTCGAAGCCTTTGACAGCGTGGGCGACCGCTCGCCTAGTCATACGGAGATCGTGGGCAGCAGCGCGCAGGCCGAACGTCGCGCCGCAGAGCTTGGCTTTCGGCATCCGGAGGTGCGGGTGATCGACCTTTCGGACGACGAGCCGACGGCCCGCCCAGCGTTGCCGACAAGCGCCTTCGAGGACCGCTTCCTTCGTCGCCAATAGACTTCGCTCAGACGAGATAAAGAGCTCAAACGACAAGCGGGCCGGCGATGTCGCCGACCCGCTCATTCGTTGGGCTAAGAGCGCCCGATCAGCGGTAGTAGTCGCCGGGGCAAGGATCGCCCTTGGCCACCTGGTTGCCGACCACGCCGCCGACCACGCCGCCCGCGATCGTGCCGGCGGTGTTGGAGCTGTTGCCGGCGATGGCGCTGCCGGCCAGGGCGCCCAGAGCGGCGCCGGCGACGGTGCCCGCGGCGCGCTGGTTGGCGCGTTCGCCGCGGCAGCGGTCTTCATAAGAGGCGTAGCGGCCGCCGTAGCCATTGCTGGCGCAAGCGGAAAGACTGGTGAGGGCGGCTGCCGAGAGCAGCACGACGGCGATGGCGCGCATGTTCAATTCTCCTGGGTCGGAAGCGACCTTGGAGCACGAATGCGTCGCCGGCGGCGAAGGTTCCCCGGCGTCAGGCCGCAGCGCCGTCCGACAGCAGTCCGTCAAAATAGGCGATGGTCTTGCGCAGGCCGTCCTCGAGATGGACGGTCGGCTCCCAGTCGAGGATGGCTTTGGCCTTCTCGATATTGGGCTGACGTTGACGCGGATCATCCGAAGGCAACGGCTTGTAGATCAGCTTGGACGACGAGCCGGTCAGGGCGATCACCTTCTCGGCCAGGGCCTTGATCGTGAACTCGCCGGGGTTGCCCAGATTGATCGGACCGGTGACGTCGTCACCGGTTCCCATCAGGCGCAGGAACCCCTCCACCAGATCGTCCACATAGCAGAACGACCGGGTCTGGGCGCCGTCGCCATAAAGGGTGATGTCCTCGCCCTTCAGCGCCTGGACGATGAAGTTCGACACCACGCGGCCGTCATTGGGATGCATGCGCGGGCCGTAGGTGTTGAAGATCCGCGCCACCTTGATCCGCAGCTTGTGCTGGCGGTGATAGTCGAAGAACAGGGTCTCGGCGCAGCGCTTGCCCTCGTCGTAGCAGGAGCGGATCCCGATCGGGTTCACGTTGCCCCAGTACTCCTCCGGCTGCGGGTGCCAGGTGGGGTCGCCATAGACCTCGCTGGTGGAGGCCTGGAATATTTTGGCCCGCCGGCGCTTGGCCAGGCCCAGCATGTTGATCGCCCCGTGGACGCTGGTCTTGGTCGTCTGCACGGGGTCGTGCTGGTAGTGGATCGGGCTGGCCGGGCAGGCGAGATTGTAGATCTCGTCGACCTCCACGAAGAGCGGGAAGGTCACGTCGTGGCGCAGCAGCTCGAAGGCCGGGTTGTCCAGCAGATGCGCCACGTTGCGGCGGGTGCCTGTGTAATAGTTGTCGAGGCAGAGGACCTCGTGGCCCGCTTCGAGCAGCCGCTCGCAAAGGTGGGAGCCGATGAAACCGGCGCCGCCGGTGACCAGAACGCGTTTGCCGTGCATCAGACTCGCCTCTCCCCTAGCCTTGGGATCGCTGACCCGCGCCGGAGTGTCAACGTCGGGGCTCAGTAACCCCTGGCCATGTCCACGGCTTGCGGCAACACGCCTTGCGCCAGCCAGCGACGGATATTGCCGGCGACGATGGCCGAAGCGGTCCGCCGGTCAGTCACCGCCGAGATGTGCGGAAGGACCGTCACCTTCGGGTGGCTCCACAGCGGCGAGCCGGCCGGCAACGGCTCCTGGTCGAAGACGTCGAGCACGGCATGGGACAGATGGCCGGCGTCCAGCGCCGCGATCAGATCATCGGCCACGACGATCGGCCCGCGCGCGAAGTTGATCAGGGCCGCGCCGGGCTTCATCTGCTCCAGGCGCTCCGCATTCAGCAGCCCCCGCGTCTGGGCCGTCAGCGGCGTCAGACAGACCACGATGTCGGCGACCTTCAACACCCGCGAAAGATCGGTGTGAGCGGCTACGCCGGGCATGTCCTTCGGCGTGCGGCTCCAGCCCGCGACTTGGAAATCAGCCTCGGACAGACGGCCGGCGGCGGCGGCGCCCAGAGCTCCGAGGCCGAGCAGTCCGACCGTCATCTCCTGCGGTCGGCGATAGGGACGCGGCTCCCAGCGGCGCTCGCCTTGTGACGCCGCATAGGCCGGCATGTCGCGCTGGAGATAGTAGGTCCAGGCGAGGACCGCCTCGGCCATGGCCCGGGCGAGCTCGGGATCGATCAGGCGGACGATAGGCGGCGCGTCCGCCCCAAGCTCCGCCACCATGCGTTCGACCCCGGCCCAGGTGCTGTGAACCCATTGCAGGTTCGGCAAGGCCGCCAGGTCGGCCGGATCCGGATTGGCGACCACCGCGACCCTGACCGCATCACGTTCGGCGGCGTCGATATCGCGCAGGGTCCGCACGGCCAGCTCCGGCATGGCCGAGGCCAAGGCCTTCAGCCACTGCGCCTCGGCCTCGGCGGGCAGTCGGTTGACGAAAGCCACCGTGGTCATTGTGCGAACACCGCACCCATGTCGGCGAAGCCCTTGATCTCGATCGGATTGCCGCTGGGATCGACGAAGAACATGGTCCGCTGTTCACCCGGCTCGCCCGCGAAGCGGATCACCGGCGGAATCTCGAACACCGTGCCGGCGGCCGTCATCCGGTCGCTCAAGGCCATCCATTCCGCCATGGGCAAGACCACCCCGAAGTGCGGCATCAGCACCATGTGCTCGCCCACCTTGCCGGTGCGTCCCGTGGCGAAGGGCTCGCCGAGGTGCAGAGAGAGCTGATGTCCGAAGAAGTCGAAATCCACCCAGGTCTCGGTGCTGCGCCCCTCTTGGCATCCCAACACCCCGCCGTAGAAGCGGCGCGCCTCATCGAGGTCGGTGACATGGAGGGCGAAATGAAACGGGTGCGGCATGGTGAAGCTTCCGGCGGCGTTCCTTCTGCTCTTAGCTGGGCAAGCCATCCACGGCGAGGCTAGATAGCCGCCGAAGCAATCGGGGGGGATTTTGTGATGACGCGCATCGGCCTGATCCTTGGCCTTGGCCTCGCGGTCACCGCCTGCGCCAAGCCGCCTGAAGTGATCGCCAAAGGCGAGCTCGGCGCTCTGCGCGGCAAGCGGGTCGCCCTGCTGACCGTTCCGCAGACCAGCGGTCCCGCTGACCAGCCGGTGATGACCCGGCTTCAGGCCCTCGGCGCCCAGCCGGCGGGCGACAAGCCCGAGATGCTGATCCAGGTGGCGCTGAGCGACCTGCCGACCGCGGTCGGGGTGTCGGGCGGCGCCGGGGCCGAGGAGACGCCCAAGGCCTGGATCGCCGCGCCCGGCCGCTCGCGCATGGGCGGCGCCCGCCCGGGCCAGTCGCTTTCCGTCGTCGCCCTCGACGCCGCCACCGGCCTGCCGGCCTATCAGGTCACCGCCACCGACCACCGCAAGGCCTTCGACGCCAAGACCCTGGCGCGCCTGCTCGACGCGGCCCTGCCGGTCACGCCGCCGGCAAGCTGACCGCGAAGACCGCCCCGACGCCGGGGGCGCTGCACAAGGCCACCTGCCCTCCATGCCGGGTCACGGCGGTCTGCACGAAGGCCAGACCCAGCCCGACCCCGTCAGTCTGCGCCTGAGGCCGCTCGAAGGCGGAAAAGGCGCCGAACAACCGCGCCTGCTCCTCGGCGGTGAAGCCCGGTCCCTCGTCCGCCACTTCGACCTCCACGACGCCGTCCTTCGATGAGGCCGTCAGACGGATGATCGAGTGCTCCGGTCCGTACTTCACCGCATTGCTGAGCAGATTGACGAAGACGCGGGTCAGGATCTCCCGGTCCCCACGCACGAAGCGCGGCTCGTCGAGGCCCGCCTGCTCGATGGTCATGCCGCGCTGGCGGCTCTGAGGCCAAAGCTCGTCAGCGGCCTCCATCAGAACATCGCTGAGGTCGACCTTCTGCCGGCGCGGCGTCGCGTCCTCCGCCCGCGCCAGACGCACGAAGCCGTCGGCCAGGGCCAGGGTGCGGCGGGCATAGGCGGCGATGCGGCCGCCGAGGCTCGCCTCCACCGACGCCTCCGGCGCGCTCTGCAGCAGGGCCAGGATCGAGGTCTGAGGCGAGCGCATGTCGTGGGTCAGAAGCTGCAACGCCTGCTCGCGCTGGCGCAGGGCGGACTTCAGCAAGGTCACGTCGGCCAGGCGCACGATCCAGCCCGCCGGCGCCCCGGCCTCATCCAGCCGCCAGACCGACTGCATCTCGAACGCCCGGCCATCGGTCAGGACCAACTCCACGGGTGGGGCGGCGTCTTGCGGCGGCCAGACGTCGAGGTCCGGTCCCCTCTTCGGCGACAGGCTCCCGATCAGAGCCGACGCCGACCGCCCATGCACCGCTTCACCGAACAAGGCCCGCGCCGCGCCATTGGCCGCCAACACCCGGCGGTTCGGGTCGAGCACAAGGGTGGCGTCGGGCAGGCTGAACAGGGCGTCGGCGGCGAACCGGCGCAGGTCGTCCACCTGCTCGATCGCAAGGCTGATGTCCTCCATCTGCCGGGCCAGCACATCGCCGCCCGCTTGACTTGACGCGACCGGGGCCTCCTCGCTGCCCGCCAACCGCGCCCTCAGCCTGGTCAATTCCAACGCCAGGCCGTCACTGGTGGCGGCGAGACGGCGCCATCCCCACAGCGGAAACACCAGGGCGAGCCCCGCCACGCCAGCAGCGGGCGGCAGCCAGAAGCCCAGGCCATAGAGAACCATGCTGACGCACAGCAGCAGGGCCGCCAGACCGGCGCCAACCACCAACGTCCAGCGCGGCGGGGCCAGCAGGAAGGCCGCGAGCAGCAGCCACAGCGGCAGGATGCAGGCGGCGATCACCAGCGCGCGGGGCACATCCCGCACCATGTGGCCGCCCAGCAGGTTGTCGATGATGTTGGCCTGCAGCTCGACCCCCGGCATGTTCGCCGCCCCGCCGCTGAGCGGGGTCGGGAAACGTTCGCCAAGCCCCGCAGCCGTCGCGCCGACCAGGACGATGCGGTCCTTGATGAAGGCGTCCGGAACCTCGCCGGCCAGCACGCTGGCGAAGGACGCGGTTGCGTAACTCGCCTTCGGATCAGCGAAACGGATCAAAGGCGGTGACCCGGGCGCGACGGCGGCTGGTGCGAGGTCGCCATAGAGCGCCCAGGCCAGCGGCTCGGCCGCGACGGTCCCGAACGCCGCACGCCGCACCAGTCCGTCCTCGTCCAGATGAACGTCAACCGCGCCGACGCCCGCCGCCTTGGCGGCAAGGGTGGGGATGGGCGGAACCAGGGTTCGGTCGGCCAGGACCGGCAGATAGACGCGCGCTCCCCTCATCGCCCGGGCAAGGCCCGCGTCCTGCGCCGGATCGGCCGCCGGCTCGGTGAACAGAACGTCGTAAAGCACGGCGCGCGGCCGCGCCTCGGCCAGGCGTCTCAGAAGGGCGGCGTGCCGGTCGCGCGGCCAGGGCCATGCGCCCAGTTGTGCGAGACTGGCGTCATCGATGGCCACCACCACGATCTCGGCGCCGGCGGCGCGCGGCAACAGCCGGGCGGCCACGTCATGGATCAGGTTGTCGGCGCGGGCCGTCAGTGAGAACCCCGCCAGCACCGCCACCAGCACGGTCGAGACCGCCGCCACCGCCGCCCATTCGATCAGGACGCGGCGGCTGACGCTCCGCAAGGCCTGGCGCGGCGAACGCACGCCTTACTGACCGATGCGTAGCTGCTGGATCGGGCCGAGCTTCTGGGTGAAGGCGCCGTCCTTGTAGCGCACGGACACCACCCGCCAGTACCAGGTCCCGGCCGCCAGATTGGTGACGGTCGCCCGGGGTTCAGTAAGGCCCGGCTGGTCCGCCGTCAGGGTCTTCATCTGCGGATCGGCGGAAAGCTGGAAGCGGTAGGTCCGCACACCTTCCCCCGTGGCGTTCCAGCGGAAGAGGAAGCGCCGCATCTTGCGGTCACCCTCCGGCTGCGGCGGCGCGCCCGGCTCAAGCACGTTCAAGGTGCGGTCGAAGCTGTAGACGCTGGGCAGGCCTTCCAGCCCATTGCGGTCAAGCGCCGTCAGCCGGACGAAGTAGGTGCCGTCGCGCACCGACGGGAACGCCGCCTGACCGTCCTGGCTGTCGCCCTCAGCGAACAGGTCGACGAAGCCGGCGTCATTGGCCAACTGGAAGCGATAGCTGACCGCGCCCTCCAGGGGCTTGGCGGCGAAGCGAAGCTGCGGCTCCTCCTGCACGGCGCCGCCGGGGCCGAGGTCAGGAGCAGACAGCAGGGCGGACGGCTCGGCCACGCCCCGGGCGCCGGCCGTGACGCCGAACGCCGCCTTGACCGCCGTCTCCGGCGCAGCGGCGGCGACAGCGCCGACGCCCACCAGACCCTCGATCACTTCGGTGGCCGAACGGTCGCCGGCCTCGGCGTGAACCACGCGGAACTCAGTGCCGCGGACGGCGGTCACCGACAGCGGCGTGCGGACGCGAAACTGCGAGCCGGCGTTCTCCGCCGGGGTGGCGCTGACGCCGCTGCGGCCGCTCTCCAATTCGAACAGGCGCTGCAGGCTGCCATCCAGCAAAAGGCGCCGCATCTGCACGATCCGCATGCGCGAATTGGACGGCAGGGTCACGCGCGAGCCGTCCGCCAACTGGAAAGTGGCGAAGGAGTTGGCGCCGGTGATCAGGCGATGGCCTTCAAAAATCCGGGCGTCGCGCACGGCGGGAGCCGAACCCCGGGCGTCCTGCAGGGTCACCGCCCCGCTGACCGCCACCAGCCGCGCCTCGATCGGTTCGAACCGCAGAAGCTGAGGCTCGATCTTCAGGGTCGATCCGACCCGCAAGGCCCGCACATTGCGCACGCCGCTGGCCGTGCGCACGCGCTTGTAGTCGCTGAGCTTGATCAGATAGCGCTGGGCCAGGGTGTAGAGGTTGTCCCCCTGCCGAACGACATAGGCGATCGGCGTCTCGGCGGCCTGCGGGACGGGCGCGGCGAAGGCCGGCGTGGCGAGCATGGCGAACGCGGCCAAGGCGAGAGCTGGGGCTTTCATTGATCCTGAAGGCTCATGGAGGCGGCCGTCATTTCGCAGGGCTCCAGGCGGTAGCCGAAGCCATAGACGGTCACGAGGCGGAACCCGTTGTCCGGCCGCAGCGACAGCTTGCTGCGCAGCCGCGAGACGTGGGCGTCGAGGGTGCGGCTCTCCAGATCGGGACGCTGCCCCCAGATTTTCTCGAGCAGATACTCCCGGGACAGCGCGCGTCCGGCGTTGGCGAAGAGCTGCCGGGCGAGCTGGAATTCCTTGGCGGTCATCACCACCGCCTCGCCCGCCAGGTGGACGGTGTCGCTGGCGGGGTCGAGCCGGTAGGCGCCGAACTGCTCCGGCGCGTCGGCGGAGAGGGTGCGGTTCAGGCGGCGGACCAGAGCGTTGACCCGCGCCACCAGGACCGCCGGATCTGCCGGCTTGACGATGTAGTCATCGGCTCCGGCGTTCAGGCCGGCGACCACGTCGCTCTCCTGCGACCGGCTGGTGACCAGCAGGACCGGCGGCGGGGCGGCCGGCAGGGCGTTCATGGCGGCGATCACCTGCAGCCCGTCCATGCCCGGCATGTTCCAGTCGACCATCACCAGGTCGAAGGTCTGGCGGCGGAAGGCGGTGAGAAATTCCTGAGGCCGGGTGAAGCACGCGCAATCCCAGCCCGCCGCCTCAAGGAGGCCTCGGGTCAGCGCATTGTGCGTCTCGTCGTCGTCGAGCAGCGCGACCTGCATTCGCCTCCCCCGTCGCCCGCAACCGGCGATAGGTGCGAGCCTGCGCCTAGTCATAGTGAAGCTTGGTCTGACGCAACCTCAAAATGCACCGCCGGCATGGGCGAAGTGTCGCGTTCAGCACGTTCGGCCCCACCTCCCGCCGCTTGATGGCAATCAAAAATCCTCAATGAATTCAAATGTAAAGCATTGTAAAATCTGAGCTTCGCCCTCGTGATATTCAAGCTCGACCATGGCACGTCTCGCCCCACGCAATGCGGCGCGGGGAGGGCGAACATGGGAAACCTGGTGAAGATGCAGGCGGCGGGCTGCGGTCCGGACGTACGCGGCCTGTTCGCGAAGATCGATCAGACCAGCCTCGCCTATTATGAGTTCGAGACCGTGGCCGAGGGCGACGATCTCGCACGCACGGCGTCTTCGGACGTGACGTCCAGGACAAGCCTTTTGCGCGGCTGGCGCTCGCCTGAAGCCCAGCCTGCGGCCCACGCCTCGTTGCGTCTCGACGCCCTGTTCGCGAGGCTCTCCGCCAGCGCTCGCGGCGAGACCTGATCGTGGCGCGCGGCCTTCCCACCTCCATCCGCGTGTGGCGTCTGATCCTGCGCGTCAACATGACGGTCGGCGCCCTGACGGCCATCGCCGCGATGGTCCTGATTACGGCGCTCCAACCGGACGGCCTGATCGCCCTGGTCGGCCTGGCCTTCGCCGCCGGCGGCGCCATTCACGCCTGGGTCAGCGCCAGCGCCCTGCACCGCCTGCACTGGCGCTGGGTCGTGAACTGCGAGGAATAGTCGATGATCCGCACCATCGCCCGCGCCGTCCGCCGCATATGGTCGAGACCGGATGACCCGCGGGCCGAAGACGACGTCGTTCCCCATTTCCCCGGGCGCCGGCGCGCCGATCGGCGGGACCGCCCGCGCGCCTGGTCCGTGCGGCGCACGGTGCTCTTCGTCCTGGTCATGTGCATCCCGATCTGGATGCTCATCGTCTGGCTGATGCTGCGCTAGGCGCCCGACAGGAAATCGCGGCTGATGCGCAGGGACTCAAGCACCGGGCGTGCGAAGGGCGCCTCCTGCTCGACAAAGGCCGCCCGCACCCCGGCCGCCTTGGCCGCCGGGATCACGGCGCTCCAGTCGATCGTCCCGCGGCCGAGCTCGACCGTAGTGAGGGATCGCCCGGGATCCTGCTTCACGGCCAGGTCCTTGAGGTGCAGCAACGCGATGCGCGCCCCATGCTTTTGCAGCAAAGTCACGGGATCGAGGCCGCCCGCGGCGGCCCAGGCCACGTCCAATTGCATGCAGACCAGATCCGGCTGGGTGCGCTCCAGCAGCAGGTCGTAGGCGCGCACGCCTTCGTAGAGGCCCGCCTCTGCAAGATGGTTGTGATAGCCGAGCCGAAGCCCCGCCTTGGCCGCCCGCGCGCCGAAGCGGTTCAGCAGGTCGGCGTTGTGCTTCCAATCGTCCAGGGTCATGGCCCGCGCCAGGGCCGTGTTCCAATCGATCCCCTTCTGAAGCGGCCGGACCGGCGCGGGCGATGAACAGACCAGGTATCGGGCGCCGAGGTCCCGGGCTACGCAGATCGCCCGGTCGGGATCGTCGCGCAAATCCGGCATGGAGACATGGGCGCTGTCGCAGGACAGGCCCGCCGCCTCCAAAGCCTTGCGGAAGGTGTCCGGCGTGCGGCCATGCAAGCCTGCGGCCTCCACCCGCCGATAGCCGATCTCGGCGATGGACCGCAGGGTCGCCTCAAAATCGGCGGCAAGCTGCGCATGCGCCGTCCAGAGCTGCACGCCCAGCGGCCAGGGCGAGCGCGTCGCCAGGGCGGGGGTCGCCACTGCCGCCATGCCGGCCGCCAGCAGCGATCGCCGCGACAGCATCAGACCGTGACCGGAGTCAGGTCGAGCTTCGGCGCGGGACAGACCTTCGCCAGGAACTCGTCATGTGTCGGCAGGGTGGAGACGAACTGCGCCATGCGCGGCCCCGCCTGATCGAGGGTGTTCTCGATCACCGAATAGGGCAGGCGGTCCACCAAGGGATGATATCGCTTGGGATGAACGCCCATGCCCTCCATCACCGAGCGCCAGGAGACTTCGCGGAAGAGTTCGTCCACCCCTTCGCGCAGGGTCGCCGCTTCACGGAAAAGGTCGATCTTGGCCTGCAGGCTGGGCGTGGGCGCCATGGCCTTGTATTCCGCCCAGAACGGCGTGTCGTCGCGCTCGGTCATGCAGTAGTGCAGCACGATGAAGTCGCGGATCTCTTCGTATTCCGTCCGGATCCGGCGGTTGAACTCGTCGGCCAAAGCCGGCGCGCAGGTCCGGTCGGGGAAGTAGCGCAGCAGATAGTCCATCGCCCGATAAACCAGGTGGATCGCGGTGGACTCCAAAGGCTCGATAAAGCCCGAAGCCAGGCCGATCGATACGCAGTTCTTGTGCCAGATTTTCTCCCGGACGCCTGTGCGGAACGGGATGATGTTGGGCTTGATCAACGGCTCGCCGGTGATCCGGCTCATCAAGGTCGCCACCGCCTCGTCGTCGCTGATGTGGCGGCTCGAATAGACATAGCCGTTGCCCGCCCGATGCTGCAGGGGGATGCGCCAGCGCCAGCCGCAGTCCTCGGCGTGGGCGACGGTATAGGGATGGGTGTCTCCGACGTTGGTGGTCTGGATGGCCACCGCCCGGTCGCAGAGCAGCACGTCGGACCAGTCAACATAGCCGACGCCGAGCGCCTTCTCGATCAGCAGGGCGCGGAAGCCCGAGCAGTCGATGAACAGGTCGCCCTCGACCTCCCGGCCGTCCTTCAGCCGGACCTTCTCGATGAAGCCGTCACCGGGGCGGGTGACGACCTCGGTGACCATGCCCTCGGTGCGCACGACGCCCTTGGCTTCGGCGAACCTGCGCAGATAGGCGGCCACGTGCTTGGCGTCCACGTGGAGAGCATAGCCGGCGCCGCCGATGGGCGTTCCTTCCGCCTTGAAGGGCAGCATGAACCGTCCCTGCTCGGCCATGACTGCGGCGGGGGCGAAGTCCAGAAGGCGGGAGGGATGTCCCTTGGTCTTCGCCTTCAGCCAGCAGTCGTAGAAATCGTGGATGTCGAGTTGGCCGCCGATGGATCCGAAGGGATGGAAATAGGTCTCGCCCTTGCGGCGCCAGTCGCGAAACTGGATGCCGAGCTTGAAGCTTGCGTGGGTCGCCTTGATGAAATCCTGTTCGTCGATCTCAAGCTTGCGCAGCAGGTAGACGAAGGGCGGGATGGTCGACTCCCCCACGCCTATCGTGCCGATCTCATCGGACTCTATGAGCTCGACAGCCGCCTGCCCCTGAGCCTGATGGCCGAGCATGGCCGCCACCATCCAGCCGGCGGTGCCGCCGCCCACCACGACGATCTTGCGGATGGGATCGTTCATGCCGGCATCTCCTCTGCGGCCTCGGCCAGATAAGGACCGCAGTAGCGTTCCAGAAAGTCCTGATGGGTGGGGGCGTCCGCAACCGCCCGCGCCACGGAGCGGCGCATCTCCTCCAGGCTGCGGGCGAGGCCGTCGGCGTCGAGCATGTCCACCGCCGGATCATAGTCGTCGGGCATGATCCCGAAGCCGTCGTAGATCGCCAGCCAGCTGGGCGGCGAGAACATCTCCCACCGATAGCGGATGAAGTGCCCGCGACTGCGGAACATCTCGACCTTGTGCGCCAGGGTGTCGGGAATCTCGGCGTCCCGGCAATGCCGCCAGAACGGCGTGTCGGCGCGCTGAGCAGCCTTGTAGTGCAGGATGATGAAGTCGCGGACGCGCTCGAATTCGCGCCTGGACCAGTCGTTGAACTCGTCGATCAGGCGCGAGTCGAAACGACGGTCGGGGAACAGTTGCTTGATCTTCTCGATGCCCGTTTCGATCAGGGCGATGCTGGTGCTTTCCAGCGGCTCCAGGAAGCCGGAAGCCAAGCCCAGGGCCACGCAGTTCTTGTTCCACGTCTTATTGCGACGGCCCGGCATGAAGCGGATGGGGCGCGGCTCGAACAGCAGTTTGTCGGGAATGGTCGAGATCAGCTCGGCCTTGGCGGCCTCGTCGTCGATGAACCGGCTGGAATAGACATAACCGTTGCCGAACCGGTGCCGCAGCGGAATGCGCCAGCGCCAGCCGCAAGAGAGCGCCAGGACGTCGGTATAGGACGGAGGCCCGGGCGTTCCGACGCTCTGCACCGCCAGGGCGCGGTCGCAGAACAGCCAGTGGCTCCAGTCCTCGTAGCCGGTGTTCAGCGTCTGCTCGATCAGCAGGCCGCGGAAGCCGGAGCAGTCGATGAACAGCTCGCCTTCGACCACTCGGCCGTCATTGAGCTCCACCGAGGTGATGAAACCGTCCTCGGCGCGCTGATTGACCTTGCCGATGGTTCCCTCGATGCGCCGCACGCCGTCCGTCTCTGCGGTCTTGCGCATCAGCTGGGCGAAGAGGCCGGCGTCGAAATGCAGGGCCCAGTCGAAGACCGACAGGCTGGAGGGCGGATTGGGCGACGGGGTGACGAACTTGCTGGCCGCCGCCAGGCTGGCGCCGAGGCTGTATTCGCCCAGCGGCCCGGCCTTCCCCGCCTGGCGCATCTTCAGCCAATAGTGATGGAAGCCGACGCCGCGCAGTTCCTGGCCATAGAGGCCGAAGGGGTGGACGAACGACGAGCCGGGCGCGTTCCAGTCGCGAAACCGGATGCCCAGCTTGCAGGTCCCCTGCGTCGCCTTCAGCACGTCCAGGTCGGTCAAGCCGAGCGCCTGATAGAAGCGCCGGATGGTGGGGATGGTCGCCTCGCCCACGCCGATCGTGCCGATCTCGGCGGACTCGATGAGGGTGATCTCCACCGGCAGCTTGTGGAAATGCCGCCGCAGGCTGGCGGCGGCCATCCATCCGGCGGTGCCCCCGCCGACGATGACGATGCTCTGGATGCGGTTGTCCGCCACGTCGGCCTCCCGGTCCGATCTTTCCCTGCATAAAAAAGGCCGCCGTGAGTTTTGTCACGGCGGCCCCTTCCGGTTTGAGGGTTCAGCTTACCAGCGGGCGCGGACGCCCAGGGTGTAGCGAGGCTCGAACTCGTTTTGCCAGACGTATTGGGTCTGACCCTTGGCGAAGCGAGCGTAGTAGTTCTCGATCTCGCCGGTGACGTTGGAGCCGTTGAGGTAGACGGTCACGTTGTCACGCACGGCGTAGCTGACGTTCACGTCCACGTACTGGGTCGAGTCCTGGTAGATCGGGATGTTGTTGCTCATCACCTCTTGCAGGCGGGCGCTGCGGAAGTTGTAGGCCACGCGGACCTGCAGCTTGTCGTCCTGGTACCAGCCGATCAGATTGAACTGGTTCTTGGAGTTCTGGGCGAAGGGCAGCTTCTCGCCATCGACACCCAGACGCGACTCCTCGCTGGGCGAGTAGGTGTAGTTGGTGTCGAAGCCGAAGTTCTCGAGGATCGGCGAGCTGATGAAGTCGCTCATGGCGACCTTGGCGCCGACTTCCAGACCCTTCACTTCGCCGCCGTCGCCCTGGATAGGCAGGGTGACGTTGACCGGACGGCGGATGACGCCGTCCTGATCGGGGAAGCTGCCGGTGGTCGTGCCGTTGGTGACGAAGCTGTCGATCTTCAGCAGGAAAGCCGAGATCGAGAACATCGAGGCCTGACCGACATAGTACTCGAGCGCGGCGTCGAAGTTGTCCGAACGCCAGGGATCGAGGTTCGGGTTGCCCTTGGCCTCGGCGCTGGTGACGATGCGGATGCCAAGACCCGGATCGTCCGCCGTGTTGATCTTCAGCGCGCCGCCGTAGTTGAGCAGGTCGAGCGGCTGCATCGTCTTGGAGTACGAGAAGCGCGCCTTCAGGGCGTCGGTGACCGCGTACTGAGCGTTGATCGACGGCAGCAGGTCCGTGTACTTGCGGCGGGTGACCGTATCGCCCGCATCGGCGTTGGTGTCGCCGTAGTTGCGGGTCTCGCCAGTGATGTTCTGGCGCACCAGCAGTTCGGTGCGGATCATCTTCAGACCCATATCGCCCGACAGCCTGCCGATGGCGAAGTTGGTCGCGGCATAGGCGCTCTGCTCGCGCAGGTCGACGTCGTAGGATTCGCCCGGAACGGTGACGCGGATGGCGCCGCCGAACACCTTCTTGTGGAATTCAGCCGGGTTGTCGAAGTCGCGCGGATCGACCGCCCACACGCCGGGCAGGCCGGCCGTGACGCCGCCGTAGTCATCCACCCAGATGACGTTGTTGTAGGTGTCGAGGCGGGTCGGGGCGTTGACGGTGTAGGGTTGGAATTTCCGCACGCCGGTCAGCGGATCGATGATGAACTCGCCGGCCTGGCACTGGCTCTGGTCCATCACGACGTCGATGGCCTTCCACTGGGCCTCGCAGCCACCGGCCGGAACGGGCGAGCCGTTGGCCTGCACCGCGCCCGGAACGCCGCCGTAGAAGCCCGAGAACAGGTGGAACTGCTCGGCCTCGACCGAGCGGTCGCTGATGCGCGCGCCCACGTCGATGTTGGTGATGAAGCCCAGGAACGGCTCGTCTTGGAACTTGTAGTGGCCGTCGGCGCGGAACACCGACATCTCCGACTGGATCTCGTTGTTGCCTTCGGACGAGAACGCGCCGATCGCGTAGCTGTCCTTGTTGGCCATGTAGTCCTTCAGCGTCTTGCCGGCGCCGAGGCCGCCGCTGATCGGACGGTCGAAGCCGCTCCAGACCGCCTTGTCGCCCGAGATGTTGTAGTGCAGCTGCGGGTTCTCGCCGTAGCCCAGCGGGTTCGGGTCGACGAACCGGCCGCCGGCGCTGCCGACGATGCCGTTGGTGTAGCGGGTCGGGAACTTCGACGCGATCGCGGCCGGATAGAAGGTGCCGCGCGTGCGGTCGGTGGCGTCGCGGAACAGGGTGAAGCGGCCCGGCGCATAGCGCCAGTTGCTCAGGTCGCCCTGGGCTTGGCCGTTCATGCTGAGGCGGTCGCCGTCGGCATAGATGGCGCGGACTTCGGCGGTGAACGGACCGTCGTTGTCGTAGTTCAGCTCGACGTTGAAGTTCTTGGTTTCCGACTTGGTGACGCGGTTCACCGAGAACGAGTTCACCCACCAGGCGTCGATGTCGTACTCGTCGACGGCCAGCCAGGGACGGCCGTTGGTGGTCGAGCCCGTGTTCTGGGACACGGTCGGACGGGACCACACGCCGAAGGCGTCGCCCGACCAACGGTTGGAGATGTTGAGGCCGACCTTGCGGTCATATTCGTCGAGCTTGGCGTAGAAGCCCTCGGCCACCAGGGTGAAGCCTTCACCCAGATCGAACTCGAAGGCGCCGTTCACGGCCAGGCGTTCACGCTCCACGGTACGGGCGAAGCTTTCGAAGCCGTGCGGCGAGATGAAGTTGTTCGGCGCGGTGCCGCCCCAGTCGTTGTTGCCCGACAGGGCCACGGTGCCGGAATAGTTGTTGCCGAGGTTGGCGTTGCTCGCCGCCACGCCCACCAGGGCGCCGACGCGGTCGTTGCGCCAGGAGGCCAGGGCGTTGACCAGCCAGTCGTCCTTCTTGGTGTCGTCGCCGCGCTGATATTCGGCGCCGCCGCTCAGCTGCAGGCCCGACGGCATCTGGAACGGACGGCGGGTGCGCAGGTCGATGGTGCCCGAGATGCCCGACAGGGCGTTGGTCGGGTCGGTGGTCTTGTAGACCAGCACTTGGTTCATCAGCTGGGCGGGGACGTCCATCAGGTTCGGCTGGGCCTCGCCCATGTTGCCGGCGCTGAGGTACTGTTCGCCGTTCAGCAGGGTGATGACCTGCCGCAGGCCGCGGATGTTGACCGTCGCGCCTTCACCGGCGTTGCGCTGGATCTGGATGCCGGACACCCGCTGCAGGGCGTCGGCGATGGTGACGTCGGGCAGCTTGCCGATGTCTTCCGACGAAATGGCGTCCACGAGAGCGGTTTCGGTCCGCTTGACGTCCACGGACTTCATCTGCGAGGCGCGGATGCCGGTGACGATGAGCTCTTCGACTTCGGAGTCCTGCGCATGCGCGATGGTCGAGATCGCCAGGGGCGAGGCCCCCGCCAGCAGCACCGCCGCCAACTTCGTGGTCAGCTTCCTCACGGTCGCTTTCTTGCCTGAAGACACGTTGTTTCCCCTTCCCCGTTGGGTGATGGTTTTCTTTTGAGTGTGAACAGATGAGCGCCCGCGCGCCGGCGCGCGCCTGGCGCGGTCCGGACGTCAGCGATCTCGACGCTCTGGATAGGTCCGACGTCGCCTAGGCGGACGGACTCGAAACTGTGCTGTGCATTGGCCTTGCGTCCTCCCAAACGCGGTCCGGGCGGTTTTCCGCCTGTTTATGATGCTAACTAACGACGCATTGACAGCGCTGTCAAGCGGTCAGACAAAGCTTCGCCACGTTTCCGTCACGCCCGCGGATACCCGCGCACCTTAAGCTTGGCGGTTAGCACCACCTTTAGATGTAGTTGTCATGCTTGCCGCATGACCGCTCTGCGCCGTCCCATCATGCGAGCCCTGGCCATCGGCTCCGTCACACCCGCCGTGGCCTTCCTGGCGTGGGCGTGCGTGGCCCTGACGATGCGGCACAAGCAGCTGACGCCGATCTGGGCGGCGAACGGCCTGGCGCTCACGGCGCTGCTTCTGGCGCCCTGGCGCTACTGGGGCTGGATCGTGGCCGCGGCGGTCGGGGGCAATCTGATCGGGAACGCCGCCGCGGGCGCGACGCCGATTCTCGCCTTCGGCCTGTCGGTCACCGACGCAATCGAGTATCTCGCCTGCGCCTATATCGTCCGCCGCATTCTCGGGGCTCAGGTCGATCTCAGCCAACCACGCCACCTTACCTGGTTCGTGATCGCCTCAGTGGTCAGCGTCCTGGGCTCGGCCCTGATCAGTTCGCTCATGCTGCACGCCCTGGGCCGCGGCATGATCATGCAGAACTTCACCCTGTGGATCCTGGCCAACAGCCTGGGCCTGCTGATCATCACCCCCGCCCTGACCACCCTGGCGCGACGGCCCGACGCCTTCCGCGCCAATCTCTTCGACCGCATATCCATCGCCGCCATCGCGGCCATCGCCGCCATGGTGGTCGCGGTCTTCCACTTCGGCCCCTATCCTTTCCTGTTCTTCGTGCCGCCGCTGGTGTTGCTGCTGGCGGTGCGGATGGAGGCCCTGGGCGCCATGATCGGGGTGGCGGTCACCGCCATAACCGCCGTGCTGCTCAGCGCCGCCGGGGTCGGCTCGCTCGACAACCAGCCCATGGGCGCGGTCGAAAAGGCCATCGCCCTGCAGCTTTTCCTGGCCGTGACCACCCTCACCGCCCTCTTCGTCGCGGCCATGGCCACGCGCGGGCGCCGACTTCAGCAGGAAGCGGTCGCCGCGCGCGACGCCGCCCGTGAGCAGAGCCGGCGCGCCGAGATGGCCGAGGGCGTCGTCGGCCTGGGTCACTGGCGAATGGACCTGCACGACCAGGGCCTCACCTGTTCGCGCCAGATGTTCGACATCTTCGGCGTGGACGAGAACGAAACCAACCTTCTGGAGCTCTCCCGCTCCATCATCGTCCCCGCCGACCGCGCGCGACTGAAGCAGGAGCTGATCAGCATCGTCACCGGCAAAGCGCCGATGAATGACATCAGCATCTCCATCGTGCGGCCGGACGGCGCGGCGCGGCGGCTGTCGATCCGGATGCGCCTTGATCACGATGACGCCGGCGTTCCCGCCGCCATCTTCGGCACGACCCTCGACATCACCGCCCAGGTCGCCAGCGAAACGGCTCTGGCCGAGAGCGAAGCCCGCTTCCGTCTGCTGGCCGAAAACGCCACCGACCTCGTGCTGCAGTGCAATACGCGCGGCGTGCTGACCTATGTCTCGCCGTCCTCGAAGACCTTGCTGGGCTACGATTCCGAAGGCCTGGCCGGCCGCAACGCTCTGGACTTCCTGGTTCGGCAGGACGTCCGCGCCATGCTCGACAGCCTGATCGCCCAGGGCGCCCAAGCGGGGGGCAAGCCGGCGCGCATCGAATACCGCATTCGCAAGCACAACGGCGAAACCGCCTGGTTCGAAGGCCAGCCCGTGATCGTGCGCGATCCGAACACGGACCGCATCACCGGCATCACAGACATCGTCCGCGACATCACCGCCCGCAAGGCGCTGGAGGCGCAGCTCCATGAGGCCCGGGTGGAGGCCGAAGCCGCCGCCGCCGCCAAGGCCGAATTCCTGGCCAATATGAGCCATGAGCTGCGCACGCCCCTGACCGCGGTCATCGGCTTCTCCGAGATGGCCGCCCGCCGACCGGGGCAGGACGTGCAGACTGTCGAATACCTGGAGCTGGTGACCACCGCCGGCCGCGCCCTTCTGGCGACCGTCAACGACATCCTGGAGTTCTCGAAACTGGAAGCCGGCCAGGTGGAGATCAATGCGGTGGACGTGGATCCGCGCGGCCTGGCCGAGCGGACCGTCGCCCTGTTCTCCATCCAGGCCGCCCAGAAGGGCCTGACGCTTTGCTCTACCGGCATAGGGACCCTGCCCCCGTCCGTGCGGATCGACGCCGACCGCGTGCGCCAAGTGCTGCTGAACCTGCTGGGCAACGCCGTGAAGTTCACCGAGACGGGCGAGGTTCGCTTGGACGCCGCCTATGACGCCGACACCCAGATGCTGCGCATCCAGGTCGCCGACACGGGCCCGGGCATTCCGCCCGAAGACATGGAGAAGCTGTTCAAGCGCTTCTCACAGATCGACGGCTCCTCGACCCGCGCCCACGGCGGCACCGGTCTGGGCCTGGCGATCTGCAAGGGGCTGGTCGAGGCCATGGGCGGCGGCATCGCCGTCGACAGCACGCCGGGCCAAGGCTCCTGCTTCAGCTTCTACATCCCGGCCCCGGTCGGGCAGGCCGAGATCGAAGAGGCCGAGGCGGCGCCCCCCGCCATGGCGGGCCGCCGCATCCTTTTCGCCGACGACAACCTGGCCAATCGCCAGCTGGTGCATGTCCTGCTGAACGCCGTCGGCGTCGATGTCCGTCTCGCACGCGACGGCCTGGAGGCGCTGAGCCTCGCCGAGGCCGAAACCTTCGACGCCATCCTGCTGGACCTGCGCATGCCGGGTCTCGATGGCGAAGGCGTCGCCCGCCGCCTGCGGGCCGATGAGCCGGAGGGCGCGCGCCGCCCGATCATCGCCTTTTCCGCCGGCGCCGCGACCCCGGCGCTGATGGAGGTGTTCGACGCCTGGGTCGGCAAGCCGGTGATTCCCGAGACCCTGCTCGCCACCCTCAGCGCCCTTGTCTCCGAGACTGCGCCGGCGCCCCGCAAGACCGCCCGGCAAGCCGCGAAAGGCTGATCGCTCGGATTTTTCCGCAGAGCGCGGCTGCAATCACCGCCTTCTGGGTCTAAGGCAGGGGGCTACAAGCACTCGGACGCTTTCATTCATGGACGTCGAACGTCTCGCCATTCCCGAAGTGATGATCCTCAAGCCGCAGCGTGTTCGCGATGCGCGAGGATTCTTCACTGAACTCTACAGCCGTCAGAAGACCGCCGAACTTGGCCTGCCGGCCTTTGTTCAGGACAATATGAGCCTGTCGGAGAAGACCGGCACTCTGCGGGGCCTGCACTTCCAGACCCCGCCGCATCCGCAGGCCAAGCTCGTCAGCGTGCTGAGCGGCGCGATCCTCGACGTGGCCGTCGACGCCCGTCGCGGCTCACCGACCTTCGGCCGGCATGTGAGCCATGTTCTCGACGCCGACGGCGGGGAGCAGATGTACGTGCCGGTCGGCTTCCTGCACGGTTTCGTCACGCTGAAGCCGGACACCCGGGTGATGTACAAGGTCTCCGACGTCTATGCGCCCGGCTGCGACGGCGCAGTGCTTTGGAGCGACCCTGATCTGGCGATCAATTGGGGGGTCGAGAACGCCATCCTGTCGGCCAAGGACGAAGGCGCCCAGCGCTTCGCCGATTTCGACACGCCCTTCGAATATGCCGAAGCGGAGCCCGTCCCTTGAAGCTGATGGTCACGGGAGGCGCCGGCTTCATCGGCTCGGCGGTCGTCCGCCTGGCGATCGCGCGCGGGCTGTCGGTCGTCAATGTCGACAAGCTCACCTACTCGGCCAATCCGGCGAGCCTGGCTTCGGTCGAGGACCATTCGGCCTACGCCTTCGAACAGGCCGACATCGCCGACGCCGAAGCGATGAAGGCGGTCCTGGCGCGCCATCAGCCGGATGCGGTCATGCACCTGGCGGCGGAGTCCCATGTGGACCGCTCCATCGACGGCCCCCTGGCCTTCGTCCACACCAACGTCACGGGGACGGCCGTCCTGCTGGAGGCGGTCCGCGCCTATCTGCCGACGCTGGAGGCCGGCAAGCGAGACACCTTCCGCTTCCACCACGTCTCAACCGACGAGGTGTTCGGCGCCCTGGGCATGGCGGACCGGCCCTTTGACGAGACCACCGCCTACGCTCCGAACTCTCCCTATTCGGCCAGCAAGGCGGCCTCGGATCATCTGGTCCGCGCCTGGGGCGAGACCTTCGGCGTTCCCTATGTCCTGACCAACTGCTCGAATAACTACGGGCCGTTCCAGTTTCCCGAAAAGCTGATCCCCGTGGTGGTGCTTCGCGCGCTCGCCGGCCTGCCCGTCCCCGTCTACGGCCAGGGCTTGAACGTCCGCGACTGGCTGTACGTGGAGGATCACGCCGAAGCCCTGCTGCTTGTCCTGGAGAAGGGCCGGCTGGGCGAGACCTACTGCATCGGCGGCGAGGCCGAGCGGCGCAACATCGACCTGGTGAAGACGCTCTGCTTGTCGCTGGACGCCATCCAGCCCGCCGCGTCGCCACATGCCCGGCTGATCGAGTTCGTCACCGACCGCCCGGGCCACGACCTGCGCTACGCCATCGACATCGCCAAGATCCGCGGCGAGCTGGGCTGGTCGCCGCGCACGCCCATCGAGGAAGGCCTTGAGCGCACCGTGCATTGGTACCGGGACAACGAGACTTGGTGGCGACCGCTTCTGGAACGCGACGGGGTGGGCCGCCGGCTCGGGCTTTCGTCCTTTTGAGGCGCAGCTGTAGTATCCGTCGAGATTGGCCTTACGGGTCCAAGGAAAACTGAAGAATGCGACGTGGGATCATCCTGGCGGGAGGCGCCGGAACGCGGCTGCACCCCCTGACCCTGGCGGTGTCGAAGCAGCTGCTGCCCATCTACGACAAGCCGATGATCTACTACCCGCTGTCGGTGCTCATGCTGGCCGGCATCCGCGAAGTGCTCATCATCACCACGCCGGAAGACGTCGCGGCGTTCCAGCGTCTGCTGGGCGACGGCTCGCGCATCGGCATGTCGCTGAGCTATGCGATCCAGCCCTCGCCTGACGGTCTGGCCCAGGCCTTCATCCTGGGCGAAGAGTTCTTGGACGGCGGCCCCAGCGTGCTCGTGCTCGGAGACAACATCTTCTACGGGGCGCAGTTCGGCGCACGGCTTGCCGACGCCAATGCGCGCCAGGATGGCGCGACCATATTCGGATATACCGTGGCCGACCCCGGCCGCTACGGCGTCGTGGAGTTCGCGCCGGACGGCCGCGTCCTGTCCATCGAGGAAAAGCCGCAGAAGCCCAAGTCGAATTACGCGGTGACCGGCCTCTATTTCTACGACGGACGCGCCTCGGCCATGGCGCACACCTTGAAGCCGTCGCCGCGAGGCGAGCTGGAGATCACCGACCTCAACCGCCTCTATCTGGAAAGCGGCGACCTGCGCGTGGAGCAGCTTGGCCGCGGCTTCACCTGGCTGGACACCGGCACCCATGACAGCCTCATCCAGGCCGGCGAATTCGTCCGCACCCTGGAGCAGCGCCAAGGCCTGCGCATCGGCTCCATCGAGGAGATCGCCTTCAACAAGGGGTGGATCGACTCGGACGCTTTGCTGTCCATCGCCGGCGGCACGCGCAACGATTATGCGGACTATCTGCGCGGCCTGGCGCGCGGCGAGATATCGGTGAACGTCACCTACTGACGGAGCCTGCCATGAGCGATGACCAAGCCCCTCCCGGCGAGACGCCGATCCAGAAGGCTCTGCGCCTGAAGAACGCCGCGATCGCCGCGCGCCCGAAGCCGCCGCGCGGCGGGCGTTTTCAGCGCGAACAGGCCATGGGCCTGAACAGCTCGAAGTCCCGCAAGCCCTGGACAGGCGGCTAGATCACCACTTCGGCCGCAGGCTGAAGCTGACCCCGACCATGGACGAGTTGATGGTGTCCATGCCGCGGAACTGGTCCTTGCCCTTGATGCGCCGGCCGACATAGCCGAGCGAGGCCTGCATGGCGCCCTTGCGCCAAGCCACCCCGGCCTGGGCGTCGCCTACCAGACGGCTGGTGGCGTCGGTGGACCAGCCGGCCCGCTCCCAGCCGCCGGAGCCTTGCATCAGGTTCATGCCGACCGCGCGGCCCGACGCCGCCGCGAACAGATACCAGCGGCCCTTGTCGCCGAAGCTGGAGCCGTCCTGAACGCCGACCCGGCCCAGGGCGCCGTCCACCCGCTCTTCGAGGTTCTTGCCCACGCGCAGCATGGCGCCGGCCTCGGCGCTGTTGCCGCTGTCGCCGAACCCGATGGCGGCGTGAGGCGACACATCGATGTCCAGCTTGCCCGCCGAGAAGGCGACAGCGGCGGGCCAACCCCTTGTCAGGGTGACGTCATAAGCGTCGACGCTGGCGAAATCCTCGGCGTCGACGCCGGGACTCGGCAGGGTCAGGCCGCCCGCGCGCGGGGCGTAGCTGGCGACGCTGACGCGCACCGAGTCCACGCGCTTGCCGCTCTTGCTGGCGGTGACGGTCTCGCGCGTCGACCAGTCGACAACGCCGTGGGCGGGGTCATAGCGCGTGGGAGAAAGGGATAGCGGAGAGGCGGTCGGTCCCTGCGCCGCGAAGGCGCCGCTCAGGCCAAGCGGGCGCTCACCTTGCACCGCGGAGTCTTGCGCGCTCGTGCTTTCAGCCGACGCCGCGCCCGCGACCGCGCAGGCCGCCAGACAACCAATTCCAACCCAGATCCGCATGGCGGATCCCCCATCCTCCCGATCAGTCCGCGGCCTAGCCCATCCGGACCGCGAGATCGTCATTCGCTGAAACAATCGTTGATCGGGGCGTCCGGTTCCGAGCCGTGCTGCACCGCGGCGGGTCAGGCTTTTGTGATGTTCGTAGTGAATCCGCCGGACGGTGGAGCTGTTGACGCTCCGAATGACCATGGCCAGAGTAAGTCTTTAAACAGGACCAATAAACGCATGACCGACGCCGCCGTCGCCCTGACCCCGTATTCCAGCCTTGTCGAGGGCGTCCGAAGTTCCGGTCGGGCCGACATCCCGGGCGACTGGCTTCAGGGGCGGACCACCTATGGCGGGCTGTCAGCGGCCCTTTGCGTGGAGGCGGCCCAGCACGAGCTCGAGAGCCTGCCGCCCTTGCGCTCGGCCATGTTCACCTTCGTCGGGCCGGCAGGGGGCGAAGCGTCCTTCACCACCGACATCTTGCGGCGGGGCAAGTCGGTCACCGTGGTCAATGTCGACATGCATAGCCAAGGCGGCCTGGCGACCCGGGCGACTCTGTGCTTCGGCGCGGCGCGAGCCTCGAAACTGGACGTCACCAGCATTGCGAAGCCGACGGTCTCCGCGCCGACGGACTCCGTCACCCTGCCCAGCCGGGCCGGCCCCGGCTTCAGCCAGCATTTCGATCGGCGCATCGCCGGCGGCTCGACGCCGCTGGCCGGCGGAGGAGACCCGGAGCTTCTCTGGTGGATCCGCCATCGCGACGAACGGGCCGGGGCGAAGGCCGCCTCGCTTCTCGCGCTCGGTGACGTGCTGCCGCCGGCCGCGGCGGTGCTCTACAGCGACTGGGCGCCGATCAGCTCCATGACCTGGATGGTCGAGTTTCCCGAAGTCGAAGCCACCCCGCAGGACGGCTTCTGGCTCTGCCAGAGCCGGGCGGAGGTGACCGCCGCCGGCTATTCCGCCCAGGCCATGACCCTGTGGGGCGAGGGCGACCGCCCGATCCTGATCGGCCGCCAGACCGTGGCCGTGTTCGGCTAGGCCCCAAAGCAGAAGGGCCGCCCCTTTCGGAGCGGCCCCTCGATGCTTCGGATGCTTCGCCTTACTGGCAGGCGAGGCATTCCTCGTAGTCGGTGCGCGGCGTGCTCATGGTCTCGGCCGCCGCAGAGCCCTCGGCGCCGTCCGCACCGGCGTAGGCCGCGCGCTGAACCGACTTGGAGCGCAGGTAGTAGAGCGACTTCACGCCACGCTCCCAGGCCTGCCAGTGCAGCATGTGCAGGTCCCACTTATCCACGTCGCCCGGCAGGAAGATGTTCACCGACTGCGACTGGCAGATTTCCGGGGTGCGGTCGGCGGCCAGTTCGACCACCCAGCGCTGATCCAGCTCGAAGGCGGTCTTGAACACGTCCTTCTCGTCTTGGGTCAGGAAGTCGAGGTGCTGAACCGAGCCTTCCTGTTCCAGGATCGAGCCCCACACCGCTTCGGTGTTTTGGCCCTTCTCGTCGAGCAGGCGCTCCAGATAGGGGTTCTTCACCGCGAACGAACCCGACAGCGTCTTGTGGGTGTAGATGTTGGCCGGGATCGGCTCGATGCCCGCCGAGGTGCCGCCGCAGATGATCGAGATCGAAGCGGTCGGGGCGATGGCCAGCTTGTGCGAGAAGCGCTCCATCACGCCGCGCTCGGCGGCGTCCAGGCACGGGCCCTTCTCTTCGGCCAGCAGCTTGGAGGCCTTGTCGGCCTCTCGGCGCAGGTGCTTGAACAGGCGCATGTTCCAGCTCTTGGCCAGGGCGCTCTCGAACGGGACGTTCTGAGCTTGCAGGAACGAGTGGAAGCCCATCAGGCCCAGACCCACCGAACGCTCGCGTTGGGCGGCGTAGACGGCGGCGGCGGCCGGCGACGGGGCGCGCAGGATGAAATCTTCCAGCACGTTGTCGAGGAAACGCATGACGTCCTCGATGAAGCGGGGCTCATCGCGCCACTCCAGGAAGGTCTCGGCGTTCACCGACGACAGGCAGCAGACCGCCGTGCGGTCGTTGCCCAGGTGATCGGCGCCGGTGTGCAGCATGATCTCGCTGCACAGGTTCGACTGGCGCACCGACAGACCCAGGTCCTTCTGGTGCTGCGGCATGGCGCGGTTCACGGTGTCGGAGAAGATCAGGTAGGGCTCGCCGGTCTGCATGCGCAGGTCGAGGATCTTCTGCCACAGGTCACGGGCGTCGACTTCGCGGACCACTTCGCCGGTCTTGGGCGATTGCAGACCGAACTTTGCGCCGTCGCGGACGGCCTCCATGAAGGCGTCGCTGATCGAGATGCCGTGGTGCAGGTTCAGGGACTTGCGGTTGAAGTCGCCCGACGGTTTGCGGATTTCGAGGAACTCCTCGATCTCCGGGTGGTGGATGTCCAGATAGACCGCCGCCGAACCGCGGCGCAGGCTGCCCTGGCTGATGGCGAGGGTGAGGGAGTCCATCACGCGGATGAAGGGAATGATGCCGCTGGTCTGGCCTTGGCCCTTCACCTTTTCGCCGATGGAGCGGACGCCGCCCCAGTAGGTGCCGATGCCGCCGCCGTTGGCCGCCAGCCAGACGTTCTCGTTCCAGACGCCGACGATCCCGTCGAGGCTGTCGGACACCGAGTTCAGGAAGCAGCTGATCGGCAGGCCGCGGTCGGCGCCGCCGTTGGACAGCACCGGGGTCGCCGGCATGAACCACAGCTTGGAGATGTAGTCGTAGATCCGTTGGGCGTGATCGGCGTCGTCGGAGAAGGCGGTCGCCACGCGGGCGAACATGTCCTGGTAGGACTCGCCCGGCAGGAGGTAGCGGTCCTCCAGGGTGGTCTTGCCGAAATCGGTCAGAAGGGCGTCGCGCGAACGGTCCACCTGGACCTTGCTGACGACATGCAGGTGGGGCCGCTCGGCTGGCCGCATCGGCGCCGTCCGGGCGCTGGTGGTTGCCTGCTGCTTCGCCGCTTCACTCGCCATCATCTGCCCCAAGATCCTGTACTTTAAACACTTTCGGCCGGGTCCGCTCCCCGCCGTCAGCTGTCTAGATGTTGTGCCGGCTGCCCTGCACCGACCTACATATGGGGCCATGCAGGCTCTGAATCGTCAACGGGGTGAATGGGGCTTAACCAGACTTTTTCGTTAACAACCTGTTGACGACCAAAGGTCCGGGGCGGGTCCGTCAACCCAATGTTCAGCAATGGCGGGCCCCTGCGGGGCGCCGACCTTTCGAGCCGTCCGAAATGAAAATTTTTCGGCCCGCGGATTGTCCTGCGGGACAACCCTTAGGGGTTCTCTTCGCCCCGCTCGGCGGACAGCTTGCGCGCCAGGGCGGCCAAGTGGTCGAGAGTAGTGCGGGACTTGGTCAGAACCTCGTCCACGCTCTCGAAGGCCCCATCCTCAAGCTCCTGGGCCGAGAACACGATCACGGGAATCGCCTCCCCGTTCGCCCCCTTCAACAGCGGCAGCAGCTCCAGGCCTGAACCGTCGGGCAAACCAAGGTCGAGAATCACCAGGTCAGGGCGACGCGCCGCCAGAATCGCGCGCGCCTCGATCACGCTCTGAGCCCGGATCACCTCGCCCGCGTCGCCGAGCGCCTCGCCGACCAGGTGCAGGACGTCGGGATCGTCGTCCACATGCAGAATCAGCGGCCCGTCGTGGCGCGACCTCTGGATCACCGTCTCGATGGCCGAACGGATGCGGGTCGAATCAAGCGGCTTGGCGATCCAGTCGACGATCTCTACCGCCGCCCCCTTCAGATCGTCGGGACTCGGCGCCTCCAGCGAGACCACCACCACCGGCAGAGCCCGGTTGTCGCCCTGAAGGCGCAGCCGCTTGAGCAGGTCGAGGCCGTGCCCGTCCGGCAGGTTCAGGTCCAGGAACAGGCCCGCATAGGCGCGCTCCGACAGAACGGTCTCCGCGGTGGTCAGGTCGGTGACCAGTTCGGTCCGAACGCCCTCCGCCTCAAGCAGGGCCTGCAGCAGAGCGCCGGCCTGGGGATCGCTCTCGCAGATCAGGAAGGTGGACGCGCCCTCGATCGCGCGCGGCGCGCGGGGCGTGAGGACGGGCAGGTCCATGTGGAACACGGCGCCCTTGTCTGTCTCCGATTCGAACCACAGCTTGCCGCCGTGTCGGTCGGTGATCTCCTTGCTGATCGCAAGGCCCAGGCCCGTGCCGCCGTCCTCGCGGGTGCTGGAGCCGTCGGCCTGGGCGAACTTGCTGAAAATCCGCGAACGGAACACTTCCGGCACGCCGGGGCCATGGTCACGCACGCTGGTGCGGATCGTGTCGCCGTCCAGAACAAAGGAGACCTCCACCGGCTTGCCGGCCGGAGAGAAGCGCGCGGCGTTGGCGATCAGATTGCTCGCCACCTGCGTCAGGCGGTCGGCGTCGCCCCGCACCATCAGCGGCGCCTCGGGCGCGGCCACCATCACCTCGATCCCCAGCCTGCCGGTGTAGCCGCGCAGGCCCTCGACCGCCTGATGCACGACCTGGATCAGATCAAGCTCCGCCTCGGCGAAGCGCATCTTGCCGGACTCGATCTTCTGGATGTCCAGGATGTCGTTGATCAGGCGGACCAGACGCTCGCAGTTCTTGTGGGCGATGGTGATCAGACGATCGGCCCGCTCCTCCAGCGGTCCGGCGACCCCGCCCTTCAGCAGGCCCAGCGACCCCGCGATGGAGGTCAGCGGCGTGCGCAGCTCGTGGCTGACGGTGGAGATGAACTCGTCCTTCAGCTGCTCGATGCGCTTGCGCTCGGAGATGTCGCGCACCACCGCCACCACATGCAGGCCGCGGCTGAGGCGCATGGAGCCGAAGGCCACGTCCACGGGGAAGGTCGTGCCGTCGGCCCGGCGCCCGGTCCCCTCGATCACCACGCCGTCGCGCAGGGTCTCGCCCGTCAGGCCGATTCGCTTGAGGAAGGCCCCCTCGCCCTTTGAAGGCAACTCGATGACTACGCCCAGGTCACGGCGCTCCAGCTCCGCCGCCTTGCGGCCGAAGGTGCGCTCGCCGGCCCGGTTGATGGTCTCAATGCTGCCGCTGGGATTAAGCGTGATGATGGAATCCACGGCGCTGTCGAAAACCGCCTGGTGGCGGGCCGCCGCCTCCTGAAGCCGCAGGGAGATGGCCTCCCGCTCGCGCAGGGTCCGCAGGATGGAGACCCCTGCTCCCAGGATGAGCAGGGCCAGGAAGATGAAGAGGCCGCCGGTCAGAAGCTCCGTTCCACGGCGCGCGCGCTTGGCCTCGTCCAGGCGATGCTCCAGCAGGGCGACCTGGTGCCCTTCGATCGCGGCGATGGTTGTACGCGCTTCGTCCATCAGCCGCCGGCCGACGCCCGAGCGTATGCGGGCGAGGCCTTCGTCGGTCCGGCCATCACGGCGCATGGAGATCGTGAGCTTCAGCTCCGCCATCTTGCCGTCGGCGACGCGGCGCAGCTGCCGCATGCGGCCAGCCTGGGCGGGGTCCACCAAGGACTCCAATTCGGACATGGCGTCCGGGATCTCGTTCGTGGCGACGAGGTAGGGCCCAAGGAAGGCGTCATCGCCCGTGATCATGTAACCGCGCTGACCGGTCTCCGCGTCCTGCAGCAGGGACAGCACCTTCTGGGTCTGGGTGCGCGTCAGGAACGACTGGTTGAGCGCGTCGCGCATGGCGTCCTCGCGCCCGAACGCCTGCATCAGGATGTAGCCCGCCAGAAGCAGAATGGGGACCACCGCCAGGGCGGCGGCCAGGGCCACGCGCACGGCGCGGCTTTGAACGGCGGGAAACGTGTCGGCCATCAGGCGCCTCGAAACGAAGATCCGGCCCGCTATGGCCCAGAGCGGTTGAAGTAACCCTTACTACACAGGCGCTGCGACAATCGAGCTCAGCCCTGCGGCCTAGCTACGAGTTTAGACGGCAACCGGTTGTGCGGGCGCACGTTCAACCGCAATGGCGCCGCTTGCCCAAAGAATCACCGCCTTACTCGAGCGCGCCATCCGGTTCGGCCGCACCGAACTGGCCGCTCTGTGCGCGTTGCTCACCGCCGCCGGCGGCGGCCTCGCCTTCATAGAGATCGCCGACGACGCCAGCGAGGCGGACGGCCAGCGATTCGACCAGTTCATCCTGGATTGGCTTCGTCCAGGGGCCGACCCGCGCGACGCGCTGGGGCCGCCCTGGCTGGAACGGGCCATGGGCGAGCTGACGGCCTTGGGCGGGATCGCGCCTCTGGTGCTGATCGCCAGCCTGGCCGTGGCGTTCTTGCTGCTGAAGAGACGGGGCGGTTCGGCCCTGCTGGTCGCCCTGTCTCTCAGCGGCGGCGTGGTCATCAGCCAGACCCTGAAGGCGCTCTACAACCGCGACCGGCCGCCAGACATCTTCCGCGCCGAGGAGGTGATCAACGCCAGCTTCCCCAGCGGCCACGCCATGCTGTCGACCATCACCTACCTGACCCTCGGGGCCTTGCTGGCCCAGGCCATGGATCGCCGACGCCTGAAGATCTTCATCTTCGCGGCCGCCGTGCTGATCGCCGCCTTGGTGGGAATGAGCCGGGTCTATCTGGCCGTGCACTGGGCCAGCGACGTGCTGGCCGGCTGGAGCCTGGGGGCCGCATGGGCCATGGCCTGCTGGCTCGTCGCCTGGCTCGTGGAGCGACGCCGCGGCTTGCTTTCGCCGGCGCCGCGGCCTAAAGACCCCACCGTCACTGGGGAGTAGCCGCCCGCGTCCATCAGCGGGGTTCGCGTCAACAGACTTGGGTTTCGGCCCATGGCGCGATCAGCCTTCAAAGGCCTGGCGAGACCTTTGGCTTTCACGCGCGGTCTAGCGGGGCCGTGGGCGTGAGACGCCATAGGTCCAACCAACGCGGCCCCGCGAACGACGAATTCATGGAAGCCTTCCTCGTCTCCACGGGTCTCGTGGCCATCGCCGAAATCGGCGACAAGACCCAGTTGCTGGCCCTCCTCCTGGCGACGCGGTTCCGAAAGCCCGTCCCCATCATCGCCGGCATCCTTGTGGCGACCTTGCTCAACCACGCCTTGGCGGCGGGGATCGGCGCGGTGGCGGGCCAGTTCCTGCAAGGCCCCTGGATGCGCTGGGTTCTGGGCGCGGCCTTCCTCGCCTTCGCCTTCTGGGCGCTGATCCCCGACCGGCTGGAAGAGGACGACGAGCCGAAGATGCGCGGCGGCGGCTCGGTGTTTCTGACTACGGCCATCGCCTTCTTCTTCGTGGAGATGGGCGACAAGACCCAGGTGGCCACCGCCGCCCTGGGCGCGCGATTCGAGAACATCGCCCTGGTCACCGCCGGCACCACCCTGGGCATGATGATCGCCAACGTGCCGGCGGTGCTGATCGGCGAGGCGGCGGCGACCAGGCTGCCGCTCAAGGCGATCCGCTACACCGCCGCGGCGTGCTTCGCCGCGGTCGGCTTGTGGGTGCTGATCGCCGGCTAGAGGTTCAGCAGGCTCGGGTCGCCGCCTTGGGCGGTGATGTTGACGCTGACCGCTCGCTCCACGCAGTAGCGGCGGAGCGAATGCGGTCCGCCGGCCTTTGGGCCAGTGCCCGACAGGCCTTCGCCGCCGAACGGCTGCACGCCCACCACCGCACCGATGATCGAGCGGTTCACATAGACGTTGCCGGCCGGCACGTAGCCCTGGACCGCCCGGGCGAAGGACTCGATGCGAGAATGGACGCCCAGGGTCAGGCCATAGCGGCGCGCCGCCAGGGCGCGGGCCACCGGCTCCAGGTTTTCGGGGTCGTAGCGGACCACGTGCAGGATCGGGCCGAACACCTCCCGCTCCAGGAAATCGGCGCTCGGAATCTCCGCCAGGACCGGGCCGAAGAATGTGCCGCGGGTCGGGGCCGCCAGACGGTGGATCACCTTGGCGTCCTTCTCCAGCCGGGCAAGATGCTTCTCCAGCGCCTCGCGGGCCTCCTGGTCGATGACCGGGCCGACGTCGGTGGCCGGATCGGCGGGCTCGCCCACCACCAGGGCGTCCATGGCCCCCTTCAGCCCCTCGATCATGCCGTCGGCGGTGTCCTTGGGCAGGAACAGCAGACGCAGGGCCGAGCACCGCTGACCGGCCGATCCGAAGGCCGACAGGATCACGTCGTCGATCACCTGTTCGCGCTGGGCGGTGGTGTCGATGAACATGCCGTTGAGGCCGCCGGTCTCGGCGATGAACGGCACGATCGGCCCCTCACGGCCGGCCAGGGTCAGGTTGATGCGGCGGGCGGTATCGGTGCCCCCGGTGAAGGCGACGCCGTCGCAGCGAAGATCGGCCACCAGCGCCGCACCCACCGTCTCGCCCCTGCCCGGCAGCAGGGCCAGCAGGCGCGGATCGAGACCGGCGGCGTGATAGAGGCGCACGGCTTCGGCGGCGATCAGCGGCGTCTGTTCCGCCGGCTTGGCCAGAACCGCGTTGCCGGCGGCCAGGGCCGCGGCCACCTGGCCGGTGAAGATGGCCAGGGGGAAGTTCCACGGGCTGATGCAGACAAAGACGCCGCGTCCGGCCAGGGCCAGGGTGTTGGTCTCGCCCACGGGCCCCTTCAGCACCTCCGGCGCGCCGAACTGGGTCTCGGCGAGGTTGGCGTAGTAGCGGCAAAAATCCACCGCCTCGCGCACCTCGGCGACGCCATCGGCTAGGGTCTTGCCCGCTTCACGGACGCACAGGCCGATCAGCCGGTCGGTGTTGGCCTCCAGGGCGTCGCCCATGGCGCGCAGGATCTTGGCCCGCGCGAGGCCTCCCGCGCGGTCCCAGTCGGGCTGGGCCGATCGAGCGGCGTTGAAGGCGGCGTCGATATCGGCGCCGCTCGCGTCGTTCACCCAGCCGACGATGCGGTCATGAGCAGCGGGGGAGACGGCCGCCACGGCGGCGCCCGAGTCGACATGCCGCCCCACGACCATCGGACCGGCGGACAGACGCTGACCATCCAGGGCCACGGCGGCGCTGAGCAGACGCACCCGCTCCTCGGCGATCGACAGGTCGACGCCGGCGGAGTTGAGGCGCTGTTCGCCATAGATGAGCGCCGGGACAGGGATCTTGGCGTGCCGCTGGGCGCCGGCCGCCTCCACGGCCTCGATCGGGTCGACCACCACGCTTTCGGCCGGAACGCGCTCATCAAGCAGAGCGTGGACGAATGAGGTGTTGGCGCCGTTCTCCAGCAGGCGGCGGACCAGATAGGGCAGCAGGTCCTCATGGCCGCCCACCGGGGCGTAGGCCCGCAGGGTGACGCCGTCATAGAGATCGTCGGCGGCCTTGTAGAGCGCCTCGCCCATGCCGTGCAGGCGCTGGAACTCGATCTTCACGCCGGCCGCCTTGGACAAGCGCTTCACCGCCGCGAGGCTGTGGGCGTTGTGGGTGGCGAACTGCGAATAGATGTGGGGCGACGCCTCGATCATCGCCTTGGCGCAGGCCAGGTAGGACAGGTCCGTGGCGGCCTTGGTGGTGAACACCGGATAGTCGGGACGGCCGTTGACCTGGGCGCGCTTGATCTCGCTATCCCAATAGGCGCCCTTGACCAGACGCACCATCAGCCGGCGTCCGCTGTTCCTGGCGATGTCGGCCACGGTGGCGACGGTGTGGGTCGCGCGCTTCTGATACGCCTGCACAGCCAGACCGAGGCCCCGCCAATCACCCAGCTCCGGCTCACGGGCGAGGCGGTCGAGCAGCTTCAGCGACAGGGCGAGGCGGTCGGCCTCCTCCGCGTCGATGGTGAAGTTGATGTCGTGGCGCGCGGCGATCTGGGCCAGGCGCTTGATGCGCGGATAGAGCTCCTCCCAGACCCGCGTCTCCTGCACAGCCTCGTAGCGTGGAGACAAAGCCGAAAGCTTCACGGACACGCCGTGTCCATTCTCGGGGCCGGCGCCGTTGGACAGCCTGCCGACCGTGTCGATGGCCTCGGCATAGGCTCGCTCGTAGCGGGCGGCGTCCGCGGCGGTGCGCGCGCCCTCGCCCAGCATGTCGAACGAGCACATATAGCCCTCGTTCGCCGCACGCTTGAGCGCCGCCTCGATGGTGCGGCCTAGGACGAACTGTTCGCCCATGATGCGGATGGCCTGGCCGACGGCGGCGCGGATCACCGGCTCGCCCACGCGGGCGGCCACCCGCTTGATGAAGCCCGGCAAGTCGCTCTGGGCCTCGTCATCCACCTCAACCAGCCGGCCGGTCAGCATCAGACCCCAGGTGGAGGCGTTGACGAACAGGCTGTCGGACTTGCCGAAGTGGCTGGCCCAGTCGGCCGAACCGATCTTCTCGGCGATCAACCTGTCCTTGGTCTCTTCGTCCGGCGTGCGCAGCAGCGCCTCGGCCAGACACATGAGCGCGAGGCCTTCCGGGGTGGACAGGGAGAACTCCTGCAGGAAGCTCTCCACAACCCCATGGCGTCGCGCGATGCGGCGTGCGGTGCGCACCAGGCCCTCAGCCTCGGCGCGCGCGCCGGCTCGCTCCTCGGGGGTCAGCGGCGGCTTGGCCAGGAGAGCGGCGAGGACTTCGGCTTCGTCGCGGTACTTGTGGGAATCGAGACTATCCATAGCGACGACCGAGTTTCGAGAACGAAGTTGCTTCGACATATCCAAGCCTTCTCGAAATGTGCGCTGTTTGATAAGGCGTCAGCCAAAATATTATTCGGAGCGAACGCCATGGACCGGAGGCCTTTCAGCCCGGATGAGACCGATCGCCGCCTCATGCGCACTTTGCAGGCGGACGGCCGCATCACCAACCAGGAACTGGCCCGCGTCTGCCATCTCAGCCCGGCCGCGTGTCTGGAACGGGTCCGCCGCCTGCGCGACGCCGGCTACATCACCGGCTATGCCGCGATCCTGGATCCGACCAAGGTCGAGCGCGGGCTGCTGATCTTCGTGGAGGTCGTGCTCGACCGAACCACCGGGGACATTTTCGAAGCCTTCGCAGTCGCCGCGCGCCGCGCGCCAGACATTCTGGAATGCCATATGGTGGCGGGCGGCTTCGACTATCTCATCAAGGCGCGCGTTAAGGACATGGAGGCCTATCGCGCCTTCCTGGGGGACACCCTGGTGCAGATGCCGGGCGTGCGCGAGACCCGCACCTATGCGGTGCTGGAAGAGGTGAAGAGCGACGGCCGCCTGCCGATCTAGCGCCTTCAGCGCTGACCGGCAGACGACCATCAATACCTTAGCCCAGGGCCATCAGACTGGCGTTGCCGCCGGCCGCCGTGGTGTTGATCGAGGTCGAAACCTCCTCCAGCAGCCAGTCCAGATCATAGGCCCGGCCCTCACGGCACGTCGCCGACGACGCCGCGTGAACCGACACGATGGCGCCGGGACGATCAGCCATGGCCCGGACGGCGGCCGTGACCACCTCGCCCTCGCCTTCGACCAGCACCCCGGCGAGCGGGCCGCCGGCCTTGGCCGTCAGTTGCGCCGCGACGGCGTTCGGCAGATCGCCGGGCAACGCCATGCCTTCGACCTCGCCCACGCAACCCGCCGCCAGCACGGCGGCGATCTGCTGGTAGAGCCCGCGCTCGGTCTGCGGCCGCAGTTGAATGAGGCCTCGAGGATGCAGGGCATAGAGATTGCGCTCGCCGACCGGCCCCGGCAGCTCGACGACCTGACCGAGCATGGACCGCGCGCCGTAGTCCTTCGCCTGCTGCGCCGCGTCTTGTTCGCCCTTGGCCTCGAGCCAGCCCAGGAACGCCTGCAAGGCCGCATCGGGAGAAGCCACGGGAGCGACATCCGAACGGGGAGCAGCCTGGACCAGACGGCCAAGATAGAGCGGGCCGCCGGCCTTGGGTCCGGTCCCGGACAGACCGCGCCCGCCAAACGGCTGCACCCCGACGATCGCGCCGATGACGTTGCGGTTGACGTAGAGGTTGCCGGCTTTGATGCGGTCCGTGACGTGGTCGATCATGGTGTCGAGCCGCGTGTGGACGCCGAACGTCAGGCCATAGCCCGTGGCGTTGATCGCATCGATAAGCGCGTCAAGGTCGGCGCGCTTGAAGCGGATGACGTGCAGGACGGGCCCGAACACCTCCCGCTCCAGATCGGCGATGCTGTCTAGCTCGATGATCGTCGGGGCGACGAACGTGCCGTGCGCCGCTTCGGCCGGCAGGTCCAGTTGCTCGACCTTGCGCCCCTTGGCGCGCATGGCCTCGATATGGCGCTCGATATTGGCCTTCGCCTCGGCGGTGATGACCGGCCCGGTGTCCACCGACAGACAGTCGGTCGACCCGATCCGCAGTTCGGCGAGCGCACCCTTCAGCATCTTCAGCGTGCGGTCGGCCACGTCGTCCTGCAGGCACAGCACGCGCAGCGCCGAACAACGCTGACCGGCGCTGTCGAAGGCCGAAGCGATCACGTCCGCCACCACCTGTTCGGCCAGGGCCGAAGAGTCGACGATCATGGCGTTCTGGCCGCCGGTTTCGGCGATCAGCGGGATGGGCTTGCCGGCCGCCGAGAGACGCGAAGCCAGCTGCTTCTGGATCAGACGGGCGACTTCAGTGGATCCGGTGAACATCACCGCCGCGGTCTGCGGAGCGCCGACCAGGGCCGCGCCCACATCGCCGGCGCCGCAGACCAGCTGCAGGGCGTCCTTGGGGACACCAGCGTCATGCATCAGGCGCACGGCCTCGGCGGCGATCAGCGGGGTCTCCTCGGCCGGCTTGGCCAGCACCGGGTTGCCGGCCACGAGCGCGGCAGCCACCTGACCGGCGAAGATCGCCAGCGGGAAGTTCCAGGGGCTGATGCAGACCACCGGCCCCAGCGGAGCCTGGGACGGACCGAAAGTCCGACGGGCGCGCTCGGCGTAGTAGCGGAGGAAGTCGATCGCTTCGCGCACCTCAGCGATGGCGTTGGGCGTCGACTTGCCCGCCTCGCGCACGAGAACGCCAAGCAGAATAGGCATGCGCGCCTGCATGGCGTCGGCGGCGCGCTCGAGGATCGCCGCCCGCTCTTCGACCGAAGTCGCGCTCCAGCGCGATTGCGCCGCGCGCGCCACGGCCTGGACCGCCTGATCGGCGGAGACTTCGCGCACCGTGCCGACCACATCGCGGTGATCGGCGGGATTGAGGACGGGGCGCGCCTCGCCGGCGTCGCCGGCCGTCCAGTCCATCCGCGCGCTTTCCAGCAGCGCCCGGGCCAGATCGGCCAGGGTGTCTTCGTTGCTCAGATCCAGCCCGGCCGAATTGCGACGGTCGGGATACAGCCCGGCCGGCGCGGCGATCTGGTCGTGACCGGCGCCCGGACGCGCCTCCGCCCGGACCTGGCTGACCGGATCAACGGTCAGTTCGTCGATCGAGACGCTCGGATCGCCGATGCGGTTCACGAAGGAGGAGTTGGCGCCGTTCTCCAGAAGACGGCGCACCAGATAGGCCAGAAGCGTCTCGTGCGTCCCCACCGGGGCGTAGATCCGGCACGGCCGCGCCAAGCCGTCAGCGCTGACGACGTCCTCGTAGAGGTTCTCGCCCATGCCATGCAGGCACTGGAACTCGAAGCGGCCGATCTCAAACTCGGGACCGGCGAGCTGATAGATCGTGGCCACGGTCTGGGCGTTGTGCGTCGCGAACTGCGGGAACACCGCGTCGGTCGCCGCCAAGAGCTTGCGGGCGCAGGCGATGTAGGCGACGTCGGTGTGGACCTTGCGGGTATAGACCGGGAAATCCTCCAGTCCGTCCACCTGGGCGCGCTTGATCTCCGCGTCCCAGTAGGCGCCCTTCACGAGCCGCACCATGATCCGGCGGCCGGCGCGGCGCGCCAGCTCGATGATCCAGTCGATGACGAACGGGCAGCGCTTGCCATAGGCCTGGACCACGAAGCCCAGGCCATTCCAGTCGGCGAGCGCCGGGTCGAGCGCCAGGCTCTCCAGCAGGTCGAGCGACAGCTCAAGACGGTCGGCCTCCTCGGCGTCGATGTTGAAGCCGATGCCGTAGGACTTGGCCGTGGCCGCCAGGGAGCTCACCTTGGGCAGCAGCTCGCCCATCACCCGATCGGCCTGGGCGCGCGAATAACGCGGGTGCAGGGCCGACAGCTTGATGGAGATGCCGGGGCCTTCATAGACGCCGCGCCCCTGCGACGCCTTGCCGATGGCGTGGATGGCGTTCTCATAGTCACGGAAGTAACGGGCGGCGTCCTGCGCCGTCGTGGCCGCCTCGCCCAGCATGTCGTAGCTGTAGGTGAAGCCCTTGGCCTCCATGACGCGCGAACGCTTGAGCGCTTCGTTGATCGTCTCGCCGGTGACGAACTGCTCGCCCATCATCCGCATGGCCAGGTCGACCGCGCGACGGATCACCGGCTCGCCCGTGCGGGCGATAAGGCGCGTCAGAGCGGCGGCCAGGCCGCTGTCATTGACGCTGTCCAGCAGCTTGCCGGTGACCACCAAGCCCCAGGTAGCGGCGTTGACGAACATCGAGCGGCCGCCGCCCAGATGCGATTTCCAATCACCGTCGGCGATCTTGTCGCGAATCAGCGCGTCGCGGGTGGCGTCATCGGGAATCCGAAGCAGGGCCTCGGCCAGGCACATCAGGGCGACGCCCTCCTGGCTCGACAGGGAGAACTCCTGAACCAGGCCCTCCACGCCGCCGCCGGTCCGCTTCTCGCGCAGAGCGCCGATCAGCTTGGCCGCCGTGGATCGGATGGCGGCCTGGGTGTCGGCCGGCAAGGTCGCCGCCTCCAGCAGCGGCGCGAGGCATTCCGGCTCCGAACGCCGATAGGCGGCGGTGATGGCGCGGCGGGACGGGGACGGCTGGCGCACGGGCGGCGCGAAGCTGGCGAAGGGGCTCGGCGTGTTCATACGGGAAATCTAACTCCAGGCCGAACGGCGTTTCGCCCGCAGATGAGATCAGATTGAGATTTTTTGACTTTTCTTGTGCCTCTTGATAGCCGTTTCGTATGGCAAACGGCGCTCAAGAAGTCGATTTGGACGAGTTCGATCGCAAGATCCTCGCCAATCTCCGCCGCGATGGCCGAATGACGTTCACGGAGTTGGCCACCCGGGTCGGCCTGTCAAAGACCCCCTGTCAGCAACGCGTAAAACGCTTGGTGGACAGCGGCGTGATCGTCGGCTTCCGCGCCATCGTGGATCCGGCCCGGGTCGGCCTGGATCACGTGGCCTTCACCGAGGTGAAGCTGTCCGACACGCGCGAACAGGCGCTGAAGGACTTCAACCGCGCGGTCCGGCAAATCCCCGAGGTGGAGGAGTGCCACATGATCGCCAGCAGTTTCGACTATCTTCTGAAGGTCCGCACGCCCGACATCCGGCGGTATCGGACGGTTCTGGGCGAGAAGATCTCGACCCTTCCCCATGTGGCCAGCACATCGACCTTCGTGGCCATGGAGACGGTGCGCGAGTCCGCGGGCTGACCACGCCTCGGGGCGGATAGCGCTCTCGACCCGGTCAACACCCCAAAAGCAAAGAGCCCGGCCTTTCGGCCGGGCTCCCGCTAGATCTGCCTTGCGGCGTTTGGATCCGATCAGAAGTTGATCGAGATCGTCGAACGACGGTTCAGCGGTTCCTTCACACCGTCGCCGGTGGCGACGGCCGGAGCCGTTTCGCCCTTCCAGTCGACGGACAGGGTGGACTGACCCACGCCCAGGCCCACCAGGGCGTCGGCGACGGCCTTACCACGACGCTCCGACAGGCGGGCGTTGTAGGCGTCCGAACCCGAGGTGTCGGTGTGACCGACAACCACGACCTTCGTCGCATTGCCCGAGGTCGCGTACTGAGCGGCCTCTTGGACCACCGTCTGAGCTTCCGGCGTCAGGACGTACTGATCGAACGGGAAGTAGACGATGAACTCCTTGGCTTCCGGAGCAGCCGGCGGAGGCGGCGGCGGCGGAGGCGGCGGAGGCGGCGGGGGCGGCGGCGGGGGCGGCGGGGGCGGAGGCGGCGGCGGCGGCGGCGAAGCGAACGAATAGCGCAGGCCGATGGTCACCGACTGGTCTTCATACTCGCCCGAGAAGGTGCCCGGAGCCGGAACGCCCGACGAGGTCGAGGCGAAGTCCACGTCCGAACCGCCCAGGTAGCGGTAGGTCAGGTCGACGTTGAGCTTTTCCGTGGCGGCCCACGACACGCCCGCGATGCCTTGGTAGGCGAAGGTCACGTCGTCGTCGTCGATCGTCAGGGTGGTGCCCGGAGCGGTGTTGAACTGGCCGGTGACGTTCACGTCGACGCGGTTCACACCGATGCCGGCGCCCACGAACACGTTGAAAGCCGAATCCGGGAAGAAGTCGTAGAGGACGTTCCCCATCAGGGTCCAGCTGTCGATGTCGCCATCCGGAGCCGGGCAGGCGTAGCCGGTGGTGCCGCCGACGCCGACCGAGCACAGCGCGATCGGTTGCGGACGGTCAGCGCGGCCGCGGATCGTGTCGATGCCGCCGGTGCGGTAGCCGCCTTCCAGTTCCACGCGCCAGTTCGGAGCCACGCGATAGCCGAGGCGGGCGAAGCCGGCCCAATCGGGATCGGTGTCGAAGTCGTAGCGGTAAGGCGCGCCGTCAGCCATGTTGGCGCTGCCGTCCGCACGGAGCGGCTTCTGCCAGTGATAGCCGAGATCAACGGCGCCGTACCAACCCGGTTCGGCCGCCGAAGCGCCCGTCGCGGCGACGACCGCGGCGAAAGCGGCTCCCGCCAGGAGTTTCAATTTCATTTCAAGAGCCCTCTCTTGCCCACTGCTCCAGCTGGAACAGCTGGACTTGTTATATCAGCGCGGTCAGGTCGCGAAAGTGTCGGCGAAGCAACACCTTTTCGTTTTCCCTGCCCGCGAGCACACGCCAGGACGATACACAATAATCAGCGCCTCGCTCGACCGCGATCTTTCGCGGACCTTTGGAGCGAACGAAGCGCCCAGACCTCTCCGCCGCGCCTGGCGTGCGGCGGGGAAGCCTGAAAACCTGCGAATCTGCGCCGAGCGTCGGTCGATAATCGCCGAGTCCCTGAACGTCAGAGCCGCCATTATTGGAAAATTCGACAAAGGGACGCAGGGACCACGCGTCGCGGCCGCCCGTCGCGGCGACGCCGCGGACGATGCTGTCGTCACGCCCCGAACGGGCGAAATGACCCTGCGCTTGAACCATAGTGCTCCCAGGCCCTGCGTACTGCAGAGCGCCCCTTACGACCGGCGAAATGCCCGTCACGCGCAATGGTTCCGATTGTTTGTCCGCAAATCGACATTTTTCTTCCGCCGACCCGACGGGAGAAGCGCCGTTGAATCAGCGGCGGGCCTTCTGGCGATAGCCCCTCGTGCGTCCGCCGAGGGCTTCGGGATGGTTCAGCTCCTTGCGGAACTCGTCGCGCCGCTCGTGGATCGAGGCGATGACCAGGCCCATGGGCACGCCGATGTCGACCAGCACGGTCTCCGACAGCTGCAGACTGGCCTCGATGGTTTCCGGCACCGCGTCGGTGACCCCCAGCTCGTAGAGCCGCGCCGCATGGCGGGCGTCCTTGGCGCGGGCGACGATGGGCAGGTCCGGGCGCAGATCGCGCGCCGCGCCCACCACGGCTTCCGTCCCGTCGGGATTGTCCATGGTCACCACAAGGGCCCGCGCATGGTCCAGGCCGCAGCGGCGCAGGAAATCCGGCCGCGAGGCGTCACCGAAATAGACCTTGCCCGTCGTCCGGCGCCCCGCCTCCACCAGGCGCGGGTCGCGGTCTGCCGCGATCCAGGCGATGTCGTGGCGAGTGAGCATCTCGCCGACCAGGCGGCCGACGCGGCCATAGCCGACCACCAGAACCGACGGCGCCTCTTCCGGGTCCGGCACGCCGGCGGACGGGGGAGAGGGGATCGACGCCTTCTCACTGCGCGGGACGGCCGCGACCTTGCTCGCCAGGGCGGCGAGCGCAGGGATCGAGAACATGGACAGGGTTGACGCCACGAGGATCAGCTGGCCCGCGCCCTGGGCGACAATGCCTTCCTGCATGGCGGAGCCCAGGATGACGAAGGCGAACTCGCCGCCGCCCGCCAGCAGCAGCGCCGCCTCGGCCGCGGCCTCCCAGCTCAGCTTGAAGATCCGGCCCAGAACGAAGACGACGCTGGCGTTCAGAGCTATCATGCCCAGCGCCATGCCGATGATGGGACCCGGGCTTTGAGCCAGAAGCGACAGGTCCAGGCCGATGCCGATGGACACGAAGAACAGGCCGAGCAGCAGGCCCTTGAAGGGCTCGATCTTCACCTCGACTTCGTGACGGTATTCGGTCTCGGCCAGCAGCAGGCCGGCGACGAAGGCGCCCAAGGCCATGGACAGGCCGGCCAGGGCGCTGATCAATCCAGCGCCGATGACGATCAACAGCGACGCGGCCATGAACATCTCGTCGCTCTTGGCCTTGGCCACCGACCGCATCATCGGGCGCAGCAGCACGCGGCCCGCCAGGACGATGGCGCCGACGCCGATCACCGCCGGAGCAGCGGCCAGCAGCATGGCCGGCGACAGCGCCTCGCCCCGCCCGCCCATGATCGCGATGGTGATCAGGATCGGCGCCACGGCCAGATCCTGGAACAGCAGCACCGAGAAGGTCGCCCGGCCCGCCGGGCTATGCTGGCGCTTCTGCTCCGCCAGGATGGGCATGACGATGGCCGTGGACGACAGGGCCAGGGCCGCGCCGATGGCGCAGGCGGCCGCCACCGGCTGCCCCAGCAGCCAGGCCGCCGAGGCGATCACCAGAATGCAGAAGCTGACCTGAAGGCCGCCCAGGCCGAACACCAGCCGCCGCATCAGGCGCAGGCGCTCCCAGGAGAGCTCCAGACCGATCATGAACAGCAGGAAGACGACGCCGAACTCGGCCAACTGGGCCACGTCGGCCGGATTGCCGATGGTGAAGTAGGACAGCCACGGCGCCTTCTCCCCAAGCGACCCGAGGCCGAACGGCCCCAGAACCACGCCGGCGAACAGGAAGCCCAGAATGGGATTGAGCCGCCAACGCCGGAACAGGGGAACGACCACCCCCGCCGTCGCCAGGAACAGCACCAGATCCTTGTAGTTCTCCGCCGCGACCCCGTGGTCCAATGTCAGCCCGCTCCTAGACTTTGAAAACTATCCGACCAGCCGCACGCCCGGCCCGGCGCTTTCGCCCACCGGTTCGCCCGGCCCGATCAGCATGACGCCGCCGTCGCGCAAAGCCGCCATCAGCAGACGCTCGGTTCCGCCGTGCAGCTCATGGCGCCCGGTCTCGAAATCGCGCACTGTGCTGCGCGAGACTCCGGCCCGGCTCGCCAGATCCTCTTGGGACCAGTCGAGAAGGCCGCGCGCCGCGCGGCACTGGGACGGACACAGTATTTTCGTATGAGGCATGGTAGCCAATCCGGGTGAAGTCACCCATATTGGGCGAGTATCACCCTCACAGGATCATATCGTCAAGGAGACAGGCTTGCCGCATCACGTGCCGCTGATCGCCACCATCGTCGCCGGCCTCGTGCTGGCCTTCATCTTTGGCGCGATCGCCAATCGTCTGCGACTGCCCGTGCTTGTAGGATATCTCCTCGCCGGCGTGGCGGTGGGTCCGTTCACCCCCGGCTACGTGGCCGACCAGCCCCTGGCCAATCAGCTGGCCGAGATCGGCGTGATCCTGCTGATGTTCGGGGTCGGTCTGCACTTCTCGCTCAAGGACCTCATGGCGGTGCGCAAGATCGCCATTCCCGGCGCCGTCGCCCAGATCCTGGCCGCGACGCTCATGGGCATGGGGATGGCGACTCTTCTGGGCTGGCCGATCGGCGGCGGCGTGGTCTTCGGCCTGGCCCTGTCGGTGGCCTCCACCGTCGTTCTGCTGCGCGCCCTTCAGGAGCGCCGCCTCATCGAGACCGAACGCGGCCGCATCGCCGTGGGCTGGCTGATCGTCGAGGACCTGGCCATGGTCCTGGCCCTGGTGCTGATCCCGGCGGTGACGCAGGCCCTGAGCAGCGACAACGGCGGCGGCCTGGTCGGCATGGCCGGCGCCCTGGGCATGACGCTCGGCAAGGTGGCGGCCTTCATCGCCCTGATGCTGATCGTCGGCCGCAGGGTCATCCCATGGGTCCTGCACTGGACCGCGCATACGGGCTCGCGCGAACTGTTCCGCCTGGCGGTGCTCGCCATCGCCCTGGGCGTCGCCTTCGGGTCGGCTGAGCTGTTCGGCGTATCCTTCGCGCTCGGCGCCTTCTTCGCCGGCATGATCATGAGCGAGTCCGAGCTCAGCCAGCAGGCGGCCAACGAGACCCTGCCCCTGCGCGACGCCTTCGCGGTGCTGTTCTTCGTCTCCATCGGCATGCTGTTCAACCCGATGATCCTGATCCAGCACCCGCTGCCGGTGCTGGCCACACTGGCGATCATCGTGGTGGGCAAGTCCATCGCCGCCTACCTGATCGTGCGCGCGTTCAGGCACGCCACCGGCACGGCCCTGACCATCTCCGCCTCCCTGGCGCAGATCGGCGAATTCTCCTTCATCCTGGCGGCGCTCGGCACGGACCTGAAGCTTCTGCCCCCGGAAGGCCGTGACCTGATCCTGGCGGGCGCCATCCTGTCGATCCTGGTCAACCCGATCCTTTTCCGACTGGTCGACCGCCAAACCCAGAAGTCGCTCAAGCCGACGCTGGCGGCGGAAGAGGTCGCGCCCTCCAAGCCCGCCTCCTGCGTGGTGCTGGTCGGCTACGGCCGCGTGGGCAAGGCTGTGGCCGAAGGCTTCAAGGGCGCCGGCCTGGTGGTGGTCGAGACCGAGAACGAGCGCCTGGATGAACTTCGCGCCCAGGACATCAAGGTGGTCGAAGGCAACGCCGTGAAGCCGGAGATTCTGGCCGAGGCCGGTCTGGAGAACGCCACCCATCTGCTGGTGGCCGTGCCCAACGCCTTTGAGGCGGCGACCATCGTGGAGCAGGCCCGACGCATCAATCCGAAGGTGCGGATCATCGCCCGGGCCCATTCGGACGCCGAGGTGGAGCTTCTGGCGGCCAAGGGCGCCGACAACACCATCATGGGCGAGCGGGAGATCGCGCTCGGCATGCTGGCTCTCACCAAGGCCAAGCCGCGGCCGGCTTGACCCGAAGGCAGGGCGGCTTTAGGGGCGACGTCATGCAGGTCGCGCGGGGACATCGACGCACGGGAGGCTGGCTGCTGTGGCTGGCGGTCCTGTCCATGCTGCTGCCCGGCTTCAGCGTCGGCGCCGCCGCCGCGACCCGCGACGAGACCCTGATCCAGATCTGCTCGGCCGACGGCGCGATGACCATCATCGTCGATCAGGCCGGCCAACCGGCCAAGAGCGGCTTCGCCGGCCTGCCCTGTCAGGACTGCCTGGCCGTCGCCCTGGCCGTGGTGGAGACCCCACCCGTCGCCGTCGCCCCTGTCCGCTATGCGGTCTCCATCCCCATGGCGACGGCCGAACGCCAACACGAACGCCCGCGCGCCCGCGCGCCGCCACGGCCGCCCAGCCAGGCGCCGCCCCTCAGCTGACCGACATCGCCTGATCGACGCGCGCGGCCCGCCGTGCGCGACCGCCTGTCGTTTTAGCTGGATCCTTTCATGTCTATGCACTTGCGCAGCGCCCTCATGCTGGGCGCCGCCATGGCCGCCATGCCGGCCCTCTCCCTCGCCGCCCCGATGACCACCGGGGCCGAACCCACCGTCGACTCGGTGATCGTCACCGCCGCCCCCAACCCCGAAGACCCCGCCGTAGTCTCGGCGGCGCGCAAGCGCCTGTCCGAAACCCCCGGCGCGGTGTCTGTCATCTCCGCCGAGTCCTACGCCAACCGCTTCGCCCTGGCCCTGGACGACGTGCTTCGCGACGCCCCCGGGGTCTATGCCCAGCGCAAGTGGGGCGGCGACATCCGCATCTCCATCCGAGGTTCGGGCATCGGCAACGCCAACCACAACCGCGGGCTCCTGCTCGCCCAGGACGGCGTGCCGCTGAATGAGGCCGACGGCTATGGCGACAGCCAGATCGCCGACCCGCTGCTGGCCCGCTACACCGAGGTCTATCGCGGCGGCAACGCCCTGCGCTTTGGCGGCGCCCTGCTCGGCGGCGCGGTGAACATGGTCACGCCCACCGGCAAGAACGCCGGGTTCGAAAACCGCGTCCGCATCGACGGCGGCTCCTTCGGCTATCTGCGGCAGAACCTCGCCGTCGCACGCCATTTCGGTGACTGGGACGTCTACGCCGCCGCCACCAACCAGCGCAGCCAGGGCTGGCGCAGCCAGAGCCAGCAGAACATCCAGTTCGGCGCCCTGAACATCGGCCGCAGCTTCGGCGAGGACCGGGAAATCCGGCTGATCATCAACGGCTCCAGCATCAAGCAGGAGATCCCCGGCGCCCTGACCCGCGCCCAGTTCGACGCCGATCCGCGCCAGGTGGCGGCCGGGAACTACGCCAACGACCAGGGCCGCGATCAGCGCGGCGTGCGCACGTCCCTGCGGACCACCTGGCGGCTGTCCGACAGCACGGTCTTCGAAGGCGCGGTCTATGGCGTGTGGAAGGATCTGGACCACCCGATCTTCCAGGTCATCGACCAGGAAAGCCGCAATTGGGGCGCCTTCGGCCGACTCGACTGGGACGGCCGTCTGGGCGGCCTGCGGGCTGACGGCTACGCCGGCGCCTGGCTGCGCACGGGCGATCTCGACTCCAACTTCTACGTCAATGTGAAGGGCGCCCGGGGCGCGCCGACCTCGCGCAGCCTGCAGAACGCCGACGCGATCGACCTGTTCGCGGAGGGCCGCCTGTTCGTCGCCGATCGCCTCGCCGTGGTCGGCGGCGCCACCTGGGGCTCGGCCAAGCGGGACTACCGCAGCTTCGCGGTCCCCGGGCAGCCGGCCACTTTCAATCTGGAGGCCTCGAAGGAATACGACTGGCTGGCGCCGCGCATCGGGCTCTTGTGGGAGAACGAGGGCGGCGAGCAGGTCTTCGGCAACCTCACCCGCTCGGTGGAGCCGCCGAACTTCAGCTCCATGTCGCCCACCAATGTGGGCTTCGCTCCGGTTGAGGCCCAGAAGGCCTGGACGGCCGAAATTGGCACGCGCGGCCGGCGCGGCCCCCTGACCTGGGACCTCACCTTCTACCGCGCCTGGCTGGATGGTGAGCTGTTGCAGTACACGCAAGGACAGAACGGCGTCCCCGCCTCCACCTTCAACGCCGACGAAACCGTCCACCAGGGCATCGAGGCCGCGCTGGACTGGCAAGCGACTTCGCGCATCCGCCTGCGCCAGACCTGGACCTGGTCCGACTTCCGCTTCAAGGGCGACGTGCAGTACGGCGACAACCGCCTGCCCATCGTGCCCGAACACTTCTACCGCGCCGAGCTGCGATACCAGGACCCGCGCGGCTGGTTCCTGGCTCCGTCGGTGGAATGGTCGGCCTCGGAGCAATGGGTGGACTTCAAGAACACCACCAAGGCCCCGTCCTACGCCATCCTCAACCTTGGGGCCGGCTGGGCGGTCAACGACAAGGTCGCGATCTTCATGGACGCCCGCAACCTGACGGACGAGGACTATGTCTCGAACGTTCAGGCCCAGATCACCGCCGCCGCCGCCAGCGCCGCCTACTGGCCCGGCGACGGCCGCTCCGTGTTCGGCGGCGTGACGGTGAGCTTCTAGATGCAGCACCCCCCTTTTCCGCTTGTGGACGCCTCCTCCCCCATCGCACCTTCTACCCACGGGCCGGCTGACCGCCGCCCGCAAGGCAGGATTCTCATGAACCGAATGCTTCTCGCCGCCGCAGCCCTGATCCTCGCCGCCTGCGGCCAGTCAGCCGACGCCGCTCCGCCGTCCGTGGCCGTCACCAACGCCTGGTGCCGGGCCGCTCCGGCGGTGGCGCCGGCCGGCGGCTGCTACGTGTCGCTCAAGGCCTCGTCCGAGGATCGGCTGGTCGCCGTGGAGACCAAGGCCGCCGACCGCGCCGAGATCCACACCATGAGCGTGGAGGGCGGCGTCATGCGGATGCGCGAACTGAAGGAAGGCGTGGCGCTGAAGGCGGGCCAGACCACTGAGTTCAAACCCGGCGGCCTGCACATCATGGTCATAAAGCCGAAGTCGCCTCTGACAGAGGGCTCATCGGTGACCGTGACCCTGAAATTCGCCAAGGCGCCGGCCCAGACACTTGCCCTGCCGGTGCGGGCCATGGCCGCCGCCGGCGGACATCAACACTAGCCGGCCAGCGGCGAAGCGCCGCTGAACATGAACGATTTGTAATCGAAGCCGACGGGCGGCCCATGCAAACTGCCGCCCGTCCAAATCCGCTTAACAATCAACAGGACAACAGGAATGAAGACGGCATGGCTGGGCGCCGCGGCAGCGGGCGCCCTTCTGATGAGCGCCGCTGGCGCTTCGGCCCACGAACACAAAGATTGCCTCGACGCGCTCTGCCACATGCAGTCGCTCGACATGCTGGCCCAAGGCGCCGCCTCGGGCGGGACCGTCACGTCGCTGGAATCCCCGCGCTACGGGACCTGGGGTTACGACCTGTCGGGCCGCGACCTGACCGCCAAGCCGGGCGACGACTTCTTCAAGTTCGCCAACGGGACCTGGGAGAAGAACACCGAGATTCCGGCCGACCGCACCCGTTTCGGCAACTTCGACAAGCTGTCCCTGCTGTCGGAAGCCCGCTCGCAGGCGATCATCCAGAACGCCGCCAGCGGCAAGCTGCAGGACAAGGACGCCGCCAAGATCGGCGACGCCTACAACGCCTTCATGAACGAGGCCCTGGCCGAGCAGCTGGGCGCCAAGCCCCTGGCGCCCGAACTGGCCCAGATCCGCGCCGTGAAGACCAAGGTCGAGTTCGCCGGCCTGATGGGCAAGACGCATTCCACCGGCTTCGTGTCGCTGTTCCCCAGCTACATCAGCGCCGACGAGAAGGATCCGTCCAAGTACGCGGTCTATCTGCTGACCGGCGGCCTCGGCCTGCCGGACCGCGACTACTATCTCGAGGCCAAATTCGCCGAGAAGAAGGCCGCCTACCTGGCCTACGTCCAGCAGATGCTCACCCTGGCGGGCTGGGAGAATCCGGCGGAGCACGCCAAGGCCGTCGTCGATTTCGAAACCAGGCTGGCTCAGGTTTCCTGGACCCGCATCGAGAAGCGCGACGCCAACAAGACCTACGCCCTGAAGACCCGCGCCGAGCTCGACGCCTATGCGCCGGGCTTCGACTGGGGCGCCCTGCTGACCCCGGCCGGTCTGGGCGGCGTGAAGAGCGTGGTCCTGACCACTGACACCGCCTTCCCCAAGTTCGTGGCGGTTTACAACGAGACTTCGCTCGACACCCTGAAGGCCTGGCAGGCCTTCCATCTGGCCGACGATAGCGCGCCCTACCTGTCGAAGGCTTTCGTCGACGCCCAGTTCAACTTCCGCGGCAAGACCCTGAGCGGCCAGCCCGAACAGCGTCCCCGCTGGAAGCGCGCCGTGGCCAACGTCAACGGCATGATGGGCGAGGCCGTGGGCCGCGCCTACGTGGCCGAGTACTTCCCGCCGGAATCGAAGGCCAAGATGCTCAAGCTGGTGGCCGACATCCGCGGCGCGCTGCATGACCGCATCGAAGCCCTGCCGTGGATGGGCGCCGACACCAAGGCCAAGGCCCTGGAGAAGCTGTCCAAGTTCACGGTCAAGATCGGCTATCCGGACGAGTGGCGCGACTATTCGGGTCTGACCGTCAAGAAGGACGACCTCTACGGCAACGTGCTGCGCTCCAGCGCTTTTGAGTGGAAGCGTGACGTGGATCGCCTGGGCGGCCCGGTGGACCGCAAGGAATGGGGCATGACGCCTCAGACCGTGAACGCCTACTACAACCCGCCGCTGAACGAGATCGTCTTCCCGGCCGCCATCCTGCAGGCGCCGTTCTTCGACCCGCAGGCCGACGACGCCATCAACTATGGCGGCATCGGCGGCGTGATCGGCCACGAGATCGGCCACGGCTTCGACGACCAGGGCCGCAGCTATGACGGCGACGGCGTGCTGAAGGATTGGTGGACCGCCGAGGACGCCGCCAAGTTCAAGACGCAAGCCGACAAGCTGGGCGCCCAGTACTCGGCCTTCGAACCCCTGCCGGGCGCGAAGGTGCAGGGCGGCCTGACCATGGGCGAGAACATCGGCGACCTCGCCGGCCTCACCCTGGGTCTGGAGGCCTATCACCGCTCCTTGAACGGCAAGCCGGCCCCGGTGCTGGACGGCCTGACCGGCGACCAGCGCGTCTTCCTGGGCTGGGCCCAGGTGTGGCGACAGAAGATCCGCGACGAAGCCCTGCGCCAGCAGGTCGTCACCGATCCGCACTCGCCGGCCTATTATCGGGTCAACGGCACGATCCGGAACATCGACGGCTGGTACAAGGCCTTCGACATCAAGCCGGGCGACGCCCTCTACATCGCGCCGGAGAACCGCGTCCGCCTCTGGTAGACGCTCCACTCAGGCAAGCTTCAGCGCCCGCTCCGGTCTCCGGGGCGGGCGTCTTGCTTTGAACGCTTGTTTGATGTTTTTGGCGCCTTAGCCCAAAAACACTGAACCCGCCGCGGGGGATATCGCGGCGGGTTCAGCTATTGCTCGATCACTCGATCTTTAGAGGGCGTTTCCTCCCCGAAACGCCTAGGAGCTGAACCGTTCTGTGGCGGCCCTCGTCTCCCGGTAAGGACAAAGAACGGCATATTCAGAAAGCTGTCAACGTCGCAAAGCCGGTTTTTGCAAGGCGTTGAAAGAAAAACCGTACATTAGCGTCGATAAGTCTTAACCCGGCGGGTTAATTTTATACACTAGAGTCAGTTTTTGCCCTTCAAGCGTCCGGCCAAGCTTTCGATGGCCGCAGATTCGGCCTCGAAGACGTAATCGGGCCGCGCCACGGTCACCGGCTCCACCCGCGCGGCGCCCAAAGCGGCGCACACATCCAGCAGATCGCCCTTGTCGAGCAGCAGCCCGTTGGCCCGGCGTGTGGCGCCGCGCGACAGGAAAGCCTCGGTCGCCTGACGCGCCGCGGCGTCCTGCTCCGCCGGCCAGACAAGCGTGGCCAAAGCCATGGCCCGCGCACGCGACTCCACCGCGATGACCAGCCGGCGGGCCGCAGCGAGGTTTTCGGCCGTCCATGCCGCGCCCAGGCTGGCGGCGAGTTGAGCCTGGCTCTTCAGGATCACCCCGTCGGACAGCACCTTCAGGCCGTTGGCGGCCAAGGTCGCGCCGGTCGTGGTGATGTCCACCACCAGCTCCGCCGCACCAGCGGCTGGCGCACCTTCGGTGGCGCCGCTGGATTCCACGATGCGGTAATCGGCGACACCCCGGCGCGCGAAGAAGCTGCGGGTCTGGGCCAGATACTTGGTGGCCACTCGCAGACGGCGGCCGGTGCGGGCCAGATGGATGTGCCCCACCTCGTCCAGGTCGGCCATGGTGTCCACGTCGAGCCAGCTCTTGGGCGCGGCCACCACCAGGTCGGCGCGGCCGAAGCCCAGGGCGCGCAGCAGCACCACGCGCGCATCCAGGTCGTCGCCCTGTTCGCGCAGCAGGTCCTCGCCGGTGATGCCCAGGTGGACCTCACCCGCCGCCAGGGCCGCCGCGATGTCGCCGGCCGACAGTAAGCGCACCGATACGCCGGGCAGGCCGGACAGCTCAGCGCTGTAGCCGCGTGATCCGCCGCTGGTCTCCAGCCGGAAGCCGCAATCGGCCAGCCAAGCCTCGACCTGTTCCTTGAGCCGCCCCTTGGAGGGGATGGCGAAGATCAGGGGTTCGCTCATTCCACGCCTCCCGCATAGGCCCGCGCCGGGCGCACCATGCAGCCCACGGCGCCCGCCGCCTTGCCGCCCAGGCGCGGCAGCAGGCCGTCATAACGACCGCCCGCCGCCACCGGCCGCTCGTCGCCGAGGGCGGCGCTGCGAACCTCGAACAGCATGCCGTCGTAGTAGCCGAAGGCCCGCCCGAACCCGGTGGACAGGGTCATGCGGCTCTCGTCCGCGCCGAGTTCGGCCAGGGCCGAAAGACGCACGTCCCAATCCTTCAGAGCGGCGTCGAGCGCCGCCGCCTTGGGCCCGGCCAGGGTCTTCACCGTCGACAGGGCGGCGCGCGGTGAGGCGCTGACCGCCAGATAGCCGCGCACGGCGGCGATCTCGTCGGCCGACAGGCGGCCCGCATCCTGCGCCTCGGCGCGGACGATCAGGCGATGGACGATGTCGGCCGGACGGCGGCCGCCCACGGGCTCGACCCCGGTCATGGCCCACAGCTCGCGCAGAACCTCCTCGGCCTCCGCCTCCGGCAGACCCGCCAGCAGATTGGCCAGCTTGCCGGACCCCGACGGCGTGGCGGCGACCGGCTCTGCGTCCAGCTCCGCCTTCAGCAGACGCGGATGGCTGAACGCTCGTTTCAGGCGCGCCGCCAGGGGCGCGGCCAGATCCAGGCTGTCCACGAAAGCGCTGAACAGCGATACGTCGCCCAGCAGCAGGGTCAGGTCGTCACGACCGCCCGCCGCCGAAGCCTTCCAGGCCAGGGCCGCCACTTCGGCGTCGGCGCGCGGACCTTCCGGCGGCCCAAAGGCCTCGATGCCGATCTGCAGGAACTCCTCGGCGCGGTCGGAGCCGGCCGGCGCCACGCGGAAGGCCTTGCCCTCATAGACGTAGCGGCCGATGGCGGTCCCCGCCTCGATGTGGCTGCGGGCCACGCCGATGGTGAAGTCCGGCCGCAGGGCCAGCTCTTCGCCGCCGTCGCCCTGCACTACGAACAGACGCGCCCGCATGGATTCGCCCGACAGGTCGAGCAGCAGGCTCAGCGGCTGCAGGACCGGCGAGTCCGCCGTCTGCGCGCCCGCGTTCAGGAACGGCGCACGGATGGCTTCGAGCGCCGCCGCCGGAATGGCCTTCTCAAGGCGCATCAGCCGCCCTCCACGATCCGCTTCACCGCCGCGATCAGCTCGCCCCGCGCGATGGTCTGCTGACCCGGACGCGTCGCCTTCCATTCGGCGTTGTCCGAAACACCGGCGGCCAGTTCGCGGCCCAGGTCCAGGTCCTTGATGGTCACCGTGCCGGCGGCGATCTCGTCTCCCCCCAGCATGATGGCGGCCGGCGACATGCGGCGGTCGGCGTACTTCATCTGCGCCTTCATGCCGGATGAGCCGAGATAGACCTCGGCCGGGATGCCGGCGGCGCGCAGCTCGCCCGCCACCGCGAAGTATTCCGGCATGTGCGCCTGATCGAAGGCGATGATCACCACCGGTCCGCGCGCCGCCCGGGCCGCGTCCCGCCCGGCCGCCTTGAGCGCCGCCGCAAGGCGCGACACCCCGAAGGAGAAGCCGGTGGCCGGCACGGGCTGGCCGGTGAATCGGGCGATCAGGTCGTCATAGCGGCCGCCCCCGCCGATGGAGCCGAAACGCACGGCCTCGCCCTTCTCGTCGGTGGTGGTCAGCAGCAGCTCGGCCTCAAACACCGCGCCGGTGTAGTATTCCAGCCCGCGCACGATCGACGGGTCGAACAGCGCCTGATCGTCGGCCACGCCCAGACCCTTCAGCGCCGCGTCGATGGCGGCCAGTTCGGCGAGCCCCTCGTCGCCCTCGGCCGAACCGCCGATCACCGCCGAAAGGGCGTCCAGGGTCGCCGAGCGCGAAGAAGCCCCGGCGGCCACGAAGGCCAGCACCGAGTCGATCGCCTTGGCCCCCAGGCCCGCGCCCTTGGTGAAGGCGCCGCTCTCGTCCTTGCGGCCTTCGCCCAGCAGCAGCTTCACGCCCTCGGCGCCCAGGCGGTCCAGCTTGTCCACCGCGCGCAGCACGCCGAGCTTCTGGCCGGCGCTCTCCACCCCGGCGGCGGTGAGCAGACCGTTGAGGAGCTTGCGGTTGTTGATCTTGATCACCGCCTGACCACGCGGCAGGCCCGCCGCCTCAAGCCCCGCCACCGCCATGGCGATGATCTCGGCGTCCGCCTCTGGGCGGGCCGAGCCCACCGTGTCGGCGTCGCACTGGATGAACTCGCGGAAGCGGCCCGGGCCCGGCTTCTCGTTGCGCCACACCGTGCCGAAGGCGTAGCGGCGGAACGGCTTGGGCAGGGTCTCCCAGTTCTGCGCCGCGAACCGGGCCAGGGGCGCAGTCAGGTCGTAGCGCAGGGCCATCCACTGCTCATCGTCGTCCTGCAGGGCGAAGACGCCCTCGTTCGGACGGTCGCTGTCGGGCAGGAACTTGCCCAGGGCGTCGGCATATTCGAAGGCCCCGGTGTCCAGCGCCTCGAAGCCGTAGCTCTCATAGACCTTGGACACGGCCTCCAGGATGGCGCGCTCGGAACGCAGCTGCGGCGCGCGCTTGTCGGCGAACCCTCGGGGGGCGCGGGCTTCGGGGCGGAAGGTTTCTTCGGTCATGGCGCTTTTCGTCGGTTCGAGAGGACGACGGAGCGCTTGCTGCAAGCCTCCGCCTTGGCGGGGGCTTTGGCCGGGATGTGCTGGGCTTTAAGCCGCGCGACCCTGGCCCGTCCCCCATGAGGTCGGGTGGTGGTGGCCGTGATGGTGGTGCGCGGTGCAGGTCACGGGCGGGGCTATAGCCGAGAAGGGATTAACTGACCATACCCCGCGCGCGTGCTCAGGCTTTCAGCTTGTCGATCAGCGCGGTGGTCGATGGATCGTGCGCCGCCGGCGCCCCGCCCTCCAGCTCCGGCAGGATGCGGCCCGCCATCACCTTGCCCAGCTCCACGCCCCATTGATCGAAGCTGTTGATCCCCCAGATCACGCCCTCCACGAAGGTCTTGTGCTCATAGAGGGCGATCAGGGCGCCGAAGGTCTCCGGCGTCAGGCGGTCCAGCAGGATCAGGGTCGAGGGCCGATCCCCCGGGAAGGTGCGCTGGGGCGCCATGATGTCGATGGTCGCCGCGTCCACGCCCTTGTCGGCCAGCTCCCTGCGGACCTCGTCCTCCGACCGGCCAACCATGAAGGCCTCGGCTTGGGCCAGCAGGTTGGACAGCAGCTTGGCGTGCATGCCGGCCGGGCCTTCATCCGTCGCCGCCAGGCCGATCAGCTCCATGGGCGTGATGTCGGTCCCCTGGTGCATGGCCTGGAAATAGGCGTGCTGCACATTGGTCCCCTCGCCGCCGAAGACGATGGCCGAGGTGGCGTGCGAGACCGGCTTGCCGTCCTTGCCGATCTGCTTGCCGTTGGACTCCATCTCCAGCTGCTGAAGGAAGGCCGACAGGCGGCTCAGACGATAGGCGTAGGCGACGACGGAGCGCGCGGGACGGCCCAGGCCGTTGCGGTTGAACACCTGGGCCAGGGCCAGCAGCACGGGCGCATTCTTCTCCAGCGGCGTGTCGCGGAAGTGGGCGTCCATGGCCGCGCCGCCCGCATGGAAGCGCTCGAAGGTCTCCCAGCCGGCGGCGACCGCCACCGACAGGCTGACGGAGGACCATAGGGAATAGCGGCCGCCCACCCAGTCCCAGAACCCGAACACCCGCTCGTCCGGCACGCCGAACGCAGAGGTCTTGTCGAGGGCGGTGGAGACGGCGGCCAGGTGGCCCTTGGCGCCCTCCTCTCCCAGGGCGGCGCTCAGCCAGTCGCGGGCCGCCTGGGCGTTGGCCATGGTCTCCTGGGTGGTGAAGGTCTTGGAGACAACGATCACCAGAGTCTCGGCCGGATCCATGTCGGCGGTGACCAGCTCGAACTCGGCGCCGTCCACATTGGCCACGAAGCGCACGTCGATCTGCGGCTTCACCGGCCGCAAGGCGTCCCACAGCAGACGGGGGCCGAGGTCCGAACCGCCGATGCCGATGTGCAGGATGGCCTTGAACGGCTTGCCGGTCGCACCCTTGAGCGCGCCGGACCGCACCTGCTCGGCGAAGGCCTTCATGCGGGCGCGCACGTCCTCGACGTGGCCCATCACCGCCTCGCCCCTGGCTTGGTAGCCCGCGTCCTTGGGCGCACGCAGCGCCACGTGCAGGACGGCGCGGTCCTCGGAGGTGTTGATCGCCTCGCCCGCGAACATGGCGGCGCGGGCGCCCTCCACATCCGCGGCGCGGGCCAAGTCCAGGGTCGCGTCGAAACCGTCGGCGGTCCAGCTCTGCTTGGAAAGGTCGAGCGACAAGCCCGCCGCTGACACGGTCAGCTTCGACAGACGGTCAGGCTCGGCGCCGAACAGGTCGACGATGCGCTTGGCGGCCGCGTCCTTGGCGGCGGCTTCGAGACGGCTCCAGGCGGCGTCCAGCTTGCTCATCGTCATTCTCCCTCTGCTGACCTGACGCGATTAGCAGAGGGAGAAGGCGGCGTCATGAAGACCAATGCCGGAAAGGGCTCGTGGCCCCGCTACGCCTTGTATTTGACGCTGCAGCCGTAGGGCTTGCTGACCGCCACGACGGGCTTGCGGCCGGCCTTCACGTCGGCCAGGGCGGCGGTGACGTAGTTCTTGGCGGTCTTGATGTCCTCGACCTTGTTGGTCGGCTTGTCGTCGATGCCGCCCTGATAGACGAGCTGGCCGGTCTTATCGATGACGTACATGTGCGGCGTGGTCTTGGCGCCGTAGGCCATGCCCATCTTGCCGTCCGGGTCGAGCAGGATGGCCGAAGGCGACGCCTTGTTGGCGGCCGCCCACGTCTTGGCGGCCCCGCCGTCGGCGAAATAGCCCTGCTCGCCGGGCGCGGAGGACGCCACGGTCAGCCACACCACGCCGTCGGCCTTCGCCGCGCGCTGCAAGGCCTGCATGTTGCCGCTGTAGTGCTTCTTCACATAGGGGCAGCCCTCGTTGACCCATTCCAGGACCACGGTCTTGCCCTTGAATTCGGAGAGGGAGCGGATCTTGCCGTCCGCGTCCTTCACAGAGAAGGCGGGCGCGGGGGCGGCCAGGGCCAGGCCGGGCGCGAGGGACAGCACCGGCGCGGCGGCGACGAGAAGACGACGGGTCAGGCTCATGGGAGTCTCCAATCGAAAATTCGATCAGCGCAGCGCCGCGGCCTCCACGGCTTCGGTCACTGCGCCCGGGGTCAAAAGCTGCGGCAGTATGACCGCGTCTCCGCCCTTTGCGCCATACACAAGATAGAGCGGCACGCCCGCGCGGCCATGATCGGACAGGGCCTGGGCGATCTTGGCGTCCCGATTGGTCCAGTCGGCGACCATGTAGACCGCGTTGGCGGCCTTGAAGGCGTCGACCACCGGCTGGGTGGACAGGGCGACCTTGTCGTTCACCTGGCAGGTGACGCACCAGGCGGCGGTGAAGTTCACGAACACCGGCCGGCCCTCGGCCTGCAGGGCGGCCACCCGCTCTGGCGACCAGGGCTCGGACGGCAGCTCGGCGGAAGCGACGGAGGCGGCCGAACCTGTCGTCGGCGCCGCGCCGCCCTTGGCCAGCGGGATCATGACCGCCACCACGGCGACGGCGGTCAGGATCGCCGCGCCACCCGCCAGCCAGCGGGTGCGCGCGCCGGACTGGCGCTGCGACAGGCCGAACAGCCAGGCGACGAAGGCCACGACGAGCGCGCAAGCCAGCAGGGCGGCGAGGCCAGGCGAACCCGCCTGCAGGGAGAACACCCAGACCAGCCAGGCCGCCGCCCCGTACATCGGGAAGGCCAGCACCTTCTTCAGCACGTCCATCCACGGACCGGGCTTAGGAAAGCGGCGCAGCAAGGCCGGCGAGAAGGAGATCGCCACATAGGGCGCGGCGAGGCCGAGGCCCAGGAAGAGGAAGATCGCCAGCGAGCCCAGCGCCGGCTGGGTCAGGGCGACGCCGATGGCCGGGGCCATGAATGGCGCCGTGCAGGGGGCGGCGACGATCACCGCCAGCACGCCGGTGAAGAACGATCCGGCCAGCCCGCCCCTGGACGCCAGCCCCTGGCCCGCGCCCTGGACGGAGGTTCCGACCTCGAACACCCCCGACAGGTTCAGCGCCGTCAGCAGCATGACTAGGGACAGCATGCCCACCACCGCCGGCGATTGCAGCTGGAAGCCCCAGCCCACCGCCTGGCCGGCCGCCCGCGCGGCGATCAGGGCGCCGGTGAGGGCGAGAAAGGTGACCAGCACCCCGGCCAGAAAGGCCAGCCCCTGGGTGCGGGCCTCCTTGGCGTCATGGGCGTGACCCGCCAGGGACGCCGCCTTCATGGACAGCACAGGGAAGACGCACGGCATCAGGTTGAGGATCAGCCCGCCGAGAAAGGCGAACAGGATGGCCAACGGCACGCCGCCCCCGCCGCCGGTCGGCGCCTTGGCCAAGGGCGCGCCGAGACCGGCCGCCCCGGCGGGCGCCTGGCCCGGCTTGGCCGAGATTTCGAAGGCCTGCTCGCCGATGGTCAGCACGCCCTCGACCACCTCGGGAACTTGGCCGGACTTCAAGGCGATCCCCGCCGGGATGGTCAGGGTCAGGCCATCGGGCCCCGCCTCCACCGCCTGCTTGCCCGGATGGTCGATCAGGGTGCCGTCGAAAGGAAAGAAATAGGCGTCCGGAAACTGGCCGCCCTTCAGCGGCCCGCCGATGACCGCCAGCTTCAGGCCGGTCTCCGAGGCCTGGAAAACGGCGTCCAGACCCGCCGGCTTCGGCGCGGCCGCCAGGGCGTCGGCGACGATGCGGCCCGTGCGCCAGTTCGGCTCCGGGGCCTCGTCGCGCACCTCGACCGCGAGGTCGAGCTTGGCGTTCTCCGGAATGCAGATGTCGGCGCAGACCAGGAAGGTGACGTCGGCCTTGAGAGTCACCGTCTCGCCCGGCTTGGCGGTGGCCGGAACCTGGACCGGCACCGGCAGGATCACCGTGTCGGCGTAGCCGTAGTTCATCAGCGGCCCGGTAGGCTGGCGATGCGGCGTGGCCCAGACGATGTCCCCCGCGCTCCAGCCGGCCGGCAGGGTCCAGTCGATGCTGGTCGCCTCGCCGCTGTCGCCGCTGTTGCGCCAGTAGGTGTGCCAGCCCTTCTCGATCTTCTGGGTCACGGCCACATAGACGGTGGAGCCGGGGACGGCCCAACTGTCCTGAGCGATCAGGTCGGCCTGGATATGGCCGGTGTTGACCGGAGCGGCGAGGCCGGGCGCGGCGGCGGCCAGGCCCAGGGCGGCGGCAAGTCCGCCCAGCAGTCGTCGGGCCAGTAGTCGGCGAGAAAAGCGAGCGATCATGGACACAAGCTATAGAACGGCGGCGCGCCTGACGAAATACGCCCTATCGACAAGCGCGCGGCGCGGGTGATGATCCGAATCATGCCCGCATCCTTCGACGAAATCGAAATCGGCCACGTGGTCTCGCTCGGCGCCGCCGCCGTGAACCCCGACGCCCTGACGGCCTTCATCGCCGCCTTCGCGCCCGGATGGGATGCGGAGCGGGGCGCGCCGGACGCCTTTATCTTCGCCCTGTGGTCCAAGCTGGACGAGACGGCCTCCGCCGACTGGCCTCAGACCAAGCGCCTGGGCATCGACGCCTTGCGCTGGGCGCGCAATCCGCCATCGGGAGAGCTGCTGCGCGGGCGCATGACGATCATGGGCAAGGATGCGGTCGGCGAGAGCAAAGGCATCGTCATCGCCCAGCATGACCTCCTGGATGAGGCCGGCCGCTTGGTCTTCTCCTGCCTGACCCGCAGCGTCTTCGCCCGCTAGCCTTCTTTCGGCGAGAAGCTCCGGGGCTCGCCGGCCCGCCTCGGCGTCTCCAGCCAGGTGCGTTTCAGGATGGCGGCCGCGTCAGCCGCCAGCACCCGGGCTTCAAGCTCGGTGGCGGTGACCATCAGCACGCCCTCGTCCGAGGCGACGGCCCAGCCGTCGCCATGAGGGTGAACCAGAAACGGACGGGACGACAAACCGAACTCCGCGATCGCTGCCTCTCGGTCCGTCACGGTCGCCGCCGCTTGCGGCCTCAATGAGGCCAATAGCAACGCTTGGTCGGCTACCCGACAAAGAAAAACCCTCCCCCGCGGCGCGGGAGAGGGCTGTTCAAGTTCGTTCTGACCGGTCCGCTTATTGGACGGTCTGGCCGCCTTCGCCGAGGCGCTTTTCGATCTGCATGGCGATCAGGCGCTCCCAACCCAGCAGCGAGGTCAGGTGAGCGTAGATCTGGCCCAGGGCGCCGTTGTCGCGCAGCTCGACCAGCTTTTCCGTCGGCAGGGCCTTCAGCTTGTCTTCCGACACGGCGAAGTACTCGGCGATGACCTGCGGCTCACCGCGGGTGCCGTCGGTGTTGAACGGGGTGTAGTGGGCCTGCTTGGTTTCGAACAGGTCCAGGTCCGTCAGCAGTTGGACGAAGCTTTCGGTGCGCATGCGCTCCAGCTCGAAGTCGTCGCAGAACTTGATGGCGTTCTGGGTGAATTCGGTCGGCTGGCCGTTGGCGTCGAAGAACGGGGTCTCGGCGTTTTCCTGGATCAGCTTCGACGGACGGTCGATGCAGACGACCATGCGCTTTTCGGTGTCGTCATTGGCCAGGACGAAGGGATAGCGGCGCAGGAAGCCCGGGATGTAGGCGCCGGTCAGGTAGCCGCCGTCGTCCTTCACGAACAGGTTCTCGCCGGCGTTGATGCCCATCACGGCCACCGGCAGCTTCTTTTCGCCGATGAAGATGATCGGGAACGACAGGGCGGCCGGAGCGAACTCGGTCACCACCGCCGGAACGATATGGCCTTCGCGGGCGAAGGCGTACGGCTTGTCGTTGGCGTTCATGCCAAGCTTGCCGTGGGTTTGGGCGTTGAGCGGCTCCGGCTGGGAGTAGAACAGCACGCTGCCGGTGATCGGGCTCTGATCGGTCATGAAGAACTCGGATGCAGGAGAAAGGTTGGCTTCTAGCATCAGCGGTTCAGTAGCCCCGCGACGCCTGATGGGAGCGGCTTCTTAGCCGATAGGCCGCTCCCCGGCAATGCGACGGGCTAACGCCGATCTAGAAGCGCCAGGCCACCCCGCCCCGCAGCGACCGGCCCGGCGACGGGGCGATGTCCTTCAGGAACGAGGTGTGCTCACGCACTTCCGCGTCGGTCAGGTTGCGGCCGTCCACATAGAGCTCCAGGCGCGGGTCGCCGAAGGGCTTGTAGGAGACCCGGGCGTTCAGGACCGTATAGCTGTCGGTGGGCAGCTCGAATTCCGCCACGCGGGTCTGCTTGCCCACCTGGCGCACTTCCAGGCGGCCGCCCCAGTGCGGGCTGTCGGCGATGCCGCGCACCGACACCGAATATGGCGGAATGCGCGCCGGGGCGCCCAGATCGGTGTCGCCGCGCACATAGTCGGCCCCGCCTTCGAGGGTGAAGCTCTTCCGGTCCTGCTCCCACAGCTTGTAGGAGACCTCGGCCTCGAACCCGTGGAAGTCGGCGTCGGTCTGCTGGTAGGCGAACACCGTCAGGCCGTCTTCCTCCTCGCCGGTGGGGCGGGCGTCGATAAAGCCGTCATACCTGGCCGCAAACAGGTGCAGGTCGGCCTTCAGGCGGTCATTGCCATAGTGGATGGTCGCCTCCAGCGAGTAGGCGATCTCCGAATCCAGGTCCGGGTCGCCGATCTCGAAGCCGCGGGTGGCGATGTGCGGCCCCCGGGCGAACAGCTCCGCCTCGGTGGGGGCCCGCGCGTTGCGCGACAGGGCCACGCCCAAGAACCAGTCGTCGGTCGGGGTCAGGAACACGCCCACCGAACCGGAGACATTGGTGAAGTCGCGCTCGCCCACCTGGCTGTCGAGCTTGCGGTTGTCGACGCGCAGGCCGCCTTCGTAGCCCCAGCCGTCCTTGTCCAGCCGCTGCTGGGTGAAGGCGCCGAACTCGGTGATGCGGACCTTGGGCACATAGGCTTCGTCGCCCTGGGCGTCGAAGTCGCGGCGCAGGGCCTGGAGGCCCACTGCGCCCTTCCAGCCGTCACGCTCGGCCTGGACCAGCTCCAGCCGGCCTTCCAGGCCGTCGGACAGGAAGCGGGTGCCGACCTCGTCGCCTTCGAACTCGGTGTGCTTGTAGTCGGCCCAGCCCCCCGAGAAGCGCAGCTTGGCGAAGGGGCCCATGTCGCCATCGTACTCGCCGCGCAAATCCACGCGGGTCTGCTTCAGGCCGATGGTGACGGGCGCTTCTTCCTCGTGCTCATGGTCGTGATCATGGTCGTGGTCATGATCCTCTTCTTCGTGGCCGTGCTCGTGGGAGTGGCCCGGCACGCCGTACTTGGTGTCGGTGTGCTTCACGGCCAGGCCGATATAGCCCTTGGAGCCCACATAGGAGACGCCCGCGCCATAGGCCTCCAGGTCCACGGCGCTGTTCTCCAGCTTGCCGCTCTTGCGGCCTTCCGGGAACTCGCCCTCTGACAGGATCTGGCGCACGGACTCCGCCGGCACGGGGATCTCATAGTCCTTGCTCTCGCGCTTCAGGCCGTCGAGCGAGAACACCAACGGGCCGGCCGCCGCGCGCACCGCCGCTGAAGCGGAGTAGCTGTTGTCCACCGTGGCGCCGGAGACGTTCACCCGGCCTTCCGGCTTGGCCGGCGCGTGGGTCGGGATGCGTTCGTCGATGACGTTGACCACGCCGCCGATGGCCGAGCCGCCATAGGCCAGGGCCGAAGGGCCACGCAGCACCTCGATCCGCTCGGCCTCGCCCGGATCGGAGGCCACCTGGTGGTCGGGAGACAGGGCGCTGGCGTCGATCATGCCGACTCCGTTGTTCAGGACCAGCACGCGCGGACCGGACAGACCGCGCACCACCGGGCGGCTGGCGCCCGCGCCGAAGGCGGTGGAGCGCAGGCCCGGCATGCCGGCCAACACGTCGCCCAGGCCGCCCTGCGGGGCGAGGTCCAGGTCCCTGCGGGTCACCACCGCCACGCTGGCGGTCATGTTCTCGGCCTGCACGGCGTAGGGAGCGGCGGTGATCACCACCTCCGACACGTCATGAGGCGGCGCTTCGGCGGCGAAGGCTGGAACAGCGGCGGAAAGCGCGACGAGGCTGACAGCGCCGAAGAGCACGCGGACGGACATGAGACAGGAACCCGACTGAACGATGAAGGCTTTCTGTTATGAAATAACGTATCCCGCCGTCAAGCAGCTTGCTTGACGGCCGGCCTGCGGACCGCTTCAACCGCCGCCCTGCCCAAGGACGCATCACATGAAGCTCAAAGCCGCCCTTGTTCTCGTCGCGCTCGGCCTCGCCGCCTGCGCCACGCCGACGCAACCGACCTGGCGGATGACCGGCGACAGCTCCACCTGGACCACGGCGCCGGCGGGCTATCTGGCGGCCGGGACCGCGCCTGAGGGGCTGATCATCCTGCCGGCTCCGCCAGCCCCGAACACGCCGGCCGGCCGGGCCGACCGCGCCGCCTATCTTGAAGGCCGCAAGCTGGTGGACACGCCACGCTGGGATCAGGCCATCGCCGACGCAGATTTGTCGGGCGTTCAGGCCTGGAAAGGCTTCTCCGAAGTGATCGGCGCCCCCATCGGGCCGCAGACCACCCCGACCCTAGCCAAACTGATGCTGCGCATCGTGGGCGACGCCGGACCACTCTACGAGCACGCCAAGGCGCAATATCAGCGCCCCCGCCCGCCTGTCGGCGACGAGCGGCCGATCTGCACGCCGCGCGAAAGCTGGATCGAGAAGAACGGCTCCTATCCGTCCGGCCATTCCCTGATCGGCTGGTCCTGGGCTCTGGTGCTGGCCGAACTGGCCCCCGATCGCCAGAGCGAAATCCTCAGGCGCGGGCGGGAGATCGGCGACAGCCGCGTGGTCTGCGGCGTGCATTTTCCGACGGATGTGGAGGCTGGACGCCTGCTGGGCGCGGCCCTGGTGGCCCGCCTGCACAGCGATCCGCAGTTCAAGGCTGATCTGGAGGCCGCGCGCGGCGAACTGGCCGCCGTGCGCCGCTAGCTACTCGGCGGTCGCCAGCACCGGCTCGTCCGGCAGGCGCACGCGACGAGCGGTGATCAGGCGGGTGGCGTCCACGCGCTCGCCCGACTTGATCATCTCCAGATGCACGTGGTCGCTGATGCCGGGATATCGCTTCTGAAGGCTCTTCAGCACGCCGACCGACTGGCCGATGCGCACCGCCTGACCGAGCTCGACGTCAGGCTCGATGTAGAAGACCCGCGCCGCATAGCCGATGGCCGGATTGGTGATCTCCACGAACTGCAGATCCCGGGCCCCGGGATAGGCGTAGCCGATCTTGGTCACGTAGCCGGAGACCGGCGCCTTCACCGCCTGACCGGCGTGGCCCAGATAGTCGACGCCCTCGTGATCGCGGGAGCCCCCGTCGCGGGAAGCGCCGAACGCGCCGTCGCCGAATACGTCATGCACACGAGGCGCCTGGCCCGTCGGGTTGGCGACGTCCGCCGCGCCGTCTCCGTCGAGATCGGCGCCCACCCAACGAATGGCGTAACGCGGCTCGACCTCCTCGACCTGCGGGGCCGAGACGGCGGCAAGCGCTTTTCGAAGGGGCTTGAAGCCGTGGGTCTGGACCGTCGCCGCGGCCGCGCCGCCCAACAGGATCGTCGCCGCGATGGCCGTAGGGATCACCCAGCGGCGCGCCGAGCGCCCTTCGATCGCCATATCCATGGATCGCCTGTTCTTTGTCGCAAGCACGACAAGTTGGGATTTGGCCCGCCCCGGCTGCGGAACGATGTGGCGGAGATGATCGGATCGACCAATGCGGCGCGTCGCCGCAAGCGGTCAGCGAGGCTCTATGGCGTAGACGACGTGCGGGCGCAACCTGTGGCCCTCCGGCACGGCTGGATGGTCGAAGTCGAGGTCCGCCCGGCGGGTCATGCCGATGCGCTGCATCACCGCCTGGGAGCGCAGGTTCTCGGTGGCGGTGAAAGAGACGATCTGCTCCAGGCCGAGCGTGTCGAAGCCATGCCGGATGGCGGCCAGGGCCGCCTCCGACGCATAGCCCGCGCCCCAGGCTTCGCGGGCCAGACGCCACCCTATCTCGACGCCGGGCTGAAGCGGGTTCTCGGTCTTCAGGGTCATCATGCCGGTGAAGCCGAGGAACGCCCCGTCCGCCTTCCGCTCCAGGGCGAAGAAGGAGAAGCCGTGATCAGCCTGGTGCGCGACCATGCGCTCGACCACCGCATCGCTCTCCGTCCGGTTCAGGGTCGCCGGAAAGTGACGCATGACCTCGGGATCCGCGCACATGGCCGCGAAGGGCTCGCGGTCGGCGTCGGTCCAAGGGCGCAGTATGAGGCGTTCTGTTTCGATCACGGGCGCGGCTGGTAGAGGTGGCCGTACAGGTCCGTACGCCGGTCGCGGAAGAAGCCCCAGGCCGCCCGGTGCGTGGTCAGAAAGTCCAGGTCGAACTCCGCCGTCAGCACGCCCTCGTCGTCACGACCGAACTCGGCGACCAAATCACCGCGATGGTTGGCGATGAAGGACGAGCCATAGAACCGCTGACCGCCGTTGGCATAGTTGTCCCACGGCTCGAAGCCCGTGCGGTTGGCGCCCACTACAGGGATCACGTTCGACACGGCATGGCCCTGCATGGCGCGGCGCCAGGGCAGGGCGGTGTCCAGGGTGTCGTCATGCGGCTCCGAACCGATGGCGGTGGGATAGAGCAGAACCTCGGCCCCCATCAGCGCCATGGAGCGGGCGCATTCGGGGTACCACTGGTCCCAGCAGATGCCGACCCCGATGCGGCCGAAGCGCGTGTCCCAGACCTTGAAGCCGGTGTCGCCGGGCCGGAAATAGTACTTTTCCATATAACCCGGACCGTCCGGGATATGGCTCTTGCGATAGACGCCCATCAGCGAGCCGTCGGCGTCGATCATCACCAAGCTGTTGAAGTAGTGCGGTCCCTCGCGCTCGAAAATCGAGACGGGGATCACCACGCCCAGCTCGGCGGCGAGCGGCTGCAGCGCCACCACGCAGGGGTGCGTGCGCCAGGGGTAGGCTTGGGTGAACCAGTGCTCCTCCTGGGCCACACAGAAGTACGGCCCCTGAAACAGCTCCGACGGCAGGATCACCTGCGCGCCCTTGGCGGCGGCTTCGCGGATGAAGCTTTTGGTCTTTTCGATATTAGCGTCCAGGTCCATGCCGTAGCTGGTCTGGATCGCGCCGAGGGTGATCGTGCGGGCCATGCTTAGGCGGGCTCCTGCTGGCTGATGCAATGGAACGAACCCCCGCCCGTGAGGATGGCGTTGGACGGCAGGCCGATGACCTTGCGCTCGGGGAACAGGGTCTCCAGCGCTTCCACGGCGAGGGCGGCGCCCGCCTCGCCATAGGTCGGAACGATCACCGCCTTGTTGGCGATGAGGAAATTCATGTGCGAGGCGGGGATGACCTCGCCGTCCTCGTCGACGATCCGGCCCGGAGACGGGATGCGCATGACCTGCAGCGGGCTGTTCCGCGCGTCGGTCATCGAGGCCAGCATGCGGGCCGTCTCGTTGTAGATTTCGGCGTTGGGATCATCCGCGCCCACGGCTACCGGACAGGCGACGACGCCCGGCCCCACGAAGCGGGCCAGGTTGTCGATGTGGCCGTCCGTATGATCGTTGACCAGACCGTCGCCCAGCCACAGCACCTTGCGCGCGCCCATGGACTCGGCCAGCGCCGCTTCCGCCGCCTCCTGGGTCCAGCCCGGATTGCGGTTGGGATTCAGCAGGCACTGACGCGTGGTCAGGACCGTGCCGTAGCCGTCATGATCCACCGAGCCGCCCTCGAGGATGAAGTCATTGGCCTTCAACGGCGCGCCCGCCGCGGCGGTTATCTGGGCCGCCACGTCGCCGTCGTGCTCCAGCGAGTACTTGCCGCCCCAGCCGTTGAAGCCGAAGCCGGCGGCCACGCCGTCGGAGCGGAAGATCGGGCCGGTGTCGCGCAGCCAGATGTCGCCGAACAGCCCGCGGACGATCTCCACGCCCGCCACGTCGCCCAGCAGCTCGCGCGCGGCGGCCTCAGCGTCATCGCCGCAGACCATCAGGCGCACACGCTCCCCGCCCGGACCCGCCAGGGCGCGAGCCAGGGCCGCGACCTCGGCCTGGGCGGCAGCGAGATCCTCCTCCCACAGGTCGGCGTGGCTGGGGAAGCCGAGCCACATGGCGCGGTGGGGAGCCCATTCGGCGGGAATGTTCAGGGTCATCATGGTGCGCGCAGGTGGGGGATGAGGGAGGCTACGTCAATGCCGGCGCAAAGAAAAAGGGCGGCGCAAGCGCCGCCCTTTCCCGTTCACAGGTCCAGCGAACCTTAGAACTGATACTTCAGGCCGACCTTCAGCTGCCACACCGAAGCGTTGGTGAAGCCGAACGGACGGATCGGCTGGTCGCGGTTGGCGACGCCGGCGGCCGGGTTGGCGCCCACCGCGGTCTGCAGATCGCTGTAGGTGTAACGGGCCTGACCAGCGCAGATCCCGCCAGGGCCTGCGCAGGTGGGGTTCACCACCGGCACGCCGCGGTAGAAGTCGTACTGTTCCAGAGCGCCCCACTTACTGTTCAGCAGGTTGCCGAAGTTCTCGATCGTCACAAAGCCCAGCAGCTTGGCGCCGCCGGGGAAGAAGGCCGGGAACTCCTGCTGGATGTTGATATCGGTCTTGAATACGCTCGGCTGACGGAAGCCGTTACGCGGCGCGATCTGGCCGGCGTACTTGATCAGGCCGGTGTTCTTCAGGAACGAGTTGAAGTTCGCCACGTCGAAGCCGGCGGCGTAGGTGATCTTCGGGTCGCTCGTCGCGGTGACATTGCCTGAGGAGTCCGTCGCCGGAACGTAGAGCAGCTGGTTCGACTGAGCCTGACGACCCGAATAGGTCGACACGTAGTTGCCGAATTCGGTTTCCGGACGGCTGTTGACCGCCGAGGCGAAAGTATAGCTGAACGGCAGGCCCGAGCGGTACTCGGTGACCACATCAATCATCGTCAGATTGTCACCGAAGAAAGCGCGCCGATAGCCAAGGTGCAGCATGCCTTTGTGACGGATCTCGTAGTCCGAGGTCGCCAGGGCCGGGTTCTGGGCGTCGTAGGTCGCAAAGCGCGTGTAGCTCGAGTCCGCGATCGAGCTGGTCATCGGGTTGCGGTCCTTGGCCTCCGTATAGGTGTAGGACACCAGAGCGGTTAGGCCTTCGAACCAGCCATCGTTCCACTGCTTGCGCAGCGAAACGGCCGCCGAGTCGGAGCCGCCGCCATCACGCTTGTTGCCAAGCATCATGTCGAACACGTTGGCGCCGACAGTGCCATTGGTGGTGCGCTGATAGACCGGACGGCCGTCCGGGGCCACGCCCAAGACATGCGGCTCGGCGCGCAGGTCGAACCAGAACAGGCTGTCCTGGTTCTTCTGGTGGAGCAGGTCCACCTGGACGCGCCAGTCGCGGCCAAGGCCGAAGCGTTCGACGTCGAAGTTGTAGCCGGCGGTCAGCGTGGTCTTCCAGGCCGACGGGATTCGCCAGGACGGCGACATCGCGTTGGTGTTGCCGTTGCCGGGGGTCGCCGTACAGCCGGCCGGAACCGCGCTGAGGCTGGTGATGGTGTAGGGGCCGGCCGGGCAAACGACGTTGGTCTGGACCACGCCGCTGTTGCCGATCGGGTTCACCAGCCACACGCCCAGGCCCTGCGACGAGAAGCGGCCGAAGCCGACGCCCACGTCGATGTCACTGGTCGGATTCCACTTGGCGAAGAAGCGGGGCAGCAGAATGCTCTTGCCATCCATCGTCGCGGTGTTGGCGAAGCCGTTGCGCGACACGAAGTTGACGTTCAGGTCGGGCTGATCGTTCTGCACGTACCAGTCATAACGTAGACCGGCCAGCAGGCTGAGGTTGTCGGTGATCTGGTAGGTGTCTTCGGCGTAGATCGAGTTCACGTAGAACTTGCCGGCCGCAGCGTTGCGTTCGGCGGTGCCTGTTTGGGCCGGGACCGTGCCGCCGTTTGGCTCGACCGCGGCGGTCAGCTGGACGGCCGAGGCGCGGCCGGCCAGGAAATCGGCGTAGGACGCGAAGCTGTAGGTTGGCAGATAGTTACGGCCGAAGATGTTCAGGATGTCCTGACGCTCGATGCGGGCGCCGAGCAGGAAGTCGTGATCGCCGGCATGGTAGCGGGCGCGCAGTTCAGCCGTATCGGTCTTGGTGTTCAGGAAGTTCGGCTGGCTGTTGAGCTCGGTGCCGAAGCGGATCGCCGGCGTGCCAGACCCCGCCTGAACGCCCGGCAGGTCGGCGACGTTGACGGTGATTTCACCCACGCCTTCCGGACCGAAGGTGCGGCGGTTGGTGGTCGTCTCCTTCTTGCCGAGGCGCAGCTCGGTCGAGAAGTTATCCGTCCAGCGCGAGTTCAGCTGGACAGTGTAGTTCTCCAGCTTCTCGTCCTTGATGTACTGATAGGTAGACAGACCAATGCGCGCCGAGCTGGAGCTGCTGCCGCTGGCGAACAGATCGCTGACCGAACCGTTGAACGACGCCGACTGGGTGTTCATGTAGGTGAAGGTCAGACGGTGATCTTCATTGATGTCCCAGTCCAGCTTGCCGAGCCACTTCTCGTCCTCGATCGGCGGAACCGACGAGACCCAGTTGCCCGGATCGACGTTGTAGCGAGCCTTGGTGGCGGCCTGGAAGGTGTTCAGCGCCTCTTGCGTGATGCGCGGAATGGTCGAGCTGCGGCCAGAACCGGTCGGGCCTTCGTCAAGGTTGTACTCGCCTTCGTACTTTTCATACGAGACAAAGAAGTAGAGGTGGTCCTTCAGGATCGGACCGCCCAGGTTCGCGCCCCAGACCTTCTCCTGGAAGGTCGTGGAGACGTCCTGGGTGACCCGGCTGCCGCGGGTCGGGCTGTTGGTGCGGGTGTCGTAGAAGCGATACTTGTCGCCACGCAGGCTGTCGTCCAGGATTTCGCCATACAGCGCGCCGTGGAACTCGTTGGAACCCGACTTGGTGACGGCGTTGACCGAACCGCCGAGGAAGCCGTTGTTCACGGTCGAGTAGGGCGCGATCGAAGCTTGAACGGCAGCGAGCGCTTCGGTGGAAATTGGCGAGCGCTGGGTCGGATAGCCGTTGTTGTTCAGACCGAAGTCATCGTTCTGACGAATGCCGTCGACGGTGATCTGGTTGAAGCGGGTGTTGGTGCCGGCGAACGACAGGGCGTCTTGGTTGGTCGGGTCGAGGGTCGCGAACGGATCGAGGCGGACCACATCCTTCAGGTCGCGGTTCAGCGACGGCAGGCTGGCGATGTCCGAAGCGGTGAAGTTGCTGCCCAGACCCTGAGACGGCGTGCTGGCCGCTGCCGTGACGACCAGTTCAGAGACGTCGGCGCCGCCCTCGAGGCTCAGCGACGCGTCGGTGGGGTCGCCCAGAGCCACATTGCCCAGGTTCCGCGCGATGGTCTCGCCCGAGGGAGAGGTGACCTGGATGGCGTACGGCCCGCCGACGCGCAGACCGCGCACCGTGTAGAACCCGCTGTCGTTGGTCATCGTCGTGACGGCTTGGCCGGTCGGACCGTAGGTGATCACGACTGTGGCGCCAGCAACGCCGGCGCCCGTGGCGTCGGTGATCTGGCCGCGCACGGCGCCGGTGGTTTCCTGAGCGTAGACGGCCGAGGCCGAGGCGGCGGCGGCGAGCACGCCAAGGGCCGCGCCACAGGCGAGCCTCTTCATCGAAAGCATGGATATCCCCTCGTTGCGAGATGCGGAGGGTCTCCTCAGACCGTCCGTCAATCTTCGGCCCCATTTAGCGTTGGTTTACGAACCTTTGGTGACAGTTTCGCCACGGCTTGTCACAATCCGCCCACAGGTCTGTGTCATAGGCGCCGCGCCTCGAAATTGGACAAATCCCTTGCAACGGGACAAGCAGGGGAAATGACCTTGTCCGCCAAGCCTTTCACCGACGATCGCGCCTTGCGCACGGCCTTCGCCATCGTCCTCGCAGTCTTGGCTCTGCGGCTATTCGCCCTGTTCACCTCGCCCCTCGAACTCTATCCGGACGAGGCGCAGTACTGGCTTTGGTCCCGGACACTGAGCTTCGGCTACTTCTCCAAGCCGCCCATGATCGCCTGGCTGATCTGGGCGACAACCGCCATCGGCGGCGACGCCGAACCCTGGGTGAGGATTTCCGCTCCCCTGATGCACGCGGGCACAGCCCTGCTTCTCTTTTTTATCGGTCGGCGGCTGTTTAATCCGCAATGCGGCCTGGCGGCTACGGCGCTTTATGTGCTCATGCCGGGGGTCGCCCTGTCGTCCGGCGTGATCAGCACCGACGCCCCCCTGCTGTTCTTCCTTGCGGTGATGCTGTGGGCCTATGTGGAGCTGCCGCTCGCCGAAGGACGCCGCCGCCCGGGTCTGGCCGCCGGCATGGGGACCGCCCTTGGGCTGGCGATGCTGAGCAAATACGCGGCGGCTTACGCCTTGGGCGGCCTTGTCCTTCACGCCCTGATCTCGCGCGACGCCCGGAAAGCCTGGACGCCACAGGCACTCATCGGCTTCGCGGCCGCGCTGCTCATCGTCATCGGGCCGAACATCGCCTGGAACGCCGCGCACAAGTTCGCGACCATCGAGCACACCGCCGCCAATGCGAACCTGGGCTCCTCGAACCTCTTCGACCCGGCGGAACTGGGCAATTTCCTCGCCTCGCAGTTCGGGGTGTTCGGGCCCCTGCCCTTCGCGGTGCTGCTTGGCGGGACCGTCCTGCTCATCGTCCGCCGCAGGTTGACGCCGCCCGACATCCTGCTGCTGTGCTTCTGCCTGCCGCCCCTGCTGGTGGTCTCGATCCAGGGCTTCATCTCCCGGGCCAACGCCAACTGGGCGGCCGCGGGCTATCTGGGCGGCTGCCTGCTGGTCGGCGCCTGGATGCTGCGCTGGAACGCGCGGAACTGGCTGATCGGGGGTCTGGTCTTTCAAGGCGTGATCGCCGGCTTGTTCCTGATGTGGACGGTCAATCCGCGCACCGCCGACGCCATGGGCGTGTCCAACAGCTTCAAGCGCGCCCGCGGTTGGGAGCAGTCCGTGGACGCCATCGTCCAGCGCGCCATGCGCGAAGGCGGGGCGGAAACTCTGTCGGCCGTCGCCGTGGACGACCGCTTCCTGTTCAACGCCGCCGCCTATTATGGGCGCGACTATTTCGGCCAGGCTGGCGCCCCGCCCCTGCGCATGTGGGTTCATGAAATCCGCGCCCGCAACCAGGCGGAGACGGAAGCGCCACTGACAGCCAAGGACAGCGAACGCGTTCTCGCCGCCAGCCTGGACAGCGTCTATCGCGCCAAGATGGGCGCGGACTTCCGCGAGGCTTCGAGCAAAGAGATCGCCCGCGTGCGCCTGGACGCCAAGCGCACCCGCAAGATCGACATGTTCATCGGCGAAGGCTTCGCCCCCGTCCCGCGCGACCCGGTCACTGGGCAGCCCCCTTCCCCGACCGATTAAGCAACGACTTCTATGACTTTACCCTCTCGGGTTACCCGCAAGACTCTCTTTGCGGCAGCTATAGTTTCCGGGCGGTGCGCAACAACGATCCTTGTCACCGTCAGTTGGGCCATCATGGCCGCTATTAGTCGTTCACGTTCCACATCTAGATGAGAAGTAGCCTCATCCAGCAGGAGGACTGAAGGTTGACGATAGAAAGCTCGCGCCAATAGAATCCGCTGCTTCTGCCCTGATGACAGGCGTTCGCCAATATCGCCAACCACAGTTTGAACGCCCAGTGGCAGAGCCATAACCTCGTCTTCAATAGACGAAATCTGCAATGCATGCTTTAGGCGGTCCGGATCCGTAATTCCTGAAAAGAACGTGATATTTTCTTCAATAGTCCCGGCAAGTAAGTAGTCGTCTTGCATTACAGCTCCGATCGACCGGCGCACCCTTTCCAATCCTATGTTCTCGATCTCCTCGCCATCGTAGGAAATCAATCCGGATGTCGGCTCGTACAACGCCGCTATCAATTTCAGTATCGTTGTCTTACCTGAACCTGATGGCCCTATGATCGCAACATGCTCACCATGCTCGATGATAAAGCTTGCGTCTGAAAGCACGTCGCGATCGGCTTCTTCGTACGCAAATGACACATTACGAAATTCAATTCTCCCCGAAAGCCTTGGATGTTCTCCGCCCACTGAGTAATCATCTCCGACCTTCTCCCTCTCTGATCGTACTATATCGGCAAGACGATCTGTGTGGGTCTTGAGCAGCCTCCACGCGATTATCTGTTCAAAGACCGCGGCCGCACGCTGAACAAATTGGCTGTGGTAAGCAATCGCCGCAACGAGCGTTCCCGCAGTCATTGCACCATTGGCAATCCCCGTAGCGCCGACGTAGATCGCTGCCACCCCCGTCAAACCATTTATCGCCGCTTGAACGCTCGAAAAGTAGCTCGTCATAGTTCCAGCGCTCTGCGCTGCATCTATCGAGCTATGGAGCGCGCCAAACCAATCCGCTTTGCGCTGCTCTTCACCACTATTCATCTTTATCGACTGGATCGCGCGCAGCGTTTCAATGCGTTTGGATTGTTCCGACGCGGAGGCCTCGATAGCTGCTTTAGCGAAACGCATCGAGATTGGAACTGTAAGCATTCTGTACACGACATACAGAAATACACCCGATAACGTGACCACAAGTATTGCTGGTGAAACCAAGTACAACAACACAACTGTCGCTAGTGAGAGAACGCCATCCAAAAGGACGGTAAGCGAACTCGTGAAAGTCAATCTGATTTGGTCTATACTGGCCGCTTTAGACAAAATGTCGCCGGTCGCGCGAGCTTGGAACCATTTCAACGGAAGCCCGACAAGATGTGCTAACAATCTCGTCGTCATGTGCCAGCTAAGGTTTGACGCTAACAGCTGGCCAGTTAGTCCACGCATTGCCGCGCCACCAGCATTTAGCAACGCCAAGCCGGCAAAGCAGATAGCTAGGGTATTGAGCAGTCCCATGCTGCTTCCCGCCGATACTCCGTCCACCACGTATCGCATAAACATTGGCGATGCCAACAAGCAGATCTGAATGAATATCGAGAGTATAATAGTATTCCAGACGCCATTGCGCACCGGAGTCGATCGCGGAATCATCCGAACAACATCGAGAAGTTTCAGCCCCCCGCCCGCCAAATCGCCCACCCCGGGTTCCTCTTTGGCGTTCTGAGACCATTTAGATTCCCAGCTCATCCTCACAACCTCACTCAGCGCAGTCGTTCACCTACACCCCAAGTATCCACGCAACGATCGGCTTGGTCGCTATGGTAACCTTTGCCTTCACAGTCATGCCAGGTCTAAGCTTTAGCCTCTCCTCGCGCGCCATAATGACGTCGTTGTTCAACCGAATTCGTACTGCATATTGCGCCGCGCCCCCCCCAGGGGCTCGCAGGTCAAACTTCACCGGCACTTCTGAGATACTGACAATGTGCCCAAGCCCCCCCTCTGATCGCGCTGAAGCTACGACGTATGAGATTTGCACCTCCGTTCCGGGCTTCAGGTAAGGAACGATGTCAGCCGGGGCTCCCATGTGAGCTTCAAGGCGTGAGCCATGAGGAACAATCGTTGCTAGCGCTTCGCCAGGCCGCGCCCGCGCTCCAAGCTTCACGGCGACAGAGCCGACTCGACCTTGCACAGGTGCGATCAACATGAATTTGTTTCCCGGAGCTGCGGATAGTTCCACGTCTGACAATGCTGCGCGCTCGCGCGCTTCCGCCGCTTTGTTGCGGTCTATTCGAACTCGCAAACTCGCCCCCTGTGCGTCGATTTCGCTGAGCTGGCTGTGCAAGCTCTCGACTTCCCGCCTTAGATCGATGAGCCGCAGCTCACTAGACAGCACGGCATCACGGGCATTCTGAAGCTGCACTTTCGACACAAACCCGTCCGCAGCAAGACGCTCCAAATTGTCGACGCGTTGCTGCTGAACCTCTCCTTGAGAAACGTAGAGACGGCGCTGCGAGTCAAGAAGACTTAATTGGCGTTCTATGCCGCTTCTTTTTTTAGATACGCTCTGCAACTCTTGCTCTTCAGCAGCCCTGTTGGCGCGCTCGACGACCGCCGCAGCTCCCCCCCTGCGGCCGACGTTGGCCTCCCTCAGTTCGCCGAGCGCGACGCCGCCGCTAGTTGCAAGCGGATCTCCGATAAGCGCCACCGGAGCACCGTAGGCGACGTCGTCGCCTTCCTTGACAAACAAACGCTCTACTGTGCCCTGACGCGGAGCGACAACATCAGCATAACCTCCATCTGGTGCCAGCACGCCGGTCAGCTCCACCTTCTGGGAGTGAGGAAAGATGAACGCGCCTGCCGTTAAGCCGAGCGAACAGATCGCGTAAAATCCCACGATTAGGCGCAGTCGTCGCCCTCCGAAGGCGGGCCAGCCTTCCGGTGTGAACCGAGTCATTTGCACCGCATCTCGAAATGAATCAGGGCATATGTACTTACTGTGATAAAATAGGCCCTGGACCAGGCGTTGGCAGCTCTAAGCGGCGCCTCAACGAATAGGTGCATCTGAAGTGAACCTGCTTGACAACATCTACCCCGGACATTGGTCAAATACATCGGCAAGCCCCCCGAGTGATACTGAAATCGATCAAATTGCAGTTATAGCGCTTGGCAATGTCATCTCAGATATAACCACCGCCTTCCGCTTTGGTTCGAGCACGGTCAGTGAGCTTGGACGTCTCAGCGACGTCGACATACTTGCCACCTCTTCCTCGTGGTCGACGCATGGTCGATTTTGCTTCGTGCAAGACGGCATACCTTTCGACATTCATGTTGTTGGTGACAGTAATGTGGAGAAGTACTGCGCCTGGGCTCGGCAGTCGGGCTACCAGATGGCGCTCGGGGCCGGGCATGGGCGCGCGATATTGGGCGACCCAAGGCGTATTAAAGAGGTTCGCCACAGCCTTCTTTCGTCCCTTAATTCTGGCCCCAGCCTTTGGTCTGAAAAGATATCCGCAATTAGGATAACTCTAACAGAGCTATATCTCGATCTGCTCGTCGCTGAAGGAGTAGAACTAGAGATGATTGCCTTGGCCGCCTACGATTCAATAACAACTCTTTTCAACAGTGTTCATGGAGAGTGGATCTATAAGGGGAAACAGCTTCCACGCCAGTCGTCGATTATCGCGGTATATCCCGAATTCATATCGAGTTTTCGCGCTGCTTTAACGGGGGACGCATGCCGGCTCGTTAAAATTATAGAAGATATACTCCAATATTCGGGAGGCCCTCTGTGGTCGGATTACCGGGCAGGTAGCAACCCTAGCGGCCAATGATTCCGTCTAACAAAGCATACCAATATTTGTACTTCGGATGATCCCCCTCGGGTGAACACGCGCGGAAGCAGCCTTCTGCCGCCGTTCGTGCTCCGATCAGATGAAGACTATGTGCCTCGGCAAGAGTAATGAGTGGTTCGTGGCGACTGGCGAACATGCGCCTCACGGTATTGAAACGGTTCGTCATTTCCTCCGGGGAACGAGGCCAAGACGCGGCAAACGCCGCGATAGGCTCGCTGACGTTCTTCATCCGGAACACGGCAGATTCGTCAATCATATCGGCAACCACGTCAAATTGGTGAAGAATTGGCGCAGTCATTGCCATTAGCCAAGGCTGCATTGGCGTCCACCAATCCTGATGAAACACGACACCTGATCGCGCGACGATTTTGGGGACCCATTGCCAAAGGATATAGGAGTAAGTCTGCGGAGACTTGGCTAGGTCTATGAATGCCATAGATATCGGCTCGTCGACCCGGCCAACTCTCATCAAATCACCCGCCCTGACTTCAACCTTTTCCGCTCTTCCTGACAGGTTTTTCAGGAATATCGGAAGAAAGCTCTCGCCTAGGCGAATATCTACCGGCACCTTCCACAATTCCTCTAAGACGTACTGATCGTCGGCGGTGAACCTATCAATCGCTATGACAGGTGGACGTTCGCAGCTTTCGGACGGAAGCCCCTCCAGAATCGCTACCGTTGATGCCCCAAGGAAGGAACCGCCGTCGACGATACGACCGCTACCAGTAGGGAGCTCTCTAGTGATGGCGGTGAGAGCCTGGCGCTCTGCAGTAGTTATCAAACCCGGTACGTCGGAGATTGGGATTGATCGCCCAGCCTGGATCATGTCGCCAGATCCATAAGGAGGACGTTTGGAACGGCAGGATCGTGGTAACGGAGCAGGCTGTAACCGATGCCCGCTAGCCCGGTCATTAGGCTGGGCGTGTCTTCGACAGGGTCGCATCTCCAACGACCATCCTTGGCTGCACGGTGCAGGAGCTGATCCACCGCCTTTTCAACGAATGCGGCATCTACATGCTGCCCCACTGTTAGGCAGGTTAAGTTTCCGAAGGAGCCGTGGCAGAGACAATCACTGCCTAGCGTGGAAACCGCTCGAGTCGTGGTTGCGGCAGCGTCGATAGAGCGACTGAGAAAATCCGGCTCGCCTTTAAGACCTAGCCTTTGAATAGAATTCCGCGCCAGAGCGATACCGGGCGCGCCATGGCACCACGCGACACTGAATTCGCCGGCGCTATTCGTTCTACGATCTGCCCAATTTCTCTGCGCGGTGCTAAACTGTGTCTCTTCGAACCTAAGCGCAGCCCATGCGAGATCTACCAACTCTTGATCGCCGACTGTCGAGCCGACCTTAGCTAGCGCTAGGGCGATCCCTGAGGCTCCATGTGAAAAGCCCGAAAGCGCCGGCTGGTCCGGCACGGTGAACCAGCTCGCCAGTCCATCGTCGCGCACCGCGGTTGCTCTTAAGCGTTCAGCACAAGCCACTGCGGCGGCCAGTCCAAGCTGCTCAAACTTGCCGATCGCGCTGACATTGACGCAGAATATCGCGGCGCCCGCCGCACCAGAAATTACATCCAAATTTTGGTCGTGATGCGCCCACCGCGCTATGTGTGAGAGAATGCGGTTCGTAATTTCGGGTTCGTCTGCGCCCAGCAGGCTTGAAATGCGCATCTCTGAATAGGCGAGGCCCGCTGAACCAGTGTAGGCACCGATAGGGCCGCGTAAGCCTCTTCTCACTTTTTCCCGTGTTCCGCTTAGGCAGCGCTCGGCGACAAGCTTGAAGCGGGCCTCTCCGGTTACCCGGAAAAGTTCGGCGAAAAACAAACCTATACCGGGTGAGCCCTCGTAAAGGTTCCAGTCCGCCAGCTTCAGCGCAAATCCATCTGGGACCAACCTCTCAATAACGGGCCATACAGCATGCCCGCTAGTTACGATCTGGTCGGCTATTAGCTGGTCGCCGATTTGTATAGCGGCTTCGATCGGCGTCAGTGCTGATGCATGCGCGCGCCTTCCACCATTCCCATGCGAAGCGCCCGCCGCTGCCGCCATAGATAGACGGACTAGTCGTGTTTGATTGTCTAGATCTTCCAGGCCAAGGCGCCGCACGCGCTCAGTAAATGCCCTTATGCCCGATCTACTGAACACACCTCGGATGGTCCTACCATCCGCCCCCTCGACGTCTTTGGAGTTTGCCCGCGCAACAAAGATTGGAATGTCGCCCCGCCACAGGTCCTCAAGTTCACTACGCACTAGGTCCCGGTGAACGCCTCTCGGTCGACCGTCGGCCTCTCCGAGCGGCGAAAACGCCATATCGCGTTCGCAGGCATCTCTCATGAATCTAGGGTGATGCGAATTTCGCAAAATCGTTCCGTACGCACTAGTTGCCCTCGCAACCCAGCGAAATTCCATTTCGCTATACTTGCGCCCGAGAGCGATCAGATCACGCTTCTTATTCAGTAGGGCAAGGTAGGCTCGCTCGAACCCCCTACACATCTCCTGCACGAACCGATCGGGGGTCTGGCGCACATTGCCCAACGAGGGAAGGTTGTTCAGAGGAACCAGTTTGCCCCGCGTTTTGATTGTACGGACGTCGTCGCGTCCGAGGTCCGTGAGGACGTCGACTAGCGGACCCTCAAGCTCCTGAGAGAGCCCTGCACCGCTCACATCGATAAATGTGTCCCCGAACCTAAACCGCTGGGGGAGGTAGCCCGTTCTCAACACGGACTCGATGGTAGTAATCGAGTTAGCAGTTAAGGGCGCTGATTTCGCCATAGCTGGCCATGGAGAAAGCACTGTCTCTAGGTCTACGATAAATGGGTGAGCCCCCCGGCAAATTATGTTCTCATAATGAACGTCGCTGGCTCCAGAAACGTAAAGCACACATAGCAGCGCACCTATACGCTCGTAACACTGCTTTACTTCGTTTTCGCTGACACAAGGCGTGCCTTTTATATATTCGACCCACCCATGGTCCGACCTCGAAATCATCTTTGGTCGGGCTGCTGCTCGCTCCGATTCAGAAGTCGCCGCTTCCAATATTTCATAAAAGAATTCGTCCGATGATAAGCCTCTTGGCTTATATATCAACTTATCACCACCAAATTGCACACAACAAACGTTTCGCGCACCCCTATGTGGATCGCCTAGACCCATCTCTATTCTATCAATCGACTTAGCATTAACTCCAAATGTCACCTCCAGATCGAAGGCATCACAAATTACACGCCCGGCAAACTCCTCCACAGCATCCGATATGTCCGAGGCGATCTGAAGAAAAGACCGCTCCAAGACGGGAAAGCTCGCGAGAAACTCCCTCCTGCCATCAGCACGCCCCAGGCGATCCGCGAAGTGTCGCGCCCTGTCTTCAGCCGTCTCGCCGGTTAGTTCCGACCGCTGTCTCGCTATATTTAACGAGATAGCTACCGACGGCGCCGCAATCCGAGCCAGTCGCGCTGAGGCATATGCCGCGATGTCATACTTGGCAGCCTCACTTATATTTAGCGTGTTGCTGAATGCCTCGTTGAAGCGGCGCTGAATCCACAAAACATACGGCGCAATTAATTCGCGCACCCCGGATACACTACTTAATATGGGTGTATCACCCACCTCAGCATGCAGGTCGATTTCTGACTTGGCAGCCCGCCATCCCGTGTCACTAGGCTCAGACTCAAGGAGGCCGTCCATCTCAACTAAATGCTCAACCTTCCGGCGCGGCCCAACCCCGATCAACCTCAACCAATTGTCCAAACTTCTCGGGTCGTTTTTGAAGTATCCCTCGACCCACCATTCTGTCCGCGCTCTTGCTTCTGAAGACTTGCTAGGTCGCGAAATTTCAGCACTGACGGATGCCCGCAGGCGCTCGGCAATAGTTAGCTGGCGTAGGTTCACGATCCCCCCAGATAATACAGTTGCCGCCCATCATTGATGGGCGGCTTAGATTTCTAGACAGCGCACTGCGGCTGCACAGTCGTGCAGTCCGGCACCAAAGTTGAACATTGGCAAGTCGATGTATAGTCGCCTGGGCAATCCATGGATGCGCCGGTGTAGCAGTCGTAGTCGCTAGTCGGCAACGAACAATCCCATGTAAGGTCGTCGCACCAAAACTCGGTATAGGTGCCAAGCCGCACCGTTGAAGACACATTGGGGTCCCCAACCGGCGAGCCGTCGAGGTCCAACAGAGCCTCTTTGGCTGCCTCAAAGTCGCCCGCGTAGCCGGCTGCTCGCGCATATGCCTCGGGGTTTAGTCGAATCTGACGAGCAATAGCACCGTCAAGCCATGCATCCACCGTCGCACGTCCGCGCAGGCTTAATACTGAATGCGCTCCACCATCAACTTGATCAACCATCTGCAATTCCCTTGATCGCATGAGTGGCGCCATTCGCCACCACGCAAGACTGCATCGCTAAGACCGTCGCTATCAAGGGTTGTTTTCTGAGGCCGAGCGTTTATTTCTATCCGAGATGGCTTTTGCAGGGATGCTTGGCACCCCACGCGGCTAGAGGGCACACATGCGACAACTCAGTGACGCGACGATACGCATCTCCTCGTACACCGGACTATTGGTGCGATCTATAGAGTTGTGCTGCGGCGCAATTCTGTATTCCGCAGAACTGAAGGATAAGATTTCGGCTGGAATATTCGTTGGCAAGCTCGGATATGTCGCGTCACTAGCTTATAAGAGAATGGAGGAGCTCCGATTTGGCCAACTGTTAATCGAATCTTCGGCTGCCGAAGCGTTGGATCGTATTGCTCGCGATCTTCATCCTACTGAAGCTATTTCGGCAATACAGTCTCTTGTTACATCCATATCCGCACGAAACGCTTCGCGTGATGAGATTATCGATCAGCCATCCCAGATGGTATACGAGATCGGCGCAACTACGTTCCACATTCGCTCGTCGCCAGATCAAGCGCCAGCTTTCGAAGCTGATAAGACGACACCTTATACTGGCAATGAATTAATTGCTGCGGTGCCAGTGTTTCCAGCTCGGCCGCGCGGCATGGCAATTCGCACCGATCGCCCAATTAATTTTGACGCGCGCATGAAGACTGTGGAAGGTCGATGCTCGATTATTCACGACATCTGCATCGATGTTGAAATATGCGCGTCTGAAGTCTGCGCCATGACGGTATTACTCTACAGGAAGGCCCCTTTACTTTTGAAACTGGATATGGCTCGCCAAGTCTGGGATGAGGCTCGTCATGCTGAGTTGGCTCTTGAGCGGTTCGAACAACTAGGTGGCGAAAGCTCAAAGCAGACCTACACCTTTGGGGTCATTCAGCGCTGGCGAATGGGGGGCGAACTATCAGAGCGCTTGGCGGTCCAGCAGGTTCTGTCAGAAGGCAATGCTTTGGATGGTGTTACCTCCCTCGCCGCTGCCTTCGCTGCAGCGGGCGATCACGAGACCTCGCGAATGTTTGAGTTTTTTACCGCCGATGAGGAAGCGCACGTCCGTTTCGGCAACCGTTGGATACGACAGCTCGCTCGAAGTGAAGCGGGATACAACGAGATCATTCAGCGGATGTCGAGAAGGTTAGGCATCCCCATTCCCGGCTTCCCCACCGTGAATGTCCCATCGCGGCGAAATGCGGGCTTCACCGATCACCAGATCGAACTCATGGTCGAGGCCCAACGTAATCGCCCAATTACACACTAGTGGACGCTTCAGTGCGCGCGTGGTTGTTTAGCTCAGGTCACGCTGGCGTCCCGCAGCGTAATCACATCCAAGTGGGCGAGCTGCCAAATACTCGCCGTAAGCGATTCACGTGATCGCTCGGAAAGGCGTGAGTGAATATCTAAGAAGGCGCACCAACCGAGCGCCTGATCACGCAAAACGCCTAGCACTTCGAGCATTTCAACTGATAAATTGGACCCTTCCCTGAGAGCTCTTTCAGGCGGATTTAGATAGATTAGTGCGAGATCGGATATGGGTGGTGGAAGCTTGGAAACTCCAGCCGCCAAGTTCACTGAGGATGGCGCAGGAGGCAGGCGAGTCTCATCGACGATGAAGCGGCGGAGTAGCCCCTCATCTTTGATCATGGCGGCAACCGCCTCCGCCGCGGCGTTTAGCGCTTGGGGCGACCAAGCGCCAGGCACCAACCCCTGCCTCATGCAGGCATGCTGCGCCATAAAGCCGCGCGACAACCAATCAATGTAGTCTAAGAACGTCGGGACATTGAGGCCAACAGCAGCGTGAATGGTTTCGCATCCCTCGACAGGTGTCACGTTGTGATACCAGCCACGCGGTATATAGAGGACGTCTCCCGCCTCAAGTAACACGCTCATGGCTAACGGCCCGGGTTCTTCGGCACCTCCGCCCCGCGCGCGCTTCACGGGCAACGGGCTAGCCGGGTGGAAGACCTCCCACCTCTTTTTGCCTAACAACTGCACCGCAAATACGTCATGGGGATCACAATGCACCTTCGTCGCGGCTGAACCGCCAAAGGAGGCATAACCATTCACCGTAGTGCGGGCGCACAAATACTGTGAAATGACACGGGCTAGGTCTGCGACTGGCGTAGAAACGACATCAAGTCGGCCTATAATTAAAGTCGCTCCTCGGGACATGTAATCATAGACTTTTTCTTTTATAAGACGCCGGCGCTTTAATACGCCATCAAAATAATCTTCAAAAAAGTCAAACTCTTCATTGCGCCCTGGACTCACGAGCTTAATGAAATTCGTCGCCCCATCGCCCCTATTGATGACATCGTCGATAGTCGCCCAAGAAAACTCTTTGCTTAGAGCTTTTCTCTGAAGAAAGGGTTGTTTCTCAAAGTATTTCGCAATGAACTCTTCTCGATCAATATCGAACCTGAGCATCCGGCCCACCAAGCTACAATTATTGCGCGTCCAATCGCGTTCTATGCACACACAGTGCGACGCACTTTGCAATGCGGGAGGCGGAAAGCCACTACCTCCCCCATAAGGTCGCCAGGCGCGCATCGCGACCACAGCCAGCGCGATACAGCTCGTATCGGACCTTGTTTTTCTTGGCGTAGTCGCGGTGATAGGCCTCGGCCAGATAGAAGGGCGCGACGTTCAGGACCGGCGTCTTCATGGTCCCGCGCTTCAGACGCTTGGCCGCCTCCGCACGCGACGCCTCGGCCTCGGCCCGCTGGCTCGGCGTGACGAACACCGCCGGGCGATAGGACGGGCCGCGATCGCAGAATTGGCCGCCGTCATCTGTCGGGTCCACCACTTTCCAATAGCGCTCCAGCAGGAAGCGATAGGGCAGCTTGGCCGGATCGAAGGTGACGCGGACCGCCTCGTAGTGGCCGGTCTTCTCGGTCAGCACGTCTTCATAGCGCGGGTTCTTCAAGCGACCGCCGGTGTAGCCGGACTCCACCTTGAGAACGCCCGGCATCTTCATGTCGTGCTCCATGCACCAGAAGCAGCCGCCGGCGAAGATCGCGGTCTCGGTCTTGGCCGGCGCCGCGCTGGCCGGCATGGCGGCGGCCAGGAACATCAAGGGCGCGCAAAGCGCGGCGAGGAGGAAGGACTTCATGCTCAGAGAGATGGTCCGCCCGCGCCGCTACGCAAGACCACCTCTCTAGGCGTCGGCGTCCGCCCGCTTCTGTTCGGCCTGCGCCTTGGCGATGGCTTCCGCCGCTTCGGGATTGAGACCCCGCCCGCCGTGCTTGGGCTGCACCAGGGGCGCCGGCTCGGGCGTTCTGATGTTGCCGCGCATGAGGGAGCGGCCGGCGGTCAGCCCGCCGACGATCTGCATCTCCAGCCGCATCTCGTCGCGCACCCGCACGTCGTTCATGGTCTCCTCGGCCACTTCTTCCGAGAAGCCGAGATCGAGCAGCAGGGCATGACCGAACGCCATGGCGGACTCGAAGGTCTCGCGGATCTGGTAGTCCACTTTCTGCTCGATCAGGCGCAGCACATGGCCCCGGTCGAAGGCGCGGACGTAGAGCTTGGCCAGCGGGAACTCGGCCTTGGCGAGCTTGACGATCTGGTCCGCCACCTCTGGCTTGTCGACACAGACGACGATGGCTTCGGCCCGGCCCGCGCCGCTGGCGTGCAGCACGTCGAGGCGGGTGCCGTCCCCGTAATAGACCTTGAACCCGAACTTGGAGGCGGCCTGGATCATCTCCACGTCCACCTCGATGATCGAGATGTCGACGCCGCGCGCCAGCAGCGGTTGGGCGACCACCTGGGCGAACCGGCCGAAGCCGATGATCAGCACCCTGCCTTCCAGATCCGCCGCTGAATCCACGCCGTCCATGGACACCTCCTCCTCGGGCAGGAAGCGGGTCACCGCCATGACCACCAGGGGCGTCAGCGCCATGGACAGGATCACCACCGCGCTCATGGCCGCGCTGGTCGGGCCGTCCAGAACGCCAGCCGCCAGGGCCGCGGCATAGAGGACGAAGGCGAACTCGCCGCCTTGGGCGAACAAGGCCGCGCGCTCCGCCGCCTCCCGCGCCGAGGCCTTGAACAGACGGGCCACGCCATAGATGCCAGCGGCCTTCACCACCATGAAGACGAGGGTCCCGGCCAGGATCATCACCCACTGGGCGGCAACCACCGACAGGTTCAGCGACATGCCGACGCTGAGGAAGAACAGGCCCAGCAAGATGCCCCGGAACGGCTCGATGTCGGCCTCCAACTGGTGACGGAAGCTGGACTCAGACAGCAGCACCCCGGCCAGGAAGGCGCCCATGGCCATGGACAGGCCGCCCACCTGCATGACCAGCGCCGCGCCCAGAACCACCAGCAGGGCGGCGGCGGTCATCACCTCGCGCGCGCCGGAGGAGGCCAGCAGGCGGAACATCGGGTTCAACAGCCATTTGCCGACGGCGATCACGCCGCCCACAGCCGCAGCGCCGATCAGCACCACCTGCCAGACCGGGCGGGCGTCCGCCGCGCCTCGGCCTTCGAGCGCCGCCAGCACAGCCACCAGGGCCAGCAGCGGCACGATGGCGAGGTCTTCAAGCAGCAGGATCGAGACCGCGCGCTGCCCGGCGGGCGTGCCCGTCTCGCCCCGCTCGTTCAGCATGGTCATGATCACGGCGGTGGAGGACAGGACGAAGCCCATGGCCCCGACCACCGCCATGGCCGGCGACAGCCCGGCCGCGACGCCGATGCCCGAAAGCAAGGCGCCGCAGACCAGGACCTGGGCCGCGCCGAGACCGAAGATCTCCTTGCGCAGGGCCCACAGCTTGGCCGGACGCATCTCCAGCCCGATGACGAACAGGAACATCACCACGCCCAGCTCGGCGACGTGGAGAATGGATTCAGGGTCCGAGAACAGGCGCAGGCCGAAGGGACCGATGGCAAGGCCGGCGGCCAGATAGCCCAGCACCGAACCCAGGCCGAGCCGGCGGAACAGCGGCACCGCCGCCACGCCCGCCGTCAGCAGGGCGACAGCTTGTCCAAGAGCCAGACCAGAAGGTTCGCCCGCCATTCCATCCTCATCGCGTGATCAGAGGACAGACAAGCCGAAGCCGGGCGTGCTGCGCAAGCAGCGATCGCCCGGCCCGGTCGATTGTGGCGTTATTAGCCGAGCGCGACCGTGAAGGCGGCGTCGGTCTTGGCGGTGATCTCCTCGACCGTCACGCCGGGCGCCAGCTCGGTCAGGGTCACGCCGGCGCCGCGGCCGACCTGGAATACGCCCAGGTCGGTGACGACCATGTCCACCACCTTGGCGCCGGTCAGCGGCAGGGTGCAGGCCTTGACCAGCTTGGCCGCTCCGGACTTCTCCGAGTGCTCCATGACCACGACCACGCGGCGCACGCCGGCGACCAGATCCATGGCGCCGCCCATGCCTTTGACCATCTTGCCCGGGACCATCCAGTTGGCGAGGTCGCCGTTCTCGGCCACCTGCATGGCGCCGAGAATGGACAGGTCGATGTGGCCGCCGCGGATCATGGCGAAGCTGTCGGCCGAGCTGAAGTAGGACGAGCTGTCCAGTTCGGTGATCGTCTGCTTGCCGGCGTTGATCAGGTCGGCGTCCGCTTCACCCTCATAGGGGAACGGCCCCATGCCCAGCATGCCGTTCTCGCTCTGCAGCGTCACATGCATGCCGGCGGGGATGTAGTTGGCGACCAGGGTCGGAATGCCGATGCCCAGATTCACATAGAAGCCGTCGCGCAGCTCCGTGGCCGCACGGGCGGCCATCTCGTCACGGGTCCAGGCCATCAGACGGCTTCCTTCTGGCGAGTGGTGACGCGCTCGATGCGCTTTTCGAACACGGCGCCCTTGAAGATGTGATCGACGTAGATGCCGGGGGTGTGGATGTTGTCCTTGTCGAGCGCGCCGATCTCCACCAGCTCCTCCACCTCAACCACCGTGACCTTGCCGGCGGTGGCCATCATCGGATTGAAGTTCCGGGCGGTCTTCCGATAGACGAGGTTGCCTTCGCGGTCGCCCTTCCAGGCCTTCACGATCGACAGGTCGGCGGTGAGGCCGCGCTCCATCACATAGAGCTCGCCGTCGAACTCGCGCACTTCCTTGCCCTCGGCCACCAACGTGCCGACACCGGTCTTGGTGAAGAAGGCCGGGATGCCCGCGCCGCCGGCGCGGATGCGCTCGGCCAGGGTGCCCTGCGGATTGAACTCCAGCTCCAGCTCGCCGGAGAGATAGAGCTGCTCGAACAGCTTGTTCTCGCCCACGTAGGAGCTGATCATCTTCTTGATCTGGCGGTTCTCCAGCAGGATGCCGAGGCCGAAGCCGTCCACCCCGCAGTTGTTGGAGATGACCGTCAGGTCCTTGACCCCGGTCTCGCGTATCGCCGCGATCAGGTTTTCCGGAATGCCGCAGAGGCCGAAGCCCCCGGCCATGATCGTCATGCCGTCGAACAACAGACCCTTGAGGGCCTCGACGGCGTTCGGCTTGACCTTGTCGGCCATTGATCCCTCCCTTGGGCGCCTGCTTGGCGTCGATCTCGCCCGGAATGGCAATAAATTCAACCCTTGATGAATTTATTGGACAAGCCAGAGGCTAACACCATCCCCCACGCCGCCTTCCACCAGGGCTTTGTGACGATTTCTAGGAGGCAGGCGGCGGCTCCGGCGCCACCTGCCCAGGAGCAAGGCCGCCAGCCAGCAGCGCCTCCCAGACGCCCTCCGCCGTCTCGGCGAACTGGAACAGGTCCATATCCTGAGGGCTGATCATGCCGTGCTCGATCAGGGCGTCGAAATTGATGATCGAGCGCCAATAGGCCTCGTCGAACAGGACGATGGGGATGCGCGGCGCCTTGTCGACCTGGCGCAGGGTCAGAATCTCGAAAAGCTCGTCCAGGGTGCCGAAGCCCCCCGGGAACACCACCAGCGCATTGGCCCGCATGGCCAGGTGCATCTTGCGCATGGCGAAGTAGTGGAAGCGGAAGGTCAGCTCCGGCGTGCTGTAGGGATTGGGCGCCTGCTCGTGCGGCAGGGTGATGTTGAAGCCGATTGACGGCGCGCCGGCGTCGGATGCGCCCCGATTGGCCGCCTCCATGATGCCAGGGCCCCCGCCGGTGGCGATGACGTTGTCGCGGACAGGCTTGTTCTCGATGATCGCCCCGCCCCGTTCGGAGGCGATGCGGCCGAAGACCCGCGCCTCGGCGTACCAGCCGCCGCGCCGCCCATCGTCCGCCTCGCGCACCCGGGCGGCGCCGAAGACAACGATGGTGGAGCGGACGCCCCAGTTGCGCAGGGCTTCGTCGGCCTTGGCGAACTCCAACAGGAACCGCACCCCGCGCATGGACTCCCCGAGCATGAAGCTCTGATCCAGGGCGGCGAGCCGGTAGGAGGGAGAAGCCAGCTGGGCGGCGTTGGCGGCGGCGAGGGTGTCGGCGTCTTGATCCATGGCGGCACCTTAGCCGGTGCGCCATCAACGAAAAACGCCTCCCCGGACATTCCGGAGAGGCGCTGATCGGAAAACGAAGCCGAGTTCTACTTGCTGACCGGCTTGGCCTCGGGCTTGACGCTCTTGGCCACCAGGTCGGCGACCTTGGCCGCCGGCTTGGGCAGCTTGGGCGTGGCAGCCACCGAACCATGCTTCAGCACCTCAAGGGCGCGGCTCAGCTGGAAGTCGCCCTTCTTGTCGTCGAAGGACGGCGGCGGGGCTTCGGCCGGCTCGTGCACGCCGCGACGGGTCTTGCCCTCTTCGGCGTTGAGCGCGTTCTTGAAGCTGGCCTCGCTGAACCAGGCTTGGTTGGCGATGGACTGGGCCTGCTCGCGGGTCTGGGCCACTTCCAGGTCCGGATCGATGCCGGTCTGCTGGATGGAGCGGCCGGACGGCGTGTAGTAGCGCGCCGTGGTCAGCTTCAGGGCGCCGTCCTGGCCGCCGCGCAGCGGGATCACGGTCTGCACCGAACCCTTGCCGAAGCTGGTCAGACCGATGATCTCGGCGCGCTTGCGGTCCTTCAGGGCGCCGGCGACGATTTCGGAGGCCGAGGCCGAGCCCTGGTTGATCAGGACGACGATCGGCATGCCGTTGGTGATGTCGCCCGGGCGGGCGTTGTAGCGTTCGATATCGCGCGGATCGCGTCCGCGCTGGCTGACCACTTCGCCGCCTTCCAGGAACAGGTCAGCCACGCCGACCGCCTGGTCGACCAGGCCGCCCGGATTGTTGCGCAGGTCGAAGACATAACCCTTGAGCGCCGGGTTCTTGGCCTTCAGGTCCTTCACTGCGGCCTCGACCTCGTCGGTGGCCTTCTCGTTGAAGCTGCCGAGACGGACATAGCCGTAGTCGCCTTCCAGACGGGCGGTGACGGTGCGCGGCTTGATCACCTCGCGGGTCAGCTTCACCTCCACCGGGTCGCTCTTCTCGCGCGCCAGGGTCAGGCCCACGGCCGAGCCTGGCTCGCCGCGCAGCTGCTTGACCACGTCGTTGGTGGACAGGCCCAGCACGCTCGCGCCGTTGACGGCGGTGATGTAGTCGCCCGGCTGGACGCCGGCGCGCTCGGCCGGGGTGCCGTCCATCGGCGAGATGACCTTCACCACGCCTTCTTCGCTGGTGACTTCAAGACCCACGCCGCCGTATTCGCCGCGGGTGTTGTCCTGCATGTCCTCGAACCCGTCGGGGCTCAGATAGCCGGAGTGCGGGTCGAGAGAGGACAGCATGCCGTCCAGCGCGGACTCGATCAGCTTGGTGTCGTCGACGGGCGCAACGTACTGGCGCTCCACCGTGTCCACCACGTCCCCGAACAGCTCGAGCATCCGGTAGGTCTTGGCCTTGGGCTGCAGGGCCGCTTGAGCCATCGGGCTCAGATAGGCCATCGCCCCGGCGCCGAGGACGAAGGAGGAAACACCGATCACCAGGTACTTGCGCATATCAGCCGTCTGGCTCCCTTGCGGCGGATACATCCGTCGCGATCAAAAATTCGCCCCTTGCCCCGGTGGCGGACAGCCGTGTCAGGCCGTCGGTTTCAGGCGTTTGGCCGGATCAACCGGCGTCTCGCCTTCTCGGACCTCAAAATAGAGCTCCACCTCCGAGTTTCCACCATCGGTCGCGCTCCCAACAGGGGCGCCGGCCGCGACGGATTGTCCGGGGACGACGGAGACCCCCCCGAGCCCCGCGAGAACCAGATGGTAGGCGCCCTCCGAGCGGAGAATCAAGACGAGGCCCCAACCCTCGAGCGGACCTGCATATTCCACGATCCCCCGGGCGGGGCTTCTGACCGTTTCTCCGGCGGCCGCCGTCAGGCTCAGCCCCCGCGAATGACCGCCGTTGGGCAAGGTTTCGCCGAACTTGCGGACGATCGCCCCTTCCACCGGGCGGATCAGCGACAGCGGGCCGGCGGCGCGCACCTGCGGCGCGAGGCCGGCCAAGGCGGCCTGCCGTTCCAGGTCGGCGGCCTCCGTCAGGCGCTTCTCGATCAGCCCTCTGCGATCCGCCAGCGCGCTTTCCGTGGTGAACAGGTCCTCGGCCGAAGCCGCCGCCTCGCGACGAAGAGCCGCGATCACCCGCGCCCGGCTGGACACCTCGTCCGCCCGCGCCTTCAGGTCGGGGGTCATGGCCCGCACCAAAATCGCCGCACGCACCGCCTGGCGGGCGTCCTGCGGGCTGACCATCAAGGCCGGCGGCGGATTGAGGCGATAGAGCTGCAGCATGGACAGCAGCTTGGCCAGGCTCGCACGGTTCTTGCCGAGCTCGACGGTCAGCGCCGCCTCCCGGACATTCAAGGACTGCAGCGCGGCGCGCTTGGCGTCCACCCCCACCAGATCCTTCACCTGTTCGGCCTGAAGCCGGTCCAGTTCGTTGCGCAGGGCGGCCACATCCCGCCGGGCCTGAAGCGCGGCGGCGTTGCTGGCCGCGCGCTGGTCGAACTGCAGCGCCGCCACGGCGCCCCCCGCCGCGAGCGCGACGAGGACGACAGCGACGGTCACGAAGCGGCGGGCCATGGCGCTTGGTAGCTTGGCCTCAGTCGCGATGATAGGGCGAGCCGGCCAGAATGGTCACCGCGCGGTAGATCTGCTCCGCCAGCATCGCCCTGGCCAGGGCGTGCGGCCAGGTTTGCGGCCCGAAAGCCAGCTTTCCGTTCGCCGCCGCCAGCAGGGATGGATCCAGCCCGTCCGCCCCGCCGATCACCACGACCAGCTTGCGCACCCCGTCGTCCCGCAGCTTGCCGATCTCCGCGGCGAAGGCGCGGGAGGGGCGCGCGGTCCCATGCTCGTCGCAGCAGATCACGTGCGCGCCCTCGAAATGGGGACGCAGCACCTCGGCCTCGGCGGCCTTGCCCGGCTTTCGGGATTCGACCTCGACAATCTCAACCGGCCCAAGGCCCAGCGCACGGCCGGACGCTGTGGCGCGCTGGCAGTAGTCGAGCGCCATTTGCGCCTCGACCATCCGGCCCAGACGGCCAACGGTAAGCAGGGTGATGCGCATGAGGGGGAGCGACGGCCCGTCTCAGGGGACGGGCCGCGGGGTCAGTTGGCGATGGTGCGGACCGGCGGCTCGACCGACCAGATCTTCTCGATGTTGTAGAAGGCGCGCACTTCGGGGCGGAACAGGTGAACGATCACGTCCCCCGCGTCGATCAGCACCCAGTCGCAATGCGGCAGGCCTTCGACACGCGCGCGGCCGAAGCCCTCTTCCTTGAGAGCGCGCAGCAGGTGGTCGGCCAGAGCGCCGACGTGACGATGCGAGCGGCCGGACGCCACGATCAGGCTGTCGGCGACGCTGCTTTTGTCCTTGAGATCGATGAAAACGACGTCCTGAGCCTTGTCGTCGTCGAGACGGGCGAGGATCAGTTGTTCCAGCGGCTTAGTCGGGCCCTGGTCGTCAGAAGAAGGCTCGGCGGCGGTCGCCTGGCCTTCCGGCGCGCTGTGCGCGGACTCGCGGTTCAGCGGAATGCTCCTATGGGTGGTCACGCAAGCGTCCGACCCTATCACAGAAATCCCCAATCCGTGAGCGGTTTGACTCAGCCGGGCATCTTGGCTCCGTCCTGGCGGGCCCGATCACGCAGCGCGGTAGACGAGGCGAAGTTCAGCGGCCCTGTCAGATAGACCCAGGACGGCGGGTTCGTCCCCGGCAGCAGATGCGCCCGGGAAGCCGGCCGGCGCGCATGGGCGAACCGCCGGGCGGTGGGCGAGGTGCGCGCCTTCAGCGCCGCCCAGGGACGCGAGACCACGGCCACCGGCACCTCGCGCATGATCTGGGTCCACCCCCGCCAGCGGTGGAAGGTCGCCAAGCTGTCGGCCCCCATGATCCAGACGAAATGCACGCCCGGATGCCGCGCCTTCAGCAGGCGGATGGTATCGAGGGTGTACTGGACGCCCAGCTGGGTCTCGACCCCGCTGACGATCATCTTCGGTCCTCGCGCCCAACGAGCGGCGTTGGCCATGCGCTTGGCCAAGGGCTGGGTCTCGGAGGAGGCCTTCAAAGGGTTCTGTGGCGAAACGAGCCAGATCACCCGGTCGAGCTGCAATCGCGACAAGGCCGTCTCCGCCACGTGGGCGTGACCCTCATGCGCGGGATTGAACGAGCCGCCGAACAGACCGACGCGCATGCCGGGCTGGAGGGTGAACCCCAGCCGCGACGCCGCCGGCCTGCCAGCCTCAGGGACGAGTCTGGCCGGTCCCGCGAACCACATACTTGAATGTCGTCAATTGCTCGGCCCCAACCGGGCCGCGGGCATGAAGCTTGTCAGTGGCGATGCCGATCTCCGCGCCGAAGCCGAACTCGCCGCCATCGGCGAACTGGGTGGAGGCGTTGACCAGCACGATGGCGGAATCGACCGCCGTAATGAAGGCCTCGGCCGCCGCCGCGTCCTCGGTCAGGATCGCGTCGGTGTGCCCGGAGCCGTAGGCGGCGATGTGGGCCGCCGCGCCGTCGACCCCGTCGACCACCGCCACGGCGATGATCGGAGCGAGATACTCGGTGGACCAGTCCTCCGCCGTCGCGGCGCTCATGGGCGTGATGGCGCGGGCGGCTTCATCGCCGCGCAGCTCGCATCCGGCTTCAGCCAATGCAGCGGCGATGGTCGGCAGCAAGCGCGCGGCGGCGGCCTTGTCGATCAGCAGGGTCTCGGCCGAGCCACACACGGAGACCCGGCGCATCTTGGCGTTCACCACCACGGCCTTGGCCTTGTCGAGATCGGCCGCGGCGTGGACGAAGACGTGGTTGAGGCCTTCCAGATGGCCCAGGACCGGCGCTCGCGCCTCGGCCTGGACCCGGGCGACCAGCCCTTTGCCCCCGCGCGGGATGATCAGGTCCACCGCCCCGTCCAGTCCGCCCAGAATCAGGCCGACAGCCGCGCGATCAGCGGTGGGCACCGCCTGGACGCAGGAGACCGGCAGACCCGCCGCCTCCAGTCCTTCGGCCACCGCGGCATGGATGGCAAGGTTGCTGCGCAGGCATTCCGACCCGCCGCGCAGGATGACGGCGTTGCCGGACCGCACGCACAGGGCCGCCGCGTCGGCGGTCACGTTGGGGCGGCTTTCATAGATCATGGCGATCACGCCGATAGGCGTGCGCACCCGGGCGATGTCCAGGCCGTTGGGGCGATCCCAGCGGGTGATCTCGGCGCCGACGGGGTCGGGAATGGCGGCGATGGCGTCCACCGCGTCGGCCAGGGCGGCGATCCGACCGGCGTCCAGGGCCATGCGGTCGATCATCGCCGCATTGAGGCCGGCGGCGCGGGCGACGGCCTGGTCTTCCAGATTGGCGGCGAGGATGACTTCGGCCCGGCGGCGGATGGCGGCGGCCATGCCGGCGATGGCGGCGGTGCGGACTTCGGAAGCGGACAGACGCAAGGCGCGCGCGCCGTCCCGGGCTTCACGCCCGATCCGCGCCATCACCGCCTGCAGGGATGAACCCGCGTCGTCCATGGGCCTCGCCACTTATGCTCAAAGTGAGCCTTAGCCCTTTGTGACAACGACCGCCATAGTTCAGGCCGTTTCCCGCGCCGCCAGGGCCAGGTCGTCGGCGTGGACCATCGGCCCTTCGGTGAAGCCCAGGGCCGCCTCGATGGCGTCCGAACGCAGGCCGGCGATGCGGGCCGCGTCGGCGGCGTCGTAGCGGACCAGCCCGCGCGCCAGCTCGAGCCCCGCCTCGTCGCGGACAACCACGGCGTCGCCCTTGCCGAACCGCCCTTCGGCCGCCTTGACCCCGGCGGCCAGCAGGCTTTTGCCCCCCCGAAGCGCGTTCGCCGCGCCGTCATCGACGATCAGCGCGCCCTGCGGCGCCAGCGAACCGGCGATCCAGGCCTTGTAAGCGGCGGCCGGCGTGGTGGAGGCGGCGAAGGTGGTCGACCGCTCCCCCCTCTCGATGGCCAGCAACGGCGACGGACGCGATCCCAGGGTGACGATAGTGGCGCAACCGGCGGCTGCGGCGATGCGGGCGGCGGCCAGCTTGGTGGCCATGCCCCCCGTGCCGACGCCGGCCCCCGCGTTGGCGCCGCCGGCCATGGCCTCGATCTGCGGGGTCAGGCGCTCCACCAGGGCAATGTGCTCGGCGTTCGGGTTGCCGCGCGGGTCAGCGGTGTAGAGGCCGTCGATGTCCGACAGCAGGACCAGGGCGTCGGCGCCGGCCATCTGGGCCACGCGGGCGGCCAGACGGTCGTTGTCGCCGTAACGGATTTCCTCGGTGACCACCGTGTCGTTCTCGTTGACCACCGGCACGACGCCGAGGGCCAGCAGGGTCTCCACGGTGGCGCGGGCGTTCAGCCAGCGGCGGCGCACCTCTGTGTCGTCCCGGGTCAGCAGCACCTGGGCGCAGGCGGCGCCGTGCGGCTCGAACGCTTCTTCCCAGGCCCGCATGAGCAGGCTTTGCCCGGCGGCGGCGGCGGCCTGCTTTTCCGGCAGTGTCAGGGCGCGCTTGGGAAGACCCAGGCGCCGGCGGCCCAGCGCCACAGCGCCGGAGGACACCACCAGAACCTGCCGCCCTTCGGCCCGCAGCCGGGCGGCGTCGGCGCAGAACGCCTCCAGCCAGGCTCGGTTCGCCGCGCCGGTCGCGGAATCGACCAACAGGGCCGAGCCGACCTTGACGACGATCCTACGGGCCCCGGCGAGAGACATCCTAGGGGGTCCAGCCTTCGGCGGAGGGTTCTTCGTAGTCCTCGTCGTTCTCGGGGGCGACCTCGCCTCGACGCTCACGAACCTTTTTCCAGGCGGCGCGCAGCAGCTCCGTCACACCCTCGCCGGAGACGCCGGAGACCAGCATGGGTTTCACCCCGGCCACGGCTTCAAGTTCCGCCGCCTTTTCGGCGCGGGCCTCGTCGTCCAGGGCGTCGACCTTGTTGAGCGCCAGGATCTCGGTCTTCTCGGCCAGGTCCTCATCATAGGCCTCCAGCTCGGCGCGGATGGTCTTCCACACCTCGCCGACATTTTCCTGGGTGGCGTCGATCAAGTGGATCAGGGTCGCCGAGCGCTCCACGTGACCCAGGAAACGCGTGCCTAGGCCCGCCCCTTCCGAGGCGCCCTCGATCAGCCCGGGAATGTCGGCCATGACGAAGCGCTCGTTGGGCGACAGGTCCACGACCCCCAGGTTCGGAGTCAGGGTGGTGAAGGGATAGTCGGCGATCTTCGGCTTGGCTGCGCTGGCCGCCGCCAGGAAGGTCGACTTGCCGGCATTCGGCAGTCCCACCAGACCCACGTCGGCGATCAGCTTCAGGCGAAGCCAGATCCACTTCTCCTCGCCTTCCTGACCAGGATTGGCGTGCTTGGGCGCCTGGTTGATCGGACCCTTGAAGCGGTCGTTGCCCCAGCCGCCGTTGCCGCCCTTGGCCAGCAGGATGCGCATCCCCGGCTCATTCATGTCGGCGATCAGAGTCTCGCGGTCCTCCTCCAGCACCTCGGTGCCGACAGGGACTTTAAGGACTACGTCGGCGCCAGCCGCGCCGTGGCGGTTGCGCCCCATGCCATGGACGCCGGTGTCGGCCTTGAAATGCTGCTGGTAGCGATAGTCGATCAGGGTGTTGAGGCCTTCGACCGCTTCGACCCACACGTCGCCGCCGCGGCCGCCGTCGCCGCCGTCGGGACCGCCGTATTCGATGTACTTCTCACGCCGGAAAGACACGGCGCCTCCGCCCCCGTTGCCGGAGCGGATGAAGATCTTGCACTGATCGAGGAACTTCATGGGCGTCTTTTGTCGCAAGCGGGCCCCGGCGTCGAGCCTGCCGCAGACATGATTCCGTCGTGGAGACGAATTGTTAGGGTGAACCTGAGACAACAGGACGCAGAGCGCCGTGAAGCGCCGCAACAACTTCGATGATTAACGACCATAGGTTGTATTACTAGGGAGTTGCAAGGTTTGTCTGGTCCGCCGCCCAAAGCCGAAGTCTTGCAGGACCTCAAGAACCTGACCCTGCCGACGCTCGCCAAGAAGTACGAGCGCGAGAGCAACATCCACCGCAACATCATGATGACCCGGGGCACCGGCATCACGGGCAACTGGCGCGATTTCCGCACCTTCCTGAACGAGCTGGGCCCCTGCCCCGGGGAAGGTTTCAACCTCGTCCTGCTGAACCGCTACGAGCGCACCTATGGGCCCGGCAAGGCCCGCTGGATGAACGCCGCCCAGCAGAAGAAGCACGAAGAAGAGTTCGACAAGCAGCTGGCGGCCAAGGCCGCCGAACAGAACAAGCTGCTCATGCAGGCCCAGGCCCTGAAGACCGCCAAGATGGGCGGCGTGCCCACCATGGGTCAGTGGACGTCCATGGGCGGCCGCACGGTTGGCTATTCCGAAGTCGCCAAGCGCCTGAACATCCCTGTCTCGGCCTTGTCCAAGACCCTGAGGGACGGCCGCACCGCTGACGACCTCGTCAAGCGCGCCGGCTCGGCCGACGAGTTGATCGACCGCAAGGCCCCTTGGCTGCCGCCCGAAGAGAACAAGAAGGACAGCTTCCTGGAGGCCTTCCGCGTGTGGCACATGCAGGTGCTGCCGCCCTACAGCCGCGCCGCCACCCCGACCTTCCTCTTCCTGTTCATCGCTCTGCCGATGATGAAGGAGTGCCGGGACGAGCTGATCGACCTGAACCTCTGGACGCCCCTGGGCCACCGCGCCGAAGCGGCGCGCGACGCCCACGTGGCGTGGAAGAAGTACACTGAGCTGATGCCGCGGGCGCAGGCGGCGATGATGGAGATTCCCATCTACGCCTCCTATTCGCTGCTGTCGGAGCTGGACAAGCTGTGTGAGCGCATCGTCACGGCCGAGTCGCGCTTCCGCGCCGGCCCCAAGGGACCGGGCGCGCAAGCGGCCTGACCGGGCCGGCCGTCAGGCCAGCCACACCATCATGCGCGTGTCCGCTGGCTCGCCCCGGGCCCGCGACGGCTTGGCGTCGACGATCCCGGTATAGAGAAAGCCCGCCTTGCACAGGACGCGGCCCGACGCCGGGTTGTCCGCGAAATGCCCGGCCACCACCAGGCGCTTGCGCCAGTCCCTCGACGCCCAGCTCAGAGCGCCCATGAGGGCCTCGCTCGCCAGGCCCCGACCCCAGTAGGGACGGCCGATCCAGTAGCCGACCTCGGTCCGGCCTTCCGGCGTCAGGAAGAAGCCCAGCACGCCGATCAGGCCCTCGCCCTCCAGGGTGATGGCGAAGGTGTTGTCGCGGCGGCGGTCCTGCATCTGGACCTGAACCACGAACGCGTCCGCATCCTCCGGCGAGTAGGGCCAGGGCATCCGCGTGGTCATCTTGGCGATGTCGTAGTCGATCAGCTCGGTCAGGCGCTGCGCATCCGCCGACAGGGGCTCGCGCAGCGCCAGCCGGCGCGTCTCGATGATGGGGGTTCTGCCGATCACATTCATGGCGACCTCCCTGGTCGATCCGCCGCTCTTCCAGACCCCCGTCCGGCGTTGCGGCCAAAAAGAAAGCGGGGAGCCCGGCGTTCCCGGACTCCCCGCTTGGATCGTCTGTCCGGATCGCCACTCAGGTGAAGCGCGATCCGGGAAAGGTCTGGACCGCGCTTATTCTGCGGCCTGAGCCTGTGCGACCGGATCGATCGTCACGTAGGTGCGGTTGTCGCGCTTGGTCACGAAGCGCACGGCGCCGTTCACCAGAGCGAAAAGGGTATGGTCCTTGCCCATGCCCACGTTCACGCCCGGCCAGAACTTGGTGCCGCGTTGACGCACGACGATGTTGCCCGCGAGGACAGCTTCGCCGCCGAACTTCTTCACGCCGAGACGGCGGCCAGCCGAATCGCGACCGTTGCGCGAGGAGCCGCCAGATTTTTTGTGAGCCATTGTGCTCTCCTGATCCTATGCGACGGGGCCTTAGGCCTCGCCGGCGTCCTTCTTGGCGGCGGCCTTCTTCGGCGCAGCCTTCTTGGCGGGGGCGGCTTCACCCTCGGCCTTGGCGGCCTTCGGAGCAGCAGCCTTCTTCGGCGCGGCGGCCTTGGCCTTCGGAGCCGGAGCGGCTTCCTTGGCTTCGACCGGAGCGGCGGTCACGGCGGCGTCGCCGAGGCCGCGGGCGCGGGCGTCCAGGACGCGCTTGCTGGTCAGGTCGACCGTGCCGTCCCACTTGTCGGCCTTCGAGCCGTTGGCCACCGAGGTGACGCGCAGGACAGTTTCGGTCTGGCGGTGACCGCGGGTGCGGCGATAGCCCTGACGGCGGATCTTCTTGAAGATCTTCACCTTCTCACCCTTGCGGGTTTCGATCAGGGTCGCGTTCACCGCAGCGCCGTCCACCAGCGGGGCGCCGACGGTGACGGCGTCGCCGTCGCCCAGCATCAGGACCTGGTCGAACGCGATTTCCGCGCCCGGCTCGCCTTCGAGCTTCTCAACCACGAGCAGATCGCCCGCCTGAACCCGGTACTGCTTACCGCCGGTCTTGATCACCGCGTACATCGGTCGCGCCTTAAGCTTATGAAGTCCGAAGACTTGTTCTCAAAATGGATTGCGCCCGCGGGGCCAGCCTGCGGGCGAGGGAGCGCTCTTATACAGCGCAAGACCGGGGAGTCAACGCGGCGGCGGGCGAAAACCCGTCGCGACCGGCCGCATATAGAGTGCTTCGCCTTCTTCGCCAGCATGCTCTGGCGGCTATAGTATAGCATCCTGTAGAGAGGGCCTGTGACCTCGCCCCTCTTCGCCTCCATCGCCGCCACCGGGTTCGCCGTGGCCTTTCTGCACGCGGCGCTGCCCACCCACTGGCTGCCGTTCGTGCTGGTCGGCCGTGGTCAGGCATGGTCCGCGCCCCGCACCCTGGGCGTGGCCATGCTGGCGGCCGTGGGCCATGTGGCGGTCACCACCCTGCTCGGCGCGGTCCTGGTCACCGCCGGCCTGGCGCTGGAGGAGCGGCTGGGCGGCGTCTTCGGCCTGCTGGTGGCCGGCGGCATGGCGGGCCTGGGACTCTATTACCTATGGCGTGGCCGCAAGCACGCGCATCTGCATGGCGCGCCCCGCTCCTATCGCTCCGACCGCGCGGCGATTCTCGGACTGGTCACCCTGCTCGCCCTCTCTCCCTGCGAGGCGTTCCTGCCGATCTTCCTGGCCAGCACGCCCTATGGCTGGGGCGGCTTCGCCGCTCTGACCGGGGTGCTGATGGGCGCGACCGCGCTCGGGATGCTGCTGTTCACCGGCCTCAGCCTGGCGGGGGTTCAGCGCCTTAAGCTCGACGCCCTGCAACGGCACGAGACGACCATCATGGGTCTGACCTTGCTGGTCATGGCCGTGATCGTCGCCATTCTCGAGGTCTAGGTGTCGTTTCCAAGGAGGTTGGTCACACGTTGCCAGGGTGTGAGGCCGGCGATGCCTGAGTGTGGTCGATCAAGATTA
>NZ_JARQWW010000002.1 GCF_029543125.1 Caulobacter segnis
GGTACCCGCCGCCGGGGTTGGTCTCCGGCACCCCCCCCCCCCCCGGGCCGGGGGGGGGGGGCCCGGGTTTGGGGGGGGGGGGGCCGTGACTGGACTCAGTGGATGGGGTCGCCCCCTCCACCATGCTGCGCATGGTCCCCCTCCCCCGCTTCGCAGGGGAGGAGAGGGAGTGAAGCCCCCCGCCGCTCATCAAGCGGCCAACATCGGGTCCAGCTTGCCGGAACGATCAAGCGCCATCATGTCGTCGCAGCCGCCGATGTGCTGATCGCCGACGAAGATCTGCGGGAAGGTGGTGCGGCCCGACTTGTCGATCATCTCCTGACGCAGCTTGGGGTCCATGCCGGCTTCGATCTCTGTGAAGGCGGCCCCCTTGTCGTTAAGGAGCTTCAGGGCGCGGGCGCAGTAGCCGCAGAACGGGCGGGTGTAGATGGTGACGTGTGCCATGAGGGCCGAACGCTTATCCGCAAGATTGGTGTCGAAGCTCTACATAGACACGTCGGGCGCTTCTTTCACCCTCGCGATGACCGCGGCGCTCACGCTGGCGGCCCCGGCGCCCAGCAATGCCCTGGCGCAGGCATCCAGTGTCGCGCCGGTGGTCATCACGTCGTCCACCAGCAGGATGCGCCTGCCCTCCACCTGACGGCGGCGGCCCGGCGGGACCGCGAAGGCGCCGGCTACGTTGCGGCGGCGGCCGGAGCCGGACTTGCCGCCCTGGGTCGCCGTGGCTCTGCGGCGGATCAGGGCGTCGGGCAGATAGGGCAGGTTGGCCAGCCTCGCCAGCGGCCGCGCCACCTCCGCCGCCTGATCGTAGCGGCGCGCGAACAGGCGGCTGGAGTGCAGAGGCACAGGGGCGATGGCGTCAGCCTCCGCCAGCAGATCAGCGGCCGCCCGGCTCAGCCAGCGGGCCATCAGTGGCGCCAAATCGGTGCGGTCGGCGTGCTTGAGCTGCAGGATCAGGTTTCGGGAATGCTCGTCATAGAGACAGGCGGCGCGCGCCCGGGCGAAGGCCTTGGGCCTGGCGGCGCAGGTCGGACAGGCCACGCCGGGTCCCGGATCGAAATCGAAGGGCGCACCGCAGCCGTCGCAGGCGGGATCGGCGATGAAGGTGATCCGGCTCCATGCCTCGGCGCCCAGTCCCGGGCTGCCGACCGAGCCGCCGTCCAGGGCCTGCGGCGGCAAAAGCAGGTCCAGAAATCCACGTCCGGCGGAAATCAGCGACGGCGCCGGTTTCCAGCCGCCCTGCAAATCGCCATGTTGCGCGCCCATGAGCACCCCGCCGAAATTGTTCGACCGTGATCTCCTGCGCCGACGCCTAGACCGCGCCGCCGCCGGCTACGCCCAGGCTGACTTCCTGAAGGCTCGCGCCGCCCAGGACGCCGCCTGGCGCCTGGAGCCGATCATGCGACGCTTTCCGCTCGCCGTCGATCTGGGCGCGCGCGGCGGGGCTTTCCGCCGGGCCCTGGCCCAGAGCGACGCCGCCGACAAGATCGACCTGCTGATCGAAACGGAGCTGACGCCGAGCCTGCTGGGCCCGGTCGGCGCACGCCTTGTGGCGGACGAGGAGCGCCTGCCCTTCGCCGACGCCAGCCTGGACCTGATCGTCTCCACCCTGGCCCTGCACTGGACCAATGACTTGGTGGGATCGCTGATCCAGGCCCGGCGGGCCCTGAAGCCCGACGGCCTGTTCATCGGCTCCTTCCTGGGCGGCGCGACCCTGACAGAGCTGCGCCAATCGCTGCTGGAGGCGGAGTCGGAGCTGACCGGCGGCGCGGCCATGCGCGTCTCGCCCTTCGCGGATCATTCGGACGCGGCGGGTCTGCTGTCCCGCGCCGGGTTCGCCCTGCCGGTGGCGGACGTGGATCGGGTGACCGTCCGCTACGCCCATCCCATCGAGTTGCTGCGCGACCTGCGCCGCATGGGCGAGACCAGCGTCCTGTCGGATCGCCCGCGCAAGCCCATGACCCGGACCCTGCTGGGCCGCGCCCTGCAGATCTATGTGGAGCGCTTCGCCGAACCCGACGGCCGCGTGTCCGCCACCTTCGAGATCCTGACCATCACCGGCTGGGTCCCGCACGAGAGCCAGCAGAAGCCCTTGGCCCGCGGTTCAGCCCAGGTGGGGCTGGAAGAAGCGCTGTCGGTGGTGCGCAAGAACCGAGGCGACGCTTAAATCCCCTCTCCCCACAGGTGGGGAGAGGGTCAGGGTGAGGGGCGCTCGCCGCCACAGGCGGCGAGTATGGCGTCGCAGACGCCATCCAGGTTCTCCCGGACTTCCGGATTCCAGATCCTCAGAACCACCAAACCTTGGCGTTCGAGATAGGCCGTGCGCCGCGCGTCGTAAGCGGCGTTGTCGACGTGCTGTCCGCCGTCCAATTCGACGACGACGCCCGCCTCCAGGCTAAGGAAATCGGCGATGTAATAGCCGCGAGGAACTTGGCGCTTCCACTTCCAACCACCGAGACGACGGTCACGCAGTCGTCCCCAGAGGAAGCGCTCGACCTCGGTCTGCTCCGACGCGCAGTTGCTTGGCGTAGTCGGTCAGCCTTGTGTGCGCCATCCAGCGCCGCTCCCCCTCACCCTACCCTCTCCCCCACTTCGCGGGGGAGAGGAGAAAGGTTTCAGGACGCACTCACCTCACAGCAGGTCCCGCAGCCACGCCACGAGCGGCAGGTCGGCCGGGGGCATGGGGTACTTGTCCATGTCGGCCGGCTTCACCCAGGCCAGGCCCGCGTGCTCCTTCTGCTGAACGAATCCTTCCCAGCGGCGGCACAGGAACAGCGGCATCAGCAGGTGGAAGGTCTCGTATTCGTGGCTGGCGAAGACGAAGGGCGCCAGGCAGGCCTTGGCGACCTGGATGCCCAGTTCCTCGTCCAGCTCGCGGATCAGGCAGGCTTCCGGCGTCTCGCCCGGTTCCACCTTGCCGCCCGGAAACTCCCATAGGCCGGCCAGCTGCTTGCCCTCCGGCCGCTGGCACAACAGCACCCGGCCATCGACATCCACCAGGGCCGCGGCGGCCACGAGAACGATCTTCTTGTCCATGGCCGAGGTGTCGCCGGGCGGCGGCCAGAATGCAACAGCCTGCGTCCGAATGGCCGCAAAGCCTGTAAAAACTTGACTTTTGCACCGCAGCATACGATCTAGGCCTCGCGTCTCAGTCGACGCTATCGGCGCTCCAGCCGCGTGAGGGTCCCTCGGGACCAGCCTGTCGAGCGCCCTGAAAAGATTTCCGACATAGACCGCCCGGGCCACGCGGGGCGCTCCCCAAAGACCCGACCGCACCGCGGCCGAGCCTTGCGCCCGGCTGCGCGCCGTCTGTTATGAAAAGAGACTACGTGACTCAGTTCACCGATTTCGGCCTCGCCAAGCCGCTTCTGAAGGCGCTGGCCGACAAGGGCTACACCCAGCCCACCCCCATCCAGGCGAAAGCCATCCCCACGGTCATGACCGGCCGCGACCTGCTGGGCATCGCCCAGACGGGCACCGGCAAGACCGCCGCCTTCGCTTTGCCGATCCTGCATCGCCTGGCCGAAGACCGTAAGCCGGCGCCCCGCCGCGGCTGCCGCGTCCTGGTCCTGTCGCCGACCCGCGAACTGGCCACCCAGATCGCCGACAGCTTCAAGGCCTATGGCTCGCACCTGGGCCTCACCGTCGCGGTGATCTTCGGCGGCGTGAAGTATGGCCCGCAGATGCGCGCCCTGGCCGCCGGCATCGACGTTCTGGTCGCCACTCCGGGCCGCCTGATCGACCACTTGGGCGAGAAGAGCGCCAATCTGTCGGGCACCGAGATCTTCGTCCTCGATGAGGCCGACCAGATGCTCGACATGGGCTTCATCGTCCCGATCCGCCGCATCGTTCAGCACCTGCCCAAGGAACGTCAGAACCTGTTCTTCTCGGCCACCATGCCGAGCGAGATCGGCAAGCTGGCCGGCGAACTGCTGAAGAACCCCGAGCAGGTCTCGGTGACCCCGCAGGCCACCACGGTCGAGCGCATCAACCAGCAGGTCCTGTTCGTCGAGCAGCAGCGCAAGCGCGCCTTGCTGGCCGAGCTGTTCGCCGACAGCGCCCTGAAGCGCGTGATCGTCTTCACCCGCACCAAGCGCGGCGCCGACCGCGTGGCCAAGTATCTGGTCGCCTGCGGGATCGAGTCCGCCTCGATCCACGGCGACAAGACGCAAGGCCAGCGTGAACGCGCCCTGGCCGCCTTCCGGGCCGGCCATAGCCGCGCCCTGGTGGCCACAGACATCGCCGCCCGCGGCATCGACATCGACGGCGTCACCCACGTGGTGAACTTCGAGCTGCCGAACGTGCCGGAAGCTTACGTCCACCGCATCGGCCGCACCGCGCGCGCCGGCGCCTCCGGCGTGGCCTTCACCCTGTGCAGCGATGACGAGCGCAGCCTGCTGAAGGACGTCCAGCGCACCACGCGCCAGACGATCCCGGCCTTCGATCGCCGCAACGACAAGAGCCTCGCCGCCGCCCAGGCGGTTGAGGCGGCCCTGACCGGCGAGAAGCCGGAACGCGGCGAGCGCGGCGGCAATGGCGGCCGCAACGGTCGCGGCCGCAACAACAACGCCCGCCCCGTCGATCCGCGTGACGACGTGCCGAGCGCCCTGCGCAAGCAGCGCCGCCCCAAGCGCCCGCAAGGCCAGGGCGGCGGTCAGGGCCAGGGCGGCCAAGGCCGCAACGGCGAACAGCGCAACGGCGCCAAGCCGGCTCAGAACCGCGCCGGCGGCCACGGCTTCAAGGGTCCCAAGCGCCAGACGGCCGCCGCGCCGGAAAAGCGCTGGAGCCCGATCGACTAAGGCGTTTCGCCCGCTTGACTTCGACAGCCAAACCGCAAGGTTGAACCCCATGCCCGCAAGGGCGTGGGGAGCTGTGCGTCTTGAAGGCCAAGGCCGTGTCCGCCGCTGATTTCCTGCCGCCCGCCCCCTTGGGCGGCGAGATGGGCGATCGCATGCGCGAGGTGGACTGGGCGGCCACGCCGCTCGGCCCGCCGGAAGGCTGGTCGCAGGCCCTTCGCCTGACCCTGGGCCTGATCCTGGCCTCCGGCTTCCCCATGGCCCTGCGCTGGGGGCCGGAGCTGGTCATCCTCTACAACGACGCCTATGCGCCGATCCTGGGCGACAAGCACCCCCGCGCCCTGGGCCAGCGGTTCGCCGACATCTGGCCCGAGGTGAGCCAGCAGCTCATGCCGGTGCAGGAGGAGCAGATCGCCGGCCAGCGCGGCGCGATCTTCACCGAGGACATGCCGGTGAGCATCCGGCGGCATGGCTCAGCCCTCGAGGCGGCCTGGTTCACCGTCAGCTACAGCCCGGTGCCGGACGACACATCGCCCACCGGGGTCGGCGGCATCATGGCCACGGCGGTGGAGACCACGAACCGCGTCCTCACCGAACGCGCCCTGCGCGCCAGCGAAGAGCGCTATGAACTGGCCCTGGAGGCCGCCGGGGCGGTGGGCACCTGGAACTGGGACATCCCCGCCGACAAGGTCTATGCCGACGAGCGTTTCGCGCGGCTGTACAATGTCGAGCCCGTCGCCGCCGCCAATGGCGAGCCCATCGCCGCCTTCTTCGACGCCATCGTTCCGGAGGACCGCCCTCGCGTCGAGGCGGCGATCCTCACGCTTCTGGAGAAGGGTGGCGACTTCGCCGAGGAGTATCGGGTGTCCGCCGCCGACGGACAGGTCCATTGGATCTTCGCCCGTGGGCGCTGCTATCTCGACGCCCAGGGACGCCCGTTGCGCTTCCCCGGCGTGGTGGTCGACCTGACCGACCGCCGCACCGCCGAGGAGCGGCTGGTCATGCGCGAGGAGCAGCTACGCCTCGCCACCGAGGCCGGCGACGTGGGTTTCTGGGACGTCGATCTGCAGAACGACACCCTGGAATGGTCGGAGCGCACGCGGGAGATGTTCGGCCTCCGGGCCAATGTTCCCCTGACCCTCGACGACTTCTACGCGGGCCTGCACCCGGCCGACCTGGTCCGGGCGGCCGAGGCCTTCGGCCGGGCGATCAATCCGGACATCCGCGACGACTACGACATCGAGTACCGGACCGTCGGTCTGGACGACAAGGTCGAGCGCTGGGTGGCGGCCAAGGGCCGGGCCATCTTCGCGGCGGACGGCACGCCTCTGCGCGCCATCGGCTCCACCCGCGACATCACCGAGCGCAAGAAGGCGGAGGAGCACCTGCGCCTGATGGTCAACGAGCTGAACCACCGGGTGAAGAACAGCCTCGCCAGCGTTCAGGCCGTGGCGGCCCAGACGTTCCGGGGCGCGACCTCGCTGAGCCAGGCGAAGGAGGCCTTCACCGCCCGCCTGATCGCCATGTCCGAGGCGCACGACATCCTCACCGACGAGAACTGGGAGGGCGCTGATCTGAGCGACGTGGTGGCCGCCGCCGCCCGCCTGTTGGCGGGGGAGGAGCGGCATCGCTTCATCGCTCACGGGCCGTATGCCCGCCTTTCGCCCAAGACAGCCCTGTCCCTGGCCATGGCCCTGCATGAGCTCGGCACCAATGCGGTGAAGTACGGCGCCCTGTCGACCCCGAACGGGAAGGTCTCCGTGCGCTGGAGCGTCGAGGGACGCGACGCGGGACGGCGCCTTCAACTGGTCTGGACGGAGTCCGGCGGCCCCGCCGTCACCCCGCCCAAGCGGCGCGGCTTCGGCTCGCGTCTGATGGAGCGCGGACTGGCCGCCGAGCTGAGCGGCCAGGTGACCCTGACCTTCGATCCCGCGGGCGTCGTATGCACCATCGACGCCCCGCTGGTGGAGGAAGAAACTCCTCCCCCTCTGGGGGAGGTGTCCTGAAAGGACGGAGGGTGCCTGCTGACTCAGCAAGCCCCCTCCACCACTTCGTGGTCCCCCTCCCCCCTGAGGGGGAGGATTTGAAGACTAACTCCGATAGTCGCCGTTGATCTCGACGTAGCGCTTGGTCAGGTCGCAGGTCCACACGGCGGAAGAGCCCCGGCCGACGCCCACATCCACCGAGATTTCGAGCTGGGCGTTCTTCATGTACGCGCTCATCTTCGCCTCGTCGTAGTCGGGCGCCACCAGGCCGTCATGAGCGGCGGTCAGTGGACCGAAGCGAACAGCCAGGCGGTCGCGGTTCATCGGCTCGTCCGCCCGTCCCACGGCCATGACGATGCGGCCCCAGTTGGCGTCTTCGCCGGCGATGGCGGTCTTGACCAGCGGGCTTTCGGCGATGGTGCGGGCGATCTTGCGGGCGCTGGCGGCGCTTTCGGCGCCGTTCACCGTGATCTTGACGAACTTGGTCGCCCCCTCGCCGTCCTTGACCAACTGCATGGCCAGGTCGTGCAGCACCAGCTCCAGCTTCTCGCGGAAGTCGGCCAGACGCTTGTCCCCCGCGCGGCTGATCTTCGGCGCGCCGGACTGGCCGGTGGCGAACAGCAGCAGGGTGTCGTTGGTGGACCGGTCGCCGTCCACCGTCACCGCGTTGAAGGTGGTGCGGGTGTAGAGGCTGACCAGGGTCTGCAGGGCCGCGGGCGAGATGGCCGCATCCGTGGCCACGAAGGACAGCATGGTCGCCATGTCCGGCGCGATCATGCCCGAGCCCTTGGCGATGCCGGCGATCTTCACCGGCACGCCGTCGATGTGGGCGACGGCGTATGCGCCTTTGGGGAAGGTGTCCGTGGTCATGATCGCCGAGGCCGCGGCGGCCCAGGCGTCGGCGGTCAGGCGGGTCTCTATCTCCGGCAGGCGGGCGGTGATCTTGGCGTCGTCCAGGATCACGCCGATGACGCCCGTCGAGGCCATCATCACGTCGCGCTGGCGGCAGTCCAGGCGCTTGGCGACAGCGGTCGCCACCCGACGGGCGGCGTCGGCTCCCGGCCGGCCGGTGAAGCTGTTGGCGCAGCCGGCGTTGACCACCAGGGCGCGGACATTCTCGCCCTTGCTCATCTCCAGATGCTTCTTGCACCAGTCCACCGGGGCCGAGCCCACGCCGTGGCGGGTGAAGACGCCGGCGGCCGAGGTGCCCTCGGCGAAGCGCATGAGCAGCACGTCTTGGCGGACATGCTTGTAGAAGCCGGCGTGGCCGGTGGCGATCTCGACCCCCGCGATCGGCGGGATCGACGGGAACGGCACGGCCAGGGGCGACACCTGCAAGCCCGGCTTGCCTGGAGCGGCGGCGGGCGCGGCGGCCTGTTGCGCCTGGGCCTTGCCGGTGAAGGGGCGCTTCAGGGCCGAGGTCAGGGGATCGAGCGCGTGCTCGACCACCTGGCCGACCTTCTCCAGCGGCTTGGCGACCACCTTGGCGGGCGCGGTCTTCTTGGCGGCGGCTTTGGCCGGGGTCTTGGAAGGCGTGCGGGCCATCAGTTCGCCTTGGGAGCAGGAGCGGAAGCGGGAGCAGCGGCCGAAGCGGGTTCGCGCGGCGCGCCGGGAATATCGGGCTGGCTGGGCAGCAGGGTCTCGACCTTGGCCTTGGCGCGAAGCTTCTCCAGCAGGTCGCGGACCTGATCATAGGTCAGGAAGCGGACGATCTGCGGACGGGCGGCCTCGATGGTGATCGGCTCCTCGGTGCGCTTGTCCTCGATCTTCACGATGGCGAAGCCGCCCTCGGTGGCGAAGGGGCCGACGATGGAGCCGACCGCCACATCCTTCAGGGCGGCGGCATAGGCCTCGGGCATCACGTCCACGGTGAAATAGCCCAGGTCGCCGCCGTTGAAGCGGGTCGCGGCGTCGGTGGAGCGCTCCATGGCCAAAGCCTCGAACGAGGCGCCGGCGGACAGCAGCTTGCGCACGGCCTCGCCGTCCACCTGGCTCGGCACCAGGATCTGACGGGCCTTGATCTCTTCCGAGCGCTTCGAGAGCTTGAGCTGCTCCTGATAGAGACCGCGGATGGCGTTGTCGGTGACCGCCTTCTCGACCACGCCTTCGACCAGCATGTCGCCCAGGATGCGCTCCCGGGCAGCGGCCAGGCGGCGTTGGGCGGCCGGGTGCTTGTCCAGCTTCTGCTTCAGGGCCTCGGCGGCCAGAAGCTTCTGGTCGACCACCTCGTCCAGCACGCGGCGGAACAGGTCGGACGACGGATCGAGGGGATCCCCCTCGCCGATCAGGCCTTGGGCCACGGCCTCGCGCTTCACGTCGCTGGTCCAGACCGGACTGCTGTCCACGCGCGCCACCACCTCGTCGCCCGGTTCGGGCGGCTTCTCGGTCCCGGCGTTTCGCCCGCAGGCGGCCAGAGCCAAGCACGCCGAAAGCACGGCGATCATCAGAAGGACGGGACGTTTTGCGGACAGGGTCATGAAGACTCCTTGCGGCTTCAAGGCTCCGTAACGCCAGTCGCGGACGGGCGCCAGTGCGTCCTTCGACTCGTCCGCTGACGCGGACGGCTCAGGATGACGCATTCAATGCAAAGACTTCGTCATCCTGAGCGGGAGCGCAGCGACCAGTCGAAGGACGCAGGGATCAGCTCCCCGGCTTCAGCTTCCGCCCCAGGAACTCCAGATAGGTCTTCCAGACATGCAGCCCCTTGGACGGGCTGCGCACGACGCTGTGGCGCTCGCCCGGATAGAGCATGGTCTCGAACGGCTGAGCCTGGGCCTGCATCTGGGCCATGATCCGGGTGGCGTTCTCGAAGATCACATTGTCGTCGCTCATGCCGTGGACCAGCAGCAGGTCGCCGGACAGGGTCTTCAGGCGCGGACCGACTTCCGAGGCCTTGTAGCCGGCGGCGTTGTCCTGCGGCGTGCCCATGAAGCGCTCGGTGTAGTGCGTGTCATAAAGCGACCAGTCGGTGGGCGGCGCGCCGCTGATCCCCGCCGAGAAGCCGGAATTCGGCTCGGTCAGCAGCATCAGGGACATATAGCCGCCATAGGACCAGCCCACGACGCCGATCCGGGCCGGGTCCACGTAAGGCAGGGTCTTCAGGAAGTTCGCGCCGGCGATCTGGTCCGCGACCTCCACCGTGCCCAGTTTGCGGTCCAGGGCGGTCTTGAACGCCACCGAACGGTTGACCGAGCCCCGGTTGTCCAGGCGGAAGACGATGTAGCCGGCGTCGAGGAACAAGCGCTCGCGCGGCTCGTACCACTTGTTGGCCACGGTCTGGCTGGTGGGGCCGCCATAGACCAGCACCACCACCGGGTACTTCTTCGACGCATCGAAGCCGGGCGGGGTGGTCATGCCGTAATAGAGGTCTTGGCCGTCGGCCGCCTTGATCGTGCCGAAGCTCGGAGCGCGATGCGTGTCCTTGAACGGCGCGTAGGGGTGCTTGTCGTCGAGGCGGTTCTCCTCGATCCAGCGGACCCGCTTGCCCTTGGCATCGTACAGAGCCGTCTGCGGCGGCGTGTTGGGGTCCGAATAGGTTCCGGCGAAGGCGCCGCCCGTCCAGGCCACGTCCACGACCCACCAGCCGCCGGCCGGGGTCAGGGCCTTGGGCGCGGCCGGCGCCTTGTAGCTGACCGAATAGAGCCGGCGTTCCAGCGGCGTGTCTATGGAGGCGGAGAACAGGGCCGCGCCCTTGGCCTCGTCCACACCCTCCAGCGCATCCATGGGCCATTCGCCGTTCGTCACCTGACGGATCAGGCGGCCATCGGCGGCGTGCAGGTACAGGTGGCGGAAGCCGGACTTCTCCGACGACCACAGGAATGTGCCGTCCGTCAGCGGCTTGAAGTCGTCCGTCAGCTCCACCCAGTGCGGCGAGGTCTCGCTGAGGATCACCTTGGCCGCGCCCGTGGCCGGATCAACGGCCAGCAGGTCCAGGCGCTTTTGGTCGCGGGTCTGGCGCTGGACGTACAGGGTCTTTCCGTCCTTGGACCAGTTCACCCGGGCGACATAGATGTCCTTGTCCGCGCCGAGATCGACCTTGACCTTCTCGCCGCTGGCCATGTCGTGGACATAGACCTCGACCACCGCGTTGGGACGGCCGGCGCGCGGATAGCGCTGGGCCACCGAGGTCGCGCCCGACGCGCCAATGTCCAGGCGGGGCACCACATCGACGCCGCTTTCATCCACGCGGGTCAGGGCGATTTTCTTCTCGTCCGGGGACCACCAATAGCCGGTGTCGCGGTCCATCTCCTCCTGGGCGATGAACTCGGCCGTGGCCCAGGTCAGAGTGTCCTTGCCGTCCGTGGTCAGGGCCTGCTCGGCGCCGCCGGCCAGGGGCAGGACATAGAGGTTCTGCTCACGGACGAAGGAGACGTAGGTCCCCTTGGGCGACACCTTGCCGTCCACTTCGTCGCCCTTGGTCTCGGTCAGGCGGCGGACCTTGCCGCCGGCCGCCTCGGCCAGGAACAGGTCGCCGTCCACGGGCACCAGGATGAAACGGCCCTGCTCGTCCCAGTGATATTCGACCACCCCGGTCTGGGCGATGCGCATCCGCTCGCGGCGGGCGACCTCCGCCTCGGACAGGGTCTTGCCCTCGGGCGACAGGGCCCGGGCGTCCACCAGGCGGTATGGCTCTCCCCCCTTCACGTCCACGGCCCACAGGTCGGTGACCTTCTGATCCTCGACCTTGGCCTTGCGGTAGGTGACGCGCTTGCCGTCCGGCGACAGGGCCACGCCCAGGGCCTTGGGCCCGTTCAGATCGGGATCGGCGAAGACCCGCTCCGGGGTCAGGATTTCGGCCTGTGCGGAGCCGGCGGCGAGCATCGCGGCGAGGGCGACGGGAACAATCTGGCGCATTCAGCGTCTTTGGCGCGTCCCATGGGCCACGGTCAACGCCTAGATGCGCCCCCTCGCGTTGACACTGGCTGGACCGCTGCTTAAGTCTCCGGCGCGCTGAACGAGGCGGATTTTCCAGCGGTTTTAAAGGGCCGCAGCCTCGCTCCTACCGGTTTTCACGGAACATTTCCCCGCATGCTCGGCTTCGCCAAAAAGCTCTTCGGCTCCTCCAACGAACGCAAGGTGAAGGGCTATCAGGCCCGGGTCGCCAAGATCAACGCGCTGGAGCCTCAGTTCGAGGCCCTCAGCGACGCTGAGCTGGCCGGCAAGACGGCCGAGTTCAAGGAACGGGTCGAAAAGGGCGAATCCCTCGACGCGCTGCTGCCGGAAGCCTTCGCGGCGGTCCGCGAAGCGGCCAAGCGCGCCATCGGCCTGCGGCATTTCGACGTGCAGATGGTCGGCGGCATGGTCCTGCACGGCGGCGGCATCGCCGAAATGCGGACCGGCGAAGGCAAGACCCTGGTCGGCACCCTGCCCGTCTATCTGAACGCGCTCAGCGGCAAGGGCGTCCACGTCATCACCGTGAACGACTATCTCGCCACCCGCGACAGCGAGTGGATGGGCCGCGTCTACAAGTTCCTGGGCCTGTCGGTCGGCGTGATCGTCAACGGCCTGAGCCAGGGCCAGCGCCAGGCCGCCTATCGCAGCGACATCACCTACGGCACGAACAATGAGTTCGGCTTCGACTACCTGCGCGACAACCTCGTTTATGATGTGCGCGAGATGGTCCAGCGCGGCCACAACTTCGCGATCGTCGACGAAGTGGACTCGATCCTCATCGACGAAGCCCGCACGCCGCTGATCATCTCGGGCCCGACCGAGGACCGCAGCGAGCTGTACAAGACCATCGACCTCCTGGTGAAGGAGCTCATCAAGGACACGGCGACCTTCGACCACGACGAGAAGCAGCGCCAGGTCATCCTCACCGAGGAAGGCCAGGAGCGCGTCGAGGAGATGCTGACCGAGGGCGGCCACCTGGCCGAGGACACGGCCGGCCTCTATGACGCCGCCAACGTCTCGCTGGTCCACCACGTGAACCAGGCCCTGCGCGCCAACGTCCTGTACACGCGCGACAAGGACTACATCGTCAAGGGCGGCGAAGTGGTCCTGATCGACGAATTCACGGGCCGTATGATGAGCGGCCGCCGCCTGTCGGAAGGGCTGCACCAGGCGATCGAGGCCAAGGAAGGCGCCGAGATCCAGCCCGAGAACCAGACCCTGGCCTCGGTGACGATCCAAAACTACTTCCGCCTCTATTCCAAGCTGTCGGGCATGACCGGCACCGCGGCCACCGAAGCCCAGGAATTCGGCGACATCTACAAGATGGACGTGGCCGAGATCCCGACCAACCGGGTGATCAAGCGCATCGACTTCGACGACGAGGTCTATCGCACCGAAGCCGAAAAGAACGCCGCCATCCTGAAGCAGGTCGAGGACTGCTATGTCCGCGGCCAGCCGATCCTGGTGGGCACCGCCTCGATCGAGAAGTCCGAACAGCTTTCCGAGCTGATGAACAAGCACAGCTTCGAAATCGACGGCAAGACGACCAAGGGCCTGCCGCACAACGTGCTGAACGCGCGCTATCACGAACAGGAAGCCCTGATCGTGGCCGACGCCGGCGTTCCGGGCGCTGTGACTATCGCCACCAACATGGCCGGCCGCGGCACCGACATCCAGCTGGGCGGCAACGTCGACCTGAAGGTCTCGCGCTGGCGTGAAGAGCAGGAAGGCCTGGGCATCGCCGTGACCGGCGAGGCCGAAGCCCAGCGCCGCGCCGAGATCGAGATCGAGATCAAGGACGACAAGCAGAAGGCGCTGGACGCCGGCGGCCTGTACGTTCTGGGCACCGAGCGCCACGAAAGCCGCCGCATCGACAACCAGCTGCGCGGCCGCACCGGCCGTCAGGGCGACCCCGGCACCTCGAAGTTCTTCCTGTCCTGCGAGGACGATCTGCTGCGCATCTTCGCCGGCGACCGTCTGGACGCGATCATGCGCACCTTCGGCGTTCAGGAGGGTGAGGCCATCACCCACCCCTGGCTGAACCGCGCCATCGCCACGGCCCAGAAGAAGGTCGAGCAGCGCAACTACGAAATCCGCAAGAACCTCCTGAAGTACGACGACGTCGTCAACGACCAGCGCAAGGCCGTGTTCGAGCAGCGCCAGGAGTTCATGGAGGCCACCGACCTCTCCGAGATCGTCGGCGAGATGCGCGAGGACGTCATCGACGACCTGATCTCGCGCCACCTGCCGCCCAAGGCCTATGCCGAGCAGTGGGACATTGAGGGCCTTGAGGAGCGCGTCGGCCACATCTTCGGCATGACCTTGCCGCTCAAGGAATGGGCCGCCGAGGAAGGCATCGCCAACGAGGAGATCCGTGAGCGTCTGGCTGCGGCGGTCAACGCCCGCGCCGCCGAGCGCGAGGCCCTGATCAGCCCCGAGCAGACGCGCCAGATCGAAAAGAACTTCCTGCTGCAGATGATCGATCTGCAGTGGCGCGAACACCTGATGCACCTGGACCATCTGCGCAACGTCATCGGCCTGCGCGGCTACGCCCAGCGTGATCCGCTCAACGAGTACAAGACCGAGGCCTTCTCGCTGTTCGAGAAGCTGCTGATCGACCTGCGCACCAACACCACCCGTTGGCTGATGACGGTCGAGATCCAGATGGCCGACCCGACCCCGGAACCGACCCCGTCCGGCCTGATCGAGGTCCACATGGACCCGATGACCGGCGAGAACGAACGCGCCGCGGCCATGTTCGGCGGCGCCCCGGGCGACAGCCAGGCCCGCGAGGCTCTGCCGGTCACCGCCCTGCCGGAAGGCTGGGACCGCACCAGCCGCAACGCCCCGTGCCCCTGCGGCTCGAACAAGAAGTTCAAGCACTGCCACGGCGCGCTGGTGTAACGACTCTCCTCCCCTGCGCAGCGGGGGAGGGGGACCGCCCGTAGGGTGGTGGAGGGGGCGACCGCCCACTCCGAACCTAGTCACGCCCCCTCCACCGCTTCGCGGTCCCCCTTCCCCGTTTCACGAGGGAGGAGAAGCTTCCCCAAGCTCTGGTTTATGCCGTAAACAAACGGCATGCCCCGCGTCCTCTCCAGCGCCGAGATCACCGACTTCCGCGAGCGCCTCTGCGCCGTGGCCGAGCGGCTGTTCGCCGAGCGCGGCGCCGAAGGGGTGACCCTGCGCCAGGTGGCGGCGGAGCTGGGGGTCAGCGCCATGACCCCCTATCGCTACTTCAAGGACAAGGACGAGATTCTGGCCGCCGTGCGGACCAGCGCCTTCGAGCGGTTCGCCTCGGCCATGGAGGCCGCCTATGCGGGCACCAAGGGCGACGCCCGGGTGAAATCCCAGGCCGTGGCCGCCGCCTACATGACCTTCGCCACCGAAAGCCCGCAGGCCTATCGCCTGATGGTCGATATCGCCCAGCCCAACGAGGCGGACTATCCCGACCTGCTGGCGGCGGTGGAGCGGTCGCGCGCCACCATGACCGCCTATGTCCAGGGCCTGGTGGACGAAGGGGTGGTGGCCGGCGACCCCTACCAGATCGGCCTCGCCTTCTGGGCGGCCATGCATGGGGTCATGAGCCTGCGACTGGCCGGAAAGCTGCCGCAGGCGGACGAGGCGGCGGTGCGCGGCCTGATCTTTCACGCGCTGGGCAAGGGGCTTCGGCCAAGCTGACGACAGCGTGAACCCTCGCGGCTTGCTCCGAAGCGCCGTCCCCCCTAGTTTCGGCGCCTTTCTTGGGGCGGAAGCGTTCAACACCCGATGGCAGCGCATTATCTCGAATTCGAACGGCCGATCGCCGAGCTCGAATCCAAGATCGAAGAACTTTCCCGTCTCTCGGAGACGGCCGGCCCCGGCGCCTTTGACGCCGAGATCGAGGCCCTGCGCGCCCGCGCCGGCAAACTCCGGGCGGAGGCCTATTCCGGCCTGGACGCCTGGCAGAAGACCCAGGTCGCCCGCCATCCGCAGCGTCCGCACTTCGTCGATTACGTCGGCGCCCTGATCGAGGAGTTCGTGGAGCTCCGCGGCGACCGCAAGTTCGCTGACGACCAGGCCATTGTCGGCGGCCTTGGCCGTTTCCGCGGCACGCCCGTGGTCGTCATGGGCCACGAGAAGGGCCACGACACCACCACCCGCCTGAAGCACAACTTCGGCATGGCCCGTCCGGAAGGCTACCGCAAGGCCGTGCGCCTGATGGACATGGCCGAGCGTTTCAACCTGCCGGTCATCAGCTTTGTGGACACCGCCGGCGCCTATCCGGGCATCGGGGCGGAAGAGCGCGGCCAGTCCGAGGCCATCGCCCGCTCCACCGAGCGCTGCCTGACCCTGGGCACGCCGATGATCGCCACCATCGTGGGCGAAGGCGGCTCCGGCGGAGCCATCGCCATCGCCGGCGCCAACCGCGTGCTGATCCTTGAGCACTCGATCTATTCGGTGATCAGCCCCGAAGGCGCGGCCTCGATCCTGTGGCGCGACGGCGCCCGGGCCAAGGACGCCGCCGAGCAGATGAAGATCACCGCCCAGGACCTGATCAAGCTGGGCATCGTCGACCGCATCGTCGGCGAACCGGCAGGCGGCGCCCATTCGGACCCGGCCGCGGCGATCAAGGCCGTGGGCGACGCGGTGGAGGAAGAGCTGAACGCCCTGTCCGCCCTGTCCCCCGACCAACTGCGCGAGCAGCGGGCCGAGCGTTTCTACGCCATCGGCCGCAAGGGTCTGGCCTAGCCAGAAAGGCTGCGGCCCTCCTGGCGGCTTCAAGAAATTCTGACCGCGTCCGCCCCTTGGTCGGAGGCGGAAAACACATAGCTAAACGGCAACCGAAACCGGAGCCGTTTCCATATGTCCACGCCCGCCCTCTTCACGCCCCTGACCCTGCGCGGCGTGACGCTGAAGAACCGCATCGCGGTCTCCCCGATGTGTCAATATTCGGCGACGGACGGCGTGCCCAACGACTGGCATTTCGTGCATCTGGGCCGCTTCGCTATCGGCGGCGCCGGTCTGGTCATGGTCGAGGCCACCGCGGTGGAGCCCGAGGGCCGCATCAGCCACGGCTGCCTGGGCCTGTGGAATGACGAGCAGCAGGCCCAGATGGCCCGCATCGTCGCCTTCCTGAAGAGCCAGGGCGCCGTTCCCGCCATCCAGATCGGCCATGCCGGCCGTAAGGCCAGCACCCACCGCCCCTTCGAAGGCGGCGGCCCGATCACGGCCGAGAACGCCAAACCCGGTGAAGCCCCGTGGCGGACCGTGGCCCCCAGCGCCATCCCCTTCGCCGACGGCTACGCCACGCCGCACGCCCTGACCGTGGACGAAATCAAGGTCCTGACCGGCAGGTTCGTGGACAGCGCCAAACGCGCCCTGGCCGCCGGCTTCGAGGTGCTGGAGATCCACGGCGCCCACGGCTACCTGCTGACCGAGTTCCTCTCGCCCATCTCCAACCAGCGCACCGACGAGTACGGCGGCGGCATCAACGGCCGCATGCGCTTCCTGCTGGAGACGGTGGAGGCGGTCCGCGCCGTTTGGCCGGCCGACAAGCCGCTGTTCGTGCGCCTGTCGACGGTGGACGGCACGCCGGGCGGCTGGGGCATTGAGGACAGCGTCGTCCTGGGCCGTGAGCTGAAGGCGCGCGGCGTGGACGTGGTGGACAGCTCCTCCGGCGGCCTCACCCCGTCCATGGAGGCGGCCAATAAGCCCGCGCCCCTGTACCAGACGCCCTATGCCGATCAGGTCCGCCGCGAGGCCGGGATCGCCACCATGGCGGTGGGCCTGATCACCCAGCCGCAGGAAGCCGAGGCGATCATCGCCGAAGGCCGCGCCGATCTGGTCGCCATCGGCCGGGCGTTCCTGGAGAATCCCAACTGGCCCCAGGACGCCAAGGCCGCCCTCGACCCCGAACACATCGGCGACGAAGCCTGGCCCGCCGCCACCGGCTACGCGGTGAAGGCGATCAAGGGCATCAGGAAAAAGTTCGAGCTAGCCTGAACTCTCTAACTCCGCTCACCCCGGCGAAGGCCGGGGCCTAGATTCATCCAGAACCTCAGCAGGGCTTCACCTGGGTCCCGGCCTTCGCCGGGGTGAACGGCTTACTTGAGAAACGCTGAGTAAACCGCAGTATCCACCGGGATCAGCCGCGTCGCGCCCGCCGTCTCCGACCAGCCCTTGGACAGGACCTCGGCCGGGGCGGCGGCGGTCGGCTGGGTCAGCGCCGCCGCGACGGCGTCGCACGCCACTTCGGCGCTCCGCACGCAGACCACCGGCCCGGGCGGGATCGGGTCTGAGCGCCAGAGCTCGACCAGCTTCGCCGCTTCCTCCGGCTTCTGGACCTTGAGCGTGCGCCACGGCTCCTCGGCCAGGGCGGCGATGTCGGCGGAGCCGTCCAGCAGGCGGTTCATGGCCCCGTCGTGCGTGCCGGCGAACCCGGCGTCCGTCACCTTCAGCCCCTCAGCCTTCACCCACGGCTCCTGCGCCAACGCGCCGGAGGTGGAGCCGGGGATGACCCGCACATAACGCAGGCCGGCGGCCTTCAAGTCCACACCCGCGCGCGCCAGCAGCACGCCGCGATAGCCGTCCAGGGTCGCGGGCGGCACGTCGAACATGGCGACCGGCGTGGTGGTGGTCGGCGTCCTGGCCGAGGCCAGATAGGCGGACAGGTTGGTCACCGCCACATCTACCCGCCCCTCGCGGATCGCGGCGGCCAGGGCGTCGGGACTTTCCAGCACCTGCACCGTCACTTTGCGGCCCAGCGCATGGCCCAGATGCTCGGCCATGGGCGCCAGGGCCACGGCGCGGTCGTAGCGGGCGTAATGGTAGGTGGCGAAGGTCAGTGCTCGCGGCTCGGCCGCCGCGCCGGTGCCTATGAAAGCCAGAAGGCCGGCGATCAGCGCCCTCATGCGACGGCCTGCAAGGCTTCGCCCAGTTCCTCGACCATCTCCGGCGTGGTGGCCCAGGAGCACATGAACCGCACCGAGCCGTCGAGGAAGCGATAGACGAACCAGCCCTTGCCGCGCAGACGCTCCAGGGTCGCCTCGTCCATCTGGACGAACAGGCCGTTGGCCTCCACCGGATGCATCAGCGGGAACGGCATCAGGCCGGCCAGCTTTTGCGCCATGGCGTTGGCGTGGGCCGCGCGGTCGGCCCAGGCGCCACTTTCCAGCATGCCGATCCACGGCGCGGCCAGATAGCGGCCCTTGGAGATCAGCTGGCCCGAATGCTTGATCCGCGCCTCCAGCCGGCGCTCGAAGCTCTTGTCCAGGAACACCACCGCCTCGGTGGGGGTGGAGCCGGCCTTGGTTCCGCCCATGACCAGGATGTCCACGCCCATCTTGACCACGGACTTCAGATCGAAGCCGGCGGCCACGGCGTTGGCCAGGCGGGCGCCGTCTAGGTGGACGCCGTAGCCCTTGGCCTTGGCGGCGGCGGTCAAGGCCGCCAGCGCATCGCCGGAATAGACGGTGCCGTACTCGGTGGCCTGGGTCAGGGACAGGGCCGCCGCCGGCTGACGGTAGGAGACGTCCGCCTCGTCCAGCGCGGCCTCCAGCGCCGCCAGCTCCATCTTGCCGCTCGCCCCCGGCAGACCGATCAGGCCCGTCCCGTGGGTGAAGAAGCCGGGCGCCCCGGTCTCGTCGGTGCAGATGTGGGCGTGCTCGTGGGCGATCACCGCCTCATGCGGTTGAGCCAGGCAGCCCAGCGCGAAGGCGTTGGCGGCGGTGCCCGACGGCAGGAACTTCACCACCGCATCGGCGTCCAGCGCTTCACGGATCAGGTCGGCGGCGCGGGCGCTGACATGGTCGGAGCCATAGCCGGACGCGGCTCCTGAATTGGCGGCGACCAGCGCCTCCATCACCTCGGGCATGGCCCCGGCGACGTTGTCGGAGGCGAAGTCGTAACGGGCGGCCATGGGCGATCCTTGGAACGGTGTGAGGCGAGCCTTCTACCGTTCGGACAACCGCTTCGCCTAGTGCGCCCCGGCCTCGCCCGGCGCGGCGGACAGGGCGGCCGTCACCCGCTCCAGCTTGTCCGGATTGCGGGTGATGTAGATGGCGACGATGCGGCCGTCCTCGATCTCGAAGGCCGTGGTCTGCAGCACCCCGCCGCGCTCGCGGCTCACATAGCCGGGCAGGCCGTCGATCCACATGGGCCGGACCATCTGCGCGTCCTGTAGAATCTGCTTGCGGAACAGGCCCCGGTAGAGGCGGATCGCCTTCTGCAGGCCGAAAATCGGGTTGATGAAGGCCAGGACCTTGCCGCCGCCGTCGGAGCGGATGACCACGCCCTCGGCCAGCAGCCCCTGCAACATATTCAGGTCGCCGCTGCGGGTGGCGTTGAAGAAGGCCTGGGCGATCCGCGCGCCCTCCTCCTGGGCCACGGGATAACGGGAGCGGGCGTCTTGCACATGGCGGCGGGCGCGGACGGCCAGTTGCCGAACGGCGGCGGGCTCGCGGTCCAGGGTTCCTGCCACCTCGTCCAGCCCGACGCCGAACACGTCGTGCAGCAGGAAGGCCGCACGCTCCAGGGGCGACAGGCGCTCCAGCGCCATCATCAGGGTCAGGGTGAGCTCGTCCTCCATGGGTTCTTCCGGCTCGACCGCGATCAGCGGCTCGGGCAGCCAGGCGCCTACATAGGTTTCGCGCCGCGCCCGCGCGGACTTCATCTGGTCCAGGCACAGGCGGGTGACCGTACGCGACAGGAAGGCGCCGGGGTTCTGGACGCTGGCCATGTCCACCGACCGCCAGCGCAGCCAGGCGTCCTGCACCACGTCCTCGGCCTCGCTCATGGAGCCGAGCATGCGGTAGGCGAGGCGCGTCAGCCGGGGCCGATGCGCCTCGAACACCGTGACCGCCGGCTCAGGCGGCGACATCGGCGGGGTCCACGGCCGGCAGGGCCCGGAAGCCGATCTGCAGGCGGTTCCAGGCGTTGATCGCGCCGATCAGCAGGGTCAGGTGGACCTGCTCGGTCTCGCTGAACACGGCCTTCACCTGCTCATAGTCGGCGTCCGGCGCGTTGGTCTGGGCCACCAGGGTCAGGGCCTCGGTCCAGGCCAGGGCGGCGCGCTCGCGGGCGGTGTAGAGCGGCGCCTCGCGCCAGGCCGGCAGCAGGTCCAGGCGCACCTGCTTCTCGCCGTGCTTGCGGGCGTCGGTCGTGTGCATGTTGATGCAGTAGGCGCAGCCGTTGATCTGCGACGCGCGCAGCTTCACGAACTCCATCACGCTGCGCTCCAGGCCGCTGTTGGCGAAGCTCGCCTCAAGGGCCATCAGCGCCTTGATGCCGTCGGGCGCCAGTTTGAACGGGTTGGTCAGCCGGGGGGTCATTGTCGTCTCCATCCGCGCCTCATGCGCGTTCGACTTCAAGACGAGATGGCCGCCCCGTGATGTGACATGGCCGCCAGGATTTTTTCAGAACCCATAGAGTTTGGCGTACTCGGCGTCCTTTGTCGCGATCTGGCGGGCGCAGTCGACCATGACCTTGGCCTGCTTCCAGGTGGCGTCGTCCTGCATCTTGCCGTCCAGCATGGCGACGCCGGTTCCGTCCGGCATGGCCTCCAGGATGCGCTTGGCGAAGGCCACCTCGACAGGGTCGGGCGAGAACACCTTCTTGGCGATGGCGACCTGGCTGGGATGCAGGCTCCAAGCCCCGGCGCAGCCCATGAGGAAGGCGTTGCGGAACTGCTGCTCGCAGGCCTCCGGATCGTCGATGGCGCCGAACGGCCCGTAGAACGGCTTGATCCCGTGGGCGGCGCAGGCGTCGATCATCTTGGCGAAGGTGTAGTGCCACAGATCCTGCTGGACGCTGGCGCGCGCACCGCCGTCGGCGTGCGGGTCCTCGACCACGCGATAGCCCGGATGGCCGCCGCCGACGCGGGTGGTCTTCATGGCGCGGCTGGCGGCCAGATCAGCCGGACCCAGGCTGATGCCCTGCATGCGCGGGCTGGCCCCGGCGATGGCCTCCACGTTCATCACGCCTTCCGCCGTCTCCAGGATGGCGTGCAGCAGGATGGGCTTTGTCACCCCGTGCTTGGCCTCCAACGAGGCCAGCAGTTGATCCATGTAGAAAATGTCCCACGGGCCCTCGACCTTGGGCACCATGATGACGTCGATCTTGGACCCCGCCCGCCCGACGATCTCGCTGACCTCGTCCAGGTGCCAGGGGGAGTTCAGGCAGTTGATGCGGGTCCAGAACCCGACCCCCGCCGCCGCGAAGTCCACGTTGCGCGCCAAGTCGATCAGCCCCGCCCGGGCCGCCGTCTTGGCGTCGGCGGGAATGGCGTCCTCCAGATTGGCGAGGATCACGTCCACCTCGCCCAGCAGGTCCGGAACCTTGGCGCGGACCTTGTCCAGGTGCGGCGGCACGAAGTGGATCATGCGCTCCACCCGGTTCGGCAGCTCGCTCAGCGGCGCCGGCGCACCGATGGCCAAGGGCTTGAAGAATCCTCTGGGCGTCTTGCTCGTCATCGTCTCACTCCCCCGCGATCTTTTTATTTCGCAATTGCGAGAAGACTTGCGGCGATGCGGAACGGCGTCAAGCACCAACCCTTCTCCTCCCCTGTAGCGAAGCGTACGGGGGAGGATGGAAGCCTCACCCCTTTTTCGCCAGCGGGTGCTTTTCCTCGACCACCGCTTTCAGCCGTCCCTCGGCCACGTGGGTGTAGATCTGGGTCGTGGCGATATCGGCGTGGCCGAGCAGGGTCTGGACCACGCGCAGGTCCGCTCCGCCCTCCAGCAGATGGGTGGCGAAGGCGTGGCGCAGGACGTGGGGGCTGACCTTCTCGCGGTCGATGCCGGCGTTGACCGCCGCCTCGTCCAGCAACTGGGCCACCCGGCGGGAGGTCAGGCGGCCGGCGGCGCTGCGCGAGACGAACAGCCACGGGCTGTCCTTCACCCCGGCCGGCAGGAAGTGCGCCCGCACATCCAGATAGGATTTCACCGCCGCGCGGGCGGCGTCGTTCAGGGGAGCCAGCCGCTCCTTGCCGCCCTTGCCCTTGACGATCAGGTAGGCCGGATCGCGCGTCAGGGCCGCCAGGGGCAGGTTCAGCAGCTCGGAGATCCGCAGGCCGGAGGCGTAGAGCAGCTCGATCATGCAGGCGAGACGCAGGCCGTGGGCGGCGTCCTTCTCGAAGGCGGCGGCGATCAGGCCCTCCACCTCCTCGCGGCTCAGCACCTTGGGCAGGGGGCGGCCCTTCTTGGGCGCCTCCACCCGGCGGGAGGGATCGTCGGTCCGCCAGCCTTCGCCCAGAACAAAGCGGTGGAACTGGCGCAGGGCCGAGCGACGCCGCGACGCCGTGGCCGGCGACAGGCCCCGCGCCCCGAGGTCTGCGAAATAGGCCTCCACATCCTCGGCCGAGGCGGAGCCGAAGTCCCGCCCTCGCCCCTTCAGGAAGGCGGCGGCGTCCTCCAGATCCTTGCCATAGGCGGTCAGGGTGTTCTTCGACGACGCCCGCTCGACGGCCATCATCTCCAGGAACGCCTCGACCCAGCCGGCGCTCATTTGATTTGCAGGGTCAGGATGCCCTCGGCGGCGAGCGCGCGGGCGTCGGCGGTCAGGCCGGCGCGGTTCAAGGCGCGGACCACGCGGGCGCGGTCGGCGCTGGCGAAGTTCCCGATCCCCGCATCGGCGGCGATGCTCAGGGCCAGCAGGCCGGTCTCGCCCTTCAACCCGGCGGCGGCGGCCTGATCCAGAGCCGCGAGACGGGCCGGTGAAGCGCTGGAGCGCGGGCCTTCGAAGGCGGCGAACTCGCCCCGCGCCTGCGGGCTCATGGACACCCCTTCGGAGGGCGCGAGCGCCCACAGGATCATGGCCGCCGGCTGAGCGGGCGACTTGGCGCCGCCATGCGCGCCCCGCTCCACCAAGCGATCCAGGGTCGGGCCGTCGGCCTGCCCCGCCGCCGCCGCGATCAGCGCGTCGATCAGGGCCATGTCGTCGGCCGGGGCGGCGGAGTCGGAGACCAGACCGCTGCGGATGGCGCGGGCCGTCTCCACATCCCCGGCCGCCACGGCGGCGCGGATGAACAGCAGCGGATCCTGCAGCGGCGCGCGGGCGCCGACCAGGGCGGCGATCACCGGGCGGGCGGAGACGGCGGCCTCGGTGAAGGCGACGATCCCCTTGGTCCGGCGCAGGAAGGCCAGAGCCGAGGTCTCGGCCGCCGTCAGGTCGCCGGCCGCCAGTTCGGGCGGCGCGGGCGGACCAGCGAGATGCGCGGCGATGGCCGGGCTGGCGTTGGCGCGGGCGGCGTCCAGGTTCAGGCCCAGCTTGCGGGACAGGGCGTATTCGACGCCGCTCTTCAGCGAAGCTTCACCCGGAGAGCCGGCGCCGGCGATCAGCGCGCCCATCAGGCGGGGATAGGCGGAGCCCTTCGGCTCCTGCGCCGTGGCGAGGGTCAGGGTCAGTTGGGCCGCCTCGGCCTGGCCCGAGGTCGCCTGGCAGAAGGCCCGCAGGCGCAGCCAGTAGGGATCGCCCCGGTTCTCGGTCACCGCCTCGGCCACCGCGCAGGCCCGGGCGTCGTCGCCGACGATCAGGGCCGCCTCCGCCGCCGCCTGGGACAGGGCCGAGCTGGCTGACAGGTTCGGCGCACGCCGCAGGATAGCCGCAGCGCCCTCGGCCTCGCCCAGGGCGAGCAGGCCCTGCACCCGCGCCGCGCCCAGGGCCGGATCATTGCCAGCGCCGTCGGGACCGGAAGCCCCCGTGGTCAGCAGACGCCGGGCCAGACCCTGCGCCGCCGGCGACAGGCTCTTGGCCGACACCCTCGGCAAGGTCTCGCCCAGAATGACCGGTGACGTCCCCCGCCACAGATCGGCGCCCAGACCCGTGTCCGCGCCCACCGGCGTCGAGAACAGGTCGGGCGGCGCCAAGGTGGTCACCTCCACCTGGGCCCAGGCGGGGCTCGAGATGGCGAGGGCGAGGGCGGCGGGGAGGAATCTGTGACGAACCATGGCGTTGATTATGCCCGGCCCGAACGTGGCGCCCAACCCCGTGCTCGTGTAAGCGGTTGCTTCCAAGCAGAACCATGACCGCAACCCTCGCCCCTCCCCCCCGCACCATCGTGCTCGTCGGCCTCATGGGCGTGGGCAAATCCAGCGTCGGCCGCCGGCTGGCCTATGCGCTCGGCCTGCCGTTCAAGGACGCCGACACCGAGGTGGAGGCCGCCGCCGGGCGCACCATTCCCGAAATCTTCGCCGACCTGGGCGAGGCCGCCTTCCGCGATGGGGAGCGCCGGGTGATCGCCCGCCTGCTGGACGAACCGGTCCATGTCCTGGCCACCGGCGGCGGCGCCTTCGTGGATCCCAAGACGCGCGAGCTGATCAAGGAGCGGGCGACCTCCATCTGGCTGAAGGCCGATCTCGAGATCCTGGCCCGCCGCGTGGGCCGCAAGGACAGCCGCCCCCTGTTGCGCAACCGCGATCCGCTTGAGGTCCTGACCCAGCTGGCCGAGACGCGCTATCCCCTCTACGCCGAAGCCGACATCGTGGTGGAGACCGCCGACACGCCGCATCAGGTGGCCGTCGATCAGGTCCTCGCCGCCCTCGCCGCCCACGAAGCCGCCGCATGACCCAGATCCGCACCATTCCCGTCGGCCTTGGCGACCGCGCCTATGACGTCGTCGTCGGCCCCGGCCTGATCGACACCGCCGGCGCACGCATCGCGCCCCTGCTGAAGCGCAAGCGCACCGCCATCGTCGCCGACGCCGACGTGGCCGAGCATCACGGGGAGCGCCTGTCCGCCGCCCTGGAGAAGGCCGGGATCGCCGTGGACATGATCCTGGTCCCGCCAGGCGAGGAGTCGAAAAGCTGGGAGGGCCTGGCCCAGGTCAGCGACCAGCTTCTGGCCCTCAGCCTGGATCGCGGCGACATGATCGTCGCCTTCGGCGGCGGCGTGGTCGGCGACCTGACCGGCTTCGCGGCGGCGATCTACAAGCGCGGCGTCGACTTCATCCAGATCCCCACCACCCTGCTGGCCCAGGTGGACAGCTCCGTGGGCGGCAAGACCGCCATCGACACCCCCCGGGGCAAGAACCTGATCGGCGCCTTCCACCAGCCGCGTCTGGTGCTGGCGGACCTGGACGTGCTGGCCACCCTGCCCGACCGTGAAATGGCCTGCGGCTACGCCGAGGTGATCAAGTACGGCCTGCTGGGCGACTTCGCCTTCTTCGAGTGGCTGGAGGCCAACGGCCCCAAGGTCCTGGCGCGTGAGCCGGAGGCTCTGCTGCACGCCGTGGCCCGCTCGGTGGAGATGAAGGCCGAGATCGTCGCCGAGGATGAGAAGGAGGCGGGCCGCCGCGCCCTGCTGAACCTCGGCCACACCTTCGGCCACGCACTGGAGGGCGAGATGGGCTTCGGCGACGCGCTGAAGCATGGCGAGGCGGTGGCCGTGGGCATGGCCCAGGCCTTCCGCTTCTCCGCCCGCCAGGGGATGTGCTCCGCCCAGGACGCCGCCCGCGCGGAGGCCGCCATCGCCGCCGTCGGCCTGCCGACCGCCCCGGCCCAGGTGCGCGCGGAACCCTTCGCCGCCGACGCGCTTCTGGCCCACATGGGACAGGACAAGAAGGCCGAGGGCGGCAAGCTGACCTTCATCCTCGCGCGGGCTATCGGCGACGCCGTGACCGCCAAGGGCGTCGATGCGGGCGCCGTGCGTGACTTTCTGCTGAACGAAGGCGCGGTCCCGTGATCTGGGCCATCCTGGCGGGCCTGGGGCCGTCTCTGGTCTTGCTGCTGGCCATGTCGGGCCTGATCTCGGCGGCCGAAACCTCCATGACCGCCGCCAGCCGCGGCCGCATGCATCAGCTGGAGCGCGACGGCGACAAGGCCGCCGCGCGGGTCAACAAGCTGAACACCGACCAGGAGCGGATGATCGGCGCCATCCTTCTCTCCAACAACGTCATCAACATCGGCGCCTCGGCCCTGACCACCAGCGTGCTGGCCGTGGTCTTCCCCGGCCCCATCGGCGCCCTGATCGCCACGGCGGTGATGACGGTGCTGATCGTGATCTTCTCGGAGATCCTGCCCAAGACCCTGGCCATCGCCCGCGCCGACGACGTGGCCCGCGCCATGTCGATCCCGACGATGATCGTTGTGAAGGTCTTCGGCCCCGTGGCCCGCGGCGCCCAATGGATCGTCCGCCAGACCCTGAGGCCCTTCGGCATCAACCTGTCGATGGAGACCGACGTCCTGGCCGCTCACGAGGAGATCCGGGGCGCGGTGGAGTACCATCACTCCGAAGGCCTGGTGGAGGGCCGCGACCGGCGAATGCTGGGCGGCGTGCTCGACCTGTCGGAGATGGACGTCTCCGAAGTCATGGTTCACCGCAAGTCCATGATCATGCTCGATATCGAACTGGCGCCGCGCGAGCTGGTGACAGCGGCCCTGGCCGCAGCCCACACGCGTCTGCCGCTCTACAAGGACGAGCCAGAGAACATCGTCGGCGTCCTGCACGCCAAGGACCTGCTGAAGGCCCTGGCGGAGACCGAGGGCGGCGTCGATGCGCTGAATATAGCCGCCATCGCCCGCGAGCCCTGGTTCATCCCGGACACCACCAACCTGAAGGATCAGCTGAACGCCTTCCTCAAGCGCCGCAGCCACTTCGCCTTGGTGGTGGACGAGTACGGCGCCCTGCAGGGTCTGGTGACGCTGGAGGACATCCTCGAGGAGATCGTCGGCGAGATCGACGACGAGCACGACGACGCGGTGGAGGGTGTGCGCCGCCAACCCGACGGCGCGGTCAATGTGGACGGCCACGTCACCGTGCGCGACCTCAACCGCGCCATGGACTGGGACCTGCCGGAGAGCGACGCCGTGACCATCGCCGGCCTGGTGATTCACGAGGCGCAGACCATTCCGGAACCCGGCCAGACCTTCATCTTCCACCGCCATCGGTTCCAGATCCTGCGCCGCCAGCGCAATCAGATCACCGCCCTGCGGGTCAGCCCGCGCCTGGACGACGCCGCCGTCTAGGCAAAACGCCCGTTATGTCGGGAGCCGGACGGTGGCGGCGCCCGCATATGTTGTATGCGGTGAAATGGGCGGGGCTTCGCTGATCAGGCGACAAGCCTTGTCCAATGTGACAAGGACTAGGCAAGAGAACTGTCAGGCGCGCTCGCGCCGGGCTATGATCTTTCAGTAAGCGGTGCGGGGGCGATTATCCGTGGCGCGCTTTGGAGCCGTCGAATGACGCAAGCCGTCGACCTGAAATCCCTGCGCGTACTCGTCGTGGAGGATGAGGCCCTCGTTTCCATGCTTGTCGAAGACATGCTGGACGATCTCGGCTGCGTGGTCGTCGGCCCGGCCGCGGAGCTGGACGAAGCCCTGGCCCTGGCCCGCGACGGCGAGATCGACGCCGCCCTGCTGGACGTGAACCTGGCCGGCCGGCCGATCTTTCCGGTGGCGGACGTGCTGCGCGAGCGCGGCGTGCCCTACGCCTTCGCCAGCGGCTACGGCGAGGCCGGCATCAGCGACGACCACAAGGGCGCCGCCGTGCTGCAGAAGCCTTTCCGTGAAAGCGATCTCAAGCGCGTGCTCGAAACGATCGCCGCCAAGGTCGCCTCCGGCTCCTAAGCCTCTCCGGGGGCCAGAACCTTCACCGACAGGGCATGGACGGGGCCGGCGAGCTCCTCCGCCAGGGCGCTGTTGATCATTCTTTGACGCTGCACGCGGTTCACCCCGGTGAAAGCCGCGGCTTCGATCACTACATTGAAGTGGCTCTCGCCGCCTCCCCGATGGCCGGCGTGGCCATGGTGGCGATCGGAGTCATCCACGACCTCCAGCCGGACCGGTGCGAAAGTCTTGGTCAGTTTGTCGCGGATCGCATCTGTGACGGCGCCCATGCGGCCTCTCCCGGCTTGTCAATTCTTGAACGTATTTAGGTGCGACCTAGACTGAATCCCATGTTCGAGTACCGGCCCAAGTTCAAAGACATCCGTGTCCGCCCCCCGAAAGAGGGCGAGGACGAGGCCATGCGCGTCGAAGAGGACGTCCTGCGCCTGAAGCCAGGGGAGCGTCCCTGCGACCACGCCGGCTGCCGCGCGGCCGCCACGGCCCGGGCACCCAAGTCCCGCGACCTGCCCGATCAGCACTACTGGTTCTGCCAGCCGCACGCCGCCCAGTACAACAAGCGCTGGGACTTCTTCGCCGGCATGAGCGAGGGCGAGATGCGCCGCCACATGGAGGCGCGCGCCACCGGCGACCGGCCCACTTGGTCGTTCAAGGCCGACGCCCGCTCCCGCGAGGCCGCCGCAGCGGCGGCCCGCGACCGCCGCGCCTTCAACGACCCCTTCGGCGTGTTCGCCGCCGCCCGCCGCCGCGCCGAGGCCGCGGAGTCCGCCGGCCGCCATCTGGGCAAGCTGGAACGGGGGGCCCTCGCCGACCTGGACCTGGACGCCACCGCCGACGGCCCGGCCATCAAGGCGCGCTACAAGGAGCTGCTGAAGCGCTGCCACCCGGACTCCAACGGCGGCGACCGCTCGGCCGAGCACAAGCTCCAGCGGGTCATCAAGGCCTACAAGACCCTGCAGAAGGCCAAGCTGGTCTAGTCTGACGCTGGGTAAGGAGGGGTGTCCGGCGACGCACCCCCTTTTCCTAGGCGGCGCAAGGTTCTAAGTGCAGACCATGCCCGAATTCGCCGACACGCCCTCGACCACCGACGCCCTGCTGACCCTGGTGCCCGACAAGTGGGTGACCGTGCGCGAAGTCTTCGGGGTGGACAGCGACATGAAGGTCCCGGCCTTCAGCCATCGCGACCCGCACGTGCCCGAGGTCGACCCGGCCTACAAGTTCGACCCGCAGACAACCCTGGCCATCTGCGCCGGCTTCGCCCACGACCGCCGTGTGATGGTCCAGGGCTATCACGGCACCGGCAAGTCGACCCACATCGAGCAGGTCGCCGCCCGCCTGAACTGGCCGCTGGTCCGCGTGAACCTGGACAGCCACGTCAGCCGCATTGATCTGGTCGGCAAGGACGCCATCGTCCTGAAGGACGGCAAGCAGATCACCGAATTCCGCGAGGGCATCCTGCCCTGGTCGCTGCAGCGCCCCGTCGCCCTGGTGTTCGACGAGTACGACGCCGGCCGTCCCGATGTGATGTTCGTCATCCAGCGCGTGCTGGAGGCCGGCGGCAAGCTGACCTTGCTGGACCAGAATCGCGTGATCCGGGCCAACCCGTATTTCCGCCTGTTCTCGACCACCAACACCATCGGCCTGGGCGACACCACGGGGCTGTATCACGGCACCCAGCAGATCAACCAAGGCCAGATGGACCGCTGGTCGATCGTCACCACGCTGAACTATCTGGATCACGACGTGGAGGCCGGCATCGTCCTGGCCAAGAACCCGTCCTACGACAATCCGGATGGCCGCCAGAAGATCGCCGCCATGGTCCGCGTGGCCGACATGACCCGCAACGCCTTCATGAACGGGGACATCTCCACGGTCATGAGCCCGCGCACGGTCATCACCTGGGCCCAGAACGCCGAGATCTTCGGCGGCGACGTGGCCATCGCCTTCCGCATGACCTTCCTGAACAAGTGCGACGAACTCGAACGCCCCACCGTGGCCGAGTTCTTCCAGCGCGCCTTCGGCCAGGACCTGCCGGAAAGCGCGGCTCGGGTTCGGGTGGCTTAGGACCGCACGATCTGAATAGCGCTGACTGAGCAGACCGCTAGGGCTGGGGCGAGAGTTCGCCCCGCTTACCCTGGAGCCCGCCATGCGTCGCGCCGCGTCCGTCGTCTGGCTGCTCCTCTCCGGGCTGATGCTCGCCGCCTGTTCCGAAGACGCCCAATCCGAGCGCTTGATCACGCCCAAGGATCTGCCGCGCCTGAAGCCGGGCCTGTGGCGCACCGTCACCCGCACCGGCGGCCATGCGCCGGAGACTCTCGTCCAGTGCATCGGCCAGGATCACAGCCTGGCCCAGAGCATGGGCGAGGCCCGCGCACGATGTCCCGGCCTGACCTTGATCCGCACCGGCGGCGTCTACATGGTCACCGCCCGCTGCGCGCGTGACGGCGGCGAGAGCCTGATGCGGGCGCGCTTCACGGGCGACTTCAAGACCCGCATGCGGGCGGAGATGAGCTTCAGCCTGATCACGCCAGACCGCCCGGCCAAGGTGATGACCCTGGTGAGCGAAGGGCGGCACGAAGGTCCCTGCGGCCCTGGTCAGGCGCCGGGCGTCGTGGAGAACGGCGCGCCGCGACGCTGAGGCGCGGCCGAAGCAAAACGAGCCGCCTGCGTCCAAGGCGCCACAGGCGCCTCCTGTCAATTTGCGATCGCGGAACTTTCGAAGACCGCAGCGCTTATCTGAAGCGTGAGTGCGCTGTTTCAGACTGCCTCCCCGCAGCCAGGACGGCGCGTTCCAACCCATATCCACAAGGGGATTGCACCCATGTCCGCATCGCTTGCCGTCGTCACCGACATCGCGCCGCGCTCGACCGCGGCGGAGACCATCAGCCAACGTGTCTCGCGCCTTCAGGCCGAGGCCCGGGCCGTCGCCCGAGAGCATCTTTCCGCCCTGGAAAACGCCATGGAGCAGGTGGCCAAGATTTCCGAAGAGATCGCAGACGGCGGTGAGGCCTATCCGGTCGGCGCCCGCGAGCTGGCCAAGCGCCTGGCGGACGAAACCGGTCTTCGGGTTCAGGCCCTCGACGCCATCCTGGCGCGCACCAGCCGCTAAGACTGAAGGCGAGATCGTGAAGGGCGGCGCTGCCGCCGCCCTCTCGCCTCTCAGTTGGCGATCAGATCGGGCTCGTGCCGCCGCAGCCAGGCGTGAGCATAGCCGCAGGTCGGAATGATCCGCACCCCCTCGGCCTTCACCGCCCCGGCCACCTGACGCATCAGACGATCAGCCGCCCCGGTGCCCCGAAGCGCCATCTCCGCCTCAACATGCGGAATGACCAGGACCCCGTCGCGGCGACGGTAGTCGGCCCAGGCCAGCTTCCCATCCACATCAAGTTCGAAACGTCCTGCGTCGGCGTTGTCGGTGAAGGTTTCGGCCATCGCCTTGGTCTCCTTTTGTCTGCCGTCTGCTAACGCGACAGGATCAGACGCGCTCCACCGCCATGGCCACGGCTTCGCCGCCGCCGATGCACAGGGACGCCATGCCCTTGCTCGCGCCCCGCGCCTCCAGAGCCGACAACAGGGTCGCCAGGATGCGCGCGCCGGATGCGCCGATCGGATGGCCCAAGGCGCAGGCGCCGCCGTTGACGTTCAGTTTCTCGCTGTCGATGCCCAGTTCGCGCTGGGCGATCATGGCGACCACGGCGAAGGCCTCGTTGACCTCCCACAGATCCACGTCCGACGCTGACCAGCCCGCCTTGGCCAGGGCCTTCTGCATGGCCGGCACCGGCGCCGTCGTGAACAGGCCCGGCTCGTGAGCGTGGGCCGCGTGGGCCGCGACACGCGCGACCACGGGCAGGCCCAGCTTCTCCGCCACGCTGGCGCGGGTCAGGACCAAAGCGGCGGCGCCGTCGCTGATCGAGCTGGCGTTGGCGGCGGTGATGGTCCCGTCGCGGGAGAAGGCGGGGCGCAGGGTCGGGATCTTGGCCGGATCGGCCTTCAGCGGCTGCTCGTCCTGATCAACCACCGTGTCGCCCTTGCGGCCGGAGACCGTGACCGGCGCGATCTCGCGGGCGAAGGCGCCGCCCTCCACCGCCGCCTTCGCGCGAGCCAGGCTCTGGATGGCGTAGGCGTCCTGGTCCTCGCGCGTGAGCTGATAGGCGGCGGCCGCCTCTTCCGCGAAGCTGCCCATCAGGCGGCCGGGCTCATAGGCGTCCTCCAGCCCATCCAGGTACATGCTGTCCAGGATGCGGTCGTGACCGATGCGAGCGCCGCCCCGGTGCTTGGCCAGCAGGTAGGGGGCGTTGGTCATGCTCTCCATGCCGCCCGCCACGATGACCTCCGCCGTGCCGGCCAGAAGGGCGTCATGCGCCATGATCGCCGCCTGCAGGCCGCTGCCGCACATCTTGTTGACCGTGGTCGCTTCGACCGACTTGGGCAGGCCCGCCCCCAACGCCGCCTGGCGCGCCGGCGCCTGGCCGAGGCCGGCGGGCAGCACACAGCCCATGATGATCTGCTCGACCTTGTCGGCGGCCAGACCGACCCGCTCCAGCGCGGCCTTCACCGCCACCGCGCCCAGCTCGGTCGACTTGGCGCCGGACAGCACACCCTGGAAACCGCCCATGGGCGTGCGGGCGTAAGAGGCGATGACGACGGGATCGGAGTTCATTGTGGATGTTTCCTCTGCTTGGGGAGGGACTTAAGCCCTCCCGCAGCCCGGGAAAAGAGCGGCCGGGCCCCGGAGAGAGCCCGGCCGAGGTCACCGGAAATGCCTCTCACCCGAGAACGCCGAAAGGGTGGATGAAACGGCGCATCGGAAATGAGTTGCAATTGAGAACCTACGCCTTCGGTTCGGAAACGCAACCCTCTTGCCTTCCGCCGGGGAAACGGTCACCTTCGCGCGATGGGCCGTACCGCCGACTACTCTAAGGAGCGCTGCTCCGTCGCCGCCACGCTGGAAGTGGTCGGCGATCCGTGGACCCTGCTGATCCTGCGCGACGCCTTTCGCGGCGTGCGCCGGTTCGACCAGTGGCAGGACAGCCTCGGCGTCGCCCGCAACGTCCTCGCCGCTCGCCTGAAGACTCTCGTGGCCCACGGGGTTTTGGAAAGGCGCCGCTACAGCGAGCACCCGCCTCGCTTCGAGTATCGGCTTACGGAGAAGGGCAAGGATCTGCGCCCGGTGCTGATCACCCTCAGCGACTGGGGCGATCGGCATGTCTATGGCGAGAAGGGGCCGCTGCATTTCGTGCATGAGCCCTGCGGTCACAAGCTGCGCCCCGGCCTGATCTGCACGGACTGCGGCGAGCCGGTCGAACCCCGCTCCCTGCGCATGGTTCATAATCCCGAGAGTCAGACGGTGGGTGAAGCCTTGGCTGAGCAGGATCTGCTGGAAGCCGAAGGCTAAATTCTCCTCCCCTGTAGCGGCCCCCTCCACCATGCTTCGCATGGTCCCCCTCCCCCGCAAGCGGGGCAGGAGAAATACCTAGCCGTTCAGCCGCACCGCGCCGGCGATGAAGCCGCCGCCGAGCACGCGCGAGATGTCCTCCGGATCGTAGAACACGCAGGCCTGGCCCGGAGCCACGCCTTCCTCCGCCACATCCAGAGCCACCGCCGGAACGCCGTCGATGGTCGTCAGGCGGCCGGGCACCGGCTCGCGGGTGGAACGGACGCGGGCCAGCACCGCCTGGCCGTCGGCGCAGGCGGCCTCCAGGGTCGGCTGGTCGCCGAGCCAGTTGGCTTCCTTCAGGGTCAGGGCCGTCGTCAACAGCGCCTCGCGCGGGCCGACGATCACCTGGCGCTTGTCGGCGTCGATGCGCACCACGAACAACGGATCGCCCACCGCGATGTTCAGGCCCCGGCGCTGGCCGATGGTGTAGCGGGTCACGCCCTCGTGGCGGCCCAGCACCCGGCCGTCCAGATGCACGATGTCACCCGCCTCCGCGCCGTGCGGGCGCAGGCGATCGATGACCGTGGTGTATTTGCCCTCGGGCACGAAGCAGATGTCCTGGCTGTCCGGCTTGTCGGCCACCGACAGGCCCAGCTCCTCGGCCACCTTGCGGACGTCCGGCTTGTGCAGACCGCCCAGGGGGAAGCGCAGGAAGTCGAGCTGCTCGCGCGTGGTGGCGAACAGGAAATAGGACTGGTCGCGCGCCGGGTCGACCGCGCGGCGCAGCTGCGGATCGTCGCTCATCGAGCGCTGCACATAGTGGCCGGTGGCCATGGCTTCGGCGCCCAGGTCGCGGGCCACATCCAGCAGGTCGCGGAACTTGACCGTCTGGTTGCAGCGGACGCAAGGGATCGGCGTCTCGCCGCGCAGATAGGCGTCGGCGAACTCTTCGATCACGTGCTGCTTGAAGCGGCTTTCGTAGTCGAGGACGTAGTGCGGGATGCCGATGGCGTCTGCAGCCGTGCGGGCGTCGAGGATGTCCTGGCCGGCGCAGCAGGCGCCCTTCTTCTGGATCGCCGCCCCGTGGTCATAGAGCTGCAGGGTGACGCCCACCACGTCATAGCCGGCGGCCTTCAGCAGGGCGGCGGTGACGGTGGAGTCCACGCCCCCCGACATGGCCGCGACGATGCGCGTTCCTTCCGGCAAGCCAACCGCCGCGCGCGCGGCCTCAACCGCAACAGCCGAAAGGCTGCTGACGGGATTCAAGGTCGGCTTGGCGAGTTCGCAGAAGGTCATGGGCGGCTATTTAGCGGCGCGAGGCCCCAATTGCGAGGTTTCGGCTCTACAGCACGTTCAGGATCGACGAACCCGACAGCATGGAGAACACCCGCGCGGAGCCTTCCAGCGACAGCTGCGCGATGTTCAGCCGCACCGAGGCGGCGGCGTAGTCGGCGTCGACGATCCCGCCGATCATCACCTCCATGCCGCTCTCGCGCTCCTTCAGGACCGTCGCCGCCTGATCCACGCGGTTCTGCAGCATGCCGTTGCGGGCCGCCTCGTCGATCAGGCCCTTGCGGCTGTCGTCCAGCAGGGTCAGCTGCGACTTCAGGAAGTCGTTCTGCTCCTGGGTGAGGTTGCCGTCGAAGTCCCCATTCTCCTGCACATAGGCGGTGATGTTCTGCAGCACCGTGAACAGCGGCGTCCCCAGGGTGTCGGCATGGAAGGACGGATTGATCGTCGCGGTCTCGTTCAGCCGGATCTGCGATTCAAAGTGGTCGTTGGAGAACAGACCGGCGATATGGTCCTCCAGCTCGGCCGGCGTGGCCGGCAGGGGCGGCACCAGATCGTTGAGTGCGGTCGCGGTGATCGGCTGGGTCTCGATCTTCCCGCCAGCGAACAGGAATTGTCCCTGATGCTGGGTGTTCAGGGCGGAGACCGCGTCGGCGAAGTAGCTCCCCAGTTGCTCCATCAAGGTGTCGGCGTTGCCAGCGGCCACCGCCTCGGTCACCGACGTGCGGATGCTTTGCGCCGTGTCGGCCGCCCGGGTAAGCGCCACGTCCTGCATGCCCAGCTTGTCGGTCAGCAGGGTGTTCTGCTCCAGGAACGAGCCCACCTTGCTCTGCACGTTCTTCAGGGCGGTGATGTACTCCGCATTCTTGGCGAAGCCCTTCAGGTCGGTGGCGACCTGCTTGGTGGATATCTGGTCACCCCATTTCGCTTGCTCGACCTGCGCTCGGGACAGGTTGCTGAGCATCGAGGAGTAGTTGCCGGCGGTGGAGATGCGGGTCATGGCTCAGGTCACACCAGGTTGATCAGCTGGTCCATCATCTCCTTGGCCGCCTGGATCAGGCGGGAGGAGGCGTTGTAGGCCTGCTGGTAAGTGGTCATGCTGATCAGTTCTTCATCGAGGTTCACCCCCTCGACGGACTGACGGCGGGCGTCGGCCTCCAGCTTCACGGAGTCCGCCGATTGCTGACGCGAGGAGGCGGTGTCCGCCTTGCGGGCGATGGAGCCGCTGACCTCCGAGAAGAAGGCGCTGAGGCTGCCGGTCGTGGCCCCCATCCCGCCGGTGGCGGAGAAGTGACCCGGCGCATCGCCTGCCTTGGCCAGCGCCAGCGCGCCGCGGCCGTCGCCGATGACCAGCCCAGCCTGGCCGGGCGTTGCGTTCAGATCCAGCTGTGCGAACGGCAACTTCGACGGGTCGGAAACGATGGCCGGATCGACGAAGAAGCGGCTTCCGCGATTGCCCCGCTCCGCCGCGCCAAGGCCGAAGAACTGGCTCATGGTCGGGCCGCCCGGCCCTCGCTGGGTGGCGTCGCTGGTCACCGACAGGGTCACCCCCGCCTGTTTGGGCGTGAAGCTGAGTTCGCCGTACTGGTTCAGCGAGAAGCTGCCCTGAACGCCCAGCCCCGTGCCGTTGGCGTTCAGCTCGGCCAGCAGGTCGTCCATCGTGCCGCCGGCGGGAATGGTGATGGTCGCGTCCCGGATCAGCTGATTGTTGGCGTCGGTCAGGCGGAAGATGATCTGCTCGCCGGCGCCGAAGCCGTGGTTGCTGGTCCCGGTCAGGCCGGTCTCATAGCTGGCGAGACCGTCCGATCGGATAAGATCGTTCATACCGAAGAACGAGCCGAACCCTCGGCCCGCCTTGTTGGAGGGATTGGCGGCGTCCTCCGCCAAGGCTACGCCATGATCAGGGGTGGTGGCTTCGATGGTCAGCCGGCCCGCGGCGAAGCTCGCCGTGCCGAAGCCCGCCAAGGCGCCGTCGAGGTCCGCATCGAAGGTGGCGTCGGTGAAGCCAACCACCGCGCCGCCGTCGATGGTCATGGTGTGGTTGTCGAAGTCGATCTGGACGTGGCGCTGAACCACGCCGTTCTCGTCCGTGATCGCTACATTGGAGATTCCGGTGAAGCCGGCGGCGGCGCTTTCCATATCCGCGCCGAAGCCGGTGTTGCGGCCCGTCAGGCGGGCGGGCGCGGGCACCGACGACGAGGCGTTGGCGGCGATGTTGATCTGCTCCGCCGCGCGGGAGACCATTTCACCCAGCTGATCGGAGATGCCGCCCAGCTCCACATTGCGCAGGGTCATCAGACCGTGGATCTCACCCCCGGTCAGGGTGAAGCGGCTTTCGGAGTTCGGGACCCCCACGGTGGAGCTGGTGATGTAGCTGTTGCCGCTGTCCGAGCGATGATAGGTCAGCTTCGCGAGGACCGCTCCGGCCAGCACGACGCCTTCCGTGGTCCGGACGTCGACGCCGCCCATGTCGCGCGGCGAAACCTTCACGTTCATCAGGCCGGACAGCTCGTCGACCAGCTTGCTCTGGATGTTCTCCGAACCGGTGGCGTCGCCGCCGGTCATCTTCACCGACATGATGTCGGTGTTCAGGCTGTCGATCTGCTCCAGCAGATCGTTGACCCGATCCACGTTCGCCGCGATGCGCGAGTCCGTGGTCTTGCCCAGATTGGCCAGCGACGCGCCGATGCGGCTGGCCTCGCCCAGGAAATTCTCCATGGCCGACACGGCGCTGGACCGGCGCAGGGCCGAGGAAGGATCGTCGGCCGCCGCCGAGAAGGCGGAGAAGACATTGTTCAACTGCGCGAAGAAGGACGTCGGCGCGCTGGGGTCGCCGAACAGCGACTGGGCGTTGTCCAGGGCGTCCGCGATGGCTGAGGCGCTGGCCGCGTCCGAGGTCGCCCGCAGGCTGGCGGCCTGAAGGAAACGGTCGGCGACGCGCTTCACCTCCGTCACATCGACGCCGATCCCCATGCCGGCGGAGATACGGTTCTCCTGGCTGACGACCTTGCGGGTGTAGCCGGGGGTGTTGATGTTGGCGACGTTGTCCGAGACCACCCGCAGGCCGGTCTGCGCCGCCATCAGGCCCGACGTCGCCGCGGAAAGAACTGTATTCAGCGACATGGCCTAGCGCTCCCGACCGGGCGCGCGACGTTCTCTGCACGGCGAAATCTGCCGGGGCGCGAGAGCGATACGAACGCGGACTACAGGCATCCTGTTGTTTTCCAACATCTTCTTCGCGACCGATCATCGACCGCGCGTGTCCCCACGCAAAAGCGGCGCCAGTCCGTTAACCATGCTGGGCAGGGTTCGCCGGGGTCCCTTTCGGCCGCCCGCGAAATCCCGGCAAAAAACGCCGCTCATCGCCCTTCCCGCTTGCCAAGCTTCGAAAATTATCTCGAAAAATCAGCGACATAATCATCGGCTTGTGACTTGGCCCGGCCTTTGCTGAGCGGGTTCCGAAGAACCGACGCATTTCGTGTCGAATGGAATCCGAGGCCGCAAAGCCGATGACCGACGCCGTTTCCGCAGCCGCCCCTGGCGCCGCGACCGCAGCCTCCCAAGGCGGCGGCCAGGCTGCGTCCGGCTCTGGCGCGGGCTTCGATCTGGTCATGGCGTTGATGGCCCATCTGGGCGGCGCATCAGGCGAGCCGGGCGCGGAGGGGGAAAAGACCACCGCCGAGACCGCCGAGACCACGGTCGCCGATCCGTTGCTCGCCGCGCCGACGGACGCCGCCGCGGCCATGATGGCGGCTCTGCTGGCTCCGCAGGTTACGACGCCCGCCCCCGTCGCCGCTGACGGCGAAGTTCCGGACCCGACGGCCGCCCTCGCCGCCCCCGCGATCGCGACGGGCGAGGACGTCGGCGAACAAGCGGCTCAGCAGCCGGCGTTCAACACCAATATGGCCGTCGCCGACGCCGCGGATGAAACGGCCGAGCAGCCTGCGGCTCCCGCCATTCAGGTTCCTGTGGAGGCCGCGGCGTCATCCGAAGGCGAAACGTCTGCGGTGAAACCGGAAGCCAAGGCCGCGCCGGAAGCGGCGCCCCAGACCCCGGCGCGGACGGCCGCCACGCCTCCGGCCGCCGCTGCGCCCAAGGCGCCGCAGCAGACGGAGCGCCAACCCCAGACCTCGACCGTCGAGCAAGCGGTCGAGGGCGAACAGACCGACGCCGCCGCGACCCTGGCGCCGCTCCTGCGTGAAGAGGCCGCGCCGACGGTGAAGGCTTCGGTTCAGCCGGCCAAGACGCCGGCCGCCGACAAGCCGGCCGCACCGGCGGCCCAGCCCGCGGCCGCCGCCTCTGCGGCCGTGGACACGGTGGAAGCCCAAGCGCCGGTTGAAGACATCCCCGCCACACCGTTGGAGGACGCCGCACCGCAGGCCACGAGCACGGCCGGTCAGCAACCGGCTGCTCAGCAGACCGCTGTCGTGGCCGTCGCCCCGCGCACGCCGACGCCGGCGCAACCCGCTGGTGAAAGCCTGCGCAGCCGCCGCCTGGATAGCGAAGGCGCCGAGGCTGAAATCGAGACTGTCCAGACGGCTCAGAGCGCCGCCTCGCCCGCCGCCGGCGCGAAACCCGCGACGGCCAAGGACGGCCCCGCCCCCGACAAGAAGGCCTTCACCGTCGACGCCGACAAGTCTTCCTCGGCCGCCCAGGTCGAGGCGGCCATGACCGACGCCGCGGCGGAGCTCGCCGAGCCCGCCGCTGAAACCACCAGCGCCGGCGCGTCATCCTCTTCGTCCAGCGCCGCCGAGACGGCTCGCGCCGACACCGCCGCCGCTGTCCGCGGCTCACCTGAAACCGTCGCCCAGCTTTCGGCCCAGATCGCCAAGAAGCTGGAGAACAAGGTCACGCGCTTCGACATCGCCCTCGACCCCGTGGATCTGGGCCGCGTGAATGTGAAGCTGGAGATCGGCCGCGATGGCCGCGTCACCGCCGCGCTTTCCTTCGAAAAGCCGCAGGCGGCCTCTGAACTCAAGGCTCGCTCCGGCGAGCTTCGCGACGCCCTGCAGCAGGCCGGCTTCGAGCTGGCGCAGGACGCCCTGACCTTCGACCTCGCCGACCAGGGCGGGAACTCAAACACCTGGGCTCAGCAGCAAGCCTTCGCCGACGACCGCCAGCCGGCCTGGAACGGCCGCGCCTTCCAGGCGGCGCTGTCGGGCGAAGACGAGCCCCCGCTTTCCAATCCCGCCCTCGACTGGCGCGCCTCCCGCGCCAGCGGGGTGGATGTCCGGATTTAGGATTAGGACCATGGTAGACGCCGTCGCCGCTAACGGGACCTCCATCGCCAGCCGCCAGGCGAACTCCCGCAACACCCTGGCCGGCAGCCAGGAGACGTTCCTCGCCCTGCTGACAACCCAGTTGAAGAACCAGGACCCCCTGGCCCCGGTGGATTCCACCCAGTTCGTCACCCAGACCGTGCAGATGGTCGGCGTCGAGCAACAGCTGATGACCAACGACCTGCTGACCGCCCTGGTCGGCATGAACGACGGCGGCCTCAATGAATCCGCGAGCATGCTCGGCAAGATGATCATCGCTGACGGAGCCCAGCAGAGCATCGGCGACACCGGCAAGGCGACCTGGACCTACGATCTCGGCGCCGACGCCAAGTACAGCAAGCTTGAGATCGTCGACTCCGCCGGCAAGGTGGTGAAGACCGTCGAGCCGGAAGGCGACGCCAACAAGAAGGGGTCGCACACCTACAGCTGGGACGGCGTGCTCGGCCAAGGCGAGGACGGCAAGCCGATCTACGCCAAGAAGGGCACGTCCTACACGATGCGCGTCAAGGCCATGAACGCCACCGGCGGCGCGGTCGACGCGACCACCAACATCACCGGCTTGGCGACCTCCGTCGCCATTGAGGGCGGCCAGTCCGTCCTCACCGTCAACGGCAAGAAGGTGCCGATGAGCTCTGTGATCGGCATGGCCACTCCGCCGGCTCAGACCGACACCGACGCAGACACCTGAACCCATCAACACGGGCGCCAGAACGGCGCCGTCGCGGCCCCAAGGGCCGCAACCGCAAACAGCGCTGGAAGACCAAAGTCATCCTGAAGGACCATTGAGATGAGCATCAACAGCGCCATGCTCGCCGGCGTCTCCGGCCTGGTCGCGAATTCGTCGGCCCTCGCCGCGATCTCCGACAACATCGCGAACGTCAACACCGTCGGCTACAAGCGCACGACGGCCAACTTCTCCTCGCTGGTCACTTCCAGCTCCAAGGCCTCGAACTACTCGGCTGGCGGCCTGAAGGCCATCACGCACAAGTACGTGCGGCAGGAGGGGAACCACATGGGGACCTCCTCGAACCTCGATCTGGCGATCAGCGGTTCGGGCTTCTTCGTCACCACCACGAAGTCGGAAAACAACCTGCCGACCGACCAGCGCCTGTTCACGCGCGCCGGCGCCTTCGTGATCGACGACCTTGGCTATCTGCGCAACGACGCCGGCCTCTATCTGCAGGGCTGGCTCGCCGACAACCTGACCGGCGAGATCACCACCGATCCGTCCGACCTGAGCCAGCTGGACACCATCAACGTCTCCGGCACCGGAGGCACCGCCGAGGCGACGACCCGCGTGGCCATCAGCGCCAACCTGAGCAACCAGCAGCCCACCACCACCTTCTGGACGGATGGCAACGGCGACGGGATCTACGATCCTGGCGAAGAGAACTACAATCTGGCCGACGCCAACCAGATGGCGGAATGGCACGCCACCGGCGGCACCAGCGGCCTGGAGCCGGACTTCGAGATCAACATTCCGGTCTCCGACTCCCAGGGCAGTCAGCGCAACATCACCATGGCCTTCATGCGCCACGGTGACGCCAACACCTGGGTGGTGGAAGTCTATGGCGACCCGTCGATCATCGACGACGGCGGCGCACCGAACCTGGGCAAGATCGCCAGCGGTACGGTCAACTTCAATCCGGACGGCACCATCAGCACCGCGGACGAGACCCTGGGCGGCCTGTTCCCCGGCGCCGGCGGCGGCAATCCGCCCATGATCAACATCGCAGCATCCGACGACGCCGCGGCCACCGGTCCCAAGTGGGCCACGGCCCTGGGCATCGCGGAACAGAACATCCAGATCGACCTGACCACCGCCCCCGGCGGCCTGACCCAGTTCTCCAGCCTGTCGGAAGCCCAGAACATCTCGGCCAACGGCACCCCCTTCGGCGTTCTGGCCGACGTGCAGATCGACAAGGAAGGCTACGTCACCGCCATTTACGAGAACGGCACGACCCGCCGCCTGGCCCAGGTCGCCATCGCCACGTTCTCGAACCCCGACGCCCTGATCTCGCAAAACGGCAACGCTTACCAAGTGTCCCGCGAGAGCGGCACCTACACCCTGAAGGCTCCCGGGGCCGGCGGCGCTGGTGAGATCGATCCTTCAACTCTGGAAGCGTCGACTGTCGACCTCTCCACTGAGTTCACCGGCCTGATCACCACGCAACGCGCCTACTCTGCGGCATCGAAAATCATCACCACCGCCGACGAGATGCTTGAGCAACTCCTGAACATTAAGAGGTAATTACTCTCTTTAACGGAGTTTAATTCGAGTGTTTCACCTCGGAACAATAGAGAACACAAACGCAGTGCAGCGCCTTAGTGGAATTTTTACTATCGCAATTAAGTCGCTGTTATCGCCCGGCGCCTATGTTCCGTTCTCAATTGTGATGTTGAGAAGGGCGTAGGAACGATGCTGCAAGAGCAACGCATCAATAGCCGGGGCGAAAAGTACGTGATCGGTCCGACCGGCGCGCCGCTGACGCTGTCGGACCTGCCGCCGGCCGCGACTGAGCGCTGGGTCATCCGCCGCAAGGCGGAAGTCGTCGCGGCTGTCCGCGGCGGCCTCCTGTCGCTCGAAGAAGCCTGCGAGCGCTATCGCCTGACCAGCGAAGAGTTCGCTGGCTGGCAGAAGTCGATCGAACGCCATGGCCTTGCGGGCCTGCGCACGACGCGGCTGCAGCAGTACCGCTAGTCAACCCTTAACGGGCTGAACTGCCACGCGGCCGCGTCCTGACAAGGGACGCGGCCGCTGCGCGTTAAGGAGTCGCCTAACGGAAATTAACCATTGGTTTACCCTGCACTGGGTAAATCCTGCCTAGCGGAGGACGCAGGCGGTGCGTCTTCCCGACCGAGGGGGTCAGGCGCGCGTGGAAAAGTTTACAGGCGCCATTCAGAAGTTCGGCATCGGCCGGCTCGCCACGCTGATCGGCGTAGGCGCGGGCGTCGCCGCGGCCTTGATCGCCATCGTCATGATGGTGACCCGTGAACCCGAGTCCCTGCTCTATTCCAACCTCGACCTGAAGGAAGCCTCCGAGGTCACTTCCGCCCTCGACCAGGCCGGCGTGAAGTACAGCCTGAAGGGCGACGGTTCGACCATCATGGTCGCCCGCGACAAGGTCGCCTCCACCCGCCTGCTGATCTCCGGCAAGGGCCTCGTGACCTCCGGCTCCGTGGGCTACGAGATCTTCGACTCCAACAACGTCCTCGGCCAGACCGACTTCGTGCAGCAACTGAACCGTCAGCGCGCGCTGGAAGGCGAACTGGCCCGCACCATCCGCGCCCTGGACGGCGTCAGCTCCGTCCGCGTCCACCTGAACCTGCCCAAGCGCCAACTGTTCGAAGAGGACGCCGAGCGTCCCTCGGCCGCCGTGACCATCGGCGTCGGCGCCCGCGGTCCGTCGGCAGACATGGTCCGCGCCGTTCAGAACCTGGTGGCCGGCGCCGTGCCGAACCTTCAGGCCAACGCGGTCACCGTCATCGACCAGCACGGCAAGACCCTGTCCGAGGGCGGCGACGGCCTGGGCGGCAAGATGGCTGACGACCGCAAGTCCGAGGTCGAGGCCCGTATCGCCAAGACCGTCAAGGAACTGGTCGAGGGCGTGGTCGGCGCCGGCAATGTCCGCGTCAACGTCTCCGCCGACCTGAACCTGAACCGCGTCACCCTTCAGGAAGAGCGTTTCGATCCGGAAGGCCAGGTCATCCGCTCGGAAAGCACCAACGAACAGACCGCCGAAGAGCGCCGCCAGGAAGAGAGCGTCGGCGCGACCGCAGCCTCGAACATCCCGGGCCAGCAAGGTCAGAACGGCTTTCAGGCCCTGGGCTCCAACTCGCGCGGCGCCGACAGCGTCACCAACTACGAAATCTCCAAGACCATGCGGACCGAGGTCGTGGAGCCTGGCCAGATCCGCAAGATCTCGGTGGCCGTGGCCGTCGACGGCGTCACCGCCCCTCCCGGCGAGAATGGCGAACCCGGCGCCTACACCCCGCGCAACGCCGAAGAGATGCAACGCATCCAGGAACTGGTCCGCGCCGCCGTCGGCTACGACCAGAACCGCGGCGACCAGCTGAACGTCGTCAATGTCCGCTTCGCCCGCGATCCGGGTGAAGGCGTCACCGCCGCCAGCCCGCTGAACGGCTTCGACAAAAACGACATCATGCGCGCCGTGGAGCTGGGCGTTCTGGGCGTCGTCGCCGCCCTGCTGATCTTCTTCGTCATCCGCCCGATGATGAAGCCCAAGGCCGCGCTGACGCCGGGCCAGAACCTGGCCGCCATCGCGGCGGACGGCGCGCAGCCCATGGTCACCCGTCTGGTCACCATGCCGGACGGCGGCACCCAGATGATCCAGGTTCCGGCCGAAGAGGACGCTCTCGCCCTGCCTGGTCCGCAATCGGAGTTCGACCAGCGCATCGACATCGCCAAGATCGAAGGCCAGGTGAAGGCCTCCTCCATCAAGCGCGTGTCCGAGTTCGTCGAGAAGCACCCGGAGGAATCCGTCGCGATCCTCCGTAGCTGGCTGCACGAGTCGAACTGATGGCCAAGCTCAAGGCGGTCGACGACATCAAGAACCTGGCCGGCCCGGAGAAGGCCGCCATCGTCCTGCTGGCGCTGGGCGAAGAGCATACGGCCATCTGGGAAGCCCTGGACGACGAGGAGATCAAGGAAGTCTCCCAAGCCATGGCCTCGCTCGGCACCGTCTCGGCCTCGGTGGTCGAAGAGCTGCTGGTCGAGTTCGTGTCGGGCATGAGCTCGACCGGCGCGATCATGGGCTCCTACGAACAGACCCAGCGCCTGCTGTCCTCCTTCATGCCGATCGAAAAGGTCGAGGCGCTGATGGAGGAGATCCGTGGTCCGGCCGGCCGGACCATGTGGGACAAGCTGGGCAACGTGAACGAGGGCGTGCTCGCCAACTACCTGAAGAACGAGTACCCGCAGACCGTCGCCGTGGTGCTGTCGAAGGTCAAAAGCGACCACGCCGCCCGCGTCCTGGCCTCGCTGCCGGAAGACTTCGCCCTGGAATGCGTCACCCGCATGCTGCGGATGGAGCCGGTCCAGCGCGAGATCCTCGACAAGATCGAACAGACCCTCCGCACCGAATTCATGTCGAACCTGGCGCGCACGTCCAAGCGCGACAGCCACGAAATGATGGCGGAGATCTTCAACAACTTCGACCGCCAGACCGAAGCCCGCTTCATCGCCGCCCTCGAAGAGCGCAACCGCGACAGCGCCGAGCGCATCCGCGCCCTGATGTTCGTCTTCGAAGACCTGGGCAAGCTGGATCCGGGCGGCGTGCAGACCCTGCTCCGCGCCGTGGACAAGGACCAGCTGGCCCTGGCGCTGAAGGGCGCCTCGGACGGCCTGCGCGAGATGTTCTTCTCCAACATGTCCGAACGCGCCGCCAAGATCATGCGCGAAGACATGGAGACCATGGGTCCCGTGCGCCTGCGCGACGTGGACCAGGCGCAGGTCGCCATGGTCCAGGTCGCCAAGGACCTCGCCGCCAAGGGCGAGATCATGCTGGCCGGCCAGGGCGGCGACGACGAGCTGATCTACTGACATGACCAGCCCGCAGCCCGCCCATCGCAAGTTCGCCTTCGACACGGTGTTCGACAACACCGGCGCCGTGGCCTACTCGCCGCCAAAGCCCAAGCTGTTCACCGAAGAAGAAGTGGCCGAGCTGCGCGCCGCCGCCTTCGCCGAGGGCGAGCGTTCCGCCGTGGCCCGGGCCGAGGAAGCCGCCGCCATCGCCCTGCGCGCCACCGCCGACGCCGCGCGCGCCGCCCTGGCCAGCCTGACCCAGGTGGCGCACGACCATCGCGCCGGCTCCGCCGCCCTGGCCCTGGCCTGCGGCCGCAAGATCGCCGACGCGGCGCTGGAGATGTTCCCCGAGGCCGCCCTGCGCGCCGCCATCGACGGCCTGGCCCGCGAGCTGGAGCAGCAGCCCCGCCTGGTGCTGCGCGTGCCGGAAGAGCTGCTGGAGCGCATGAGCGCGGCCCTGGAGGACGCCGCCGCCAACGCCGGCTTCTCGGGCCAGATCATCGCCAAGTCCGATCCCAACCTGCCGCGCGCCGCCTTCATGCTGGACTGGGCCGACGGCCGCGCCGCCTTCGATCCGCCCGCCACCGCCGCCCGCACCGCCGAGGCCCTCAACGCCGCCCTCGCGGCCGAAGGCCTTCACGCCGAACCCCTGACCGCCGCCCACTCGGAAGGCTGACCCCATGGTCGATGAACCGAACCTCACGCTCGACGAATTCGGCCCCGAGGACACCCTCGCGACCGAGATGGCCATTGAATACGACGACAAGATCGCGTCCGACCTGGCGCCGGTCTTCGACGTGCCCGTCAGCATCTCGGCCGTGCTCGGCAAGGCCCACCTGTCGGTGGCCCAGCTGCTCAAGCTCAATCAGGGCAGCGTGCTGGAGCTGGACCGCAAGGTCGGCGAGGCCATCGACATCTACGTGAACAACCGCCTGGTCGCCCGGGGCGAGGTCGTCGTCGTCGACGAACGCCTGGGCGTGACCATGACCGAAATCATCAAGGACGGCGACAGCAACGCCTAAGGGCGGGCTGTCGAGAAGGAGAACGAACATGCGGCTTCTGGTCGTTGGACGACTGAACGGGCAGCTCTCCCTCGCCGTGAAGATGGCGATGAGCGAAGGCGCCAAGGTTTCGCACGTGGAGACCACGGCGGCGGCCACCCAGGCCCTGCGCTCGGGCCAGGGCGCCGACCTGCTGATGGTGGACTACGAGCTGGACATCGCCAGCCTGATCGCCGCCAACGAGGCCGAACGCATCCGGGTGCCGGTCGTGGCCTGCGGCGTCGGCGCCGATCCCCGCCGCGCCGCCGAGGCGATCCGCGCCGGCGCCAAGGAGTTCATCCCCCTTCCGCCCGAGCCCGAGCTGATCGCCGCCGTCCTGGCCGCCGTCAGCGATGACGAGCGCCCGATGATCGCCGCCGACCCGTCCATGCGCGAGGTCATCGCCCTGTGCGATCAGGTGGCCCCCTCCGACGCCTCGATCCTGATCACCGGCGAAAGCGGTTCGGGCAAGGAGGTGATGGCCCGCTACGTCCACACCAAGTCGCGCCGCGCCCAGAAGCCGTTCATCAGCGTCAACTGCGCCGCCATCCCCGAGAACCTGCTGGAAAGCGAGCTGTTCGGCCACGAGAAGGGCGCCTTCACCGGCGCCTTGGCCCGCCGCATCGGCAAGTTCGAGGAGGCCGACGGCGGCACCCTGCTGCTGGACGAAATCAGCGAGATGGACGCCCGCCTGCAGGCCAAGCTGCTGCGCGCCATCCAGGAGCGCGAGATCGACCGGGTCGGCGGCGCCAAGCCGGTGAAGGTGGACATCCGCATCCTGGCCACCTCCAACCGCGACCTGGCTCAGGCGGTGAAGGACGGCACGTTCCGCGAAGACCTGCTGTACCGCCTGAACGTGGTGAACCTGCGTCTGCCGGCCCTGCGCGAGCGTCCGGGCGACATCCTCGCCCTGTGCGAGCACTTCGTGAAGAAGTACGCGGCCGCCAACGGCATGCCCGAACGTCCGCTGTCGGCCGAGGCCAAGCGCCGCCTGACCGCTCACCGCTGGCCCGGCAACGTGCGCGAGCTTGAGAACGCCATGCACCGCGCGGTGCTGCTGGCCTCCGGCGACGAGATCGGCGAGTTCGCGATCCGCCTCCCCGACGGCCAGCCCATGTCGGCCACGGCCGCCGGCGGCGGCGAGAACAACGTCGCCCGCAGCGCCTCCATGGCCGCCGAGGCCGTCCAGCGCTCCTTCGTGGGCCAGACGGTTTCGGAGGTCGAGCAGCAGCTCATCCTCGACACCCTGCAGCACTGCCTGGGCAACCGCACCCACGCGGCAAACATCCTGGGCATCTCGATCCGCACCCTGCGCAACAAGCTGAAGGAATATTCCGAAGCGGGCGTGGACGTGCCGGCCCCGCAGGCTGGCGTGGGGAACGCCGCCTGATCCCTCTCTCCCGCCTCTTTTCGCTTGGGCGGGAGGCGGGAATCTGAGCGTGTGAGCAGTCAATGACCGACGTCGGCCTCAACGCAAATTCGAACGGCTTCAACCCCAAGGACATCCTGGGGTGGCTGCTGCGCGGCGAGGTCGGCCTGGCGATCGGCATCGCGGCGATCATCGTCCTGCTGATCCTGCCGGTCCCGCCGTTCCTGCTGGACATCCTGCTGTCGCTCTCGGTGACCAGCTCCGTGCTGATCCTGATGACGGCGCTGCTGATCAAGCGGCCGCTGGAGTTCAGCTCCTTCCCGACCGTGTTGCTGGTGGCGACCCTGTTCCGGCTAGGCCTGAACATCGCCTCCACGCGCCTGATCCTCAGCCACGGGCACGAGGGCGCTCACGGCGCCGGCGCCATCATCCAGGCCTTCGGCAATCTGATGATGAGCGGCAACTTCGTCATCGGGGTGATCGTCTTCATCATCCTGGTGCTGGTGAACTTCATGGTCATCACCAAGGGTTCGGGCCGCATCGCCGAGGTGTCGGCCCGCTTCACCCTGGACGCCATGCCCGGCAAGCAGATGGCCATCGACGCCGACCTGTCGAGCGGCCTGATCGACCAGGAAGGCGCCAAGCTGCGCCGCAAGGAGCTGGAGCAGGAGTCCACCTTCTTCGGGGCCATGGACGGCGCCAGCAAGTTCGTGAAGGGCGACGCCGTCGCCGGCCTGATCATCACCGGCATCAACGTGGTCGGCGGCATCCTGATCGGCGTGCTGCAGCACAAGGTGCCGATCGGTCAGGCGGCCTCGTCCTACACCCTCATGACCATCGGCGACGGCCTGGTCAGCCAGATCCCGGCCCTGATCATCTCCATCGCCGCCGGCCTGCTGGTGTCGAAGGCGGGCGTCGAGGGCTCCGCCGACAAGGCCCTGGTCAATCAGCTGGCCATGAACCCGGTCAGCCTGGGCATGGTCTCGGCCTCGTCGGGCGTCATCGCCCTGATCCCGGGCATGCCGATCATCCCGTTCGTGGCTGTGTCCCTGGGCGCCGGCTACCTGGCCTGGAAGCGCGGGCAGGCCAAGCTGAGCCCCGCCGCCGACGCCCTGGCCCCGCTGGAGGAAGCAGCGGCGCAGGAAGACGAGCCGATCTCCAACACCTTGGCCATCGACGACGTGAAGATCGAGCTGGGCTACGGCCTGTTGTCGCTGATCAACGACCTGGAAGGCCGCCGCCTGACCGACCAGATCCGCGCCCTGCGCAAGACCCTGGCCACGGACTTCGGCTTCGTCATGCCGCCGGTCCGCATCCTCGACAACATGCGCCTGCCCAACAGCGGCTACTCCATCCGCATCAAGGAGATGGAGGTCGGCGCCGGCGAGGTCCGCCTGGGCCACCTGATGGCCATGGACCCGCGCGGCGGTCAGGTGGAGCTGCCGGGCGAGCACGTCCGCGAGCCCGCCTTCGGCCTGCCGGCCACCTGGGTCGCCGACAGCCTGCGTGAGGAAGCCACCTTCCGCGGCTACACCATCGTCGATCCGGCCACGGTCCTGACCACGCACCTGACCGAACTGCTCAAGGAGAACATGGCCGACCTGCTCTCCTACGCCGAGGTGCAGAAGCTCCTGAAGGAGCTGCCTGCCGAGCAGAAGAAGCTGGTGGACGACGTCATCCCGTCCCTGGCCACCGCCACCACTGTCCAGCGCGTGCTGCAGTCCCTGCTGCGCGAGCGCGTCTCCATCCGCGATCTGCCGACCATCCTGGAAGGCATCGGCGAAGCGGCGACCCACTCCTCCTCGCTCACCACCCTGGTGGAGCAGGTCCGCGCCAAGATTGGCCGGCAGCTGTGCTGGGCCAACCGCGGTGACGACGGCGCCCTGGCCATCATCACCCTCTCCGCCGAATGGGAGAACGCCTTCGGCGACGCCCTGGTCGGGCCGGGCGAGGACAAGCAGCTGGCCCTGGCCCCGTCGCGCCTGCAGGCCTTCATCGGCGAGGTCCGCGAGGCCTTCGAACAGGCCGCCCTGCAAGGCGATACGGCTGTGCTTCTGACCAGCCCAGGCATCCGCCCTTATGTGCGTTCGATCATCGAACGCTTCCGCGGCCAGACCGTGGTGATGAGCCAGAGCGAGATCCATCCCCGGGCTCGCCTGAAGACCGTCGGCATGATCTGATCCGCCGCCCGGCGACCGAAACAATCCGAAATAATTTGGGAACGTCCCTGAACGCGGCCGCGTTGGTCTTCGCATGGGGGAGGCGTTTCGATGAATTTTTTGGAGCACCTCATGCAACGCACTCTGCTGGCGACCGTCGCTGCCGCCGCTCTGTCGATGGCGGCCGTGGCTCACGCGCAAGACGCTACGACCACAACTCAAACCACCACCACGGCCACTAAGCCGGCGACCGCCACGACTCCGCCGACCACGACGGAAAGCACGACCACGACGACCTCCACGGATGCGGCTCCGACGGCCGCCACCCCGCCGGCGGCGAGCACCACCACGACCACGACCGAGACCACGGACGCCACCGCGGCGGACACCGCGGCTCAGCCCAGCTCGTCGACCACCACCACGACCAGCAGCACCACCTTCACGGCCGGCGCCCAGGTCTGGGACCCGGCGGGCGGTCAGGTCGGCACGGTTGAGAAGACCTACGAGCAGGGCGGTCAGCAGATCGTCGCCGTGAACGTCGACGGCAAGACCCTGGGCCTTCCGGCCACGGCCATCGCCAGCCAGGACGGCAAGCTGGTCGCCTCGGTGACCAAGGCCCAGATCCTGGCCGCGGCCGCCGGCATGGCGCCGAAGTCGTAGGGAAACCCATCCTCCAGGGCCGCGGCGCGCTTGCGTCGCGGCCTTCCCCTTTTCAGCCACTGGTGCGACGCGCGAACCATTGCCGTCGCAAGCTTCGGCTGGTAGCCATGCCCGCAAGCGCGGTTAAGAGACCACGCTACGAGAAGGGTTCTTGGTGCAAATGCCTGCGGCGAAACGATCGGCGGGCGGCGGTTCCGCCGGCCTGATCTGGGATCTTCTGACCTTTGACCGCCTGGTCACCGGCCAGGTTATCCATCTGGTCTATTGGGCCGGTCTGGGCGTCATCGCCCTGTTCGCCTTCTCGGTCGTCGGCGCCGCTGTCGGCCTGGCGCTGAAGGAGCCCGGCCTGGGCTCCATCCTTCTGGCCTTTCCGGTCCTGATCGCCGGCCTTCTGGCCGCCGGGGCCATGGCGCTGCTGTGGCGCGCCTTCTGCGAATTCTACGTGGCCATCTTCCGCATCAGCGACGACCTGCGCTCCCTGCGCCAGTCGCACGACGCCGAAACCGCGATCATTCCCCGGGCGCGTCCGGACGAAGCCTGATTAGCGCGGGACCTAGCGCGTCCCGGTCTTCCTCAGACCCATCTCATCCATTTGGGCGGTCTCGATCGCGTCCGCCTTCTTCTGGCGGGCGAGCTTGGCGCTTTCCGCCACCTGCTCGTACTTCTTGAGCTCCTCGAATGCCCGCGACAGGGCGTCCCGCGCCCCGCTCTCCTCGACCTTGATCGAGTCGATCTGCGCCTGGATTTCCGCCTTGCGGACGCTCAGACCCTGGGTGTAGCCGACCATGTACCAGCCGGCCGTGGCGTCCGCCTGGGCGCGCAGCATCTCGGCCTCCCCCTCGGCGTCGAGCATGGCTAGGCGGATTTCGGCGTCCTGCCGGCGCGCGGAGATCTCCCCCAGGCGCTTCTGCAGGGACTCGACCTCATAGTTGGCGATGCGGATGAGAGAAGCGGCCCACTTGGTCATCTAGACAGTCTTCATCACGCGGCGTTGAGAATGCTTGAAAGCTGGTGGAAAGAGTCGTCGAGGCTGGTGGCCTCGTCCTTGTCCTGGGACAGGAACTCCTCGATGGCCGGGTTCAGGGTGATCGCCCGGTCGATCTGCGGATCCGATCCCGCGCGATAGGCGCCGATGCGGATCAGCTCCTCCATGTTCGAATAGGCGGCCATCACCTGGCGCGCGCCCTTCACCACATCCCGCTCTTCCTGGAACTGGCAGCCGGGCATGGTCCGGCTGATGGACTTCAGCACATTGATCGCCGGGAAGCGGCCGCGCTCGGCGATGGCGCGCTCCATGACGATGTGCCCGTCCAGAATGCCTCGGGTGGCGTCGGCGATGGGCTCGTTGTGGTCGTCCCCGTCCACCAGCACCGTGAACAGCGCCGTGATCGGCCCCGCCGTGGTGCCGTCCGGCCGGATCGGCCCCGGTCCCGCCCGCTCCAGCAGCTTGGGCAGTTCAGTGAAAACCGTTGGGGTGTAACCCTTGGTGGTCGGCGGCTCGCCGGCGGCCAGGCCGATCTCGCGCTGGGCCATGGCGAAGCGGGTCACCGAGTCCATCAGGCACAGGACCTCCATGTCCTGGTCGCGCAGGAACTCGGCCAGGGCCAGGGTCATGTAGGCGGCCTGGCGGCGCTTCAGCGCCGGCTCGTCCGAGGTCGCCACCACCACGATGGCGCGGCGCAGGCCTTCCTCGCCCAGGGTCTCCTCGATGAACTCGCGCACCTCGCGGCCGCGTTCGCCGATCAGCCCCACCACCACCGCGTCGCAGGTCGCCTGACGCGCCAGCATCGACAGCAGCACCGACTTGCCCACGCCCGAACCGGCGAAGATGCCCAGGCGCTGGCCCCGGCAGGTGGTGGTGAAGACGTTCATGGACCGCACGCCCAGATCCAGCCGCTCGCCCACCCGCCCGCGGGCGTGCGCCGACGGCGGCGCGGCCTTCAGCGGATAGGCCGCCTCGCCCTGCGGCAGGGGGCCCAGCCCGTCGATGGGCTCGCCGAAGGCGTCGACGATGCGGCCGAGCCAGGCGGCGGTCGGGCGGACCACCGCCCCCTCGGGACGGATCTTGATCTCGGCGCCGGGGGCCACGCCCTCCACCGGACCGAAGGGCATCAGCAGGGCGCGGGTCTCGCGGAAGCCGACAACCTCGGCCGGCAGGGCCGACTGGCCATAGCGCTCGATCTCGACCCGGGCGCCCACGGACAGGCGGGTCAGCCCCCCGCGCGCCTCGATCAGCAGGCCGTTCACCCCCGCGACGCGACCGAACACGGTCAGGGGATCGATGCGCTCAACAGCGGCGATCAGGTTCTGCAAAGCTGCCCCTCAGCACTTGAGGGGCGACCATGCGGGCAAGCTCGTTAACCATGAGTGAAAACCTCTCGTTAAGGCCGGTTAACGACGGCCAGATTTTCACGGAAGAAGCGGACCACCTCGCGGTTGAAGTCCTGGTGGAAGGCGACCCGGTCGAAGCCCGGGGCGGGGACGCAGATGTCCGCGTGGCTCTGGATCGCCTCGGCCGTGCAGGGCTGCAGGAACTCGAAGTGCCCGGCCCCCTTAGCCAGATGATATTCCGGCGCGGCGCCCAGCTTCTCGCGCACCGGCTGCACGTAGAACGGCTCCGGCAGGATCTGGTCGACCTCGGCCCGCCATAGCTGCACCGGGATCTTCACCGCGCCCAGGCTTTGCGGGGTGAAGGCGTAGCCCACCGCCGGGGCGGCGATCACCGCCGCCTTGATGCGTTCGTCCCTCTTCCAACCGTTCCAGGTCGCGGGAGTCGCGGGCTGGTGATGAACCAGCTGGCAATCGAAGAACTGCGGCCGCAGGCGGCAGTGGTCGTTGATCTTGCTCACGTCGGGCACGCCGCCTATGGCGGCCGTGACGGTGAACCCGCCCATGGAGAAGCCGAACGCCCCTACCCGTTGCGGGTCGATGCGATCATGCGAGGCCCAGTCCTTCAGCATGTAGTCGGTCAACACCCGCAGCTGGCGGGGTCGGTTGGCGCCTTCGGTGGAGCGGCTCTTGTCGGCGTAGTTGTCGCCCGTGTGCGTCAGGGCGGCGGTGACGAAGCCTGCGTCGGCTAAGGCCGCGGCCGTGTCGGAATGCCCGCCGAAGAAGCCGCCATGGCCGTGCGACATGACCACCAGCGGCAGGCCCGTTCCCTTGATCGGCGCGCCGGGCGCGACCTCCATCCTGTTGAGGCCCAGGGGCACGCTCCGCATCGGAGCGTCGGTGGGATACCAGATCCCGACCTCGATGGTCCCGCCCTGGGGATCGGGAACCTTGACCAGCTGGAAGCCCGCACCGGCGAGGGCGGGAGCGGCGAACATCAGGGCTCCGGCCAGAGCGGCGGCGGCGAGACCCTTGGATTTGGCGGCGACGGACATGGCGCTCCTTTCGGCGTTTGCGTCCTCCGTCTGCTGAGCCTTCGAGCGCGCGTTCGCCACTACGCCTTCGCCAGTGGGCGAATGGGTTCGCGCTCCGGCGGACGGGTTTTCCACGCCGAACGCCGGGCTATAGATGAGGGATGGCGTCGATTCCGGCTTCCGACCTGAACTCTCCCCGCATCTGGGCGATAGACCTCGGCGTCTGCGCCGGCGTGGGCGTGGTCATGGGCCTGATCGGCCCCTTCGGCAGCTACTTCAACGACGTGGTCCTGGTTCGGATCGGCTACTGGGTCGGCAGCTTCCTGCTGAGCGGGGTCAGCTTCGGCCTGCTGCTGCGCGGCCTGTGGCCGATGATGAGCCGCGCCCGCATTCCCATGTGGATCTGGATCCCCGCCGTCGTGGTGATCGCCACCGCGCCGCTCTGCACCTTGGTGAAGGCCTTCGCCACGACGCTATGGCCGGCGATCGCCAGGATCAGTTGGGTGGAGTGGTACGGTCAGTCGGTGCTGATCGGGCTCGTCTATGTCTTGGCCTACGCCTTCCTGCGGCTTCGCGTCGCAGACCCCGCTCCGGCCAAGCCGCAAGCCCCGCCGTCGGAGCCCGCCTTCCTGCGCCGCCTGCCGCCCCGTCTGGGACGCGATCTCCTCTGCCTGCAGATGGAGGATCACTACGTGCGCATGCACACCACCCAAGGCTCCGACCTGGTGCTGCTGTCCCTCGGCCAGGCCATGGGCGAGCTCGGCGGATTGGAGGGGATGCAGGTCCACCGCTCTTGGTGGGTGGCCCGCCACGCCGTGGTTAAGGTTATCGAAGACGGTCGGAACCTGCGCCTGAAGCTGATCAACGGCGTCGAAGCGCCCGTCTCCAGGGCCAGTGTGGCGAAGCTTCGGGCGGCGGGCTGGATCGCCCTCTAAGCCTTGCCGTGACTGGATCTCCGGGCGGCAAAAGAATCGGTGACAAAAATCGCGATCGGAGTCCCGGCGCCGCTTGCTCACGATTCGCAAATCAGCTTAACGATTCTCCCGAAGGGTCATTCACCATTAACCGATCTTAAATTCTCTCGCCCACAATGTGTCGCGAGAGCGGGGTCGAGCTTTGCCGATCCTTTGGAAATTTTAGCCGTCGTTGGGGGCTGAGAGGGGCTGATGCGCGTACTGTTGATCGAGGATGACAGCGCCACTGCGCAGACCATCGAGCTGATGCTGAAGTCGGAAGGCTTCAACGTCTACACGACGGACCTGGGCGAGGAAGGCGTCGATCTGGGCAAGATCTACGACTACGACCTCATCCTGCTCGACCTTTCCCTTCCCGACATGAGCGGCATGGACGTTCTGCGCACCCTGCGGGTCGCGAAGATCAACACCCCGATCATGATCCTGTCGGGCACCGCCGAAATCGACACCAAGGTGAAGACCCTGGGCGGCGGCGCCGACGACTATCTGACCAAGCCGTTCCACAAGGACGAGCTGATCGCCCGCATCCACGCCGTGGTCCGCCGCTCGAAGGGCCACGCCCAGTCGGTGATCAAGACCGGCGACATCACGGTGAACCTCGACGCCAAGACCGTCGAAGTGAACGGCATCCGCGTGCATCTGACCGGCAAGGAATATCAGATGCTGGAGCTGCTCTCCCTGCGTAAGGGCACGACCCTGACCAAGGAGATGTTCCTGAACCACCTGTACGGCGGCATGGACGAGCCGGAACTGAAGATCATCGACGTCTTCATCTGCAAGCTTCGCAAGAAGCTGGCGGCCTCGGCCCAGGGCAAGCACCACATCGAAACCGTCTGGGGCCGCGGCTACGTTCTGCGCGACCCGCAAGAAGGCATGCAGGCGGCCTAATCCCGCCAGCGAGCTTCGACTATCGCAAACGCCCGTCGGCTTGGCCGGCGGGCGTTTTGCGTTGCCATTCAACGGGTTGGTTAACACCCAGTCGACTCAACTTAAGGGTGACTCTTCAACCAGCGCTCGCCCAACTGAGTTGTGCTTCTCCCTGGCTGTAAGGGAGCAAACACCATGGCCTTTTCACTTCTCGGTCTGATTAATATCGGCGGAAACAGCGGAACGAATGGTCAGGGAGGCTCCCTGACCGTGGAAATTCTGCCCCAGCTTGGCGGCGGCGTCGACGTGACGCTCGGCGGCGGCGCTCTGGTCGACGTCGAGGTCCTGCCCGGCTTCGGCAGCGGCGGCGGTTCCGGCGGCGGCCTCGGCGGCATCCTGCCTGACCTCGGCGGCATCCTGCCCGGCAATGGCGGCGGCGGTTCTGGCGGCGGTCTCGGCGGGCTTCTGCCCGGTCTGGGCGGCATCCTGCCCGGCGGCGGCACGGGCGGCGGCCTTCCCGGCGTCGGCAACCTGCTGGGCGGCCTCGTCACCGTGGACACCCGCAGCGGCGTCGGCATCGACATCCTGCCCGGCCTGGCCGGCGGCGTGGGCGTCGATCTGGACGACGGCAGCGTCGGCGTGGACATCCTGCCGGGCCTGCTCGGCGTCGATCTCGATGTCGACCTGAACGACGGGCTCGACATCGATCTGGGCGTCAACGTCCCGCAGATCCCCGACGACATCGATGACGATGATGACGACAACGGCGGTGGCGACGACGACGACGATCCCACCAATGGCGACAACGGCGACAACAACGACGACGGTTCGGGCATCGGCAACGACGGCTGGACCCCAGCCTCGCCGAACGTCCGCCTCGACCTGATGACCGCCTATCAGAACGTCACCCGCCTCGACCCGACCTCCTCCAAGGCTCCGGCGGGCGAGCTGGCCCTGGTCAACGCCTTCAAGACCGCCATCACGGCCGGAACCATGACCACCCAGCAGGCGGTCGATCGGATCATCGACTTCGCTGACGGCACCACTTCGGTGGCAATCCTGACCTACCAGTTCTTCACGGGTCAAATTCCGTCGGCCAAGGGTCTCGACTACCTGGTCAACACCAGCGACGAGCTGAACCCCTTCGATCTGACGGACAGCTACTACGCGAACTTCAACCTCGAGAACCGCTACATCAACTTCTCCGCCGCTCTCGGCCTGGCGGGTGAAAGCGCCAAGTCGTTCGCTCTGAGCTATGGCGACATGACCTTCGCTCAGGCCGCCCGGTCCATCTACGACCAGGTGATCGGCATCCAGGAAGCTCGGGCTCTCGGCGTCGATACCGACGCCGCCATCGCCAACATCGTCGGCCGCAAGGCCTACTTCGATGAACTGGCGGCGACGCGGATCAACAACACCAACGTCGACCTGGGCGCCAAGGCCGCTCTGGTGGGCTACATCCTGGCCGAGGCCGTGAAGGCCGACGTGGGCAAGTACGCCAACTCGCTCGAGAACTTCTACTACGACCTCGCCGACGGTCAGGCGCAGTTCAAGGTCGGGCTGGTGGCCGCTTACAACGACGACGGGGCCTGGATGGCCTGACGAAGGATCGAGCGCCGCCGCGAAATCGTGGCGGCGCTCAACCCTAAGCCGACACACGCGTTGCGTCATTTGCGAGCGTGTTCGCAACTTTTAAAGGCAAAAGCTCAACCATAGCGATCCTGGAACCAAACCACTCTCGTATTTGTATATGGAGTGGGGGACATTTGGAGAGAGCTCAATGACCGACAATACTGGTTTGATTGGGGGCCAAGCTGGACAGCTGACCCTCCTGCCCGGCCTCCTTGGAGGCATTGGCCTGAACACGAACAACAACAATCTCGGCCTCAACATCCTTCCCGGATTGGCTGGCGGCGTGAACGCCGGAACGGCCGGCGCCATCATCGGCGTCGATGTTCTGCCCGGCCTCGACCTCGGCGGCGGGATCGACATCGACATCCTGCCTGATGTCGGCGGCGGCGTGACCATCGACATCGGCGGCGGCGGAACGGGCGGCGGCGGCGGCGGTGGCGGTACTGGCGGCGGCGGTGGGACCGGCGGCGGCGGCGGCACTGGCGGCGGCGGTGGAACCGGCGGCGGTGGCGGGACTGGCGGCGGCACCGGCGACAACGGCAGCGGCGACATCGACGGCAACGGCAACAACGGGGTCGAGAACCCGGGCGGCTCCGGCTCCGGCGGCACCGGCTGGCTGCCGGGCAGCAACACCCAGCTCGACCTGGAAGTCGCCTATCAGAACATCACCCGCGTGGACGCCGGTTCGGCGAAGGGCGCGGGCGACGCGGCGGCCCTGACCCAGATCTGGAACCGCGTCGACGCAGGCACGCTCAGCACCACCGAAGCCGTGCGCCTGATCACGGATTTCGCCATCGACACCAGCGCCGTGGCGATCACCACCTACCAGTTCTTCACCGGCAAGACGCCCAGCGTCGGCGGCCTGGATTTCCTGGTCAATGCGGTGGACACGGTGAACCCCACCGACCTGACGGACCCTTACTATCAAGGCTTCAACCTTGAGAACCGGTACATCAACTTCGCCGCCAACCTCGGCCTGTTCGGTGAAGCCGCCACCTCGTTCAAGAGCGAATACGGCGGACTGAGCTTCGAGGCGGCGGTCCGCAAGGCCTACGGGACGATCATCGGCAACAGCGAGGCCGCCGCGGCCGGCATCAACGTCGAGGCCTCGATCAGCGACATCGTCAGCCGCAAGGCCTACTTCGACACCCTTGCCTCCGCCCGCATCGGCTCCAGCGACACCGAACTGGCGGCCAAGGCCGGCCTGATCGGCTACGTGCTGGCGGAAGCGATCAAGGCGGACGTGGGCATCTACGCCAACGCCCTTGAGAACTTCTATTTCGACCTGGCCGACAGCGAGGCCCAGTTCAACGTCAACCTCGTGGCGGCCTATTCCAGCGACACCGCTTGGATGGCCTGAACGAAAGCGTCACATTCCCCGAGTAAAAACTGCAAAGGCGGTCTCATTCGAGACCGCCTTATTTTTTCCGGGTTCGCCCGCGACAAAGCGCCCAAGTCGCGCAAATTGCTTGCCTTTGCGGACGAACATCGGGAACTTCCGGCCACTTCTCAACGGTCGCGCAGGGGTGCGGCGGCCATCGGTGACCGACATCGACAGGGGGAACGATGCAGGAATTCGATCCGCGACGCCCGGCCGCCCGCTTGCTGCCGAAACTGCTGGTCGGTTCCGCCGCCGTCGTCGCCATCGCCCTGGCGGTGAAGCTTGTTCCCATCGAGGCCTCCACGCCCGCCGGTCCGGCCCTGAACACGGCCGAGATGACGGCCCTGCAGCACAAGGCCTTCGCCCAGGCCGAGGCCCAGCCCGGCCTGACCCGCGCCGAAAATGTCCCGGTGAAGGTGCGTCCCGGCGAAACCCTGCAAGGTGCCGTGCAGCGCGCCGGGGTCGAAGCCGACGAAGCCGCCATCGTCGTCCAGACCCTGGCCGGCGCCATGGACACCGTGAAGATCAAGGCCGGCATGGCCCTGGACATCGCCTTGGCTCGCCCGCGCGGCGACCGCGGCGGCCCGGCCCGCCTGATCGGCCTGTCCCTGCGCACCAGCCCGTCCAGCGCCATCACCGTTTCACGCACCTTCGACGGCGCGCTTCGCCTGCGTGAGCTGGAAGAAGAGGTCCGCGACGAAACCACCGTCGCCCAGGGCGAACTGCATGGCTCGCTGTTCGAGTCCGCCGCCCGCGCGGGCGCCACACCCACCGTCACGGCCCAGGTGGTGAAGCTGTTCTCGCACAAGCTGGATTTCTCCCGCGACATCAAGGCGGGCGACAACTTCAGCCTGATCTTCGACCGCAAGGTCACCGAAAGCGGCCGCACCATCGAGGCCGGCGATCTGGAATACGCCGAGATCAAGGGCCTGCGCTTCTACCGCTTCGAGCGCAATGACGGCGGCGTCGACTACTTCGACGAGACCGGCAAGAACGTGCGCGGCTTCCTGCTGCGCACCCCGGTGGACGGCGCCCGCATCACCTCCAGCTTCGGCGCCCGCCGCCACCCGATCCTGGGCTATACCCGCATGCACCAGGGCATCGACTTCGGAGCCGGAACCGGCACCCCGGTCCTGGCCGCCGGCGACGGCGTGGTGGTCGAGGCCGGCCGCAAGGGCGGCTACGGAAACTGGGTGAAGATCCGCCATAACGGCGGCTGGGAGACCGGCTACGCCCACCTGTCGCGCTACGCCAAGGGCCTGAAGAAGGGCCAGCGCGTGAAGCAGGGACAACTGGTCGCCTATGTGGGCTCCACCGGCATGTCCACCGGCCCGCACCTGCACTACGAGATCTTCAACGGCGGCCGCCGCGTGAACCCGGTCGGGGCCAAGATTCCGCAGGGCACCGTCTTGGCCGGCGCCGAGCTGAACCGCTTCCGCGCCAAGAAGAACCAGATCGACACCATGCTGGCCAAGGGCCCGAGCAGCGTCCAACTCGCCTCGGCCGACTAAGCGGAGCCAAGACCCAAGCTGCACGTTGATGTCTCCGGGAAAACCCGGAGATCAACATGCGCAAGACCTTATGCGCCGCCCTGGCCGCCGTCACCTTCGGCGGCGTGCTCACCCCCGTCGCCGTCCAGGCCCAGCCGCCCGGCTACTACTATTATGACGGCCGCTGGGTGGATCAGCGTCAGTGGTACGACTACCGCGATCGCGGCGACTGGCGTCGCTGGGACAATCGCCGCCGCTACCGCGACCGCAACAACAACGACGCCCTGGCCGCCGGCATCATCGGCTTCGCTCTGGGCGCGGCGATCATGGGCTCGCAGAACGACGCCAACCGGGCCTATGCCCGTCGCGACGACCGCGGCCACGTGGCCCGCTGCTCGCGCATGTACCGCAGCTATGATCCGCGCAGCGACACCTACCTGGCCCGAGACGGCTACCGCTACTACTGCCGCAGCTAGTCCCCGCTAGCTGTCAAAGACGATCACCGAGCGGGCCAGCTCGCCGCGCTTCAACTCCTCGAAGGCGTCATTGACGTCTTCGAGTTTGATGCGCTTCGAGATCAGGTCGTCGAGGTTCAACTTCCCCGCCATGTAGGCGTCCACCAGGCGCGGCATGTCCACGGGAAAGCGGTTCGACCCCATGTACGAGCCCTGGATTTTCTTCTCGCCGAGGAAGTCGGGCCCGTGCAGCTCGATCATGGTCCCCACCGGGATCATGCCGATGATGTTGGCCGTGCCGCCCCGGCGCAGCATCTTGAACGCCTGCTCGGCGGTGACCTTCAGGCCGATGGCCTCGAAGCTGTGGTGGACCCCGCCGCCGGTCAGCTCCTGCACCGCCTTCACGACATCGACCTCGGTCGCGTTGATGACGTCGGTGGCCCCGAACTTCTTGGCCAGCTCCAGCTTGGCCGGCACGCGGTCGATGGCGATGATGCGCCCCGCCCCGGCGATGGCCGCGCCGTTGACCGCCGCCAGCCCCACCCCGCCGCAGCCGATCACGGCCACGGTCTCGCCCGGACGGACGGTGGAGGTGTGGATCACCGCCCCCACCCCCGTCATCACCGAGCAGCCGATCAGGCAGGCGCGGTCCAGCGGCATGTCCTTGCGGATCGACGTGCAGGCGTGCTCGTGGATCAGCATGTACTCGGCGAAGGACGACAGGTTCAGATACTGGTTCATCCGCGGCGCGGCGGCGTCCTCGCGATAGAGGCGCGGCTCGGCGTCCTTGGGACGCTTGGTGTCCGGGCTGACGCACAGGCTCATATGGCCGGTCAGGCAGTGCTCGCAGTGACCGCAGAAGGCCGACAGGCAGGTGATGACGTGGTCGCCGACCTTCACGGTCCGCACCTCGGAGCCGATCGCCTCGACCACCCCGGCGCTCTCATGGCCCAGCACCGCCGGCAGCGGGTGGGTGTAGGAGCCCTCCACGAAATGCAGGTCTGAGTGGCAGACCCCGGCGGCGACGGTGCGGATCAGCACTTCGTGCGGGCCCGGCTTGCCGATGGCGACCTGTTCGATGGAGAGCGGCTTGCCCACCTCCCGCAGAACCGCAGCCTTCATACGCGTCTCCCTTTGTCTGAGAGGCACGTTATCGCCCTCCCCCTCCGTAGGGGAAGACGAAATTCAAACGATTGTTAGGCCGCGGCCGCCAGGCCCTGCGGCAGCAGGGTGTCGGGCGTCAGAAGAATGATCATCTTGTCCCCGGCCTTGATCACGCCAGAGACCACGCCGTCGGAGGCGTACTCGCTGAACGCCGGCGGCGGGGTCAGATCGCCCGGCGCGACGGTGTAGGTGTCGCACACCGCATCGACCATCAGGCCGGCGCATTCGCCGCGTACCTCGATGACCACGATTACAGGGCGAGCGGCGGGATCGAGGCCCGCGAAGCCCAGGCGGGCGCGCAGGTCGATCACCGGCATCACGGTGCCGCGCAGGTTGATGACGCCGGTCACGTAGGGCGGCGAGTCCGGCATCGGGGTCGGTTCGGTGAAGCCGCGCAGTTCGCGCACGGCGCCGACGTCCAGACAGAATTCCTGGCCCGCGACCTCGAACGAGATGACCTGGCGGTCGTCGCCGCCAGCCAGCAGAGCCGTCAATGCTTGCGCCATGGGGGTTCTCCCTCAACCGCGGCGTGGGCGGCCGCGTTCAGCAGCCGAGACCCCCAGCATCCGCGAAGAAGGTGAAAAAAGCGGAGCCGAACAAGGTTTATATGGCGGCAAGGTTCGCAGGCTATAAATCTGGTATAGCCCTAGGAGTACAGGCGAGAGGCGTTCAACTCATGGCTGCATCCGGCTTGGCCGTTCGCGGACCCCGCAGCCTGCTTCGCCAGATCCGCGAAGCCTTGGCTGGCGGCGGACCTGCGCAGGCGCGACTGGATATGGTCGTGCGGATCATCGCTCTGTCGATGGTCGCGGAAGTGTGCTCGATCTACCTGCGCCGCGCCGGCGGCGACCTCGAGCTGTTCGCCACCGAAGGCCTGTCGCGCGACGCCGTTCACGTCACCCGACTGAAGACCGGCGAAGGCCTGGTGGGCGAGATCGTCCGCCTGGGCCGGCCGCTGAACCTGTCAGACGCGCCGAACCATCCGGCCTTCGCCTACCGCCCGGAAACCGGCGAAGACCCCTTCCATTCCTTCCTCGGCGTGCCCCTGCTGCGCGGCGGCCGCGCCATCGGCGTCCTGGTCGTCCAGAACCGCACGGAGCGGGTCTATGGCGAAGAGGAGGTCGAGGATCTCCAGATCATCGCCATGGTGCTGGCGGAGATGGTCTCCGGCGGCGGCCTGATCGACCAGGCCGAGCTGAAGGGCGTCGAAATCGCCCCTCACAAGCCGGAGCGGCTCAAGGGCGCCAAGTTCGCCGACGGCCTGGCCTATGGCGTGGCCGTGCTGCACGAGCCGCCGGTGGCCCCGGAACAGCTTCTGTCCGACGACGCCCTGGCCGAGGAGGCGCGCCTCAAATACGCGATCGAGGCGCTGCAGAGCCAGATCGACTCCATGCTCGACGGCCAGCACGGCCTGGTCGGCGCCTCTTACGAGGTTCTGGAGACCTACCGCCTGTTCGCCCACGACCGCGGCTGGAACCGCAGCCTGGAGGAGGCGGTCCGCTCCGGCCTCACCGCCGAGGCGGCGGTGGAGCGCGTGCGCTCCGAGCACCGCGCCCGCCTGGGCCAGGCCCGCGATCCCTATCTGCGCGAACGCCTGCACGACCTTGAGGATCTGAACGACCGTCTGCTGCGCCACTTGTCCGGCGAGGGGCACCACGCCCGCACCCTGCCGGACGACGCCATCCTGATCGCCCGGAATCTGGGCCCGGCCGACCTGCTGGAATACGACCGCACCAAGCTGAAGGGCCTGCTGCTGGAGGAGGGCTCCTCCGCCAGCCACGCCGCCATCGTCGCCCGCGCCCTGGACATTCCCTGCGTCGGCCGTCTGACCGACCTGCGCGACCGCGTCTCCGAGGGCGACCCCGTGGTGGTCGACGGCGAGACGGGCGAGGCCTTCCTCCGCCCCCGCCAGGACGTGGTCGCCGCCCTCAAGGCCCGGATCGAGGTCCGCAACAGCCGCCGCGCCGAGTTCGCCAAGCTGCGCGACACGCCGGCCTTCACCCGCGACGGCCACAAGGTCACCCTGCTGATGAACGCCGGCCTGGCGGTGGACCTGGACATCCTGCCGGAGACCGGGGCGGAGGGCATCGGCCTGTTCCGCACCGAGTTCCAGTTCATGGTGGCCGAGGAGATGCCCCGGCTGGAGGCGCAGACCGCCCTCTACGAGAAAGTGCTCGACGCCGCCGGCGGCATGCCTGTGACCTTCCGCACCCTCGACCTCGGCGGCGACAAGCTGGTGCCGTACATGGAGCTGGAGCGGGAGGAGAATCCCGCCCTCGGCTGGCGCGCCGTGCGCATGGGCCTGGACCGCCCGGCCCTGCTGCGCATGCAGATCCGCGCCCTGATCAAGGCCGCCCGCGGCCGCGAGCTGCGCATCATGTTCCCCCTGGTGGCCAGCGTGGACGAGTTCCGCGCCGCCCGCGTCTTCGTCGACCAGGAGATCGCCTGGGCCCAGCGCCGCGGCCGTCCCGCGCCTGCGCGCCTGGACGTGGGCGCCATGATCGAGGCACCGTCCCTGCTGTGGCACCTGGACGCCCTGCTGCCGATGACCGACTTCGTCTCGGTGGGGACCAACGACCTGATGCAGTACCTGTTCGCCGCCGACCGGGGGAACCCGCAGGTGGCCGACCGCTACGACTTCCTGTCGCCGCCGGCCCTGCGCGCCCTCAAGACGATCCAGCAGGCCTGCGCCGATACCGGCACCTCGGTGTCGATCTGCGGGGAGATGGCGGGCCGTCCGCTGGAGGCCTTCGCCCTCACCGCCCTGGGCTTCGACCGACTCAGCATGCCCCCCGCCGGCATCGGTCCGGTGAAGCAGATGGTGCTGTCCTGCGACCGCGAAGCGGCCAAGCGTGGGGTGGAAGCCCTCATCCGCAGCGGAGCGGGTTCGATCCGGGGCGAAATCGAGACCTTGGCGCGCAAACTTTATGTCGCAGTTTGAATGCGTTGGCGCTGTCACATCTTCTTGCTATCGAGAAAGAATAGTTAACCCATTTCGTGCCAAGGATTGTGCGGGCGTCGCCTGCACGTGCGGCGCGAACACAGGACACGGGGCATGCCGCTGGACATGGGCGGGGTCACGCAGCTGAAGTTTCCTGACGAGGGGTCCGAGGTGGACCAGCCCTCCGCTCCTTCCTTGACGACCGGTGAGCACGTCGGCGCGGCTTTGAAAGCCGTCCGCGAGCACCTGGGCCTGTCTCTCGAAGAGGTCGCCGAGACGACCCGCGTCCGCCGGACCTATCTGGCGGCCATCGAGGACATGCGCCTCGACACCCTGCCGTCACGTCCCTTCGCCGTCGGTTATGTGCGCGCCTACGCCAAGGCCCTCAACCTTGACGGTGAGGCCGCGGTCAACCGTTTCAAGATCGACAGCCCCGATCCCGAGCAGGTCCTGCGCGGCCCGGTCGGTGTCGAGAAGAAGACCGATCCCCGTTTCGCCATGGCCGCCGTGGCCGGCGTGGTGATCCTCGCCGCCATTCTCGCCTGGAACGTCGCCCGTCGGGTGATGGAGCCCGCGCCGCAGCAGGCCGAGGCGGGCATCCAGTCCGCGCCGGTCGCGCCGCCGGTTCCCACCACCAATTCCGGCGCCGTCTCGCTTGGCGCGCCCCTGCCGGCGCCGGTCGAGTCGACCACGCCGAAGCCCTACGTCACCCCGGGTCTTGAGGACTCGGTCGCCTCCGGCGGTTCGGCCGACGCCGCCATCGCCGTGGCCAAGGCCCGCGCCGCCGCCAAGGCCGCCGAAGCCGCGACTCCGGACGAAAGCATTGTCCTGGGCTCGCCCTTCAAGGCCAACGGCGCCGTCATGGGCGCCAATCCGGAAGAGTCCCTCGTCACCCTCCAGGCCCGCAAGAACGGCGCCCTGGTGGTGCGCAGCGGCGACGGCCAGGTCTATTTCGCCCGCCAGCTCAACGCCGGCGAGGCGTACCGCGTCCCTGCCGCCAAGGGCCTGGTGGCGGACGTCTCCGACCCCGCCGCCTTCGAGGTGTTCGTGGCCGGCGCGTCCAAGGGCGTCCTGCCCGCCGCCCAGACCTCTATCGGCAAGCTGGTCGACTAAACCCGCCCTGCGGCCGACTGCGGTCTTCTTCTCGTCGCTTCAAAGGCCTATGTTCCGCGCGACATGAGCGTCCAGGACCACACCCACGTCCGCCCCTGGCGGATGATCGACCGCCGCAAGAGTCGCAAGATCCGCGTCGGCTCCGTCGAGGTCGGCGGCGATGCGCCGATCAGCGTCCAGTCGATGACCAACACCGTGACCGCCGACGCGGCCGCGACCATCGACCAGATCCGTCAGTTGGAGGAGGCCGGCGCCGACATCGTCCGCGTCTCCTGCCCCGACGTGGAGTCCACCGAGGCGTTCAAGATCATCGCCAAGGCGGCGAAGGTCCCGCTCGTGGCCGACATCCACTTCCACTACAAGCGCGGCATCGAGGCGGCCCAGGCGGGCGCCGCCTGCCTGCGCATCAACCCGGGCAACATCGGCAGCCCCGACCGCGTCCGCGAAGTCGTCCAGGCGGCCAAGGACCACGGCTGCTCGATCCGCATCGGCGTCAACGCCGGCTCGCTGGAGCGCGAGCTGCTGGAGCGCTATGGCGAGCCCTGCCCCGAAGCCATGGTCGAGAGCGCCCTGAACCACGCGCGCATCCTGCAGGATCATGACTTCCACGAGTTCAAGATCTCGGTGAAGGCCTCCGACCCGTTCCTGACGGTGGCCGCCTATCAGCAACTGGCCGAGGCCATCGACTGCCCCCTGCACCTGGGCGTGACCGAGGCCGGCGCCCTGCGCACCGGCACGGTGAAAAGCGCCATCGGCATGGGCTCCATGCTGTGGGCCGGCATCGGCGACACCATCCGCGTCAGCCTCGCCGCCGATCCGGTGGAAGAGGTGAAGGTCGGCTTCGACATCCTCAAGTCGCTGGGCCTGCGCCACCGCGGCGTGAACATCATCGCCTGCCCGTCCTGCGCCCGTCAGGGCTTCAACGTCATCAAGACGGTGGAGGCTCTGGAAGAGCGCCTGGCGCACATCTCCACGCCCCTGTCCCTGTCGATCATCGGCTGCGTCGTGAACGGTCCGGGTGAAGCCCTGATGACCGACATCGGCTTCACCGGCGGCGGCGCGGGCGCCGGCATGATCTACATGGCCGGCAAGCCTGATCATAAGCAGTCCAACGACGGCATGATCGACCACATCGTCGAGCTCGTGGAAAAGCGCGCCGCCGAGATCGAGGCCGCCAAGGCCGCCACCGCCGTCGCGGCCGAATAGGTTGCGTCTCGGGCTGCGCGCCCTTAGTGACCCGCCATGCGTCTGCCCCAAGCCCGTCTCGATCAGGTTCTTGACCGTTTCCGCGAAGTCGAAGCCCGCATGGGCGCGGCCACGGACGGCGGCGAGATCGTCAAACTCTCCAAGGAGCACGCCGAGCTGAAGCCTGTGGCCGAGGCGGTGGAAGCCCTGGCCAAGGCCGAGGCCGAGCGCGGCGACCTGGAGGAGATGCTGAAGTCCGGCGACGCCGACATGGCCGCCCTGGCCCGCGACGAGCTGGAGGCCCTGGACGCGCGACTGCCTGACATGCAGCGCGACCTGGCCCTGATGCTGGCCCCCAAGGACAAGGACGAGAACGCGTCCGCCATCTTGGAAGTGCGCGCCGGCACCGGCGGAGACGAGGCGGCCCTGTTCGCCGGCGACCTGTTCCGCATGTACCAACGCTACGCCTCTCTCCAGGGCTGGCGGGTGGAGATCGACAGCGTCTCCGAAGGCGAAATGGGCGGCTACAAGGAAATCATCGCCTCGGTCACCGGCGACGGCGTGTTCGGCCGCTGGAAGTTCGAAAGCGGCGTCCACCGCGTGCAGCGCGTGCCCGCCACCGAGGCCCAGGGCCGCATCCACACCAGCGCCGCCACCGTCGCCGTCCTGCCCGAGGCCGAGGACGTGGAGATCGAGATCAACGAAAGCGACCTGCGGATCGACACCTACCGCTCGTCGGGCGCCGGCGGCCAGCACGTCAACAAGACCGACTCGGCCGTGCGCATCACCCACCTTCCCACCGGCGTGGTGGTGACCTCCTCCGAGAAGTCGCAGCACCAGAACCGCGCCCGGGCCATGAAGAACCTGAAGGCCCGCCTGTACGACATGCAGCGCGAGGCGCTGGACACCGCCCGCTCCGACGCCCGCAAGAGCCAGGTGGGCAGCGGCGACCGGTCGGAGCGCATCCGCACCTACAACTTCCCGCAGGGCCGGGTGACCGACCACCGCATCAACCTGACGCTCTACAACCTGGCGCGGGTGATCGAGGGCGACGCCCTGGACGACATCATCAAGCCCCTGATCGCCGAGGATCAGGCCGCGAGATTGGCGAGCCTGGAAGACAGCTTCGGCTGATCTGATCCGCTCGCTCAATCAGCTCCGTCATCCTAGGCCTTGTGCCTAGGCCCCAGAGACTCCGCGTCGAACGAAGGCCCGTTGCGGCGACCACCGCACCGCTCCCCTTCCGAGCCTCTGCCGTTTCTGGGTCCTCGCCACATGGCGAGGAAGACGGATGAGTCCGATCTACCGCCGCCGCACCCGCGTCCAGGCCCCTCCCGCGATGCGGCGGGCGCGCTGGGCCTCCTTCTTGATCGAGGCCAGCGGGTGGAAGGCAAGGCCCACGGAATCCGCCATGGCCGCCCCGCGCTCGCCCATGGGCCGCTCCGGCCCCGTGGTGGAGTCGATGGCGGTCTGGTGTTCGATCTCGGCGTTCAGTTCCGCGCCCAGCAGCACGGCCATCACCGAAAACCAAACCCAGACCATGAAGGCGATCACCGCCCCCAGCGGGCCGTAGGTGGCGTCATAGTGGGCCATGGTGTTCACGTACCAGGAGAAGCCCAAGGACCCCGCCAGCCAGAACAGCGCCGCGAAGGCCGCTCCGATGATCACCCAGCGCCAGCGCGCCCGCGCCCGGCACGGGGCGTAGCGGTACAGCACCGCGAAGGCGAAGGCCGCCAGGGCCAGCACCGCCACCCAGCGCAGGGGTATCCACCACAGCTCCGCCCGGCTGAAGCCGATCCATTCCAAGGCCAGGGGCGCGGCCACCAGCACCGCCGTCGCCACCACCAGAACGCCCAGGGCCGCCACGGTGAAGCCGTAGCTCATCAGGCTGACCACCGCGAAATTGCGCTTCTCCGTCTCGTCATAGGCGACGTTCAGGCCGTTGAAGAGCGCCCGCATCCCGGCGTTGGCGCTCCACGCCGACAGCAGCAGGGAGACGATCAGGGCCACCCCCAGCTTCTCCTGCTGCTGGCTGGCCAGGCGCAGCATCTGCTCGCCGACGATCTGGACCACGCTGGCGGGAAAGATCACCGCCATGTCCTGAAGCTGCTTCTGGACCGTCGCCACGTCGGCGAACAGGCCATAGACCGAGACGAACACGCCGATGGCCGGAAAGATCGCCAGCAGGGCGTAGAAGGTCACGCCCCCCGCCACCGCCGGCAGGCCGTCGGCGTTGATCTCCATGATCGTGCGCCACAGGATGTCGCGCCAGCCCAGCAGCGGAATGTGATGCGGCCGCAAGGCCGCCCGTCCCCGGCGCGGCTCCTGGGTGTCGAAGTCGTGCGGCGGCATCACCCGCTGCTCGCTCAGGCCGGGCACCGGCTCCTCGGCCGCCACGGCCTTGTCCTTGCGCGGCCACAGGACCGCGACGGCCAGCAGACCGGCCCACGGGATCAGATTGGCGACGCGCTTGCGGTCCATGAAGCCTCCGGCTGGTCAAACACCCGCCAAGCCTCGCCGTTCCGCTTGCGCTGCGACGCCGTTGGGGGCAGTGACGCGCGCAATGGCCCGCATCACGTCGCTATATCGCCACCCGGTCAAAGGCTTCACGCCCGAGCGGCTGGACTCCGTGACCCTGCGGGCGGGCGAGCACTTTCCCTGCGACCGCCTCTATGCGGTGGAGGACGGGCCCAGCGGCTTCGATCCCGACGCCCCCGCCCACCTGTCGAAGATGAAGTTCACGGTGCTGGCCAAGATTCCCGCCGTGGCCGGCGCCCACACCGCCTATGACGAGGCCACCGCCACCCTGCGCGCCCGCGCCGACGGCGCGCCGGACTTCGAGGGCCGCCTGTCGCAGACCGCCGGCCGCGAGGCCTTCGCCGCCTGGCTGGCCGAGGTGCTGAAGGACGATATCCAGGGGCCGCTGCGGGTGCTGGAAGGCCCCGGCCAGCACCGCTTCATGGACAGCAAGTCCGGCTTCGTCTCGATCATCAACCTGGCCAGCGTCCGCGACCTGGCGGAGAAGATCGGCCGCCCCGTCGATCCCCTGCGCTTCCGCGGCAACGTCTATGTCGAGGGCTGGGAGCCCTGGGTCGAGAACGGCTGGGCCGACCGAACCTTCACGCTCGGCGGGGCGACGGTCCAGGGCATCAAGCCCATCGTCCGCTGCGCCGCCACTCACGTGAACCCGACCACCGCAGAGCGCGACATGGACGTGGTGAAGGCCCTCTTCGACCACTACGGCCACATGCTGTGCGGGCTCTATGTGCGCGTGCTGGACGGCGGCGTGGTCGCCGAGGGCGACGAGACGCACTGACCTCCCCTCTCTCCACGCGTGGGGAGAGGGTAAGGGTGAGGGGTTAGGGGAGGCTGAACACTACCCCGCGTTCGCCGCCTCCAGCCGCGCCCGCAGCTTCGCCACCTCGGCGCGCAGCGTCACCACCGTGTCCAGGTCCCCGCCCATGGCGCACAGCAGGGCGGGCGGCACGGCCTTGGCCTTTTCCTTCAGTGCCTCGCCCGCGTCCGTCAGGGCGATGCGCACCACGCGCTCGTCCTCCGGGCTGCGGGTGCGGCTGATCAGGCCCGCCGTCTCCATGCGTTTCAGCAGCGGGGTCAGGGTGCTGGACTCCAGCCCCACCCGCTCGCCGATGCCGCCCACGGTCTGGGTCCCGTCCTCCCACAACACCAGCAGCACAAGGTACTGCGGATAGGTCAGGCCCAGCGGCTCCAGCAGCGGCTTGTAAGCCCGGTTCAGGGCGTGGACCGTCGAGTACAGCGCGAAGCACAGCTGATCGTCGAGGCGCAGGAGGTCGGGCGTCTGGCTCATGGGGTTGATATAGGCCCGAAAAGGTCGCGCACAAAATATTCGCTCGAACCCCTTGCATCAGACGACGGAAAGACATTTATATCGTCCACGATTTAATCGAGAGCAAAGACGAGACGCCGTGTCCCGCCCGCCCTCGAAATGGGAGACGATCATGAACGTCCTGTACCGCACCGAAGCCGTCGCCACCGGCGGCCGCACCGGCTCCGCCGCCACCACCGACGGCGCCCTTTCCGTCAGCCTGGTCACCCCCAAGGAGCTGGGCGGCCCGGGCGGCGAAGGCAATAATCCCGAGCAGTTGTTCGCCGCCGGCTACGCCGCCTGCTTCCTCGGCGCCCTGAAGTTCGTGGCCAGCCAGAAGAAGGTGAAGATCGCCGACGACAGCACGGTCGCCGCCACGGTCGGCATCGGCCCGCGCGACGACGGCCAGGGCTTCGGCCTGGACGTGGCGCTGAAGATCACCCTGCCGGGCGTCGACGCCGACACCGCCAAGGCCCTGGTCGACGCGGCCCACATCGTCTGCCCATACTCGCACGCCACCAAGGGCAGCCTGGACGTCCGCCTGAGCATCGGCTGAGCCCCACGCACAACCCGCCCCGTCCGCGAAAGCGGGCGGGGTTTGGCTTGCGTCCTTTTCGCGGTCGGAGCATTTGAAGGCTCATGACCCAGAACCTCGTGAAAGCCTGGACCGCCGCCAAGCAGCGGCTGACGGACGGCGGCATCGACAGCCCCGTGATCGACGCCCGCCTCCTGCTGGAGGCCGCCGCCGACGCCAGCCGCATCGACATCGTCACCGATCCCTATCGCGAGCTGACGCCCGAGCAGACCGCCACCCTCGACGGCTATGTGGAGCGCCGCCTGCGCCGCGAGCCGGTCAGCCACATCCTGGGCCGCAAGGGCTTCTGGAAGGTCATGCTGTCGGTGAACAACCAGGTGCTCACCCCGCGCCCCGACACCGAGGTCATCGTCGATCTGGTGCTGAAGCGCACCACCGAGCACCAGGCCTTCAACCTGCTGGACCTGGGCGTCGGCTCCGGCGCCATCATCCTGTCGATCCTGGCCGAGCGCCCGGCCGCCAAGGGCCTGGGCATCGACATCTCCAGCGAGGCCCTGGCCGTGGCCCGCGAAAACGCCGCCAACCTCGACCTCAACAATCAGGTCGCCCTGCTGCGCGGCGACTGGACCGGCGGCCTGGCGGACGAGAACTTCGACATCGTCGTCTCCAACCCGCCCTACATCGCCACGGACGAGATCGAGACGCTGGAGCCGGAAGTCCGCGACCATGAGCCGCGCCTGGCCCTGGACGGCGGAGCCGACGGCCTCGACCCGTACCGCATCCTGGCGCCCGAGATCCTGCGCGTCCTGAAGCCGGGAGGCCTTTTCGCCGTTGAGATCGGCCACACCCAGTCCAAGGACGTGGAAGCCCTGTTCACGGCGGCCGGCGGCCTCGATGTCTGGACGATCAAGGACCTGTCGGATCGCGACCGCGTCGTGACCGGTACGAAAAAGCCCTTGGAAACTTAAGGTCGAGACGCTACATCAAATTGGTCTCAACCAAATCGCCGGCGTCGGGAACAGCATTCGTCAGAACGGCGATGCCAACGCCTCCGGCAAGCGCGCGCGGATTCATCACCCGATGGCGCGCTGGGGCGGTTGAGATTTTTAAGGAAACCAGCGTCTTCGATCTCGACTAGGACCACAGGTCCAAACCGGCTCAAGAGCAACCACAGCCGCACGGCGACGCTAGAGGCGCCCGGCGGCGGACAGGTTCAAGGCAAGATGAGAGATTTCAAGGGTATGAAGCGTCAACGCGGCCGCAATCGCGGCGGCGGTGGTGGCGGAAAACCGCAGCACAACGCCAACCGGGCCTTCGATTCGAACGGTCCCGACGGCGTGAAGGTGCGCGGCGCCGCCCAGAGCGTTTTCGAGAAGTACCAGCAGCTGGCCCGTGACGCCGCCTCCTCCGGCGACCGCGTCCTGGCCGAGAACTACCTGCAGCACGCGGAGCACTATTTCCGCGTCATCCGCGCGGTTCAGCCGAACCGTCCGGTCTCCGAGATCGTCGGCAAGGAGCAGTTCGGCTCCGGCTACGACATCGACTTCGAGGCCGAACCGGAAGAACAGCCCGAAGCCCCCGCCCAGGCGGAAGGCGAAACCGCCGAGAGCGGCGAGGGTGAAGGCGGCCAGCGCGAGGAGCGTCCGCGCTTCCGCGATCGCGACAACCGCGACCGCAACGAGAACCGCGACCGTGATCGTGACCGCGGCGAGCGTGGCGACCGCGAAGGCGGCCGCCGGGACCGCTGGCGCGACCGCGACGACCGTGGTGATCGCCAGGAGAACCGCGGCGACCGTCAGGACCGCGAGCCCCGCCAGGACCGCGAGCCTCGCGAAGCCCGCGAGCCGCGCGGCGAACGTGAAGGCCGCCGTGAACGCTTCGACCGCGAACGCGGCGAGCGTGGCGACCGCCAGGACCGCAACGACCGCGAGCCGCGTGACCCGCTGGCCGTCGTCGAGCCCCAGGCCGCCCCGCTGACCGTGGAGGCCGCCGAGCCCTCGCCGCAACTGCGCGGCCAGGACGGCGCCGTCAGCCATGCCCCCGCCTTCCTCAGCCGCGCCTCGGCGCCGGCCCCGGAAGCCGCCGAGGGCGAGGTCAAGAAACCCCGCCGCCGCCGCGCCCCGCGCAGCTTCGAAGGCGGCGAAGGCGAAGCCCCGGCCGCCGCGCCGGAAGCTGAAGAAGCCTAAGACGATCAAAGGCGTTCTCTCTCAGATGAGAGAACGCCTTCTTCTTATGGCGGCCATCGCCGCCGCCCTGCCCCTCTCCGCCCACGCCGCCTCCGGCGACTGGCGCAAGGACGCCGTCCAGCTCGACCGCCGCCGCATCGAGCGGCTGGACCAGGCCTGGACCCACGCCCTGGACGAGGCGCGCCAGGGCGGCCATGCCCGCGACCTCGCCGCCCAGGGCGCCCTGTTCAAGCCGAACGCCGCCCTCAAGCGGCCGCAGCCCGCTCCCGGGACCTATCGCTGCCGGACCTTCAAGCTGGGCGGAAACCTGCCCTATGTGGCCTATGGCTGGTTCACCTGCCGGGTCGAGCTGACGCCCGGCGGCGACATGATCCTGCGCAAGATCACCGGCTCCCAGCGGCAGTCGGGAAACCTCTATCCCGACAGCCCGCGCCGCCAGGTCTTCCTCGGCGCCGTGGCCTGGGGCTCTGAGAAGCCCCTCGCCTATCGACAGGACGTGGAGCGCGACCAGGCCGGCGTGCTGGAGCGCATCGGCCAGAACCGCTGGCGCCTGGCTCTGCCCTATCCCAAGCAGGAGTCCACGCTGGACGTGATCGAACTGCGGAGGTGACGTCGCCACTCCTCCCCCGCTTCGCAGGGAGGAGAAGAACGGACTTATCCCCGCCCTCTAAACCTCGCCTAGACTTCCCTCATCCCATCGCACGGGAGGGCGCGTGGCCACGTGCCGACGGGCGGCGGGAGCGGGCTCCCCCTGGAGGCCGATTGACGCCGGGTTTCCTGTCTCATCGAAGGCGTCGGTCGCAGCGTTCACGACAAGGACCCGCGCGGAGCGCCGGACGATCTTCCTGTCCACTCCAACCCCAATCGAGAGCCGTCCGACGCCCGCCGCCCTCCCGCACCTCTCGGGTTCAGCCCGTGGGATGCTTTCGCACGCCGCTACCAAATCCCCGTCACCATAGGCCTTGTGCCTAGGGACCAGAGACTCCGCCTCGCCCGAAGTCGCGCACCGGCTCCGCCCCACGAACCCAGAACCTCAGCCGTTTCTGGGTCCTCGCCACAAGGGCGAGGAAGATGGAGTGAGCGTTACCTAAACCCCCGCGATCGCCGCCTGCACCGTCAGCGCCTGGACCGTCTCGCGCACGTCATGGACCCGCACGGCCGCCACCCCGGCCCGCGCGCCCTCGAGCGCCGCCGCCAGGGAACCGCCCAGCCGTCCCACGGCCTCCACCGCCAGCGGATCGAGTCCCTGGATGAAGCGCTTGCGGCTCGCCCCCAGCAGGACCGGAAAACCCGTCTCCACGAACAGCGGCAGGGCCGCCAGCAGGGCCAGGTTGTGCGCCACCGTCTTGCCGAAGCCGATGCCGGGATCGAGCCAGATCTTCTCCCGCGCAACCCCCGCCGTCATGGCCGCGCCGGCCCGGGCCGCCAGGAAGGCGAGCACCTCGCCCACCACATCCTCATAGACCGGCTCGGCCTGCATGGAGCGGGGCTCGCCCTGCATGTGCATCAGCACCACCTCGCAGCCCAGCTCGGCCGCCACGGCCGGCCCTTCGGGCGCGAAGCCCAGGGCGGCCACGTCGTTCCAGATCGTCGCCCCGGCCGCTACGGCGGCGCGGGCCACGGCGGGCTTCATGGTGTCGATGGAGATCGGGATCGGGCTCTCGGCGCGGATCGCCTGGATCAGGGGGACCACCCGCGCGATCTCGTCCGCCTCGCTCACCGGCTCGGCGCCGGGGCGGGTGGATTCGCCGCCGATGTCGAGGATGCCGGCTCCGTCGGCGATCAGCTTGCGGGCGTGCGCCAGCCCCGCCTCCAGCCCCGTGAACCGCCCCCCGTCGGAGAAGCTGTCGGGCGTGACGTTGACGATCCCCATCACTTGGGGGCGGGCATGTGCGGTCATTGCGCCAGGAAGTCGAGGACGGCCTGATTGAAGGCCTCGGGATCCTCCAGATGGATCAGGTGGCCGCGCCCGTCAAACACCCGCACCCGGGCGTCGGGCAGGGTCGGGGCGATCTCCGCCGCCAGTTCGGCCACGGTCTTGAACTTCGCCTTGTCCGCCTCGCTCGCCTGGGCCTTGCCGGGCGCGGCGCGGTCCGTGCTCCCCACCAGGAACAGGGTCTTCACCGGGATGCGCGGAATGTCCTGCACCACCGGCAGATCGCGGATGGCCACGGCGCTGGCGTTGAAGGTCCGGACGTAGAACGGCCACTCGTCGCCAGCCTTCAGCTGCTCGCGCAGGGTCACGAACGGCTCGATCACCACGGGCGAGGCCAGGCCGTAGGAGCCCACGAGCTCCTTCCGATAGGCCTCCGCCCCTTTGGCGCTCTCGGCCCGCACCAGGGCCTCGGGATCGATAGGCGGGGTCAGGGGGCGATAGTCCTGCAGCCCGATGGGCGCGTACATCACCAGCCGCCCCGCCCGCTCCGGGTGGGCCAGCACCAGCCGCGTGCCGGCCACGTTGCCCATGGAGTGGGCGACCACGTCGACCTTCTCGATTTTCAGGTGATCCAGCAGCGCCCAGGTGTGATCCGCCATGACGTCGAAGCGAACCGCCATGTCGTCCACCCGGCCTGATTTGCCGAAATTGATCTGGTCCGGCGCGATCACCCGATAGCCGGCGGCGGTCAGGGCCTTGATCGTCCCGCCCCAATAGCCCGCGGGGAAGTTGCGCCCATGCAGCAGCAGCACCGTGCGCCCGTTGGCCAGGCTGGTCGGCGCGACGTCCATATAGGCCAGCTTGGTCTGCACCCGCTTGCCCTTGGCCTCCACCACCACAGGCAGGAAGCGGACCTCATGCGGATAGGCGTAGGCCTTGAGCGTCGCGTCCATGGGCGCCAGCCTCACGGCCTCAGTGGGAGCCTGGGCGGAAGCGGCGAAGGGCGCGCAGGTCAGGGCGAGCGCGCAAAGAAAAAGGGGGAGCTTCATGCTCCCCCTGTAACGCATCAGACCGAGGCCTGCTCCGGTGTCGAGGTGATCGGCACCGAAACCGTCGGATTGGCCGGCAGCTTGGCTTCCGGCTCGTCGCGGTTGGGCTTCACCCCCTTCAGCACGCCGTTGATCTCGTCGCCGCTGAGGGTCTCGAACTCCAGCAGGCTCTTGGCCAGGGTGTGCAGATCGTCCAGCTTCTCGGTCAGGATCCGGCGGGCCTCGTCGTGGCCGTAGTCGACCAGACGCTTCACCTCGGAATCGATCAGCTTGGCGGTGGCTTCGGAGATGTTCTGGGTGCGGGCCACCGAATGGCCCAGGAACACCTCTTCCTGGTTGTCGCCATAGGCCACGGTGCCCAGCTCGTCCGAATAGCCCCAGCGGGTGACCATGTTGCGGGCCAGGTCCGTGGCGGCCTTGATGTCGCTGCTGGCGCCCGAGGTGATGTTCTCCTTGCCGAAGATCAGCTCCTCGGCCACGCGGCCGCCCATCATGATGGCCAGGCGGCTGGTCATCTGCTGGTACTTCATGGAGTAGCGGTCGCCTTCCGGCAGCTGCATCACCATGCCCAGGGCCCGGCCGCGCGGGACGATGGTCGCCTTGTGGACCGGGTCGGCGCAGGGGACGTTGATGGCCACGATGGCGTGGCCGCCCTCGTGATAGGCCGTCAGCTTCTTCTCTTCGTCGTTCATGGCCAGCGACCGGCGCTCGGCGCCCATCATGACCTTGTCCTTGGCCATTTCGAAGTCGAGCATGGTGACCATGCGGCGGTTCTTCCGCGCGGCCATCAGGGCGCCTTCGTTGACCAGGTTCGACAGGTCCGCGCCCGAGAAGCCGGGGGTGCCGCGGGCCAGGGTCTTCACGTCCACGTCGGCGGCCAGGGGCACGTTCTTCATGTGGACGCGCAGGATCTTCTCACGGCCGGTGACGTCCGGGTTCGGCACCACCACCTGACGGTCGAAGCGGCCGGGACGCAGCAGCGCCGGGTCCAGAACGTCCGGACGGTTGGTGGCGGCGATCAGGATGATGCCTTCGTTGGACTCGAAGCCGTCCATCTCCACCAGCAGCTGGTTCAGGGTCTGCTCGCGCTCGTCGTTGCCGCCGCCCAGGCCGGCGCCGCGATGGCGGCCGACGGCGTCGATTTCGTCGATGAAGATGATGCAGGGCGCGTTCTTCTTGGCCTGCTCGAACATGTCGCGCACGCGGCTGGCGCCGACGCCCACGAACATCTCCACGAAGTCGGAGCCCGAGATCGAGAAGAACGGCACGCCCGCCTCACCGGCGACGGCGCGAGCCAGCAGGGTCTTGCCGGTGCCGGGAGGGCCGACCAGCAGCGCGCCCTTGGGAATCTTGCCGCCCAGGCGCTGGAACTTGGCCGGGTCCTTCAGGAAGTCGACGATCTCCGTCAGGTCTTCCTTGGCCTCGTCCACGCCGGCCACGTCCTCGAAGGTGACGCGGTTCTTGTTCTCGGTCAGCAGGCGGGCCTTGGACTTGCCGAAGCCCATGGCCCCGCGCGCGCCGCCCTGCATCTGACGCATGAAGAATATCCACACGCCGATCAGCAGCAGGATCGGCAGCATGTTGAACAGGATGGTCAGCAGGGTGTTGCCGCCCGGCGACTTGATCTGGATGTCGGCGCCGCGCGCCTCCAGACGCTTGATCAGGTCTTCGGAGTTCGGCGGGGCCATGACCGTCACGGCCTTGCCGTCGGCGCCGCGCGCCTCGACGACCTGGCCGTGGATGACCGCGCTCTTTACGCCGCCCTGGTCGATGCGGCGGAGCAGTTCCGAATAGGTGATCTCGCCGGCCGACCCGCCGCGCGAGCCTTGGGTGATGACGCTGTAGCCGCCGATCAGAACGACGAGGATGACGCCCCAGATGGCCAGGTTACGCAGGTTCATGGCTCTTCAATCTTCTCCCGCCCAACGGGGCGATCTACGCAAGATAGGATGACCGGCGGGATTTCGCCACGCACGCGTGTGATCAGCCCGGTTCGCGGGTCGTTAGGCCGCAGGCGGCGGAGTGCCGTTCTGCGGCCAGAGCCCTTACACGCACTGGGGTTTCGCCGTCCAGCAGCGGGCAGGTCACGCTTTTGTCGGCGTGCAGGATCACGGGCAGCGAAGGCCGCGCCAGGGCGGGAACGGCCTTCAAGGCGTCCCGCTCGGATTTCGGCAGGCGCGAGGCGTGCCCGCGCAGGGCTGCGACGCTCAGCCCCGGCTGGCTGGCGGTGATTTCGAACCGCCCGTCCCAGACAATCTCCACGCCCGGCGCCAACGGGCTTTCGGCCAGCCCGCCCCGCGCCGCCTCTCCGGCGTTGCGGGCGATCAGCACGCGGTCGTCCAGTCCCTCAATCCGCGCCCCGGCCAGGGTGGCGGTGAAGGGCTCGCCGCCCCGCACCAGCGCCATCACCCGCTCCAGCCGTTCACCGCGCGGCGGGACATCCGTGCCGGCGGCGCTCAGACAGGCGGCGGCCAGGCTTCGGGCGCTGAGGGTGCGGGGCAGGTTCAACAGGCCCCAGCGGGCCGCCAGAGGCTCAGCAACGGCCTCTTCAGCGGCGACCTCCGCCGCCTGGACCAGGGACGGCGACGCCGCCCTCGCCCGGCTGCGGGCGAAACGGCGGTCCTCATTGGCCGGATCATCGATCCAGTCGCGGCCCTGCGCCCTCAACCAGTCGCGGATCTGCGCTCGGCGCAGGCCCAGCATCGGCCGCAGCAGGAACACGCCCCGCCCCTGCGGCCAGGCTGGCGACGGACTCCACTCACGGGGATCGGAGACGCTGGAGCCCTCATCCCGCATGGCCGCGCCTTCCGCCAGGTCGTCGGCGGTGTGGCCCAGCAGGATGACCTTCGCCCCCTCCTTACGCGCCGCGTCGGCCAGCAGGGCGTGACGCGCCCGGCGGGCGGCGGCGGGCAGGCCCGTCGTCGGCTTGTCGCCGGTCCAGGCCAAGGCCCGGAAGTCCCAGCCCAACTCCCCCGCGATCCGGCCGCAGCGAGCGGTCCATTCAGCGCTGAGGGGATTGAGGCCGTGATCCACGGTCAGGACCAGCAGGCGGCGCCCATGGGCCCGCGCCCACTGGTCGGCGATCAGCAGCAGCGCCAGGGAGTCGCCGCCGCCGGACAGGCCGACGGCGAGCGGTGCTTGCGATGAAGACAGCAGCCGGCGGTCGAGAACCGCCGAGACCGCCTCTAGGCGCACTTGGCCTGGGTCCGGGTCGTCGCCGCGCGGCTCTTCACCGCCGCCGAGGCGCTGGGGTAGCGCTTGGGCAGCTCGTCCAGGGTCTTGCAGGCGTCGGCGGCGCGGTTCATCGCCGTCAGCGACCGGGCCAGCTTGACCACGGCGTCGGGCGCCCAGCCGGTCTTCGGCCAGCCGCGGATGGCGCCGATATAGGCGGCGGCGGCGTCAGGATAGGCTTGGCGGACATACAGGGTCTCGGCCAGCCAATAGCGGCCCTCGGCCCCCTTGGGGCTGTCGCCATGCTGTTCGACAAAACCGGCGAAGGCGCGCTCGGCGCCGCCATAGTCGCCGTCCAGCAGCAGTTGGCGGGCGTTGGCGAAGGCGGTGTCCGGATCAACGTCCGAGGCCATGGGCAGGCCGCCCGTCTCGCCAGGCGGCGGCGAGCCCGGCGCGGCGAAGGCGCCCGAGGCGATCTTCTGCTCCAGGGCGGTCAGGCGCTCGTTCAAGGCGGCGGCCTGGGACTTGGCGTCGGTCGCTTCGCGCTTGGCCTGGTTCAGGTCGAAGTTCAGGGTCTCGTTCTGGCCGTTCAGACGCTGCAGGCTCTCCTCCAGGTCAGTGACCCGGGTGGCCATGGTCTGGATCATCGCCTCGGTCTCGGCGGGCTGCACAACCACCGGCTTGCCGGTGTCGCGGCCCTGGAAGACGATCGAACGCAGCTCGCGGACCACCTTCTCCATGCGCTCGACCCGGCGGGCCGAACGGTCGTCCAGCGGATCAGCCTCCAGCGGCAGCGGAGTCTGGGCGATCGCCGCCGCGCCGGTCAGGGCGGTGGTGGCGAGGAGGACGGCGAAGGCGGCGGGCTTGAACTTCATCAGACTCTCTTCGGCGACTGCGGGGACGAAATTACGGCGTGTCGCCCCCTATGCAAAGCAAAGGCCGCTCCCGTGAAGGAGCGGCCTCGACTGTCTTTCAGGTCCAGATCGGACCCGAACGCTTAGCGCGCGCCTTCGGTGATGGCGGTGCCGGCGTTACGGTTCTTGGCCCAGGCGTCTTCGCCCGAACCGCCGTCGATCGGGCGTTCCTTGCCGTAGGAGATCGTCTCGATGCGCGAGGAGGCGACGCCGCGGGCGACCAGGAAGTCACGCACGGAGTTGGCGCGGCGGGCGCCCAGGGCCAGGTTGTACTCGCGGGTGCCGCGTTCGTCGGCGTTGCCTTCGATGCGGACCTTCACGGCCGGATAGCGGGCCAGCCAGGCGGCTTGGCCGGCCAGGACCGGCTCGGCGTCGGCGCGGACCGAGTAGCTGTCGAGGTCGAAATAGACGCGGTCGCCCACGTTCACGACGAAGTCCTGCACCGAACCCGGGATCGGGCCGCTCTGGACCGGCGGCGGGGCCGGCGGGGTCGACGGATAGCTCGGGGCTTCCGGAGCCGGCGGCGGGGCGGCCGGCGCCGGTTGCGGCTTCGGCTTCGAGGCGCAGGCGGCGAGAGTGGCGGCGGCGACGCCGATAAGCACCAGTTGACCGGCGCGCTTGGTGTTGAAGCTCATCGCTTCCTCCTCAGCTAAAAAAGTCCAGCGAACCCTATACTCAAGCTTGTTTGCATCGACATGACAAAACGTCAGCGTCCGCTCACAAACACGTCAGAAGACGTCACAAACATGGCCATAGGGGCGTTCCAAGGCCGAACGCAGAAGCCCGGCCAAGGTTGCGTCTAGTCGAGCAGCGGCGACCACGCGGGGTCGGAGCCGGAGCCCGGATACGGCGCCGGGCGCAGGATGCGGCCGGTGATGTCCACGGTCCAAAGCTTCGCGCCGCCGCCGTTCTCACGGAAGAACATAATCACGCGGCCGTTGGGCGCCCAGGTGGGCCCCTCCTCCAGCGAAGACGAGGTCAGGATGCGCTCGTCCGAGCCGTCGGGACGCATGACGCCGATGGAGAAGCCGCCCGACTGCTTGGTGAAGGCGATGAAATCGCCACGCGGGCTCCACACCGGCGTGGTGTAGCGGCCGCCGCCGTAGGAGATGCGGCGCACGCCCGAACCGTCGGTGTTCATGATGTAGAGCTGAGCCGTGCCGCCGCGGTCGGAGTTGAAGACGATCTTCGTCCCGTCCGGCGAGAAGGACGGCGAGGTGTCGATCGCCGGATCGGTGGTGATCCGCGTGGACTGCCGCGTGCGCAGGTCCATGATGTAGATGTCGCTGTTGCCGGCGCGCTCGACCGAGAAGGCCACCTTGCTGCCGTCCGGCGAGAAGCGCGGCGCGAACACCATGCCGGGGAAGCGGCCCAGGGTCTCCTGGCGGCCGGTCTCCAGGTTGAACAGGTACAGGCTCGACCCCGTGGGCCGCAGCGCCATGTAGGTGATCTCCTGGCTGTTCGAGGAGAACCGGGGCGTCATGACGATGTAGGAGCCGTCGGTCAGGTAGTTCGGGTTGGCCCCGTCCTGATCCATGATCGCCAGGCGCTTGATACGGTTCAGCTTCGGGCCGCTTTCGGCCACGAACACCACGCGGGTGTCGAAGTAGCCCTTCTCACCCGTCAGGTTCTCATAGACCGCGTCGCTGATCTTGTGGGCGATCCGGCGCCAGTTCTCGGCCGGGGCGGAGAACTGCAGGCCCAGCAACTGGCGCTGGCCATAGACGTCCCACAGGCGGAAATCCACGCGCAGGCGGCCGTCGGCCTCCACCGTCACCTGGCCGTTGACCAGGGCCTGGGCGCCGACGCCCTTCCAGTTGTCGAACACCGGCTGGACGTTCACGTCCAGCGTCTGGGTCGGGAAGCGTGCCGGGGCCACCGGGGCGAACAGGCCCGAACGCTCCAGATTGCCGCTGATGACCTGGGCGATGTCGCCGCCGCGCGTCGCGCCCGAGAAGTTCGGGATGGCGATGGGCAGGGGCGCGATGGCGCCTTTGTTGACGTCCACGACCAGTTCCTGGGCGCGCGTCACGCTCGGCGCGGCCACCCCGGCCATGAGGGCGGCGGCCACGGCGAGGAAGGCGAAGCGGGCTTTCATGGCGTCAACGGTCCTTATCTAGTTTGAGCAGGCCGACTTGGCGTTGAATCTGAACGAGATCGCCTGTTGGCGGAAGCCGGGCGGCACCGAGAACGGCGCCGCTCGTCCGAACGCGGAAACCGCGCGGGTGGCTGCAGCTTGAGTGATCGGATTGGCGGTCAGGCCGCTGGTCACGCGCGGCTGGCCGACCAGTTGGCCCGTGGACGAGATGGTCGCCTGGACGATCAGGTTCACGTCGGCGCCGCCCTCGACCTCGCAGTTGGGGTTCCACAGACGCTCAAGCTGCGCGCCCAGGGTGGCGAGCTGCGAAGCGGTCATGCCCGTGGCCGCGCCGGCGGCGGGACGCGCCTCGACGGCGGTCTCCGCACGGTTCGGGCCCTTCTGGGCGTTGGAGTTCGGGCGGCCGGCGGGCTTGCGGCCCTTGTTGATCGAAGCCGCCAGGGCGTCCAGGTCGAAGCTGTCTTCCTTCGGCTTGGCCTGGTTCTGCTTCTGTGGCTGGGGCTTTTGCGGCGCGGGCTTCGGCGCCGGCTTTTGCGGGACCGGCTTCTGGGCGGCCTTGGGCGCGGGGGTCGGCGGCGCCGGCTCCGGCGTCGGCGCGGGCGGGGCCGGCGGCTCCGGCGTGGTGTCGGGCACGGGGTCCTCGGCCTGGGCCGGCAGGTTCTCGGGACCCTGCACCGCCGGGCGCACATTGGTCGGCCCCTCGGCGACGATGGTCACTGGCACGGAGGCGACGACCATCTTCTTCGTCATCCAGGGCCAGGAGACGAAGAAGGAGCCGATCACCGCCACGTGGAGGATCAGCGACCCTGCCAGGAACGGCGTGCGGTTGGACCGTTCACGCACCATCCCTACCGCGCCTCGGTGCTATCCGCCGACGCGCCGGAGGACGGGCCGCCCGTCTCGGTGACGAGGTTGATCTTGGTGAAGCCGGAGGTCGACAGCGAGGCCATGACCTGGGCCACGGTCTCGTAAGACGCACGGCCGTCGGCGCGCACGAAGATCGGCGTCTCCGTCCCCTCGCCCGCCATTTCGTGCAGGCGCGGCGACAGCTCCGCGAACTGGATCTGGGTCTCGCCGATGAAGATGGCCGCGTCCTGCCGGATGGAGACCGTCAGCGGCTCCTTCTGGTCCTGCATGGCGCCGGCCTCGGTCTTGGGCAGCTCGACCTCGACCCCGGCGGTGAGCAGGGGCGCGCTGATCATGAAGATGATCAGCAGCACCAGCATCACGTCCACCAGCGGGGTGACGTTGATCTCCGACAGGGCGCCGCGGCGGCGTCCCCGCCGGCGCCGGCCTCGACCGCCGCCGGTCGAGAAGGCGTCGTGGGAGGACATGCCCATGGATCAGCGCTCCGCCAGGCGGCGCTGGATCGCGGTGGACAGGTCGTCGGCGAAGTTCTCCAGACGGCCGCCGAACTTGGCCGCATCGGTGGAGAACTTGTTGTAGGCGATATAGGCCGGGATGGCGGCGATCAGGCCGATGGCCGTGGCGAACAGGGCCTCGGCGATGGCCGGGGCCACGACGGCCAGCGAGGTGTTCTTCTCGGCGGCGATGGACTGGAAGGCGCTCATGATGCCCCAGACCGTGCCGAACAGGCCGATGAACGGCGAGGCGGTGGCCACGATGGCCAGCAAGCCCAGGCCGTCCTCGGCCTTCGAGGTCTCGCGGGCGATGGTGTTGTCCAGGGTGCGGTCGATGCGGGTGATCAGCATCGCCGTCTGGGCGTCGTCCAGGCGGCCCTTGGCGCGGGCGTCGCGCCATTCCTTAAGCGCCGCCACCAGCATCTTGGGCAGGGCGTGAGAGGGGTTGGAGCCGGCTTCCGCCGCCACGTCCTCAAGCGAGCGTCCGCCCGCCACCTTGTCTTCGAAACGGTCCGCTTCGCGGTTCAGCGCCGTGAACTTGAACGTCTTGTCCAGGATCACCGCCCACGACCAAAGCGAGGCCACGCCCAGTCCGATCATCACCAGCTTGATGATCCAGTCGGCCTGCATGAACAGATGCAGGAACGAGAAGTCAGCGGCGGCGGCGGCGTCCATGCGGTCTCCGAAGGAAGCGAATCAGTGACGGTTCGGGTTCGTTTGCCATGACCCGGCGGGATGTTGAAACTATGGCGTGGCTGAAAAGCCGGTCACGAGTTGCTGATCCGCACCGCCTCGCGGCGTGATCAGTCACGCTTAGCGAACAAAGGCGACAGGCGTTCCACCATATCGGCCGGCGGACGGCGCGGACGGCCGTCCATGGTGATGCACGCCGCCTCGACCGCCGCCTGGGCGATCAGCTCGTCGCCGCGCATGATCCGTTGCGTGACCAGCAGCCGGGGCCCTTTGACCGCGTCGTACAGGGTCACCACCGTCAGGGCGTCGTCCACCTTGGCGGCGCGCTTGAAGTCGATCTCCATCCGCACGACGACAAAGGCCGCGGGGTCATCGCGCCCCGCCAGGTCGGTGTGGGATATTCCGGCCAGCCGCAGGAAATCGCTCCGCCCCCGCTCGAAATAACGCAGGTAGTTGGCGTGATAGACGACCCCGGTGAAGTCGGTGTCCTCATAGTAGATGCGCACCGGAAGGTGATGCTCGCGCCCGATCAGGACGCCGCAGGTGGGTTCGGTCATGGGGAATTCGTAGCCCAGGCGAGCCCTAACAACCACCCGTCACCCTAGGCGTTGTGCCTAAGGCCCAGAAACTCCGCATCGGTCGTTTCAGCGCGGCGGCTCCGCCCCAGGAACCCGGCCTCTCAGCCGCTTCTGGGTCCTCGCCACAAGGCGAGGATGACGGATTGGGGAGCGCGCAAGCGCATCTCCAAGCACGCACGACTTACGCAGCAGGCCGCCTCAAGCCTGCGCCGACATGCGCCATGGCGAGTCCCAGCGAAAAGCCCCAGCCCAGCAAGGGTGATGCGCCGTAGCCGATCACCGGGGCGGGATAGTTGCCGAACACGCTCGCCAGCACGAAGCCGGCCCAGAGACCGCCGAGCGTCAAAGCCGGCGCGACGTTCTGCTTGAGACCGAGGAAGACGAAGGGCGCCGGCAGCAGGGCCAGCATCAGTCCCGCGAACAGTCCGACCGGCGGCGCGGCCATGAAGGCGGCGAAGACCACCTCCTCCACATAGCTGACGGCCGGCAGGCTGTCGGGCCGGGTCCATGCCCAGGCGGCGGCGACAATGGCGACAGCGGCGGCGGCCATGTCCAACCGCCCGCGATAAGCCGCCAACCGCACGGCCGTCGCCAGGGCGAAGGCGACGGCGGCCCCGCCGTCCGGCTGGATCGCCAGAACCGCCGCGATGCCGGCGCAGAGCGCAGCCGTCAGGAGCGTAGCCGGGCGCAAAGCGAAGGCCCAGACGACGAACGGAAATCCGATGGAGGCGGTATGAACCAGCAGGGGCCCGAACCCGATCCAGCGGGTCGCGCCGTCCATGGTGACGCCGAACAGCGCCGTCGCCGCAAAAGCAGCAAGGCCGACTCCCATGACCGCCGCCGACCGCGCGGTGCTGACTCGGGACACGATGAAGATCGAAGCGGCGGCGGCGACGCCTGCCACGCCCTGCACCGCCAGCATGAGGCTTGGCGCGCCCGCCGCCCGGATGGCCAGCAGGGACGCCGCCAGGGTCAGGAGGAGCAGAAGGGCGACGAGGCCCCAAACGCGCCTAGCCGCCCCGCCGGTCACTCGAACAGCCCGCCCTGCGGAGTCGGCTGCGGCGGCGGGGTCAGGCCGATGTGGAGGTACGCCTTGGCGCAGGCCACGCGGCCGCGCGGGGTGCGCTGGATGAAGCCCTGCTGCATCAGATAGGGCTCGATCACGTCCTCGACCGCGTCGCGGGCCTCGGCGATGGCGTAGGCCAGGGTCTCCACCCCGGCCGGGCCGCCGTTGTAGTGCTCGATCAGGGCCCGCAGATAGCGGCGGTCCAGGCTGTCGAGGCCGGACTCGTCCACCTCCAGCCGGGCCAGGGCGCGGGCGGAATGCATCTTGTCGATCACCGTGGCCCCGTCGGCCTCGGCGAAGTCGCGCACCCGGCGCAGCAGGCGGCCGGCCACGCGCGGGGTGCCCCGGGCGCGGGCGGCGATCTCCATGGCCCCCTCCTCGGCCAGGGGCGCGCCCATCTTGCGCGCGGCGTGCAGCAGGACGTGCTTGAGTTCTTCGTGGGTGTAGAACTCCAGCCGCACCGGAATGCCGAAACGGTCGCGCAGCGGCGTGGCCAGCATCCCCGCCCGCGTGGTCGCCGCCACCAGGGTGAAGGGCGCCAAGTCGATGCGGATGGAGCGGGCCGACGGCCCCTCTCCGATCACCAGATCGAGGACGTGGTCCTCCATGGCCGGGTAGAGGATCTCCTCCACGTTCGGCGACAGGCGGTGGATCTCGTCGATGAACAGGACGTCGTTGGCTTCCAGATTGGTCAGGATCGCCGCCAGGTCGCCGGGCTTGTTCAGCACCGGGCCGCTGGTGGCGCGGAAGTTCACGCCCAGCTCCCGCGCGACGATCTGGGCCAGGGTGGTCTTGCCCAGGCCCGGCGGGCCGAACAGCAGGACGTGGTCCAGGGACTCGCCCCGGCCGCGCGCCGCCTCGATGAAGATCTTCAGATTAGCCTTGGCCTGCGCCTGGCCCACGAACTCGGCCAGGGTCTGCGGGCGCAGCGCCTTGTCGGAGCCTTCGAAGGGGGCCTCCTCGCCGGAGACGATGCGCGTCACCGGCCCAGCTCCTGCAGGCCGGCCTTGATCAGGGCGGCCACGTCGGCCTCCTCACCCAGGCGGGTGGCGGCGGCCTCGACCACACGGCGGGCCTGCGCCTCGGCGACGCCCAGGCCCATGAGGCCGACCACGGCTTCGCCGGAGGCGGACGGTTTGGCGGCCACGGCCGGGCCGCTGCTGGGCGACGGGGCGAAGCTGACCGGGCCATCGGTGATCGGCTTATCCTTCAGCTCGGTGACGATGCGCAGGGCCAGCTTCGGACCTACGCCCTGGGCGCGGCCTACGGCGGCCTTGTCCTCGCGGGCCACGGCGCCGGCCAGTTCGGCGGGGCTCAGCACGTCCAGCACCGCCATGGCGGCCTTGGGGCCCACACCCTGGATCGCCTGCAGCAGGACGAAGGCGCGGCGGTCCTCCCGCGTGCCGAAGCCGTAGAGGCGCAAGCCGGCGCTTTCGCTCCACTGGCTCTCGATATGCAGCAGAGTCTCCTCGCCCAGGGCCGGCAGGCGCGACAGGGTGCGCGCGCCGCAACGGACGACGTAGCCGACGCCCATGACGTCGATCAGGGCCTCTTCCTCGCCCACCTCGGCGACGGCGCCGCGCAGACGGCCGATCATCGGACGCCTCGGGCGGCCAGGGCCGCCTCCCACGCCGCGCCGGACGAGCCCTTGCGGGAGCGGACGGGCGCGCGGGTGACGATCGGGTCGGCAGCCCGGCCGCGGGCATGGGCGTGGGCGATGGCCACCGCCAGGGCGTCGGCGGCGTCGGCGGTCGCGCCGCTGGCCGTGGGCAGGATGCGGGCGATCATGAAGCCGATCTGGTCCTTGTCCGCCGCCCCAGTGCCGACCACCGCCTTCTTCACGTGGCGGCTGGCGTATTCGGCCACCGGCAGGCCGGCGCGGGCCGGGGCGATCAGGGCCGCCGCCCGGGCATGGCCGAGCTTCAGGCTGGACTGGGCGTTGGTGTTCAAGAAGGTCTCCTCCACGGCCGCCTCCTGCGGCGCGTGCGCGGCGATCACCCGCTCGATCTCCTGGAACAGGGTCAGCAGGCGGCTGGCGAAGGGTGCGGATTCATCGGGGACGATGACGCCGTGGGCCACATGGGTCAGGCGCGAGCCCTCCATGATGATCACGCCCCAGCCGGTGCGCCGAAGGCCGGGATCGAGCCCGAGAATGCGAATCGCGTTCGTCATGTGTTCCGCAAGTTCGCATAGAGCGAACCCGGCGGAAAAGCCCGAATTGGTTAAACACGGTGGGGCCGGACTTCGAAGTGGGTGACGCGCGGATCATCCAGCAGCGCTTGGCAGATCGCGTCGGCGGGCGCCGGACCGACGCCCTTGAAGACGGCGCTGAGCTGCACGACGCCGTCGGACTCGAAGCGGTGATTGATCGCCGAGGTGGCGAAGCTGAAACGGCCGAGGATGGTCCGCAGGTCGGCTTCGGACAGGATTTGGCCCCGCCGGCTGCAGACTGTGACATCCACCGCCTGGATCTGCGGCACGTGACGATCGACCCAGCGCAGGGCGCTGAGCACCACGAGCGTCACCGTCGTGCCCGTGATCGCCAGGTCGTAGACCCCGACGCCGTAGAGCGTGCCGAGCGCCGAGGTGATCCAGAGAGAGGCGGCCGTGGTCAGGCCGTGGACCGAGAAGCCCTGGCGGAAGATCACCCCGCCGCACAGAAAGCCGACGCCGGTCAGGATGCCGTGCGCCATCCGCACCGGGTCGATGCGGACGACCTCGTCAGGATGGGAGACCTTCATCCAACCCAGCTGGTGCACGGCCATGAGCATGAGCAGGGCCGAAGCCAAGCAGACGAGCACATGGGTCCGCAGGCCCGCCGCATGACCGCGAAACTCCCGCTCGAAACCGATCAGGCCTCCGGCCGCGACCGCGCCGAGGATGGGAAAGAAAAGATCGGGCCGCCACCAGTCCATGAAGGGTGGAACGGCTGAGTTTGGGTGTGGCTCCCAAACCCGCTCACTCCCGCGAAGGCGGGAGCCCATACTGAGATTCAGCTTGGGCCCCCGCCTTCGCGGGGATAAGCGGCCTTGATTGTCAGCCCAGCTTGGCCAGGTCTTCGTCCGAGATGATCTCGTTGGAATAGACCGTCTGGACGTCGTCTTCGGCGTCCAGGGCGTCCAGCAGCTTCATCAGGGTGTTCACGGCGTCGCCGGTGACCTCGACCTCGGTCTGCGGCTTCCAGACGATGGCGGTGGACTTCGGGTCGCCCAGCACCTTGGACATGGCCTCGGCCACGTCGTTCAGGTCTTCGAAGGCGGTCCAGATGGTGTGGCCCGGCGCGTCCTCGTAGATGTCCGGCTTCACCAGATCGCTTTCCACGTCCTGGGCGCCGGCCTCGATGGCGGCCTCCATGACGGCGTCTTCCGAGCCGGCCTCGGCCGCATAGACGATCTTGCCCACGCGGTCCCACATGAAGGCGACCGAGTTCATTTCGCCCAGGGCCCCGCCGTTCTTGGCGAAGGCCGAGCGGATGTTGGCGCCGGCGCGGTTGCGGTTGTCGGTCAGGGCTTCGACGATGATGCCGACGCCGCCGGGACCGCGGCCCTCGTAGCGGACGTCCTCCATCGCGTCGATTTCGCCGCCGGCGGCCTTTTTGATGGCGCGGTCGATGACGTCTTTCGGCACCGACTCGGCCTTGGCGTTGTTCACCGCCAGGCGAAGGCGCGGATTCATGGCCGGGTCAGGCAAGCCGCCCTTGGCCGCCACGGTGATTTCCCGCGACAGCTTGGAGAACAGCTTGGAGCGCGCGGCGTCGGCGCGGCCCTTGCGGTGCATGATGTTCTTGAATTTGGAGTGGCCGGCCATGCTCGGGCTCTCTGATCTCGAAAAGTGAAGGTGGGCGCTTCTAGCGCTTTGAATTGCTTCTGTTCAAGGGCGGCAACCGCCTCGGCATGGCCGCGTTTGGCTGTCGAAGGAGCCGCACATGACCGAAGCCGAACCGGAAGTCCTGCCAAAATCGATCATCGCCTGGCAGCCCACCCATGGCGTCGGCCTGCATCGCGGCGCGGTGACGAACGCGACCAGCGAGACGGCGATCGCCATCGGCGTGGGCGCTCTCGCCCTGGCGGCGGTGGCCGTCGGCGCGTTCCTCCTGGGCCGCTCGACCGCGGGCAAGTCGTTCGATGACTTCGACCCCCGCGATCTGGTGAGGCGCTGGATCTAGACCGCCGCCATCTCCAGCGACGGGATGTACTGGCGCAGCCGGCCGCCGACACGGATGGGCTCGACCCGCTTGGCCAGGCCCGTGCGGTCGTCCGTCTCCACGAAAACCCCGCAGACCGTGGCCGGACCGCTGGCCGGCTGATAGCGCCCGCCGCTGATCTTGGTGGTGAAGCGGCGCAGCGGCTCGTCCTTCTGGTTGCCGATCACGCTGTCATAGTCGGCGCAGGCCCCGGCGTCGGTCTGATAGGCGGTGCCACCCGTCAGGATCTGGCAGTCGGCGGTCGGCACGTGGGTGTGGGTGCCCACCACCAGGCTGGCGCGGCCGTCGCAGAAGTGGCCCATGGCCATCTTCTCGGACGTGGCCTCGCAGTGCATGTCCACGATCACCGCGTCGGCGACCATGCCCAGGGGTGCCTTGTCCAGCTCGCGGTCGGCGGCGGCGAAGGGGTCGTCCATGGCGTCCATGTGGACCCGGCCCAGCAGGTTGACCACGAACACCGTCCGCCCCCGCTCGGTCTGGTACAGATGCGAGCCGCGTCCCGGCGCGTCCGACAGGATCGGGTAGTTGGCGGGGCGGATCAGCCGCTCCTCGCGCACGATGTAGGTCAGGGCCTCGCGCTGATCCCAGCTGTGATTGCCCAGGGTCAGGCAGTCGGCGCCCGCCTCGAACAGCTCCCGGGCCGTGTTCTCGGTGATGCCGAAGCCGGCCGCCGCGTTCTCGGCGTTGATGACCACGAACTCCAGATCGAGCTGGCGGCGGAGATTGGGGAGGTGGTCGGCCAGGCCGTCGCGGCCGGATTTGCCCACGACGTCCCCGAAAAAGGCGAAGCGCATGTCAGGAAGGGTCCTTTCGGACCTCGATATACCCGTTTTCGGTGAGAATGGCGTCCAGATGCATGTCGTGCGGCTCGCAAGGCACGCGGGCCACCTCCTGGCCGGCATAGGCGAGGCCGATCACGAACACCGGCTTCTGGGCCCGGGCGGCCTGAATGGTGCGGTCATAGGCCCCCGCCCCCTGGCCCAGACGCAGGCCCCGGCGGTCGAAGGCGACCAGGGGCGCGATGATGATGTCCGGATGCACCTGGGGCGAGGCCGGCGGCGGGCTGGGCACGCCGAAGGCGTCGGGGACGAAGGTGTGCCGCCCCTCTGCCATGCGGAAGACCAGCGGATCCTCACGGGTCAACGCCGCGGGCAGAGCGACCGTGGCGCCGGTGGCGGCCAGCCGGTCCAGCACCGCATAGGGTGCGATCTCGGCCCCGTGGGGGTGATAGCCGGCCACCACGGCGAAGGCCGGCAGCCGCTCCATGGGCAGATTAGCCGCCGCCTGCTCGGCCGCATCCGGCGACCGTTTGGCCAAGGTCTTGCGCAGGGCGCGCATCTCGGCCCGCAGGAGCGTCTTGGCCGAGGACAGGGTGGCGTGGACCATGGCGACAGCTTCTAGTGCAGCCGTCTATGGACGGCCATCCCGGAACAACGCTCGAGGCCCCCGCCCGTGCCCTCAGGCGCCGGGACGCGCTTCCTCAGCGGCGCGGGCCTTCGCCGCACGGGCTTCCGCTTTCGCCTTGGCGGCGGCGATCCGGGCCGCCTTTTGCTTCGCCACCGTGGGCGCGTTGTGGATCGCCACGGAATAGGCGTCCTGCGCCAGAGGCGCCTGGTAGGGGGACTGGTATGCGTTCTGCCAGGCTCCGGTCGCGTTCACGCTGTTGTTGGACTCCGCCTGGGCGAAGGCGATCCCGCAGGTCAGGGCGGTGGCGAAGGCGGCAAGCACGAGGGTCTTGATCACGAGGAACTCCCACGATGAAGCACAGCAAGAATTGCACGCTACGGTAGCGAGAAAGTCTTGTCGAGCCTTATGGGGAAAGGGGTGGCGGCGCCGCGAAGAACCGTGAAGGACGTGTTCAATCCCCTCGGACCTGGAATACCAGGTGGGCGCCATATACCCGCAGCCACGGCCACGGACAGGGACAGCTCCCTTCGAGATGATTAAGGTCTCTGGGATGTGAAGCCTTCGACGAGGGCCACAGCAGACCCGCCGCTGGCTAATCTAGTCAGTCTGGTCGCCGTTCGCCAGCTTCTCGATGCGTTTCGCCGCGGCTTCCAGCGCCTGGACGGCCTTGGCCTCGGCGCCGGACTGGCCATTCTGCAGACGCATCTGGTCGGCCTGCAGGGCGCCGTAGCGCAATTTCAGGTCCGCCAGCTCGTCCGCCAGCAGCAGGGCGCCCATCAGGAACAGGCGCGTCTCGCCCAGTTGACCCATGTCCTGGGACACATGGCGGACCTGGCGGTCGAAGGCCTTGGCCAGCTCGCGCAGGTGGTTCTCCTGCCCGTCCTCGCAGCCGACGGTGTAGGGGCGGCCGTTGATGTCGATGGTCAGCTGGGCCACGGGCTATTCCTTCGAGCCGTCGCTGTCGCCCAGGGCGGCGCGGATTTCGGTGATGGCGCGGCCAAGAGCGGCCGACGCCTGGGCGCCGGCTTCCTCCAGCGCCTTTTCACGGGCGCGGGCGGCGTCGAGTTCGGCGGCCAGCTTGTCGCGGTCCTGGGCGAACAGGTCGTCGCTGTTGGCGGCCGGGCGGGCCAGCTTCTGCTCCAGCATCGTCACGGCGCGCTCCAGCCGCTTGGCCGCCAGATCGAGGGCGCTGGCTTCGCCGTTCATCGGTGACGTTCCGCTCATGGGCTCCAAACATATAGATCGCGACGCTTATCGCCAGTCACACAAGGCCCTCGCAAGCGATCTTGGCGCCTTTAAGACTCGCAAGCCGCGCTCCTCCCCCGTCATGACGGGGGAGGAGAAATCGAACATCGTCACAAACACTCACTCGTTGTGAAGGTAGCCTGGGGTTGACTTCCCGGCCCCCGGCTTCACAACGCGTCGCAAAATCAAGAACGCCGCTCGTCCTTGAGCGCGCGTATTTTCGTAGGAGAGCACCACTATGGCTATTCGCGTCGCCATCAACGGGTTCGGCCGCATCGGCCGCCTGGTTCTGCGTTCCATCGCCGAGCACGCGCGCCGCGATATCGAGGTCGTCGCCATCAACGACCTGGGCCCGGTGGAGACCAACGCCCACCTGCTGCGCTACGACAGCGTCCACGGCCGCTTCCCCGGCACGGTCACGTCCGGCGAGGACTGGATCGACGTGGGCATGGGCAAGATCAAGGTCACGGCGATCCGCGACCCGAAGGACCTGCCGCACAAGGAACTGAACGTCGACATCGCGTTCGAATGCACCGGCATCTTCACGTCCAAGGACAAGGCCGCCGCCCACCTGGCCGCCGGTGCCAAGCGCGTCCTGGTCTCGGCCCCGGCCGACGGCGCGGACAAGACCATCGTCTTCAAGGTCAACCATGAGACCCTGACCGCCGACGACATCATCGTGTCCAACGGCAGCTGCACCACCAACGCCCTGGCCCCGGTGGCCAAGGTGCTGCACGACCTGTTCGGCATCGAGCGTGGCTACATGACCACGATCCACGCCTACACGGGCGACCAGCCGACCCTCGACACCATGCACAAGGACCTCTACCGCGCCCGTGCGGCCGGCCTGAGCATGATCCCGACCTCCACCGGCGCCGCCAAGGCGCTCGGCCTGGTGCTGCCGGAGCTGAAGGGCAAGCTGGACGGCTCGTCGATCCGCGTCCCGACCCCGAACGTCTCGGTCGTCGACCTGAAGGTGGTGGCCGGCCGCGACGTGACCGTGGACGAGATCAACGCCGCCCTGCAGGCCGCCGCCGACGGCCCGATGAACGGCGTCCTGGCGACCACTACCGATCCGCTGGTGTCGTCGGACCTGAACCACATCGCCGCCAGCTCGACCGCCGCCCTGCCGCAGACCCAGGTCATCGACGGCAAGCTGGCCCGCGTGCTGAGCTGGTACGACAACGAATGGGGCTTCGCCACGCGCATGAGCGACACCGCGCTCGTGATGGCCAAGTTCCTGTAAGAAGCTATTCGTCTGCCCTTCTCCCCTCGTGGGAGAAGGTGTCAGGCGGAGCCTGACGGATGAGGGGGCTGTTGCGCGGCATGGCGTTTGATGGCGTCGAAAACGACGTTCGGACTGGTCAGGGCCAGTTCGTTGCCGAACCGCAGCACCGTGAAGCCCCGGCGCGTGGGATCAAGGTCCCGCGCCGCATCCTCGCTTTCTCGAAGTCGGTGGACACCGCCGTCCAGCTCGACGATCAGTCTAAGTTCGTAACAGCAGAAGTCCGCCACCCAAGGCCCGATCCGGGTCTGGCGGCGGAACTTGTGACCCGCAAAGCCTCGGCCGCGCAGCAGACGCCATATCGCCTGTTCGGCGATCGTCATCCTCGCTCTCAGGGCCTTCGCCGGATTCACAGCCCCCTCATCCGTCTCGCTCCGCGAGCCACCTTCTCCCACTAGGGGAGAAGGAACAGTAGGACGCCCCGCATGACCTTCCGCCCGCTCGCCGACGCCGACCTTGAAGGCAAGACCGCTCTCGTCCGCGTGGACTTCAACGTCCCGATGGAGAGCGGCAAGGTCACCGACGACACCCGTCTGCGGGCGGCCCTGCCGACGATCCACGCCCTGAGCCTCCGCGGCGCCAAGGTGGTGCTGCTGGCCCACTTCGACCGCCCTAAGGGCAAGCGCGTGCCGGAGATGAGCCTGAAGCCGGTGGTCGCGCCCCTGTCGGCCCTGCTGGAGCAGCCGGTGGCCTTCGCCGACGACTGCATCGGCGAAGAGGCCAAGACGGTGATCGAGGGGCTGGAGCCGGGCGGCGTCGCCCTGCTGGAGAACGTCCGCTATCACGCGGGCGAGGAAAAGAACGACCCGGCCTTCGCCGAGGCCCTGGCGGCCCTGGGCGACCTGTACGTCAACGACGCCTTCTCGGCAGCGCACCGCGCCCACGCCTCCACCGAGGGCCTGGCCCGCAACCTGCCGGCCTATCCGGGCCTGGCCATGCAGCGTGAGCTGGAGGCGCTGGACGCCGCCTTGGGCAATCCGCAGAAGCCGGTGATCGGCATCGTCGGCGGCTCCAAGGTCTCCACCAAGCTGGACCTGCTGAACAACCTGGTGGCCAAGCTGGACAAGCTGGCCATCGGCGGCGGCATGGCCAACACCTTCCTCCATGCTCAAGGTCACGAGATCGGCGCATCCCTGTGCGAGAAGGACCTGGCCGACACCGCCCGCGAGATCATGGCCAAGGCCAAGGCCAGCGGCTGCGAACTGCTGCTGCCGGTGGACGTGGTGGTGGCCCAGGACCTGAAGCCGGGAACCAAGGGCGAGGTTCGCGCGCTGAACGAAGTTCAGGGGGACGACAAGATTTTCGACGCCGGCCCCAAGACCACGGAGATCCTGCTCGCCGCCATGGACGGGTCGAAGACGCTCATCTGGAATGGTCCGCTTGGCGTTTTTGAAGTCCCGCCCTTCGACGAAGCGACCGTAAAAGCGGCGAAACATGCCGGCGAACTCGCCAAGGCGGGGAAGATCGTGGCGGTTGCGGGCGGCGGTGATACGGTGGCGGCATTGAACCACGCGGGAGTCGCGGGCGAACTGACCTTCGTGTCGACCGCCGGCGGCGCGTTCCTGGAGTGGATGGAAGGCAAGACCCTGCCGGGGGTCTCGGCTCTCGAAGTCGGCTAAGCCGGTAAAAGACGACCAAAAAACAAAAAACGACACACGCAGACGGAGATTAACGGTGGCGAGGATCACCCTCAGACAGCTGCTCGACCATGCAGCCGAGGACAATTACGGCCTGCCGGCCTTCAACATCAACAATATGGAACAGGGCCTCGCGATCATGGAGGCGGCCGACGCCGTCGACGCGCCGGTCATCATCCAGGCCAGCCGTGGCGCGCGGAACTACGCCAACGACATCATCCTGACCCGGCTGATCGACGGCTTGGTCGAGCTGTACCCGCATATCCCTGTGTGTATGCACCAGGACCACGGCAACGGTCCGGCGACCTGCGCCACGGCGATCCAGTACGGCTTCACCTCGGTGATGATGGACGGCTCGCTGATGGAGGACGCCAAGACGCCCGCCTCCTACGAGTACAACGTCGAAGTGACCCGCCGGGTGGTCGAGATGGCGCACGCTTGCGGCGTCTCGGTCGAGGGCGAGCTGGGCGTCTTGGGCTCTCTGGAGACCGGCATGGGCGAGGCCGAGGACGGCCACGGCTTCGAAGGCAAGCTGTCGCATGACGAGCTGCTGACCGATCCGGACCAGGCCGTGGACTTCGTCCAGAAGACCGGCGTCGACGCGCTGGCCATCGCAATGGGCACCAGCCACGGGGCCTACAAGTTCACGCGCAAGCCGGATGGCGACGTCCTGGCCATGCACGTGATCGAGGAGATTCACCGCCGCCTGCCCAACACCCACCTGGTGATGCACGGCTCGTCCTCGGTGCCGCAGGACCTGCAGGACATCATCAACCAGTACGGCGGCGAGATGCCCCAGACCTGGGGCGTGCCGGTGGAAGAGATCCAGCGCGGCATCAAGCACGGCGTGCGCAAGGTCAATGTCGATACCGACAACCGCATGGCCATCACCGGCGCCGTCCGCAAGCTGTTGATGGAGAAGCCGCAGGAGTTCGACCCGCGCGCCTATCTGAAGCCGGCCAAGGACGCCATGCGCAAGGTCTGCCAGCAGCGCTACGAGGAGTTCGGGGCCGCCGGCCATGCTTCGCGCATCCGTGCTCTGTCGACCGCCAACATGGCCAAGCGCTACCTGACGGGCGAACTGAACCCGAAGATCGGCGCGCCCAAGGCCGCCAACGCCGCCGCCTGATCCAGGCCGGCTGATCCCGATTGGCCCGGGCTCCGCTCAGCGGGGTCCGGGCTGACGGATCACCATCTCAACACCCATCGGCCGGCCAGGGCGCCCAGAGCGCCGCTCATCGCCATGCCCAGGGTGTACCAGGTCGCCACGAAGGTGGCCGTGCTCTCCGCACAGGACAGCCCATAGACGGTGGCCGCCAAGGCGCCGCTGAACACGCCCGCCGCCAGGCCGGCGACGGCCGGCCGCGAGGGCGCGAAGGCCCGCATGGCCAGCAGCATGGCGGTCACCACCGTGATGCTGAGGGTGAGGATCGCGGTCAGGCAGTAGCTGAACGAATGCCGTGGATCATGTGCGCCCGGTGGCCGCCGTCCGCGGAGACCAGCTCCAGCCCCGCCGCCGACAGGAAGCTGACGGCCAGCCCGCCGGCGATCCACGGCGCGGCGGGGGCCGTGCCGCCGGGGCGCGACAGGCGCAGGGCGGCCCTGGACCGGTTGTGGACCGAGGCGCTGTTCGCCGCCGACGCGCCGGTCCTGAACGCCTGCGACTTCGCGGTGCTGCCGCCGTCCCGTCTGCCTTTCGCTCGGGTGCGGCTGCATCCGGTGGTGCTGGGCGGCCTTCGACCAGGGGCTGCCCGGCCTGTGGCTGGCCAGCCGCGCCGGCGAGGCGGAGCTGGAGATCGCCGACGCGCCCGGGGCCTGCTGATCACCCGGCCGAAATCGGGGCCGGAGCCGCGCCTGCTCTCCCCCGCGGCGGCGGCGTTCCTGACCGGCTGCGCGGCTGGCAAGGCGCTGCACCGGGCCATGGCCGACACCCTGGGCCAGCACCCGGACGCCGACATGTCGCGCATCTTCGCCGGCCTCATCGCGGCGGGCGCCTTCACCGCCCTGCGTTAGTCCTCGGTGTGCGCGCCGCGCATCTCGTGGACGAAGAAGGCGCCGATGACCACCGTGGCGGCGGCCACCACCACCGGGTACCAGAGCCCGAAATAGATGTTGCCCGTGGCCGCCGACATGGCGAAGGCCGTGGTCGGCAGGAACCCTCCGAACCAGCCATTGCCCAGGTGATAGGGCAGCGACATGGAGGTGTAGCGGATGCGGGCCGGGAACATCTCCACCAGCGCCGCGGCGATCGGGCCATAGACCATGGTCACCAGCAGGACGAGGACGAACAGCACACCCACCACCATCGGCTTGTTGACCTTGGCCGGGTCGGCTTTGGCTGGATAGCCGGCGGTCTGCAGCTCTCCGTTCAGGGCCTTGCGCCAGGCGGTCTGCTTGGCGGTGAAATCGGCCGTGCTCATGCCCTCGCCCCGGAAGGACGGGACGCTGACGCCGCCCACCTCGACGCTGGCGATCTCGCCCTTGGGCGCGGTGCGGTTCTCGTAGGAGATCCCCGCCGAGGCGAGGGCTGACTTGGCCACGTCGCAACTGGTGGTGAAGGCGGTCTTGCCTACCGGGTCGAACTGGAAGGCGCATTCCGACGGGTCGGCGATGACCACCACCGGCGCCCGCTGGCTGGCGGCGGCGAGTTCCGGATTGGCGGCGGCGGTCAGGGTCTTGAACAGCGGGAAGTACAGCACCGCCGCCAGCAGGCAGCCGGTGAGGATCACCGGCTTGCGGCCGATCTTGTCCGACAGCCAGCCGAAGACGATGAAGAACGGCGTGCCCAGGACCAGGGCGATGGCGACCAGGGTGTTGGTCAGGGCGCCATCGACCTTCAGGACCTTCTCCAGGAAAAAGAGGGCGTAGAACTGGCCTGTGTACCAGACCACCGCCTGGCCGGCGGTGAGGCCCAGCAGGGCGAAGATCACCAGCTTCAGGTTCGGCCACTTGCCGAAGGCCTCGGCCAGGGGCTGCTTGGCGGTTTTTCCCTCCTCGACCATCTTCTGGAAGATCGGGCTCTCGTTGAGCTGCAGGCGGATCCACAGGGAGACGCCCAGCAGCACGACCGAGATCAGGAAGGGCGCGCGCCAGCCCCATTCGGCGAAGGCAGCCTCCCCCGTCTGGCCACGCACCACCAGGATGACCGCAAGGCTCAGGAACAGGCCGAGGGTCGCCGTGGTCTGGATGAAGCTGGTGTAGAGGCCACGCCGTCCGGGGGGCGCGTGCTCGGCCACATAGGTCGCTGCGCCGCCGTATTCGCCGCCAAGGGCCAGCCCCTGCAGCAGGCGCATGAGCAGCAGCAGGATCGGGGCGGCGACCCCGATGGTGTCGTAGCTGGGCAGGACCCCCACCGCGAAGGTGGATCCGCCCATGAGCAGCATGGTGACGAGGAAGGTGTTCTTGCGCCCCCACAGGTCGCCCAGGCGGCCGAAGATCAGCGCGCCCAGCGGCCGGACCGCGAAGCCGGCGGCGAAGGCCAGCAGGGCGAAGATGTATCCGGTGGTCTCGTTGACCCCGGAAAAGAAGTGCCGGGTGATGAAGGTCGCCAGCGAACCGTAGAGATAGAAATCATACCACTCGAAAACCGTGCCGGCCGACGCCGCCCCGATCACCAGCCCGTGCTTGCGCCCTTGCGCCATATGCGTTTCCTCAAGCCTGTTGTCGGCCTTACGCCTATGGTTGGGCTAGTCCGCGGCCACGCACAAGGCCGCGCGAACAAGGCTCAGTGAAGGGTCGCCGGGTCGTGCTGTTCGCGGGAGCGGCGGATGTCCCCGGCCATGGCGCTGGTGAAGCTCATCAGGCCCGCATAGGGAGCGACCATGCCGGCGGCCTTGGTGTCGATGCGCTTGGCGGTTTCGGAATAGGCGGCGGTGATGCCGGCGGTGGCGAGCGTGCCGACCAGTTGGGCCGAGCGGCGCTTGGGCGCGATCCAGACCATGGCCGCGTTCACGCCCTGCATGACAGCCCATAGGGCCAGCGCCCGCGTGCGGCGCGGGCTGTTCGGCGCATTCCAGATGCGCAAGGCCGACAGGCTGGACAAGGAGAACAGGGCCGGCAGCAGCAGGGACAGGGTCGGCTTGGACGGCTTCACCGTCGCGCCGTCCGTGGCCGTGGCTTCCTCGACCGGAGCGGCGGGCGGGGCGCGCTTGATGGCCAGCAGGGCCGTGCCGCCGGCGATGGCGGCGCAGACGGCGACGCCGAGGGCCACGTGGGCGACGCCGCGCCCGCGGCTGTTGAGCTGGTCTTCGATCTTGTCCTGGGCGGTGTCGATCAGATCCATGGCGTCCTCCCTGCTGACGCAAGGAGAACCGGCGGAACCTAGACCGGTTCCGCCGTCGCGGCCTCAGCCGTCGGCGTGGCCTTCGCCGACCAGTTCGCCCAGGGCCGACTGCAGGTAGTTCTGCTCGCCCAGCGCCTTCACCAGGCCAAGCTGTGTCTCCAGGAAGTCGATATGGTTCTCGGTGTCTTCCAGGATCTTCAGCAGCAGGTCGCGGCTGACATAGTCCTTGGCGGCTTCACAGGCGGCGATGCCGGGGACCAGGGTGGCGTGGCCGACCTGCTCCACCGCGAGGTCGGCGGTCATGCATTCCGGCACGGTCTCGCCGATCTTCAGCTTGTGCAGGTCCTGCAGGTTCGGCAGGCCATCCAGGAACAGGATGCGCTTGATGAGCATGTCGGCGTGCTTCATCTCGCCGATGCTTTCATCGTAGGTGATCTTGCCCAGACGAGCGAAACCCCAATGCTGGTAGATCCGCGCATGCAGGAAGTACTGGTTCACCGCCGTCAGCTCGTTGGTGAGCACGGCGTTGAGCAGGTTGATGATGGTCTTGTCGCCCTGCATTGGTCTCTCCTGATCGCGGGTTCGGGCGGAACCTGATTGATCAGGATCAGAGCTTCAACTGCTTTGTGTGCAAGTGTTTCGCAGGCGCACGCTTTTCTTCGCAAGCGCTTCGCAGTTGCTGAAAACGGGGCCTATTCGGCCGCGAAACGCAGGGCCTGACGGGATTCTTCGATCATCTGGCGCATCTCGCAGACGCACTTGGCGCATTGCGCCTGGCACTGGTGAGCGCGGAAGATTTCAGCCGGACGGGACGCGCCGGCGTCGATCGCCGCGCGGACCTGACGTTCACGGATGCCGTTGCAGTTGCAGACGTACAAGGGACGCGAAACCCGACCGATTGATTATCATTCGCATCTAATATGGGACACACTGACTCTGCAAGTCATTTGCACCTGCGCCCGCGCGTCGCAGGTCGCGGCCATCGGCGAAATCGGCTAGGGAGCGGCCATGACCGCCGAATGCCGCCTTTACCTGATCACCCCGCCCGCCATCGAGGACCTGGCCGCCTTCGGCCGCCTGCTGGCCGAGGCGCTGGACGCCGGGGACGTGGCCGCCCTGCAGATCCGGCTGAAGGACGTTCCCGACACAGTGGTCGAGGCGGCTGTCCACGCCCTGTCCCCCATCGCCCAGGCGCGCGGGGTGGCGGTGATCCTCAACGACCGCCCGGACCTGGCGTCGAAGCTGGGCTGCGACGGGGTGCATGTGGGCCAGGAAGACGCCAGCTGCGCCGAGGCGCGGCGGGCGATGGGCGCCAAGGCCATGGTGGGCGTGACCTGCCATGCCAGCCGGCACCTGGCCATGGAGGCGGCTGAAGCCGGGGCCGACTACGTGGCCTTCGGCGCCTTCTTCCCCACCGAGACCAAGGACGCCTCCACCCGCGCGGAGCCGGACATTCTGAGCATCTGGCAGGAGACCATGGAGGTCCCCTGCGTCGCCATCGGCGGGATCACGGCGGAGAACGCCGCCGATCTGGCCGCCGCCGGGGCGGACTTCCTGGCGGTGAGCGCGGGGGTCTGGAAGCATCCTCAAGGCCCGGCCGCGGGCGTGAAGGCCCTGAACGCCGCCATCGACGAGGGCCTGACGCGGCGCTGAGCCGGGTTACGGCCAAGCTTTCAGACACAATCCAGACACATTCATTGCGCGGCCTCGCGACCGGGCGTAGCGTCCTCCCATAACAACAAGACTATGGGAGGAGCGGTCATGAGACGGCTCGTGGTGTGTCTGGTTGGTCTGGCGCTCAGCGCGCCGTTTGTGTCCGGGGCCTCGGCCGAGAACTGGCAGCCCGTCCCCGGGGACCCGTCGTTCCGGTACGACAGCGACTTCATGAAGGTGGATGAGCAGAGCGGCATGGTGGTGCTGCGCTATGCGTCCGGCGGCAAGGCGGCGCCCTATGCGACCTGGGCGGCTTCGAAGTCGCCGATCATGATGTTCGCCGTGGACTGCGCGGCGGACGGGGTGATCGACCTGGGCCTCGACTACAAGGGCGACGGCAAGCTGCCCAAGAACTGGCGCGCCGGCCAGAAGGACACCGGCATCGGCGCCATCGTCGGCCCGGCCGGGAAGATGGCCTGCGAGAAGAAGGACAGCCTGCCCAAGGCGGCGCAGTAGGTCTTTCTCCTCCCCCGTAGCAAAGCGTGCGGGCGAGGTGGATCGGCGCGCAGCGACGAGACGGAGGGGGCGCTCTCCAGTCCGGCTCGGAACGCAGTCTGCGCCCCCTCCACCGCTTCGCGGTCCCCCTCCCCCGTTGCACGGGGGAGGAGAAAAGGCCCTACCTTGCTTTCAAAGGGTCTCGCCGTTAGGTTCCGCGGCCAAATTTCCCGGACTCCAAACACATGAAAATCAACGGCAACACCATCAAACCCGGCATGGTGATCCAGCACGAGGGCGGCCTGTGGGCCTGCGTGAAGGCTTCCCACGTGAAGCCGGGCAAGGGCGGCGCCTTCGCCCAGGTCGAACTGAAGAACCTGATCGACGGCCGCAAGCTGAACGAACGCTTCCGTTCGGAAGACAAGGTCGAGCGCGTCACCCTGGAGCAGAAGGACCACACCTTCCTCTACGCGGAGGGCGAGATGCTGGTGTTCATGGACGGCCAGTCCTACGAGCAGATCACCCTCCATGAGGACTTCGTCGGCGAAGACCGCGTGCCCTGGCTGCAGGACGGCATGACCGTCGTCGTGGAGTTCCACGAAGAGCGTCCGATCGGCATCGAGCTGCCGGAACACGTCGTTGTCACCATCGTCGAGGCGGAAGCCACGGTGAAGGGCCAGACCGCTTCGTCGTCGTACAAGCCGGCCAAGGCCGACAACGGCGTGCGCGTCATGATCCCGCCGTACATGGAAGCCGGCGAACGCGTGCTCGTCTCCACCGAGACGGGCGAGTACGTCCGCCGCGCGGACTGATCCGCCGTGGCCACCCCCTCCGCCGTCGTCACCGTCATGATCGACGCGGCCCGCAAGGCCGCGCGTGGCCTCTCGCGCGATTTCGGCGAGCTGGGCGAACTGCAGGTCTCCCGCAAGGGCACGGCCGACTTCGTGTCGGCCGCCGACCTGAAGGCCGAACAGGTGATCTTCGAAGCCCTGACCAAGGCGCGCCCCGGTTACACCTTCATCGGTGAAGAGCGCGGCGTGATCGAGGGCACGGACAAGACCCACACCTGGATCGTCGACCCGCTGGACGGCACCACCAACTTCCTGCACGCCATCCCGCACTTCGCGGTGAACATCGCGCTCGAGCGCGAGGGCGAGATCGTGGCGGGCGTGACCTACAACCCCGCCACCAACGACCTGTTCTGGGCCGAAAAGGGCAAGGGCGCGTATCTGGGCATGGAGAAGCGCCTGCGCGTCGCCGCCCGCCGCAACCTTGAGGACGCGGTCCTGGCCACGGGCGTCCCGTTCGCGGGCAAGCCGGGCCACGCCACCTTCCTGAAGGAGCTGCACCAGATCACCCAACGGGTGGCCGGCGTGCGCCGCTTCGGTTCGGCGGCGCTGGACCTGGCCTGGGTCGCGGCCGGCCGTTACGACGGCTACTGGGAGCGCAACCTCAACAGCTGGGACGTCGCGGCCGGCGTGCTGATGGTCCGTGAAGCTGGCGGCAAGGTCACCGACCTGTCGGGCGAGGAAGCCGGCGTGACCGGCGGCGCCTCGATCCTGGCCTCCAATCTCGACCTGCACCCGCTGGTGCTGGAGAAGCTTCAGGCGGCCTAAGCCGACTGTGCAGCTGTCATGATCGCCGGCTAAGCTGGCGGTCATGACGCTGACCCGCCGCGCGCTCGCCGCCTCCGCCCTCGCCCTGCCCTTCGTCGCCGAAGCCGCCCGGGCGCAGTCCAAAAAACCCATCGTCATCGCCCACCGGGGCGCCAGCGGCGAGCGGCCGGAGCACACCGAGCTCGCCTACAAGCTGGCCGTGGACCAGGGCGCGGACTTCATCGAGCCGGACCTGGTGGTGACCAAGGACGGTCATCTGGTCGTCCGCCACGAGAACGAGATCGGCGGCACCACCGACGTGGCCGCCCGGCCCGAATTCGCCGCCCGCAAGACCACCAAGGTCATCGACGGCGAGAGCCTGACCGGCTGGTTCGCCGAGGACTTCACCCTGGCGGAGCTGAAGAGCCTGCGCGCCCGCGAACGCCTGCCGCAGCTGCGCCCCGCCAGCGCCAAGTTCGACGGCCAGGCCCAGATCCTGACCTTCCAGGAAGTGGTGGCGCTGGCCCGCGCCGAGAGCACGCGGGTGGGCCGCGTCATCGGCGTCTATCCGGAGATGAAGCACCCAACCTTCCTGGCCTCCGTCGGCCTGCCCATCGAGGACCGCATGGCCGCCGCCCTGCGGGAGACCGGTCTGGACAGTCCCGACGCCCCGGTCTTCGTGCAGTGCTTCGAGGTGACGCCGCTGAAGACCATCCGCCGGCGGACCAATGCCCGGCTGGTGCAGCTTGTCTCGTCCGAGGGCGGACCGGCGGACCTGCCGAACAAGACCTATGCCGAGATGCTGACGCCCGACGGCCTGAAGGCCATCGCCGGCTACGCCAGCGGCCTGGGCCCGGAAAAGACCCTGGCGGTTCCGCAGAACGAAGAGACCCTGCTGCCGGCCACCAGCCTGGTGAAGGACGCCCACGCGGCGGGCCTGGTGGTCCACCCCTGGACCGTCCGCGCCGAGAACTACTTCCTGCCCAAGAGCCTGAAGAAGGGGATGGCGATCCGTCCGGACCATCCGCGCCTGCAGGGCGACGTGATCCCGGTCCTGAAGGCCCTGTACGCCGCCGGCGTCGACGGCGTGTTCAGCGACTTCCCGGGCTTGGCTGTTCAGGCGCGGGACGCTTAGGCGGCCTCACCACCAAACTGGAGCTTGGCCAGGCGGGCGTAGAGGCCGCCGCGGGCGGACAGCTCGGTGTGCGTGCCCTGCTCGACCACGCGGCCCTCGTCCATGACCACGATGCGGTCCGCCGCCAGGACGGTGGCCAGGCGGTGGGCGATGACCAGGGTGGTGCGGTCCTTCATGGCCTCGGTGAGGGCGTGCTGCACCAGGCGCTCGTTCTCGGCGTCCAGGGCGCTGGTGGCCTCGTCCAGCAGCAGGATCGGCGCCTGGCGGACCAGGGCGCGGGCGATGGCCAGACGCTGGCGCTGGCCGCCGGACAGGGTCTTGGCGCGCTCGCCCACCGGACTGTTGAAGCCTTCCGGCAGGTTGGCGATGAAGCCGGCGGCCTGGGCGGCCTCGGCGGCCGTGGTCCCGTCGGCGATGGTCGCGCCTTCGCGGCCGAACAGGATGTTGTCCATGGCCGAGCCGGAGAACAGGGGGCTTTCCTGGGACACCAAGGCCATGCGGGCGCGGACCTCCGCCGGATCGGCGTCGCGCAACTCCACCCCGTCCAGATGGATCGCGCCGGCCTGCGGGTCGTAGAAGCGCAGCAGCAGGCGCAGCACCGTGCTCTTGCCTGCCCCCGAGGGGCCGACCAGGGCCACGGTCTCGCCTGGCCGAACGTTCAGATCAAAGCCTTTCAGCGCCGGCAGGTCGGGACGGCCGGGATAGGCGAAGGTGACGTCGTCGAAGGCGATCTCGCCCCGCGCCGGCTTTGGCATGGAGACGGGCTTGTCGGGAGCGGCGACGCCGGGCTTGGCGGCCAGCAGTTCGCCAATCCGCTCCATGGCGCCGGAGGCCTTCTGCACCTCGCCCCAGACCTCGCCGATGGCGCCGACGGAGCCGGCGGCCATGACCGACAGGAAGGCGAACTGCATCAGCGCGCCCCAGGTCATCTCGCCCCGCAGGCCGGCGTTCACCCCCAGCCAGAAGACGACGACGATGCCGCCGAACACCAGGCCGATGACCAGGGCGGTCATGGTGGCCCGCGCGCCCATGCGGCGCAGGGACATGCGGAAGGTGTCCTCCACCGCCTCGCCGAAGCGGGCGGCGGCGCTCCTCTCGCGGCCGAAGGCCTGGACCGTCTCAAGCGCGTCCAGGGTCTCTCCGGCATAGCCAACGGCCGAGGCGAAGCGGTCCTGGGTGGAGGTGGTCAGCTTGCGCACCCGGCGGCCGAACAGGAACAGCGGCGCCAGAACGAAGGGGAACAGCAACAGCACCAAGCCGGTCAGACGCGGGCTGACCACGAACAGCATGGCCAGGGCGCCGATCAGCATCAGGGTGTTGCGCAAGGCCACCGACACCGAGGTGGTGATCATGTTCTCGACGATCTGGATGTCGGTCGTCACCCGCGACAGCACCTCACCCGTGCGGGTCTTCAGGAAGAAGCCGGGGTCCAGGGTCAGGACGTGGGAATAGAGGGCCGCGCGCAGGTCGGCGATGATCCGCTCGCCCGTCTTGGTCACGTAGAAGAATCGCAGGGCCGTGGCCGCCGCCAGAATCAGGGCGTTGATCCCGATCAGGGCGAACCAGGGATTGATGCTGGCCGCCGTGGGCTGGCCGTTGGTCAGTTGCTCGACCAGCAGGCGCAGGGTGACGGACAGGCCGAGGGTCGCCGCCGTGGAGCACAGCAGGAAGATCAGGGCCAAGCCGGCGTCGGCCTTGTGAGCGGCCAAGAAGGGCAGCAGACGGCCCAGGGCGCGGACATTGCGGCTCTTGGCGCGGCGGGCCGCGGCGGCCTGCAGATTCTGGGCGACCTCGGCCCCGGCGCCGGGGCGAGCCCCCGCATCCGTGTCCGTTCCGTTCGCCTCACTCATGACCAACCTCTTGCCAATACGCCGGGCCTTCTGTATAGCCGCGCGTCTTCGCGGTCAGCCTCTCGGGGCCGACACGACACAAATTTTCACGCCGCTTAGTCGGTTGGATCGCCCGATGAAACAAGACACGCACCCCGACTATCACTTCATCAACGTCGTCATGACGGATGGCACGACCTACCAGACCCGTTCGACCTACGGGAAAGAGGGCGCGACCCTGAACCTCGACATCGACCCGAAGACGCACCCGGCGTGGACTGGCGGCAACGCCCACCTGCTGGACCGCGGCGGCCGCGTTTCGCGCTTCAACGCCAAGTTCGGCGCCTTCACCAAGAAATAATCCGGTAAGGGCGGAAACGCCCTGGGGCTGGAAAGCCGGCGCGCTGGAAAAGCGCGCCGGCTTTTTCGTGTTTGGGGTTCTGTGCGTCCTTCGACTGGACGCACCAGTGATTACGACGCCTTGCCGAACACGTCCTGCAGGCGAGTGAACTGGGACAGCACCGGGTTCGGGGCCTCCACCGCGGCTTCGCCGTCGACGTACATGCGCTGGTCCAGGTGGCGGACGCGCTCATAGAGGCGCTCCGACCGGCCGACGAGTTCGACCAAGCTGGAGGGCAGGCCCTCGTGTTCCGGAACCTCGGTGGTGGGGCTCAGGGCCTCGTCACCCACGCGGTAGCGGGACTCGCAGGCGGCGGCCGGCTCCATGTCGCCCTCGCGCACGGCGCGCTGCACCAGCAGCCAGGAGGCGACCTGCATCAGACGGGTGGTCAGGCGCATGCTCTCGGCCGCATAGGCCAGGGCGGCGTTGCGCGAGAGCATCTTGGAATCCTGGCGGCCGACGCCGTCGAGATAGGCGGCGCAGACCTCAACGAGCTCCATGCCTTCCTCGAAGGTCTTGTCGAACAGTTCGGAGCGGGCGAAATCCTCGATCACGCCAGCCCGCCAGACCGTCGATGCCGCCGTGGGCGCGTCACTCATTGGAATCATAGCCTTCAACCAGGTCGCGGCACACTAATGGCCGCACATGGCCCATGGGTGCAACGCCCGTGCCAGAACTATCCAGAGTTCAATCGTCGCGCAGACCGCCGAACAGGGCGTCGGCGGCGGCGCGGCCGGCCTGTTTCGTTTCGAGATGCAGGCGGGTGCGGGCGATTTCCGTCTCAAGCAGGGCGATGCGGTCCTGGAGTTCAGCGACTCCCTGCAGCTCAAGGTCCTCCCTGAGGATCTCGTTCAGCGCTTCTCCGCGTCCGCGACGCGGTTCAACCGGCTCGTCCATGGCTCGCCTCCGCTTGTGGGGGCGACATGTGAGCCCTAGCTAGGGTCGAACGCAAGCTTTGGAGAGCCCGGTGAGCAACGAGACCATGACCGCGATCGCGGTGGAGAACGGCTCCGGCCCGGCCGAGGCGCTGAAGCCCGTCGCCCTGCCCCGCCCCAGTCCCAAAGCGGGAGATATCCTGATCAAGGTGGCCGCCGCCGGGGTGAACCGTCCCGATCTGCTACAGCGGCTGGGCGCCTATCCGCCGCCGCCGGGCGCGCCGGACACCCTGGGCCTGGAGGTCGCGGGCGAGGTGGTCGTCGCCGCCGGCCGCTGGAAGGTGGGGGACAAGGTCTGCGCCCTGCTGGGCGGGGGCGGTTACGCGCAATACGCCGTGGTGGACGCCCGACACGCCCTGCCGATCCCCGATGGCCTGAGCCTGGTTGAGGCGGCGGCCCTGCCGGAGACGGTGTTCACGGTGTTCGCCAATGTGTTCGAGCATGGGGCGCTGAAGGAAGGCGAGACCCTGCTGGTTCACGGCGCCACTTCGGGCATCGGCACCACGGCGATCCAGATGGCCAAGGCGGCGGGCGCCAAGGTAATCGCCACCGGACGCGGCGCCGACAAGGCGGCGGAGGCCAAGGCCTTGGGCGCGGACGTCTCTATCGACGCCGCCGACGGGAACTTCGCCGAGGCCGCCAAGGCGGCGGGCGGTGTCGATGTGGTGCTGGACATGGTCGGGGCCAACTATTTCGACCAGAACCTGGACGCCCTGAAGACCGGCGGGCGCATCGTCTATATCGCCAGCCTGGGCGGCGGAACGCTGAACGTCCCGGTCTTCGGCCTGATGCGCAAGCGCGCGGTGCTGACCGGATCGACCCTGCGCCCCCGCGACGCCGACGAAAAGGCGCGGCTGACCGCCGAGGTCGAGCGCATCGTCTGGCCGTGGGTGGCGGCCGGCAAGCTGAAGCCGCGCATCGACGCGACCTTCCCCCTGGCCGAGGCGGCCAGGGCGCACGCGCACCTGGAGGCGGGCTCCCATGTGGGGAAGGTGGTGCTGACGACCTAAATCCCGCGCCGCGCGTTCAGCCCGCATGACCGACCTTCGCATCGGATGCTCCGGCTGGACCTATGACGACTGGAAAGGGCCGTTCTATCCGGACGACTTGCGGCTGAAGGATCGGCTGGCCTTCTACGCCACACAATTCGACGCCTGCGAGATCAACGGCAGCTTCTATCGCCTGCCCACCGAGAAGGCGGTCAAAGCCTGGGCCGGGGGCGTGCCGGACGGCTTCTGCTTCGCCTGGAAGGTCTCGCGCTACATCAGCCACAACAAGAAGCTGAAGGACTGCGAGGACTCAGTGAAGCTGGTGTTCGGGGTGATGGAGAACCTCGGCGACCGGCGGGGTCCGGCGCTGGTGCAGCTGCCGCCGATGCTGAAGCGGGACGATGAGCGGCTGAAGCGCTTCCTGGGCTGGCTGCCCAGGACGCCGCGCGTCACGGTCGAGTTCCGGCATCCGACCTGGTACGAGCCGACGGTGCTGAAAATCCTGGAGGATCACGGCGCCGCCTTGTGCATCAGCGACCACCACGACGCGCCGTCGCCCTGGGAGGCGACCTCGGATTTGGTCTATGTGCGGATGCATGGGCCGGGCGGGCATTATCACGGCCGCTACCCGCAGGCGGAGCTGGAAACGCTGGCGGAACGGGTCACGGGATGGCGGCGCGGCAGGCGCGATGTGCATGTGTACTTCGACAACGACCAGAAGAGCGCCGCGCCCAAGGACGCCAAGGTGTTGAAAAAGCTGACCGAGCGCGCCTGAACCCTTTGCTTCGTCATGGAAGCCCAGTATAGGTGTGCTCCAATACCCGCCCGGCCGAAAGGCCGGGCGCCGTCATTTCTGGAGGGTCTCATGGCCGACCAAATCCTGATGCCGAAGGCGACCGCCGTCTGGCTCGTCGACAACACTTCGCTGACCTTCGAGCAGATCGCCGACTTCTGCGGCCTGCACCCGCTGGAAGTCCGCGGCATCGCCGACGGTGAAGTCGCGCGCGACATCCGCGGCGCCGACCCGATCGCCAACGGCCAGCTGTCGCGCGAAGAGCTCGACAAGGCCCAGGCCAGCGACAAGTACCGCATGAAGGCCCTGGTGAGCCGTCACGCCGAGCTGCTGAAGCCGACCAAGAAGGCCCCGCGCTACACCCCGGTGTCGCGCCGTCAGGACCGTCCGGACGCCATCGCCTGGTTCATCCGCAACCACCCGGAAGTGACTGACGCCCAGATCGCCAAGATCCTCGGCACCACCAAGGCCACGATCGAGCAGGTGCGCAACCGCAGCCACTGGAACGCGGCCAACATCAAGCCGGTTGATCCCGTGACCCTGGGCCTGGTCGGCCAGCTGGAGCTGGACGCCCTGGTCAAGAAGGCCGCCGAGAAGAAGGCCAAGGACGACGCCAAGCGCGGCATCACCGATCCGGACGGCGCGACCCTGCGCCCGGCCGGCGAACTCGAGGCCCCCGAGCCCGAGCCGGAAGTCGAGGAAATCGACTACCGCCGCGGCAGCGGCCTGTCGGCTGAAGACGTGTTCGGCAAGTCGACGCCCGTCGCGGACGAAGAAGACTAAGGCCCGAAATGAACTTCGGCCCCGCCTGCGAGAGGCGGGGCCGAAGCGACGATTTCCGTCAGTGGGCTCGAGACTTAAGAGTCTCTATCTGTTCCTTAAGTCGGAGTTTCTGCCGCTTTAAGGCCCTGAGGCGGACTTCGTCGAATACCGGGCGGCGCATCTCGTCCTCGATCGTGCGGTCCAGCGTCTGATGTCGGACGCCCAATTCGCGGATGCGGGATTCGATGGCCATGGCTCTCGGCTCCTAAATTTGCTGTGACGACGACAGTGAACACCCGCTTTGCGGGGCTGTCAGATCACATATGGTTGCAGGCGTGAGTCATGAGGGTGACGGAACCATGACGACAGAGGGGCGTACGCGGCTGGTGGTCGGGATTTCCGGCGCCTCGGGCGTGGTCTACGGCCTTCGCGCCCTGGACGCCTGCCGCGAGCTGGGCGTCGAAAGCCACCTGATCCTTTCCAAATCCGCGGTCCTGACCCTGAGCCAGGAGACCGGCTTGTCCCCGGCCGACGTCAACGCCCGGGCCGACGTGGTGCATCGCGTTTCGGACGTGGGAGCGTCGATCGCCTCCGGCTCCTTCCAGACCCTGGGCATGATCATCGCCCCCTGCTCTGTGCGGACCATGAGCGAGATCGCCACGGGCGTGACCTCGTCCCTGCTGACCCGCGCCGCCGACGTGACCCTGAAGGAGCGCCGCAATCTCGTGCTGATGGTGCGCGAGACGCCGCTGCACCTGGGCCATCTGCGGACCCTGACCAAGCTGTCCGAGATGGGCGCGGTGATCGCCCCGCCCCTGCCCGCCTTCTACGCCAAGCCCAAGAGCATCGAGGAGATGGTCGACCAGTCGGTGGGCCGGGCGCTGGACCTGTTCGGCCTGGACTGGAAACCGGTGAAGCGCTGGGGCGAGGACCTGTCGCCGGTGCTCGGGGGCGAGGCATGAGCCTTTGGACCTGGGCGCTGTCGGCCTATGAGCGGCCGGGCGTGAGCGAAGCCTGCGTGGAGCTGCAGGACGAGCACGGCCAGAGCGTGCCCTATCTGCTGTTCGCCGCCTGGGCCGCGCTGGAAGGCCGCCGGGTGGAGGCGATCCGCGCGGTGGCCATGGCCCGCGCCTGGGAGGCCGAGGTGGTCGCTCCGTTGCGCGCAGCCCGCCGCCGACTGAAGACCGAGATGCCCGGAACCGCCGAGGCCGCGCGCCTGGCCCTGCGCGAGCAGGTGAAGGGTGTCGAGTTCGGGGCCGAGCGCCTGCTGATGGAGAGCCTGCAGGCGACCGCCGGCGAACCCGGCCCGACGCGTCCGGTGGGCGAGGCGCTGGCCGCCGCCGCCATGGCGTTCGGCGGCGCGCCGGACACGAAAATGGCGAACCTCGCCACGCTGCTGTCTTGAGGCGCCTTTAACGAGGCGCGTGCTTTGATGTTGAACTGCCGACTGCCTGTAGGGGGGCGCACATGAACGATGACGAACCGCTTCTCGACAGCGTGGTGCTGGAGAAACTGGCGGAGCTGCGCCAGGAGCACGCCGACCTCGACGCCTCCGTCGAGGCCATCGAGGCGCAGCCCCTGCCCAACCAGCTGCTGATCGCGAGGCTGAAGAAGCGCAAGCTGGCCCTGCGCGACCAGATCACGCATCTGGAAGGCCTTCTGACCCCCGACATCATCGCTTAACCAGCGCAGTTGCCGCATCGAAAGCGGCGCCTATACTCCGCGCCCTTCCGGGGCCCCGTTTCCTATGAGCCCCAAAGGGATCGAAGACGCCATGAGCGCCGCCAAGCCGCCCGTCGCCATCATCATGGGCAGCCGCTCGGACTGGCCCACCATGAAGTGGGCCGCCGACAACCTCGACGCTCTGGGCGTGGCCTATGAGGCCAAGGTCGTCTCTGCGCACCGCACGCCGGACCGTCTCTTCGCCTTCGCCAAGGGCGCCAAGGCCGCGGGCTTCAAGGTGATCATCGCCGGGGCCGGCGGCGCGGCGCACCTGCCGGGCATGGCGGCGTCGATGACCGACCTGCCGGTGCTGGGCGTGCCGGTGGAGTCCAAGCTGCAGAACGGCCTCGATTCCCTGCTGTCCATCGTCCAGATGCCGGGCGGCGTGCCGGTTGGCACCCTGGCCGTGGGCGTGGCCGGCGCCAAGAACGCCGGCATCCTGGCGGCGCAGATCCTGGCCCTGTCGGACGAGGCCCTGGCCGGCCGTCTTTCCGCCTTCCGCGCGGCGCAGACTGACAGCGTGGCCGAGACGGTCGAGGACTGATCCCCGTGACGACTTTCCCCCTCCCCCCGGGTTCGACCATCGGCGTCCTCGGCGGCGGGCAGCTTGGCCGGATGCTGGCCCAGGCGGCGGCCCGTCTGGGCTTCGACGTGGCCATCCTGACCCCGGACGAGGATTCGCCGGCCTCGCGCGTGGCCGCGCACATCATCGTCGCCGAATATGACGACCCCGCCGCCCTGAAGGCCCTGGCCGCCGTGGCCCAGGTGGTGACCACCGAGTTCGAGAACGTCCCCGCCGCCGCCCTGCGCGCCCTGGCCGAGGCCGGCGTTCCCGTGGCCCCGTCGGCCGCCGCCCTGGCCGCCGCCCAGGACCGGGTGACCGAGAAAAGCTTCCTGAACGGCGTGGGCGTCGGCACCGTGCCCTTCGCCGCCGCCGACGACGCCGAGGCCGTGAAGGCCGCCGCCGCCGAGTTCGGCGCGCCCGTGCTGCTGAAGACCCGCCGCGACGGCTATGACGGCAAGGGCCAGGCCTGGGTGGAGCACGCCACCGACGCCAGCGCCGCCGAGGCCTTCGCCGCCATCGGCGGCAAGCCGGCCATCGTCGAGGGCCGCGCCGACTTCGTGCGCGAGCTGTCGGTGATCGCCGCCCGCGGCCGCGACGGCGAGATCGCCGTCTATCCCCTGGCCGAGAACCATCACGAGAACGGCGTCCTGCGCCGGACCTCGGCCCCGGCCAAGGTTTCGGCCAAGCTGCGCGAACAGGCTGAGCGCATCGCCGCCCAGATCCTGTCGGGCCTGGACTATGTGGGGGTGATCGGGGTCGAGCTGTTCGAGCTGAAGGACGGCCGGCTGCTGGTCAACGAGATCGCCCCGCGCGTCCACAACACCGGCCACTGGACCCAGGACGGCTGCGAAGTCGACCAGTTCGAGCAGCACATCCGCGCCGTGGCCGGCTGGCCCCTGGGCCCGACCCACGCCCTGGCGCATGTGGAGATGGTCAACCTGCTGGGCGAGGAAGTCCTGGCCTGGGCCAAGCTGGCCGCCGAGCCGGAGACCCGCGTCCACCTCTACGGCAAGCGCGAGGTGAAGGCCGGCCGCAAGATGGGCCACGTGAACCGGCTGCGGCCCCTCTAGGCCGCCCCGTACCGCAGACGCCCCAGCGCCCCGGCCACTTCCGCCGCCAACTGCGACGGCTTCAGCTTGGTGGTCGCCTTCCACTTCTCGAAGGCCATGACGTTATCGATGCGGGCGTCGAGGCTGGCGAGCGCCGCCTCGCGGCCGTTGGTCAGATCCAGGGCCAGGGTCGAGATGAGAATCCCCGAGACGATGGCCCGCTTGGAATAGTGGTTCTCGTCCGTGGCCGTGTCGCCGGCCCAGCGCCAGATGGAATCGGCGCTTTCCCAGACCAGCTTGAGGGCCAGGGGAAAATTGGTGGGGAAAGCCAGGAAGCCGGTCCAGCGTCGCACGGCTTCGCGATCAGCGGCGGCCGCGTCCAGACGGGCGACGACGCCTGCCCGGATACGCTCGCGAATCTTCAGGGTCGCGCCGTCGGGCAGGGCCGCCAGGGCCTGGGAATCGTGTCGGTGGGACAGCAAGGCGGCCAGATCGCGGGCCCCGTGGGGCAGCAGAAGCTCGGCTTCGGCCGCCGAGAAGCCGGCGTCGCGGGCGGCGGCGGCGACCAGAGGGCCGCTCCAGCCCAGGCGCGGGGCGCGGGCGATGGCCGCGTCCAGAAGGCTTTGCTCGGCCTTGTCGGCCCAATCTGTGGAGTCGGCGTCACGCTTGGTCATGGCGTCATGATACATCGTGCCGAAGTGGCCGTCGCGCATGGACAAGCAGGTAGGGTTCTGCTATTTCGCCCGCCTCACGTCGGCCGGGTTCGCCCTGCCGACCCCACTCATTATTCTTCGCGCGCCCGTATCAGGGGGCCGACCAACCGACCGGAGAGAGTCCCCTGGTTCAGATTTTTGTCCGCGACAACAACGTCGATCAGGCCCTGAAGGCCCTGAAGAAGAAGATGCAGCGCGAAGGCTCGTTCCGCGAGATGAAGCGCCACGTCCACTACGAAAAGCCGTCGGAAAAGCGCGCTCGCCAAAAGGCTGAAGCCGTCCGTCGCGCCCGCAAGCTGGCCCGCAAGCGCGCCCAGCGCGAAGGCCTGATCGCCGCGCCGAAGAAGCCCTCGCGCTAAATCTTCGGCGGGCCGACCGGCTCGCTAGACATCGAAAAGGCCGCGCACTCTCCGGTGCGCGGCCTTTTTGCTTTTGATCCTCCCCCTCCGGGGGAGGTGTCCCAGAGGGATGGAGGGGGTCAGCTGGGCTGGAAGCCCCCTCCACCGCTTCGCGGTCCCCCTCCCCCAAAGGGAGAGGATCTACTTCCCCTTCTCCATCACGAACTTCACCGCCTTGACGATCTCGTGGGCGTAGGTGCGGCCGAGCAGGGTGTTGTGGCCGGCGCCTTCCACGTGGCGGATGTAGCCGTGATCGGAGCGTTCGGCGGGGCCGACCTGGGATTTTTTGCGCTCGGCGCGTTCGGGCGTGGCGCCACCGGCGGTAACTACCGCCACCGGCCATTCCTTCGGGAAGGGCGGCGCCTTCATGGATTCGGTCACCAGGGGCCGCCAGGCGGCGATCTCTCGGGCGGCGGCGCGGTTGTGGCCGGCGTTGGCGAAGGCCCAGCGCTTTTCGGCGGAAGCCTCCGGCGGCAGGCCGATCTTGTCGGCCAGGCGGGTGCCCTTCAACGGCTTGTAGAGGCCCAGGGCGGCGCCGCGGGCGGCCCAGCGGGACATGACGGTGAAGCGCTTGGCGAAGCGGCTGTTGCGCTCCAGCGTCTCGTTGTCGAGCTTGGGCGGCGGCGGAGAGGCGTCGACGAAGACCACGCCGCGCACCTGCTCCGGCCGGGCGGCGGTGAACTGGGGCATGCGCAGGCCCGCCATCGAGTGGCCGACGAGGACGAAGGGGCCCTTTTCGCCAGCGGCGTCGAGCAGCGCCTCCAGATCGGCCTCGGTCGAGGTTCCGGTCGGCGGGGTCGGGGCGGGGTCGGAGAAGCCCATGCCAGCGCGATCATAGGCGCAGGAACGGATGCCTTCGGCCGTCAGGGCCTCCTGCACCGCGCCCCAGTCGGCGGCGAAGCCGAAGGCGCCCGCCTCCAGCAGGACGGTGGGCGAGGCGGCGGCCGGTCCTTCGCAGACCAAGCGCATCTTGCGCCCGCCCACGTCATAGAACTTGCCGCGCGGCTGCGGCGCGGCGATCGACATGGCCCCGCCCACGGCGATCCAGGCGATGAAGGCGAGAACGAGACAGGAGACGGCGCGAACGGTGAAGCTGAGCATGTCGCCTAGATAATCAGGCTTGCGGCTTTAGCGAATTACAAAGCCGCAACGCGACGACGATCATTCGCCCAGGCGGATGGTCGCTCGCGGCCTTTCGCCCTTCGCCGCCGCTTTCTTGCGCACGTGCGCGGGCCACTTGGACACCGTCGCCATGCGCACCTTGCGCGAGACGCGGGCGGCGGCGGTGAGGGGCAGATCCTCGGCAGTGGCGAACTGGCGGCCCATGAAGAAGGTCGGGTTCACCGGGTCGCCGTCGTTGCGGATCTCGAAATGCAGGTGCGAGCCGGTGGAGCGGCCGGAGGAGCCCACATGGCCGAGGACCTGGCCGGCCTCGACCGCCGCGCCCTTGCGGATGCCTTTCGCCTTGCGGCCCAGGTGGGCGTAGAGCGAGGACAGGCCGTCCTTGTGCTCGACCTCGATGAAGCGGCCATAGGCGGCGTCTTCGCCCGAGCGGATCACCGTCCCCGGCAGGGTGGCCAGCACGGGCGCGCCGGCGGGGGCGGCGATGTCCACGCCCTTGTGCAGGCGGCCGGCCTCCTCCCACGGCAGCTGGCGCATGCCGAAGGGAGAGTTGACCTGCTGGCCCGGCAGGGGTGTGACGAAGCTATAGGCCGGCGGCGGCGGCGCGGGCTCGGCCTTGGCGACCACGACAGGCGCGGGCTCGGGGCGAGAGATGAAGGTCAGGTCCGCCTCCGGGCGCGCGGCGCCGATGGCGGTCAGGGCGAACACGCCCCACAGGGCGCAGGAGCCCAGGATGGCGGCGAGGCCCATGTACGGGACCCGTCCGTCAATGACGTCGGTAGACAATTCTTAGACCTCGTCTGAGGGTCGCGCTTCTATATGCGGCCCGCCGAGATCAGACGGCCGCGCGACGACGTTCTTCGATGATGAGGCGCAAGAACTAGTTAGAGTTATTGTCCGGAATAGGGCTCAGCTTGACCATAGGGTCGAGCGCGCCGGCTTCGATCATCTCGAAGCCGGCGTTTCGTGACTCACAGCCCCTTCACGATGCCTTCGACCATCTTCTTGGCGTCGGCGAAGAGCATCATGGTGTTGTCGCGGAAGAACAGCTCGTTCTCGACGCCCGCATAGCCGGAGGCCATGCCGCGTTTGACGAACAGGACCGTGCGGGCCTTCTCCACGTCCAGGATCGGCATGCCGAAGATGGCGCTGGTGGGGTCGGTCTTGGCGGCCGGGTTGGTCACGTCGTTGGCCCCGATGACGAAGGCCACGTCGGCGGTGGAGAACTCCGAATTGATGTCCTCCAGCTCGAATACCTCGTCATAGGGCACGTTGGCCTCGGCCAGCAGGACGTTCATGTGGCCGGGCATGCGGCCGGCGACGGGGTGGATGGCGTATTTCACCTCGACCCCCTCCTCCTTCAGCTTGTCGGCCATTTCGCGCAGGGCGTGCTGGGCCTGGGACACGGCCATGCCGTAGCCCGGGACGATGATCACCTTGCTGGCGTTTTTCATGATGAAGGCCGCGTCGTCGGCCGAGCCCTGTTTCACGGGACGCGTCTCGACCTTGCCGCCCGCGCCGGCCGCCGCCGCGTCAGCGCCGAAGCCGCCCAGGATCACCGAGACGAAGCTGCGGTTCATGCCCTTGCACATGATGTAGGACAGGATCGCGCCCGAGGAGCCGACCAAGGCCCCGGTGATGATCAGGGTGGTGTTCTCCAGCGTGAAGCCTAGGGCCGCCGCCGCCCAGCCGGAATAGCTGTTCAGCATCGACACCACGACGGGCATGTCGGCGCCGCCGATGGGGATGATCAGGGTGACGCCGATCAGCAGGCTGAGGGCGAAGATGCCCCAGAAGGCCCACTTGGCCTCGCCGCCGGTGGCGACCAGCACCACGATCAGGGCGACGATGCCGGCGGCGATCAGGATGTTCAGCAGGTGCCGGGCCGGCAGCAGGATGGGCGCGCCGCCCATGTTGCCGTTCAGCTTGGCGAAGGCGATGACCGAGCCGGTGAAGGTGATCGCGCCGATGGCCAGGCCCAGGGACAGCTCGATCAGGCTGTTGATGTGGACGTGCCCCGAGGCGTCGACGATGCCGTAGGCGGCCGGGGTGTAGATGGCGGCCACGGCCACGAGGCAGGCGGCCATGCCGACCAGCGAGTGGAAGGCGGCGACCAGCTGCGGCATCGAGGTCATCGGCACCTTGCGGGCGATGACGGCCCCGATCCCGCCGCCGACAGCGACGCCGGCGATGATCAGGCCGATGGTGATCAGGTCGAGCGCACCCTGCGTCCACAGGGTGGCCATGACGGTGGCGACCGCGATGGCCATGCCGACCATGCCGTAGGTGTTTCCCTTGCGGCTGGTCTCGGGGCTGGAGAGCCCGCGCAGGGCCAGGATGAACAGCACCCCGGAGACGAGGTACAGGATGGCGGCGAGATTGGCGTTCATGTGATGTCCCCCGGTCCCGCGCTTACTTCTGCTTCTTTTTGTACATGGCCAGCATCCGCTGGGTGACCAGGAAGCCGCCGAAGATGTTCACGGCGGCGAAGCCGGCGGCGACGGCGCCGGCCCCCTTCGAGATCCAGACATTGGCCGCCGTCTCGGCGTCCTGCGCCCCCGCCCCATGCGCGGCGGCGGCCAGAAGCGCGCCGACGATGATCACGGACGAGATGGCGTTGGTCACCGCCATAAGCGGCGTGTGCAGGGCGGGCGTGACGCTCCACACCACGTAGTAGCCAACGAAGATGGCGAGCACGAAGATCGCCAGGCGGAAGATGGTGGGGTCGACGGCTTCCATGGTCTCAAGCCTTCCTTTGTGCGTCCTTCGACTGCGCCTGCGGCGCGCTCAGGATGACGGACTGTGTTGCTAGGCCTTGAGGGCCGGATGGACGACGGCGCCGCCCTGGGTGACGACGGCGGCCTTGAGGATCTCGTCCTCGAAGTTCGGGGCGTAGGCGCCTTCCTTGTTCAGCAGCAGGGCCGACAGGGACAAGAGGTTGCGCGAATAGAGCGCGCTGGCGTCGGCGGCGATGCGGCCGGGCAGGTTGGCGATGCCGACGATCTTGGCCCCATTGGCCGTCTCGACGATCTCGCCCAGCTTGGCGCCCTCGACATTGCCGCCCTGCTCGATGGCCAGGTCGATCAGCACCGAGCCGGGGCGCATTGAGGCGACCTGGGCGGCGGTGACGAGGCGCGGCGCCGGACGGCCCGGGATCAGGGCCGTGGTGATGACAATGTCCTGCTTGGCGATGTGGCCTGAGACCAGCTCGGCCTGCTTGGCCTGGTACTCTTTGGACATCTCCTTGGCGTATCCACCGGCGGTCTGGGCGTTCTTGAACTCCTCGTCCTCGACGGCGAGGAACTTGGCGCCCAGGGATTCCACCTGTTCCTTGGTGGCGGGACGGACGTCGGTGGCGGTGACCACCGCGCCCAGACGCCGGGCCGTAGCGATGGCCTGAAGGCCGGCGACGCCGACGCCCATGATGAACACCTTGGCCGCGGCGACGGTGCCGGCGGCGGTCATCATCATCGGCAGGGCCTTGCCATAGACATGGGCCCCCTCGATCACGGCGCGATAGCCGGCCAGGTTGGCCTGGGACGACAGGGCGTCCATCACCTGGGCCCGCGTGATGCGCGGGATGAACTCCATGGCGATGGCGGTCGCGCCCTTCTTGGCCAGGGCGTCCAGGGTGGTCTTGTCCTGGTGGGGATTGAGCAGGGCCACGACCAGGGCGCCGGCCTTGAGCGCGGCGATCTCGTCGGCCTCGGGGCCACGCACCTTGAACAGGATGTCGGCCTCGCCCGCGGCGGCCTTGGCCGTCTTGGCCAGCTTGGCGCCTGCGGCGGCGTATTCGGAATCGGGAATGGCGGCCGAAAGACCCGCGCCCTCCTCCACCGTCACGGCGAAGCCGGCGGCGATAAGCTTCTTGATGCTTTCGGGTGTGGCCGCGACGCGGGTCTCGCCCGCACGACGTTCTTTAGTGACCGCGATGACGGCCATGCAGCGCCTCCCCCTCTACGGACTGCCCTATGGTTGCAGCCCGTGTAGGGGAAGAACTTGCCCTTTGTCGAGCCGATCAGCTCGGCTCGCGCAAAATTATTCTCGAACAGCCGTTAGTGTTGCTGAGGCTTTTCGCGAAGGAAGAAAATCCCGGCCGCAGCCAGGACCACACCGGCGATCAGGCCGCCGAGGAAACCAGCGCCGGTGCAGAACCACAGGGTCAGCATGGTCAGCAGGACGGAGAGAGCCAACGAGCCCCACTTCGTCATCAGGTTGAAGGCGTGGAAGGTCGACGCCTGTTCCTGGATATCCATCTCACCGCGGTGATACTCGGCCATGTCTCGCCCTTGCGTGGAAACTTGAGTTGGTCGGCAGATACAACGCCGCGCCGCCCGGCTCAAGCTCGGGTCTGTGCGGCGTTTCGCGGCCAGCCGGCGAGCAGGCCCCGAAGGGCGCTGACGAAGGCCAACGGCTGGTCGAGCATCACATGGTGATGCGCCTGCGGCAGCTCGATCATCGGCGTGCCCGGCGCGACCAGGCTGTGCATGTACTCCAGCACCTCCGGATCGATCAGGGCGGAGTTCTGGCCCCACATGAAGGCGCTGGGGCATTTCGGGCGGCCGGGACGCTCGTTGAAGCTGAAGTGCTTCCACAGGTTTGGGTCGAACTTCCAGGTCAGGCCGCCCTCGACCTCGCGCACGGAGCGGCGGGCGATGAAGTCGACGATGTAGAGGTTCTCGCACGGCTGCGGTGGCGCCAGGCGGAAGCGGGCCAGGGCGTCGGTCAGGGTGGCGTAGATGCGGTTCGGGCCGCTGCGGGATGGGGGGCCCTTCCATTCGCGGCTGGGCGGGCGGATCGGTGAATCGACGCTGACCGCCGCGCGCAGGCGGTCGCCACCCTTGGCCGCCGCCAGCATGGTCGGATAGGAGCCGAAGGAATGGCCCACGAAAACCGGCTTGCCGCCGTCGGCGTAGAGACCTGCGGCCTCGGCGGCGGCGAAGGCCTCGCGAACGAACTGGTCGCCGTCGTACTTCTCCCGCCAGTCAGACCCGCCCATGCCCGACCAGGAAATGGCGGCCACCCGCCACTCGTCGGCGAAGAAGGGGGCGATGAAGCTCCACCAGTCGGCGTGAGCGCCGTTGCCGTGCAGGAACATCAAGCCGGGCTTGCCCACCTCGCCCCAGGTGAGCAGTTCGATGGCCGCGCCGTCGACCTGCACCGTCGAACGCTCCGGCTCGCGGGCGATTGTGGCGTCGAACCATTCGGGGGCTGGCGGCTTCTCGCCCGTAAAGGGCGCCAGGGGCGTGCCGAGCTCGGGCGGCAAGGGCGCTTCGTCAGCCATTCTTGAACGCTTTCTCGCCCGGACGCGGGTCGCGCGCGCCCAGGGATTTGAACACGCCGGAGCCGGTCATCAGGGTGCGGTCGCCGCACCAGATGCGGCCGCGCACGGTGAACAGGCCCTCGACCTCGGAGATCAGCTCGCTCTCACCCTCCACCCAGTCGCCCAGCTGGGCGCCGGAGAGGAAGTCGCAGGTCAGACGAACGGTCACCCAGCGGCTGGACCGCTCGATGGAGATGATCCGCCCCCAGGCCATGTCGGCGAAGCTCATCAACATGCCGCCGTGGCAGTTGCCGAGGCCGTTGGTGTGGTGCTGCTCCACGCGGAAGGCCAGCAGCGAGCGCTCCCCGCCCCGCTCGAACAGCGGGCCGATCTGCACCCCGAAGCCGCGCGACCAGTTGAGCTGGCGATAGCCTTCCGGGATCACGGCCGCCTGGGCCTCTGTCAGGTCATCGGACATGCGATGATTCTAACAAGCGTTTGAGGGCGGTGGGAAGGGTAATCCTCCCCCTCTGGGGGAGGGGGACCGCGAAGCGGTGGAGGGGCGTGCTCAGGCGAAGCCCCCTCCGTCCCTTTGGGACACCTCCCCCAGAGGGGGAGGATTGAGCCGTTCTAGCCCACCAGTTCGTCGAACTCGTCGACCAGCTTCTCAAGCTGCGAGCAGCCGGCGGCCCAAAAGGCTTTCTGGCGAGGATCGAGGCCGAAGGGGGCCAGGGCCTCCACGTAGGTCTTGGTCCCGCCGGCGGCGAGCAGGTCCTCGTACAGCGGGGCGAAGGCCGTCGGGTTCTCCGCCCGCTTGGCCATCAGGCCGCGCACCAGCAGGTCCCCGAAGGCGTAGGCGTAGACGTAGAACGGCGCGTGGGCGAAGTGGCTGACATAGGCCCAGTAGTGCTCGTAGCCGGGGTTCAGCTTCACGGCCGGGCCGAGGCTTTCGGCCATGGTCTCCAGCCACAGGCCGGCGATCTGATCCGGCGCCAGTTCGCCCTGCAGGCGGGCGTCGTGGAAGCGCGCCTCGAAGCGATGGAAGGCGATCTGGCGGACGACGGTGTTGAGCCCGTCCTCGATCTTGCCCGCAAGAAGCGCCATGCGGTCCGCCTTGGACGCCTCGGCCAGCAGGCGTTCGAACACCAGGCCTTCGCCGAAGATCGACGCGGTCTCGGCCAGGGTCAGGGGCGTGTCAGCCAGCAAAGTGCCCAGCGGCGAGCACAGGGTCTGGTGGACGGCGTGGCCTAGCTCGTGCGCCAGGGTCAGGACGTCCCGCCGCTCGCCCATGTAGTTCATGAAGACATAGGGGTGGCGGTTGGCCGAGACCGGATGCGAATAGGCGCCGGACTGCTTGCCCGGACGCGGGGCGGCGTCGATCCACGGCTGGGCGAAGAAGGTGCGGGCCACATCGGCGAACTTGGGGGCGAGGTCCTGGAAGCTTTCCAGCACCAGACGCTTGGCCTCGTCCCAGCCGTACTGGCGTGGCGTGGCCGCATCCAGAGGCGCGTTGCGGTCCCAGTAGTCCAGGGTCTTGCGGCCCATGGCCCGGGCTTTCAGCGCGTAATAGCGGTGGCTGATGGAGGGGTAGGATTCGACCACCGCCGCCTCCAGCGCCGCCACCGACTCGGCGTCGACCTCGTTGGCCAGGTGGCGCGACTGGGCGGGAGTGGCGTAGTTGCGCCAGCGGTCCTCGACCTGCTTCTCGAAGGCCAGGGTGTTGAGCACCAGTGCCTGGGTGGAGACGCGCTCCTCCAGCGCCTTGGCCAGGCCGTTGGCGGCGGCCTTGCGGTTGGCGACGGAGGGGTCGGTGAGGCGGTTCAGCGCCTCGGGCAGAGTCAGGGTCTCGCGGCCGACCTTGGCGGTCAGGCGGGCCAGGGTCTCATCCCACAGACGCACCCAGTTGCCGACGGCGGGGGCGCGGTCGACCAGCAGATGCTCCAGCTCCGCCGACAGCTCGTGCGGCCGCGACAGGCGCAGGCGGCGCAGCCACGGCGTCCACTTGGCGGCGGCGGGATGGGCCTTGAGCGCGGCGTCGAGCTCGGCGTCCTCGAGCTCGTTCAGCTCCAGGGTGAAGAACAGGCTCTCGGCGCCGATGGCGGCGGCCTTGGCGCGGACGTCGGCCTCGAACTTCGACCAGCCGGCGTCGTCGCGGGCGGTGGAGGCGGCGAGCGAGGCATAGGCCCCGACGCCCCACAGGGCATTGGTGGCGTCCTCGTAGTAGCCCAGCCCCTCGTCAATCAGGGCGCCCAGCTTGGCCGGCTCGGCGCGAGCGGCCACGAAGGCGCCCTTCAGCGCCACCAGCCTGTTGTTGGCGGCGGAGGCGGCGGCGAGGTCCGCTTCGATCCGGGGATCGTCACGCCCGACGTACAGGTCGTCGAGGCGCCATTGCGGAATGTCGGTCTTCGGGGTGCGGACAGGAGCGTTCATCGGGTGGTCTCGGAGGAAGTCAGAGAGCGAATATAGGAAGGCGCGGGCTTCGACCGCTCAAAAAAGTTCGCCTCCCTCGCCCTTGTGGCGAGGGTCCCTGGTTCAGTCACCTCAGAGCTAACCTGTCGCGCACAGCGCCAGCGGACACAGGGACCCTGGGCACAAGGCCCAGGGAGGCGGTTGAGAGATTGGTTCAAAACGAGTGTCGGATAGAGGTCGATCCAGTCGGGGTTATCCCGCTCAATCAGGTTGATCTTCCAATCGCGCGGCCAGCGCTTGAGCGATTTCTCCCGCTGAAGCGCCTGCGCCATCTCGTCGTGGACTTCGTACCAGACGAGCGTCTTGAGACCGTACCGTTTGGTGAAGCTGGCCCGGACACCTTCGAGGTGTTCGTAAATGCGTCGGGGCAGGTCGCTGGTCACCCCGACGTAGAGCGTGCCACGCTTGCGGTCCGTCATCAGATAGACGGCGATGCAGGCGAAGCGGCTCGCCATCAGAACCCCTTGCGCTTCATCCAGTTCAGCACCGCATCCGGCCAGGCCTCAACCGGCTTGTCCTTCACCGCACGCAGGCCGAAGCCGTGGCCGCCTTCTTCGTAGATGTGCATCTCGGCAGGGACCTTGGCGGCCTTGAGGGCGGCGAAGACCTGGAGGCTGTTCTCCACCGGGACCGAGGCGTCGTCGGCGGCGTGGATGAAGATCACCGGTGGGGCGTCGGGGCGGACCTCCTTCTCCAGGGAGTATTTCTCGATCAGGCGCGAGGTCGGCTCCTTGCCCAGGAGCTGGGTGCGCGAGCCGGCGTGGACGAAGGGATCGGCCATGGTGGCGACCGGGTACATGAGGACCGAGAAATCAGGCCGGGCCGAAAGCTGGTCGGCGGCGTCCACAGGCTTGTAGACCGCCTCGTCGAAACGGAAGGTCAGGGAGCCCGCCGCGTGGCCGCCAGCGGAGAAGCCGATGACGCCGACCTTCTTCGGATCGAGGCCGTCCTTTGTCGCGCGCTGGCGCACGAGGCGCAGGGCGCGCTGCATGTCCTGCAGAACCACATCCGGGCCGGCGGCCCAATTATCGCCCGGCAGGCGGTAGGTCATCACATAGACGGTGACCCCGGCGGCGGCGAAACGCTCGGCCGTCTCGTAGCCTTCCTTATCCATGACCACGCGGATGTAGCCGCCGCCCGGCGCCATCAGCAGGGAGGTTCCGTTCGGGGTCTTCGGCTTGAAGACCACCATGTCGGGGCGCTCCACCTGCTCGATGTAGCGGTCGCGGATGACGGTGACGTCCTGGCTGCGCTCGGTGATCTTCGCCTTGGCGGTGGCGTTCAGGCCGCCGGGAGGCGAGCCCGGCCAGACGGCGACTTTCTCGAAGGACGGGTCGGCGAGCGGGTCGATGGGCGCGGCCATGGCGGCTCCTGAATAGAGGACGGCGGCAAGGCCGAAGAAGAGCGTGCGAATTCTCGAGATCATGGTTTCCAATTCCCCACCAACCGTCAGGCTCGTTAACTCAAGACTCAGGTCTCCGAAACCACGCCTTTACCCGTCACCTGTATCAATACGAACCACAACGAGCTTCCTCCCCCGCACTCTCGGGCAGGCGGAGGCCGATACAGGTAGGTGTCTTCAAGATGACCAAGACGGTTCTCGTCGTCGACGACGATCCGACTCAGCGTCGGCTCATTCAGGCGGTTCTCGAACGCGAGGGCTTCGCCGTCGCGCATGCGGAAAACGGTGATGAGGCCCTCGGTCACCTGATCGGCGGCAAGAGCGCCGATGTCGTTCTGCTCGATCTCGTCATGCCGGGCATGACGGGCCAGGACACCCTGGTGCAGATCCGCCAGCGCGGCTTTGTCCAGCCGGTGATCGTCCTGACCGCCACGGGCGGCGTCGACACCGTGGTCAAGGCCATGCAGGCGGGAGCCACCGACTTCTTCATCAAACCGGCGTCCCCCGAGCGGATCATCGTGTCGATCCGCAACGCCCTGTCCATCGGCGCCTTGAAGGGCGAGGTGGACAGACTCTCAAAGCGGGCCAGCAACCGCACCACCTTCGACGACCTGATCGGCGACGGTCCGGCCATGACCCTGGTCAAGCGCATGGGCGCGCGGGCGGCGAAGTCCGCCATCCCGATCCTGGTCACCGGCGAAAGCGGCGTCGGCAAGGAGCTGATCGCCCGCGCCGTGCATGGCGGGTCCGACCGCGCCGGCAAGCCGTTCGTGGCCGTGAACTGCGGCGCTATCCCTGAGAACCTCGTGGAGTCGATCCTGTTCGGCCACGAGAAGGGCAGCTTCACCGGGGCCTCGGCCCAACATTCGGGCAAGTTCAAGGAGGCCGACGGCGGCACCCTGTTCCTGGACGAGGTGGGCGAGCTGCCGCTGGACATGCAGGTCAAGCTGCTGCGCGCGCTTCAAGAGGGCGAGATCGACCCCATCGGCTCCAAGCGGTCGGTGAAGGTGGACGTGCGCATCGTCTCAGCCACCAACCGCGACCTGGCCACGGCCGTGGCCGAGGGCCGGTTCCGCGAGGACCTGTTCTATCGCCTGAACGTCTTTCCGGTGGAGGCCCCGTCCCTGCGCGACCGTCGCGAAGACATCCCCGCCCTGATCGACGCCTTCGTGCGCCGCTTCAACGTGGAGGAAGGCAAGAGCGTCATCGGCTGCGCGCCGGAGGCCCTGGCCTGCCTGAGCAGCTTCGACTGGCCCGGCAACGTGCGCCAGCTTGAGAACACCGTGTACCGCGCCATCGTGCTGTCGGACGCGCCGTACCTGCAACTTCACGACTTCCCCGCCATTTCGGGCGTTTCGGTTCCCCCGCCGGAGGCCGCCCCCGCCCAGGTTCCGTCGATCCTGGCCGAGGCCATCGCCGCCGCGCCGGTGGGCGAGCAGCCGGTGCGCATCCTGGACGGGCGCGGACATCTGCGGACCCTGGAGGAGATCGAACGCGATCTGATCCAGCACGCCATCGAGGTCTATGCCGGCCACATGAGCGAGGTGGCCCGCCGCCTCGGCATCGGCCGCTCCACCCTGTACCGCAAGGTGCGCGAGCAGGGCCTGGAAGAGCTGGTGAAAGCGTCGTGAGCATGACCATCCGCCGCCCCACCCCGCGCCCGATGTTCGACGCCGAGCTGGACATCCCGCGTCCGCCGATGTCGGTGCCCATGGCCGAGATCTACGAGCTGGGCCGCCGCCTGGGCGCGACCGAACGCGCTAGTCGTCAGACGGCCTCTTACGGCGAAATGTTCTGGCGGCCTTCGCGGCCTTGGGCTTCTCGCCCTTGGCCTTGGCGGCGATCTCCTTCAGCTTGATCGCCTGCATGGCCGACAGGGCCTGGCCCGGCGCGCCCTTTTCGGGATCGCCGAAGGCCCGGCCATAGGTCTTCACCCGGTCCGTCACGGAACCGAGAAACTCACCTTCCCATTCGGAAAGTTCGACGCCCGCCTTGTCGGCGGTGCGGCGGGCGCGCTTCAAAGCGTTGAGGGCGGCCCGTCTCGCCGCCTCGTACCGGTCTGGAAGCTTGCGCTTCAGAGCCCGTCCTTACAGCCCGCCGAGGGCGGACAGATAGAGGTCGAGGATGGCTTCCTCTTCCTGACGCTTGGCGCGATCCTGCTTCAGCAGGCGGACGACCTTGCGCAGGATCTTCACGTCGAAGCCGTTGCCCTTGGCCTCGGCGTAGACTTCCTTGATCTGCTCGGCGACCTCGGCCTTCTCGACCTCAAGGCGCTCGATGCGATCGATGATGCTCTTCAGCTGGCCCTGAGCGGTGGAGTTCAGAACGTCAACGGAAGCGGAGTCGTCGGCCATGGAGGGATGCTCTCATAAGTCAGAAGTCGTCGGAAGGCGGCGGACCATAGTCGCGCGGCGAGCAGCCCACAACAGGTCCGATTCGCCGCCGTCCGGACAAACGAAAAGAACCGGCCGTCGCCGGCCGGTTCTCAGTCGAATTCTGCGCTCGGCGCGTCGAAGCGCCGATGGCGGCTTTCTTAGCCTTGCTTGGCTTTGAAGCGCGGATCGGTCTTGTTGATCACGTAGATGCGGCCCTTGCGGCGGACCAGCTTGCAATCGCGGTGACGCGACTTCAGCGACTTGAGCGAGCTACGAACCTTCATGATCTCGACCGTCTTGTTGTTACTGCGGGGAACGCCGCCGCGCAGCGAAAGGCGCTGACGAGGCTTCCCGGTTAAATCCAGAGGGCGGGCGTATAGGCGGACATTGGCCGGGAGTCAATTGCGGCGGGACTTCGGCGGCGCGCTGTCGTCCTTGTGATTGAAGGATTTGCCGCGAAGCCGCTAGCCTCTTCCGCATGCTTCGTCGTTCGTTCGTCTTTTCCGCCGCCGCTCTCGCCGGGACCGGCCTGTCTCTCAACTCCGCCCGCTCGCAGAGCGCGTCCTTCGCCGCATCCGGCGATCCGGTGTTCGACGCCTGGCGGACGGACTTCTATGACCGCTCGGTCCAGGCCGGCTGGCCGGCGCAGCTTCTGCAGGCGCAACTGGCGGACCTGACGCCCGATCCCGGCGTCTCCAGCTCAGACGCCAAGCAACCGGAATTCTCGCGCCCGGTCAGCGACTATCTGCGCGGGGTGGTCAGCGACGAGCGCGTCTCCATCGGGCGGGGCAAGCTGCAGACCCTGGGCTTCCTGCCGCATGTGGAGCAGCGCTTCGGCGTGCCGAAGGAGATTCTCGTCGGCGTCTGGGCCATGGAATCGGCCTTCGGCAAGATCCAGGGGACCAAGGATGTGGTCCGCTCCCTGGCGACCCTGGCGGCGCAGGGGCGTCGCCGGTCCTGGGCCGAGGGCGAGCTTTACGCCTGCCTGAAGATCATCGCCTCGGGCGAGGTGACGCGCGAGCGGCTGAAGGGCTCCTGGGCGGGCGCCATGGGCCAGACCCAGTTCCTGCCCAGCAACTATCTGAACGTGGCGGTCGACGAGGACGGCGACGGCAAGCGCGACATCTGGGGCTCGGACGCCGACGCCCTGGCCTCGGCCGCCAGCCTGCTGGCCAAGGGCGGCTGGCAACGCGGCGTGGGCTGGGCGCGGGAGGTCGTGCTGCCCGAGGACTTCGATTACGGCCAGACGGAAGAAGCCCGGATCCCGGTAAGGCAATGGCTGTCGCAGGGCGTGCGCCGGGCCGACGGCTTGGCGTTCAGCGCCGCGGATTCGGCGGCGGACGCCAATCTGCTATTGCCGGCGGGCGCGGCGGGGCCGGCCTTCCTGGCGCTGCCCAACCACTACGCCATCCGCAAGTACAACAACTCCACCTCCTACGCCCTGGGCATCGGTCTGCTGGCCGACCGCATGGGCGGGGATGGCCCGCTGCGCACCCCGTGGCCGGTGGAGGCGCCCATGTCCCTGGCCGACCGTCAGGCGGCGCAGGTGGCGCTGTCGAACCTGGGCTTCGATCCGGGCGCGCCGGACGGGGTGATCGGGGCCGGCACCCGCAAGGCCCTGCGCGCCTGGCAAAAGACGGCGGGCGTGCCGGCGGACGGCTATCTGTCGGCGGACATGGTGCGCCGACTGCAGGCGGCCGCGAACTTCGGCGTCGCGGTTCCCCCGCCGCCCCGGTGAGGCGCTAGACCCCGCCCTCGTCGCTGCGCTCCAACATGGCGAGGGTGGCCTCGTCCTCCGGCGGGGCCTTGGAGCCCGCCTCGCGCAGCACCGCGTTCTTGAGGGCGTAGGCCAGAAGCCCGCCCAGGATCACCGCGTTGAGCAGGAACGGGGCGGGATGCACCGCCTCGTACAGCCAGACGAAGAATGGGGCGAAGATCACGTTCAGGCCGTTGATCGCCCCGATGGCGCCGGCGGCCCGCGCCTGCTCATGCATATGCACCGACAGCGAGGCCCCGGCCGTGAAGCCCGGGCGCAGGAAGCCGTAGCCCAGACTGGCCACAGCGAAGGCGATGACCACCACGCTGTAGGTGGGGGCGAAGGCGGTGACGAGGTTGGCCCCGCAGGCCAGGGCCACGCCCCAGCGCATCAGGTCGCGCGGCGACATGTTGAACATGCGGATCAGCGACCACTGGGCCAGCAGGCCCGCCGCCGCCCCCGCCATCATGGCCACGGCGGTGAAGCCCTGGGCCTGCAACGGCGAGACGTGCAGCTTGTCGATGATCATGAAGCCCAGGGTCTGGGTCTGCACCGTCTGGCACAGGGCGGCCATGAAGCCGAAGATCAGGAAGGGCAGCAGGCGCGGATCGCGCCACAGGGGCGCCTCGCCCGAGCGGGCGAACAGGCTGAAGGGCTTCTTCTCGCGCTTGGCGACGGGCTTGGGCTCGTCATTGGGCAGGTACTTGAGCACCGCCAGCAAGGCGATGAAGGCCAGCAGGGCGAAGCCGTAGAGCGGCCCCGCCAGGGTGACGATCGGCAGGACGAACAGCGGCGCTAGGGCCGGACCGACGATGGTGCCGAGACCAAAGGCGCTGGCCAGACCGGCCATGGCCTGCGTCCTCTCGCCGCGCCCGGTGCGCTCGGCCACATAGGCCTGGATGGCGGGGTTCGAGGCCGAGCCGATCATGCCGAAGATCGCCCGCGCCAGCAGGAACATGACGAAGATCGCCATGACCGGCGCCCAGTGATGCAGGCCGGCGGTGACCACCAGGCCGCACAGGGTCATGGACAGGGTGAAGCCGCCAAGACCCAGCAAAATCATGGGCTTGCGGCCCCAGATGTCCGACTGCCGCGCCCAGAAGGGCGATCCCACGGCCCATAGCAGGGCCGAAAGCGAGAAGATCGCCGCCACCATGGGATCGGGAATGCCGATCTGGCGGCCAATGGCGGGAAGCACGGAAAGCAGACCGGTATTGCCGATCGCGACCACGATCGAGGCCGAGAACAGCAGAGCGAAGATGCGTTTGGGCAGCTTCTGTTCGTTCATGCGAACGGTTGTTAGGCCGCTTCCCCGGGGTCGCGCAATGGCGGCCTGAGGCCCGCTCACCTTGGATTAAGCATTAATCGGCATGTTGAGCGCCTGAAATCCGGCCCAAAGGCGTCCCCCACCCATGTTCCAGATCATCGGCATCGTCCTGCTGTTCGCGCTGGTCTTCGGCAGCTACATCATCTCCGGCGGCAAGATGGACGTGATCATGCACGCCCTGCCCCACGAGATGATGGCCATCGGCGGCGCCGGCGTGGCCGCGTTCCTGATCTCCAACTCGATGACCGTGATCAAGGGCGTCGGCGGCGGCATGGCCAAGGTGTTCTCCGGTCCCAAGTGGAAGCCGGCCGACTATCGCGACCTGCTGAGCCTGCTGTTCCAGCTGACCAAGACGATGAAGTCCAAGGGCGTTATCGCCCTGGAGGCGCACATCGAGAAGCCGGCCGACAGCACCATCTTCTCGCGTTACCCGAAGCTGATGAAGGACCACTTCGCCATCGACTTCATCTGCGACACGCTGCGCATGATGACCATGAACCTGGAGGACCCCCACCAGGTCGAGGACGCGATGGAGAAGCAGCTGGAGAAGCACCACCACGAGGCGCTGGCCCCGTCGCACGCCCTGCAGAACATGGCCGACGCCCTGCCAGCCCTGGGCATCGTGGCCGCCGTTCTGGGGGTCATCAAGACCATGGGCTCGATCACCGAGCCGCCGGCCGTCCTGGGCGGCATGATCGGCGGCGCCCTGGTCGGCACCTTCCTCGGCGTGTTCTTGGCCTATGGCCTGGTGGGTCCGTTCGCGGCCCGCATGAAGGACGTGATCGAGGAGGAAGGCGCATTCTACAAGATCATCCAGTCGGTACTGGTGGCACATCTGCACGGCAACGCCGCCCAGATCTCCGTGGAGATCGGCCGCGGCGACATCCCGACTTCCGCCCAGCCCAGCTTCCTGGAGCTGGAAGCCGCCCTGCAGGCCCTGCCGACCGAGGCTTAAGAGCGCTCACGGGCGCTGGCCGCGCATTAAGAGTCTCTAACTTGCGCGGCCTGTCGAACGGCGCAATCGTCGCCGCAAGTCATAACAGACAGGGGCAGACGTCCATGACCACCGAACTGATCCGCAAGCTGGCCATGGCCGGCGCCGTCGCGGCCGCCCTGGGCCTGTCGGCCTGCGGCAAGTCGGAGACTTCCGAAGGCGGCGAAAGCCATTCGGCCACGCAGCAGCCGGCCGGCACCACCACCGAGGAAGCCGCCGCCGCCGCCCGAGCCGCCGCCGAGGACGCCAGCACCGTGGCCGCGCCGTCGGACGCGCCCGCCGACGCCGCAGCCCCGGCCGATGCTCCGGCCACGGCTGAAAAGCCGGCGGAGGAGAAGCCTCACGCCGACGAAAAGGCTCACTAGGCCTTCAAGCTAGACTACAGGTCCTCGATACGCTCCAGGCGCGCGCGTCTGGAGCGCCTTTGCAATCGAAGCCAACGCCGCGCATGCGGCTCAATGCTCGGCCATGCGATCAGGGCGGCGAAGCCCAGCATGACCAAAATCGCCAGAGATAAGTTCACGTCCTACTCCCGCCCCTAAACAGGATTGCGGAGACGCTATCATGGTTAAGGGCGAATTCACCATGAATCCGTGACGCCATAGGCGTTTGCGGCGTCCGTAGTTTAAAAGCCGGGCGTGAAATGACCGAAAAATCCGCTTCCTCTCCCCTATCCTGGCGCGACGACGGCCTGCCGGCCTCGCGGCTGTATGGCGACGTCTATTTCTCCAGCGACGACGGGCTGGCCGAGACCGAGGCGGTGTTCCTGCAGGGCTGCGGCCTGCCCGACGGTTGGCGCGGCCGCGACCGGTTCGTAGTGGGGGAGCTGGGTTTCGGCACCGGGCTGAACATTGCCGCCCTGCTGGATCTGTGGCGGCGGGAGCGGCCGGCGGATGGGCGGTTGCACATCTTCTCCATCGAGGCGCACCCGATCACGGCGGAGGAAGCCGCCCGCGCCCTGTCGCGCTGGCCGCGCATCGCCGAGGCGTCGCAGGCCCTGATCGACCGCTGGCCAGGCCAGGCGGCGGGCTTTCATCGCGTGGAGCTGCCGGAGTTCAGGGCCGTGCTGGACTTGGCCGTCATGGACGCCGCGGCGGCGCTGGCGAGTTGGAGCGGCATGGCCGACGCCTGGTTCCTGGACGGCTTCTCCCCCGCCCTGAACCCCGCCATGTGGAGCGATGAGGTCCTGGCCCTGGTGGCGCAGCGGTCCGCCCCCGGCGCGCGAGCCGCGACCTTCACCGTGGCGGGACAGGTGCGGCGCGGCCTGACGGCGGCGGACTTCACGGTGGAGAAGAAGCCGGGCTATGGCCGCAAGCGCGAGCGGCTGGAGGCGTATCTGCCAACGGGGATGGCCGAGGGCCGAAAGGCGCGCTCTCGCGTCGCGGTCATCGGCGGCGGGATCGCCGGCGCCTCGGCGGCGCAGGCTGTCCGGGCGCTGGGCGGCGAGGCGGTCATCGTCGATCCACGCGGTCTGGGCGGCGCGGCGTCTGGCAATCCGGCGGCTCTGGTCACGCCCCGGCTGGACGCCGGCGACGGCCCGGCGGGCCGCCTGTTCGCCCAGGCCATGCGGCGGGCGGCGGCGCTCTATGAGGCCATCCCCGGCGCGGTGATCGCCAAGGGCGTGCTGCAACTGGAGGCCAAGGAGAAGGACAGCCCGCGTTTCGACCGCATCGCCGCCTCCCCGCTGTTCGAGCCCAGTGCGATGACGCGGCTGGACGGCGATGCGACAGCGGCGGTGCTGGGCGAGGCGGAGGCGCCCGGCGCGCTGAGGCTGGAGGAGGCCTTGGTCATCCAGCCGGCCGCCGCCCTGGCGGCCTGGGCCGGGGAAGTCATCCAGACCGAGGTTTCGGCGTTGGAGCGATCCGGCGACGGCTGGCGGCTGCTGGACGCCGAGGGTGGAGAGATCCTGACGTCGGATGCGGTGATCCTGGCGGCGGGCATGGGGTGCCAAACCCTCCTGCCGGAGACGCCGTTGCAGCCGGTGCGGGGGCAGGCCAGCTTCACCGACGCGGTTCCGGCCCCAGCGGCGGCGGCCTTCGGCGGCTATGTGATCCCGACGCGAGAGGGCGGCGTGCTGTTCGGCGCCACCCACGACCGCGACGTGACGGACGAGGCGCGGCGCACCGAGGACGACGCCCGCAATCTGGCCGTCCTGGCCGCCCGCGCGCCGCGCCTGGCCGAGCGTCTGACCGGCGTGCCGCTGCAATCACGCGCCGCCGTCCGGGCGACCACGCCGGACCGACTGCCCTCCGCCGGAGCGGTGGGCGATGGGCTCTATCTTTTGACCGGCATGGGGTCGCGCGGGTTCTGCGCCGCGCCGCTGCTGGCTGAGCATCTGGCGGCGCTGATCGTCGGCGCGCCCTCGCCTTTGCCGCGCGAGCTGGCGGCGGCGGTCAACCCAGGGCGGTTCGCGGCGAGACGCCCGTAACCCACTGACGACACGCGATTTTGTCGCAGGCGTGAGGCGCGCGGTTAAGACAATGGTTGTTCTCCGTGCCCTATGGTGAGGCTCGATTCGATCACCGCCTTTCTGGGGTAAGGCCAATGTCCGCGACGCCGCAAATCACCACCGACACCGTCAGCGCCATTCTGAAGGCCCTGACCGCGGAGATGGCCATCGCCTCCCAGTCGTGCTGCCACCTGGATGACGCCCTGGGCCGCATCCTGGAGGCCACGCCGCCGGAAGGCCGCATGGCGGTGATGCAGGAACTGCACACGGTGGACATGCTGGCCCAGCGGATCACCGCCATGGCCGACTTCACCCACAAGCTGTCCCAGACCCTGGGCCAGGACACCGGCCTGGACGTGAACGCCGCCCTGGCCACCATCACCCTGGGCGAGGTGGCCGAGCGGATGCGCGCCTCAATCGAGACCGCGGCGGCCTAGGGCGTCATCTGCCTTGTAGGGAGCGTGTGCTGAAGCCAGGGCCTATAGCGCCCTCGAGGCCAGCGTCAGCGGTCTTCTGCATAGGAGAGAATGGTGGACGCGACAGGGATTGAACCTGTGACCCCCTCGATGTCAACGAGGTGCTCTCCCGCTGAGCTACGCGTCCGCCGGAGCAACCAAAAGGCTGCGGGAGGCGGGGGATATAGCCCCCGCCTTTTGTCGTGGCAAGCGTGTTTTAAGCCGCCATCATCCGTTCGACCTCGCCCACGATTTCGCGCAGGTGGATCGGCTTGGACAGGACCTTGGCGCCAGCCGGCGTTCGGTCAGCGGCGGCCAGGGCCACGGCGGCGAAGCCGGTGATGAACATGATGCGCATGTCCGGCTGGCGGGCGGCGGCCTGGCGGGCGACCTCGATTCCGTCCATGCCGGGCATGACGATGTCGGTCAGCAGCAGGTCCCAGTTTTCGCCGAGATGGGTGACCGCCTCCTCGCCGTCGGCGCAGGCGGTGACTTCGTAGCCGGCGCGCTCCAGAGCGCGGGCGAGAAAGCCGCGCAGGGAGTCGTCGTCTTCGGCGAGCAGGATCTTGGGCATGGGTTTATGAGCTCGATGAGAGATTCGTAGGCTATTCTAGGCCACGGTCCGTAAATCGCCCATAAAGCCCGGCGGCTATCCACAGGCCTGCGACTCTTTAACCTTAACGGACGCGGACGAACCTTGAGCACGGCGCCCCTGACCGCAGACGAGAACGGGCCGCCCACGGCGCCGTTCGAGGTGCTGCGCGCGGGATCGCCGCCGCCGACGCCGGTTGTCTTCGCCTCGCCCCACTCCGGCCGGGTCTATCCGGACGAGATGATGGCCGCCTCGGCCCTGGGGCCGCACGACATCCGGGTGTCCGAGGACGCCTTCGTGGACGAACTGATCGCCCCGGCTCCGGCCAAGGGCGCGGCGGTGATCCAGGCCACCTTCGCCCGGGCCTATGTGGACCTGAACCGCGAGGCCTGGGAGCTGGACCCCGGCATGTTCGAGGACGAACTGCCGGAATTCGCCCGCGGCCGATCGGCGCGCGTGGCGGCGGGCCTGGGCTCCATCGCCCGCGTGGTGGCGGAAGGCCGCGAAATCTATTCGCGCAAGCTGAGCTTCGCCGAGGCCAAGCGGCGGATCGAAACCGCTCACGGCCCGTATCACGACGCCCTGGGCCAACTGCTGGCCGAGGCGCGGGCGACACACGGGGTGGCGGTGCTGATCGACTGGCACTCCATGCCCTCGGCCGCCGCAGGGAGCCCTGTGAAGGGGGCCAAGCCTACCGACATCGTCCTGGGCGACCGGTACGGATCGTCCTGCGCGCCGGAGCTGACCCGCCTGGCGGAGAAGACGCTCATCGCCCTGGGCTACCGGGTGGCGCGCAACGCGCCCTATGCCGGCGGCTGGACCACCGAGCACTATGGCCGGCCGCACCTGCGGACCCATGCGCTGCAGATCGAGCTGAGTCGCGCGCTCTATATGGACGAGAAGACCCTGACGGCCACGGACGGGCTGAAACGCCTGCGTCGCGACATCGGCCGGCTGACGGAGGCCGTGGCGGCCACGGACTGGTCGAAACTGCGCTAAACGCCGCAATTTCGCTGCTTATCGCCTCCAGGCTGGGCCTCAGACCAAAAAAAAGCGGCGCCAAACGGCGCCGCAGTTCATTAGGGAGGAAACGCCCAGGAAGGGCAGAGGCGACAGCGCCGCCTCACAAGGATGTTTATAGGGTGCGGCGCACAAAGCATCAAGCGCTTTTTTGCACTCGAATGCAGAAAATTCTTCGGACACTTTCAGAAACCCTTACGTATCAATGGGTATCTCTGCAGTTCCGTTCTCCCATTGGAATCCAAGGTTTTTGCTGCACCGCAGCATTTGCTCAAATCTGCAGCAGTCAACGGAAGAGCCTGAAAAATAAGCGCTTTCTCGATGACACCGGTGGCATTGCAATAGACAGCGCTGTCATGGCCTTGGGCGCTGCACTGGCGTATCTCCGCGCTTTCAGGTAGAAGCCCGCGCCTTCTCCCAATCCGCGCTCCCGAAAGTCCGCACTCTTATGTCTATGCGAAACATCGCCATCATCGCGCACGTCGACCATGGCAAGACGACTCTGGTCGATCAGCTGCTTGCCCAGTCCGGCGTGTTCCGAGCCAACGAGGCGACGACCGAGCGCGCGATGGACTCCAATGACCAGGAGCGCGAGCGCGGCATCACCATCCTCGCCAAGTGCACGTCCGTCATGTGGAACGGCAAGGCCGGCGAGACCCGCATCAACATCATCGACACGCCCGGCCACGCCGACTTCGGCGGCGAGGTGGAGCGGATCCTGGGCATGGTGGACGGCTGCGTCATCCTGGTGGACGCCGAAGAGGGCGTCATGCCCCAGACCAAGTTCGTGCTGACCAAGGCGCTGAAGATGGGCCTGCGCCCGATCCTCTGCATCAACAAGGTCGACCGCCCGCACGCCGATCCGGACCGGGTCCACCTGGAGACGATCGACCTGTTCGAAGCCATCGGCGCTACGCCGGAGCAGCTCGACTTCCCGCACATCTACGCCTCGGGCCGCAACGGCTGGGCGACGATGGACCTGAACGAGAAGTCCGACACCCTCGCGCCGCTGTTCGACCTGATCGTCGACCACGTTCCGCCGCCGGCCGTGGCCGAGAACAAGGACAAGCCGTTCCGCATCCTGAACGTGCTGATCGAGAGCGATCCGTTCCTGGGCCGCATCCTCACGGGCCGCATCGAGAGCGGCAAGGCCGTCCCCGGCATGGCCATCAAGGCCCTGGACCGCGACGGCAAGCAGATCGAGCAAGGCCGCATCACCAAGGTGCTGGCCTTCCGCGGCCTGAAGCGCCAGCCGCTGGACGAAGGCTCGGAAGCCGGCGACATCGTCGCCATCGCGGGCATGTCCAAGGCCACCGTGGCCGACACCCTGTGCGCCCTGGAAGTGATGGAGCCGCTGGACGCCCAGCCGATCGATCCGCCGACCATCTCCATGACCGTGGGCGTGAATGACAGCCCGCTGGCCGGCCGCGAAGGCGACAAGGTCCAAAGCCGCGTCATCCGCGACCGCCTGCTGAAGGAAGCCGAGGCCAACGTCGCCATCCGCGTGAGCGAGACCCCGGGCGCCGACGCCTATGAAGTCGCCGGCCGCGGCGAACTGCAGCTCGGCGTGCTGATCGAGAACATGCGCCGCGAAGGCTTCGAGCTGTCGATCTCGCGTCCGCGCGTGGTCTATCAGACCGGCGAGAACGGCGAGCGTCTGGAGCCGATCGAAGACGTGGTCATCGACGTGGACGACGAGTTCACCGGCGTGGTCATCGAGAAGCTGTCGACTCGCAAGGCCGAGCTGAAGGACATGGGTCCGTCGGGCGCCGGCAAGACCCGCATCCAGCTGGCCTGCCCGTCGCGTTCGCTGATCGGCTACCAGGGCGAGTTCCTGACCGATACGCGTGGTTCGGGCGTGCTGAACCGCGTGTTCAGCCACTATGAGCCGTACAAGGGCCCGATCGAAGGCCGCCCGAAGGGCGTGCTGGTCTCCAACTCCGACGGCGACACGGCGGCTTACGCCCTGTGGAACCTGGAAGAGCGCGGCGTGATGTTCGTCGGCGCCGGCGAGAAGACCTATCTGGGCATGATCATCGGCGAGAACTCGCGTTCGGACGACCTGGACGTGAACCCGATCAAGGGCAAGCAGCTGACCAACGTCCGCGCCTCGGGCAAGGACGAGGCCGTGCGCCTGACCCCGCCGCGCCGTCCGTCGCTGGAGCAGGCCATCGCCTATATCGAGAGCGATGAGCTGGTCGAGGTGACGCCGAAGTCGATCCGCCTGCGCAAGCAGGTGCTGAACCCGTCCTTCCGCAAGCGTCGCGCCAAGGACGACTAAGATCAAAGGCCCCGGCGAAAGCCGGGGCCTTTTTCGTTCAGGCCATGGCCGGAGCGGGAGAGCGGCGCTCAAGCGCCACGCTCCACCAGGCGACCAGCAGGCCGGCCAGGGGAACCAGGGCCGAGACCCAGGTGACCGCGCCCAGGCCCGGGCCATGGTCGATCACCGTCCCGCCCAGCCAGGCGCCGAAGGCGTTGCCCAGGTTGAAGGCCCCGATGTTGAGGCTCGAGGCCAGGCTCTGGCCCGCCCCGCCCGCCTGCTCCAGCACCCGAAGCTGCAGGGGCGCGACCGTAGCGAAGGCGGCGATCCCGAACAGGCCGGTGAACAGCACGGCGGGAATCTTGGCCTGGAAGGCGAAGGTCAGGGCGACCAGCATCACCGCCAGCAAGGCCAGCGTCCCCATCAGAGCCTGCATCAGCCGCTTGTCCGCCCAGCGGCCGCCCAGCAGATTGCCCACCGCCAGCCCGCCGCCGAACACCAGCAGGATCGGCGAGACAGCCGCCTCCGAGAAACCGGTGATGCGGGTCAGGATCGGCTGGATGTAGGTGAAGACCGCGAACACGCCCGCGAAGCCCATCACGGTCATCAGCAGGCCAAGCAGGACCTGCGGCCGGGCGAGGACGGCGAATTCCTCCTTCAGCGGCCCGGGCTGGGGCTTTTCCTTGTCGGCGGGGACGAAGACCGCCAGCACCACGGCGGCGACCAGACCGATGGCGGCCACCGCCCAGAAGGTGGAGCGCCAGCCGAATTGCAGACCCAGCCAAGCGCCGAACGGCACGCCCATCAGGGTGGCGATGGTCAGGCCCGTGAACATGATCGAGATGGCCGAAGCCTTGCGTTCCGGCGGCACCAAACTGGTGGCCACCACCGCCCCGACGCCGAAGAAGGTGCCATGGGCCAGGGAGGTCAGGATCCGCGCGGCCATCAGCAGGCCGTAGGACGGGGCGACCGCGCAGGCGATGTTGCCGAGGGTGAAGATGATCATCAGGGCGATCAGCACCGCCTTTCGCGGCATGCGGCGGGTGGCGATGGTCAGCAGCGGCGCGCCCAGGAAAACTCCGAAGGCGTAGCCGGAGATCAGCAGCCCTGCCTGCGAGATGCTGACGCCGAGGTCGGCGGAGACCTGCAGGAGCAGGCCCATGATGACGAATTCAGTGACCCCGATGCCGAAGGCGCCGGCGGTCAGGGCGAAGAGAGCTATGGGCACGGCGGCCTCCTGAAACAGCAAGTCGAGCGCAGGTGGAGCCGTTGGTGTTTGTGAACTAGATTGCCGGTCGGAAAACCATCTGTGAGTTCAATTCACCATGGCGCGGCAGGACCTGAATCGCTCCGGAGAGATGGAGGTCTTCGCCCGGGTGGTTGAGCTGGGCGGTTTTTCCGCCGCCGCGCGCAGCCTGGGCATGACGCCGTCGGCGGTGAGCAAGCTGATGAGCCGGCTGGAGGCCCGCCTGGGCGCGCGGCTGATCAACCGCTCCACCCGCAGCCTGCAACTGACGGCGGAGGGCGACGCTTTCTTCCAGCGGGCGGTGAAGGTGCTGGCCGACATCGCCGAGGCCGAACGCGAAGCAGGCGTGGGAGCCGTTCCGCGCGGCCGCGTGCGGGTGAACTGCAACATCCCCTTCGGCCATCATTACCTGCTGCCCCTGGTTCCCCGCTTCCTGGCCGCTTATCCGGAGGTGCAGCTCGACATCACCCTGATCGACCATGTGGTGGTGGACCTGATGCAGGAGCGGGCGGACGTGGCGATCCGCACCGGACCCTTGCGTGAGTCGCAGTTGATCGCGCGCAAGCTGGGGACCAGCCGGCTGTCGGTGGTCGCCTCGCCCGACTATCTCGCCCGCCATGGCACGCCGAAGACCCTGGCGGAGCTGGAGGAGCACAATCTGCTGGCCTTCAACTTCAGCCGCATCCTCAGCGGATGGCCTTTCCTCGACGGCGAGGGGGGGAATGTCAGCACGCCGGTGGCCGGAAACCTGCGGATCAGCGACGGGGAGTCCCTGCGGCAGCTCACCCTGGCTGGAGCGGGCGTGGCGCGGCTGGCGCATTTCCATGTGGGGCGCGACATCGCCGCCGGTCGGCTGGTTCCGATTCTCGAAGACCTGAATCCCGGCGACACCGAGGAGGTGTTCGCCGTCTTCATCGGCCAGGACGGCCGCCTGCCGGCGCGGGTGCGGGCGTTCATCGACTTCCTGGCGCAGGAAGTCCGCTTCTAGCCGAACAGGTCGCCCTGCGGTCCGGCGTCGGGCTTGCCGCCTTCGATGACCAGCATCTTGAGCTTGGTGTTGGAGCCGCCGGGGGCGGAGAAACCGCCCAGCTTGCCGCCCGCCGCCATGACGCGGTGGCAGGGCATGACGATGGGAAACGGGTTGGCCCCCATGGCCTGGCCGACGGCGCGGGATAACGTGATGTCTCCCAAGTCGCGGGCGATGTCGCCATAGGTGCGGATCTGGCCCGGCTGGATTCGCATGGCGACGGCGTAGATGCGGCGGTGGAATTCCGGCACGTCGGACATATCGAGCGGGGCGGCGGACAGGTCCACCTTCTCGCCCCGCATCAGGCGCACGATGTCGTCGATCACCGCCTGGATGCGTGGCGGCGGAGCGACCTCCTCCGCATCTGGAAACCGGTTCAAAAGACGGCGCAAGGCGTAGGCGGGATCGTCGTCCGGCAGGCGCAGCCCCTTGATGCCGCCGTCGCCCCACGCGATCGCGCAGCGGCCGATGTCGGTGTCGAAGAAGGCGTAGGCGATGCCGGACATAACGAGGAGCCTACACCCCTCGCCCGTCCGTTTCCGCCCGCAAGTTGCGGTTTTCGGACTCCGTAGCGCCTAGCGGCGACGGAAGAGTCCCAGAAGCGCCAGCAGCACGATGGCGCCGAGGGTGGAGATCACTAGGCTGCCGATCCAGCCACCCCAGCTGATGCCCAGCACGTTGGCGATGAAGGCGCCGAGGAAGGAGCCGACCAGACCCACGATCAGGTTGGTCAGCAGGCCGTGCTCGCGCTTCATGACCTGTTCGGCGATCCAGCCGGCCAGAATGCCGATGATGATCGCGCCGATGATGCCTACGCCGCTCATTGGAGTTCGCTCCCGCGTTTCCTGAAACCCGAGGCAGGAATGCGCGAGCTGCGGTCAAGGTTGCGGCTAGAGCTTCATCTCCATCCAGACGTCGGCCCGAACATAGGGCGACGAGGACGGCGGCAGATGCACGAACCCCACCGACTCGTAGAGAGTCAGAGCCGGGGTGAGGTGAGAGCTGCTTTCCAGATAGAGACGCGGCGCGCCCAGTTCGCGAGCCTTGTGGATGCAGGCCTCCATGAGCTTGCGGGCATAGCCCTTGCCCTGCATCCGCTCGTCCACGGCCATCTTGCCGACCTCGTAGCCGCCGTCCTCCATGGGGATCAGGGCGACGCACCCCACGGTCTCGCCGTCGGCCTCGGCCATGAAGATGCGGCCGCCCTTGTCGAGAATGGCGGGACCAGGATTGTCGAGCACCAGCCGGTCCTTCGCCTCGATGACGAAGAACTTGGTCAGCCAGGCCTCGTTGAGGACGCGCCAGGCCTCGGCGTGACGGGGCTCGAATTCGACGATCTGCATGGGTGGTGTTTGCGCTTTGAGGGCGCGCCGGACAAGAGCCTCTCCTCCCCCGTAGGCTTCGCTACGGGGCAGGAGAAGAATTAGATCGTCGCCCCGCCGTCGCAGACGATGGCCTGGCCGGTGACGAAGTTGCCCGCCGCCGAGGCGAGGAACACCGCCGCGCCGGCGATCTCGTCCGGCTCTCCGATACGGCGCAGGGGCACGCCCTCAGTGGCGCGGCGCAGGGTGTCGGGGTTCTCCCACAGGGCCTTGGCGAAGTCGGTGCGGATCAGGCCAGGGGCGATGCAGTTCACCCGCACATTGTCGGGGCCAAACTCGTGGGCGTAGTTGCGGGCGAGCTGGAAGTCCGCCGCCTTGGAGACGTTGTAGGCCCCGATGATCGGCGAGCCGCGCAGGCCGCCGATGGACGACACCACGATGATCACCCCGTCCTTACGCTGGCGCATCTCGGGCGCGACCATGCCGATCAGCCAGTGATTGGCCAGGACGTTGTTCTCGAAGATCTTGCGGAACTGGTCGTCCTCGATCCCGCCCATGGGGCCGTAATAGGGATTGGTCGCGGCGTTGCAGACCAGCACGTCGATCTTGCCAAAGGCCTTGCGGGTCTCGTCCGCCAGGCGCTGCAGATCCTCCTTGGAGGAGATGTTGGCGGGGATGGCGACGGCGGTCCCGGCGCCGTGGGCGGCGTTCAGCGCCTCGGCGACCTCTTCGCAGGGGCCGGCCTTGCGCGAGGAGATGACGACCTTGGCCCCCTGCTCGGCCATGCGCTCGGCGATGGCCTTGCCGATGCCGCGCGAGGAGCCGGTGATGATCGCAACCTTGCCGGTCAGGTCGAAGAGGTGGGCCATGGACGCGCTCCCTTAAACGCTTGTTTGATTGAGCGGCAACCTGCGGGGAGATGGACGCTGGGTCAAGCGGCGCGCGAAATCACCCCCTGGGGAAATTCCCGAGAGGTTGGAAGGGCGGCGGAGCGGCCTGACCTTTGTCAGGCGATGTGTGTTTTGGAGTGCCGGGTTCGACGCAGGTCGTTCCGCTCCGCGCGAGCCGTTATCCGGGAGCTGTCGGTAGGCAGCGCTCTTAGCGCTTAGCCGACGAAGCCTCCGACGGGCGGGTGGGATCAGCGTTCCCAGCCCCGGACCGCGTGAGTAACCCCCTCACGCCTGCTGCGCGCCGCCGATGTCACGTCGCTTTGGGGCAAGAGCAGTGTCCGGAAAGGCGGAAGCCCCTCCTTCTCACCACCGACGGTCGCGCTTCCCGCTCGACCGCATCCCCTCCACGACACAGCGCTGGCCGCGCGCCCTTCCCGTGATGGGGACGATCAGGAGCTTACGGGAGGGCGGAATGGGGGCGGATAAGTTCGCCGATTTCCCCGCCTCACATCCGTCTTCCTAGGCCTTGTGCCTAGGACCCAGAGACTCCGTGGCGGCCTTGGATGGTGCGGGGGTGACCGCCGCAGTCCAACGGGATGCTCAGCCGTTTCTGGGCCCTAGGCACAAGGCCTAGGGTGACGGAGATTAGGAACCGTCGCAATCACCCTCACCCCTGCCCCTCTCCCATCGAGGGAGAGGGGGAGTTACCGACAAATCCGATACCGGCTGCGGTCCAGGTGCAGGTGGTCCGCGTGGGCGGCGTTGTAGTCGGGGCTGAGGGTGGAGCCGAATAGCTTGCAGGCGCCGTCGCGGACGGCGCGCAGGAAGCGGCCCTCGGCGTTCTCGTCCCGGAAGTCCGAGGCGATGGTGAGGCGGCGGCCGTCCACGAGCCGGAAGCCGGCGATGTCGACCGCGTTGGCGGTGGCGTGATTGCTGGGGCGTGCGCCCTCGCGCCCATAGACGGTGCGGCAGGCATAGGTCCCGTAGTGATCGACACGACCCAGCGGCTGGCCGAAGGCGATCTGGGCGGCGGGAGCCGCCACCTGCCGTTCCCACAGGGCGTAGGTGAGGGCCAGGCCGCAGGTCATCAGCGGACCGGGCGGCGACAGGCTGGCGCCGCCGGTGATGCGGACGCCGTCGCGGGTGGAGCAGAAGCCCTGTTCGCGTAGAGGGACCTCGCTGAAGGTCAGGCCGCCGTCGGTAAGGGCGGCGCGGCAGGCGGCGGGATCGTCCGCGAGGCTCGCCAGCTTTCGCGCCGTGGCCATGCCGATGGGCTGCTCCAGGCTGAACGGCTTCCACGGCAGGTCCTGCGGCGGCGCATATCGATCCACCCCCGCGAACACGATGATCGCCATCAGGGCGAAATCGAGCAGGGCCGCGCCAAGGCCAGCCAGGGCAAGGGTTTCGGGCGATGCGGGCTTCACAGGGAGGCAACGCGGCCCGGCGCAGGCGGTTCGCCATGGGTGGGCTTCCTCGTCGAGGCGGGCTAGACCGCCGCGCATGACGACCGAGACTCCCGCCAGTTGGCGCGACCTGATGGCGCCCGGGCTGGCCCTGCGCTTTGGCCTGCTGTGCCTGGGCATCTGGCTGAACGCCGCCGACACCCTGGTGACCGTGACCATCATGCCGAGCGTGGGTCAGGATCTGGGCGGGTATCAGTACTTCGGCTGGGCGGTGGCGGCGTACCTGCTGGGCTCGATCATCGCGGGGGCGGCGGCGGGGCGGCTGTCCATGGTGCTGGGCCTGCGGCAGGCGACGCTGGTGGCGGGCGGGGCCTATGTGATCGGCTGCCTGGCCAGCGCGGTCGCGCCGGACTTCCTGACCTTCGTCCTGGGCCGGCTGGTGCAGGGCCTGGGCGCGGGCGGCATCGTGGCTCTGTGCTACGTGGCTATCGCGGTGATGTTCCCGCAGCGCCTGTGGGGCAAGGTGTTCGGGGCGATCAGCGCCGTGTGGGGCGTGGCCACGGTGCTTGGCCCGCTGGTGGGCGGGGTGTTCGCGGAGCTGGGTTTCTGGCGCGGGGCGTTCTGGATGTTCGTGGTCCAGGGCTCGGTGTTCGTGGCGGCCTCGGCCCTGCTGATGGAGAAGGGCGACCGGACGGAGCGGTCCGGCGGCGTGCCCGTCCCGCAGCTTCTGGTGCTGACCGTGGCGGTGGGGATGATCGCCTCGGCCGGGATCGTGACCCGGCCAGTGATCGGCGGCGCCCTGGCGTTGTTCGGGGTGGTGGTCATGGCCAGCCTGCTGCGGGTGAACGCGCGGGCGCGAACGCCGCTGCTGCCGCGATCGGCCGGGGACCTGCGCCGGGCGGCGGGGGCCGGCTATTTCATGATCTTCGCCCTGGAGGCGGCGGCCATCGGCCTGTCGGTCTATGGCCCGGCCTTCATCCAACGGCAGCACGACGCCTCGCCCCTGTTCGCGGGCTATGTGGTCAGCGCCATCGCCGGCGGCTGGACGATCACCGCCCTGCTGGCCGCCGTCGTGCCGCATAGGCTGGACGGGATCATGATCCGGCTGGGGGCGACCTGCGTCATGCTGGGCACGGTGTGGAGCGCCTGGACCCTGCCGCACCGGTCGGTGGCGGAGATCTTCGCGTCGCTGCTGCTGGTCGGCTGCGGCTTCGGCCTGGCCTGGGGTCCGACGGCCAAACGGATCATCGGCGCCCTGCCCAGCGATGAGCAGGCCATGGGCTCGTCCTCGATCCCCACCGCCCAGATGATCGGCGGCGCGGCGGGCGCGGCCGGCATCGGCGCGGCGGCCAATGCGCTGGGCTTCGCGCACGGGATCGAACCGTCGACGGCGACCGCCGTGGGGTCTTGGCTGTTCGGAGCGCTGATCCCGCTATCACTGGCCGGCTGGCTAGCGGCGCTGCGGCTGGGCGGGATGAAACAGTAATCCTCCCCCTGTGGGGGAGGTGTCCCGAAGGGACGGAGAGGGGGAGGATTTAAGCTCAAGCCTCCGCCAGGGCCGCCGCCTCCACGACCTTGACCACGTCGGCCATGATCTCGGTGAGCTTGAAGTCCTTGGGCGTGTAGACGCGGGCGACGCCCATCTGCTTGAGGATCAGGCTGTCTTCCGGCGGGATGATGCCGCCGACCACCACCGGGATGTCGTGCAGGCCCTCGGCCCGCATCAGGCGCACCACCTCCTGCACCAGATCGAGGTGCGAGCCCGACAGGATCGACAGGCCGACCACATGGGCGCGGCTTTCCCTGGCGCGGCGGACGATCTCATCCGGCGTGGAGCGGATGCCGTCATAGAGCACTTCCATGCCGACGGCGCGGGCGCGGGTGGCGATCTGCTCGGCGCCGTTGGAGTGACCGTCCAGGCCCGGCTTGCCGATCAGGTAGGTGAGTTGGCGGCCCAGGGCCTGCGACACCCGCTCCACCTCGCGGCGGACGGATTCCAGGTCCTCATCCCCGTCGCTGGAGACGATCAGGGAGACGCCGGTGGGGCCGCGGTATTCGCCGAACACTTCACGCAAGGCGAAGGACCATTCGCCCGTGGTAACCCCCGCCTTCGCGGCGGCGATGGAGGCCGGCATGATGTTGCGGCCGTCGGCGGCGCAGGTCTTCAGTTCGGTCAGGGCGGTCTCGACGGCGGCGTTGTCGCGCTGGGCCCGCCAGGCTTTCAGGGCGGCGACCACATCGGCCTCGAGTTTCGGATCGACGGTCTCGATGGCGCTTTCGCCGGCCGACAGGGGCGAGGCCTCGCTGTCGGTCCAGCGGTTGACGCCGACCACCACCTGTTCGCCGGTCTCCACCGCACGGACGCGTTCGGCGTTCGAGGCCACCAGGGCCGCCTTCATATAGCCGATGGCGGCGGCCGAACCGCCCATGGCGTCGATGCGGGCCAGCTCCTCCAGCGCCCCGGCCTTCTGCTCGGCGACCTTGGCCTCGACCACATGGGAGCCCGCGAACAGGTCCTCGTACTCCAGCAGGTCGGTCTCGTAGGCCAGGACCTGCTGCATGCGCAGGGACCACTGCTGGTCCCAGGGGCGCGGCAGGCCGAGCGCCTCGTTCCAGGCGGGCAGTTGCAGGGCGCGGCAGCGGGCGTCCTTGGACAGGGTCACCGCCATGGCTTCGAGCAGGATGCGATAGACGTTGTTCTCGGGCTGCGGCTCGGTCAGGCCCAGGCTGTTGACCTGCACACCATAGCGGAAGCGGCGGGCCTTGGGGTCCTGGACGCCGTAGCGATCGCGCAGGATCTCGTCCCACAGCTGGGTGAAGCTGCGCATCTTGCACAGCTCGGTGACGAAGCGGACGCCGGCGTTGACGAAGAAGCTGATGCGCGAGCAGACAACCTCGAAGTCCTCGTCCGGGACCTGGCCGCCGGCGCGGACGGTGTCGAGGACGCTGATGGCGGTGGCCAGGGCGAAGGCCAGCTCTTGCTCCGGCGTCGCGCCGGCCTCCTGCAGGTGGTAGCTGCAGACGTTCATGGGGTTCCACTTGGGAACCTCGCGGTAGCACCAGGCGATCATATCGCCGATCAGCCGCAGGCTGGGCTCCGGCGGGAAGATGTAGGTCCCGCGCGACAGGTATTCCTTGATCAGGTCGTTCTGAGTGGTGCCCTGCAGCAGCTTGCGGTCGGCGCCCTGCTCGTCGGCCAGGGCCACATAGAGCGACAGCAGCCAGGCCGCCGGGGCGTTGATGGTCATCGAGGTGTTCATCCGCTCCAGCGGGATGCCCTCGAACAGGGTGCGCATGTCGCCCAGGTGGCCGACCGGCACGCCGACCTTGCCCACCTCGCCCCGCGCCAGGATGTGGTCGGCGTCGTAGCCCGTCTGGGTCGGCAGGTCGAAAGCCACCGACAGACCCGTCTGCCCCTTGGCCAGGTTGGAGCGGTAGAGGGCGTTGGACTTGGCCGCCGTGGAGTGGCCCGCATAGGTGCGGAAAATCCACGGCGCATCCTTGGCGTGCTGGAAAGGCTTGTCTGACAACGGCTCGCTCCCTACCGCAGCGCAATATCGGCTTCTTCGTCCATGCTGCGATGCAAAAACAGTCTTGCCAGTTTCAAAGAGTTGTCAAACACTCGTTGGCGTCAGAGCGGCGAGGAACACGCTGAAACTGGCGGAATGACGGATCAGATCAATGATCCGCGTCGAGCACCCAAGCGTTCGATCCATGTTGCAGCGCAGAAGCGGAAGGGAGCCGCGCGATGACGACCGACACGGTCGACAAGACCGAGCTGAAGGACCTGTACGAGATCGGAGAGATCCCGCCGGCCTTCCACGTGCCCAAGACCATGTACGCCTGGACCGTCCGCAAGGAACGGCACGGCCGCCCCGCGACCGCCATGCAGGTGGAGGTCGTGCCGACCTGGGAGATCGGCGAGGACGAGGTGCTGGTGCTCGTGATGGCCGCTGGCGTGAACTACAACGGCGTGTGGGCCACTCTGGGCGAACCGATCAGCCCGCTGGACGGGCACAAGCAGCCCTATCACATCGCTGGATCGGACGCCTCGGGCGTGGTCTGGGCGGTAGGGTCCAAGGTCAAGCGCTGGAAGCTGGGCGACGAGGTTGTCATTCACTGCAATCAGGACGACGGCGACGACGAGGAGTGCAACGGCGGAGATCCGATGTACTCGTCCAGCCAGCGAATCTGGGGCTACGAGACGCCGGACGGCAGCTTCGCCCAGTTCTGCCGCGTGCAGTCGCGCCAATTGATGCAGCGGCCCCGGCATCTGACCTGGGAGGAGGCCGCCTGCTACACCCTGACGCTCGCCACCGCCTACCGGATGCTGTTCGGGCACAAGCCGCATGAGCTGAAGCCCGGCCAGAACGTGCTGGTCTGGGGCGCGTCCGGCGGCCTGGGCGTGTTCGCCGTGCAGTTGGCCGCCGTGGCCGGGGCGCACGCCATCGGCGTGGTCAGCGACGACGACAAGATCGACTTCGTCAAAAGCCAGGGCGCCAAGGCGGTTCTGAACCGCAAGGCGTTCAACTGCTGGGGCCAGTTGCCGACCGTGAACGGGCCGGAATTCTCCGACTACATGAAGGAGACCCGCAAGTTCGGCAAAGCCATCTGGCAGATCACCGGCAACAGGGACGTGGACCTGGTGTTCGAGCACCCGGGCGAGTCCACCTTCCCCGTATCGGTCTTCTTGGTGAAGCGGGGCGGCATGGTCGCCATCTGCGCCGGGACCAGCGGCTACAACCTGACCATGGACGCGCGCTTCCTGTGGATGCGGCAGAAGCGGGTTCAGGGCAGCCACTTCGCCAACCTGATGCAGGCCAGCGCCGCCAACCAGCTGGTCATCGACCGTCGCATCGACCCCTGCCTGTCGGAGGTCTTTCCCTGGAACGACATCCCGGCGGCTCACGAGAAGATGCTCGACAACAAGCACCTGCCCGGAAACATGGGCGTGCTGGTCTGCGCCCAACGGCCGGGCCTGCGCACCTTCGAGGAGGTGCTGGAGCTGTCGGGCGCCTGAGGGGAACGCAAGCGCGCCAGGGCCGCTTCATCCCCTGACGAGGGTCGGGAGGACGAGATGGCGGATGCCCCCTGGTGGCGCGGCGCGGTGGTCTATCAGGTCTATGTCCGCAGCTTCCTGGACAGCGATGGGGACGGACACGGCGACCTGCCGGGCCTGATCTCCAGACTGGACTACATCAAGAGCCTGGGCGTGGACGCGATCTGGCTGTCGCCGATCCACCCGTCGCCGAACCGCGACTGGGGCTATGACGTCAGCGACTATGAGGACGTCCATCCCGACTACGGGACCCTGGCCGATTTCGACGCCCTGCTGACGGCGGCGCATGGGTGCGGGATCAAGGTGCTGCTGGACGAGGTTCTGGCCCACACCAGCGACGAACACCCCTGGTTTCAGGAAAGCCTGCGTAGCCGGGATAATCCGAAGTCCGACTGGTACGTCTGGGCGGAGACCAAGCCGGACGGAACGCCGCCGAACAACTGGCTGGCGGCGTTCGGCGGTCCGGGTTGGTCCTATCAGCCGGCCCGGCGCCAGCACTTCCATCACCGCTTCCTGCGGCAGCAGCCGAAGCTGAACTGGCATAATCCGGACGCCCGGCAGGCGGCGCTGGACGTGCTGGATTTCTGGCTGAAGCGGGGGGCGGACGGGTTCCGTCTCGACACCACCAACTGCTACCTGCACGACCCCGATCTGGCGGACAATCCGCCCGAGCCGATGGAGAGCCGGACACGCTGGCACTGGGGCCATGCGGCGCATCTTCAACGGCACCTGCACGACAGCAACCGCCCCGACAACATCACCGCCATGGAGGCGGTGCGGCGGACGGTGGAGCGGCATCCCGACCGCTTTGTCTTTGGCGAGTTCTTCGAAGAGCCGGCTCTGTCCGGCGGCCTGGCGGCGCCGGATGTGGGGCTGCATTCCGGCTACAGCTTCCCCCTGCTGATCGCTTCGGAGCTGGAGCGGGCTTTCCTGACCCAGCACTATCAACTGTTGTCGGAGCATGCGGACCATTGGCCCTGCATCGCCTTCTCCAACCACGACATCGTGCGGACGGTGACGCGGTTCGGCGGGACGAACGCCGGGCCGAAGCTGGCGCGGATGATGCTGGCCCTGCTGTTGAGCCTGCGCGGGACGATCCTGCTCTATCAGGGCGAGGAGTTGGGCTTGCCGGAGGCGGACCTGACCCGGGACCAGCTGCGCGATCCCATGGGCGATCTCTATTACCCGGTGGCCAAGGGGCGGGACGGCTGCCGCACGCCGATGCCGTGGAGGCCGGACCGGAATTTCGGCTTCACCAGCGGGACACCTTGGCTGCCCGCCGCCAAGGAGCACGTGGGGCTGACCGTGGCGGAGCAGGAGAGCGACGACGGCTCCACCCTGAACTTCGCTCGTCGCCTGATGAAGGTGCGCAACGCCTCTCCCGCCCTGCGCCTGGGCGCACTGAGCTTCATCGACGCCCCGGCGCCGATCCTTGCCTATGAGCGGAGCGAGGGAGACGAGCGTATCGTCTGCGTCTTCAACCTGAGCGCCGCGGTCGTGGATTGGGAGACGAAGCTGTCGGGCGAGACCCTGGCTGCGACGGGCGAGGCTGAAGCTGAAGCCGGCGCATGGCGCCTCGGCCCCTACGCCGCCCACATCGTGCGCGTGCACTGAACAACGGCCACTTACGCCCCTAGCCGCCCTCGCCTCGATCGGCCTAAGCTCGCGCAAAACGCGGGGAGCGTCGCATGGGTTGGGTTCGCAATACGGCCTTGGCTGGCCTGGGTGTCGTGGTGGTGGTCGGCGCGGTGGTGGCGGTGCGGACCGTGACCTTCAAGCCGCCGGCCGAGGTCGATCCTGCGTCGTCGAACCTGCCCCGGGCGCGCAACGTGGACGCCGCCCGCGCCGCCGACCACCTGTCGCAGGCCATCCGCTTCCAGACCATCAGCCACCAGGACCCGGCCGAGAACCAGATTCCCGAGTGGGACAAGCTGCACGCCTGGCTGCAGGCCACCTATCCCGCCGCCCATGCGCGGATGACGCGCGAGACGGTGGCGGGGCAGGCGCTGGTCTACACCTGGCGCGGCAGCGACCCGAGCCTGCGCCCCGCGATCCTGATGGCGCACCAGGACGTAGTGCCGGTGACCGCCGGGACCGAAGGCGACTGGAAGCATCCGCCGTTCGAGGGCCGCATCGCCGACGGGGCGGTCTGGGGGCGCGGAGCGATCGACGACAAGGGCTCCCTGATCGCCCTGTTCGAGGCCATGGAGACCCTGGCGGCCGGCGGGTATCAGCCCCGGCGCACCATCATCCTGGTCAGCGGCCATGACGAGGAGGCCGGCGGCTCCGGCGCCAAGGCGGCGGCGGCCCTGCTGAAGGCGCGCGGCGTGCAGGCGCACTTTGTCCTCGACGAGGGCATGGCGGTGATCGCCGACCACCCGGTCACCGGCGGCAAGGTCGCCCTGATCGGCACGGCGGAGAAGGGCTACGGCACACTGACCGTGACGGCCAAGGCGCCGGGCGGCCATTCGTCCACCCCGCCCAAGGAGACGGGGGTCGAGACCCTGTCCAAGGCGGTGCTGGCGATCACGGGCGATCCCTTCCCCCTGCGTTTCGCCGGGCCGGGGGCGGACATGCTGAAGGCCCTGGCGCCGCTGGCGTCGCCCATTGTGAAAGTGGCGGCGGCCAACACCTGGCTGTTCTCGCCGCTTCTGGTCAGTGAAACGGCCAAGACCCCGGCGGGGGCGGCCATGCTGCACACCACCATCGCCCCGACCATGCTGAAGGGCAGCCCCAAGGAGAACGTCCTGCCGCAGGACGCCACGGCGTGGATCAACTACCGCATCGCGCCGGGCGATACCTCCGCCTCTGTCATGGCGCGAGCCAAGGCGGCGGTGGGCGACCTGCCGGTTGTCCTGTCCTGGGTGAAAACTCCGATCGAGCCGTCGGGCGTCGCATCCACGGATTCGGACGCCTGGAAGACCATCGCCGGCGTGGCGGCGGCCGAGACCGGCGCGCCGGTGGCCCCCGCCCTGGTCGTGGCGGGCACCGACAGCCGCTACATGACCCCCGTGTCGGACGCGACCTACCGCTTCCAGCCCATCGAACTGGGCCAGAAGGAGCTGGCCATGATCCATGGCACCAACGAGCACATCGCCATCGCCGATGTGGGCAAGATGGTGCGGTTCTACATGCGGCTGGTGGAGACGGCGGCGCGCTGAAAAGCTAAAGGGGCTCATGGCTGAAGGCGACGCTCCCACCCGCAAGGCTCCCGCGCAGAAGTTCGGGCAGGGCTTCCTGCTCGACAGCTGGTATTTCGCCGCCCTTTCCAGCGAGCTGAAGCGCGGCAAGCTGCAACGCTACGAGTTGCTGGGGGAGCCGGTGCTGCTGGGCCGGCAGCGGGACGGCGGCGTCTATGCCCTGAAGGACATCTGCCCGCACCGGGCCGCGCCGCTATCAGCCGGCAAGCTGAAGCGCGAGTGCGACGGGCGCGAGAGTGTCGAATGCCCCTATCACGGCTGGCGCTTCTCCACCGACGAGGGGGTCTGCACCACCGTTCCGTCGCTGGTCGACAACCAGGCCATGGAGGTGGAGCGCATCCGCGTCCGCCGTTACCCTGTGGCCGAGAGCCAGGGCATGGTGTTCGTCTGGATCTCGTCCGACCCGCGCTTCGCCGGTGAGCCGCCCGAGGCGCCGCCGGTGTTCCCCGGCGTGGTGGGCGGAGCGCCCAAGCTGGTGGACCGCATGGTGTTCGACAGCCATATCGACCACGCGGTGGTCGGGCTGATGGACCCCGCCCATGGCCCGTATGTGCATCAGCAGTGGTGGTGGCGCTCGGCCAAGAGCCAGCACGAGAAGGCCAAGAAGTTCGAGCCCCGCGAAGCCGGCTTCGCCATGGTCCGGCACGAGCCGTCCAAGAACAGCCGCGCCTACGCGGTGCTGGGCGGGGAGCCGCTGACGGAGATCACCTTCCGCCTGCCCGGCTTGCGCTGGGAGCATGTGACGGTGGGCAAGCGGCAGGTCCTGTCCCTGACCTGCCTGACGCCGATGGACGAGAACCGCACCCGGATCACCCAGATCATGTGGTCGGATCACCCGGCTTTCGTCCTGCTGCGCCCCTTGATCCGCAAGGCCGCGCGCATCTTCCTGCGGCAAGACGCCGCAATGGTGAACCTTCAGAACGAGGGGCTGCGCTACGATCCGGCTCTGCTTTGGGTCGACGACGCCGACCGCCAAGCCAAGTGGTACCAACAGCTTAAGCGTGAATGGGCCGCCAGCCGGGCCGAAGGCCGGGCTTTCCGCAATCCGGTGGAGCCCGCGGTCCTGAAATGGAGAAGCTGAAGGGCTTGCGGCAAAAGCGTTTCTTGTTCGTATTGCTTTAAGACGCTTGCGTCACTTTGACTGGATTAGTTGGGGAAGCGGCGGGAACCGCATGCAGCCGGAAATCCAGGCGTTCGTAAATCCGGACAGCCTCGCCGTCATTTATCTGATCGTCGATCCGTCCACCGGGCTGTGCGCGTTCGTGGACCCGATCCTGGACATCGACCCCGTCGCGAAGAAGCTTTCCAGCACCTTCGTGGAAGGCATCGTGGCCAAGATCCGCGAAAAGGACATGGGCCCGACCTGGGTCCTGCAGACCGGCATCGAAGGTGACCGCATCACCGCCGCCGGGCGCATCAAGTACCTGACCGGCGGCTCCACCTGCATCGGCGCGGAGGTTCCCAAGACCATCGCCGCCCTCTGCCCCCTGGCGGGCATCGAGGTCAGCGTCGCGGGCGTGGACTCCATGGGCTACGATTTCGACAAGCTGGCGCGCGGCGGCGATCCCATGCCCATGGGCTCGCTGAAACTGTACGCCCTGCCGATCCCGGGCCGCACGCCCGAGGCCGTGGCCTATCGGGTCGGCAACGCGGTGTTCGTGGGCACGGCCCTGAACATGCCGTCGGAAGGCGCGGGGCCCACCGACCTGCCCACAGCCAATCCGGTGCAATTCCACCAGTCCCTGCGCCGTCTGCTGACCAAGCTGCCGGAAGGCACCAAACTCTATCACAGCCGCGCCACGCGCCTGCCCGACGGAACGCTCGTCCACGAAAGCACCATCGGCGACCATCGGCGGTCCAATCCGCATGTGGGCGATGACGTCAGCGAAACGGCCTTCGCCGCCATGCGGGGCCTCGCGCCCGTGGCCCTGACGCCGACCCAGAAGGTCGCGCTGAAGATCAATCTCAGCGCCGGCCGCCTCGCACCGAAATAATTTCACGCACGAAACGCCTTGCCTGCCGCAAGGTCGCCCGCCTAGCTTCTTCGCGTACGAAGGAGTTTTCATGAGCGAGCATGATCCGGACTTCGCGCCGGTCGACGCACTGGTGCGCGGCGCGCTTCAGGCCCAGGGCCTGTTTCGCCACATGGGCGCCGAGGTGTTGGCCCTGAGCCGGGGCGAGGCCGTCGTGGCTCTGCCCTATCGGGACGAGGTGGCGCAGCACAACGGCTTCTTCCACGGGGGCGCGGTGGGCTTCCTGGTGGATGTGGCCTGCGCCGCGGCGGCGGGATCATCCCTGCGCGAGCCTGGCAGCACGGTGCTGACCGCCGAGTACAAGCTCAACATCGTCGCCCCCGCCCGGCGCGGCCGGTTGGTGTGCCGGGCGACGGTGGTCAAGCCGGGGCGCTCGCTGGCGCCGGTGGAGGCCAAGGTCTATGCCGTGGAGGACGGCGGAACGGAGAAGCTGGTGGCCGTGGGCCTCGCCACACTGGCCGTCGTGACCGCCGAACGCGTCGCCGCCTGAGGATCAAGAGCATGTCCGAGAACGACTTTTCACAGCAGCTGACCCAAGCCCAGGCCGGCTCCCTGCCCGACCTGCTGGGCCTTCAGTGGCTGGACGCCCAGCGCGGCTATGTGAAGGGCCGCTTCGAGGTGAAGCAGCATCACATGGCGCCCAACGGCTTCCTGCACGCCGCCAGCGTCATCGCTCTGGCGGACAGCGCCTGCGGCTATGGCTGCGTGGTGTCGCTGCCGGAAGGGGCGACCAGTTTCACCACCATCGAGCTGAAATCCAACTTCCTGGGCACCGCCCGGGACGGCGCGGTGGCGGTGGAGGCCAAGCTCGCCCATGGGGGCCGGATGACCCAGGTGTGGGACGCCGTTGTGACACACGAGGAGACGGGCAAGACCATCGCCCTGTTCCGCTGCACGCAGATGGTTCTGCACCCGAAAAACTAGGTTCAAAAAAGTCCTGTAAGACGGGCTTGCGAAAGCGGGACCTCGCCGCTAGGTTCCGCGCCTCGATCACGGGGGCCCTTAAAGGGGCTCCACACCCGGCTTAGGAGAGGTGGCAGAGTGGTCGAATGCACCGCACTCGAAATGCGGCATACCTGCAAGGGTATCGTGGGTTCGAATCCCACCCTCTCCGCCATTCTTTCCTGATAAGCTGAACCAAGCGCCGCAAGGCTGTGCGGTCGTGCGCCTGCGACGCAGAATCGCGGCCTCGGGTCTGGCGTCGCGGCGATTGAGCGTGTTTAGAAGACACGCACAAAGCGCAGCTTCCTTGGGGGAGGAAAAGGTTTGCGGGCTGATATGGAGCTTTCGGGCCGCCGGCGTCTGACACAGCCGGAACTCGACATGATCCTGACCGCCCACGAACGGCTCGTGGGACGCCAGCCCGGCGGCCGGCGCGCGATCCTGCGCTTCACCCATCTCAGCGGCCTCGACCTTTCCCGGCGCGACCTGTCCGGCGTGGACCTGTCGGCCTCGGTGCTGGAAGGCTGCAAGCTTCAAGGCTCCAAACTCGACGGGGCGAACCTGTTCGGCTGCGACCTGCGGCGCGCGGACATGCGCGGCGCCAGCCTGGTGGACGCGGACATGCGGGGCGTGGTCCTGCGCGGCGCGACGCTCAGCTCCGTGAACCTGACCCGGGCGGATCTGCGCCCAGCGGTGGTCACCGCCCCCGGCGCCAGCCGCAACCGCGCCGGCGAGGACCAGCTAAAGCCCGCCGACGCTGACGAGGCCGATTTCGGCGGCGCGGTCCTGAACGACGCGCAGTTCTCGGACGTCTCGGCGATCTCGGCCGACTTCACCGACGCGGCGTTGCGCGGCGTGACCCTGCAGGGCGCGACCCTGCGCGGAGCCAAGTTCACCGGGGCGATCCTGGTCAACGCCGACTTCACCAACGCCGACCTGGACCGAGCCGACTTCGACGGCGCGGTGCTGATGAACGTCACCCTGACCGGGGCCAAGACCGTGGCCACCAAGATGGGCGGCTGCCTGACCGATCCGACCCGCGAAACCATCGAGCGTTCCCGCGCGATCCAGGCCGCCCTGGTGGAGCACGACCGCTGGTGCCGGACCGACGGACGCGAAGGCACGCCCGCCATCATCGACGGCGAGGATCTGCGCCCCCTGGCCGACGCCCTGACCGGCCTGAAGCTGACCGCCATCTCCGCGCGCCGCGCCTGCCTGGTGGGGCTGAAGCTGGCGGGCGCGGAGCTTCAAGGCGCCAAGCTGGACGGCGCCGATCTGCGCGCGGCGGACCTGAGCGGCGCCGACCTGCGCGGCGTGCGCCTGCGCGGGGCGAACCTGAGCAAGGCCGTGCTGAGGGACGCCAAGCTGGGGCCGTTGAAGCTGCGTGACCGCGACGCGCCCGCCGACCTGACCGAGACCCGCGCCCGTTATGTGAACGCGTTGGGCGCGGACTTCACGGCGGCGATCCTGGATGACGCGGACCTTCGCGGCGCCGACTTCACCGGCGCGGCCACGGACGGCGCCAGCCTGCAGAACGTGGTGGTGAACCAGGTGATCTGGGGGACGTCCCCCAAGGCCGCCCAGGCCTGAGCCCCCGCCTGCGCGCCGGCGGAATCCCAAACGCCGCTTGATTTCGCCGCCAGGAATTCTACTTGGCGTGGAAGGTCTTTGGACGTTTACTCATACGGGCATGAACGAGCCGGAAGCGGAACTGCAAGGTATGGAACGACTGACGCCGCGCGAGCGCGAGTGCCTTCAGTTGGCCGCGCAGTACATGAACTCCAAGGAGATCGGTCGGCAGCTGGGCATCAGCGCCAAGACCGTCGACACTCACGTGGAGAAGGCCTGCAAGCGCCTGGGCGCAAGCAGCCGCCGCGACGCCGTGCGCATGCTCGCCTTCACCGGATCCGACGTCGCCGAGGGCCTTCCCGGGGGTGGGGAAAATCCCCCATGGGATTCGGCCCGACTGTCGCCGGCCCCGAACGTCGCGCCTTCTCGTGACCATGGAGGCGACATTCATGGACGACGGTTCGATCAACACCCAGAGCACGGCTTCAGCGGAAGTCATCATGGACGCGCTTTGGCTGAGGAACGAGGTCCGCTCGTTCGAAAACAGGTGGGTGGATCAGCCCACGATGCAGACCGCGCTTCCGGGTTTCACCTGGGAGCAACTCGAGCGCCAGCTGAACGATCTGGCTGGCGGGGAGAAGGCGGACTTCATCGCGGGCATGGTTTCGGCCACTCGCAAACTAGCCCGCTGGAAGCCTCCGGAAATGGTCCTGCGGGAGATTTTGTGCCTCGCCTCGACGGTGCTGGACGATGGGTTCCAGCCCCGGCTTGGGGAGAGCGGAACGACCTAGGTCTTTTCGCGAGACTGGGCTGGATCGCGGCGATCGCCATCGGTGCGGCCGTGGGCTTCGGAGGCATTCTTGCCGGCCTCCACGCCCTGAAGGAACTCATGTAACTGCTGCGGCGCCGCGAGGTCCCGCGGCGCCTATCGGAAGCAGCATTCAACAGCTCGCCGGGGGATGTCCGGCGCGGAGGACCACTCATGCTCAAGCAACGCCGCATGGTCGCCGAGAAGGTGGCCGAAAGCCTCTACGAATCCGAAGCCGCCATCGACGCCGCCCTGGCCGCGACCGCCAAGCTGGCCGGCCTGATGCCCGCCATCCGCAGCGACGCCAACCTGTCGGCCCTGATCGGTCAGAGCGCCATCGAGAAGGCGATCGAGACCGTGAGCGCCCTGGGCATGGCCCGCCGCTCCATCGTCGAGACACACAAGGAGCTGACCGTCGCCCAGCACGACATCGGCCTGGGCGCCGTGATGGTGGGCACCGGCCCTGAAAAGCCGCTGAGCGCCCGTCTCGCCCGCCGCGATCTGCGCGCCGTGGAGCCGCACGCCGCCTGAAGAATTGCCGCCGATCCATGGCGCAGTTTATATGGGGTCTCCGGAAGGAGGCCCCATTTTGCTTTCGGATGTCCTGACCCAACTGCACCTGCATACGCCGACGCAGCAGATCGGGATGGCGGCTGTCGTCGCGACCACGGTGCTGGCTTTCTGGCGCGGCGGACGGACGGAGGCGGCGGGCGCCGCCGTGGTGCTGATCTGCTGGATCATCACCCCCTTCACGCAGAACCTGGACGTCCACCTGGGGCCGCAGCTCGGCATCCTGGCGATCGATGCGGGGCTGCTGGCTTTCCTGATCGCTCTGGCGCTGCGTTCGGCGCGCTTCTGGCCCTTGTGGGCGGCGGGATTCCACGCTCTCGGGACCATCATGCACATCGGGGCTATGGTCGATCCCGAGATCGTCACCTGGGCCTATCTGACCGGCCTCTTCATCTCCAGCTACTTGTTGTTGCTAGCCATTGTTATTGGAACACTTCTTGAGGCGAATCGTCGCCCCTCGTTGCGCGGTACAGCTTGAGGGTGTAGCGGGAGGACATGAACGCTCAAGATAAGCTCGAATCCGCTCCGAACCCCACCGACATCCACGTCGGCGCCCGCATTCGACTCCGCCGCAAGCATCTGGGCATCAGCCAGACGCAACTGGCTGAAGGACTGGGCCTGACCTTCCAGCAGGTTCAGAAGTACGAGCGGGGCGTGAACCGCGTCTCGGCCTCCAAGCTCTACGACATGGCCCGCACCATGGGCGTGCCGATCAGCTATTTCTTCGACGGCCTGCCGGACCCGACCGCCGCGACCCCGGCGGACGTGACGGCCCTGGACGACCAACAGGCGGTGCAGGAATTCCTGCTGACCCCGGAAGGTCTCGAGATCGCCCGCGCCTTCCCGAAGATCACCAGCAACGCGGTGCGTCGCCGGGTCGTCCAGCTGGTCACCTCGATGACCGACGACGAGCGCGAGGAAAGCGCCGCCTAAGAGCGGTCTTTGAGCAAGATTGAGCCGGCGGCCATTGCGGCCGTCGCCGCTCGTGTGGCTAATGGCGGCATGAGTTCGCCGCGCGACATCTTCGCCATCTTCCAGTTCGGCCAGACCACCGCGGCCCTGCCGCGCGAGGCGGTCGTGGAATTCCTCCCCCTGCCTGACCTGACCCGACCGCCGGCTGCGCCCCGCGCCCTGGCCGGCGTATTCAACCTGGGCGGCGAGGCGGTGCCGGTCGTCTCGATGGCCGCCCTGTTCGGCGGTGCGGACGAGCCGGGTCTCTACAGTCATATGCTGGTGGTACGCTCCGGCGACCGCCGCACCGCCCTGCTGGTGGACCGGGTTCTGGACGTGGCCGAGACCGCGCCCGACGCCCTGCGCCCCGCCGACGAGGGCGACAGCCTGAACGGCTGCGTCAGCGCCCAACTGGCCCACGACGGCGCTCTGATCCCGGTGTTGTCGCTAGAGCGCCTGCTGCTGGCGGAGGAGAAGGCCCGACTGGCCGACATCGCCGAGGCCGCCCAGGCGCGGATCGACGAGTGGAGCCCGTCGGCGGCTTGATCCCTCGGCGGGCCAACGACGCCGCCATTCTCGACCCGTCGCATCCCTTCCGGGAGCTGAAGCGGCGGATCATCGAACGCACCGGCCACTTCTACTACGACGACAAGGACGACCTGCTTTGGGAGCGGGTCCAGCGCCGCATGGCGGCGGTGCGCGCGGCCGATGCGGCGGCCTATCGCGAGCGGCTGGACGGAATCGACAGCGAGCGCGAATGGGCGGCCCTGGAAGCCGAGATCACGGTCGGCGAAACCTTCTTCTTCCGCTACGCCGAGCAGTTCGCGGCCTTGCGCGAAACCATCCTGCCGGAGCTTCTGAAGCGGCGCGCGCAGAGCAAGCGGCTGCGCATCTGGAGCGCCGGCTGCGCCAACGGATCGGAGCCCTATTCCGTCGCCATCCTGCTGTCGCAGATGCTGGGCGAGCGCCTGCCTGATTGGCGGATCTCCATTCTGGGCACGGACATAAACCAGCCTTCCCTGGACACAGCCAAGGCCGGCGTCTTTGGGAAATGGGCCCTGCGGGCCCTGAAGCCGGAAGACCAGCACCGCTGGTTTGACGCCGAGGACAAGGGCCGCTGGCGGCTGAAGGGCGCCTATCGGTCGCTGGTGCGGTTCGAGCGGGCCAATCTGCTGACCCTGCTGACCGGCGACGCGCCGCTGGAGTGGTCGGAGTTCGACCTGATCCTGTGCCGCAACGTGCTCATCTACTTCCACCCCACCACGGTGGACGCCCTTGTGGAGGCCATGGGCGAGCGCATGGCCGGCGGCGGCTGGCTGCTGGTGGGTCACGCCGAACCCAGCCCGAACTTCGCCCGCTCCCTGGAGCCGGTCTCGCTGCCTGGTACGGCGGCCTATCGCAGACCGGCCGAGGGGGAGACCTATGAGCCGCCGGCGACGCCGACGCCCTTCGTGTTCGAGCCGCCGGCCCCTTTGATCGACCCGCCTGCGCCGCCGGCGCCATCCGCGCCGGCGAAGGTCGTTCAGCCCGCCGCGCCGCCGCCCTCGCCCGCCACGACCTCCGCCGCGCCGTTGGAACAGACCTTCGCTGCGATCCAGACGGCGGCCGACGCCGGCCGCTATGACGCGGCGCTCGCGCTGAGCCGCGAAGCGATCAGCGAGCGTCCCGAGGCGGCGGAGCTGCACTTCATCGAGGGCGTGGTTCTCTACGCCGTCGACCGTATGGAAGAGGCGGAGAAGGCGCTGCGCCGCGCGCTCTACCTCAATCGCGAGTTCGCCCTGGCGCACTATCACCTTGGGCTGCTTCTAGCGGCGACCGGGCGCAAGCCGAGCGGGCGGCGGTCATTGGCCACGGCGGCGAAAATCGCGGGAACCTTGTCGTCGGACGCGCGTTTGACGGCCGGGTCGGGGCTCACGGCGGGCGCGTTGCGAACAGCGGCGCGCGCACAGCTTGAGTCTGTTACGGGGGGGTGATGGCCACAGGTCGCACCAGGAAGGTCAAGCTTTCGACCGGCGAGATGTCGCCAGGTCGGGCGCGCCGCATCACCGCGGCGCGGGCCGAACGGCTGGCCGTTCGCGGGGTCGAGGCCGCCATCGCCGCCACCCGATCCGTCCTGCTGTGCGAAACCGCCGGCGGACTGGTCGGCCTGTCCCTCAACCTGGTTTCGCAGGTGGCGCCCGTCGCCCGCATCGCCGCCGCGCCGCGCAGCCATCCGGCCGTCATCGGCGTCCTGTCCCACGCCGGCAAGCTGCACGCGGTGCTGGACCTGGCGGTCCTGCTGGGCGCGGCGGCGACGCCAGCGACCACCGGCCAGATCCTGATCATCGCCAGCGCCCCCAACCCCACCGCCCTGCGCGTCGACGCCGTGCTTGGCGTGGCGGAGGTCGAGCCCCTGGCCGACCAGGGCGAGGGCGCGCATCCGCTGGCCGCCATTCGCGCCGGCATCGGCGATCATCTTGGCCGCACCACGGCCCTTCTCAATGCAGACGCGCTGTTCCGCGCGCTGCAGACAAGCCCATCCCGGAGCCTGACCTCGTGACGATCGCCAACAGAATCCTTCTCGGCTTCGCCTTCGTGACCGTGCTGATGCTCGGCATCGGCGTGTTCGGCCTGAACCAGGTGGGGGTGGTGAAGGACACCACCGAGACCGTGGTCACCCGCGACATGGCGATGATGCGCGAAATCGCCGGCGTCCGGAACATCGCCAACGAGATGCGCGCCGCCAGCGACGCGGTCATCACCAGCTACCTGTCGCGTTCGGCCGGCGGCCTGGGCGGCAACGATTCCGACCCCATCGCCAACTGGCGCCAGAAGGGCCTGGACATGGACGCCACCCTGGCGGCCGCGGTCGCCAAGGCGCGTGAATTCCGAGCCACGGCCCAATCTGCGGAGCGTGAGCAGGCGTGGGGCGAGATCGAACGCCACCTGACCCAAACCGCCGCCTCGTCCCGTCAGGGTCGCGCCGACACCGAGGCGCTGTTCACCGCCGTCCGCACCGGCGACGCCACCGGCGTGGCCGCCGCCCAGACCGCTCTGGTCCAGCGCCGCGCCGAGTTCGGCCGCGGCATCCAGGGGGCCGAGACCGTGCTGGATGACGCCATCATCTCCGGCCAGCGCCGGGTGAACGACACCTACAACGCCAGCCGCCTGTGGCTGTTCGCCTTCATGTTGGCGGCGGTGACCGTCGCGGTGGTGATCACCTATTTGATCCGCAGCTCCATCGTCGGACCGCTGGGCGCGTTCATGACCTTCGTGGGCAAGGTCGGCCAGGGCGACCTGACCGGCAAGGCGGCCGTCGGGGCGGACGAGATCGGCAAGCTGGGCGGCAACCTCAATGAGATGGTCGAAGGCCTGAGCAATCTGGCCAAGCAGAGCCGCGAGGCCACCGAGAATCTGAACGCCGCCACCGCCGAAATCCGCGCCTCCACCCAGGAGCAGGCCGCCAGTGTCGAGGAGCAGCTCGCCGCCGTGCAGGAAACCGCCGCCACGGTGGACGAGATCACCCACTCCGGCGCCCAGATCGGCCGCCGCGCTCAGGAAGTGATCGCCACCGCCCAGGCCACAGCCCAGACCAGCAACGATGGCCTGCGCGCCGTCGACGAAACCGCCAAGGCCATGGACGCCATCCGTGAGCAGGCCGAGGCCGTGGCGGAAAACATCGTCGCCCTGAGCGAGAAGACCCAGGCCGTCGGCGACATCATCGCCACGGTCAACGACATCTCCGAGCGCACCCACCTGCTGGCCCTCAACGCGGCGCTGGAAGCCGCCTCGGCCGGCGAGAACGGCCGCGCCTTCGCGGTTGTGGCGTCGGAGATGAAGCTGCTGGCCGACCAGGCGAAGGACGCCACGGTGCAGGTCCGCTCGATCCTCGGCGACATCCAGCGTGGCATCAATTCGTCGGTCATGCTGACCGAGGAGGCGGTGAAGCGCGTGGCCGCCGGCAAGGAGCGCACCGACACCACCCAGCGCACGATCACCGAGATCACCGGTCGGGTGCAGGAAAGCGTCCAGACCTTCCAGCAGATCGTCGCATCGACCAATCAGCAGCAACTGGGCATCGAGCAGGTGATGGGCGCGCTGCAGAACATCCGTCAGGCCAGCCAGCAGACCGCCGCGGGCACCCGCCAGCTGGACGAGGCCGCGGCCAATCTGTCGAACCTGTCGCGCCAGCTGCTCGGGCTGGTGGAACGCTACCGCGTCTAGCGTCGAGTTCCGCGTGTCCGACATCCGCCAGCAACTGCTCGCCGCCTTCGAGGTCGAGCACCGTGAGCACATCGAGGCGATCCGTCGCCTGCTGGCGGCTGGCGGCGACCTGAAGGAGGCCTTCCGCCGGGTCCATAGCCTGAAGGGCGCCGCCCGGGCCGTGGACATGCCGGTGATCGAGGAGTTGTCCCACCGACTGGAGGCGATTTTCCAGCGGGCCATGGACGGCGACGGCCAGTTCGACCGCGACACCCTGAAGGCCATCGAATTCGGCCTCGACGCGGTGGAGGGCCAGGCCGCCGCCCTGAAGCTGGGCCGCAAGGCGCCATCGGCCGACGCCGCCCTGAACAGCCTGGCGCGGAATCTGGGCCTGGCTGAAACGGCGGCTCCGGCTCAGGCGCCCGCGGAGCCCGCCGATGTGCAGGCGGAGGACGGCGAAGCCCTCACCTATCTGCGGATCGACGCCAGCGAGGTGGAGGCCCTGTCGGCCGCCGCCCTGGCCTTGTCGGCGGAGCTGCAAAGCCACGCGACACTGCGGGCGACCCTGCGCCAGATCCATGGCGACGCGCGCGACCTCGGCCGTCTGTGGGAGCGCGCGCGCGGCGGCGGGGCGGCCCCGGCACTTGAGTTCGATGTCGCCCTGCGTCGTCTGCTGCGCGACCTCGGCGGGTTCACCCAGCGCAAGGCCCGCGCGGACTGGGCGCTGGACCAGCAGGCGCGCGAGGTCCGCGACCATGCCGAACGCCTGGTTCTGACTCCGGCCGAAGAAGTGTTCGGCGGCATCGCCGCCATGACCCGCGACCTGGCGCGTGAAGACGGGCTGGACGTCGAGGTGGTGGTCGAGGGGCTGGATGTCCGCGCCGACCGCGCTCTGCTGCAAGCCCTGAAGGATCCCGCCCTGCACCTGCTGCGCAACGCGGTCAGCCACGGGGTCGAGCCGGCCAAGGCCCGGAAGGCCAAGGGCAAGCCGCCGGTGACCACCATCACCCTGACCGTCGCGGCGCGTGGTGATCGGCTGGAGCTGTCGGTGCGTGATGACGGCCCCGGCCCCGACCTGGAAAGGATCGCCGTCGCCGCCGTTGAGCGCGGCCTTATCGGCCCTGGCCCGCATACCCCGGAACAGCTCTTGGCCCTGGTTTTCGAGCAGGGCTTCACCACCGCCGAGACGGTGGACCGTCTTTCGGGGCGCGGCGCCGGCCTGTCGGTGGTCGCCGACGCCGCCCGCCGCCTGCACGGCTCGGTCCATATGCAGGCCGGCGAGCCGTGGGGGGCGCTGGTCACCCTGTCCCTGCCCTTCTCCGCTTCGCGTCAGACCGTGGCCTTGGCCGACAGCGGCGACGCCGTCTACGCGGTGCCGGCCAGCGGGGTGGAGCGCCTGCTGCGGCTGAATCGTCGCGACATTGAAATGCTGGACGGACGTGCTTCTGTACGGATCGCAATCGCGGGTGAGGACGTTGTGGTCCCGCTCGTTCCGCTCTCGTCCCTGATCTACTTGACCACTGCTCCTCTTCCCGTTGAAGCCGACGCCGTGAAGGCCCTGCTGATCCAGAGCGGCGGCCGCCGTCTGGCCGTGGCTGTCGACAGCCTTCGCGATGTCCGCTCCATGCTGGTGAGCGAGACGCCCGGCTCCCTGCTGGACCCCACGCTCGTCACTGGCGGCGTTCTGCTGGAGGATGAGACACCCGCCCTGGTGCTGGACCCAGAAGCCTTGATCCGCCGCTGGACCGAGGGCGGCCGCCCGATGGCCGCCGCCGAAGCGGAAGGCGAAGCCGCCGCGGTCCGCACCATCCTGGTGGTGGACGATTCCATCACCACCCGCACGCTCGAGAAGAGCATCCTGGAAGCCCAGGGCTATCGCGTGGTGCTGAGCGTCGATGGTCTGGACGCGCTGGAGAAGCTGCGCTCCGGCGGCGACGTGTTCGACCTGGTGGTGGCCGACGTCGAGATGCCGCGCATGGACGGCTTCTCCCTGCTGCAAGCGATCAAGGCAGACGCGGCCCTGTCGGTGCTACCGGTGATCCTGATGACCTCGCGTCAGGACCCCGAGGATGTGCGTCGCGGCCTGACCCTGGGCGCCGGCGCCTACATCACCAAGCAGAAGTTCGATCAACGCGAACTCTTGGCGACCATCGGCCAACTGCTGTGACGGCCCGACCGAAAAAGCCCGTCCGGGTGATGATCGTTGAGGATTCCGCCGTGGTGCGGACCTTGCTGACTCACATCATCGACGCCGATCCGCGCCTGACCGTGGCTCTGGCCGTGGCCTCGGCCGAGGAGGCGCTGGAGGTGCTGGAGGAGGTGAAGCCCGACGTCATCTCCATGGACATCCGCCTGCCCGGCATCGACGGGCTGGAGGCCACCCGCCGGATCATGGCGGAGCATCCGACACCCATCGTAGTGATCGCGGATTCGGTCGAGGACTCGCTGAAGATCTCGCTGAACGCCCTGCGCGCCGGGGCGCTGACGGTGGTGGAGAAGCCCGCGGGCCTGGCCAGCCAGGCCTATGACGCCCTGGCCGACGACATCCGCACCCAGTTGTTCATCATGAGCAGCGTGCCGGTTATCCGCCGGCGCGCGATCGGCGCCTCGCTGGCGGCGGTTCGTCCTGCCCCGCCGCAACTGGACACGCCGCCGTTCCAGAAGATGAGCGTGCTGGGCATCGCCGCCTCCACCGGCGGACCGCCTGCCCTGGCCAAGGTGATCGGCGCCCTGCCCGCCGATTTTCCCGCGCCGATCCTGCTGGTGCAGCACATGGGCGCGCCGTTCATGGAGGGCTTCGCGTCCTGGCTGGGCGGCCTGTCACCCCTGCCGGTGTCCATCGCCCAGGCCGGCGAAGTCGCTCAGCCGGGGCGCGTCTATGTGGCGCCGGGCGATCGCCATCTGGCGCTGCGGGCTGGCGGCACGCTCATGGTCAGCGAGACCGCGCCGGTCGGCGGGCAACGCCCTTCGGCCAATGTTCTGTTCCAGTCCATGGCCAAGACCATCGGCGCCCGGGGCGTGGGCGTGCTGCTGACGGGCATGGGCGAGGACGGAGCCCGGGGACTGCTGGAGCTGCGCAACGCCGGCGGCTGCACCATCACCGAGCATGAGAGCAGCACCGTTGTCTACGGCATGCCGGGCGCGGCGGTGCGCATGGGCGCCTCCCGCGCCAGCCTTCCCCTCGACATGATCGGGCCACGGCTGGTCCAGATGGCGGAGGAGAAGGCGTGACCGGCGTCGAGATCCTTCTGGTCGAGGATTCCGAGACCCAAGCCGTTCAATTGCGCGCACTGCTGGAGGCCGAAGGCTACAGCGTCGAGCGCGCGGCAAGCGCCGAAGCCGCGCTGGAAAGCCTGAACGCCCGCATCCCCGACCTGGTGATCGCCGACGTCCACCTGCCCGGCATGGACGGCCGCGAGCTGTCGCGCCAGATCCGACTGAACGGGCGCACGCGCGCCATTCCGGTGCTGATGCTGACCGGCGCGCGGGACGAAGACCTGGAGCGCCAGGGGCTGGAAAGCGGCGCCGACGCCTATCTGTCCAAGTCGTCCGATCCCGACCTGATCCGCCTGCGCCTGAAGGCCCTGCTGCGGCGAACGGTGGACACCGCCGCCGATGCGCCCAAGGCGGCGGCGTTCTCGCCGTTCCGGCGCGGCCGTGTGGTGATCCTGCACGACAGCGCCACGGCCCGCCTGCACCTGAAGGATGTCCTGACCCAGGAAGGCTACGCCGTGGAGGCAGTGGCCGACGAGGCTGCGCTGGACGCGGTGCTGTGGGAACCCGCCGACTGCGTGCTGATCAACCTGGCGGCCCACGCCTTCGACGGGCTGGAAGTGTGCCGGCGCTTGTCCGAGCACATGCGGGACGAAGGCGACGATCCGCCCCGCATCATCGGCCTGGGCGGACGCGGCCTCCTGGACGCCGCCTTCCTGGCGGGGGCCGACGACGTGGCGCCCGCTGACGCCAGCGATGACGTGATGGCGGTGCGCGTCCGCGCCCTGATCCGCCGCAAGCAGCTTGCGGAGGAGACCCGCCGTCAGGACACCGAGCAGCGCGACCGCGCCCTTGCCCTGGCCGCCTCCGACGCCCGCGCCGCCATGGTCGAGGCGCTGGAAAGCGCCAACGCCGAACTGGCCGGCGCCAACTCGCAGCTCAAGGAAGCCCAGGCCAAGCTGGTCCAGGCGGCCAAGATGGCGTCCCTGGGCGAGCTGGTTGCGGGCATCGCCCACGAGATCAACAACCCCCTCGCCTTCATCCTGGGCCACCACGCCACGGTGGAGCGGCTGGTTGGACAGATCGGCGGCGACAACCCCGCCGTGGGCAAGGCCAAGGACCGGCTTACGGCCATGCACCTGGGCCTGAAGCGTATTCAGGACCTGGTGCTGAACCTGCGCCGCTTCTCGCGCATGGACGAAAGCGCCGTGCAGACCCTGGACGTGCCCGAGTCCATCGAAACCGTCCTGGCCCTGCTGGCCCACAAGCTGGGGCCGGGCATCGAGGTGCGCCGCAGCTTCGAGGCCGGGCGGGCGCTGGAAGGCTCCCCCGCCCTGCTGAACCAGGTGGTCATGAACATGGTCAGCAACGCCGCCGACGCGGTGGAGGGCCAGGGGATCATCGAAATCACCACCAGCCAGACCGACGGCCTCTACCGCATCAGCGTCGCCGACTCCGGCCCCGGCGTGCCGGCCGATCTGCGCGACCGCATCTTCGAGCCGTTCTTCACCACCAAGCCGGTGGGTTCAGGCACCGGCCTGGGCCTGGCCATCGCCTATTCGGTCGTGGAGGCGCATAAGGGGTCGATCTTCGTCGAGGACAGCCCGCACGGCGGCGCCGCCTTCGTCATCACCATTCCGATCAGCCCCGTGACCGAGGGAAGCGCGCCATGAGCCACCGCCTGCCCGAACGGCCGCTGATCCTGGCTGTCGACGACGAGCCGGACATCCTGATCGCCCTGCAGGACCTGTTGGAGGACCTGTACGACGTCCGCACCTCCAGTTCGCCGCGCGAGGCGCTGGCGATGCTGGCGCGCGAGCCCGGCTTCGAGGTGATCATCTCCGATCAGCGCATGCCGGGCATGACCGGCGACGCCTTCCTGGCGGCGGCGCGGGAGATCAGCCCGGCGCCCTCGATCCTGCTGACCGGCTACGCCGATCTGTCGGCCGTGGTTTCGGCGATCAACACGGGCGGCATCGGCGGCTACGCCGCCAAGCCGTGGGAGCCGCAAGCCTTGCGCGCCATGGTCGCCAGCGCGGTGGAGCGCAGCCGTCTGGCGCACGAACTGCGAGTCGAGCAGCGATTGCTGCAGGCCCTGATGGACAACCTGCCGGCGGCGGTGACCTTCAAGGATCCGGATGGCCGCATCATCCGGCTGAACGCCCTGAAGGCGCAGATGCTGGGGGTGTCGCGCGACCATGCGCTGGGCAAGATCGAGCGCGAGCTGATCGGCCCCGACGCGGCCGCGGCCATGGCCGCCGTCGAGCGAAAGGTGACCGCCCGCGCGGAGCCCGCCCAGACCCTGGAGGAGCGTCCCGGCGAGGGCGGCGCGCGCTGGATCGAGACCAGCCACATCCCCCTGGTCGGCGACACGGGCGTCGAGCATCTGGTGGAGTTCGACCGAGACGTCACCGACCAGCGCATGGCCGAGGCGCGCCTGCGCCAGGCCGACAAGCTGCAAGCGCTCGGCACCCTGGCCGGCGGCGTGGCGCATGACTTCAACAACCTTCTCACCGCGATCCTGGGCAGCCTGGATCTCGCCGCTCGGCGCCTGCCGGACGATCCGCGCCTGCATCGCTACATCGACAACGCCAGCCTGGCGGCCAAGAAGGGTGCGGCCCTGACCCAACGCCTGCTGGGCTTCAGCCGTCAGCGCGAGCCGCGCTCCGAAAGCGTCGACGTCAATGAACTGCTGAAAGCCATGGGGGACCTGCTGGCGCGCAGCATGGGCGGCGCGGTGCAGATCGACTGGAAGCTGCAGGACGACGTCTGGCCCGCCCATATTGAGCCGGACCAGTTCGAGCTGGCGATCCTGAACCTCTGCGTCAACGCCCGGGACGCCATGGGCGAGACCGGCGTCGTGACCCTGTCCACCCGCAGCGAGACCTTGACCGAGGACGGGACGGACGGTCTGCCCGCCGGCGACTATGTGCGCGTGACCGTCGCCGACACCGGCGCCGGCATTGACCCGGACATCGCCGCGCGCATCTTCGAGCCGTTCTTCACCACCAAGGACGTGGGCAAGGGCACGGGTCTGGGCCTGTCCATGGTCTATGGCTTCGTCCAGCGTTCGCACGGGGCGGTGAACGTGGAGAGCGCGCCGGGCCATGGAACGGCGATCAGCCTGCTGCTGCCCCGCGCCGTGGAGTCCGCGGTCGTCCGCACCGAAAGCGCCGCCCCGCTGGCGCCGCCGCGCCCAGTGGCTCGGGTCCTGGTGATCGACGACGACGCCAGCGTCCGCACGGTGACCAGCGAGTTCGTCCGGCAACTCGGCGATCAGGCGGTTGAGGCGCACGGCGCCGAGGCGGCGGTGGCGATCCTGCAGCAGGACCGCGCCATCGACATCGCCATCGTGGATTTCGCCATGCCGGGCATGACCGGCATGGACTTCGTGGAGGCCGCCCGGCGCATCCGGCCGAACCTGCCGATCATGCTGGTCAGCGGCCATCCGGATCTGCGTGATCCGCCCGCCGACATCGTCGTGCTGAGCAAGCCTTTCGACGTCGCGGCCCTGGCGCAGGGGGTTCACGACGCTTTCGCCGCCGTCCAGGCGCGGGCCACCGCCTAGGGCCTCGCCTATCGCAGTTTCTGCAACCTCAAGTGGGCGCCGACGACTGGCGCTCCGCCGCGAACAGGGCTCTACTCCCGAAAAGGGACAATCCGTCGCAGGTTGGGGCGGCCGTTCCGTTGACGAGTAATGGTTAGTAAAACTCGAACGCCTATAGTTACCGGCCAATCGTAAGGTCGCGCTTCTGGGCGACCGCCCATTGAAGGATCTGGGCCCCGGACGTGATGCGGGTGTTGAAACTGCTTCTCGGCGCGCTGGCCCTCGTGGCCTGCCTGCTTGCCGTGACCGTGCCGCTGGACCTGCGCGCGCAGGGCCTGTTCGCGCTGGCGACCGTGGCCGCCGCCTTTGTTCTGGGCCGCAACAAATCGCGTCAGGTGACGATCGCGCTGTGCATCCTCTCGCTGATCGCCTCGACCCGCTACATCTACTGGCGGATCACCGAGACCCTGCACTTCGCCACCATCACCGAGACCCTGCTGGGCACGGGCCTGTTCCTGGCTGAGCTGTATGCCTGGCTGATCCTGGTTCTCGGCTACATTCAGACGACCTGGCCGCTTCATCGCCCGGTGGAGCCCATGAAGGGCGATCCGTCCACCTGGCCGACGGTGGACGTCTATGTTCCGACCTACAACGAAAGCCTGCAGATCGTTCAGGACACCGTCCTGGCCGCCCTGAACATGGACTATCCGCGCGACCGCTTCCGCGTCTACCTGCTGGACGACGGCCGCCGCCCCGAGTTCCGCGCCTTCGCCGAGGCGGCGGGCGCCATCTACATGACCCGGCCCGACAATAAGCACGCCAAGGCCGGCAACATGAACCACGCGCTCACCAAGACCGATGGTGAGCTGATCCTGGTGTTCGACGCGGACCACATCCCGACCCGCGCCTTCCTGCAGATGACCGTCGGCTGGTTCCAGAAGGACCCGAAGCTGTGCCTGCTGCAGACGCCGCACCACTTCTATTCGCCCGACCCGGTCCAGCGGAACCTGCTGACCGTGAAGGAGGTGCCGGACGAGGGCGCCCTGTTCTACGGCTCGGTGCAGCCGGGCAACGACTTCTGGAACGCCGCCTTCTTCTGCGGCTCCTGCGCGGTGATCCGGCGCGAGGCGCTGATGATCACCAAGGGCTTCGCCGGCGAGACCGTCACCGAGGACGCGCACACCGCCCTGAAGCTGCAGCGCATGGGCTGGTCGACGGCCTATCTCGACATCCGCCTGGCCTCAGGCCTGGCCACCGAGCGCCTGGCCCTGCACGTGGGGCAGCGGGCCCGCTGGGCGCGCGGCATGACGCAGATCTTCCGCATCGACAATCCGCTGCTGGGGCCTGGCCTCACCTGGGGTCAGCGGCTCTGCTACCTGAATGCGATGATGCACTTCCAGTTTCCGCTGCCGCGCATCGTGTTCCTGACCTCGCCGCTGGCCTACCTGCTGTTCGGCGCGAACATCATCTACGCTTCCGCCGCGATGATCGCCGTCTATGCGGCGCCCCACCTGATCCACTCGATCATGACCAACAACCGGATCCAGGGCGAAGACCGGCGCGCCTTCTGGGGCGAGGTCTACGAGACCTTGTTGGCCTTCCATTTGCTTGCCCCGACCGTGCTGACGATTTTTGACCCGAAGAAGGGCAAGTTCAACGTGACCGAAAAAGGCGGCCTGCTCGAGCACGGCTATTTCGACTACCGCCTGATGTGGCCTCACATCACGGTCGTTTTCCTGCTGGTGGCAGGCGTTTCCAGCGGCTTCGCGCGCCTTTTCTGGCCTGAGCGCTTCGACGTGCAGCTCGGCACCCTGCTGCTGAACACCACCTGGTCCATGTTCAGCCTGCTGATCCTGCTGACCGCTCTGGCCGTGGGCCGGGAGACCCGCCAGGTGCGCAATTTCGTCCGGGTGGACGCGGTTCTGCCGGTCATCCTGCGTTTCGCTGACGGCCTGGCCGTGGAGAGCGAGACCACCGACGTGTCCATGGGCGGCCTGTCCGTGAAGTGGCCCGCCGGCCTGGACATCGCCGGCCGCGAGATGACGGGTGTGGACCTGCTGTGCGGCGCGCGCATGGTGTCGTTCCCCGCCGCCATGATCCAGGGCGACGACGCCATCCGCGTCCAGTTCCAGGCCATGCCCCTGGGCAAGCGCCGGGCGCTGGTCACCGCTGTCATGGGCCGGGCCGACGCCTGGCAGCCGCATGGCTCGACGCCTTCGGCCAACCCGTTCGCCTCGTTCGCGGACCTGTGCCGCGCCAGCGCCAGCCTGCTGTTCTGGTGGCGCCTGAAGGACCTGGAGGCCCGCGTGCGCGGCCGCGTCCTGGTGGAGCGTGCCATCCGCACCAGCGCCATCGCCGGCGCCGCCATCCTGGCCGCCGCGACCTTCGCTCCGTCGGCAAAGGCCCAGACCCCGGCCGCGCCCACGGCGGATCCGGCCCCCGCGGCGGCCGCCGCCCCCGCCTCCAGCGGCGGCCTGCGCCAGGTGGTCTACACCCTGAAGGACATGGGTGTGGAGCAGCCGCTGCGCCTGCGCGGCACCGACGGCCAGGCGGGCATTCCGTTCGACCTGCGCACCGACGAGGTGGCGGTGTCCGCCACCCTGACCATCAACTTCGCCTATTCGCCGGTGATGCTGCCCGATCTGTCGCAGCTCAGCGTGGCGATTAATGACGAGGTGATCGGCTCGGTGGTCCTGCCGCGCGAGACGGCCAACAACCTGACGGTCCAGATGCCGGTGAACCCGGCGCTGTTCCTTCCCAAGAACCGCCTGAATTTGCGCTTCGCAGGCCACTACACCCGCGGCTGCGAAGACCCGCTGCACTCGTCCCTGTGGGCCAATATCAGCAACATCCGCACCACACTGGCGGTGACCTTCCAGCGCCTGCCCGCCCAGCCGGACCTGGCGCGCCTGCCCTCGCCCTTCTACGAGGCGGGCGTCGGCGGCCTGACCCTGCCGTTCGTGTTCGCCGGCAACCCCAGCAACGGCGCCATCCAGGCGGCGGCGGGCGCGGCGTCCTACTTCGGCATGGCGGCCGGCTATCGCGGCTTCCGGTTCCCGGTGCAGATCGGCGGCCTGCCCAGCGGCGAAGGCGTGATCTTCGCCCAGTCGGGCCAGGAGATCCCCGGCCTGTTCCTGCCGGCCATCAACGGCCCGACCCTGGCCGTGGTCCCCAATCCGAATGATCCGACCAGCTCTCTGCTGCTGGTCATGGGCCGCAACGACGCCGAGCTGCGTCAGGCCGGCCAGAACCTGGCCGTCGGCTCGGTCGGCCTGAAAGGCGCCTACGCCCAGGTCGGCGCCCCGCGCCTGCGCGACCGCGCGCCCTATGACGCCCCGCGCTGGGTGCGCATGGACCGCCCGGTGCGCTTCGGCGAGATGGTCGACCAGCAGAAGCTTCAGGCCCTGGGCCTGACCCCGGCCCCGCTGCAGGTGGACTTCCGCGTCGCCCCTGACCTGTTCCTGTGGCCCACGGGCGGCGCGCCCCTGCGCCTGCGCTACCGCTTCCCGGAAGGTTCGTGGATCGACCTGCGCAACTCGCGCCTCGACGTGTCGCTGAACGGCCAATACCTGCGCTCGCTGCACACCGACGGCCGCGGCGCCGGCGATCACTTCTTCGACCGCATCCCGGGCTTCTTCACCCAGAAGGAGCAGTCGCTGGCCCTGCCGCCGTATCTGCTGTCGGGGCCCGGCCAGATGGGCTTCTTCTTCGACCTGAAGTCCAACAAGCTGGGCGAGTGCAAGGGCGAGCTGCCGACCAACGTGCGCAGCGGCATCGATCCGGACAGCACCATCGACCTGACCGGCGGCCATCACTTCACCAGCATGCCGAACCTGGCCTATTTCGTGAGCTCGGGTTTCCCGTTCACGCGCATGGCCGACCTGTCGGACACCGCCCTGCTGATCAGCGCCCAGCCGACCGCCCAGGAGCTTGAGGCGCTGATGCTGCTGATCGGCCGCTTCGCCGACTCCACGGGCGCGCCGGCCACCAAGCTGAGCATCACCCGCAACGCCGACCGCGGCGCGCTGCAGGGCAAGGACATCCTGGTCATCGGCCCGGTGGCCATGGCCGCCTCCAACACCGATCTGTTCAAGAACGCCCCGTTCGTGACCGAAGGTTCGCGCCTGCGCCTGCGGGTCACCTCGGTGATCGCCCGCGTCTTCTCGGTGTTCAACGCCAACCTGGAAGGCGGCGAGCGCAAGAAGGCCGACGAGGTTCTGGTCAGCCAGAGCGGCTTCACCGGCGTGATCAGCTTCGAGTCGCCTTATGGCGACAAGAACACCGTCGTGGCGCTGCTCTCAGATCAGCGCGAAAGCCTGCCGGGCCTGGTGGCCAAGCTTTCCGACCCGACCGAGAACTTCAAGGTTCAGGGCGACCTGACGGCTGACACCGAACAGGGCCTGTCATCCTTCCGCATCGGGCCGATCTATTGGACCGGCGACCTGCCGTACCTGCTGCGCGTGCTGTGGTGGCTGACCCGCACGCCGTGGATGCTCGCCCTGGCCCTGGTGGGCGCGGCGATCCTCATGTCCGCGCCGATCTTCCTGGCCTACAAGCTGATGGAGCAGCGTCGCAACGCCCGGACGGAGGCGCCATGACGCACCGTCCGTCGAAGCTCGGTCCCGCGGGGACATTGACCGCCGGCGTCGTGGCGGCCGCGACGGCGGCCGCCCTCATCATGCCGAGCGCTGTCGAGGCGCAAAGCACCACCCAGGCCGTGGACGCCCTGCTGAAGCAGGCGACCTTCTGGCGTGAACGCGGACGCAAGGATCTGGCCGAGCAAGCGCTGAACCGCGCCCTCAGCGCCAATCCGCGCAGCGCCGACACCCTGGCCGCCCTGGCCCGCTATGCGGCCGAAGACGGCAATCAGGACGCGGCCAAGCGCTGGACCGACCGCCTGCGCAGCGTGGCGCCGAACGATCCCCGTCTGGCGACCCTGGGTCAGGTGCGGGCCGGCAGCGGCACAGTGGCCGTCGCCACGGCCGCGCGCGGCGGCGCTACTCCGGAAGTGGCCGAGGCCCGCCGCCTGGCTCGCGCCGGCGACACCACGGGCGCGGTGCGCGCCTATCGCAAGGCGTTCCCCAACGGCAATCCGCAGGCCGCCTACCGCCTCGAATACTACCAGACCCTGTCGGGCGTGACCGAAAGCGCGGCCGAAGGCCGGCGCGGCCTGGAGGCCATGCTCAAGGAGCGGCCGAACGACAAGGCTGTCGCCCTCGCCCTGGGTCAGGCCCTGACCTATCAGGAATCCACGCGTCGCGAAGGGATCGCCCAACTGTCGCGCCTGTCGCGCGAGGGCGGCGCGGTGGCCGGGCAGGCCCGCGCATCCTGGCGTCAGGCTCTGCTGTGGATGGGCAACCGCCCGGCGGACCTTCCTCTTTACGAGGAGTTCCTGCGCACGGGCGCCGACGCGCAGGTCAGCGCCAAGATCGCGCAGATCAACGACAGCACCGCCCGCGAGACGGCGGCGCGCGAAACCGCCGCCCGCAACGCCGCCCAGCAGCGCGCGGCGACGCCAGCCGCCCCGGTGGATCGCGGCGCTCCGTATCGCACGCAGGGCTTCGCGGCCCTTGAGCGCGGCGATCTGCAGACCGCCGAACAGAACTTCCAGTCCGCCCTGCGCATCCGCGCCGGCGACTCCGACGCCTTGGGCGGTGTCGGTCTGGTGCGCCTGCGCCGCGAGAACTTCGTCGAGGCAAAGACCTACCTTCAGCGCGCCATCAAGGCGGCTCCGGCCAATCGCGCCCGCTGGAGCGAGGCGCTGGAGACGGCCACCTTCTTCGGCGATCTGCGCGCGGCGCAGGCCGCGGCCGCGCGGGGCGACACCGCCCAGGCCGAACGGCTGGCCCGTCCTCTGGCCTCCAGCGCGTCCAAGGACCGCGCTCTGGCCCAACAGCTCCTGGCGGACATCTTCCTGCGCGGCGGCCGCAACGCCGAAGCCGAGCAGCTCTATCGCCAGGTGCTGGCCGCGAACCGCACCAACACAGACGCCCAGGCCGGCCTGATCGAGGCGCTGCTGCGTCTGAACCGCTTCGCCGAGGCCGAGCAGCTCGCCCGCGCCACCGTGGACCGGACGCCCGGTCCGCTGAACAACACGCGCGGCCGCATCGAACACGCCAAGGCGCAGCAGTTCATGGCCGCCGGCGACTATTCGTCCGCCTACGCCAGCTTCGAAGCCGCGCTCGCCGCCGATCCCACCGATCCGTGGATCCGCTACGACTTCGCTCGCTTCCTGGTCAGCCAGGGCCAAGGTCCTGCCGCCGAGGGCCTGATGGCCATGCTGGCCCAGAGCACCACGGTCGAGGGCCTGAACGCCGCCGCCCTGTTCGCCCAGCAGCAGGGCCGGTCAGCCGAAGCCTACGCCCTGCTGTCGCGCATCCATCCGCAGGCGCGCACCCCGGCCCTGAACGAACTGGCCGGCCAACTCTATCTCGACACCGCGATCCAGCAGGCCAAGGACCTGCGCACCAGCGGCCGCAACGCCGAGGCCATGGCGCTGCTGCACGAGCTGCTGGCGCGGCCGAACATGACCGTCGGCGTGCAGGGTTCGATCGCCGACGCGCTCTATGATCTGGGTGACAAGCCCCAAGCCATCAACCTGGCCCAGCGCATCCTGACCTCCGGCGCGGTGGGCGCGGACCCGGCCGCCTATGGCGGCTTCGTCTCGGTTCTGGCGCGGTCGGGCCGCGACGCCGAAGCCGCCGCCCTGATCCGTCAGATCGGCGCCACGCCCGCCGCCAACACGCCGAGCGGGCGGCAGGGCATGTCCGGCCTGGTGGCGACCCTGGGTTCCGAACGCGCGGACCGTCTGCGCCTGGCGGGCGACTACGCCCAAGCGTTCGACGTGTTGTCCAACGCCTTCGCCTCCGCCCCGAACGACACCCGCCTGCTGTCCGGCCTGGCGCGGCTGTATCAGTCCGGCGGACTGACCGCACAGGCGGGGCAGGTCTACGACGTCCTGTTGCGCATGAACCCCAACGACCCCGAGGCCATGAACGGGGTGCTGGAGGCGGCTGTTGCGCGCGGCGACGTCTCGCGCGCCAAGGAGCTGCTGCGCGCCGCGATGCAGCGCACGCCAGGGGATCCAAACCTCTATCTGATCGCCGCCCGGCTGGAGCAGCAGGCCGGCGACAAGAGCGCCGCCATAAAGGCGCTGGAGACCGCCCGCGTCCTGCGCGAGCGTCAGGGCGTGCCGATCGGTCCGTCGCTCTACACCGGCGTCGCGCCGGTCCCGGTGTCGCCTTTCCAGGCGCCGTCAGGCGCCCTGGGCAGCAACCCGTTCCGGAGCGGCGGCTCGCCCGCTGTGTTCACGCCCTATCAGCCCGTGCCCGCGCAGCCGGTCCAGGTCCTGCCGCAGCCGAGCACCGCGACCCAGCCGTACATCCCCGGCTACATGCTGCCCGCCAGCTTTGATCAGCCGGCGGTGCAGACCGCCTTCAACGAAGCTCCCGTGGCGACCCAGGTGGCCTGGCGGACGCCCTCGGCGCCGGAAGAGCCGTTCGCGGTCAACGCCAGCTTCATGGAGACGCCGGCGGTCGCCGAGCCGTATCTGCTGGCCCAAGCGCAGACGCCGGCCGCCCTGAACCCGACCGGCCGAAGCCCGGTCTATCCGCCGAGCCAGGCCTATCCGTCTCAGGTCGCGCCGACTTACGCGGATCCGAACTATCCCAGCCCGGCTCCGCAGCCAGGCTATCAGGCGCAGACGTACTTGCCGCCCGTACAGCAGCCCGCCACCCGCGCGCCGCTCTATCCGACGCAGCCCCAGCAGGCCGCGCCGCGCGCCGACGCGCCGATGTCGACCGCGCCCTACTACGCATCGCCAACCTACCAGGCGCCGCAATACCAAGCGCCGACCTACCAACAGGCCCCGGTCTATCAACAGGCGCCGGCCTACCAGCCGCAGCAGGCTCCAACCTATCCATCGGCCACCTACGCCGCGCCGACCTATGCCGCACCGGCCTCGCCGAGCTCTGCGCCCTACTATGGCAACCAGACGCCGCTGATCCAGCCGGCCCCGACATATCCGGCGCCGGTTTATCCGACCCAGACCTACACCGCGCCGACCTATCAGGCCCCGACGGTGTATGCGCCGCCGGCCTATCAGCCCTATCAGGCCCCGACCTACTCTGCGCCGCAGCAGCAGCCGACCTATCAGGCGCCCCCCCGGACAACCACGCCGGCGGCGCGCACGCCGGCCGCGAAGCCGCGCACGACCACGACCGCCAAACCCCGCACGCCCACGGTCCGCAGAGCGGCTCCCGCGGCGCGGACCTATCCCGCTCCGGTCGCGCCGCAGCAGCAACAGACCTACACGGCTCCGACCTACCCGACGTATCAGGCTCCGGCCCTGTCGGCGCCGTTCTATCCGTCGACCCCGTCGCTATTGGCGCCCGCGCCGCCGGCGCCGAACTTCACGGCGCCGGTCTACACCTCGCCGTACGTCTATCCGTCCACGAACCTGCCCTCCTATCCGGTGCAGCCGCAGGCCTATCAGAACACCCCGCCGGTCGGCGGCTACGGCGCGCTGCCGACGCCAGTGAACCCGTTGCTGCCTCGCGCCCCCGCGCGCGACGGCGTGCTGCAGTCCATCGACCGCCAGATCGCCGAGCTGTCGGAGACCATCGGGCCGCGGGTGGACGCCAGCATCGACTTCCGCGCCCGCAGCGGCGAGGCCGGACTGAGCCAGCTGGACGAACTGTCGGCCAAGGTCACGGGCTCGATCTCGCCCTTCGGGCGCGGCCGCCTGAGCGCCACGTTGAATCCCGTGTCGCTGGACGCCGGCACGCCGACGGATGAAAGCCTGCAGCGGTTCGGCACCAATCCTCTGTCGGTGGCGCGCGACACCATTTCGGACATCACGCCCCCGGTCATCCGCCGGCCTAATCCGCACACCGCCGCCGGCGTCGCGGCCGAGATCGCCTATGAGGTCGATGGGCTGAAGGCGGACATCGGGGTCACCCCTGTCGGCTTCGCCAAGCCGCCGGAGATGACCGGCGGTCTGAGCGTCGAGCCCAACATCGGCGGCCTGCGTCCGCGCGTGTGGATCGAGCGCCGCCCGGTGACCGACAGCGTCACCTCATACGCCAGTTCGCGTGATCCGCTGACCGGTCGCCGCTGGGGCCAGGTGATGCGCAACACCGCCGGGGTCGGCGTGGCGTACGAGCGGGGCAAGATGGGCTTCTACGCCGACGCCTCGGCCAGCAAGTACGACGGCCGCCTCGTCGAGGAGAATGAAAGCCTGCAGTTCAACGTCGGGGCCTACATCCGGCCCTATGTCAGCACGCGCCAAGTGGTGCAGCTGGGCACGAACCTGAATCTGCAGAGCTACGACAACAACCAGAACGTCTTCTCGTACGGCAACGGCGGCTATTTCAGCCCGCAGCAGTTCACGGCCATCGCCTTCCCCATGAGCTGGAAGGTGCAGGGCGACCGCTGGGGCGGGGAGCTGCGCGCCACGCCGGGCTACCAGACCTACAGCCAGTCGGCGCGGGACTACTTCCCCACCGATCCGACGCTGCAAGGTGCGCAGAACGCCATCTCCGCCCAGGACCCTGACGTGAAGCGCGGATTCTCGGGCAGCAGCCGCAGCGGCTTCGGCATCAACGGCCGTGCGGCCATCGATTATAAATTCACCCCCACCACAACTTTTGGCGGGGCTCTGAGTTTCGACAATTTCGGCGAGTACAGTGAGACCAAGGTCGGGCTCTACATCCGCCAGACGATCGGAGGCTCGCGATGAAGACCCCTACGACCTGGATGAACGACAAGGACGTCCAGTCCGCCGATCTGGCCTATTACCGCCGCACCCAGCGCCAGCGCAGCCCGCAATGGCGAGGCTTCCTGTCTGCCCTTCTCGGTGAACTGCATAGCGGCGCCGATCCGGAAGAGGTGCGCAACTTCCTCCGCCAGGTGGGCCGCCGCATGGCCCAGGCCACGCCCCTGACCAAGGTCGAGACCCTGGAGGAGCTGGAGGCCGGCATGAACAAGGTGTGGGCCGAGATGGATTGGGGCTGGGTGCGTCTGCACGCCGTCGCCGATGGCGTCCGCATCCTGCACGGGGCCTATCCGGACGTGGCCACGGGCGCGGACGAGAAAATCTGGCCCGCAGCCTGGGCGTCGGTCCTGGAAGGCGTCTACACGGTCTGGCTGCAGGCCCAGGGCAGCCCCATCGACAAGACCCTGAGGGTCAGCGACAGCGCCGAGCCGCTGGAGCTGTTCCACGGCCTATGACCGATGAAGACCGGCCCCAAGCCTGATCGACGCGTGTTCACGGCCGCCGCTGCGCTCGCCATGATCCTGCCGGGCGCCACAGCCTGCGCCGAGGAAGGCGAGACTTGGGAGAGCTTCAAAACCCGCTACCTGCAGCCTGACGGCCGGGTGGTCGACAACGGCAACAACGGCGTCAGCCATACCGAGGGCCAGGGCTGGGCCATGTTGCTGGCTGTAGCGAATGAAGACCGCGAGACCTTCGACCGCGTCTGGGCCTGGACCAACGCCAACTTGGCGCGGTCCGACGTGCGGTTGTTCAGCTGGCGCTACGATCCCGCGGCCCAGCCGCCGGTGACCGACCCCAACAACGCCACCGACGGCGACATCTTCATCGCCTGGGCGCTGCTGCGCGCCGCCGACCGCTGGCGCAACGACGACTACGCCCGGGCCAGCGCCGAGATTCGCGGCGCCATCGGACGCGGTCTGGTCGCCCAGATCGCCGGCCGCTCCTTGCTGCTGCCGGGCCTGGAGGGCTTCGCCAACGCCGAGGGGATCACCTACAACCCCTCCTACTTCGTTCTGCCGGCCCTGAAGCTGTTCGCCGACCGCGATCCGCACGGGCCGTGGCGGCAGGTGATCGCCGGCGGGCTGGAAGTGGCCGACCTCGCCCTGTTCGGGCAGGAGTCCCTGCCTTCGGACTGGGTGTTCGTTGGCGTGGACGGCCGCCTGGCGCCGGCCGCCGGTCATGCGCCGCGTTTCAGCTTCGACGCCATCCGCGCGCCGTTCTATCTGGTGTGGGGCGGTGAGAAGAGCCGCCGCCAGGTGCAGGCGGTGGCGGCCTGGTGGCGCAAGGGCTTCAAGGACGACAAACGTCCCCCGGCCTGGATCGACGTCATGACCGGCGAAACCGCCCCCTACACCCTGTCGAACGGCGGCGCGGCGGTCGCCGCGATCGTCATGAACGACAACGGCGTGGACAAATGGAAGGCCGAAGAGCCCAACTACTATTCATCGGTGCTGCAACTTCTGGCCACAGTGTCGCGCAAGGACGTGGGACGTCGCCGCATAGGCCTATGACACTGCGCCGCAGTCCCTTGTCGCACAAGGTCTGGTAATACCATTGTCACGGCTAAGCTAAGGCCTCGACTATGGTCAACGACGTCCGCGGACTCTTCCTGAAGATCAACCAGGTTGATCTTCCCTATCAGGTCTTCGACAACCTCGGAGACGTCGAAGCCATGGACGAATCCCAGCCGGACGTCCTGGCGCCGCTGCCTACGATCATCACCCAGACCGCCGAGGACTTCGAGCCGATCGAGATCGCGCCGGAGCCTGAGCCGGAGCGCCAGTATGGCGCCCGGAAGGTCATCGCCAGCATCCGCCAGCGCGTCTTTCAGGGTTTCTCGGTGCCCGCCGCCGAAGGCGTGAAGGAACTCGTGGTCGAGGCGCCGGCCGCCGCAGAGCCCGTTCTCGAGCCCACGCCGGTCGCGGCGGCCAAGATCGAGGCGCCGACCCCGGCTATCCCGCCTGCCGCGCCCGTGGCGCTGTTCCCGGCGGCCAAACCCGCCGTTGAACCCAAGGCTGGCCTGTTGCGCCGTTACGCGCCTGCGCCCGCCGCTGCAGCGCCCGCCGCCCCGCCGGTCGTGGAGGGCGAGACGCGCCTGACGGCCCTTTTCGCCCGCCTGGGCGACAAGGGCTGAACACGGCCCTCCCCCGTCGCGCCCACGCGGCGAGGCTTATCCTTACTCCGAAGCAGGCTTGTGCTTGCTGACCTTGTAGAGGCCTTCGATCACGGCCTCCCGCTCGCCTTCCGACAGGGTCTCGCCCTGGGTCCACAGCAGGCGCATGGCGTCGAGGTGCACGTCCACCGCCGGCCAGCGCCAGCGGCCGCGCTCAGACATGGTGTCCACCAGCGTGCACATGGAGATCGCCGCGCGGTCCAGGCCCGTGTGGGAGACAAAGCCGCTGACGTCGATCAGCTTGAGAACAAGCGTGTAGAGCGCCTCGAAGTCCGCGCCCTCGCGCTCGGCGTTCGGCCCGAAGCGCGCGTCCAGCTCGACCATCACCTCACCGATCGTCTTGAGGCATTCCTCACGGAACTGCTCGACGCCGGTTTCGGCGCGTTCGATCGCCTCGCTCGCGCGGATGCCGCCGGGCCGGCGCATGACCGCGCCAAGCCGGTTTGGCACATGGAAGGTGCGCGCGACGCTCATATCGAGACCTTTGCGGGCTTCATGAAGCTGTTGATTTCATCCTGAGAAAGGTTTGCGCCGAAGGCGTCCCCCACCTCGGGCGGAAGATCGTCGTGACGGCGGCCTTCCGTGCCCGGCGGCGGACCTTCAAACTTGAAGCGCCGATCCGGGCCCATATAGGTGTCGCACTCGATGAACATCCGGTCCTCGCGCGCGATCCAGATGATGCGCTCCAGCAGAACCTTAGGCGTCAAAGGCTTGGCGACCGTGAAGGTGGCGCCGCTGTCGCGGGCCTTCAGCACCTGCGACTGGCGGGTGTGGCCGGTGATCAGGATGACCGGGGCGAAGCGGTTTGGCTCCTTCGCCTCCCGCCGCAGCCAGTGGACGAAGTCGTAGCCGTCCGGCTCAGGCATCTGAACGTCTGACAGGATGAGGTCCAGGGTCTGGCTGGCCACATGCTCCTTGGCCTGCTCGACACTCTCCGCGCGGTGCACGTTGCGCACGCCGAAGCCGTAGACCACCTGGCAAAGGATATCGAGCGACTGACCGTTGTCGTCGAGGACCAGAACCGAGGCCTGATCAAGCTGGATGCGGGTTGCGGATTGAAGGGCGGACGCGAGAGACATCCGCCTACCAGAGGTCCGGTTCGCCGGCTTCGCGTTCCCATGCGGGTTCCGACTCGGCCGTGGTCAGGCGCCCCACAAGGTCGGACAGGCCCAGGCCCTTCAGAAGCGGCTCGAGCTGCAGGCTCCATTCGCCGTTGGCGTGCTCGCTGATGCGCTCCAGCACGCAGGACAGGCCCGCGAGCCGCTGAGTCAGCTCATCCAGGGCCTGCAGCCGCGTCATGCTGGCGGCGGTCATGCCGTCCTTGGCGAGGTCTCCAGCCAGCACCTCGCACTCGCGGCAGATCGCGGCGGCCGCCGAGAGCTCGGCGGCGAGGCGGCGCGACAGCTCGCCCAGCGGCAGATGAGCCGCTTCTTCGGGCGTGAGCGGCGGCAGGGGAAGGGGCGAGCTCGACATGGCCGGGCCTTAGAAGAGTTCCAGTTCGCCGGAAGACGACGCGGGCGGCGGCGTTGCGGGACGACGGACCTCCTGCGGGGCCTGCTCGACCGCCACCAGGCGCTGACGCACCCGGCCGCTGACGGGCCAGAACTCCACGCGGCGCGCCGAAGGACCGCCGGTGCTGGAGGAGACGATCGGAATGCCTTCGTCGCGCAGGAAGCGTTCCGCGAACTCGGCGTTGCTGGCGCCCACGTCCGACAGGCCGTCGAACAGTTTGCCCCCGCCGAAGATCTTGGCTTCCAGCCGGTCGCGGCGGGCGCCCTGCTTCAGCAGGTCGTTGATCAGCAGTTCCATGGCGTAGGCGCCGAACCGTACGGAATCGCCGCCACGACCGCCGCCGTCATCCGGCAGCAGGAAGTGGTTCATGCCGCCGATCCCCGCCTGGGGATCGCGGATGCACGCGGCGATGCAGGAGCCGAGCACCGTGGTCATGACGACTCCCGGGTCGTCAGTGACGTGCTGCTCGCCCTGGGTCACATGGACCTTGCGCGTGTATTCCGGCGTTGTCGGCTCGGGCCGGCCTGGGATCATGTGAGTTGCCCGAAGACCTGTTCGATCTTCTCGCGCAGGACCTGCACGGTGAAGGGTTTGACGAGGTAGTTGTTGACCCCGAACTGCACGGCGCGCTGCACGAGCTCGCGGTCGGCGCGACCGGTCAGCATGATGAAGGCCGTCTTGCTGATCGGCGGGTGCGCACGCACCGCCCGCAGCAAGGCGAGACCGTCCATCTTCGGCATGTTGAAGTCCGAGATGATCAGATTGACCGGCTTGGCGACGACCAGCTTGAGGGCCTCTTCGCCATCGGCGGCCTCGCGGGTGTCCCGGAAGCCGATCTGCTGCAGGCCGTTGCGGACCAGAGCCCGCATGGTGAGCTGATCATCGACGACCAGGACGGAGATGGAGGATGCGCTAGGCATGGATCATCGTTTCGCAGAAGAGAGATCAAGGATGGCGGGGCCGATGGCGGACAGCGAAAGCTGCTTCTCGACGGCTCCGTTTTCGTAGGCGGCTCGCGGCATGCCATAGACCACGCAGGTGGACTCATCTTGGCCGATCGTGCGGGCGCCGGCCTGCCGCATGGCCAGAAGGCCCTGCGCGCCGTCACGGCCCATGCCGGTCAGGATGACGCCCACGGCCTTGTCGCCCATGGTCGCGGCGACGGACTTGAACATCACGTCGACCGAGGGACGGTGGCCGCTGACGGGATCGCCGTCGGTCAGGCGGCAGCGCAGGCCGGCGGAGCGGCTGATCTCCAGGTGGGTCGCCCCGCCCGGAGCCACATAGACCTTGCCCGGCTCCAGAACGTCGCCGTCGCGGGCTTCATAGACCTTGGCGTTGCAGGCTCGGCCCAAGCGCGCCGCGAAGCTGGCGGTGAACGCCGCCGGCATGTGCTGGGTGATCACGGTGGGCGGGCAATTGGCCGGGTAGTTGTTCAGCACGGTCAGCAGGGCTTCCACCCCGCCCGTAGACGAGCCAATGGCGACCAGATCGCCCGACGGCGTGAATTCCTTAGCGCGGACCGGCTTCGCCGGAGCCTTTGCGGCCACGCTCATCGTCGCGCGGACCGTGGCGCGCGCGGCGTTCTTCACCTTGGTGGCGATCTCACCGAGGCCCTCGCCGGTGGTCATGTTGCCGGTGGGCTTGCCCACGCAGTCGACAGCGCCGATCTCGAGCGCGCGCAGGGTCACGTCGGCGCCCTGCTGGGTCAGGCTGGAGACCATGACCACCGGCATCGGCCGCAGGCGCATGATCTTTTCGAGGAACTCCAGGCCGTTCATGTTCGGCATCTCGATGTCGAGGGTCACGACATCGGGATTGAGCGCCTTGATCGCGCCACGCGCCTCGAACGGGTCGCCGGCGGAGCCGACCACCTCGATCTCGGGATCGCGGCGCAGGGCGGCGGTGATCAGGCCCCGCATGGTGGCGGAGTCGTCAACGACGAGAACCTTGATGGTCATCGACGGCCTCCCACCTTGCGGTACGAGGTCAGACCGTTGCTCTCGAACGAAGTGTTGCTGGCGGGCACGCGCTCGGAATGCCCGATATAGAGCCGGCCGCCATCAGCGATCAGGGGCGCGAAGCGCGTCCAGATCCGCTCCTGGGTCGGTTCGTCGAAATAGATGACGACGTTGCGGCAAAACACGGCGTGAAACGGTCCTTTCATCGGCCATTCGCCGATCAGATTGAGCTCCTTGAAGCTGACCATGCTGCGGGCCGCGGCGCCCACGCGCCACATGCCCTTGTTGCTGGGATCACGCTCGAAGAATTGGTTGCGGACGGGCCCGGGGACCGGCTCGATCTGCGCCTCGTCGTAAACAGCGGCCTTGCCGGTCGCGACGACGTTCGAGTCGATGTCGGTAGCCAGGATCTTGATGTCGAGATTGGCCGCGTCCGGGAAGACCGACAGCACGGTCAAAGCCATGGAATACGGCTCCTGCCCCGTGGAGCAGGCGGCCGACCACAGACGCAGACGTCCGCCCCGACGGACCTCGTCCGCCATAGGCAGCAGCACCGTCTCGCGCAGGTCATCGAAATGATGCGGCTCGCGGAAGAAGCGGGTGACGTTCGTGGTCAGCGCGCGCAGCATGTTCTGCGCTTCTTCCCGGTCCTGAAGAACCATGGCGCAGTAGGCGCTGAAGCTGTCCATGCCGAGGATGCGCAGACGCTTGGCCAGCCGCGAATAGACGAGCGTGGCCTTGCTGTCGGCCAGGCTGATGCCAGCCTGGTCGTACATGATCGCTGCGATCTGTTTGAAGTCTTCCGCCGTGAAGAGGAACTCGCCCTCGACGAGGGCGGTCTTGCGGTCGACTCGCGCGGCCGGGGCCAGGGTCATGCGGCGAGCGCCTCCCGCTCGGGCAGCAGGCGGTCGAGGGAGATTTCGCTGATCATCCGGCCTTCCAGCGAGATGATGCCCCGAACGAAGCTGCGCACGCGGTCGCAGGCCACATCCGGCGTCGGCTGAACCAGGTCGTCGGTGATCGACAGGATGTCGGACACGGCGTCGACCAGTAGGCCCATCATCCGCTCCTGCACCTTCACCACGATGATCACGTGGCGGACGGTAGGTTCGGCCGAGCCGAGGCCGAGGCGCGAGGAGAGGTCCATGATCGGCAGGACGGCGCCGCGAAGGTTGATGACGCCGCGCATGTAGTTCGGCGACTGCGGCAGCGACGTCGCGGGGCTCCAGCCCCGGATTTCGCGGACGGCCATGATGTCCACGCAGTATTCTTGCTGGCCGACCCGGAAGGAGATCAGTTCGCGACGCTCGCCGACGGCGGTGGTTTGGTCGATCATGATGTCTATTCCGCTGCGATCATGGGTTCAGTGGGCTTGGGTGCGGGAGCCTCGCGACGGCGCAGGTTGATGACTGCGTCCACATCGAGGATCAGAGCGACGCGGCCGTCGCCGAGAATGGTGGCCGCCGCGACGCCTTCGACCTGCTGGTAGTTGGCCTCCAGCGACTTGATGACGACCTGGCGCTGGCCCTGGATGTTGTCGGCGACGAGCGCGGCCTTGCCGCCATCTTCGCCTTCGACCAGCAGGACGACACCGTCGGTCGGATCCGGCGCATTGGCGCGGTAGCCCATGGTGCTGCCGATATCGACCAGCGGCACGAAGCTGTCGCGCACGGCCAGGACGGCGCCCGTCGGGCCCAGGGCGCGGACTTCCTCCGGCTTGGGCCGCAGGCTTTCGACAATGGCGGCCAGCGGCACGACCAGGGTCTGGCCAGCGACCTCGACCACCATGCCGTCGAGGACGGCCAGGGTCAGAGGCAGGCTGAGGGTGAAGGTCGAACCATGACCCGGACGCGAGCTGATCGAGATGCGGCCGCCCAGGGCCTGCACCGACCGGCGCACCACGTCCATGCCCACCCCGCGGCCCGACACGTCCGACACCTTGTCGGCGGTGGAGAAGCCGGGAAGGAAGATCAGGTTGTCGATCTCTTCGTCGGTGAGCTGCAGATCGGGGGCGATCAGGCCCTTGTCGACGGCGATCTTCTGCACGCGCGGGCGGTTGATGCCGCGACCGTCGTCGGTGACTTCGATCACGATGCGGCCGCCGCGATGCAGCGCCTGCAGCTTGATGACGCCTTCAACCGGCTTGCCGACTTCGCGACGTTCGTCCGGGTTCTCAAGCCCGTGGTCGATGGCGTTGCGCAGCATGTGCGTGATCGGGTCGGACAGACGCTCGATCACGGTCTTGTCGACCTCGGTGCCCTCGCCCTCCATGACGAGGCGGACCTGCTTGCCCACCATCGAGGCGACTTCGCGGACCAGACGCGGCATGCGCTGGAACACCGACTTCACCGGCTGGGCGCGGATGGCCATGACGCTGTCCTGAATCTCGCGGGTCAGCTGCTCGAGCTCGTCGAGGCCGATGGCGAGGTTGGAGGACTGCGGAATGCCATGCTCGGCCACGCGCTGGGCGATCATGGCCTGGTTGATGACCAGCTCGGACACCAGGTCGATCAGACGGTCGATCCGCTCGGGATCGACGCGGATCACCGACTGGCCGGGACCGGGGGCTTCCAGCGGCGCCTTGGCGGGCGCGGCGGCGGTGGTCGGTTTGGCGGCGACAGCGGCGGCGGCGGCCGGCGTCATGGCGACCGGAGCGGGCGGCGGCGCGACCGGAGCAGCGGCTGCGGGTTGCGGCGCGGGCGCAGCGGTGGCGGCGCTGATCAGAGCAGCCACATCCACCTCGGGCGCGGCCACGGCCGCGGCGACGGGCTCCGGCGCGGCCTCGAGGGCCGGCGCTTCGAACGCCGGGGCGGGGGGCGCATCGCCGGCCATGAGGGGGGTGATGGTCAGGTCGCAGTCGCCATCGACGAATTCGAAGACCTCACGGACGTCGGCTTCGCTCTTGTCGGTGGTCAGCTTGACCTTGAAGGTCAGGTAGGAGGCCTCGGGATCCATATCGGCGAGGTCCGGCAGAGCGGAGTCGTCGACGGTCGTCTCGATCGGGCCCAGGCGCTCCAGCTCGCGAAGCAGAAGCAGGCTCTCATTGGCCTTCCGGTAGAGATCGGACTTCGGCTGGATCACGACCATCCAGCCCGCGGCGGCTTGCTCGTCGGCGCCGGCCTGCTCCTCGACGGAGATCGTCATCGGCGTGAAGCCGAAATCCATGTCGTCCAGCTCGGCGGCGACGCCGGCGCTCAGATCGAAATCGTCATCGCTGGCTGAGGCCGTGGCCGAAGCGGCGGCCGGCGCAGGAGCGCCGCCGTCACCGTCCCAGGCCTCCAGTTCAGCGGCCATGGCGTGCGACAGGGCTTCGTCCACGTCGCCCATGCCGCGCGCGGCGCTGACGTGGTCGGCCAGAACGTCCGAGGCGCGCAGCAGCAGCGCCACCAGATCGGGAGAAGCATCGACCTTGCCGCTGCGGACGCTGTCCAGCAGGGTTTCGAAGACGTGAGCGAAGCGGACAAGCGGATCCAGGCCGAACGCGCCGGCGCCGCCCTTGATCGAATGCACGGCCCGGAACACGGCGTTGACGGTCTCGCCGTCGCTCGTGCCGTCCTGCATGGCCAGCAGCCCGCCCTCCAGATCAGCGAGCAGCTCCTCGCATTCCTGGAAGAAGGTGACCTTGATGGCCTCTAGTTCGTCCATCCCCTACGCCCCCGAACTTTCGTTGCTTAAGCCGCGACCCGGCGGATGGCTTCGACCAGTTTGTCGGGATTGAAAGGCTTCACGATCCAGCCCGTGGCGCCGGCCGCACGGGCGCGCTCCTTCTTGGCGGGGTCGCTTTCGGTGGTCAGGACCAGGATCGGGGTGGCGCGGTGGCTGTCATCCACCCGCACGGCCTCGATGAAGCCGAAGCCGTCCAGCTTCGGCATGTTGATGTCCGTGATGATCACGTCGGGCTTGTGGGCCGACAAGACTTCGAGACCATGCTCGCCGTCGACGGCCTCGACCACGTTGAAGCCCGCGCTGGCGAGCGCCATCCGCAGCATGTCCCGCATGGTGCGGGAGTCATCGACCGTCAGGATCGTACGCGTGGTCACGTCTTAGGCTCCATGAATTGCCGTTCCGAGCGCCGCATCGGCGCCGAACAGGCGAATAGCTTCAGCGAAAGATTCAGAGGGGTTGGTTAACGAAAAGCTCTGTCCGTCGGTGCGCCAGGTTGACGCAGCCGCCATGAGCACCTGCAGGCAGAGCCCGCCCAGACGCCGGACGCCCGAGGCGTCCAGCTCCAGAGGCGAGCCCCGCTGGGCCAGGATCGAAGCCTTCAATCCAGCCGCAGCCTTGAGATCCATGGTCTCGGGAAGGGTCATCTGGGCCATAGGGCTCAGAACTCTTCCCAGCCGTCCTCAGCCGGCGCGGCGGCCAGGGCGTTGGCCCCGGACACGCCCGGGCGGGCGAAGGAGTTGAGCTTGGCGCGTTGCTCGGCGACCGGGTTGCGGGCCGGGGCATGCGTGGCCGGGTCGGCCATGGTCGGACGCGACGAGATGGCGGGAGCCCCCTCGCCGACGCGGAAGCGGCTCATCAGGCGCACCAGCTCGCCCGTCTCGCCCTTCAGCGAGTGGGTGGCGGCGGTGGATTCCTCCACCATGGCGGCGTTCTGCTGGGTGACCTGGTCCATCTGATTGACGGCGGTGTTCACCTCTTGGAGGCCGGTCGCCTGTTCGTCGGCCGAGGCCGCGATTTCGGTGACCAGGGCGTCGATCTCGCCGACCTTGGAGACGATGCGCTGCAGGGCCTCACCGGTCTGGCCGACCAGGCTCACGCCCGAACCGACCTGCTGCGACGAGGACGAGATCAGCGCCTTGATCTCCTTGGCCGCTTCGGCGGAGCGCTGGGCCAGGGCCCGCACTTCCGAGGCGACGACCGCGAAGCCCTTGCCGGCTTCACCGGCCCGGGCGGCTTCCACGCCGGCGTTCAGAGCCAGCAGGTTGGTCTGGAAGGCGATCTCGTCGATCACACCGATGATGTTGCCGATCTGGCGCGAGGAGTTCTCGATCTCGCCCATGGCCGACACCGCCTGGCGGACGACCTCGCCCGAGTGCTGGGCTTCACCGCGGGCCGTAGAGACCACGTCCGAGGCTTGCTTGGCGCCCGAGGCGGTGCGCTTGACGGTGGCGGTCAGCTCGTCGAGGGCGGCGGCGGTCTGCTCCAGAGAGGCAGCCTGCTGCTCGGTGCGGCGCGACAGGTCGTCGGAGGCGTGGGCGATTTCGTCGGCGCCGGTGCGCAGGCCGTCCGTGGAGGCCGCGATGACCTTCATGGTTTCCTGCATCTGGGTGATGGCGCCGTTGAAGTCGTCCTTCAGCTTGCGGTAGTCGCCCGGGAAGTCGGCGGTGACGCGGTAGGTCAGGTCGCCCGAAGCCAGCTTCTCCAGGCCCGAGGCCAGTTCCGACACCACGGTGGCGGCGACCTTGGCGGCTTCCGCGGCCGAGCGTTCGTTGGCGGCGCGCTCTTCGTCGGTCAGGGCGCGGGCCGCTTCCTGCTCACTGCGCATCTGCTCCAGGTTCAGCTGGTTCTGCTTGAAGACGCCCAGCGAGCCGACGATGGCGCCCAGCTCGTCCTTACGGGCGAGACGGTCGATGTCGATGCTGTTGTCACCCTTGGCCAGGGTTTCGGTGGCGCGGGCGATGTCATTGATAGCGCGTCGGGTGGCGAGCACCGAGACCAGGGCCAGACCGGCCACGGCGAGCACGGTGATGATGCTGCCGATGATGCTGATCAGCTGAGCCTGGGCCGCTTCCTTCTGCGCGGCTTCAGCGCGGGCGGCGGTCTGGGCGTTCTCCTGCTGGACGACCTTGTCCAGCATGCCGGTCATCTTCTTGTACTCTTCCTCGAAGGGAGCCACGAAGCCGACGGCCGTGCCGAAGTCCACGCCAATCATGCCGCTCACCACGTCGATGGCGCTGCGGCATTCGTCGATCGCCTTGATCAGCTTGGCGTAGTCGCCCTTCTGCGCGGGATCGGCGTTCTTCTGGAGCTCAGTGAGATCCTTCTTGATCGCGTCCATCTCGGCGAGGATGTGGTTCATGCGGTTCGCCACCTGATCGACTTCGATCTGGCCGGCCGCGTGCGTCAGGGCGAGATAGAGTTCGCCGTGGACCGCCTCGATCCGCTTGGTCAGTTGCTGGATGCGCAGGTTGTCGCGCATGTCCACGGCGACCACCTGCTGCAGCGCCGCCGATTGTTGGCGCTGAACCACGATGGAGCCAGTCGCCAGAACGGCCAGCATAAGAAGAGCGAAAGCGGGCGCGAAGCCCATCTTGACGATCAAAGGCAAGTCGACGAGCCGGAAACGCTTCATCGGTAGATCCCCTCAACGACGCGACAGTTCTTTCGCGCCCTACAGCATGGTGAGGGATAATCGGGAGATATCGTTAACAGATGCTCACTTGCCGCACCTGTTTTTTTCAAGGCTTTCGCGCCTGTATAAAGTCATCAAAAGTTATCCGGGCGACCTCCCGGCAAAAAATGCAGGAACAGGCGATTATTGCCGACCCGACTCAGGAACTTTTAACCCACGCCTCCTAGAACGGCCTCCTGGTTTAGTTCTTTCCCCCACATCAGGAGCAAGCGGGATGAAGTATCCGATCGCTATCGCCGCCGGACTGGTTGCGAGCCTCTTTGTCGCTCAGTCGACCCTCGCCGCCGGCGGCTTTGAAGAAGCCATGGGCGCATGCCTGGCCAAGCACGCCAACACGCGTGACGCCGCCCAGGTCATGCTGGAATGCAACGCTGACGGCGGCAAGCTGTCGGCCTGCAAGGTCGTCTCGGACAGCGCTGCTGGCAAGGGCTTCGACAAGGCCGCCGTCTGCATCGCCGAAAAGCTGCCGATGGCCGGCAAGACCGGCGCCGTGAAGGTTCCGTTCCGCTTCCCGGGCGGCGCGTAAGCCTGACCGCGTAAGCGTAAGCACCTGATTTGGTGACGCCGTTCTCCCGGAGAACGGCCAGCAGCCGCCCACACACCGTGGGCGGCTGTTCGCGTTAACCGCTCTTTTTAAGCTTACTCGACGCCCCTCAGCGCCCTGGACGGGCGAACGCCGCCAAGCGGGCCCGCTGTTCGGCCACGCTGTTGCGGGCCGGCGCATGCAACGCCGGATCGGCCACCATCGGACGATGGGCGACACCGGAAAGGCTGAACTTCCCGATCAAGGCCGTCAGGTCGGCCGCCTCGCTGCGCAGCGTGCGGCTGGAGGTGCTGGAGCGCTCCACCATGGCCGCGTTCTGCTGCGTCACCTGATCCATCTGGCCCACGGCCATGTTGACCTGGTTGAGGCCTGAGGCCTGTTCCTGGGCGGAGGCGGCGATCTCCCCCACCAGGCCGTCGATCTCATCCACGCGGCCGACGATGCGCTGAAGGGCTTCGCCGGTCTGGCCGACAAGGTCCACGCCCGCCTCGACCTGCTGGCTGCTGGAGGAGATCAGGGTTTTGATCTCCTTGGCGGCGTCCGCCGACCGCTGGGCCAGGGCCCGCACTTCCGAGGCGACCACCGCGAAGCCCTTGCCCGCTTCACCCGCCCGCGCGGCTTCCACCCCGGCGTTCAGCGCCAACAGGTTTGTCTGGAAGGCAATCTCATCGATGACGCCGATGATGCTGCCGATCTGGCGGGAGGAGGCCTCGATCTCGCCCATAGCGGAGACGGCCTGCTGCACGACCTCGCCCGAGCGCTCGGCCTCGCCCTTGGTGGCGCCGACGACGGCCGCGGCTTCGTTGGCGGCAGCGGCGCTGCGCTTCACCGTAGCGGTCACCTGCTCGAGGGCGGCGGCTGTTTCTTCCAGGCTGGCGGCCTGGCTTTCCGTGCGGCGGGACAGATCCTCGAGGGCCTGGGCGATCTGGTCGACGCCGGAGCGGATGCCCTGGGCCGAGCGGCCGACACCGCCCATGGCTTCACCCAAAGAGCCGACGGCGTTGTTGTAATCGTCCTTCAGCTTCTGGAATTCCGGCGAGAAGTCGGTGGACAGCCGGCCGACCAGATCGCCGGCGGCCAACATGGCCAAGGCCTCGCCCAAGGCCTCCACCACCACGGCCTGCTGCTGCTCGGCCTTCTGACGGGCCTCTTCGTGTTGGCGACGTTCTTCGTTGATGGCCGCCATATAGGTGGAGATGCCCAGCTCCATGTCGAGCATCACCGCCTTGACCAGAGCGCCCATGGCGTCTGCCGTGGCGTCCGCCTGGGCGGGTTTCGAGCCGAACAGGCCCTTGGGCCAGCGGCTCTTGATGGCCCTGCGCAGCAGTTGCTCGGCGATCAGCGAGTAGCCGCCGATGTACCAGCGCGGCTCCAGCCCGATGCGGGCGTGGGTCTGGCCGACCCGGGTGGCGTCCTTGACGTAGTGCTCATCGAAATCGGCGGCGGCGATCTTCGACCAGTGGGCCGCCTGCAGCCGCTTGGCGCCGTCGATATGGGCGTCGTCGCGGAAGAACGACTTGGTGTGCGGCTCCTGCCGCAAGCGATCATAGAACTGGTCCAGAGCGTTGCCGATTTCGGCTTGGATGACCGGCGCCAGGGAGCGCAGAGCGGAACGCGCCTTCGGGTCCAGACCGATGAAACGAGTGCGTTCGGCGATGGCTTGGGCGTCGGCCACGTCAGGTCCTTGGAAGGCTTGATTTGAGTCATCCGAAACTCAAATGAAATCCTTACTCAGGCCTTAACCATGTTCCCAAACCCCTGATTTGCTACGGGGTCGGCCCTCCTCAACGCGAGAGGAGGGCCGACCAGATCAGGCCTTGGCGAGCAAGCTCGCGCGGCGGCTGTAGAGCAGATAGACGACAACCCCGATCGCGTTCCAGATCAGGAAGCGGACTTGCGTCGAGGCCGGCAGGCTCCAGAACAGGTAGAGGCAGCCAAGGATCGCGGCCGGGGCCACGATGAACCACAGCGGGGTCTTGAACACCCGCGGGCGGTTCGGCTCACGACGGCGCAGGATGATCACCGACAGGGCCACCGCGATGAAGGCCGCCAGCGTGCCGGCGTTGGCCAGTTCAGCGATCTCCTTCAGCGGGAAGAAGCCGGCGATGGCCGCGGCGATGGCGCCGGTCAGCATGGTCATGACGACCGGGGTGCCGGTCTTCTTGTTCACGCTGGCCAGGGCGCGCGGCAGCAGGCCGTCACGCGCCATGACAAAGAAGATGCGGCTCTGGCCGTACATGAAGGCCATGATCACGGTGGGCAGGGCGATGACAGCGGCGGCGGCCACGACCTTGGCGACGCTGGGCTGGCCCAGGGTCTCCAGGATGAAGACCAGCGGGGCCTCGCTCTGGGAGAACACCTCGGCCCGGCTGGCGCCGATGGCGACGGCGGCGACCAGCATGTAGATCGCCGTGCAGGCCAGCATCGAGCCGACGATGCCGATGGTCAGGTCACGCTTCGGGTTCTTGGTCTCTTCCGCCGCGGTCGACACCGCGTCGAAGCCGTAGAAGGCGAAGAAGATCAGGGCCGCGGCGGCCATGACGCCGATCTTCTCGGTCCCGTTGGTCTGGCCCGAGAAGCCGTTCGGCATGAACGGCGTGAAGTGGCTGGCGTCAAACGTCGGCAAGGTGATCGCCACGAACGCGGCCAGGGCGACGATCTTGATCGCCACCAGCACCATGTTGATCACGGCGCTTTCCTTGGTGCCGGCCGACAGCAGGCCCGCCACCACGAAGCAGATGAACACCGCCGGCAGGTTGATGACGCCGCCCGCATGAGGGCCAGCCATCAGCTGGGCCGGGAAACCGACGCCCGACAGGAAGGGCTGCACATGCGCCGACCAGCCCACGGCCACGGCCGAGCAGACGACAGTGTATTCCAGGATCAGGCTCCACCCCACGACCCAGGCCACCAGCTCGCCCATGACGGAGTAGCTGTAGGTGTAGGCGCTGCCGGAAGCGGGGATCAGGGTCGCCATCTCGGCGTAGCAGAGCGCCGCGCAGGCGCAGATCGCGCCGGCGATGGCGAAGGACAGGATGACGGCGGGACCGGCCAGGCCCGCGCCGATGCCGGTCAGGGTGTAGATGCCCGTGCCGACGATGGCGCCGACGCCCAGGGCCACCAGGTGCGGCCAGCTCAGGGTCGGGGTCAGACGATGTTGCGCATCCACCGCGGCGAGCGCGTCGATGGATTTGCGGCGTGTGATGAAGCTCATTTCTGGGGGCGCCCCTCTTAATTTGGCGCGGACCATGGCGTGCTCGGGCCGAAATGGCAAAGCCTCCTTGCGCGGAGGCGGTGTGCAATTTTAGTCAGGCCACGAGGAAGGCGGCGGCGAGCAACGCGGCCAGACCGACGAGCGCCGTCGTGCCAACCAGGGCCGCCGCCAGACGCGGCTGCACACCGAGCAAGGCCTTGGGCCCGATCTGAGCGGAGATGGCGGCCACCCCGCCCAGCAGCAGGATCTTGGACACCGCCGCCATGGCTTCGACCAGCGGTTGCGGCAACAGGTGAAGCCCCCGCGCCAGCACAAGGGCGGCGAAACCCCAGACGAACAGCGGCGGGGCCTTCAAGGCCGGCCGCTCACCCACGGGCGCGGCGGCGAAGCGGGCCAGGAACAGGCCAACCAACACCACCGCCGGCCCCAGCCAGAGCACCCGCGCCAGCTTCGACAGGGCGGCGGCGTCCGCCGCTTCCTGCGAGACCGACTGCCCCGCCCCGGCCACCTGGGCCACGTCATGGATGGAGAGGCCGAAGAACACGCCCGCCTGGTGCGCGCTGAACCCCAACCCATGGGCTAGCAGCGGGTAGAGCAGCATAGCCACGGTCGACAGGATGTTCACCCCGACCACGACGAAGGCCGTGGTCCGCTGGATCTGCGGCGTGGAGGGCGCGGCCTGAGCCGCCGCCAAGGCCGCGGAGGCGCCGCAGATGGACACCGCGCAGGCGGCGATGGCGGCTTCCGCCAGGGGCAGGCCTAGCAGCACGCCCAGGCCGCTGCCCGCCGCCACGCCGGCCAGCACGATGGCTCCCCCCGCGATCAGGGCGGGGGCGCCCAGGGCGGCCATTTCCGCGAAGGTGATCTGGGCGCCCATCAGGGCGACGCCCAGGCGCAGGCCGGGCTTGGACCACAGGCTAAGGCCGGGAGCGAGCATGGAGCCGAGATTGGCCGCGCCCAGCGACAGGCCCAGCGCCACGGCCAGCAGCGGAGCCGGCATGTGGGTCAGGGGCGCGGCGGCTTGGGCGATGAAGGCGATGAGGCCGGCGGCGATCAGGCCGGGACCGAACCAGGCGGCCGGTGAGGACCTGTCCGCCAGGCTGGGCAGGCTCACCTTTCGGCGTCCGCGACGGCCTTTAGCGGCGCGGCGCCGTGAGAATGGGCGACGGCGTTGCGGCGGCTCATCCGGTCGTGAAGCCGCTGGACGCAGCGGCTGCCCGTGGTGGTGAACATGAACGGGAAGAGGCCGTGCAGGACGCAGGCGAGACCGGCGCCGATCATGGCGAAGCCGAAGCCGAAGGCGGTCCTCATGTGGCCGCCGTAGGTCTCGCCCACCTGGGCGGGATGACGGGTGAAGGACTCGATCATCGCTGCGGCTCCCTGAAGTTCAGGGAATCGTCGCGCGGATCCGGAGAAAACGCATTGCCGATAAGCTTTCCATCCGGTTAATCTGGAGAACATCATTCTCCATATGATCGAGTCCGGAGAAAATGGACTTCGACACCATCGACCGCCGCCTGATGGCGATTCTCCAGGAAGACGCCACCACGCCCATCGCCGAGCTGGCGGAACGGGTGGGCCTGTCGCAGACGCCGTGCTGGAAGCGCGTAAAGCGGCTGCAGGACGCGGGGGTCATCACCAAGCGCGTGGCCCTGCTGGACCGCGACGCCCTGGGCCTGGGCCTGACGGTGTTCGTAGCCATCCGCACCAACCGGCACGACGAGGAATGGCTGGAGGCCTTCGCCACCGGCGCGCGCGGCCTGCCGGAGGTGGTCGAGCTGTACCGGATGAGCGGCGAGGTCGACTATCTGATGAAGGTGATCGTCAAGGACATCGCCGCCTATGACCGCTTCTACAAACGGCTGATCGCCACCGCCCCGCTGTCGGACGTCTCATCGTCCTTCGCCATGGAGCAGATCAAGTTCACCACCGCCCTGCCGGTGCATACCGCCTAGGCGAGTGCCTTCCGCACCTCGGCGGCGATCTCGTAGGAGCGCAGGCGGGCGGCGTGATCGAACATCTGGCAGGCGACGATGATCTCGTCGACGCCGGTGCGTTGCAGGAAGCCCGACAGCCCTTCCCTCACCGTCTCCTTCGAGCCGACGAAGGAGCAACTGGTGATCTGGCGCAGGGTCGCGCGCTCCATGTCGGTGAGGCTTTCCTCGTAGCCGTCGACGGGCGGTTGGAACTTGCCCGGCCGGCCGCGGCGCAGATTGACGAAGGCCTGCTGCATCGAGCTGCTCAGGAAACGCGCCTCGGCGTCTGTCTCGGCGGCGAAGATGTTCACCCCGGCCATGACATAGGGCGCGTCGAGCTGGGCCGAGGGGCGGAAATTGCGGCGATAGAGGTCGATCGCGGTCATCAGCTCCGCCGGGGCGAAGTGCGAGGCGAAGGCGTAGGGCAGGCCCAGCATGGCCGCCAGCTGCGCGCCATAGGTGCTGGAGCCCAGCATCCAGACCGGGACGTCCAGCCCCTCGCCCGGCACGGCGATCACCGGCCGCCCTTCCTGGGCAGGCTGGAAGTAGTTCATCAGCTCGAGCACGTCGTTGGGGAACGAGTCGACGTCGCCCATCAGGTTGCGGCGCAAGGCTCGCGCCGTGGCCTGGTCCGAGCCCGGCGCGCGGCCAAGGCCCAAGTCGATGCGGCCAGGAAACAGCGAAGCCAGGGTGCCGAACTGCTCGGCGATCACCAGGGGCGCGTGGTTGGGCAGCATGATGCCCCCCGCCCCGACACGAATGGTCTTGGTCCCCGCCGCCACATGGCCGATGACCACGGCAGTCGCCGCGCTGGCCACGCCGGGCATGGAATGGTGCTCCGCCAGCCAGAAACGCTCATAACCCCACGCCTCGGCGTGACGGGCCAGATCCAGGCTGTTGCGGAACGACTGGGCGGCGTCGCCGCCTTCGACGATGGGGGAGAGGTCGAGGACCGAGAACGGGATCATCCTCGGCATATAGGAAGGGCTGGCGGAAGTTTCAGTCCACCCAGAGATCCTGAACGCCGCCCTTGCGGTTCAGCATGTGCGTGGCGCGCTTGATCACCTTGAGCAGCCGCTCGACCCGGGCGTCGCCGTCATAGGTCAGCTTGGCGCGGGCTAGCCCCTCCAGCATGAAGCGGGCGAGGTCGCGGCTGGCCTGGAAGCGCGGGCCGGCGCCGGCGTGCAGCATCTTCATGAAGTGGTCGCCGGCCTGGGCGCGGTCGAACTCCGCCTGGGCCTTGGCCACCAGCTCGGCAACGGCCGGTTCGGTGCGGCCGGCGGCCTCCATCTCCTGGAAGGCGATAAACGGCTTGGTGTGCAGCAGCTCCCAATAGGTGTCGATGGCGTGCTCGGTCACGTCCCCGCCAGCCGGCAGGGTGCGGCTGGCGGCCTCGAACAGGCGGGTGCGTTCGGTGTGGATATGCACGACCGCCGCCTCCACCAACGCCTCGCGGGTGGGGAAGTGATAGAGCATTGCGCCGCGCGTCAGACCGGACGCCTCGGCGATCGCGGCATTGGTTGCGGCATGATAGCCGATCTCGGCGATGAGGTTCATCGCACGGTCGAGAATGCGCGCCCGCGTCTTCAGCGACTTGGGCGTGTCCTTGGCGGGACGAAGCGCGACTTGATCAGCGTCCATGATTCCCTGCCATAGAGCCCCGCCTTTCGCACTGCAACAGCCCTTGCGGCGCAAGGGCGCGCCTGCCTCCTCAACAGGCGGCTGTCACGGACGCGACATGCAATCAGCCTAATCGGCGTCCCATTTATCCGGATGGGGGCTTTGGGCCATGAGTGTCGAGCAAGTCCGTCAGTACCGCAGCGTTTTTATTTCCGACATCCACCTGGGCACGCGCGGCTGCCAGGCGGAGCTGCTTCTCGATTTCATCAAGAACATCGAGTGCGAGAAACTCTATCTGGTCGGCGACATCATCGACGGCTGGAAGCTGCGCAGCGGCTGGCACTGGCCGCAGTCCCACAACGACGTGGTGCAGAAAATCCTGCGCATGGCCCGCAAGGGCTGCGAGGTGATCTACGTGCCCGGCAATCACGACGAAGGGGTGCGCGACTTCTGCGGCGTCCACTTCGGCGGGGTGGTGGTCCAGCGCGAAGCCATCCACGAGGCGGCCGACGGCAAGCGCTTCCTGGTTGTCCACGGCGACGAGTTCGACGGGGTGGTGCAGCACGCTAGGTGGCTCGCCTTTGTCGGCGATTGGTCATATAGGACCATTTTGATGCTGAACACCGTCGCAAATCGCCTCAGAAGGCGGATGGGGCTCGGCTATTGGAGCTTGTCGGCCTACCTGAAGGTCAAGGTGAAGAACGCGCTGCAGTTCATCGAGAACTTCGAAGCCGCCGTCGCCGAGGAAGCCCGGCGGCGCGGGGTCGATGGCGTGATCTGCGGCCACATCCACAAGGCCGAGATGCGCGACATCGACGGCATCCAATACATCAACGACGGCGACTGGGTCGAAAGCTGCACCGCGCTCGTGGAGCACGCGGACGGCCGCATGGAGATTCTTGAGTGGGCTAAAGAGCGTTCATGGTCGATGATCGACCGCAAGACGCCGCGCACGCCCCTGTCGCCGGTCCCGGAGACTATCGCGGCCTGATGAGAATACTGCTCGCCACCGACGCCTGGGAGCCGCAGGTCAACGGCGTCGTTCGCACCCTGACCCGCGTCATGGCGGAGCTGAAGGCCATGGGTCACGAGGTCGAGGTGGTGAGCCCCGACCAGTTCCCCACCGTCCCCATGCCCACCTATCCAGAGATCAAGCTGGCTCTGGGGGCCTATGAGCCGGTGCAGGAGAAGTTCAAGTCGTTCGAGCCGGAGGCGATCCACATCGCCACCGAAGGGCCGATCGGCCTGGCGGCGCGTCGCATCTGCCTGGAATGGCGGCTGCCCTTCACCACCAGCTATCACACGCGGTTTCCGGAATACGTCTCGGCCCGCCTGCCCCTGCCCCAGCCCTTGGCCCTGGGCGCGGGCTACGCCTACATGCGCTGGTTCCACAAGCCGTCGGGCCGCCTGATGGTGGCGACGCCCACCATGCGCGACGAGCTGGTGACCCACGGTTTCCGCAACATCTCGCCCTGGTCCCGCGGCGTGGACGTGGATGTCTTCCGCCCGCGCAAGAAGGGCGAGCCGGACGTGTTCGAGGGTCTGGCCCGACCGATCTTCCTGAACGTCGGCCGCGTGGCGGTCGAGAAGAACATCGAGGCCTTCGCGGCTCTCGACCTGCCCGGCACCAAGGTGATCGTCGGCGACGGCCCCCTGCGTGAGGAGCTGGCCGAGCAATATCCCGACGTGGTGTTCACCGGCGCCAAGTTCGGCGACGAACTGGCCCAGGCCTTCGCCTGCGCCGACGTCTTCGTCTTCCCGTCCCTGACCGACACCTTCGGCCTGGTGATTCTGGAGGCCATGGCCGCCGGCGTGCCGGTGGCCGCCTTCTCCGCCCCCGGCCCCATCGACATCATTCCGGGCTCGGGCGCGGGCGTGCTGGCCGAAGGCTTCGACGGCGATCTGCGCCAAGCCTGCCTCGACTGCCTGGAGCTGGACCGCAAGGCGGTGCGGAAGTTCGCCGAGAAGTACTCTTGGCGCGCTTGCGCCGAGGAGTTCCTGCAGAATCTTCAGCCCTATCCGGAGCCGGAGAAGACCCGCTTCTGGCGGCGGCTGCGGCGGCTCGCGCGGCTGCGCCGCGGGACCGCCAGCAAGGCGGTGGCCTAGCTCTTCGGCTTGGCCGTCCGCAGGATCAGCTTGTCGATCCGCGAGCCGTCCATATCGACGACCTCCACATCGAAGGCGCCGAGGCCCAGGACCTCGCCCTCCTGCGGAATCCGCCCCAGGCGGTCGAGCACCAGACCTGCCACGGTGTGGTAGTCGCCCTCGACCTCGAACTGCTCGCCCAGGGCTTCGTTGAGCTCCTCCAGGCCCAGACGGCCATCCACCAGCCATGAGCCGTCCTCGCGGCGGATCATGCGGCCGTCGTCGTCGTCGTGCGCTTCGGGGAAGTCGCCGGCGATCATCTCCAGCAGGTCCAGGGGCGTGATGACCCCTTGCAGGGAGCCGAACTCGTCCACCACCAACGCTAGGTGCAGCGGCGTGCTCTTGAACAGGGCCAGGGCGCGCAGCAGGGACATGCTTTCCGGAATGGCCACCGGCTGCTGCACCAGCGAGCCGATGTCGAGCTTGCCGCCCGCCAGCAGGGCGTCGGCGAGGTCCTTCTTCAGAACCACGCCCACGTCGCCGTCCAGGTCGGAGCCATGGGCCACGACGATGCGCGAATAGTTGCACTGACGGATCTCGGCCAGGGTCTCGGCCTGGGTGTCGGCCAGCGAGACCCAGAAGATGTCGCGGCGCGGCGTCATGGCCACCCGCACAGGACGGTCGCCCAGGCGCAGGACCTCCTGGATCATCGAGCGCTCTTCGGGCTCGATCAGGCCGGCGTCAGCGCCCTCGGCGAGGACGGTCTCCACCTCTTCGGAGGTGATGTTGTTGGTGCGCTCGTCCCGCACGCCCATCAGGCGCAGCACGCCCGCGGTCGACGAGGTCAGCAGGGTCACGAAGGGACGCAGGATCGAGGCCATGATCGCCAGGGACGGCGCCATGCGGCGGGCGATGGGTTCGGGGTGAATCAGGGCCAGACGCTTGGGCACCAATTCGCCGAAGATCAGCGAGACATAGGTGATGGCCACGACCACCACCCCGGTGGCGATGATCTCGGAATAGGGGCGCAGCGGCGGGAACTGCTCCAGCCACACATCGAAGGCCCCGGCGATGGTCGCCTGGCCGTAGGCGCCGGCCAGGATGCCGATCAGGGTGATGCCCACCTGCACGGCCGAGAGGAACCGCGTCGGGTTCTCGGCCATGGCCAGGGCCAGCTTGGCCCCCTTGTCGCCGCGGTCGGCCAGTGTCTGGAGGCGGGCGCGGCGGGCGGAGACCACCGCGAGTTCAGACATGGCGAAAACCCCGTTCAACAGAACGAGGAAAAGGACGATCGCGATAGCGAGTAAGATCATGGCCTCTGAAGGCAGAGCGACATCCGGCCAGGAGCGGCGGACGGACCCGACTTGTTTTCAGGGCGCGGGCGAGCCTTGCGCCACTATAAACGCAAGGCCCGCAATTATTGAAGGCGTTACAGCAAACGGCCGCGGATCGCCTGCGACAGCAGGTCGATCAGGGACACCGCGATGACGATCACCAGCGCGATGGCGGCGACGTTCGAGTAGGAGAAGCTGTTCAGATTGTCGAACAGCACCTGGCCGATGCCGCCGGCGCCGATCAGACCCAGCACGGTGGCCGCGCGGCTGTTCGATTCGAAGCGGTAGAGCGCGTAGGAGGTCCACAGCGGCGCCACCTGCGGGATGACGCCCCAGACAATCTCCTGCAGGGGCGCGGCGCCGGTGGCGCGGACGCCCTCGACCGGGCCCTTGTCGATGGACTCGACCGCTTCCGAGAACAGTTTGCCGAGCACGCCGCCCGTGTTGAGCGCCAGGGCCATGACGCCGGCGAACGGGCCAAGGCCCACGGCCACGATAAACACCGTGCCGATAACGAGGTCCGGCACCGAGCGGAGCACGTCCATCAGGCGGCGGACCGGATGGCGGATCCACGGCGGCGAGATGTTGCGCGCGCCCGCCAGGCCCAGCGGCACGGCGACCAGGACCGCGATCCCGGTGCCCCACAGGGCGATCTGGATCGTCAGCCACATCTGGGCGACGTAAAGCTTCCACTGGGTGAAGTCGGGGTTCAGGAACTCCGCCCCGAACTGGCGCATGTTGTCCGAGTTGGAGAACAGCAGCGGCAGCTTCTTCATCTCGGCCGGGCCGAAACTGATGATCAGCAGGGCCAGAATCCCGCCCCAGACCAGATAGTCGAAGAGACGATCCGAGAAGGCGCGGACGGGCGGCTTCAGGCTGGCGGTGTCGACGGCGCTCATCCGCTTATTCCGCCGGCTTGCCGGTCTTGGCTTCGAGCGCAGCGCGTTCGGCGCGCACGGCTTCCAGCGTCTTCCTGGCCTCGGCGATCTTGGCCGCGTCCTTGTCGTTCTCCGCCGCCGCTAGGGCGCCGGTGGCCTCCATTTCGCGGACCGGGATCAGGTGCGTGTTGTCGGCAGGCAGGAAGCCGCCGATGGACAGCTTGGCGAGGTTGGCGCGCTGGCGCTCGGCGTCCGGGCCCGTACCCTTGCCGTAGGTCAGCATGAACTGCCGCACCTTCTCCTTCACCGCCGGATCAAGATCCTTGCGCCAGACGATCGGGTCTTCCGGCAGGCGTGGCGACTCCCAGATCACGCGGATCTGGTTGGCGGCGCTTTCACCGCGCTCGCGGTTCAGTCGGATCGAGGTGGAGTTGTTGGTGGCCACGTCCAGCACGCCCTTGCCGACGGCGAAGAGGTTGGCCTGGTGATTGGCGGCGCGCACGGTCTTGAAGCAGCGCTCCGGCTTGATGCCCTTGGGCGAGAACAGATAGGTCATCGGCGCCAGGGTCCCCGAGGTGGACTTGGCGTCGCCGATGCCGAAGTCGAGACTCTTGTCGCACTTCAGCACGTCTTCCAGCGTGGTCTTGCTGGAGGCCGGCACGATCAGCACCGACTTGTAGCCGTCAGCGCCCGACGGATCGAAGGTGCGGGCGAAGACTTCGCCGTTGGAGCGGCGCACCGCCTCCAACCCCGACTGGTTGGAGAACCAGGCCACGTCGGTCTGCTTGAAGCGCATGGCCTCGATCAGCGAGGTGTAGTTCGACTGGAAGAACGGCTTGATCTTGTAGCCGGTGGCCTTCTCCATGTCGGCGAGGATGGGTCCCCACTCGGTCTGCAGGCCTTGGGCGTTCTCGACCGCCAGGATCGAGAAGTTGACCGTCGTCGGACCGCCAGCGCCCGGATCGGGCTTGCCGCAGCCGGCGAGGCCGAACAGGGCGAGGGCGGCGGCGCCAGCGAGGATGCTGCGGCGGATCATTGCGGAGCTCCTTCCCAGAACACGTCTTCGAATTCCGGGCCGTAGATGTCGATAAGGGTCTTGCGGTCGAGACCGGACGCCGGTCCGTCATAGACCTTCTGACCCGCTTTGAGAGCGACCACGCGGTCGCAGTAGCGCAGGGCGTAGTCGACCTGGTGCAGAGTGACGACGACGGTGAGGCCGTCCGTCTTGTTCAGGTCGCGGAGCAGCTCCATGACCTTGCGGGCGGAGACGGGGTCGAGCGAGGCGACCGGCTCGTCGGCCAGAATGATCTTGGCCTTCTGAACCAGGGCGCGGGCGATGGCGCCGCGCTGCTGCTGGCCGCCGGACAGGGTGTTGGCGCGCTGGGCGGCGTAGTCCGCGACACCCACGCGGGCCAGGGCGGCCATGGCGGCGTTCTGCGTCTCGGCCGGCCAGCGGCCGAGCAGGCCGCGCCAGAAGTTGATGCGCCCGAGCGAGCCGAGCACCACATTGGTGAACAGGCTCAGCCGGCCCACCAGATTGAATTGCTGGAAGATGAACCCGATGCGGATGCGCGTGTGGCGCACGTCGTCGGCGACCTTGCCCTTCGCCTGGATCTTCGCGCCGAACGCCTCGATGCGGCCTTCGCCGGCGTCGATGGTCTGCAGGCCGCTGATCGAGCGCAGCAGGGTCGACTTGCCTGAGCCCGAGGGCCCGATCAGGGCGATCATCTCGCCCTTGGCCACGTCGAGCGAAACCCCGCCGAGGGCTTTGCGCGCGCCGAAGGTCTTGGCGGCCTGGCGTATCGAAAGAACGGCGCCGGAGGGCTCTTTGGCGGTCATGGAAGGGTTTTCACCTGTCACGAAACGCCCCCTTTGATGAAGGAGGGACAAGACGCCTTTGTGACGTGGGGCGGCGTTCGTCAACAAGGGTCTTTACACAGGGGTCCGATTTCCCTATTTCGCACGGCTCCGGCGGACCCGAAGTCCTAACAAGCGCTGCTAACGCCGGCCTGGGTTCAACAATCAATGGGGGTTACGTGAATTGCACACGTACCATAAGCCCCTGGACCTGGTCCGTGAGCGGTCTCCGGAACGTCCTGTCGCCCTGGCGCGACCGGACGCGGTGGCTGTAGCGGCGCGCTGGTTCCAGACGAATTTTAAAGGCGACGTCTTTTATGCGGTGAAGGCCAATCCTTCGCCGTGGGTGATCCGTGAACTCGCGGCCGCCGGCGTGAAGTCGTTCGATGTGGCGTCGGTCCCCGAGATCGAGCTGGTGGCGGAGCACGCGCCGGGTTCGCGCATGGCGTTCATGCACCCGGTGAAGAGCCGTCGCGCCATCGCGGCGGCCTATCACGACCACGGCGTGCGGACCTTCTCCCTCGACACCCATGAGGAGCTCGAGAAGATTCTCGAGGCCACGGGCGGCGCGAAGGACCTCAATCTGATCGTCCGCCTCGGCGTGGCGGCGGAAGGCGCGTCCTACTCGCTGTCGGGCAAGTTCGGCGTCGATCTGCATCAGGCTCCCGCCCTGCTCCTGGCCGCGCGCCAAGCGACGCAGGACCTGATGGGCGTGTCGTTCCACGTGGGCTCGCAGTGCATGCGCCCCACCGCCTATCAGGCTGCGATGGCCCAGGCCTCGCGCGCCCTTGTCCGCGCCGGCGTGTTCGCCGACGTGGTCGACGTGGGCGGCGGCTTCCCCTCGGTCTATCCGGGCATGGTTCCGCCGGACATGAGCGAGTACCTGGCCTCCATCGACCGCGGCTTCGCCGAGATGATGGTCCACGAGACCACCGAGCTGTGGTGCGAACCCGGTCGGGCCCTCGTGGCTGAAGCCTCGTCGCTGCTGGTCAAGGTCGAGCTGAAGAAGGGCGACGCGCTCTATCTGAACGACGGCTCGTACGGCTCGATGTTCGACGCGGCCCACTTCAAGTGGCCGTTCCCGGTCAAGTCGTACCAGGCTGACGGCTCCGGCGAGCCGGAAGGTGAGCTGAAGCCGTTCCGCTTCTATGGCCCGACCTGCGACTCCATCGACCACATGCCCGGGCCGTTCTACCTGCCCGAGAGCGTGAACGAGGGCGACTACATCGAGATCGGCATGCTCGGCGCCTATGGCGTCGCCATGGCGACCCGGTTCAACGGCTACGGCGACAGCGACAGCGCCATTGTCGAGGACGCGCCGATGGCTTCGATGTTCGGTCTGGCCCGTCGGTCGATCCCGACCCCGGCCGCCAAGTCGGAGACCAACGTGGTCCGCCTGTCCCGCCCCAAGGGCGGCCGCAAGCAGCGCCGCAAGCGCTGAGACGCCTGATCTGACGAAGTGCGGAAGGGCGAAGTGAGAGCTTCGCCCTTTTCGCTTTTGGGGCGTTGGACGGAAGCGCTTAAAAAATATCGCAAACCGTCTATATAGCCGCCCCTATAGAAACACCCCTCGCCGGTCGCTCCGTCCCGGCGTGTCAGCGGGTCACGACGGGCGCTCACTTTCAGAGGATCCTCTGGCCATGAACGCTCCCGTTCCGAACACCAAGGCTGAACTGCTTCAGAAGACCGTCGAGCACGTCGACATGACGTCCTTCGACGCCCGGCCGATCATCGACTCCATGCGCAAGATGTCGTTCTCGTCGCGCGACACCGCCCGCGCCGCCGACATCTTCAACATGGCGCTGGAAGACAAGGACTGCTCGCCGTGGCTGATCCTGGCCGGCTCCACCTCGGCGGGCGGCTGCATGCACGTCTACCGTGACATGGTGAAGTTCGGCATGATCGACGCGATTGTGGCGACCGGCGCCTCGATCGTCGACATGGACTTCTTCGAAGCCCTCGGCTTCAAGCACTACCAAGCGGCTGGTCCGGTGGACGACAACATCCTGCGCGACAACTACATCGACCGCATCTACGACACCTACATCGACGAAGAAGAGCTGCAGGCCTGCGATCACACGATTCTGGAGATCTGCAACCGCCTGGAGCCGCGCGGCTATTCCTCGCGCGAGTTCATCTGGGAGATGGGCAAGTGGCTGTCGGAAGGCAACGCCAAGAAGCCCGGCTCGCTGATCCAGACCGCCTATGAAGAAGGCGTGCCGATCTTCTGCCCGGCCTTCGTGGACAGCTCGGCCGGCTTCGGTCTGGTGAAGCACCAGAAGGAGCGGATCGCCGAGGGTAAGCCGTACCTGATGATCGACGCCGTGGCGGACTTCCGCGAACTGACCGACATCAAGATCGCGGCGGGCACCACAGGCCTGTTCATGGTCGGCGGCGGCGTGCCGAAGAACTTCGCCCAGGACACCGTGGTCTGCGCCGAAATCCTCGGCGTGGAAGCCGACATGCACAAGTATGCGGTGCAGATCACCGTGGCCGACGTGCGCGACGGCGCCTGCTCGTCCTCGACGCTCAAGGAAGCCGCGTCCTGGGGCAAGGTCTCGACCACCTACGAACAGATGGTCTTCGCCGAAGCCACCACGGTCGTGCCGCTGATCGGTTCGGACGCCTATCACCGCGGCGCCTGGAAGGCCCGCACCAAGCCGCGCTGGGCCAAGCTGTTCGGCAAGGATTGATCCGCGAAGCTTTTGTGACAATGGTCCCCCGGAACACCGTTCCGGGGGATTTTTTGTTATGCGCTTCGTACTCGCCGCCGCCCTGCTTCTGACCGCCGGAACGGCTGTCGCGGCCCCGGCCAAGGAAGAGCCCAAGGGCTATCTGCCGACGCCGCTCGACACCACCATCATCGTGCCCCCCGCCCCGGTCGCCGGAACGACCCGCTATGAGGCCGACCGGACCATCTTCCTGTCGACCCGCTCGCTGAAGGACGGGCCGCGCTGGGCCCTGGCCCTGAAGGACGACCACTACGAGGGGCTGATGGGCGCCTTCGCCTGCGCCGTGGGCTTCACGCCGGACGAGAAGACCACGCCGACCCTGGTGAAGATCATGCACCGCATCGAGCCGGACCTGGACGCCGCCGTGCGCGCGGCCAAGACGCTGTACCAGCGACAGCGGCCGTTCCTGATCGACGAAGGCGAGATCTGCCTGCCCAAGACAGACGCCCTCAAGAAGAGCCCGGACTATCCCTCCGGCCACGGGACCCTCGGCTGGACCGCCAGCCTGATCCTGGCGGAGGCCGCGCCGGAGCGGGCCAGCCAGATCCTGCAGCGCGGCCGCGCCTTCGGCGAAAGCCGCATCGTCTGCGGCGTCCACAACGCCAGCGCCATCGAGGCGGCCCGCATCACCGGCAGCGCCCTGGTCGCCCGCCTGCACGGAGAGACGGCGTTCCGCAAGGACATGGACGCCGCCCGCGCCGAGGTCGCCAAGGCCCGCGCCACCACGCCCGCGCCGGATGCCGCAGCGTGCGAGACCGAGGCGGCCCTGATCGCAAAGCCGCCCTTCTGACGGAACAACCAGGCGGCGCGGAGATTGTCCCTCCACACGAAGGAGGCTTCCCATGTCCGAACAGCCGCAAAGCGAAGGCCGCAAGCAGAACGCCGCCCAACCCCTAGGCGAACGTTCCGGCCTCGTCTCCGACAAGAAGACCGATCAGATCGGCAAGCACGAGCAGAAGACCGCCGGTCCCGACGGCGGCGACGCTACGGAAACCACGGAAAACCGCAGCTTCCGTGGCCCAGACAGCGATCCCGCCGAAGGCAAGCGCCGCTAGCGTCGCTTGCGCAGGAGCGGCCTGCGTTCTACCTGATGGGCATGGGATGCGCTCACGAGCACGAACACCCCGGCCTATCGGGCCGATCACTGGCGGCGGAGCTGTCGGCCGCCGAAGCCCGCTGCGGCCGCGCCGACCAGCGCCTGACCCCGCCGCGCCGGCGCGTTCTGGAGCTGCTGCTGGAGGCCGGTCAGCCGGTGAAGGCCTATGATCTGATCGGCGCCTTCGGGACCGACGGCCAGGCCGCCAAGCCGCCCACCGTCTATCGCGCCCTGGAGTTCCTGGAGAAGCTGGGCTTCGCCCACCGCATCGAAAGCCTGAACGCCTACGTCGCCTGCAAGCATGGCGAGGCGGTGCATGCGGCGGCCTTCCTGATCTGCGACTGCTGCGGCGTAACCCAGGAGGTCGATCCCGCCGTGGGCAGCGCCATCGAGGCGGCGGGCGCCGCGGCCGGCTACAGCATCAGCACCGTGACCATTGAAGCGCACGGCATGTGCGCGGCCTGCCGCGCCTGAGCGCAAGACAACGAAAATAAATCGGGGGTGAAGCCGTGAGCGTGCAGACGGGGATCGAGGTCTGGCGCGGCGGCGTCAACACCTGGGAATGCGACGAGATGGGGCACATGAACGTGCGCTTCTACGTCGCCAAGGCCATGGAGGGCGTCGCCGGTCTGGCCGCCGCCATGGGCATGCCCGGCGCCTTCACCGCCAACACCAACGCCACCCTGATCGTCCGCGACATCCACGTCCGCTTCCTGCGCGAGGCGCATGCCGGAACTCTGCTGTCCATCGAGGGCGGGGTCGTCGAACTGGGCGAGACCGAGGCGCGGCTGGTGCTGATCATGCGCCATGTGGACGGGACGCCCGCGGCCACCTTCCAGATCGGCGTCAGCCACACCACCCGACTGGGCGAGCCCTTCCCCTGGCCGGCGGCGGCCCTGGCCAAGGTCGACGCCCTGCGCGTGGAGGTCCCCGAGGCCGCCCGCCCCCGCAGCATCGATATCGCGCCCTTCGAAAGCCAAGCCAGCCTGGCGGCGGCGGACGAACTGGGCCTGGGCCGCATCGGCCTGGGCGTCATCGGCCCGCAGGATTGCGACGTGTTCGGCCGCATGCGGCCGGAGGTCTATATCGGCCGCGTCTCCGACGGCGCCGCCTTCGTGGTCGGCGCGCCGCGGGCCGCGATCATCGAGCATGCGGAGCAGCAACCCGCCCGCGTCGGCGGGGCGGTGCTGGAGCTGCACCAGACCTTCGCCGCCTGGCCGCGCGCGGGTCAGAGGTTCGAGCTGCGTTCCGGCGTGCTGGGCGCGGAGACGCGGACTTTCCGCGTCATCCACTGGCTGCTGGATCCGGACACCGGCGCGCCGCTGGGCTCGGCCCTGGCCGTGGTCGCCGCCTTCGACCTGGACGCCCGCAAGCTGGTGGCCGTCACCGACGCCGCGCGCGACGCGGTCGCCAAGCTGTCGACGCCGGGTCTCGCCCGCTAGCTCTACACCGCCGCCGTCAATGCCTCGCGCACCAGGTCGGGGCGCTCCATGGCGATGAAGTGCCCCGTGCCGGGGACCGTGCTGAGCGAGAAGTTCGGCTTGTGCGCCATCAGGGGAGAGGCCTCCGTCAGGCTGCAGGTGGAGTGACGCTCCGCCCGCAGGATGCGGGCCGGGACGTTGATCCTGCGCAATGCGCCCCAGCTGTCGTGGCCCTGGGCGGCATAGTTCGAGGCTTCCCATGCGGGCGGACAGGCCAGTCTCAGATCGCCTTCGCCCGTCGGGATCAGGCCGTCCTCCAGATAGTCGCGCAACATCTCGTCCGGCCAGGTCTTGAACGCGCCCCGGCCGTGATAGCCGGCGAAAGCCGTCTCCCGGTCCGGGAAGCGGTCACGGCGGCGCACGGCGGCCGTGGCCAAGGGAAAGCCCTTAAGCGCCGCTGACGCCGCCCAGGGCAGTTGCGCCGCCCACCAGGCCGCGCGCGGCGTCACCACGGGGTCCAGAAGCACCAGGGCGCGCGCCGCGCCTGGACGCTTCGCCGCCGCCAGCAGACTGGCCGTGCCGCCCATGGAGTGACCCGCCAGCACAGGAGCCGGGCCGCCCAGAACATCCAGCAGCGCCAGCAGATCGTCGCGCAGGTCGTTCCACGAGGACCGAGGCTCGCGCTTCAGCGGCAGGTTCGTATGGCCGTGCCCCCGCTGATCGACGGCCAGGATCCGCAGATCCTTCAGCGGCGCCAGGATCGACCGGTAGGTCATGGCGTTGAAGCCGTTGGCGTTCAGGAACACCACGTCCACCGGACGGTCCGCCGGCCCGAACTCCAGACCCGCCATGGTCCCGCCGGGCACGGTGAAGGTTCGCCGCTGGAATCCGGTCTCGCTTGCGGCGGCTTGGCCCATGGGTGCAGTCTCCAATCGAAACGCGCTCTTACACCGCCCGGGAGGGCCGATGCACCCCATCTTCACCGTGGGCTACGAGACCGACACCCAGAGCGGCATGATCGACCGTCTGAAGGCCGGCGGCGTGAAACAGGTGATCGACGTGCGGGCGGTCGCCTCCTCCCGCAAGGCCGGCTTCTCCAAGAGCCTGCTGGCCGCCAGCCTGAACGAGGCGGGCATCGCCTATGTCCACCTGCGCCCGCTGGGTACGCCCAAGGCCGGCCGCGACGCCGCGCGGGCAGGCCGCACGGACGAGATGCGCGCCATCTTCGAGGGCCACATGCAGGAGCCGGAGGCTCAGCTGGCCCTGAAGCAGGCGGAGGAGCTGGCGGCCGAAACGCCCAGCGCCCTGCTCTGCTACGAGGATCGCGCCTGCGACTGTCATCGCGCCATTCTCGCCGACAAGCTGCGGGCCCGGCTGAAATGCGAGGTTGTCGATCTCTGACCCCGCCGGATAGGCTCGCCTCAAACAAACATATGTCGGGAGGCGTCAGTAAGATGGGGGAACACTTGTCCGAACCCAGTTGCTTCAAGGTCGAGATCGCCGACGGGGTGGCGCACGTCCAGATGGCCAGGCCCAAGGCCATGAACGCCATGAACAAGGCGTTCTGGCATCAGTTGCCGGCGATCATCGAGGACATCGACTGCAACGCCAAGGCGCGCTGCATCGTCATTTCCTCCACCGGCAAACACTTCTCGGCGGGCATGGACCTGTCGGTGTTCGACGGCATAGGCGACAGCGGCGGGGCCGACCGCCACGTCTCCGGCGAGGCTTTCCGGCGCAAGGTCCATGCCTTGCAGGACACCTTCAGCTGCCTGGACAAGGCGCGCATGCCGGTGATCGTCGCCATCCAGGGCGGCTGCATCGGCGGGGCGGTGGACATGACCAGCGCCTGCGACATCCGCTACGCCAGCGCCGACGCCTTCTTCGTGATCCAGGAGATCAACATCGGCATGACTGCCGACGTGGGCACCTTCCCGCGCCTGTGCAAGCTGATCCCCGAGGGCTGGGTTCGGGAGCTGGCCTATACCGGCCGCCGCCTGCCGGCCCAGAAGGCCAAGGAGATCGGCCTGGTCAACGAGGTGTTCGACACCCACGAAGAGCTGGTCGCACACGCCCTGGCCACGGCCAAGGAGATCGCCGCCAAGTCGCCCCTGGCCGTGGCCGGCTCGAAGGTGATGATCAACTACGCCCGCGACCATTCCATCAACGACAGCCTGGACTACATCGCCACGTGGCAGACGGGCATGTTCGCCGGCGGACACATGGCGGAGTCCTTCAAGGCCAAGCAGGAGAACCGCGAGCCGGTCTATCCCGACCTGCTGCCTCTTTCGAAGGGTCTCTAGGGCCCGGCGGGGGCGTCGAACTCGGCGTCCCTCAGATCCGCCCCATCGAAACGGGCGTGGGTGGTGTCGGCCTCCAGGAAGCGGGCCCGATGAGCGACGGCCCCGCGCAGGTCGGCGTGACGCAGCACCGCACGGATCAGGTCGGCGCGGATGAACCGTCCCTCGGCGATGCGCAGAGGGCCCAGGTTCGCCCCGCGCAGGTCGGCCCGCGTCAGGCGTGCGCCGGTGAGCCGGGCGCCGCGCAGGTCGGCGTTTTTCAGCCGCGCGCCGCGCAGATCCGCGCCGGACAGGTCGCAGCCCTGCAGCTCCGCGCCTTCCAGATTGACGCCGAACATCACCGCCTCCGGCGCCACAAGAGCGGTCAGCTTGCGTCCCTGAAGGCAGCGCACCACGCGGAAGTCCACGGGCGGCAAGCGCGCCGGGCGGCCTTCGCGCCCGTCGGTCAGCCGCCAGCGCTCATGTGCGGCCAGAACGTCCTCCAGCGGCTCGTCGTCCACATAGACGACGGTGGGCGGCTCGCGCAGGACATCGCTGAGATCGGCGTCGGTCAGGCGCGCGCCGGTCATCTCCGCCTCGGCCAGGTTCGCCCGCTTCAACGAAGCGCCGCTGAGGTCGGCCTGGGCGATGTCAGCCTTGGAAAGATCGGCGCCGTCCAGCACCGCCTTGCCCAGCTTGGCGCCCCGCAGGGACGCTCCCGCCAGGCAGGCGTCCGTGAAGTCCGCCGCCCGGGCGGAGGTCCCGGCCATGCGCGCGCCCGACAAGTCCGCGCCATGCAGGATCGCGTAGTCCAGCTCCCCAGGCCGTTTGCCGTGCTTCAACAGCTTCAAGCCCTGGCGCGCGTCGTGCAGGGCCGTGCGCCCCTCGCGCAGGTCGCAGCCCCGCAGATCAGCGCCCGACAGGTTCGCCCCGCGCAGGCAAGCGCCGCGCAGATCAGCCCGGCCCAGGTCGCTGTTGCGCAGGTCGGCGTCACGCAGATCGACGCCGTACAGGCTGGCCCGCTCCAGCGTGGCGTTGCTCAGGTCGGCGCCTTCCAGCACCGCCCCGGTCAGGTCGGCGTCGGTCAGGTTCGCGCCGCTCAGATCAAAGGCGGACAGGTCCACATAGGCGAGGCAGGCGCGGCGGCCGCCCTGTTTGCCGCATAGGTAGCGTTCATGCGCGTCGAGCGCGGCGCGCACGGCGCCGACGTCCATCCTGTGCAGAAGGCTGGGCGCGCCTCGCATCACAAACCGACCGATAGTTCCATGAACGACGGTCCGCCGACCGTCGCCCCACCCATATTGCGCAGGCGGCCCTAAAACCAGCCTTTTCGCCGGAACCAGACCAGCGGCAGCACGGCGGAGATCAGCATCAACCCCAGCGCCATGGGATAGCCGCCCATCCAGCGCAGTTCGGGCATATGCTCGAAGTTCATGCCGTAGATCGCTCCGATCAGGGTCGGCGGCAGCAGGGCCACCGTGAAGATCGAGAACATCTTGATGATCGAGTTCTGCTCGATGTTGATCAGGCCCAGGGCCGCATCCAGCAGGAAGGTGACATTCCCCGCCAGATATCCGGCGTGGTCGGTCAGGGATTGGATGTCGCGCTGCAGGGTCTTCACCCGGTCCAGCAGGTCGGCGTCCATCTCCATCTGGCCGGTGATAGTGGCGTAGCTGACCAGGCGCGACAGGCTGACGAGACTTTCCCGGGCCTTGGCGCCGGTCATCTGCGCCTTGCCCAGACGGTTGATGATCGGCTGGAAGCCGGCGGTCTTGGGCGTGCGGAAAATGGCCACCGACACCGCCTCCACCTCGGCGGCGGTCCGCTCCAGAATATCGGCGACCCGGTCGACGACCGCGTCGAGAATGCCGACCATGATCGCCGCGCCGTCGGGATGGGGCGGCTTCTGCAGCTCCGCCTGGGCTGCGTAGACCGCAAAGGCCCTGGGCTCGCCGTAGCGGATGGTGATGAGCCGCTCGCCGGCCAGGACGAAGGTGATCGGAGCGATGCTCGGCAGGTCCGCGTCGCTGTTGACTAGGATCGAGGCGGTGAGGAAGGTCGCGCCGTCTTCCTGGTAAATGCGGGAGGAGGCCTCGATCTCGGCCATGTCCTCGCGCGTGGGCAACATGAAGCCCAGGGCCTTCTCGACCTTCAGCTCCTCCTCGCGCGTGGGTTCGATCAGATCGATCCAGACCGCGTCGCTGGGCAGGACCCAATCGGTGCTCAACAGCGGGCATTCGAGCCCGGCGTCGCTGCGGCGAAGAAGTTTCAGCATGGGCAGCCTCCCAGGCTCCGGCTATCGCCCGAGCCCGGAGACAAGGTCAACGCGGGCCGTCGCGTTCGTCAGCCGACGGAGGCCCTTGGGTCGTCGCGGCCGCGATGAGGGCGGCGATGCGGTCGGTGGCGTCGGCGGCCTGGGTGATCAGCCCGAACGGCGAGGCGCCCGGACGGACGGCGGCGCTGACCGTGCCCACGGCCGACTGGGCCATGGCCATGGCGGCGGAGCCGGCCTTGCCGACTTTCTCGCTGGCCGACGCAACCGCGATGGCCTGGGCGTTCTGGTAGATGAAGCCGTGGGTCGGATAGACGGTCGAGCCGAGGTCGCGGGCCGGGTCGTACCAGACCTTCACCTGGGACCAGTCGCCGTTCGGCGACACGTCGACCACGGTGACGTCCTTCTCCACCTGGCCGCGCGTGCCTTCGATGACGGACCAGTTGGCGTGGGTGATCTGAATGACGCGGTCGGTCAACACCTGGCTGACGACGGCCACATGGCCCAGGCGCATGCGGCCGGTGGGCTGGAAGCAGAGAACCGAACCGGCCTTGGGCGTGTAGCCGACCTCGTAGCGGCCACGCGCCTGGCCCCACCAAGTGCGGGCGTCGCCGAAAATCTGAATGCCTGAAATGAGGCGTGCGAACGGAACGCACTGCCAGTAGCCGTCAGCCACGGCGCCGGAAAACGGCACGAGGCTCAAAAACAAAGCGGCGGCCAGGGAGCCGATGCCGGCTCTCGTCCGTTGACGCATGTTCGGGTACTCCCCCGCGACACTCGGGATAAGGGGTAACTGTCTCACGCAGTTATGAAAAGAGGGTTTACGGTCGCAGCCGATTAACCCTGTGGAAACCTTGGGAACCTTCACCGCAAAAATGCGATTCTCGACGATCCTCTTGGGCAGTTCCCATAGACAAGCTTAGATAGTCTTCACGTTCTCCACCACTTAGAACAGGCCGATCCACAGATGACCGACCTCCTCGCTCTCGCCGCCGACCCGGCCGCCTGGGCCGCCCTCGTGACCCTCATCGTGATGGAGGTGGTCCTGGGCATCGACAACCTCATCTTCATCTCGATCCTATCGAACAAGCTGCCTGAGGCCAACCGCCAGAAGGTCCGCCGCCTTGGCATCGGGCTGGCCCTGGTGATGCGCCTGGGGCTCCTGACGACCATCGCCTGGATCGTCGGCCTGACCGCGCCGGCCTTCGCCATCCTCGGCAACGAGTTCAGCTGGCGCGACATCATCCTGATCGCCGGCGGCCTGTTCCTGGTATGGAAGGCGACCAAGGAGATCCACCACACCGTCGACCCGGCTCCATCCGACGCGATCCTGGACAAGACCCCGGCCTCGGCGGCGGTGACCAACGTCGGCTCGGCGATCGTCCAGATCATCCTGCTGGACATCGTGTTCTCGATTGACTCGATCCTGACGGCCGTGGGCATGACCGAGCACCTGCCGGTGATGATGATCGCCGTGATCGTTGCGGTGGTGGTGATGCTGATCGCCGCGGACCCGCTGGCGAACTTCATCAACAAGAACCCAACCGTGGTCATGCTGGCCCTCGGCTTCTTGCTGATGATCGGCATGGTGCTGATCGCCGACGGTTTCGGCTACCACGTGCCCAAGGGCTACATCTATGCGGCCATGGCCTTCTCGGCTGGGGTCGAGGCCCTGAACATGCTGGCCCGGCGAAAGCCGCCGCAGAAGCACTGACGGACTTGAAGGGCGGGCCGCAAGGTCCGCCCTTTTCCGTTGCGCCTACAGGAAGCTGTAGGGATCCACGTCGATAGTCATCCGCACGGCGTTGGGCGGCTTGGCCCGCGCCTTCCAGGTCGACAGATAACCCTGAAGATCGATGTTTCGGTCGGCGCGGACCAGCAGGCGCTTGCGCCGGCGGCCGCGGATCAGGCTGAGCGGCGCGTCGGCCGGGCCGAACACCTCAACCCCTTCCGCATTGGGCGCGGCGGCGGCCAGGGCGCGGGCATAGGCCTCAAGCGCCGGGGCGTTCTCGCTGGACAGGACGATGGCCGCCAGACGGCCGTAGGGCGGCAGGCCGGCGATCTCCCGCGCCGCCATCTCGGCGTCGATGAAGGCTTCGCGGTCCTGGGCGGCCAGGGCCTGCATCACCGGATGCTCGGGGGCGTAGGTCTGCAGCATGGCGCGGCCCGGTTTGTCGTGCCGCCCGGCGCGGCCGGCGGCCTGGGCCAGAAGCTGGAAGGTCCGCTCCCCCGCCCGCAGGTCGCCGCCGCGCAGGCCGAGGTCGGCGTCCACCACCCCCACCAGAGTCAGGTTCGGGAAGTTGTGCCCCTTGGCCGCCGCCTGGGTGGCCACGAGGATGTCGATCTCCCCCTGGGCCATGCTCTCCACCAAGGCCCGGGCGCCGGCGGCGTCGAACACGGTGTCCGAGGAGAAGACCGCCACGCGGGCGTCAGGGAACAGGCTCTGCGCCTCCTCTTGCACCCGCTCCACCCCCGGGCCGATGGAGACCAGGCTGTCCTTGGCCCCACAGTGCGGACAGGTGTCCGGCTTCTTCATGGAGAAGCCGGTGAGGTGGCAGACGAGACGGCCAGTGTAGCGATGCTCCACCAGCCAGCTGTCAGTGTCCGGCGCGGTCATCCGCTCGCCGCAGGCGCGGCACAGGACGAGCGGCGCGTAACCCCGGCGGTTCAGGAACAGCAGGGATTGCTCGCCCCGCGCCAGGGTCTCGCCCATGGCGCGGACCAGCGGCGGCGACAGCCAGCGGTCCCGCTCCGGCGGCGTCTGGCGCAGGTCGATCAGGGACACGTCCGGCAGGCGCGCCGCGCCGTGCCGCTCCGACAGGCGCAGCCAGCGGTAACGGCCGGCCTGAGCGTTCCACAGGGTCTCCATGGAGGGGGTGGCGGAGGCGAGCACCACCAGCGCGCCCTCCAACTTGGCCCGGGCCACGGCCAGGTCGCGGGCCTGGTAGATGAAGCCCTCATCCTGCTTGTAGGAGCCGTCGTGCTCCTCATCGACCACGATCATCCGCAGCTTCTTGAACGGCAGGAACAGGGCCGAACGGGCGCCGATGGCGATGCGGGCGGAGCCGGCGGCCACCGCCTCCCAGGTCCGGCGGCGGCGCGGCGGGGTGATGGCGCTGTGCCATTCGCAGGGCGGCGCGCCGAAGCGGGCCTCGAAGCGGGCTATCACCGCCTGGGTCAGGGCGATCTCCGGCAGCAGGATCAGAATTTGCGCATCAGGCTCCTCAGCCAGGGCGCGGGCCACGGCCTCAAGATAAACCTCGGTCTTGCCCGAGCCCGTCACGCCATCCAACAGGGCCGACTGGAAGCCGCCTGCGCTGAACAGGTCGCCCAGCGCCTTGGCTGAGGCGGCCTGGCTGGGATTGAGCTGGGCGGCCGGCAGGGTCAGGTCGGGCGGCGGCGGGTTCAGGTGCGTCTCGATCAGCCGCACCTCCAGAACACCCTCGTCCACCATCCCCTTCACCACGCCGGCGGACACGCCGGCTTCAACGGCCAGGGCCGCGCCCGGCATCTGGCGCTCGCCGATGGTCTCCAGGACCTTGGTGCGGGCGGGGGTGGCGCGCGCCGGCGCCTTGCCGGTGGCGACGACCAGGCGCTCCGGCTTGGGCGCTGGCGCCCGCAGGCCGCGCAGGGCGATGGCGAGCGGCCAGCCCGGAGCGTCGACCGAGTAACGCGCGGCCCACTGCACGAAGGCTAAGGTGCCTGGCGGAAGGGGCGGCCCCTCCAACTTCTCGGCCACGCTTTTCAGAGGGCGATTCATCCCCGAACCGTCACGCAGGTCGGTGACGACACCATGCATCAGACGCGGTCCGAGCGGCGCGGCGACGTGATCGCCGACGGCCAGATCCATGCCTTCGGGCTCGAAATAATCGAACGCCTCGGGCAGCGGCATGGGCAGGAGAATGGAGGCGACGCGCGGCATGGTCGGCCTTCACATGGGGGATAAATCCCGCGCCGTCGAGGCCGTCTGTTTCATCGTCAAGCGCATGTTAACCGCGATGATCGATACATGGTTGGGTTGTATTCCCAGTGAGGCGCAGATGAGCGACGCGACGCGGGCCTATGCCCTTCCGGACCTCGAAGCAGAGATGGTGCGCGATTTCCTCCGCGCCGAACCCGGCTTCGTGCGCGACGACTTCGACCTTCTGAAGGATCTGGGTCTGCGCCTGGACGCCGCCAATCTGGTGGATTTCGGTCCCGCCGCCTTGGCCCGCGTCAGCGCCGCCCACAAGCGCGAAAGCACCGCCCGCCGCCAGCTGGAGGCCACGGCCCGCGCCAATTTCGCCGCCCAAGCCCAGACCCATGCGGCGGTGATCGACATCCTCGAAGCCCGCAATCATTCGGACCTCGCCGTCCGCATTGACGATCTGGCCATGAGCCGTTTCGGCCTGTCGGCCGGCGCCATCGCCCTGGAAGGTCCCGAGCGCGTGCCCGCCGGCTGGTTCCCGCTGGTGGAGAGCCAGGTGGACATGATCCTGGACGGCCGCGGCTGGCGCATGGGCTTCCATTTCCCGGCCCTGGCCCTGTTCGGCGACAAGGCCGAGCAGGTGCGCAGCATGGCCATGGTCCGCATGGGCCTGTGGGGCGACACCCGCCAAGCCATCCTCGCCTTCGGCTCGCCGGAGCACGACGGCTTCACCCCGGACATGGGCCCGGAGCTGGTCGCCTTCCTGGCCGAAGTGACCATGCGCACGGCGGAGCGATGGCCCGTTCTTTGAGCATAGGTGATCTGTGAATGCGCGGGAGGCCCTGGCCGCCTGGCTGGAGCACCTGACCCACGAGAAGCGCGCCTCGCCCCGCACCGTGCGGGCCTATGGCGACAACATCCTGGCCTATCTGAATTTCCTCGAGCGGCACCAAGGCGGCGCCCTGTCGCTGGCTGATCTGGGCAAGCTGAGCGCGGGGGACATCCGCGCCTATCTGGCCCACCGCCGGCAGGGGGAGCAGGCCCTGTCGCCGCGATCCCTGTCGCAGGTCCTGTCGTCCATCCGCACTTTTCACGGCTTCCTCGACCGGCGCCTGGAGACGCCCAACGCCGCCATCGCCCTGGTGAAGGGGCCGAAAGTGGTTCCTGGCGCCCCGCGTCCCGTATCGGAAGACGCCGCGCGCGGCCTGATCACCGAGGTGTCCCTCGACCCGGATCGCGAGGACTGGGAGGTTCTGCGCGACGAGGCGGTGCTGACCCTGCTGTGGGGCTGCGGCCTGCGGATTTCAGAGGGACTGTCGCTGCTGCGCCGGGACGCGCCGCTGCCGTCCAGCCTGCGGATCACCGGCAAGGGCGGAAAGACGCGGCTGTCGCCGGTATTGCCCCAGGTGCGGGAGACGGTGGACGCCTATGTGGCCGCTCTGCCCTTCAACCTGTCGCCGGAAGAGCCGTTGTTCCGCGCCAAGCGCGGCGGGCCGTTGAGCCCGCGCCATGTGCAGGCGCTGATGCAGCGGCTGCGGGGCCGTCTGGGCCTGCCGGACAGCGCCACGCCACACGCCCTGCGCCACAGCTTCGCCACGCACCTGTTAGGCGCGGGCGCGGATCTTCGGGTCATTCAGGAACTGCTGGGCCACGCCTCGCTATCGACGACGCAGCGCTACACTCAGGTGGACGCCGCTGGCCTGCTGGCCGCCTACGGCAAGGCGCATCCGCGCGCCTAGCGGCGCGGGGACGGCAGCGTGCGCTCCACATCCTGACGGATGATGACTGGGACCGGGCAGCCATCCACGCGTCGACTGACCGCAAGCTCCATCCGAGCGGGCGGCTGCTTGCTTAGTGGTTCAGATTTCGGGGGCTGACCGCGCAAGACAGCATTGTTGTTTGCATGGAAGAACTGCCGCTGGAAGCAGGACTTTTCACGAGCAACCTGAAACATCTTTGCGGTGGTCAGCGGCGGCGCAATAGTCGTCGCGGCGGCGGCGAGAAGAGCGGCGGTCAGCATGGCGGATTCCCTCGTTCGACGCCGAGAATACCACCATAACTAGAGCAGAAAAGCGGCCTAAGCCGCAGGCAGTTCGCGCGGCTTGCGGTCCGCGCCCAGGGCCACGAAGGTGAAGGTGGCCTCGGTGACCTTGTGGGTCTCCTCGCCCTCGCGATGACGGCGCCAGGCCTCCACGTGAATCTTCATGGAGGTGCGGCCGCTGGCCACGAGATCGGCGTAGAAGCTGACCTCGTCGCCGACGATCACCGGCCGCAGGAAAGTCATGGAGTCGACGGCGATGGTCGCCGCGCGGCCTCGGGACCGGCGGGCCGCCACGGTGCCGGCCGCCAAGTCCATCCAGCTCATCAGCCAGCCGCCGAAGATGTCGCCCGCCGGGTTTGCGTCGGCGGGCATGGCGACCACCCGGATGACCGGGGCCTCCTCGGGCGGCCGCTCCTGGCTCATCAGGCCTGCATCGTCCAGCCTTCGACGCCCATGGCCGCCTGGCGCAGGGCCTCGGAGCGGGTCGGGTGCGGGTGGCAGGTGCGGGCCACGTCTTCCGACGCGGCCGAGAACTCCATGGCCACGCAGTATTCGGCGATCATGTCGCCGACGTTCGGGCCGACCATGTGGACGCCGAGGATTCGGTCGGTCTTGGCGTCGGCCAGAACCTTCACGAAGCCCTCGTTCTCATGGTTGATCTTGGCGCGGCTGTTGGCCGTGAACGGGAACTTGCCGACCTTGTAGGCGACGCCCGCGGCCTTCAGGTCCTCCTCGGTCTTGCCGACCGTGGCCACTTCCGGCTTCGTGTAGATCACGCCCGGAATGATGTCGTAGTTCATATGGCCGGCCTTGCCGGCGATCAGCTCGATGCAGGCCACGGCCTCGTCCTCGGCCTTGTGGGCGAGCATCGGGCCGGTGGTCACGTCGCCAACCACCCACACGTTCTGGGCGCCGGTCTTGTAATGGTCGTTGGCGATCACGCCGCGCTTGTCGGTCTGGATCCCCACGGTCTCCAGGCCCAGGCCCTGGGTGTAGGGACGACGGCCGATGGCGACCAGGACGTAATCGGCCTTGATGGTTTCGGCCGCGCCGCCGGCCACGGGCTCGACGGACAGTTCGACGCCCTTGCCGGTGTTCTTCGCGCCGGTGACCTTGGCGCCCAGCTTGAACTGGAAGCCCTGCTTCTGCAGCGAACGCTGGAAGGTCTTGGCGGTCTCTTCGTCCGTGCCCGGCAGGATGCGGTCGAGGAATTCGACCACGGTCACTTCCGCGCCGAGGCGACGCCACACCGAACCCAGCTCCAGGCCGATGACGCCGGCGCCGATGACGACCAGGCTCTTGGGCACTTCCGGCAGGCTCAGGGCGCCGGTGGAGTCGACGATGCGCTTCTGGTCGATCTCGACGCCCGGCAGCGGGGTCGGCTCGGAGCCGGTGGCGATGACGATATGCTTGGTTTCAAGCGTGGTCTCGGCGCCGTCTTCGCCCTTCACGACCACCTTGCCGGGGCCGTCGATGCGGCCCCAGCCCTTGATCCACTCGACCTTGTTCTTCTTGAAGAGGAACTCGATGCCCTTGGTCAGGCCTTCGACGCTGTCGGCCTTTTGCTTCATCATCTGGTCGAGGTTCAGCTTCGGCTTCACCTCAATGCCCAGGGTGGCGAACTCGCCGCCCACGGCCGCTTCATAGAGCTCCGAGGCGTGCAGCAGGGCCTTGGACGGCATGCAGCCGACGTTCAGGCAGGTGCCGCCCAGCTTGCCGCGGCCTTCGATGACCGCGACCTTCAGGCCCAGTTGTCCGGCGCGGATACCGGCGTTGTAGCCGCCGGGACCACCCCCGATGATGACGACGTCGTACTGGGCCATGGGATCTGCCTTGTCTTCTTGCGGGTCAGGGATGCGGCGGCGCCAGGTCGTGCTTGGCGGCCAGGTATCGGGTGATCGGTCGGGCGTCGGAGAGGAAGCTGGCGCCGTTCGCCTGCTGGATCTCGTCGCCCTCTTGCGGCTCGGCGAGGATCAGGACCGGACAGCCCTGGTTCGCCTCGCCGATGCGCTGGGCGATGTCGCCGCGCGGGCGCGGGTAGTCCACATAGACCACGTCCAGCGCCTCGCGCACTTGGGGGTAGTAGGCCAGGTAGCCCTCCATCATCGCGCAGTCCGGGCAGAACCAGGGTTTCCCCATGTCCTCGAAACCGGCCTTCAGCAGATAGAGCGCATCCCTGGCCATAGAGCCTTAGAGCTCCAGCAGCAGACGCTGCGGGTCTTCGATGGCTTCCTTCACCTTGACCAGGAAGGTCACGGCGCCGGCGCCGTCGACGATGCGGTGATCGTAGGACAGGGCCAGGTACATCATCGGGCGGATCTCGATCTTGCCGTTGATGACCATCGCACGCTCCTTGATCGCGTGCATGCCGAGGATGCCCGACTGCGGCGCGTTGAGGATCGGCGTCGACATCAGCGAGCCGTAGATGCCGCCGTTGGTGATCGTGAAGGTGCCGCCCTGCATGTCGTCGATGCCGAGCTGGCCCGAACGGGCGCGCTTGCCCAGATCGCCGATGGTCTTTTCGATCTCGGCCAGGTTCTTGGCGTCCGCGTCACGGACGACCGGAACCACCAGACCCTTGTCGGTGCCGACGGCGACGCCGATGTCGTAGTGGTTCTTGTAGATGACGTCCTGACCGTCGATCTCGGCATTGACGTCCGGGATGTCCTTCAGGGCGGCGACGACGGCCTTGGTGAAGAAGCTCATGAAGCCGAGCTTCACGCCGTGACGCTTTTCGAAGACGTCCTTGTACTGGCTGCGCAGAGCCATGACCGCCGTCATGTCGACCTCGTTGAAGGTCGTCAGCATGGCGGCCGTGTTTTGGGCCTCCTTCAGGCGGCGGGCGATGGTCTGACGCAGGCGCGTCATCTTCACCCGCTCCTCGCGCTCGTGCAGGGCGCGCGGAGCCGACGGAGCGGCGGCCGGGGCGGGAGCGGCGGCGCGGGTTTCCAGGGCGGCGAGCGCGTCGCCCTTGGTGATGCGGCCGTCCTTGCCCGTGCCGGTCACCTTGGAGGTGTCCAGGCCGGTCTCGGCGGCGATGCGGGCCACCGACGGCGCCAGCGGCATGGCCGACGGAGCAGCGGCCGGGGCCGGAGCCGCGGCAGGCGCCGGAGCAGCCTTCGGCGCGGCGGCGGCGGCGCCAGCGGAGGCTCCACCGATGCGGGCCAAGACCTGACCCGGCGTCACGGCCGCGCCTTCGGCGGCGAGGATTTCGGAGAGCACGCCGTCAGCCGGAGCCGCGACCTCGACCGCGACCTTGTCGGTCTCGATCTCGACCAGGACTTCGTCCTTCTTCACGGCGTCGCCGGCCTTCTTGGTCCACTTGCCGACCACGCCTTCGGCGACGCTTTCGCCCATGGCGGGGGTGGTGACCTCCACGCCGCCGGCGGCCGGAGCCGAGGTGTCCGGCACCGGACCGGACGACGGGGGGGCCTTGCCCTTCTGCGGTTCGGGCTGGGCTTCGCCAGCCGGCGCGGCGGCCGATTGGGCCGGCTTGGCCGAAGCCTTGCCGCCTTCGGCGACGACGCCCAGGACCGTGCCCGGAACGACGGTGTCGCCTTCGCCGGCGGCGACGCTTTCCAGGACGCCGTCGGCCGGAGCCACGACTTCCAGGCTGACCTTGTCGGTCTCCAGCTCGACGAGAAGCTCGTCCTTCTTCACCGCCTCACCGGGCTTCTTGGTCCAGCGCGCCACGGTGGCTTCGCTAACGGATTCGCCCAGGGCGGGGGTCAGGATGTCGGCCATTGGTCTTCCGATTTCTCGTTCTTGTCTGCGTACGGTGCGCGCCGATTAGGCGAACGCCTCTTCGAGGAAAGCTTGTAGTTCCTTGACGTGACGGCTCATCAAACCCGCAGCCGTCGAAGCCGAGGCGGGACGGCCCACATAACGGGCGCGCTTGGCCTTGATCTTCATCTTGTCGAGGGTGAGCTCCAGCCACGGATCGACGAAGGTCCAGCCGCCCATGTTCTTCGGCTCTTCCTGGCACCAGACCAGGTCGGCGTTCTTGAAGCGGGCCAGTTCGGTCATCATCGACTTCATGGGCCACGGATAGAACTGCTCGAGACGCAGGATGTAGACGTCGTCCACGCCGCGCTTCTCACGCTCGTCCAGCAGGTCGTAGTAGACCTTGCCCGAGCAGACGACGACCTTGCGGATCTTGTCGTCGGACTTGAGCTTGATCGTGGTGTTGCGGCCCCACTGGGCGTCGTCCTGCAGAACGCGGTGGAAGGTCGAGCCTTCCGCCAGATCGGCCAGGGACGAGATCGCCTTCTTGTGACGCAGAAGCGACTTCGGCGTCATCAGGATCAGCGGCTTGCGGAACTCCCGGTGCATCTGGCGACGCAGGATGTGGAAGTAGTTCGCCGGCGTGGTGCAGTTGGCGACCTGCATGTTGTCTTCGGCGCACTGCTGCAGGAAGCGCTCAAGGCGCGCCGAGCTGTGCTCGGGCCCCTGGCCCTCATAGCCGTGCGGCAGGAGCATCACGAGGCCGCTCATGCGCAGCCACTTGCGCTCGCCCGAGCTGATGAACTGGTCGATGACCACCTGGGCGCCGTTCACGAAGTCGCCGAACTGGCCTTCCCACAGGGTCAGGGTGTTCGGATCGGCCAGCGAGAAACCGTACTCGAAGCCGAGCACCGCCTCTTCGGACAGAGCCGAGTCGATGACTTCGTAGTGGGCCTGACCCGGACGGATGTTGTTGAGCGGCGTGTAGTGCTCCTCGGTCGTCTGATCGATGACGTCCGAATGGCGCTGGGTGAAGGTGCCGCGGACCGAGTCCTGACCCGACAGACGGACCGGAACACCCTCGTCGAGCAGGCTGGCGAAGGCCAGGTGCTCGGCGGTGCCCCAATCGAGGCCTTCGCCCTTTTCGATCGCCTCGCGGCGGCCATCGATGACGCGCTTGACGGTCTTGTGGGCGTCGATGCTCGACGGGATGGTGGTGATCGCCTTGCCGAGATCCTTCAGCTTGGCGAGCGGCACCTGGGTCTTGCCGCGACGGTCTTCGTCGCCCGGACCGCTGAGGCCGGCCCACTTGCCGTCCAGCCAGTCGGCCTTGTTGGCCTTGTAGCTCTTGCCCGCGTCGAACTCGGCGTCGAGGAAGCCTTCGAACTCGCCCAGCCACTGGTCGACCTGCGCGTCGGTGACGACGCCCTCACCGACGAGGCGCTGGCTGTAGAGTTCGCGGGTCGACGGATGGTCCTTGATCTTCGCGTACATCAAGGGCGACGTCATGGTCGGATCGTCGCCTTCGTTGTGGCCGAAGCGACGGTAGCAGAACATGTCGATGACCACGTCCTTGCCGAACTGCTGGCGGTACTCCGTGGCCACCTTGGCGGCGAAGACGACCGCTTCCGGGTCATCGCCGTTCACGTGGAAGATCGGGGCCTCGACCATCAGGGCCACGTCGCTCGGATAAGGCGACGAGCGCGAGTAGCGCGGGCTGGTGGTGAAGCCGATCTGGTTGTTGACGATGAAGTGGATGGTGCCGCCCGTGCGGTAGCCCTTTAGGCCCGACAGGGTGAAGCACTCGGCCACCACGCCCTGGCCGGCGAAAGCCGCGTCGCCGTGCAGCAGCAGCGGCAGGACATGGCCGCGGCCCGAATCCGGCTGCTCACGCAGAGTGAACGCCTGCTTAGCGCGGGCCTTGCCGATGACGACCGGGTTGACGATCTCCAGGTGGGACGGGTTGGCGGTGAGCGACAGGTGGACCTTGTTGTCGTCGAACTCGCGGTCCGACGAGGCGCCCATGTGATACTTCACGTCGCCCGAACCCTCGATGTCCGAGGGGACCGACGAGCCGCCTTGGAACTCGTGGAAGATCACGTGGTACGGCTTGCCCATCACGGCGGCCAGCACGTTCAGGCGGCCGCGGTGCGGCATGCCGAGGACGATGTCCTTCACGCCCAGGGCGCCGCCGCGCTTGATGATCTGCTCCATGGCCGGGACCATGGCTTCACCGCCGTCCAGGCCGAAGCGCTTGGTGCCGGGGAAACGCTTGTGCAGGAAACGTTCGAAGCCCTCGGCCTCAATCAGCTTCTTGAGAATGGCGATCTTGCCTTCGTTGGTGAAGGTGATCTCCTTGTCGCGGCCCTCGATGCGCTCCTGCAGCCAGGCCTTCTCCTCGATGTTGGAGATGTGCATGTACTGCACACCGACATTGCCGCAGTAGGTGCGCTGCAGGATCTCGAGGATCTGGCGGACCGAGGCGGTCTCCAGGCCCAGCACGAAATCCAGGAAGATCGGACGATCGTAGTCGGACTCGGCGAAGCCGTAGGTCGCCGGATCCAGCTCGCTGGCGTCCTGCTTGGGATCCAGGCCCAGCGGATCGAGATTGGCCGCCAGATGGCCGCGCATGCGATAAGCGCGGATCATCATGATGGCGCGCAGGCTGTCGAGCGTGGCCGCGCGAACGGCTTCCGAAGACGCGCCGGGGGCCTTGGCTTCGATGGCCTTGCTGACCTTGGCCTCGACGGCCGGGGCGACGGTCGGCCACTGGCCGTCCAGAGCCGAAAGCCAGTCAGGACGCGCGGTCGGCACCTGGCGCGGGGTCCAGGACGGATCCTGCGCGGCGCGCTGGGCGTCGGCGGCCTGATCTTTCAAGGACGCGAAGAAGGCGGCCCAGGAGGCCTCCACCGATCCGGGATCGGCCGCCCAACGGGCGTAAAGGTCTTCCACAAAGGCCGCGTTGGCCCCGTAGAGGAAGGAGGTTTCAGTCAAAACCTGGTTGATCAGCCCTGCGTCGTCCGCCATCTGGCTCGCCTTCGATCCGCTAACGGGGACAGGGCTTAACCCTGTCCCCGTAAAGATAGTCTCTCAAATCACCGGCCTATCCCCGATTTTTGCGGGGAACCCAGGTGATTTTTTCGGATCGTCGGACCGGCGGTCGCAAAAAGCCTGGGTCCCCGCCGAAGCGGGGATAGGTATTAAGTTAGATAGTTCAGCCCTTCAGGACTTCCAGAAGGGTCTCGCCAAGCTTCGCCGGCGACGGCGACACGCGGATGCCCGCGGACTCCATCGCAGCGATCTTGTCCTCGGCGCCGCCCTTGCCGCCCGAGATGATCGCGCCGGCGTGGCCCATGTGGCGTCCGGGAGGAGCCGTACGGCCGGCGATGAAGCCGACCATGGGCTTCTTGCGGCCGCGCTTGGCTTCGTCCTTCAGGAACTGAGCGGCTTCTTCTTCGGCCGAACCGCCGATTTCACCGATCATGACGATCGACTGGGTCGCGTCGTCAGCCAGGAACATCTCCAGGACGTCAATGAACTCGGTGCCCTTGACCGGGTCGCCGCCGATGCCGACGGCCGTGGTCTGGCCGAGGCCGGCGTTCGTGGTCTGGAACACGGCTTCATAGGTCAGGGTGCCCGAGCGGGACACGACGCCCACCGAGCCCTTGGAGAAGATCGAGCCCGGCATGATGCCGATCTTGCACTCGCCCGGCGTCAGAACGCCCGGGCAGTTCGGGCCGAGCAGGCGCGACTTGGAGCCGGCCAGGGCCTTCTTCACCTTGACCATGTCCAGCACCGGGATGCCCTCGGTGATGCAGACGATCAGCGGGATTTCCGCGTCGATGGCTTCCAGGATCGAGTCGGCCGCGAACGGCGGCGGAACATAGATCACGGACGCGTCGGCGCCGGTGGCTTCCTTGGCTTCGGCCACGGTGTCGAACACCGGCAAGCCGACGTGCGTCTGGCCGCCCTTGCCCGGCGTGACGCCGCCGACCATCTTGGTGCCGTAGGCGATGGCTTGTTCAGTGTGGAAGGTGCCCTGGGCGCCGGTGACGCCTTGGCAGATGACCTTCGTGGCGGAGGTGACGAGAACCGACATTATTTCGCACCCTTCACGGCCGCGACGATCTTCTCGGCGCCGTCGGACAGATCGTTGGCGGCGATGACGTTCAGGCCGCTTTCGGAGATGATTTTCTTGCCCAGCTCGACGTTCGTGCCTTCGAGACGGACGACCAGCGGAACAGCCAGGCCGACTTCCTTCACCGCGGCGATGACGCCCTCGGCGATGATGTCGCAGCGCATGATGCCGCCGAAGATGTTGACCAGGATCCCCTTCACGGCGGGGTCGGCGGTGATGATCTTGAAGGCCGCGGTGACCTTCTCCTTGCTGGCGCCGCCGCCGACATCGAGGAAGTTGGCCGGCTCGGCGCCGTACAGCTTGATGATGTCCATGGTGGCCATGGCCAGGCCCGCGCCGTTGACCATGCAGCCGATTTCGCCGTCGAGGGCGATGTAGGCCAGGTCGAACTTCGAGGCTTCGATCTCCTTCGGGTCTTCTTCCGAAGTGTCGCGCAGCTCGCGGATGTCCGGGTGACGGAACAGGGCGTTGCCGTCGAAGGACAGCTTGGCGTCCAGAACCCGCAAGTGGTCGTCAGCGGTGACGATCAGCGGGTTGATCTCCAGCATGGCCATGTCCTTGGCCAGGAACGCCGTATAGAGCTGCGTCAGCAGCGAGGCGGCTTCCTTGGCCAGGCCGCCGGTCAGACCGAGAGCCTTGGCCAGAGCGCGCTGGTGCGTCGGCCACACGCCGGTGGCGGGGTCGATCGAGAAGGTGTGGATCTTTTCCGGGGTGGCGTGGGCCACGTCCTCGATGTCCATGCCGCCTTCGGTGGAGCAGACCACCGACACGAAGCTGGTCTCACGATCGACCAGCAGCGACAGGTAGAATTCCTTGGCGATGGCCGCGCCTTCTTCGATGTAGAGGCGGTTGACCTGCTTGCCCTTCGGGCCGGTCTGATGGGTCACCAGCACGCGGCCGAGCATCTCCTCGGCGTTGGCCTTGACCTCTTCGACCGACTTGACGACGCGGACGCCGCCCTTGGCGTCGGGGGCGAGGCCCTCGAACTTGCCCTTGCCGCGGCCGCCGGCGTGGATCTGGCTCTTCACGACGAAGACCGGGCCGCCCAGCTTCTTTGCGGCGTCCTCGGCTTCAGCCGCGGTGAAGGCGGCGAAGCCGCGCGGAACAGGACAGCCGAACTCTGCGAGGACGGCTTTGGCTTGATGTTCGTGGATGTTCATGAGGTTCCGGTCGCAAATGCGCTGCGGGAAGGTGCGGGCCTTATAGGAGGCTCATTTCGCAGGCGCAACCGCAGTAGAGATGACAGCGCTGTCAGGGGCAAAACGGCGCAGTTTGGAAGAAAATGCCCCGAACGTCGGTCTTCGAAAGCGCTGCTTCTAATCCACCCAGTCCTTGCGCAGCCGGCGAGAGGCAAGGATCAGCAGCGTAGCGCTCAGGACGTAGAATCCGAGCCCGAAATAGATCGCGTACCGCATCGATTCCGCTCCGAAACGGGGCGCCAGAAGATCGGAGACGAAGCCGAAGAACCACAGGCCCACCGCGATCCCCAGCAGGTTGTTGATCAGCAGGAACAGCGCCGAGGCGGTTGACCGCATGTTGGCCGGCGCCATGTGTTGAGCCGCGGTGATGACCGGACCCGCCCAGGCCAGGTTCAGGCCGGTGGGGATCAGGAAGATCAGGAACGACAGGAGCATCGACTTCACGTTCATGGCCAGCAGGAAGCACGGCAGAGCGACCAGGAAGCAGATCGCCGGCACCAGGGCGTAGGCCCCCTTGTTCTTGCCGCCAAACCGGTCGCCCAGCCAGCCGCCGAGCCAGATGCCGGCCACGCCGCCGAAGAAGGCCACGCCGCTGTAGAACCAGGACGTCTCGACCAGTGTCAAACCCAGGCTGCGCATGAAGAAGGACGGCAGCCAGAAGGCCACGCCATAACCGCAGACCGACGAGCAGGCCGCGCCGAACGACAGCAGCCAGAAGCTGGGCTTGGGCGCCACGGTGCGCACCACCTCGCCCAGGCTGGGCGACTTGGGCGCCGGCGCCTCGACGGCGGGAATGTCCTCGTAACCGCCGCGGCGGGGATCCTTCACGGTCAGGCGGAAGATCGGCGCGATCAGCACGCCGGCCAGGCCCACGACGATGAAGGCGGTGCGCCAGTCGATGGCCGCCGCGATCAGGCCGCCGAACAGAACTCCAAGAGCCGTGCCGATGGGGATGCCGAAGGAATAGACCGCCAGGGCCCGCGCGCGCTGCGCCTTGGGGAAATAGTCGGCGATCATGGAATAGGCCGGGGCCACGCCGCCCGCCTCCCCCACCCCGACGCCCATGCGGGCCAGGAACAGGGACCAGAAGCCGCCGGCGAAGCCGCACAGGGCCGTGAACCCGCTCCACAGGGTCAGGGCACCGGTCATGATCCAGGTGCGGCTGAAGCGGTCGGCCATCCAGGCGATCGGCACCGCCAGGGTCGTGTAGAGCGCCGCGAAGGCCACTCCGCCCATCAGGCCCAGCTGGGTGTCGGTCAGGCCGAGGTCGGCCTTGATCGGCTCCTTCAGGATTCCGAGGATCTGCCGGTCGAGGAAGTTGAAGGTGTAGACCACCACCAGGATGAACAGGACATAGGCGCGGTAGCGCGGGCTCGGCGCCGGGGTCGTCGGGGTGGTCATAAGCGGTCCATCATCATGAAGCTTGGCCGGCAGTCTTGCAGACTGTCAGCGAACAAGGAAAGGGCGGCGGCTCCTTCCGAAACCGCCGCCCTCGTAAGCTGTCTTAGAACTTGTACTGGATCGTCGCGGTCCAGGTCCGCGGCGGGCCGTAGAAGCCGATGATCGAGTTGTTGTAGGTCGCGCCCGGGAAGCTGTAGCCGCCGACGCGGTATTCCTCGTCAGTCAGGTTCTTGCCGTACACGCCGACCTGCCACTGATCGCCCGGCGCATCCCAGACCACGCCCAGATCGACCAGGGTGTAGGCCTTCTGGTCGAGGATCGGGTCCGCCACGTCGAACAGGTGGTAGTCGCCGCGATAGGACAGCGACGGGGTCACGCGCAGCGTGCCGCCCGCCAGGGCCGTCTTGTAGGTGACGCCCAGATAGCCCGACCATTCCGGCGAGTTCTGGAACTCGCGGGTGTTCGAGATGTCGACCGGCGTGCCGGTGATGTTGGTGATGAATTCGTCGAACTCGGCGTTCAGGTAGCCGACCGCGAAGTTGGCGGTCAGGCTTTGGCTCAGATAGGCCGAACCTTCGAACTCCAGACCCCAGATGGTCGAGGCGCCGGCGTTGTCGACGATGGAGGCGATGCCCACCTGCGGCGGCGTCGCGACCTGCTGAGTCGTGATCTGCTGGTCCTTGTAGTCGGAATAGAACCAGGCCGAGCTGAACTGCAGGCGGCGGTCGAGGAGCGAACCCTTCAGGCCGATTTCATAGGCCTTCACCGTTTCCGGCTCGTAGCCGTTCACCGTCTGCGGGGTCAGGAAGGCGTCGCCGCGCATGTCCCAACCGCCCGACTTGAAGCCGTCGCTGTACGAGGCGTAGGCGGTCAGCTCGTCGCTCAGCTCGTAGGAGACGCTGATGCGCGGGGTGAACTCCTCGAAGTCCTTCTCCGCCACGTAGTTGGTGCGGGTCTGCAGGATGGCGCGCGGGGCGCCGCCCAGAACCGGGCTGCGCGTGGCGCCCAGATAGAAGGCGCGGAACACGTTGGCGTTCTTGCTGTCCTGCGTCCAGCGGCCGCCCACCGAGGCCTTCAGACGGTCGGTGATGTCGAAGCTGACGTCGGCGAAAGCGGCCAGCGAGGTTGTCGACACCTTGCCGGACGAGTTGATGGCCAGGCCCAGGTTGCCGGCGACAGTGTCGAAGGCGCCCTTGGCGTAGCCGTTCATGTAGTACACGCCCGCCACGCCCTGGACGCGGTCGGTGGCGAACTGGACCTGGAACTCCTGGCTGAACTGCTCGTCGGCGTAGAAGGCCGGGATGTCGAGCGTCGGGGCCGGGGTGTTGTCGAAGTCGATGATGGTGTCGGTGTAGCTTTCACGGCCGGCGGTGATCGACTTCAGGGTGATGACGTCGTTGACGTTCCACTGACCGGTCAGCGACCAGCCTTCGGTGTCGACCTTGTTCTTGCCGGTGATCCCGGCGCGGGTGTCGTAGACGTCGTCCAAGATCTGGGCGTCGGCGCCGACGCCGGCGGTCTCGCGGTGACCGTGACGCGGGTTCGAGTTGTCCTCGACCTTGTCGTAGGCGAAGCGGAAGAACAGGTCGTCGGTCGGCGCATACTCGGCGCTGGCGCGATAGGCGAAGACATCCTTGTCGTAGTGCTCTTCACCGGTGTTCAGGTTCTTGCCGAAGCCGTCGCGGTCATACGACGCGACCGAACCGCCGATGGCCAGCTTGTCGGTCAGCGGCACCGAGCCGGTGACCACAACGTCGCGCTGGTCGTAGGAGCCGAGCGAGCCGCGCGCGGTGAACTGCGGACGGGTCAGGTCGAGCTTCTTGGTGACGTACTTGATCGCGCCGCCGATGGTGTTGCGGCCGTACAGCGTGCCTTGCGGGCCACGCAGCACTTCGATGCGCTCGATGTCGAAGATGTCGAGCACCGCGCCCTGCGGACGGGCCACATAGACGTCGTCCACATAGAGACCGACGCCGGGCTCGAAGCCCCACAGCGGGTCCTGCTGGCCGACGCCGCGGATGAAGGAGATCAGGGTCGAGTTGGAGCCGCGGGCCACCTGAACGGTCGCGTTCGGGGTCTGCTGCTGCAGGGTGGTGATGTCGGAGGCGCCCATGGCTTCCAGGCGCTCGGCGCCCAGGGCCGAGACCGAGACCGGGACGTCCTTCAGCGACTCTTCACGGCGGCGGGCCGTGACGACGACTTCCTCGATGTTGAAGCTGGTTTCGGTGGCGGGCGCGGCGTCCTGCGCAACGGCGCCAGAGGCGAACGCGACTTGCGCCGCGCCGGCGAGCAGCGCGACTTTCAGAATGGATTTCATAATCCTCATCCTCCCTAGCGCCGTTCGTCGGTCGCCTTGTTGATTCGCAAATTCATCGAAGTGCGAATTAGGGGAAGTTCTTGCGGAAGATCGTTCGTCGCGAAAGTGCGACCGAACGCAGCATGATTATTTTTCACCAGTTGATGAATTGGCGCCACAGTGAGGTCGGCGCTGCGTCAGCCCTTGTTGCGGACAGCCACGGCCTCGAACCCGGCGGCGCAGTAGGCGAACAACCGGGCGCGGATGGCCGACAGGTCGCTGGACCGGCACAGGCCGTCGGACAGAGCGTCGATGCGCCCCGTCTCGGACAGGGCCAGCATCATCGAGCCGGTCAGGAATTCGTAGCACCAGAACAGATCCGCGCGGCTGGCCTTGGGCAGGGCCCGCCCCAACGCATCCACCAGGCGCCGCACCACCGGATCGAAGAAGCGGTGCATGGTGTCGCCGCCCCAGCCTGGGGTGTTGTTCACCTGGGCCACCAGGGCGAAGTAGCTCTTCCAGCCCGGCCCGCCGTTTTCCGAGATGCGCAGCAGGGGATCGATGAAGGCCTCGATCACCCCCTCGCTGGTCAGGACGCCGCCAGCCGCCTTTTCGTAAGCGTCCATGGAGGCGACCCGCTCGCGGTTCAGTATCTCCGCCCGGCGCAGGAACACCGCGTCGAACAGCTCGCGCTTGGCGCCGAAATAGTAGTGGATCAGGGCGGTGTCGACGCCGGCCTCGGCCGCCACCTGGCGAGTGGTCACGCCGTAAAAGCCATGACGCGCGAACAGCTGCTCGGCCGAGTCGAGGATCGTCTCCTTCAGATCCAGCCCGGCGTGTTTCGACGGGCGGCCCCGGCCGCTTGCGCGGGGCTTTTTCGGCGTAGCAGCGTTCATGGCCCCGTTCGTAGGCCCGCAGCCTCACCATTGGCAAGTTAGCCGAACACCACCGCCCACATCAGCCGCCCAGGCAGGAAGGCCGTGATCCCGGCGATGACAAGGCCGCCGACGAACAGGCCGGTCATCATCCGCCCATGGATCCGCACCTTGTGCTTGCGGGCCATGGCGACCGCGAACGGCAGGGCGACCAGGGTCCAGCCGGCGAACAGATGCAGGAAGCTGAAATGGCCGGGACGGATCGACGAGATGAACAGCGACGAGATCGCCGCCGCCGCCATGGCGACCACCCAGGTCCAGCCGAGGACGCGATGCTTCGTGTCGCCCTTGATCCCGGTCAGCACCGCGCCGCCGATCACCAGGGCGACCGTGACCGCCGCCACGTGAATCTGGATCGCCAGCGACGCCCGCGCCAGCAGCGAAAGATCGGGCAGGTGCGGCGCCCAGTTCAGTTCGCTGACGTGGCGCAAGAACATCGCGGCCCGATCGCCCATGGCCAGCCAGGTCACCGCCACGGTGACGCCGATGGCGATGACCGCAGTCCTGATCAGGTTGCGGACCCCGCCCAGGTTTGCGGTTCCGGTTTGCGGCGAATGCTGCGACATCTTCGATCTCCGTTCGGCGGTGCTTGCCGGACGAGCGCTAGACGGGGCCTGGACGGGGTGCATTCCAAGGTGCGTGAAGGGGCGTCTGAAATTCGCGGTCGAACAGGCGCCGCCGTTCGCGAAGCGCGAATGGACGGGCCGCACATCTGGCGCGGATTGGCCTTCGCCGCCGGCGCCGGTGTTTTTCTCGCCATCGTCGGAGCCTTCGGGACCGACGACACGCCGCTGGCGTCAAGGCTCGCCTTCTGGGTCGGCACCTCCGTGCTGGGAGGTCTGGCCGGAAATCTGACGGCCCGGCACGTGGCCATGCGAGGCCTGTTCGACGAGCGTCCATGGCTGGCGGGCGGCTTGATCGTCGCGATCCTGACCCCGCCCGGAACACTCATCGTCTGGTTGAGCTCGGCGCTGGCCTTTGGTCACGCGGTCCGGCTGAGGGACATCCCCGGCTTCTTCATCTCGGTGATTGTGGTGACCGTGGCGATGACCCTGCTCAGCTACTTCATCACTCGCCCGCAGAACTCCCTCACCACCGCCGCTCCGGCCGAGGCTGAACCGCCCCGCTTCCTGGAACGCCTGCCCCTGAAACTGCGCGGCGCGACCCTCTACGCGGTGGAGGCGGAGGATCACTATCTGCGCCTGCACACCGATCGGGGACAGGAGCTGATCCTGATGCGGCTGTCAGACGCCGTGACCGAGCTGGCGGGGATCGAAGGCGCCCAGACGCACCGCTCCTGGTGGGTGGCGCGCGAGGCGCTTGCCGACGCACGGCGCGGTGACGGCCGGGCGACCTTGACCCTCAAGTCCGGCGTGAAGGTTCCGGTCAGCCGCGCCTACGCCAAGGCCCTGCGCGAGGCCGGCTGGTTCTAGGCCGGCTTGCGCCGCGCCCGCCATTGGTCGGCGGTCTGGCCCCAGGCTTCCACATTGAAGCCATCCAGAGGCGGCGGCAGCCGTGTGGCGCCCCGGTTGGTCGACCCCAGACGCTGAGCCACCTTCTGCGAGCCGGCATTCTCCGGGTCGATGGTGTGGATCACGTCATCCCAACCGAGCACGTCGACCGCGAAGTCCATGCAGGCGGCAGCCGCCTCGACCGCATAGCCCTTGCCCCACGAATGGCGCGACAGGCCCCAGCCGATCTCCGTGCCGGGCCAGCCGTCCGGCCGCCAAGGGCCGATGCGGCCCACCCAGCGGCCGCTGGACTTCTCTATCACCGAGAACATGGAGAAGCCCTGCAGCACCCATGAACCGGTCACCGCCGCCATCACGCGCCAGGTCTGCTCGCGCCCCATGGCGCCGCCGATAAAACGAGCGACTTCCTCATCGGCCATCATGGCCGACCAGGGATCCAGATCCTCCGCGCGCGGAATGCGCAGCAGCAGGCGTTCGGTCTCCAGCGTCAGGTTCGGATCGAAGGTCATGCGATCTTGGTAGAAGCTTGGCCGTTCGCCCGCAAGGCGGCGACCCGGTCGATGGCGGCGACCGCCTCGTCCACCAGATTGCGGACGATCTCGCCCGCCGGCAGCACCTCCCGAACGCCCCCGGCGGACTGACCCATGGCGAGGCAGGAGCGGTCGATATCGAGCCCCTCGGTCTGGCCGCCGATGCCGCCCATGACACCGGTCTGGATCGAGTGAATGGCCTGCTGCGGAAAAGGTTGGATCTCGGCGGCGCGAGCCTCCCAGTCCTCTACATACGGGTTCTTCAGCACGCGCATCGGCTTGCCCGAATAGCTGCGCGTGCGGACGGTATCCTCGTCGGCGGCGTCGAGGATCGCCTGACGATAGACCGCGCCGGAATGCGCCTCGTCGGAGGCGATGAACCGCGTGCCCATCCAAACGCCTTGCGCGCCGAGAGCCAGAGCCGCGGCCAATCCCCGGCCGTCATGCAGGCCGCCCGCCGCGATCACGGGAATGTCCACGGCCTCCACCGCCTGGGCGACCAGGGGCAAGGTGCCGACCAGACCGGTATGGCCGCCCCCCTCTCCGCCCTGGCAGATCACCGCGTCACAGCCGGCGGCCTGAGCCTTCACCGCGTGCTTCACCGCCCCACAGACCACCATGACCTTGAGCCCCGCGTCCTTGAGGCGGGCGATGATCGGCGCGGGCACGCCAAGCCCCGCCACGAAACTGGAGGCGCCGCCGGCGATGATCACCTCGACGCTGGCGGTCAGGGCGTCCGGCGTGGCGGCCAGCAGGTCGACGCCGAACGGCTTGTCGGTCAGCTCGCGCACCTTGCGCATCTGGCCGGCGATGAAGTCGGGCGACGTGCCGGCCATGCCCAGCACGCCATAGCCGCCGGCGTTGGAGACCGCCGCCGCCAGCTCGGCGTAGGACACCCCGCACATGCCGGCGAGCAGGATCGGATGCTCGATCTGCAGAAGATCGCAAAGCGGCGTGCGCAGCCCCATCGGCCGTCCTCCCGTTGTTTTGCGGGAGCATGAGGCCGCCGACAGCGGCCCCGCAATGGTGACCCGACGTCAGCTCAGCGCTGTTCAGGCGTCCAGAAGCAGGCGGTGAGGGCCGTCAGCCCCATCAGTAGCGCGGCCCAGAAGCTGCGCGATCCTGCAACGCCCGCGATATCGTGCGGCTGCATTTCCGTCGTTCCTCCAGCGCCCCGCCTCTGACGGGCAGGGTCGCGTCAGAAAAACGTCTCATGAGAACGGCGTTCCAGCAAGCGCCTCAGAAGATCGAGTAGCCGCCGTCGATCACCAGGGTGTCGCCCGAATGATAGGCGCTGGCGTCCGACGCCAGGTACACGGCCATGCCGCCGAAATCGGCCGGCTCGCCCCAGCGGCGGGCGGGAACGCGGGGAATGACCTTCTCGGCGAAGGCCGGAGCGGCCTGGGCGCCGGCGGTCATGTCGGTGGCGATCCATCCCGGCAAAATGGCGTTGGCGCGGACGCCCCAGCGGGCGTGCTCCACGGCCACGGACTTCATCATCGAGATCACCGCCCCCTTGGTGGCGGCGTAGGCCTCGTTGCGCGCCGCGCCCTCGATGGCCGCCAGGGAGGCGATGCCGACGATGGAGCCGCCGGGATCGCCGGCCTTGGCCCGCTCCACCATGTGGCGGCAGGCCTCGCGGAAAGTGAAGAACACCCCATCCAGATTGACGGCCAGCACCTTGCGGTAGGTCTCGGTCGACATGTCCACGAAGGACGGCGCGCCATAGCCCACCCCGGCGTTGGCGAAGACGCTGTCGATGCGGCCCATGCTGGCCGCCGCCTCGGCCATGGCCGCCACGACCTGCGCCTCGTCGGAGACGTCCACCTTCTGCGCCAGGACCCGCACGCCCAAGGTGTTCAACTTGCCCTCGGCCTCCAGGTTGCGCTCAGCGTTGGAGCCCCAGATGACGATGTCAGCGCCGGCCTGGGCCAGGGCCTCCGCCATGCCGAAGCCGATCCCGCGGTTGCCGCCGGTCACCAGCGCCACCTTGCCGCTCAGGTCGAAGGGTTTGTAGGCCATGGGTCGCTCCTCGTTTTCTCGTTGAGGACAGCAGACCCGGTTGACGCGGAGGCGGTCAAGCGCCGCCGAAGCGGGCCCAGGCCTCGTGGATCACCCGGCGGGTCTCCTGCCACTCGACCACGGCGTCCACCTCGCTCATCGGCACGAAGCGCGCGTCGGCCGCGTCATCGCCCGCCACGGGCTCGCCGGAGGTCCAGCGGGCGGCGTAGTCGATCATCACGTAGTGCCGCTGCACCTCGCCGTCGTCGCCGACGAAGACGCCATCCACCACATCGACCAGGGCGAGGATCTCGGCCTCGACGCCGGTCTCCTCCATCAGTTCGCGGCGGGCGGCGGCGATGGCGGCCTCGCCCCACTCGATGCGGCCGCCGGGGATGCTCCACTGGCCCAGGCGGGGCGGCTTGCCGCGTTTGATCAGCAGCACATCGTCGCCCCGGAAACAGACGACGCCGGCCGTGGAGACGGGCCCGCTCACGCCGCCACCGAGGCGATGTCCAGCGTCGCCCGTTCGCCCACATGGCTGAGGCAGGAACCCAGCCATTGCTCGGCGGCGTTGCGCCCCCGGTCCTTCAGATCGGTGAGGAAGCCCCACTCGGTGTTGAACTTGGTGGACAGGGACAGGTCGTCCAGATGGCCGTCGGCGGCGATGGAGTGAAGCAGCATCCGCCTATAACGCCCCTTGGCGGCGTCCTTCAGCAAGCCCTCCTCCAGCAGCTTCTGCAGCAGGCCGATGGCGCGCAGCTCGGCGGCGAGGGAGGCGTTGAAGGTGATCTCGTTCAGGCGGTCGACGATGTCCCCCGGCGTTCTCGGCGCCTCCTTGCGGATGAAGGGGTTGAGGGTGACCACAAGCACGTCGTCCGGCGTCTTGTCATAGAACAGCGGCCACAGGCCCGGATTGGCGAGGTAGCCGCCGTCCCAATAGGGCTCGCCGTCGATCTCCACCGCGTGGAACAGGTGCGGCAGGCAGGCCGAGGCCATGACGTGCTTCACGGTCAGCTCATGCTCGCGGAAGATCTTGGCCTGGCTGGTGCGCACCTCTGTGGCGGATATGTACAGCGCCAGGGGCGAGCGCTCGCGCAGGACGTCGAAATCCACCACCCGCTCCAGGGCGTCGTGCAGCGGGTTCAGGTTGAAGGGATTGAAGTCGTAGGGGCTCAGCGACATGGCGAAGGTCTCCGCCAACCGCCATCCCGGCGTGTTCTTGATCCAGTCGGAACTGAGCGCGGCGTTCCAGACGCTGGAGTCGCCGAAGATGTTGCGGCCGCCCGCCTGGTTCACCTTTTTCCAGAAGTCGGCCAGCTTGGCCTTGGCGCCCTCGCGGCCATTTTCGATCAGGCCGGCGGTCATGGCCACCGCGTTCATGGCCCCGGCGGAGGCGGCCGTGACAGCCTGGATCTCCAGGCTTTCCTCCTCGAGCAGGCGGTCCAGCACGCCCCAGGCGAAGGCTCCATGCGAACCACCGCCCTGAAGGGCCACGCTGATGGGCTTGGGCCCCGACTTCTTGCCGATGCCCAACATGCCCTGCTCCCCTACTGCGCGGTCCAGCCGCCGTCCACCGATAGGGCCGTGCCGTTCACCGACGCCCCGGCGTCCGAGACGAGGTAGAGCAGCAGGCCCGAAATCTCCTCAACCGTTACGAACCGCTTGGTCGGCTGGGCGGCGAGGATGACGTTCTTCAGGACCTCGTCCTCGCTGATGCCGCGAGCCTTGGCCTGGTCCTTGATCTGCCCCTCGACGATGGGGGTCTTCACATAGCCGGGGCAGATGGCGTTGCAGGTGATGTTCTGCTGCGCGACTTCCAGCGCCACCGTCCTGGTGAGGCCCAGCACCCCGTGCTTGGCGGCGACGTAGGCGGACTTGAAAGGCGAGGCGACCAGGGCGTGAGCGCTGGCCAGGTTGACGATCCGACCGCGCCCCTGCGCCTTCATGATGGGCAGGGCCGCACGCGTGCCGTGGAAGGCCGAGGACAGGTTGATGGCGATGATCTGGTCCCACTTCTCCGGCGGGAACTCGTCGACCGGGGCCACGTGCTGGATGCCGGCGTTGTTGACCAGGATGTCCAGGCGCCCGAATTCGGCCTTGGCGAAGGCGACCATCTCGGCGATCTCGCCGGGCTTGGTCATGTCGGCGCCGTGATAGACGACGCGGACGCCGTGGTCGGCTTCAAGCTTGGAGCGGGTGGTCTCGATGGCGACTGGATCGCCCAGACCATTCAGGACCACGTCCACGCCCTGGGCGGCGAGCGCCTCGGCCATGGCGTGGCCGATGCCGCTGGTCGAGCCCGTGACGATGGCCGCCTGGCCCTTCAGACCGAAATCCACGCTCATCCCCTACGCTCCGCAATCTTTTTGTTGCAACGCAGCATAAGTCAGCCGCGCGCCAGCGGCGAGTCCGCTTTAATTCACCGCTAGATGAATTTAAGGCTGCGGGCGAGCGAAAATCCAGTCGGCTTCGGTGGAGAGGTCGGCGCGGAAAGCATAGCCGTCGAGGTCGAACGCCTTCAGCCCCTCGGCCTTGTCGATGCGGTTGTCGATGGCGAAGCGCGCCATGCGCCCCCGCGCCTTCTTGGCGTAGAAGCTGAGGATGCGCAGCGTCCCCTCCTTCTCCTCCTTGAAGTGGCAGGTGACCACCGGGGCCTTCAGCGCCTTGGCGTCCACGGCGCCGAAATATTCCTGGCTGGCCAGGTTCACCAGGGTCTTGTCCTTGTGACCTTCCAGCACGGCGTTCAGGGCGTTGGAGATGTGATCGCCCCAGAAGTCGTACAGGCTGGAGCCGCGCTTGGTCTTCAGCCGCGTCCCCATCTCCAGGCGATAGGGCTGGATGGCGTCCAGCGGACGCAGCACGCCGTACAGACCCGACAGGATGCGCAGGTGTTCCTGCGCCCAGGTCAGACCCGCCTTGTCCAGCTTGCGCGCCTCGAGCCCCGAATAGACGTCGCCGTTGAAGGCGAAGGCCGCCTGCAGACCGTCCTCGACCGCCGGATCGAAGGCCTGGAACCGCTCATGGTTCAGCTTGGCGAGGTTTTCGGAGATGTGCATCAGCCGGCGCAGATCCGCCGCCGTCAGCTTGGAGGTGGTCTTGGCCAGCTCGGCGATGTCGCCCTTCAGCTCCGGCGTGGTGAGCGGCAGGGTTTGCGCGGGCGGCGTGAAGTCCAGCGCCTTGGCGGGGGAGATGACCATCAGCATGGGGCGGGACTTAAGCTCTAGCGGGGGTCAGAACAACACCCGAGGGTTCATGATCCTGTGGGGATCGAGCGCTGAGCGCACCGCGCGCTGGGCGGCGATCTCGGCGGGGGACTTGTAGCGCAGGGCCTCGCCCACCTTCATCACGCCGAGGCCATGCTCGGCGCTGATCGAGCCGTCGTAGCGGGCGACCATGTCGTGGACGGCCAGGGCGCCCGCCGCGCGCAGCCGGTCATGCTCGGCGTCGGTCCAGTCCACAGGCCGAAGGACGTTGTAGTGGACGTTGCCGTCGCCCACGTGGCCGAAGGCGACGACCCGTGCGCCCGGGGCGACCTGCTGAACCGCCGCGTCAGCCTGCGCCATGAAGGCGGCGATCTGCGAGACCGGGACGGAGACGTCGTGCTTCCAGCACGCCCCTTCCGGATTCTGGGCGGCGGACTGTCCCTCGCGCAGGCTCCAGAAGGCGGCTGCCTGCGCTTCGTTCTGGGCGAGGGCAGCGTCGGCGATCAGGCCGTCCTCCAGGGCGCGGGCCAGCAGGCGCTCCAGCGCCGCCTCCGCTGCGCCAGGCTCGCCGCTGGCGGCCTCGATCAGCACGTACCAGGGATGCGCCTCAGCCAGCGGCTCGCGCACGGCGGGCAGATGCTTCACCGCCAGGGCCACGCCCGTCCGCCCCATCAGTTCGAACGCCTCCAGCGCCCCGCCCGTCTCGTCCTTGGCGCGGGCCAGAAGGGCGATGGCGTCCGCCGGGCTGGCGAGGCCAACGATGGCCACCGCCCGCGACGGCAGGATCGGGAACAGCTTCAGGCTGGCGGCGGTGACGACGCCCAGCGTCCCCTCCGCCCCGATCAGCAGGTGCTTGAGGTCGTAGCCGGAGTTGTCCTTGCGCAGGCGCTTCAGGCCGTTCCAGACCTCGCCATTGGGCAGCACCGCCTCGATGCCCAGAACCAGATCACGCATGGTCCCGTAGCGCAGGACCTGCACCCCGCCGGCGTTTGTGCTGATCAGCCCGCCGATGGTGGCCGAGCCTTCGGAGGCGAGGCTGAGCGGAAAGCGCCGGCCGACCTTCTCCGCCGCCGCATGGGCCTGTGCCAGGGTCAGGCCCGCCTCGACGATCAGGGCGTCGTCGAAAGCGTCCGCGTCGCGCAGGGCCCGCAGGCGGTCGGTGGACAGCAGAATCTCGCCCTGCGGAATCTGGCCGCCCACGAGACCGGTGTTGCCGCCCTGGGGCGTGATCGCCACCCCCGCCTCGGCGCAGATGCGCACCACCGCCGCCACCTTCTCGGTCGTGTCCGGCAGGGCCAGCATAGGCGTAGTTCCCGACCAGCGTCGCCGCCATTCGGTCAGCTTCGGCGCCAGCCTGTCGGGGTCCTGGCTCCAGCCCCCCTCGCCCAGAGCCGCCTTCAGGCGCGCGATGACTTCGGCCGGCGCGGTCATCCGACGAACCCCGCCGCGCGACGCAGACGGTCGTTGATCGCCTCGCCCAGGCCTTCATCCGGGATCGCCGCGACTGCGATGGCTGATGGCTTGGTGCGGTCCGCCGCACGCAGGAAGGCGAACAGATTAGCCGCCGCCTCCGCCAGATCGCCGGACGGACTGAGGTTGAACACCCGCTCGCCGCCTGCATGGGGGCCGAAGGCGAGATAGGCCTCGCCCTCCCCCGCCGCCTCGGCGTTGATCCGCACCGGCGCATCTGGCGCGTAGTGGACGGCGAGCCGGCCGGGGGAGCGTTTGGCGTCATCCGCCGCCTCCGCCAGCGGACCGATCAGCGCCTCGATCTGGGCTCGCGTCACGGCGCCGGGACGCAGCAGGCGCGGCGCGCCGTCGAGCACAGAGACGACAGTGGATTCGAGGCCGACCTGGCAGGGACCGCCATCGAGCGCTGCGCCGGCCGATGAGCCGGTCTCGCCGATGGCATCCTCGTAGGTGGTGGGGCTGGGGCGCCCAGAACGGTTGGCGCTAGGCGCCACCACGGGACCGCCGAAGGCCGCGAGCATGTCCCGCGCGCCTTCGTGCCCGGGTACGCGGATCGCCACGGTCTCCAGCCCGGCCCGCGCCAGATCGCAGACGGCGGAGGCGTCGCGGATCGGCAGAACCAGGGTCATCGGCCCCGGCCAGAAAGCCTCCGCCAGCTTGCGGGCGCGATCGTCGAAGACGGCGATCTTCTCCGCGGTCGCCAGGTCGGCGACGTGGGCGATCAGGGGATTGAAGCGCGGCCGGCCCTTGGCCTCGAAGATGGCGGCCACGGCCTTGGGGTCCGCCGCGTCGGCGGCGAGCCCATAGACCGTCTCGGTGGGCAGGATGACGAGCCCGCCCGCGCGCAGGGCTGCTACCGCTTGGTCGCGGTCAGATCGACCCTGACGCTCACCTTGGCCGGAATCTCGTCCGTCGCCGTCCATTCGCCCTGTCCAACTCCGAAAGCCGTGCGGTCGAGGCTGGTTACACCGCGCATGCGGGCCGTGTCGCCGTCGATCTTCAGGCTGAAGGGCAGGCTGACCGGCCGTTTCACCCCGCGCAGGTCCAGGGTCCCGTCGGCGACGAAGCGGCCTTCGGCGGTCTTGCGGAACTTCGTGGCGGTGAAGGTGGCGGTCGGATGCGACCCGGTGTCGAAGAAGTCCGAGCCCACCAGGGACTCATCGCGCTGCCCGTCGCCGGTGGCCACCGAAGACAGGTCGATCTTCACGCTGACCTTCGAGGTGTCCAGCGCATCAGGCGAAAACAGGATGTCGGCGGTCCAGCGCGAGAAGCGCCCCTCCACCGCCTCGCCGCCCCAGCTCGTTGAGAAGCCGAGGGTGGAGCTCTTGCTCACCGTCCAGGCGACGGGCGGCATGGGAGCGGGAAGGGCTTCCTCGGCGGCGGGCGTATCCGTCGCCACGGGAGCAGGAGCGGCCTGCTCCGGCGCGGGCGCTTCGGCCACCTCAACCGTTTCTTCCTGGACCGTCGGAGCCGGCGCGGGCTTGGCCTTGGGCGACCAGGCGTAGGCTCCGCCGACCACAGCCACGAAGCCGATGGCCGCGAGCCACGCACGCGGCTCCTTCCACCCGGCCTTCGCGCCGGGGGCCATGTGACCGAAGGTCTGGTCGCGGTCGAGGATCTGGTGCTTGGCGACGGCGCCCAGGTGCAGCAGCAGCAGAACGTAGGTCAGCTTGACCAGCACGCCATGCCCGGTGTCCCCGACCGTCCGCCACACGGCCTTGGCGTCCGCCGGCAGCTCCGGCAGGAACGGCAGGTGCGGCCACGGGATGGTCCCGTAGAGCACGGTGGGAATGTTCAGCCGGCTGGCCGACACCATGATCCAGCCCGTCAGCGGCAGGCCGATCATGATCGCATAGAAGCCCCAATGGACCGCGTGCGAGGCGATGGTCTGCCAGCGCGGCTGATCCGCCACGTGCGGCGGCGGCCGGTGCGTCAGTCGCCAGGCCAGGCGCGCCAGGCTGAGCAGCAGGATCGTGATCCCGATGGACTTGTGCAGCTGGATCATGGCGAAGGCCGACGGCCCCTTGGGCGCATCGCCGGCCCGCCAGCCCAGGATGATCTGGAAGATGATCGCCGCGGCGATCAGCCAGTGCAGGACGATGGCGACGGTCGTGTAGCGGTTTCGGCTCTCGGCCATGCCAGTCTCCTGATCAGTTCGCCCCGACGCGAGGGCCGGGGCGAAGCTTAGGCGCGGATTATTGCTTGGTGAACTCGACGTCGATCATCAGCTTCACCTCGTCGCCCAGGGCCGGGGCGTACTTGGTGGAGCCGAACTCGCCGCGCTTGATCACGGTCGAGGCCGCGAAGCCCGAACGGATCGCGCCGAACATGTCCTTGCCTGCGTTGTTGAAGGTGACATCCAGGCTCACCGGCTTGGTGACGCCGGCCAGGGTCAGGTCGCCGGCGACCACGCCCTTGTTTCCGCCGCTGCGGGTGATCGACTTGGAGACGAAGGTGGCGGTGGGGTGCTTGTCGGCGGCCAGGAACTCGGCCGGGAAGGCGGCGTCCGCCTTGTCGTAGCCGGTGCTCAGCGAATTGACGTCAACGGTGACCTTGATCACCGAGGCTTCCGGCTTGGCCGGGTCATAGGTGTAGCTGGCGTCGAACTTTTCGAAGCGGAAGGTGTAGCCGCTGAAGCCGAAGTGATCGATCTGGGCGGTGATGCTGGCGTGGGTCTTGTCGAGGGCGTAGGTACCCGCCGGCATCTCGGCCGGGTTGTTGGAAGCCGCGAAAGCGACTGGAGACGCGGCCAGAGCGAAGGCGAAGGCGGCGTAGGCGAGAGAGCGACGCATGGATAACTCCGATATCTGCATCAGTTGCGATTACAATTCAGCGCTCAGCTAAGCTCGAACCTTGATCTTGTAAGGGGCGGGATGTTCACGAACGCGTGATAGACGGCGGCGAGGCTGAGCCTTAAAACGCCCGTATGACCTACATCGCCCCCGTATCCGACCTCCTCGCCTCCTTGCGCGCAGCCGGTTTTGAAAGCCTGGCCGCGTTGTTCCCGGAGGTGGACGAAGAGACCGCCGCCGCCATTCTGGAGGCCGCCGGCGCCTTCGCGGGCGAGGTGATCGCGCCGCTGAACCGGCCGGGCGATCTGGCCGGCGCCACCTACGCCAACGGCAAGGTGAAGACGGCTCCGGGCTATGCGGACGCCTATCGCCGATTCTCGGCGGACGGCTGGAACAGCCTGTCGGCCGACCCGGAGTTCGGCGGCCAGGGCCTGCCCAAGGCGCTGGAGATCGCGGTCTTCGAAATGATCCAGGCCGCCAGCCTGGCCTTCGGCCTCTGCCCCATGCTGACCCAGGGCGCCATCGAGGCGCTGCACGCCCACGGCACCGAGCGCCAGCAGCAGCTCTACCTGCCCAAGCTGGTCAGCGGCGAATGGACCGGGACCATGAACCTGACCGAGCCGCAGGCCGGTTCAGACCTTGCCCAGGTCGCCACCCGCGCCGAGCCGGACGGCCAGGGCGGCTGGCTGCTGCACGGCCAGAAGATCTTCATCACCTGGGGCGACCACGACGCCGCCGACAACATCGTGCATCTGGTCCTGGCCCGCACCCCGAACGCACCGGAAGGCGTGAAGGGCATCAGCCTGTTTCTGGCGTCCAAGGTGCTGGTCGGCGACGACGGCGCCCTTGGCGGCCTCAACGACCTGCGCGCCGGCGGCATCGAGCACAAGCTGGGCATCCATGCCTCGCCCACCTGCGTCATGCTGTTCGAGGGCGCCAAGGCCGAACTGGTCGGCGAGGAAGGCCAGGGCCTGGCGCACATGTTCACGATGATGAACGCCGCCCGCCTGCAGGTGGGGACCCAGGGCGTCGCCATCGCCGAGCGCGCCTATCAGCAGGCCCTCGCCTTCGCCCAGGAACGCCGCCAGGGCCGCAGCGCCTGGACCGGCGAGGCCAAGGCCCCGATCTTCGATCACCCGGACGTGCGCCGCACCCTGATGCTGATCAAGGCCAAGACCGTCGCCGCGCGCGGCGTCTGCCTGTCCACCGCCGTCGCCGCCGACCTGTCGCGCCTGGCCGACACGCCGGAAGCCCGCGACAAGGCCAAACGCCGCGAAGAGCTGCTGACCCCGATCGCCAAGGGCTGGTCCACGGATATCGGCGTCTGGGCGGCCTCAGAAGCGCTGCAGATCCACGGCGGCATGGGCTTCATCGAGGAGACCGGCGCGGCCCAGCACTATCGCGACGCCCGCATTCTGCCGATCTACGAAGGCACCAACGGCATCCAGGCCATGGACCTGGCCGGCCGCAAGCTGTCCATGGCTGGCGGCCTGGCGCTGGAGGAGCTGCTGGCGGAGATCGAGGCGACGGCCAAGACCGCCCAAGGCCCGATCGGTCCGCGTCTGACGGCTGCCGTCCAGGCCGCCCGCGAAGCCGCCGCCTGGCTGGCGGCGCGCAAGGGCACGCCCGACGCCCTGGCTGGAGCGACCGCATTCCTGCAATTGATGGGGGAGACCACCGGCGGCTGGATGCTGGCCAAGGGCGGCGACGCCGCGCTGGCCCGGCTCTATGCCGATCAGGTCCTGGCCGGCGCGCCCGGCCTGGTGGCGGCGATCACGCAGGGCGCCGACCCGCTGGAGGCGTGGACGGGCTGAGCCCATCCACGCAACCCGTAGACCTTAGAGCTGGCCGAGCATGTAGTCGGCGGAAGAGACGCGGAATTCACCGCCCTCTTCCACGTTCAGCTGCTGCACCACGCCGTCCTTGACGATCATGGAGTAGCGCTGCGAACGCGGGCCCATGCCGAACTTCGAACCGTCGAAGTCCAGGCCGATGGTGCGGGTGAAGTCGCCATTGCCGTCGGCCAGCATCAGGATGTCCTCGCCGACCTCCTGATCCTTGGCCCAGGCCTTCATCACGAAGACGTCGTTGACCGAGACGCAGGCGATGGCGTCGACGCCCTTGGCCTTCAGGTCGGCGGCCTTCTCCTTGAAGCCCGGCAGATGCTTGGCCGAGCAGGTCGGCGTGAAGGCGCCGGGCACGGCGAACAGGGCCACAGTCTTGCCCTTGAACACCTCGTCGCCGGTGATCGGCTTGGGGCCCTCGGGCGAGGTGGTCATGAAGGTGGCGGCGGGCAGGCTGTCGCCGACTTTGATGGTCATGGCCGATCTCCGGTTTGGATAGGTTGGAAGCTGAGCACATAGAGACGCTGCATCGCGACGCAAGCTGCATCTGACCGTCCGGGCTTGAAACCGCCGCTTTCAGTTCCGATCCTCTCCCTATGGCTGAAAGCGAATTTCTCACGGGGCGGCTGCTGGTCGCCATGCCTGGCATTGATGATCCGCGTTTCGAGCGCGCCGTGGTGTTCGTCTGCTCGCACGACGAGGACGCCGCCATGGGCTTGGCGGTGAACCGGCCGGTGGACGGCCTGATGGTCAGTGATCTGCTGGAGAAGCTGGGTGTGCCCAAGGCGGAAGACGGCCCCGCCGATCTGGTGCTGATGGGCGGTCCCGTGCAGCGCGAGCGCGGCTTTGTCCTGCACACCGCCGACTATGAAGCCGAGGGCGCCAGCGTGGCCATCACCGACGACCTCAGCCTGACCGCCACGCGCGCGGTGCTGGAGGCCATGACCGACTACCGCACCAAGCCCCGCCGTTCGATGATGGCTCTGGGCTACGCCGGCTGGGACGGCGGTCAGCTGGAGCAGGAGCTGCGCGAGAACGTGTGGCTGATCTGCGATCCGGACGAGCAGCTGCTGTTCGGCTCCGACCACGAACACAAGTGGTCGCAGGCCCTGGCGAAACTTGGGATCAGCGCCGATCAGCTATCCGGTCAGGCAGGCCGCGCCTAGGCCCAGGCGCGCAACGGCGCGACGCCGTCCAGATAGGCCTCGTTGAGATAGACCTCGGCTTCCGTCGGCGCCAAAGCCGGCGCGTAGCCGAAGCCCTGACCGTAATCGCAGCCGAGCTCCAGAAGCTTTGCGGCCATGGCGGCGTTCTCCACGCCCTCGCCCACCACTTCCAGGTTCAGGTCGCGTCCGAGCTGGACGATTGAGCGGACGATCTTCGCCGAACCTTCATTGCCGGCCATGGTCCGCACGAAATAACGGTCGATCTTCAGCGTATCGACGGGCAGCTGCGACAGGTACGACAAGGACGAGAAGCCGGTGCCGAAGTCGTCCAGGGCCAGGCCCACGCCCGTGTCGCGAAGGGCGTTCAGGACCGAGGCGGCGCGCTTGGGATCGCGCATCACTTCACTCTCGGTGATCTCCAGCTTCAGCGCCTGGGCGGGCAGGTCGTTTTCCTTGATGACCGAGGCGACTTCGGCGATCAGGCTGGCGCGGTCGATCTCGCCGGTGGAGAGGTTGACGCTGACCGTCATGCCCTCGACCTGCCGGTGCGTCCTGCGCCAGGCGGAAAGCTGGGCGGCGGCGGAGCGCACCATGTGGGCGCCCAGTTCGCTCATCAGCCCCATCTCCTCGACCAGCGGCAGGAAGTCGTCCGGCGGCAGGAAACCGCGACGGGGATGCCGCCAGCGGGCCAGGGCCTCGAACCCAGCCAAAGCGCCGTCGGACAGACGCACCACGGGCTGGAAGAATGGGATGATCTCGCCACGGCCCAGCGCGCCGCGAAGGTCTCCTTCGAGCGCCAATCTGGAGAGGCCGTCGGACTCCATGGCCCGGCCATAGGCCGCCGCCCCGCCCCGGCCGCCCACGCGGGCCGCCTCGACCGCCAGCTCGGCTCGGCGCAGCAGCTCGGTGGCCTCGGGCGCGTATTCGCCCCCCTCCGCCGACACGGCGCCCAGGGACAGGGTCGGGAAGATGTCGAAGCCCACCACGCGCAGGGGCTGCTCCACCGCCTGACGCAGCATCTCGGCGGGTTCGCGGCCGCTGACGGCCTCGATCAGGACGGCGAACTCATCCTCGCCGATCCGGCCGATCACCGCGTCGGCGGGAAAGGCGGCAGCAAGACGCGAGCCCAGAGCCGCGAGCACCAGATCGGCGCGCTCATGTCCCAGGGCCTCGTTCAGGCGGCGCAGGCGGTCGAGGTCGGCGACCACCATTTCGTACTCGCCCGGCGACTGCAGACGATCCCGCGCCCGGGCGATGAAGCTGGAGCGATCCAGCAGACCGGTCAGGTGATCATGCTGGGAAGCGGTGTATTTCGTTTCCGGAGCAACCACGCCGGCGGCGCGGACGCCCTCCTCAAGCCAGACGCCGCGCCAGAGACAGCTTTCGGCGCCGCGCATGCGGACGCGGGCGATGACCTCGGTCCCAGGCGCCTGGGTGCGCAGCATGCGCTCCACCTGGGCGCGGTCCTGCGGAATGGCGAGGGCGAGAATGGCGGCGGAGGCGCACTCGGGCGCCAGCGGGCCAAGGCCCAGGGCGCGCGCGGGTCCGTTGACGCGGAGGCGGTCGGCTTCGGGCTCCCAGACCCACAGCGCCACATCAGCGGCGCCCAGGGCCTCCAGCATGGCCGGGGCCTCCCAGCCCCGTTTCAGGTTTTGCTTCAGCGCCATGCACAGCCCCGCCGAAAACCCGTTCTAGGTTCCGGCAATGTACGGGCTTTCCGACGCACGCGCGCGTGAGACCAGCCCGAACAACCTATGGTCTCGCCATTCGCCGTTAATTTTCAGATAAGCGCGGGCGTAGCCTTCCTCGGAAAACCCGGCCTTCAGCAGCAGGCCGCGCGACGGCGCGTTGTCGGGTAGGCACTGGGCCTCCAGCCTGGAAAGGCGGAACGGCCCGAACGCGAAGGCGCTGACCGCCCGCACGGCGGCCAGGCCATAGCCCCGGCGGGCGAAGGGTTCGCCGATCCAGTAGCCGAGGGAGGCGGTGTCGGCCACGCCCCGGCGGATGTTGTGCATGCGGATCAGGCCGACCAGACGGTTCTCGCGCGTCTCGCGGATCGCCAAGGCCACGCCCAGCCCCTCGGCCAGTTCGCGGTCGTAGGCCTCGATGCGGCGGCGAAAGGCGGCGCGGGTCAGGTCATCCTCGGGCCAGGTCGGCTCCCAGGGCTGAAGGAAGGCGCGGGACGCCTCACGCACTCTGGCCCATTCCGCATGGTCCGACAGGCGCGGGGTGCGCAGGGTGACGCCCTCCCCCTGCAGCACGATCTCATTCTTCGGAGAAAGCCAGTCGAGCATGCCCATGGACGCGACCCTAGCTTGCTTCGATCAGGCGAACAGCCCGGCCTCGAAGGCGCGGCCGGCCTTCATGGCCCCCTTTGCGCCCAACACGGCGGTGGCGCACTTTCCAGAGCCTAGCAGACGGGCGCCGACCCGCGCGATGTCGCCGGCCTCCACCGCGTCGATGGCGGCGCCGATCTCCGACGCGCTCAGGGTCTTGCCGAACAGTAGGGTCTGGCCCGCCGCCTGCTCGGCGCGGGACAGGGGCTGCTCGCGGCCCATGAACATGGACGCCTTCAACTGCGCCTTCGCCCGCGACAGTTCGATGGGTTCGATCCGTTGCGCCAGATCGGCGATCTGGCCGGCCGTGACCTTGGCCGCCTCCGCCGCGTCCTTGGCGGCGCAGCCGGCATAGACCCCCAGCACGCCAACATCCGAATAGGTGTCGGCATAGGCGTCGATGGCGTAGGCGAGGCCCCGGTTCTCGCGAACCTCCTGGAACAGGCGGGAGGACATACCGCCGCCCAGCACCTCGGCGAACAGGCGCAGCACGAAATAGTCCGGGTCCCGTGCGCCGAAAGCCGGCAGCAGCAGCACCAGATGCGCCTGCTCCAGCCGCTTGGGGTTCTCGATATGGCCGCCCTCGAAGGTCGGTGTGGCGGTCACCGGGGCGCCCGCCGTGTTCGGCATGCCGCCAAACTCGCGTTCGGCCAGGTTCAACAGTTCGGCTTCGTCCGCCGCGCCGGCGGCGCTGACCACCAGGGCGTCAGCGGCGTAGAGCGCGGCGCGCCATTCGCTCACGGCCGATGGCGTGGCCGGCGCCAGCGAGGCGTCCGTGCCCAGGATCGGCCGGCCAAGGCCAGTGTCGCCCCAGGCCGCGCCCTGCACCAGATCGAAGACCAGATCGTCGGGCGTGTCCGCCGCCTCGGCGATCTCCTGGCCGATGACCTGCTTTTCCTTCTCGAGATCCTCGGCGTCGAGGGTCGGGCGCAGCAGCAGGTCGGCCACCACCGCCATGCCCAGATCCATCCCGCCCTTCAGGGCGCGGACCTGGAAGCTGGTGCGTTCATAGCCGGTGGCGGCGTTCAGATTGCCGCCCTCGTTCTCGATGACTTCGACGATGTCGCGGGCAGAGCGGGCGCCCGCGCCCTTGAACACCATGTGCTCCAGCAGGTGCGACCAGCCGGAGCGGGCCTTGTCCTCGAACCGAGCGCCCCGGCCGGCGACGACCGACAGGGCGACCGTCTCCAGGCCCGGCATGCGGTCGCAGACGACCCGCACCCCGTTGGGCAGGGTGTGGACTTTCGGCGTCGTCACTCGGCTCTCGCGAAGGCGCGCACGCGGGCCTTCACCGCTTCGGCGTCGGCGGCCACGCTCTCAAAGCGCTCCGGACGCTGGAACAGGTCGCCGGCTCCGCGCGGGGCCGGCGCATCTAGGCCGCAGGCCGCAAGGACGGCTTCCGGGAACTTGGCCGGATGAGCGGTGGACAGAACCACCAGCGGCGCATCGACCCCGCCCGCCGCCAGGGCGGCCTGCGCGGCGGTGACGCCGACCGCCGTGTGCGGATCGATCATCTCGCCCGTCTCGTTCAGGGTCGAAACCATGGTGCGGGCGGTCTCCGCCTCGCTCACCGCGCGGCCGCGGAAGATCTCGCGGATGGCGGCCAGGGCCGACGGCGGAATGTCCAGGGCGCCGGCTCCGGCGAAGGCGCGGAACGCACGGCCGGTCTCGACGCCGTCACGGCCGACGGCTTCGAAATACAGACGCTCGAAATTGGACGAGACCTGGATGTCCATGGCCGGAGACGAGGTGGCGGCCACTTGGCCACGCTCGTACTTCCCGTCCTCGATCGCGCGGGCGACGATGTCGTTGGCGTTGGTGGCGGCCGTCAGGCTGCGGATCGGCAGACCCAGCTTGCTGGCCACATAGCCGGCATAGGCGTCGCCGAAGTTGCCGGTCGGGATGGCGAAGGCCACCTCACGCAGCGGCGCGCCCAGGGCGACGGCGGCGGTGAAGTAATAGACGCTCTGCGCCGCGACCCGGGCCCAGTTGATCGAATTGACCGCCGACAAGTCCACGGCTTGCGCGAACTGGCCGTCGGCGAACATCCCCTTCAGGATCGCCTGGCAGTCATCGAAGGTGCCGCCCACGGACAGGCACTGGACATTGGCGTCCTCGACCGTGGTCATGAACCGGCGCTGGACCTCGCTGATCCGGCCGTCCGGGAACATGGCGACGATCTTCACATTGGTCCGGCCGCGGAAGGCCTCGACCGCCGCGCCGCCGGTGTCGCCGGAGGTGGCGCAGACGATGGTCAGGTTGCGGTTGCGGGTCGACAGGATGTGATCGTACAGCCGCCCCAGCAGCTGCATCGCCACGTCCTTGAACGCCAGGGTCGGGCCGTGGAACAGCTCCAGCAGGAAAAGGCCGGGCGCGAGCTGCTTCAGCGGCGTGGTCGCCGGGTGGGCGAAGCTGGCGTAGGCCTCCTGGCAGATGGCGGCCAGATCCTCACGGGCGATCTCATCGCCGGCGAAGCGGGCCAGCACCTCGGTGGCGACCTCGTGATAGGGCTTGCCGGCGAAGGCGGCGATCTCGTCGGCGGTGAAGCTGGGCCACGTTTCGGGAACATAAAGACCGCCGTCGGGCGCGAGGCCGGACAGAACCGCATCCAGGAAACCGATCGCGGGGGCCTCCCCCCGGGTGGAGATGTACTTCATCAGTCTCTTCGCCTGCGCCAGAGCATGGCGGCATAGACGCAGGCCAGGGTCGCGGCAAGGCCGAACCAGGTCAGGGCGTACTCCAGGTGACGGTTGGAGATCTCCGCCGGCAGGGGCGCGGGCTCCAGCGCCGCCCATTCCGGATTGGTGGAGGTCTCGGCCATCAGGAACAGCGGAGCAGGGTTCGACACGTTCAAGCCGGCGCCGATGGCGGCGGCGTCGCGGGCGAAGAACTGGCCCTTCTGCGGCTGATCCGGCGGGGTGACGAAGCTGCGGGCGTCCCCGGCCCGCAGCACGCCGATGACCGCGACCGGCGTGCGGTCGGCGGCGTCCACCGGCGGACGCGCGGAGATGGTGTCGGCCACGAAGCCGCGGTCGATCAGAACCGTGCCTTGCGGCGTGGGACAGGCGGAGATGATCCGCTCCCCCGCCTTGCCGTCGCGGATTGCGTAGAGCTGGACGAAGGGCGCCTTGGCCAGGCCCGGGCACGTCAGGGTGACCCGGGTGAACTCCGCCGACTTCGGGGTCCACGGCGTGGCGGCCGCCCCCTGCAGGGCGGCGATGCGGGTCAGCAGGTCCTGCTTCCACGCCAGCCGCTGCATCTGCCAGGCCCCGAGGCCGCAGAGGATCGCCAGGCTGATCGCCGTGGCGACGGTCAGGCCGATGGGGAACCGGCGGTCGGATTGAACGGTCATGGGATCAGACGTCGCGGCGTCCGGCTTCGGACGCGCGGTTGGCCACCTGGGCGGCGACCATCAGCCCCTTCATCGGGCGCAGCAGGCCGACCGACACGAAGGTGATCAGCGGAAGCCAGAGGACGAGGTGCACCCAGATCGGCGGATGGAGCGTGAACTCCACGAACAGGGCCGCGAAGCAGACCAGGAAGCCGGCGATGAGGATGATGAAGACCGCGGGGCCATCGCCGCTGTCGGCCTTGGAGAGATCGTAGCCGCAAGCCTCGCAGGCTGGGCTGATGCGAAGGAAGCCCTCGAAGAGCATTCCTTCGCCGCAGTTCGGGCAGCGGCCGGCGAGCCCTGACAGGTAGGGGTTCGCCGGCCCAGCCATCTAGCCGAAGACGACGTAGACGAAGGCGAACAGGAAGAGCCAGACCACGTCCACGAAGTGCCAGTACCAGGCGGCCGCTTCGAAGCCGAAGTGACGCTCCGGGGTGAAGGCGCCGCGCATCAGGCGGATCAGGCAGACGATCAGGAAGATCGTGCCGATGATCACGTGAGCGCCGTGGAAGCCGGTGGCCAAGAAGAAGGTCGAACCGTACAGGCCCGAGTTGGCGGCGGCTTCCGAGTAGAACAGGTGCTCGTGGTTGATGTGGGCGTATTCGTAGAACTGGATCGCGCTGAACAGCAGGCCGAGCGCGATGGTCAGGATCAGAGCCAGCTTGGCGCCCTTGCGGTCGTTCTGGATGATCGCGTGGTGCGCCCAGGTCACGGTGGTGCCGGACAGCAGCAGGGTCAGGGTGTTGACCAGCGGCAGTCGCCAGGCCGAGACGGTCTCGACGCCGGCCGGCGGCCACTGGGCCCAGGCCGTCTTTACTTCCTCGTAGGCGGACAGGGTCCGGTGCTCATGGAAGAGCACCATCTCGAAGAACATCCAGAACCACGCCACGAAGAACATCACTTCCGAGGCGATGAACAGGATCATGCCGTAGCGCAGGCCGATCGACACGACCGGCGTGTGGTCGCCGGCGTTGCCTTCCTTGATGATGTCGCCCCACCAGCCGATCATCGTGTAGATGATGCCGAGCAGGCCGAGAGCGAACACCCACCAGGTGCCCTTCTCCAGACCGAACACGCCGCCCTTCATCCAGATGACGGCGCCGATGGCCAGAACGGTGGCCGCGGCCGAGCCGACGAACGGCCACGGGCTGGGCGGAAGAATGTGATAGTCGTGTTTTACGGCGCCAGATGCCATGTTCGCCTAACCCTTTTGTCCCCCGGTCGGGCGGGCCCGACCTTGAAAATCGTTCGTGCTATAACGTCCGTTGTCAGCTTCCGCCAGAGGCCGAAGCACCGCTTTCCGCAACCTTCGTGGACGGGAAGAACGTGTAGGAGAGGGTGATCTCCTCCTTGCCCTTCGTTTCGAAGTCTTCGGCGTAGCGGGGGTCTACGAAATAGACCACCGGGAACTCGACCGTCTGGCCGGGCTGGATAGTCTGATCGTTGAAGCAGAAGCACTCCAGCTTCTGGAAATACGGACCGGCCTGCTCGGGCACGACGTTGTACGCCGCACGGCCGGTCATGGGCTTGTCGCCGTTGTTGGTGACCTTGAAGAAGGCCAGCCCGGTCGCCCCGATATTGATTTCCTGGCTCACCTGCTCGGTGCTGAAATCCCACGGCAGGGTGCGGACATTGGCGTCGAAGCGGATGGTGACCTTCTGGTCCAGGATCTTGCCCGGCGCGGCCTCAGCCTTGCGCACGGTGCCGTCGAATCCGGTCACCTGGCAAAACATCTTGTAGAGCGGCACGGCCGCGTAGGCCGCGCCCACCATGCCGAAGAAACCCGCGGCGCAGATCAGCGCGACGCGGCGGTTGCGCTTCTGTTGCGGCGTCAGCTCAGAGCGGCCGGTCGACAATGTTGCCTCCCAGCCGCACGATGGTCACCACGAAGACCAGGATGACGAAGGCGACCAGGCCCAGGGCCAGGGCCACGTTGCGGCCACGGCGCGCCTTGTCGGCGGCTTCCTTGCTTTGGGTTTTCTGCGGCTCGGTCATGACAGCTTGATTACCCAGTGCATGGGGGAAAGACCAGCCGCCGCCTCGACCAGCATGGCCGCGAACAGCAGGAACAGGTACAGGATCGAGAAGGCGAACAGGTTGCGCGCATCCTTGGAGCCGGCGCGGACCGCATAGAGCAGGTCGCCGTTCTCGCCCGTGCGGTCGTCCGCCTCGTCGCCGGCTCGGCTGGCGAACAGGCGCCCCGCCAGGGTCAGGAACACCAGACCGCCGAGGACCGAAACCACCAGGTACAGCAGTCCGCCGAGGCCCGTGAACGCCGGGGCCACGCAGACCGGGATCAGGATCAGGCTATAGATCAGGATCTGCAGGCGCGTGTTCTTGGCGCCCTTCACCACGGGCAACATGGGCACGCCGGCCTTGGCGTAGTCCTGCTTGGTGTAGAGCGACAGCGCCCAGAAATGCGGCGGGGTCCACAGGAAGATGATCAGCACCATCAGCCAGGCGTTCAGCGGCGCCTCGCCCGTGGCGGCGGCCCAGCCGATGGCCGGCGGCAGCGCCCCGGCCAGTCCGCCGATGACGATGTTCTGCACCGTCCAGCGCTTCAGCCACATGGTGTAGACCACGGCGTAGAACAGAATGGTGAAGGCCAGCAGCCCCGCGGCCAGCCAGTTCAGCGCCATGCCCATCAGCATCACCGACAGCAGGCTGAGCACCACGCCCAGGGATGCGGCCTCGGCGCCCGCCACCTTGCCGGCCGGCACCGGCCGCGCCCGGGTGCGGCGCATCTTGGCGTCGATATCGGCGTCGAACCACATGTTCAGGGCGCCGGACGCTCCGGCCCCCACGGCGATGCACAGCACCGCCACCGCCATCAGCACGGGATGCAGGTGGGCGCGTGCGGCGACCACACCGGTCAGGGCGGTGAACACCACCAGACTCATCACCCGCGGCTTCATCAGCTGCAGGTAATCGCGCCAGCTGGCGGGCGCGGCCTCGGCGGTTTCAATGGCGGCGGGCTTGCTCATCATCGCGTCTTATAAGCCGAAGGGCGCGGCCGGACCTGCGTCCGATCCGCGCCCCCGATTTTACCCCAAACCTGGCGATCAGTGGTGGCCGTCGGCCTTGATCACCGGAGGTTCGTTGAACTGGTGGAACGGCGGCGGCGAGGACAGGGTCCACTCCAGCGTCGTCGCGCCTTCGCCCCACGGATTGGCCTCGGCCTTGCGGCGGCGGATGGCCGCCTCCAGCAGGACGATCAGGAAGATCGCCACGGCCACCAGGGTGATGGCGTAGCCCACCGACGAGACCCAGTTCCAGTACGCGAAGGCGTCCGGATAGTCGACGTAGCGGCGCGGCATGCCTTGCAGGCCCAGGAAGTGCTGCGGGAAGAAGATCAGGTTCACGCCGACGAACATCACCCAGAAGTGCAGCGCGCCGAGGAACTCGTTGTACTTCACGCCCCACATCTTCTCGAACCAGTAGTAGAAGCCCGCGAAGATGGCGAACACGGCGCCCAGCGACAGCACGTAGTGGAAGTGCGCCACCACGTAGTAGGTGTCGTGCAGGCTGTAGTCGATGCCCGCGTTGGACAGGACCACGCCGGTCACGCCGCCGACCGTGAACAGGAAGATGAAGCCGATCGCCCACAGCATGGGCGTCTTGAAGCTGATGGAGCCGCCCCACATGGTGGCGATCCAGGAGAAGATCTTCACGCCCGTCGGAACGGCGATGATCATCGTGGCGGCCACGAAGTAGGCGCGCAGGTTGATGCTCATGCCGACGGTGTACATGTGGTGAGCCCACACGATGAAGCCGACGAAGCCGATGGCCACCATGGCGTAGGCCATGGCGAGGTAGCCGAAGACCGGCTTGCGGCTGAAGGTCGACACGATGTGGCTGATGATGCCGAACCCGGGCAGGATCAGGATGTACACTTCCGGGTGACCGAAGAACCAGAACAGGTGCTGGAACATGACCGGGTCGCCGCCGGCGGTCGGATCGAAGAAGTGGGTGCCGAAGTTACGGTCCGTCAGCAGCATGGTGATGGCGCCGGCCAGGACGGGCAGCGACAGCAGCAGCAGGAAGGCGGTGATCAGCACCGACCAGGCGAACAGCGGCATGCGGTGCAGGGTCATGCCCGGCGCGCGCATGTTGAAGATCGTGGTGATGAAGTTGATCGCGCCCAGGATCGAGCTGGCGCCCGCCACGTGCAGCGAGAAGATCGCCAGGTCCATGGCCGGGCCGGTGTGGCCGGACGTGGACAGCGGCGGATAGATCGTCCAGCCGCCGCCGAAGCCTTGGCCGGGACCGCCGTCGACGAACATCGAGGTGCAGAGCAGCACCCACGCGGCCACCAGCAGCCAGAACGAGATGTTGTTCATCCGCGGGAAGGCCATGTCCGGCGCGCCGATCATGATCGGAACGAACCAGTTGCCGAAGCCGCCGATCATCGCGGGCATGACCATGAAGAAGATCATGATCAGGGCGTGGGCGGTGACCACGGCGTTATAGCCGTGCTTGCCCTTGAAGACGCCCAGTTGGGCCAGCAGGCCGGTGTCGGAGAACACCTGGATGCCCGGCTCGGCCAGTTCCCAGCGGATCAGGCCCGACAGGGCGCCGCCGACGATGCCCGCCATGATGGCGAACAGGATGTAGAGGGTGCCGATGTCCTTGTGGTTCGTGGAGAAGAACCAGCGGGCGAAGAAGCCCGGCTTGTGATCGGCGTCGTGATCGTGTGCGTGGTCTGCGGCGTGAGCCATCGGACTCTATCCTGCGAACTTAAGCCGCCGGCGCGGCGGGAGCCGCGGCCGGAGCGGGAGTGGTTTCGGCGGCCGGAGCCGCGGCGTCGGTCGCGGCCGGAGCGGCGGCGGGAGCCGCTGCCGGGGCCGGAGCCGGCGGAGCCTTCTGGGCGACCCAGGCGTCGAACTCGGCCTGGGTGACGACCTTGATCTCGATCGGCATGAAGGCGTGGTCGACGCCGCACAGCTCCGAGCACTGGCCGTAGAACGTGCCGGTCTTCTCAGCCTTGAACCAGGTTTCGTTCAGGCGGCCCGGAATGGCGTCGGTTTTCAGGCCGAAGGCCGGCAGGGCGAAGGCGTGGATCACGTCGGCGGCGGTCACCTGGACGCGCACGACCTGATTGACCGGAACCACCATCGGCTCCGTGGCCGCGAGGCGGAACGGAACGCCGCGGGCCTTGGACTCGGCTTCCGGCAGCATCGTCGAGGTGATCTCGGCGATCTCCTGGTCGGGGTACTCATAACCCCAGTACCACTGATAGCCGGTGGCCTTCACGGTCATGTAGGGCTTCGGCATGTTGTGGTAATCGAACAGCAGCCGGAACGAGAAGATCGCGATGAACATCAGGATCAGGACCGGAACCACGGTCCAGACGATCTCGATGACCGTGTTGTGGCTGAACTTGGCCGGCACCGGATTGGCGCGCTTGTTGTAGCGCACCACGATCCAGATCAGCAGGCCGAGCACGAACAGCGTGATGATCGTGATGATCGGCAGCAGGATCGCGTCGTGGAAGAAGTGCGCGTGGTGCTTCAGCGGCGAGGCCGCCGGCTGCAGCGCGATGCCCTTCGGGGTCGGCTGCCCCATCAGATCCTCGGCGAGCGCCGATGCGCCGACCAACGTCGTCGCTGCGAACGCGGCCAGACCCGCCATCATCCGCCGCATACCCAAAAGTTGCGCCTTCATGTCCCTCACGGCCCGTTTCGCCGCCCGAAACGCCCCGTTTTCAGGGCCGGATCGTGGTCGGCAACTCATCTTGAGGCGTCAGGAATGAGCGCGAGCGAATGCGCGGCCCCCTTTTCGCCTTGGCGGGTGCATACGCGTATCGTCCAGCCTTGCCAAGGCGTCTGACGCCGCAAAGTCCCTACAAGCGTCATGGAGTCGCTCCGCGGCGGCGAAACAGGGCTTCGTCGCACGGCGTTCTTCTCGTCATGTGACCATGGGGCCTCAGCCGCCGCCCCGCATTCCGGTGGATCAAGGGCTCGCCCGGCGCTTTCCTGAGCCCCCTGTAAGAAAGCCTCGCCTTGCGCGCCGTCAGCATGAGGCGTAACGGGTTCGCTCCCCGTACTGGGGGTATTTTTGTCGAAGGAGATCGCCATGGGTTACCGGGTCGCCGTCGTCGGCGCCACGGGCAATGTGGGCCGCGAAATGTTGAACATCCTCGAGGAAGTCAACTTCCCCGTGGACAAGATGCATGCGCTCGCGTCGCGAAAATCCATTGGCGTCGAGGTCGGCTGGAAAGACGGCGTGGTCGCCTGCGAGGACGTGGAGCAGTTCGACTTCACCAAGGTCGACCTGGTGCTGATGAGCGCCGGCGGCTCCGTGTCCAAGGCCTGGGGCGAGAAGATCGGCGCGGCCGGTCCGATCGTGATCGACAACTCCAGTCACTTCCGCATGGACCCCAAGGTCCCGCTGGTCGTGCCCGAGGTGAACCCCGAGGCCGCCGCCGACGCGCCGAAGAACATCATCGCCAACCCCAACTGCTCGACCGCGCAGCTGGTGGTGGCCCTGAAGCCGCTGCATGACCGCGCCAAGATCAAGCGCGTGGTGGTGTCGACCTACCAGTCGGTCTCCGGCGCGGGCAAGGAAGGCATGGACGAGCTGTGGGAGCAGACCAAGCAGGTCTTCGTCCTGGGCGCGTCCGAACCGAAGAAGTTCACCAAGCAGATCGCCTTCAACGTCATCCCGCACATCGACGTCTTCCTGGACGACGGGCAGACGAAGGAAGAGTGGAAAATGGCGGTCGAGACCCAGAAGATCCTGGACCCGGCCATCCAGCTGACCGCGACCTGCGTGCGCGTGCCGGTGTTCGTCGGCCACTCCGAGGCCGTGAACATCGAGTTCGAAAGCCCGCTGGACGAGGACGAGGCCCGCGACATCCTGCGTGAAGCCGAGGGCGTCATCGTCGTCGATAAGCGCGAGGACGGCGGCTACATCACGCCGAAGGAAAGCCAGGGCGAGTTCCCGGTCTATATCTCGCGCATCCGCAACGACCCGACCCAGGCCAACACCATCAATCTGTGGTGCGTGTCCGACAACCTGCGCAAGGGCGCCGCTCTCAACGCCGTGCAGATCGCACAGCTTCTGCACGAGCGCGGCTGGCTGAAGCAGAAGGCGCTCGCCTAGGAACGATGTCACCCGGTCTTCGTGACCGACCTTCACAAGAAGCGGGTGGCGACCAGTTCGCCGCCCGCTTTTTCTTTGGCCTTCGCACGGGGATTTGAATGGCCGCCGAAACGAACCAGCGCTCCGCGATCACGGCGGGGGTTGTCTGCTACCTGCTGTGGGGCTTCCTGCCCCTCTACTTCCATGTGGTCAGCCTGTTCGGCGTCAGCTCGTTCGAGATGATCGCCCATCGCACCGTCTGGGCCGTGATCTGGGCGGGCGGTCTCGTCCTGCTGGCCCGCCAGGCCGGCGAGGTGAAGCGGGTCCTCGGCGACCTGAAGATCATGGCCTGGCTGGCGGCCTCGACCCTGGCGATCTTCATCAACTGGACGGTCTATGTCCTGGCGGTGAACGCCGGCCACGTGATCGAGGCGAGCCTCGGCTATTATATCAACCCGCTGATGAACATGGCGGCCGGCGCCCTGCTGTTCCGCGAGCGCATGAGCGGCCCCGGCAAGGTCGCCATCGGTCTGGCCGCGATCGGGGTGGTGGTCCAGGCCATCGCCATCGGCCACCTGCCCATCGTCTCGCTCGGCCTGGCCATGTCCTTCTGCGCCTATGCGGTGATCCGCAAGCGGGTGGCGGTGGACGCCCAGACCGGCCTGTTCTTCGAGTGCGCCTATCTGGCCCTGCCCGGCCTGCTCTACGTGCTGTGGCTGCAGAAGACCGGCGTCGGCCACTTCACCGGCGGCTGGAACATCGCCCTGCTGCTCATGGCCGCCGGCCCGGCCACGGTCGCGCCCCTGGCCCTGTTCGCCTGGGCCGCGCGGCGCATGCCCCTGTCGACCATGGGCTTCCTGCAGTTCCTGGCCCCGACCATCCAGTTCCTGATCGGCGTCGCCCTGGGCGAGGCCTTCACGCCCCTGCGGGCCCTGTCCTTTGGCTTCATCTGGGCCGGGGTGGCGGTGTTCGCCTATGGCGCCTGGCAGGCGGGACGGAGGGCGCGCCTGGCTCAGAGCGCGGCGTAGGCCGCCTCGATCAGGCGCACGGCGCGCGGATCCCCGATCAGGTCCGCGCCCTGCTTGTTCATGACATAGGCGCCGGCCACGCCGCGCTGCGGATCGGCCCATACGCACGAGCCGCCCCAGCCGCTATGGCCGAAAGCGTCGTCCGTCGGGCCGTAGAAGAAGTTCGGCGCGTTGCGCATGAAGCCCGCGCCCCAGCTGATCTCGAACGGCAGAACCAGGTCGCGGCCGCGGATGCGCTCGCGGCTCGCGGCCGCGGTCCCACGCGGCGACAGGATCGTGCGGCCGTCCAGTTCGCCGTCGCCGGCCAGGGCGCTCATCAACCGCGCCAGACCTTCGGACGTGGCGTGCATGTTGGCCGACGGAATCTCGATCCGCCGCCAGTCCGCCGCGCTCTTGCCGCTGGCCGTGGCCCAGGGGGTCAGGAAGGCGGCTTTCACCGCCTCGTTCAGCTCGCCGAACTTGGGCAGGGCGCTGGGACGCTGCAAATCCGCCACGCGCTCATGCTCGCTGTCCGGCAGGCCCAGCCAGATGTCCAGGCCCAGCGGCCCGGCGATGTCCTCGCGCAGGGCGGTCCCCATGCTGCGGCCGTCCACGCCGCGGAAGATCTCGCCGGTCATGTAGCCGATGGTGGTGGGGTGGTAGCCGCTGGCAGTTCCGGGCGCCCAGATCGGCGCCATGGCGGCCAGCTTGGCGGCGATGGCCGGCGGATCATACCAGAGCGTCGGGTCCATCTGTTCGGGAAAGCCCGACAGGCCCGCCTGGTGCGACAGCAACTGCTCGATGGTCACGGCGTCCTTGCCGCCCTCGGCGAACTCCGGCCAGACGCTGGCGACGGTCTGGCCGTAGTCGAGACGTCCCTGCTCCACCAGCCGGGCGATCATCAGGCTGGCCACCGCCTTGGTGGACGAGAAGATCGGCGTCAGGGTCGTGGCGGTGAAGGCCTTCGACTTCGCCCGATCCATGTGGCCGCCCCACAGGTCGACCACCGTCTCGCCGTCCACGATCAGGGTGAAGCGCGCGCCGAGCTCCCTGCCCTCGTTGAAGTTGGCTTCGAAGGCCTCGCGCACGGGCGAGAAACGGTCGGCGCAATGGCCATCGGCGGCGAATTCGGTCATGCCGCTCAAGTGCGGACTCGAACCTTCCGAGGCAAGTCCCAAAACGAAAACGGCGGGCGCCCGTGGGACGCCCGCCGCTGTGATCGGTCGCTGAAGCCGCCGCTTAGTAGCGGTAGTGCTCCGGCTTGAACGGGCCGGTGACCGGCACGTTGATGTAGTCGGCCTGCTCCTTGGTCGGGGTCGTGAGCTTCACGCCCAGCTTCTCCAGGTGCAGCTTGGCGACCTTCTCATCCAGGACCTTCGGCAGGGTGTAGACGTCGTTCTTGTAGGCCGAACGGTTGGTCCACAGCTCGATCTGGGCCAGGGTCTGGTTGGTGAACGAGGCCGACATGACGAAGGACGGGTGGCCCGTGGCGTTGCCCAGGTTCACCAGGCGGCCTTCCGACAGCACGATGATCTTGTTGCCGCCCGGGAACTCCACATGGTGGACCTGCGGCTTGATCTCGTCCCACTTGAAGTTGCGCAGGCCGGCGATCTGAATTTCGCTGTCGAAGTGGCCGATGTTGCAGACGATCGCGTTGTTCTTCATCGCCCGCATGTGATCGACGGTGATGACGTCCTTGTTGCCGGTGGCGGTGACATAGATGTCGGCCACGGGCAGGGCGTCTTCGATGGTCAGGACTTCATAGCCCTCCATCGCCGCCTGCAGGGCGCAGATCGGGTCGATTTCGGTTACGATCACGCGGGCGCCGCCGTTGCGCAGCGAAGCGGCCGAGCCCTTGCCCACGTCGCCGTAGCCGCAGACCACGGCGACCTTGCCGGCCAGCATCACGTCGGTGCCGCGGCGGATGGCGTCCACCAGGCTTTCACGGCAGCCATACAGGTTGTCGAACTTCGACTTGGTGACGCTGTCATTGACGTTGATGGCCGGGAACGGCAGCTCGCCCTTGGCGGCCATCTGGTACAGGCGGTGAACGCCCGTGGTGGTCTCTTCCGACACGCCGGTGACGGCGTCGCGGATGGCCGAATAGAAGCCCGGCTTTTCGGCCAGGTACTTCTTCATCACAGCGAAAAGGGCTTCTTCTTCCTCGTTTTGCGGATTGCTCAGGACCGACGGGTCCTTCTCGGCCTTCGGGCCGAGCACGCACAGCAGGGTGGCGTCGCCGCCGTCGTCGAGGATCAGGTTCGGATAGCCGCCGTCATGCCATTCGAAGATCTTGTGGGCGTACTCCCAGTACTCCACCAGGGTCTCACCCTTGGTGGCGAACACCGGAGTGCCGGTGGCTGCGATGGCGGCCGCGGCGTGGTCCTGGGTCGAGAAGATGTTGCACGACGCCCAGCGCACTTCGGCGCCCAGGGCTTGCAAGGTCTCGATCAGAACGGCCGTCTGGATGGTCATGTGCAGGGAGCCGGCGATGCGGGCGCCCTTCAGCGGCTGAGCCTTGCCGTATTCGGCGCGGGTCGACATCAGGCCCGGCATTTCGGTCTCGGCGATGTCGATCTCCTTGCGGCCCCACGGGGCGAGCGAGATGTCACGGATGATGTAGTCGGCCACGGGAGGCTCCTTTGGCGTATCGGCTTTACCAGCGGGTATAGCCGTTCGGCGCCACCCTCGCAACGAACGCATAAGGATTTCTTTATGCGCTAGTCGAGAAGACGATAACCCCGCTCGCCCTTGCCGACCTGCGACGGCGTCATGTCGATCAGGCGGCGAAGGCGAGCCGCCACCGTGTGAAGCGCCGCCTCTGATCCTGATTTCAGCTCCAGCTCCATCTCCACGAAGGCCTCCCGGCGCTCGCCGGCCACCGCTTCGGCGTCATCCAGGGCGATCTCGACCTCGCCTTCGGGCGTCGCGACGATCCCCTTCAGACGACGGTTCTCGATCCTGAAAAGCGGCAAAACGGCTCGCCCGCGCAAAATCCCTGGCGCCGGCGTCTCCATCAGGAAGACGTCGTCAGGCGCGTCGCCGGAAGCCGCCTCCCACTCATCCCGCGCGAAGAGGGAGTCATCGTCGCCGGGGCTCTTGAAGATCTGTTTCCCACCGCCGTCGCCCGTCCGGACGCGCAGGGTGCAGCCGGCCCGTCGCAGGGCCTGGTCGTCGGTGTCGAAATAGGTGGAGACGAGGCGCTTCTCGCTGAAGGTCACATCGGGAAAGGCGGCGGTCACGATGTCGAAGGCTGAACGGTCCACTTCGAACTTCAGCTCGACTTCCTGCTGCCGCATCACGATCTCCTTGGCGGGTTTCCCTTGTCTAGCAAGGGCGCGGCCCGGTGTCGCACCCTGGTGAAGCGTTGACGATGATCTAGGTCAGAGCGCGCAGGCGGGCCGCGCGGATGCGATCTGCCCCGTCGCCCGATCAATGAGGCGAAAACCTTCCATACACGCGGGATTTCCGAGCATGCCATCGGGATGGCAACGGTGTCATCGAATGCTCGGACAATCACGTTCTCAACTGCGAGGGAGGCTGACCCGACGAAAATTAACCAAGAATCTCAATGATGAATGACCATACGCGTATCTTCGGTATACGATTTTCACGTTACTTGCCGGATCAATCGAGCTAGTCGGGCCGGCGAAAAATCCGACCATGCTCGACCTTAGAACACTCTATCTGGCCATCGCCTGCATCTACCTGTGCCTTGGGGCCATGCAGATCGCGGCGTTCACGACCCGCCGCTTCGGCCGTTGGGTGCTCTGCTGGGCGCTCAGCAGCCTGCTGGTCGGCGCGGGCCTGCTGATGACCGGGCTGCGCGACATGATCCCGCCGGCTCTGTCGATCCATGCGGCCAATCTGGCGACCATCAGCGGCAACTTCCTTCTGCTGGCGAGCGTCCGGATGTTCACGGGCCGCAAACCCCACTGGATGGCCTATGCGGTGATCGGCGCGGCGGTGTCGCCCTTCATCTTCGGCATTTGGTCGGACGCGGCGGCCTTCGCGCCCCGGATCGCCCTGGTCTCCGTCCTCTGCGCGGGTTGCGACCTGGCGGTCTGCGCGGACGCGCGCCGCGTGATCCGCGACGAGGGATTGGCCTCGGCCAAGATCCTGATGGCCCTGTTCGGCCTGACGACCATCCTGTTCTCCGTCCGCGCCATTCTCGCGGCCTCGGGCTGGTCATCGCCGGGCATGTTCGAGGCGACCCCGCCCTCACAGAGCATCATGGCCGCCGCCGCCGGCGCCATCGTCGTCCTGAGGGCCCTGGTGCTTCTGCTCATGGCTGTGGAGCGGGCGGACAAGGCCTGGGAGCGCCTGGCCTTCCGTGACGCCCTCACCGGCGCCCTGAACGCCGCCGGCCTGAAGGCCGGCTTCGAACGGTGGCGATCCGATCCCGCCCGCGCGCGCAAGCTGTCGGCTCTGTCGATCCAGGTCGAGGGCCTCGATCACACGGCGGACGCCAAGGGACCCGCCACGGCGGAGCGGCTGCTGAAGCTGCTGAACGCCGTGGTCCTCCGGCATGGCCGCCCAGGGCAATTGCTGGCCCGAATGGGCACGCAGCAGTTCGTCCTGCTGCTGCCGGGCGCCGCCCATGCGGAAGCCGAACAGACCGGCCGCCACCTGCGCAGCGCCTTCGAGGCTCTGGCCGGAAAGTCGGGCGGCCCGCGCCGCGCCACCCTCACCTTCGGCGCGGCCGAGGCCTCGTCATCCAACCCCGTCCTGGGGCTGCTTCTGAACCAGGCCGACGGAGCCCGGCGCGACGCGCCAAAGCATCAGGCCTCTCAGACGCTCACCGCCGCGCGGGCGTGAGCCGGACCGAGGCGATCGCGCAGTCGCAATCGACTGACCGCAGCACAAGTGCATTGCTTCCCTTCTGAAGGCGGACGGCCTGCGCGTTCACAGTCCGCCACGCGCCGCCGGCCGGCACGGCCGCGACTGACGCCGTGCCCTGATTGACGCTCACGGCCACGCCTCCCGCCGCCTTGGTCATGACCTTCAGTTCGACGTCATAGGTCCCCGCCGCGTCCGCCTGGAGCGTGTACCGCATCCATTCGTCAGGCTTGAAGTCGCTGACATAGGGCGCCCCATCCGCAGCCACGGCGACATCGACCCCATCGTTGCGGTAGGCGCGGCCGTTGTTCCACAGCGTCCGCTCCTTGCCGGTGGAGACGTGATAATTGGCCGCGTCGATGTCGAAATAGGCCTGCCCGATCGGGCCCAGGTCGTAATCCACGGCCTGGATCGTACCGCCCGTCCTGCCGATCGTGTGCGCCTTGAACGGCCTCGTCTCGTCCGCGTGGGGCAGACGGATCATGGCGTCGATGACGTCGGGGTGGGCGATGTTGTTCTCGAACTTCAGGTCGTCGGCCAGCTTCATCAGACCTCGCTCCGCCTCGGCGGCGGTCGGCTTCGGTCCCTTGCTGGTGAGGTAGGCGACGACCTTGGCGTAGTCGGGGTTGGAGCGGATCTCCAGCGGCTGGTTGAAGCCGATCTTCTTCAGCGGCCAATAGGCCCAACCGATCCCTTCGCCCTCCACCAAGGCGATGGAGTCGCGGAACCAGACATTGGAGTTCTCTCCGGACTCGCCCAACCACAGCGGGACCTTGTGCTCATCCCGCAGCTTCAGCAGCGGCTCGATCGACGCCCGGTCATTGACGTTCCAGTACTTGTGGAAGCTGACCGCCAGATTGTCGTCCCAGGGCGGCATGACGCCCTTGTAGTTGTTGCCCCAGCAGTTGCCCTCGATGATCACCATGTGCCGCTTGTCCACCTCGCGGATGGCGGCGGTGATCTCCATCATCAGCGAACGCAGGGGAGCGTTCTTCTCCTCCTTGCAGCCGTGCCCGCCGCCATCGCCTTCGAAGTCCCAGTTGGGCTCGTTGATGATGTCGTAGGCGCCGATCCCCGGCTCGTCCTTGTAGCGCTCGGCCAGCTTGCGCCAGATCGCCACCGTCTTGCGGCGGTTCTCGGGGCTGTCCCATAGGGAGGGCTTGGAGGGATCGCGGTCGGCTATGGGCAGGTCGTTTCCCTGCCCGCCCGGCGCGGCGTGCAGGTCGAGGATGAGGTACAGGCCATTGGCCTTGCTCCAGGCCAGCAGGTCGTCGATCCGCTTGAAGCCGTCCTCATGCCAGGTGTCGGCGCCCGACTTCGGCTCCTGGTCCGCCGGCAAGGTCAGCAGGTCGTAGTGCATGGGCAGGCGCACGGAGTTGAAGCCCTGCGCGGCCATGTAGTCGATGTCCGCCTTGGTGGTGTGGTTGTCGAGCCAGGCCTCGTAGAAGCGGGCCGTCTTCTCCTCGCCGATCAGCTCGGCGATCTTGCCGCGAATGACGTGCTGCTGGCCGCGCCCGACCTCACCCATCTGCAGCATGTAGCCTTCCTGCAGCATCCAGCCGCCCAGACCCATGCCCCGCAGGATCACCGCACGGCCAGCCCCGTCGACAATCTGCTTTCCCTCTGCGCGAAGGAAACCTTCGGCCGAAGCGATGGTAGCGAATGACGCGCAGCACATCAGGGCCGCGAGAGCGGAACGAAGACGCATGATGACCTCCCATGTCGGCGTCCTTCACGCGGCGCCGTTTGTGAGGCGCAGTAAGGCGGCTTGAGCCCCGGGCCGCAAGCAAAATTGACAACGCTGTCATCGCCTCAAGCTGTGTGAACACCGATCAGTCCTTGAGTCCGCCGCCCGTCCGCGCGATCAAGGCCGCGATTTTCGGGAGTTCCGCATGACCGCCAAGCACGACATCGCCACGCCGCGCTACGACTGGACCGTCGCCGAGGTGGAGGCCCTGTTCGAGCGCCCGTTCATGGAGCTGGTGTTCGAGGCCGCCACCGTCCACCGCCGCTGGTTCGATCCGAGCGAGGTGCAGCTGTCGCAGCTGCTGTCGATCAAGACCGGCGGCTGCGCCGAGAACTGCGGCTATTGCAGCCAGTCGGCCTCCTTCGACACCGGCCTGAAGGCGTCCAAGCTGATGGAGGCCGACGACGTCATCGCCGCCGCCAAGGCCGCCCGCGACGGCGGGGCCCAGCGCTTCTGCATGGGCGCGGCCTGGCGCGAACTGAAGGACCGCGACGTGCCGAAGCTGGCCGCCATGATCGGCGGGGTGAAGGCCCTGGGCATGGAGACCTGCGCCACCCTGGGCATGCTCACCGCCGACCAGGCCAAGACGCTCAAGGCCGCCGGCCTCGACTACTACAACCACAACCTCGACACCTCGCCGGAGTACTACGGCGAAGTGGTCACCACCCGGACCTACCAGGACCGGCTGGACACCCTGTCCCACGTCCGCGACGCCGGGATGAGCACCTGCTGCGGCGGCATTGTCGGCATGGGCGAGACGCGCCGTGACCGCGCCAGCTTCCTGCACCAGCTCGCCACCCTGCCGATGCATCCGGACAGCCTGCCGATCAACGGCCTGGTCCCGGTGACCGGCACGCCGCTGGGCGAGCGCATCCTGAAGAAGGGCGAGATCGACGGCCTGGAGTTCGTGCGCACCATCGCCGTGGCCCGCATCGTCTGCCCCAAATCCATGGTCCGCCTGTCGGCCGGCCGCGAGGGCATGAGCCGCGAGCTTCAGACCCTGTGCCTGATGGCCGGCGCCAACTCGATCTTCGTGGGCGGCAAGCTGCTGACCACCCCGCTGCCGGAAATGGACGCCGACACCGCCCTGTTCGCCGATCTGGGCGTGCGCCCGATGACCATGGCCAAGGCCGCCGTCGCGGCGGAGTAGGCCCTAGGCCTTCGCGCCCGCCGTCTCGACCAGGTGGGCGCGATACAGGGCCGCCAGCAGATCGGTCTGGCTGATGACGCCGATGATCACGCCATCCCCGTCGGTCACGGCGGCCTCGCGCACGGCCCCGGTGGACAGCAGCGGAAGCAGCATCTCCATGGGCGCGTCAGCCGCCACGCGGACGGCGGAGGATGCGGCGGCGCCCGCCGCGCTCCTCATGATCTCCCGGCAGGTGATGCGGCCATGCAGGCGCTCATGAGCCCGCCTCTCCACATCATGAAACAGCACCTCGAGGTCCTCGGCGCTGACATCCAAAAGTTCGCCATAGCGCGCCAGCGCCTGCTCGATGTCGCCAAGCGTGACGCCGTCCGCCGGCGCCGGCGGTTGGGGATGGGCCCTGTGCGGATAGCTGCGCCCCTCGATCCGGTTGACCAGCAGCCACCCGATCAGGACCAACAGGATCGAGCAAAGCGCCACCAGGGCCGCATAGTGCGCCGACGAGGCCAGATCGTGGGTCGCCAGCAGCGCCCCGCCCAGAGCCGAAGCCCCGCCCGGCGGGTGCAGGCACTTGAGCATGGACATGACGCTGATGGCCGCCGCCACCGCCAGCGCGGCGGCGAGCAAGGGAACAGGAACCAGCCAGCCGACCGCCAGCCCGACCAGGCTGGAGATGATGTTACCGCCGATCACGCCTCGCGGCTGGGCCAAAGGACTGGCGGAGGCGGCGAAGACCAGCACCACCGATGCGCCGATCGGCAGGGCCAGCAGCGGAGCGTAGGAAAAGCCGCCGCCCAGAAGCAGCCGGCCGATGAGGCCGATCAGCAGAATGCTGGAGAACGCGCCGGCGAAGATCGCGCTTTGAGCATTCAGGGGCGGAAACAGCGCCCGGGCCAAGAAGCCTAGCGCTCCTCGTCGAAGCGGTTGCCGACCAGCTCGACCAGGGCTTCCAAGGCTTCCTTGGCCTCGGCGCCCTCCGCCTCGATGTCGATGGTTGAGCCGATCCCGGCGGCCAGCATCATCAGTCCCATGATCGAGCGGGCGTCGACGGTATGGCCGTCGCGGCTGACCTTCACCTCGGCGTCGAAGCTGGAGGCCAGCTTGACGAACTTGGCCGAGGCCCGGGCGTGCAGGCCGCGTTCGTTGATGATCTCGACCGTGGCCCGCTGCGTCACTTGTCGCCCGCGAGCACGTAGGAGGCGACGGAGATGTACTTGCGGCCCGCCTCCTGGGCGTGCGCGACGCAGGCCTCCAGGCTGTCGCGGGTGCGGACGCTGGCCAGCTTGATCAGCATGGGCAGGTTCAGCCCGGCGATCACCTCGGCGCGGGTCTGCTCCATGACCGAGATGGCCAGGTTGGACGGCGTGCCGCCGAACATGTCGGTGAGCAGGATCACCCCGCGTCCGGAGTCGACCTCCGCGCAGGCCTTCAGGATATCGGTCCGGCGACGCTCCATGTCGTCTTCCGGCCCGATGCAGATGGCCTTCACCGCCGATTGCGGTCCGACCACATGCTCCATGGCGAAAACAAACTCTTCCGCCAGGCGCCCGTGCGTAACGATCACGAGGCCGATCATGCTTGATCTCTCAACGGGATCCCCTGCCCGCCGCGTCCCGAAGGCCGCCACAAGGGCGCCTTGATACGCTCATCGGGGCCCGCCTCCAAGATGCTGCATCGCACGAATGAGCTTTAAGGGGGCGGCCACGTCGAAAGGCCACAGGTCGATCCGGGGGACGGCGTGGCCCTCAACCTCGGTTGACGCAGCGTCCGGAAGGCGTTCGACGGCGTCGGCGGCCACGCAGCGGACGCTCAGGTCGATCTCGCAAAACGCCAGACTGTCCTGCGCAAGAACGCCAAGCCCGCGGGTCTCCATCAGGCTTGAGAGGGAATCGGGCGCCCGGCCGAACAGCCGGCCGTCACAGGTCCAGACCAGCACCCGATCGTCCGCCACCAGGCGAAACCCGTGCTCAAGGCTGCACAGCGCCAGATCGCTTTTTCCGGAACCGGAGGCCCCTTCGATCAGCAGCCCGCGCCACCGGCCGCCGGACCACAGGGCCAAGAGGCCGGCGTGCAGGATCACGCCCGCGCTTCCTTCAGGGTCACCACGAACCGCGCGCCCAGCACCTTGCCGCTGTCATCCCTGCGGTTCTCCGCGTGGATTTCACCGTCGTGCGCCTCGATGATCTGGCGCGCGATGGACAGGCCCAGGCCGGAGTTGCCGCCAAAGGCGCTGCCCTTGGGCCGCGAGGTGTAGAACCGCTCGAAGACGGTCTCCAGGTTCTCTTGGGGGATGCCCGGTCCGTCATCCTCAACCGCCGCAACGATCTTGCCCTTGCCGGCGCGGGCCAGGGTGATGCGCACCTCGCCGTCCGCGGGGCTGAACGACCGGGCGTTGTCCACCAGATTGCGGAACACCTGGCCCAACGGGATTTCCCGCCCCTGCACCCGCACAAGCTCCAGAAGGTTGGGATCGACGAAGGTCACGTGCACGCTGTTAGGCGCCGCCCCGGCGCGTTCGCGTGCGCCGTAGAGCCCCGCAACCTCGGCCAGCAGACGTCCGATATCCACGGTGGCCAGCGGTTCGCGGGCCAGTTCGGCGTCGAGACGAGAGGCGTTCGAGATGTCGGTGACCAGCCGGTCCAGACGGCCGCTGTCCTGCTTGAGAATGGCCAGCAGGCGCTCGCGCGCCTTGTCGTCGGTGACGATGTCGAGGGTCTCCACCGCCGAACGGATCGAGGTCAGGGGATTCTTGATCTCGTGCGCCACATCGGCGGCGAAGCGCTCGATGGCGTCCATCCGCTCCGACAGCGCCTCTGTCATGTCCTCCAGCGAGCGGGTCAGATCGCCCACCTCGTCGCTTCGCTTGGACAGGTCAGGCAGCACAATGGCCTTGACCCCGAACAGCCGGACGCGGTCCGCCGCCCGCGCCAGGCGCAGGATCGGCGTCACCACCAGCAACTGCAGCAGCAAGGACGAGCCCAGCGTCACGCCTATCGCCACCAGAATGAAGGGCGCCAACGCCTTGCGTTCGGCGGCGATGATCTCGTCCACGTCGCCCGCTTCCAGGGTCAGGACGCCCAGGACGGCGCGCACGTGCTGGACCGGGATGGAGACGGAGACGACCCGCCGCCCGTTCTCGGCCAGGCGCACGCCGGCCTGCTGCTCGCCCTTCATGGCCCGGGCGACCTCGTCGGCCAGAGCTGTGCGGGCCCGCTCGATGGTCTGCGGCTTGGCGTCGTCGTCCTGCCGCGCGAAGGACAGGCCGGATCCGTCCGCCGGCCGGGCGGGGGGCAGCAGCTTCCACTCCACGCGGTCCGCAACCACGTAGGAGTCGGCCAGCAGGCGCCCTTGGGAGTCAAACAGGCGGGCGCGCTGGTTGGTCGGAATGAACAGCAACTGCAGGAAGGCGCTGGCCTCGGCGGCCTGAAGCGCCGGCTCCGGATCACCGACCGTGGCCGTCTGATCCAGAATCTTGGCGATGAACTGCCCTTGGGTGGTCAGGCTGTCGATGCGGGCCTCGATCAGCCCGCGCCGCAGCTCGTTGAGCACCAGGGCGCCGCCGATGAGGACGGCGAGGCCCAGAAGATTGAGCGCCAGGATGACCCGCCCCAGGCGCGAGCCCGCGAACCAGCGGCGGCCCGTCGACCGCACGCTGAACGGCATGGCTCGCCGACGGGGGCGCGCCTCAGGATTCGCGGTATCGGTAGCCGACGCCATAGAGGGTTTCGATGGCGTCGAACTCGCGATCGACCTGCCGGAACTTCTTGCGCATGCGCTTGATGTGGCTGTCGATCGTGCGGTCGTCCACATAGACCTGATCGTCGTAGGCCGCGTCCATGAGGTTGTCGCGGCTCTTCACGAAGCCGGGACGCTGGGCCAGGGACTGCAGCAGCAGGAACTCGGTCACCGTCAGGCGCACGGGCTTGCCGTCCCAAAGACAGTCATGGCGCGCGGAATCCAGGGTCAGCCGGCCGCGCTTGATGGCCTTGGCGTTGGGATCGACGGCCGCTGTCGCGACGGCGGCCTCATCCTCATCGGCCCGCGCGCGGCGCAGGACGGCCTTCACCCGCTCCAGCAGCAGGCGCTGGCTGAAGGGCTTGTGCATATAGTCGTCGGCGCCGAGATTGAAGCCGAGGATCTCGTCGATCTCCTCATCCTTGGACGTCAGGATGATCACCGGCAGGTCCGAGGTCTGGCGCAGGCGGCGCAGCACCTCCATCCCGTCCATGCGCGGCATCTTCACGTCGAGGATCGCCAGGTCCGGCGGATCGCTCTCCAGGGCCTGAAGGCCAGAAGCGCCGTCATAGTAGGCCTTGACCGTATGGCCGTGGCTTTCCAGAGCCAGGGACACGGAGGCGACGATGTTCTCGTCGTCGTCGACGAGGGTGATGTCGGCCATCGGGGAAGATTTCTCCGGACAACGGCGGGGGCGGGCCGCCGATCTCTACCGCCCAGCTTGAACCGCATCAACGCACAGCACGGCGCAAGGCTTCCATAAAGGTGAAGCTCAATGCCCGTACAGCATGGCGCCAATACGGCGCATCTCAACTAGGTCTTAAGGTCTGCGGGCTCAATGTCCTCTCCAAGATGAGCCGGCAAGTCCATTACGAGCTTTACGTGCGGCGCAAGCCTGGCGCGCCTTGGGTCCTTGACCTGGCGTCGGAGGACCGCGCGCGCGCGCTCCAATCGGCGGAAGATTGCTTGGCCGAAGGCCGCGCCGCCGCCGTACGCGTGACCAAGGAGACGCTCGACGAGGAAACTCGCGAGTTCCAGACCGTCACCATCATGAGCAAGGGCGCCGTCACCGGACCCGACAAGAAGAAGAAGGAAGAGGACCGCGCGCCGCTGTGCGTCAGCCCCGCCGACCTCTACAGCGCTCATGCCCGGGAACGGATCGGCCGCCTGCTGGACGGCTATCTGGCCCGGCACAAGGCCACGCCGTTCGAACTGTTGCACCGCCCCGACCTCGTCGAGAACCTCGAAGCCTCGGTCGAGCTGCAGCACGCCATCCAGAAGATCTCGATCCCAGAGGCCGAAGCCCGGGGACTGAAGGTCCACGACGTGATGAAGACCTTCCAGGGTCTGGCCCAGCGGGCCATCGACCGCCTGCTTAAGGACTTCAAGAAGGGCAAGCTGCCTGACGTGGACCGCGAAGGTTTCGCCCAGGCCGCCGAACGCCTGGTCGGTGATCCCGACCGCGCCTACCTGCTGGGCGCCGGCGTCGCCGCCTCAATCGCGCCGGCCCATAGCTGGGCCGACAAGATCACGCGCCTCCTGGATCTGGCCGACGCCGCGCCGCAGGAGCCGAAGGCCCGCGCCATGGCCCTGGCGGTGATCGAACAGCCCATCTGCGAAATCCTCAATTCCGCCGCCGGCCTCAACGACCTGCTGGGCGCCGACCTGGATCTTGGCTCCTCCCTGGCGGCCATGACCCGCCTGGCCGGGTCCGAACAGGTGGAGATGCTGATCGGCATCGAGCCCCGCGTGGCCACGGTCATGCCGCCGCTCGACGGCCCGGCCGCGCGCCTCGCCAACTGGCTGGGCGGCAAGCACTTCGAACAGGTCCGCAAGGCGATCTCCCAGCGCGTGCTGAAGGAGCTGATCAGCCCCAAACGCCTGAAGCCCGGCGACGCGGAGGCCGAGATCGAATACCTGCGCGCCCTCGCCATGGCCCTCACCGCCGCGGCGGGACGCATCCTGGAGCATGAGGACATCCACAGCGCCTTCACCGAGCGCTCGAAGATGCTGCTCACCGGCGAGTTCGTGACCAACCTGCTCGGCCGCGACCGTTCGGCTCGGGAAGAGATCGAGGTTCTGGTCAAGCTGACCGAGAACGTCACCGGCGGGGCCAACAAGCGCGCCGCCTCGCGCTGGCTGCTGGCCAACGCCACGGGCCTGCGGTTCGAGCGTGAGATTCAGATGGGGCCCGACGCCGCCGCCGCCAAGCTGGCGGCTCTGGCCACCCTGCAGCGCCTCGTGGCGCGGTCAGGCTTGGTCCAGGAAGACTACAAGCCGATCCAGGACCACTTCGGCGTCCTGGGCGCGCGGATCGAGAACGAGACGCGGATGATCGGCACCCTGCTCAAGGCGCCGTCGCCCCTGACCTTCAAGCTCAGCGTCCTGATCCGACTGGCCACTGGCGAGACCGGCCCCTTGGGTCCGACCGCCGACAAGGCGCGCAACGAAGCCTTGCGCCTGATCCGCACGCCGGAGTCCCGCGAGGCTCTGGCCAAGTCGCCCCAGGTCCTGACCCTGGTGCGCAGCTTTGTGGAAAGCACCCAGAAGGCGGCCTGAGGCCGCCTTCCGCCACCCCCTTAGAACTGCTGCCGGATGGTCAGGCCCCAGGTCTGGGGATCGCCCGGCTGTCCCGCCACGAGGCCCGTGCTGCCCGGCGTCACCGCCAGCTGCTCGAAGTACTCTTCGTCGAAGGCGTTACGCACCCAGCCATAGATGTTGAAGCCGTCGTCGGAGCGGAAGCCGAGACGGAAGTTGTGGAGCGCGTAGCCCTCCACATCCAGGTCCACCGACCGCGAGGCATTTGACGAGAACTTCGAGCGATAGCTGGCGTCGTAGCCGAAATAGACCTCGCCGCCCTTGCCCAACAGGTTGGCCGGACGATTGGCCTCCGCCCCCCACGACGCGGCGAACTTCGAGATGCCCGGCAGCCACTGGCCCGAGATGTCGCAGTTGGACGGGCTGATCCCGCCCGGCGTGCCCGGGGCCGAGGGCGTCGCCCCCGCGCCGCCGCCCGACAGCTCCGGCGGGCATGGGGCGTCCACGAACTGCACGTACTCATGGTCCGTATAGGCGCCGTTGGCGTAGGCGGTGAAACGCTCCGACGGCCGGACGTTGAAGTCGGCCTCGACGCCGCGCACCCGCACCTTGTCGGCGTTGGCCAGATAGCCGCGCAGCAGGCCGAGCTGGGCGTTGTTCACATTGGCCTGGTAGTCCTGGATCTCGGTCCAGAAGCCGGTGAGGTTCAGGGTCGCCCGACGCTCCCAGAACTGGGTCTTCAGGCCGGCCTCGAAGTGGTCGACCTTCTCGGGCTTGATCGCCCCGGCCGACAGGATCGGCACCCCGTTGGCGTCCAGCGGCACGCCGTTCAGGTTGATGCCCCCCGTCTTGAAGGTCTTGGCGTAGGTGCCGTAGGCCAGCACGTCCGGCGTCACCTGGTAGGACAGGTTCAGGTCGTAGGACAGGTTCCACTTGCTGAACGACGGCTCGTAATACTGCGGTGCGCGAACGCCCCGCTGGGCCACGATCCACGGATCGGTGGAATAGGGCCCGGTGAACAGAACCCGCTGCCGCGTGCCGTCCGACGCCGTGCCGGTGACCACAGAGTCGTAGTGACCGGTCTTCTTGTCGTAGTTCACCCGCACGCCGGGCGAGAGGGTCAGCCGGTCGGTGAGCTTCCAGTTCACCTTGGAGAAGACGGCCAGGCTCGTGTTCTTCAGCAGGATGTCGTTGTTGGCGGTCAGGCCGTTCAGCACCGCCGGAATGCAGGCCAGGGTGGTCGGCGTGGCGCATCCGGCCGCGCCCGGAGCCACATTGCCTGGGTTCAGGTTCCAGCGGCTGGCCGCCGGCCCCTGCGCCTCCAGACCCGTGGTGTGGAGCTTCTGGTGGAAGGCGAAGGCCCCGACCACGAAGTCGTAGCGCTCGGTGTCATAGGCGTAGCGCAGTTCCTGGGTGTACTGGTCCTGCTTGGTGGGGTTGTTCGACGCCGTGGTGATCGGCAGGCCGGTGAAGTCCCGATCGTTCTTCGGCCCCCAGTCCCAGAAGCGCCAGGCAGTGACCGAGGTCACCGTGCCCCCGCCAACGTCCCATTCCGCGCGCAGCGAAGCGCCGCCATGCTCGTTGCGGGCGGCCAGCGGCGCATCCACGTCGGTCACGCGATCGAAGGGGTTGGTGCTGACCGGCGTGTAACCAAACGCCGCCGTCAGCGCCGCGTACTGGCGGTTCAGGGGCCGTTGCGTCGCCCCCACCCGAGCGTAGATCTGCGCGCAGCAGATCGGGTCCTGCAAATTGTAGTCTCCTGACAGCGTGAAGTTCAGGTCCTCGCTGACCTTCCACAGCAGCGCGCCGCGGACGCCGATGTTGTCCTGCCCCTGAATCCACTGGTTGGTGGCGGTGTTGTAGATCGTGCCCCGCCGGTCGGTGTTGGACAGGCTGATGCGCAAGGCGATGTCGTCGGTCAGCGGGCCGGACACCGACACCTTGGCCTGCTTGAAGCTGTAATTGCCCAGGGACACCTCGCCCGTGGCGTCGAAATCGAAGCTCGGCGCGCGGGTGGTGATGTTGATGGCGCCGGCCGTGGTGTTCTTGCCGTAGAGCGTGCCCTGCGGCCCGCGCAGCACCTCGATCTGCTCGATGTCCACGAAGTCCAGCGTCGCGGCGGCCACCCGGTTGTAATAGACCTGATCGATATAGACCCCGACGCCCTGCTCGATCCCGTCGTTGGTCAGGCCCAGCGGCGCGCCGATGCCCCGGATGTTCACCGAGGTGTTTCGCGGGTTCTGGGAATAGAACTGCAAGGTCGGCTGCAGCTGGGTCAGCCGGCTGATGTTGAACGCGCCGGTGTTGTTCACCGTCTCGGCCGTGACCACCGCCACGGCGACCGGCACCGCCTGGACGTTCTCAGCCCGACGGCGGGCGGTGACGATCACCCCTTCGATATTAGCGGCGTCCGCCGTGGCGCGGGTCGCGCTCGGCGCCTGATCAGCCGTTTTCGCAAACGCCGCGACAGGCGCGCCAAAAGCCGCGAACGCGGCGCCCGCCAGAAAGATGGACTTGAGCCTCATCGAGATCTCCCCTGCTATCTCGACTATTCCTATCGGCCTGATCGGAAATTGGAGAAGGCAGCTTTCTTGGCCTCGGAGTCAGCAATTCTTTAAGAACGTCGCTCTGCGGACGCTGTCAGTCCAGAGCCGCTTTCAGGGCCTCGACCACGCGATCAACGTCCGCATCCGCCATGCCGGGGAACAGCGGCAGGGTCAGGCAACGGTCATACCAGGCCTGGGCGCCGGGCAGGTCGAGCGCGCCGTACCGTTGACGATAATAGGGCTGGTTGTGGACCGGGATGTAGTGGACCTGAGAGCCGATCCCCTGCTCCGCCAGACGCGCGACGACCTCCGCCCGCGTCACCCCGGCGGTCGCGAAATCGATCAGAACCGTCAGCAGATGTAGCACCGGCTTCGAATGGCCGGGACTTGAAGCCAACCGCACGACGGGGGCCAGCGGGGGCAGCAACGCCTTATAACGAGCCGCCAAGGTCCGCCGACGCTCGGCGAACCGATCCAGCTTGGCCAGCTGCGACAGGCCCAGCGCGCAATTGATGTCCGGCAGGCGGTAGTTGAACCCCGGCTCGGCCATCTCGTAGATCCAGGGATCGGCCCCGGCCGGCCGGCTCATGCCGTGGCTGCGCAGGGCGCGCAGGCGGCCGGCCAGCGCCCCGTCATTGGTGGTCAGCATGCCGCCCTCGCCGGTGGCGATGGTCTTCACCGGATGGAACGAGAAGCTCGCCATGGCTGACCAGCGGCAGTCGCCTACGGTCGAGGCCTGGTTCCCGAACACGGCGGTCGAGCCCAGAGCGTGCGGCGCATCATCCACCAGCACCGCGCCCGCCTCATCGGCCAGCGCTTTCAGGCCCGGCAGGTCAACCACGTCCCCGCGCAAATGAACCGGCAGCACCGCCTTCACCCGCCGTCCCTCGGCGCGCTTCAACGCCTCGGCCAGGGTGTCCGGCGTCATCAGGCCGCTGTCGGGATCGACATCGGCGAACACCACCTCGGCGCCCACGTAGCGGGCGCAGTTGGCGGTCGCCAGGAAGGTGACGGACGGGACGATGCACACATTCCCCTCGCCGACGCCCAGCGCCATCATCGCCAGGTGCAGGGTGGCCGTGCCGTTGGAGGCGGCCACGGCATGAGCCGCTCCGACCTTCTGCGCCACCGCCGCCTCGAAGGCGGCGACGGTCGGGCCCGTGGTCAGGAAGTCTCCGCGCAGCGCGTCCGCGACAGCCTGGACGTCGTCGTCCTCGATGGTCTGGCGGCCGTAGGGCAGGAACGGCCGGGCGCTCACGCCCCGCCCTCCTCCAGCATGGCGAGCAGGCCTTCGGTGCTCAGCCAATCGTCGTTGTTGTCGCTCGCGTAGTAGAAGTCCTCGCTCACCGGCTTCGCGCTCTCGGCCTCACGCAGGGCCATTCGGGCGAATTCGTCAAAGGTGGGCTCGATCACATAGCGGTCGACCAACTCGATGGTCTGGCGCGCATCGTCGGCGCTGATCATCACCTCATGCAGCTTCTCGCCAGGGCGGATGCCGATCACCTTGATCTTGGCGCCGGGCGCTATGGCCTCGGCCAGATCGGTCATCTTCATGGAGGGAATTTTCGGCACGAAGATCTCGCCGCCGCGCATCATCTGCAGGGATGAGAGGACGAAGTCGACACCCTGGGGCAGGGTGATCCAGAAGCGGGTCATCCGCACGTCCGTGATCGGCAGTTCGGTCGCGCCCTGCGCCAACAGTCGTCGATAGAGCGGAACGACGCTGCCGCGCGAGCCGACGACATTCCCGTAGCGCACCACCGCGAAGCGCGTGCCGATGTCGCCGGACAGGTTATTAGCCGCCACGAAGGTCTTGTCCGAGGCCAGCTTCGTCGCCCCGTAAAGGTTGATCGGATTGCAGGCCTTGTCCGTGGACAGGGCGAGCACCTGCTTCACCCCGTTGGCGAGGCTGGCCCACACGACGTTCTCGGCGCCGATCACATTGGTGTGGATGCATTCGGAGGGATTGTACTCCGCCGCCGGCACCTGCTTCAGGGCCGCCGCGTGGACCACAATGTCCACTCCACGCAGCGCCAGGGTCAGGCGTTCCCGATCCCGCACGTCGCCGAGAAAGAAGCGCATGCGCTTGAAATCCTCGAGCGGGAACTTCTCGCGAAGCTCCATCTGCATGTCGCTCTGCTTCAGCTCGTCGCGCGAATAGACGATCAGCTTGCGAGGCTTGGCGCGAGCCAGCACCTCCTCCACGAAGCGGCGGCCGAAAGAGCCCGTGCCGCCGGTGACCAGGATCACCTTGTCGTCGAGATCAAGCGAAGCTGGTGCGAAACGACCCAAGACAAACCCCCTGGCCGCGAACAAGCGGCGTTGGACCGAGTCTCGGCTGAGTCCCGGCGCCTGTCACCGCCCATCAACCCTGCGTCAACCCGCAGGCGCCAAGATGGCCGCCATGCACCGCCGCCTCCTTTCCCTGCTGCTCGCGCTCAGCCTCGCTCTCCCGGGCGCGGCCTTGGCGTCTGGCGGCGGCAAGGCGAAGAAGGGCGACGAAGGTCCCATCGTCGACGTGGCGCCGGTTTCGGTCAGCGTGCGCCGGCCCAACGGCCGATGGGCGGTGATAACCATCGAGGCCGACCTGAACGTGCCCGCCGAGCCGCTCCGCCAGAAGGCCCAGCTTTCCGTGCCGCGTCTGCGCGCCGCTTATACCGAAGTGCTCGCCCGCTATGCGCACAGCACGACGTCGGAGAAGGCTGTGAATCTCGACCTGATCGCCGGCCAGCTCCAGAAGGCCACCGACACGGTGCTGGGCGGACGCGGCGCCCAGGTCATGCTGGGCGGCGTCATCCTCCAGTAGGCTCACATGGCGGAGATGCCGCCATCCAGCTTGAGCTCCGCGCCGGTCATGAACCGGCTCTCGTCCGAGGCCAGATAGAGCACGGCGTTGGCGATGTCGTTCGGCTCGCCGATGCGGCCCAGCGGGATCTGGCGCGCCAGCTTCGACTCCGCCTCCTCCTTGCCGATCATCTGGCGGATGTTGTCCAGGATGGGCGTGTCGATGAAGGTCGGGTGGATCGAGTTCGACCGGATGTCGAGCTTCTGCTTGGCGCAGTGCAGGGCGATATTCTTGGACAACAGCCAGACCGCCGCCTTGGAGGCGTTGTAGGAGGGGCCGTTGTGGTTGGCGATCAGGCCGGCGATCGACGACAGGTTCACGATCGAGCCGGGCTGGTTCTGGCGCATGTACTTCAGGGCGTGTTTCGCGCCGAGGAAGACGGAGTCCACATTGATCGCCATGACCTGCTTCCAGGTGTCGTAGGACAGCTCCTCGATGTTCCGGTCCCGGCTGACCCCGGCGTTGTTCACCAGCACCGAGATGCCGCCCATGGCCGCGTCGGCTTCCTCCAGGGCGTAGATCCACTGGTCTTCCTGGGTCACGTCCAGCTTGACGGCGAAGGCCGTGCCGGCGCCGTGGGCTGCGTTGATCTCGTCCGCGACGGCCTGCGCCCCGGCCAGATTGATGTCCGCCAGGGTGACCTTGGCGCCCTCCTCGGCCAGCCGGCGCGCCGCGGCGGCGCCGAGCCCCTGGGCCGCGCCGGTGATGAAGGCCTTCTTGCCGGCCACGCGCCCGTTCTTGTTGGTCATTGGGGCTTCCTCCTAATTTCAAACATTAGTTTGAATGAGCTAGGCCGCCGCGTCCATGATCTTCGCGAGGACGATGTCGCGTTCGCTGACCCCGTCCACGTCGTGGGTCGTCAGGATCACCTCGACCCGGTTGTAGACGTTGAACCACTCGGGATGGTGGTCGAGCTTCTCGGCGGCGATGGCGATGCGGGCCATGAAGCCGAACGCCTCGGCGAAATCCCTGAAGGTGAAGGTCTTGGCGATGGCGTCGCGATGCTCGGACGCGGTCCAGCCGTGGCCGTCCAGTTGGGCGAGGGCGGCGTTGGCCCCGATGCGCTTGGTCATGTCAGCTTTCCTTGAAGTTCAGGCCAGGAAATTCAGGCCGGTGGCGGCGGACAGGTCGGCCAAAGCCTGCGCCTCGTTCGTCACCTTGATGGCGGTCATGCCGAGCATCGCCGCCGGTTTGCAATTGATGCCCAGATCGTCGAGATAGACGCACTCGGCGGGCTGCACCGAGAGCAGCTCGCACATCATCTCGTAGATGCGGGGATCGGGCTTCCGCAAGCCGACCTTGGAGCTTTCGATCACCGCGTCGAACAGCTCCATGATCCCGGCCACCTTGGCCGCCTTCTCCGCCGTTCCCGACATGCCGGCGCCGTGGCCGGTGATGACGTTGTTGGTGATGCAGCCGACCTTGAACGCGGCCTTGCAGGCCTTCAGCGCCTCGACCATCCCCGGCCGGATGTCGCCGGACAGCAAGGGCAGCACATCGCCGCCGCGCACCGGATGGCCCAGCGCCGAGGACTCCTCCAGGAAGCGCGCATCAAAAGCCGCCGCGTCGATCTCGTTGCGCTCGAACAGCGCCCAGGCGTTGGCGTCGGGATTGGTGGCGTTGACCCGGCGCAGCAGCCCGTCCGGCAGTCCGCGCTCCGCCTCGTATCGTGTGAAGGCCTCGAACGGCGACGAGGTGATCACCCCGCCGAAATCGAAGATCACCGCCTTCACCGCCATGCCGCTCCCCCCGCCTTTTCTGATTTGCGCGGGACGCTAGAGCGGATTGAACCCCGCGTCACGGAAGATCGCCTTGGCCTGCGCCCCTTGCAGGAAACGCAGGAAGGCGGCCGCCTGCGGGTTCTTCGTTCCCGTCACCACCGCCCCAGGATAGACGATCTTGTCGTGGCTGGAGGCGGGGAACACCGCCACCGTCCGCACCTTCGGCTCGGCCTTGGCGTCGGTGGCGTAGACGACGCCAAGCGGCGCTTCACCGCGCGCCACATAGGCCAGGGCGGCGCGCACATCGGCCGCCGGCGCGGTCTTGCCCGCCACGCTGTCCCACACGCCCAGCGAACCCAGGGCGGCCCGGCCGTAGCGACCCGCCGGCACCGCCGGATCGGCCAGGGCCAGATGCCCCCCGCCGAGCGTCTGGGCCAGCGGGAAGCCCTTGCGGATCGTCAGCTTGGTCGCCGCCCCCGCTGGCGCGATCAGCACCAGGGTGTTGCCCAGCAGGGTCTTGCGCGTCGGGGCCTGGATCAGGCGGCGCTCCGCCAGCCAGTCCATCCATTCGGCGTCGGCCGTGACCACCACGTCGGCCGGCGCGCCCTGCTCGATCTGGCGGGCAATGGCGTTCGATCCGGCGAAGCTGAAGGTCACCGGCGTCCCGGTGCTCTTGGTGAAGGCGGCGCCGGCGGCGGTCATGGATTCCCGCAGCGAGGCGGCGGCGAAGACCCGCACCGGCTCGGCCGCCAGCACAGGCCAGGCCAGGAAAACGAAGGCGAGGGCTAGCAGAAGGCGCAGGTGGCGACGCATGATCCGGCTCCGTCGAACGATCGTGGACCTATAGCCGAACATGCGCTTCCCCGTCGCCGCCTTCGCCGTCGCGCTCCTGGCCGTCACGCCCGCCCTGGCGCAGGAACTCAAGGTCCAGACCTCCACCGGGACCAAGGCTGTCACCGCCGCCGAGATCGCCAAGCTGCCCCGCCTGTCGCTAGCCGTTCAGTGGCACGGCCAATCGGCGACCTATGAGGGGCCGCTGCTGTCAGACATCCTGAACCTGGCCGGCGGCGTGCCCCTGGGCGAGGCCCTGCGCGGCGCGGCCCTGGCCAATGTGGTGATCGCCGACGCCTCGGACGGCTATCGCATCGCCCTGGCCTTGGCCGAGGTCGACCCGGCCATGAGCACGCGGCGGGTGATCGTCGCCGACCGCAAGGACGGCCAGCCCCTGCCGGCGGCGGAGGCCCCGTTCCGCCTGGTGGTGGAAGGCGACAAGCGCCCCGCGCGATCGGCCCGCAACCTCATCTCCATCAAGGTCGCGCCCGCGAACTGAAGCTTGGCGGGAACACTTCTCTACGCTCCGCGCGTTCTTGACGGAACGACCGGAGCGCCGCCTTGGACAAGACCGCCGACAATCCCCCGCCGCACAAGCCCCGCAGCCGCTGGGCGCTCGCCCCCCTGAGCGGCCTGTCGAAGACCGCCCGCTGGGGCATTGGCGGCGCCCTGGCGCTCCTCGTCGCCGTGATCGTGTTCCTGTTCATCTTCGATTGGAACTGGCTGCGCGGCCCGGTGTCGAAGTTCGCCTCCGCCCAGCTTCAGCGCGAGGTGCGCATCGACGGAAACCTGCGCGTCCACCCCTGGTCCCTTTCGCCCCGCGCCAGCATCGAAGGCCTGCATGTGGGCCAGCCTAAATGGGCGCCGCCCGGCCACATGGCGCGGGTCGAGCGCATCGCCGTCCAGGTCAAGCTGCTGCCCCTGTTCAAGGGCGACGTTGTCCTGCCCCTGCTGGCGGTGGAGAAGCCGGACGTGATCCTGCTGCGCGAGCCGTCGGGCCGCGCCAACTGGACCTTCGGCGATCCGAACAAGCCCAAGGGCAAACCCATGAAGCTGCCGGCCATCCAGCACTTCATCATCGACGACGGGCAGCTGCACTATGAGGACCTGCAGAAGGGCCTCAGCTTCCGCGGGTCGGTCAGCTCCAACGAGCGGGCCGAGGGCGCCGAGCGGGGCCGCTTCCGCCTGGAGGGCAAGGGCGAACTGAACCGCGCGCCGTTCCTGGCCCTGGTCACCGGCGGCGCCCTGCTGAACGTGTCGCCCAACAAGCCCTACCCCTTCGACGCCGACGTGCGGGCCGGCACCACCCGTGTCCTGGCCAAGGGGTCGATCAACAAGCCCTTCGACCTGGGCCGGTTCGGCGCGGACCTGACCATCGCCGGCCAGGACCTGAACAACCTGTACTACCTCACCGGCCTGGCCCTGCCGAACACGCCGCCCTACCGCGTCTCCGGCCGGCTGGAGCGCAAGGGCTCGCTGTACGACGTGACCGCCCTCAAAGGCCGCATCGGCGACAGCGACATCGGCGGCAAGGTGGCGGTGGAGACGGGCCGCGAGCGCCCGCTGCTGACCGCCGACCTGCGTTCGCGCCGCCTGGACTTCGACGACCTCGGCAGCCTGCTGGGCGGCACGCCTTCCACAGGGGGCGGCGAGACCGCCTCGACCGGCCAGAAGCAGATGGCCGGGCAGATGCAGGCCCAGCGCCGCCTGCTGCCGGACTCCACCCTGCAGGTCGAACGCATCCGGGCCATGGACGCCAAGGTCCGCTACCGCGCCCTGGCGGTGAACGCCCCGAACCTGCCCCTGCGCCGGGTGTCCCTGGACCTGACCCTGGACGACGGGGTCCTGACCATGGACCCGCTGTCCTTCGACTTCTCGCGCGGCCGCCTGACCAGCCAGATCAAGCTGGACGCCACCGGCAAGACCCCGCGCACCGACGCCGACGTGCGCCTGACCAATGCGGCCTTGCAGGACTTCATCCCGATCCAGACCGGCGGCCAGCCGGCCATCGAGGGGGCCATGGCCGCCCGCGCCAAGCTCACCGGCTACGGCAATTCGGTCCACCGCGCCGCCAGCAGCGCCAACGGCTCCGTCACCATGGTCGTGCCGCGCGGCAAGATCCGCCAGGCCTTCGCCGAGCTGCTGGGCGTCAACGCCAGCAAGGGCCTGCTGCTCCTGCTGTCCAAGAGCAACAAGGAGACGGACGTCCGCTGCGCCGTGGCCGACTTCAAGGTCACCGACGGCGTGCTGCGCGCCAACACCATCGTCTTCGACACCGGCGTGGTCCTGGCCAAGGGCACGGGCACGGTGGACCTGGAGACCGAGCGCCTGGCCTTCCGCATCGAGGGGGACAGCAAGAAGCCCCGCCTCGTCCGCCTGTTCCTGCCGATCACCGTCGAGGGCCCGCTGATGCAGCCCAAGGTCGGGGTCGAGGCCGGCGGCGCCGTGGCCCAGGGCGGCGTCGCGGCGGCGCTGGGCGCCCTGCTGACGCCCCTGGCCGCCCTGCTGCCCTTCGTCGATCCGGGCCTGGAGAAGGACGCCGACTGCCAGGGCCTGGTCGCCTCGGCCAAGGGCAAGGGCGCGCCGCTCACCGCCGCCGCGGCCCGCACGGCGCCGAACAAGGACGACTGAGGCCGATCCGTCCAACGGACTGTCGATCCGTACAATTTTCCGTCACGGATCGGGGCGCATAGTGGCCTCCATCGAACGACCGCGCCGGTCCCCCAGGCGGCGCGGCCCGAGCGAGGCGGCGCCCATCGCCGCTTGTCGAGGCCGGCTGCCCCTCCCCCCAATGCCGGCCTTTCACGGCCGCCCCCTTCCCTCCCCCCGGAAGGGGGCGCGCTCCTCTCATCGAATCCCGTGGATAAGGGGCTAGGCGAACGCCTTGGGCGTCCCCATCTTGCCGCCACGCCGGACACGCCGGCATGAGGGGGCCGGTTTGGAGCCGATCATTTCCGTTTCGGGTCTGTCGAAGACCTACGCCTCGGGATTCTCGGCGCTGAAGGGCGTCGATCTCGAGATTCGCAAGGGCGAGATCTTCGCCCTGCTGGGGCCGAACGGCGCCGGCAAGACCACGCTGATCAGCACCATCTGCGGCATCGTCAATCCGAGCCAAGGGACCATCCTCGCAGCCGGCCACGACGTGGTGCGCGACTACCGCGCCGCCCGCAAGGCCATCGGCCTGGTCCCACAGGAGCTGACCACCGACGCCTTCGAGACCGTCTGGGCCACCGTCCGCTTCAGCCGCGGCCTGTTCGGCAAGGCGCCGAACGACAAGCTGATCGAGAAGATCCTTCGCGACCTGTCCCTGTGGGACAAGAAGGACAGCAAGATCATGGCCCTGTCCGGCGGCATGAAGCGCCGGGTGATGATCGCCAAGGCCCTCAGCCACGAGCCCGACATCCTGTTCCTGGACGAGCCCACCGCCGGCGTCGACGTGGAGCTGCGCCAGGACATGTGGGCCATGGTCCGGGGCCTGCGCGAAAGCGGCGTGACCATCATCCTGACCACCCACTACATCGAGGAGGCCGAGGAGATGGCCGACCGCATCGGGGTTATCCGCAAGGGCGAGATCATCCTGGTGGAGGACAAGCACGTCCTGATGCAGAAGCTCGGCAAGAAGCAGCTGACCCTGCATCTCCAGGCCCCGCTGGCCGCCATCCCCGCCGACCTGGCCGACCACCACCTGTCCCTGTCCGAGGACGGCCTGGACCTGACCTACACCTTCGACGCCCAGGGCGACGACACGGGCATCGCCGCCCTGCTGCGCCGCCTCGACAACCACGGCATCGACTTCAAGGACCTGCGCACCGAAGAAAGCTCGCTGGAAGAGATCTTCGTCAGCCTGGTGAGGGGGCAGCAATGAACATCCACGCCATCAAGGCCATCTACCGCTTCGAGATGGCGCGCTGGTTCCGCACCCTAGGCCAGAGCCTGCTGTCGCCGGTAATCTCCACCTCGCTCTATTTCGTGGTTTTCGGCTCGGCCATCGGCAGCCGCATGCAATCCATCGACGGTGTCTCCTACGGCGCCTTCATCGTGCCCGGCCTGATCATGCTGTCCCTGCTGACGGAGAGCATCTCCAACGCCTCGTTCGGCATCTACATGCCCAAGTGGGCCGGCACGATCTATGAGCTGCTGTCCGCCCCCGTCTCGTGGATCGAGACGGTGATCGGTTATGTGGGCGCGGCCGCCAGCAAGTCGATCATGCTGGGGCTGGTGATCCTCGCCACCGCCCGCCTGTTCGTGCCGTTCGAGATCGCCCACCCGTTCTGGATGATCGGCTTCCTGGTCCTCACCGCCGTCACCTTCAGCCTGTTCGGCTTCATCATCGGCCTGTGGGCCGACGGCTTCGAGAAGCTGCAGATCGTGCCCATGCTGATCGTCACGCCCCTGACCTTCCTGGGCGGCAGCTTCTATTCCATCAACATGCTGCCCGAGGTCTGGCGCAACATCACCCTGTTCAACCCCGTGGTCTATCTGGTCAGCGGCTTCCGCTGGAGCTTCTACGGCGTGTCCGACGTAGGCATCCAGATCAGCTTCATGGCCACCCTGGGCTTCATGGCCGCCTGCCTGGCGGTGATCTACGCCGTGTTCCGGACGGGGTGGCGGTTAAAGAACTGAGAGAGGCGAGCGGCCAGCCATGTCCGGCAGTCGCGGCTCTGAGAGTTTCCCTCGCAACTACGCGAAAAGGCCCCTAGGAAAACCGCCACGTATCCAGCGCCGCGCCAGTCACCCGCTCGAACGCCTCCAGGTACCGCGCGCTCATGGCCTGGATGACCACCTCCGGCAGGGCCGGCGCCGGGGCTTCGCCGTCCCAGCGGCCGGCCTTGCGCTCGGCGTCCAGATAGTCGCGCAGGGGCTGCTTGTCGAAGCTGGGCTGCGGGCCGCCGGGGGCATAGACGTCCGCGGGCCAGAAGCGGGAGCTGTCGGGGGTCGCCACCTCGTCGATCAGGATGATTTGCCCGTCGGCAGTCTTGCCGAACTCGAACTTGGTGTCGGCGATGATCACGCCGCGCGTGGCGGCCACGTCGCGCACCCGGCCATAGACGGCGCGAGACAGGCGCTCCAGTTCCGCCGTCTCGTCGGCGCCGAGGGCGGCGGCCATCTGGGCGATGGTGACGTTCTCGTCGTGGCCGGTCTCGGCCTTGGTGGCGGGGCTGAAGATCGGCGGATCGAGGCGGTCGCTCTCAACCAGGCCCGCGGGCAGGGCCTCGCCGGCCAGGGTGCCCTCGGCCGCGTACTCCTTCCAGGCGGAGCCGGAGATGTATCCTCGCACCACGCATTCGAACGGCACCACCGAGGTGCGCCTGCACAGCATGGCGCGGCCGTTGATCTGGTCACGCTGGCTGCCCAGGGCCGGGACGGCGGCGATGATCTCGTCCGCGTCCGTGGTGATCAGGTGATGGTCGACCACGTCCTTCAGCTGGCTGAACCACCAGGCGCTGATCTGGGTCAGGACCACGCCCTTGAACGGCACCGGCTCGGCCATGACCACGTCAAAGGCGCTGACCCGGTCGGAGGCCACCAGCAGCAGCCGGTCATCCCCCGCCGCATAGACGTCCCGCACCTTGCCCCGCGCGATCAGCGGCAGGTTCAGTTCGCTGTGCGTCATGGCGGTCATAGCGGGGGCTCCTTGGATAATGGGCCGGCTATAGCGGCCCTCCCTCTCTCCGCCTAGTGCGAGGGTTGGCGTGGTTGCGTGCTTCGACTGGTCGCTGCGCTCCCGCTCAGCACGACGAAACTGGATTGGCTATGAGTTCGTCATCCTGAGCCTGTCGAAGGACGCAAGGCCTACTTCCCCACCTTCCAGTTCACCACGTGATAGACCGCCGCCTCATCCCCCACATTCCGCAGCGCATGGGGCGATTTCGACGCGTTGAACACCACCCCGCCCGGCCCGACGCGCTTCCACTCGCCACCCGACAGCACCTCCACCGTCCCCTGCTTGATGATCACAAGCTCCTCGTTGGGATGGATGTGCGGCGGGTGGGAGTTGGTCCCGGGCCGCAGCGTGGTGACGTGCATCTCCAGCTCGTCCAGGGTCGCGGTGGGCGCGCGGGTCAGCTGGGCGTAGGTCCCCACGTCGGTCGCCCCGTGCTTCATCCCCTCCCAGGTGAAGACGGCGGGGCCCAGGACGGCGGGCTTGGGCGCCTGGGCGACCGCAACGGCGGCCAGGCTGACGCCGGCGGCGATGACCGCCACGGTGATGTCGCGGCGGGATATCATGCGGCCTCCGAGAAGCTGTAGCCCTTGCGTTGCGGGCGGCTGAGCAGGGCGTTGGCCTCGTCGTCGCCGATGAAGCGTTCGGCCTTTGGGTCCCACTTCAGGGGCCGCTTCAGCTTCATGGCCGCGTGATGCACCAGGCAGGTGGAGGTGGCGCGATGCCCGAGCTCCACCGGGGCGGCCGGCGGCTTGCGGGTCCGGATGGAGTCCAGCCAGTTCCCGTGCTGCTCCTTGCTGCGATAGAGGCGCACCTCATTGGGCCCGATGACGCTGGTCAGGATTTTCGGATCGCTGGCCGTCAGCCCTTTGGCCGCCCCCGCCGCCGGGTCGCTCGCCGTGACGCCGCCGTCGCGGGTGACGAAGATCCAGCCTTTCGTGCCGATGAACTTCACCCCGTTGGGGAAGTCGCCGCTGATGTCCATGGTCACGCCGTTGGCGTAGCGGGCGTGGGTCAGGAACGTGCCATGCACGTCCCACAGGCCGCTGGTCGGGAACTGCGCCGAGCCCCAGACCTCCACCGGCCCGGAATGCTCCATGTCCATGCCCCAGTGGGCGGTGTCCACGTGGTGCGCGCCCCAGCCGGTGATCATCCCGGCGCCAAACTGCTCGCAACGCAGCCAGCCGGGCCGGTCGAAGGACGCCTGCGGATGGACCCGCATCTCGGTGTAATAGGCCTCCGGCGTCGAGCCCAGCCAGGCGTCATAGTCCAGGTTCGGCGGCACCGGCATTTGCGGGGCCTCGGGGCCGGACGGGTCGCCGGGCAGCCCCACCTCCACATGCTTCAACTCGCCGATGCGGCCGTTGCGGACCAGCTCGCAAGCGCGGTGGAACTGCGGCCAGGGATTGAGCGAGCGCTGCTGCGAGCCGATCTGCACGATGCGGTCGGTGGCCGCCACGGCGTCGGACAGATAGCGCCCCTCGGCGATCGTCAGGGCAGCGGGCTTCTGCAGATAGACATCCTTGCCCGCCCGCACCGCGTGGACCGTGGGAATGGCGTGCTGGTGGTCCGGCGTGGCGATGATCACCGCGTCGATGTCCTTGGACGCCAGCATCTGGCGATAGTCGCCATAGCCGACCGCCCCGTCCCACGGGCGGCCCAGCTTCTTGGAATAGGTCTCGTTGACCAGGGCCTTGCCGGCCTCGACCCGCTTGGAGTCCACGTCGCATACCGCCAGGACCTGAGCGTGGTCGTACTTCCAGGTCTCGGGCATGTCGTGGATGCGGGCGATGCGCCCCGCCCCGATCACCCCGACATTGATGCGGTTGGACGGGGCGTTCTCGCCGAAAACGGTGGAGGGAACGATGGCTGGAAAGCCGAGCGCCGCGGCGCCCAGGCCCTGTATCAGAAGTCGTCTTTGTATCTGCTTTCCAGTCACTCAATTCTCCTCCTGTTTTCGCTCCTAGCTCGTGATCGGCCGGGTCGCGTTTTTCTGCGCCTTGAGCACCAGTTCGGCGGCCAGCAGGGCCTGGTCCTGGTCCTGCGCCACCGAGGTGCGCTCGACGATGTCGGTGATGAACTGATGCCCGAACGGCAGCACGACCTTGCTGCAATCGATGTATCGGGCGCGCTTCTGGTCCACGATCAGCATGTGGTTGGCGCCCGGCCGGCCGATGGGATCGATGTACTTGCGCAGCTCGATGTATCCCTCGGTCCCGAGGATGAAGAGCCGCCCGTCGCCCCAGACGCCCAGGCCGTCCGGCGTGAACCAGTCCACCCGCAGATAGCCCGTCCCGCCGTTCCCGGTGACGGTCATATCGCCAAAATCCTCAAACTGCGGCCGGTCCGGATGGGTCAGATTCCCCGTCTGGCTGGCCACCACATGGGCCTTGGTCGAGCCGGTGTAGTAGAGGAACTGCTCGGCCTGGTGCGAGCCGATGTCGGTCAGTATCCCCCCATAGCGGCGCTTGTCCCAGAACCAGTCGGCCCGTCCGACGCCGATGCGGTGCGGGGCCAGGTTCACGGTCTGGATCACCTTGCCGATGGCGCCGGCCTTGACCAGCTCGCCCGCCTTCACCGCCGACGGCACCTCCAGGCGCTCGGAATACATGATCGCGTACTTGCGGCCGGTCTTCTTAACCGCCGCCCGGACCTGGGCCAGCTGCTCCAGGGTCACGATGCCCGGCTTGTCCGCCAAGTAGTCCTTACCCGCCGCCATGACCTTCAGGCCCAGGGGCGTGCGCAGGTCGGGGATCGGGGCGGCGACCACCAGCTGGATCGACTTGTCCTCGATGATCTCATCTTCGCTGCGCGCCAGGGGCACGTCGCCGAACTGCTTGCGGAACTCGGCGATCTGCTTGGGATCGGCCGTGTAGAACTTCACCAACGCGCCGCCGCCGCGCTTCATGGCGGCCGTCATGCTGTAGATGTGATTGTGGTCGCAGCCGATCACCGCAAACCGGATGGAGTGCTTGGGCTTGGTGTTCGGGTCCATGCCCGGCTCGGCCACCTCTTCGGTGGGCTGCAGCGGCTTGGGCGTCGGCGGCTGGGCGAAGGCGCCGCCCGCCAGCGAGGCGAGACCCGCCGTCCCGGCGGCCATCAGCAAAGCACGTCGGCTCGTATCGTCCATATGTCGGCCCTCCTCCCGGCCTCCAAGGTCGCCCGCTTCATTGGACTGACCAATGGCTCATTCATGGACTGACAAGTCATCAGACCACTAAATCGCGAACAGGGAAACCCCTTCGCGCGCGGACGCGATCTCCGCGCATAGGGCTGCGGATGTCCAATCCAGATTGTGATGATGACACACGCTGAAATAGCATCGGTCGCTTACGCGACAGCCGCGCGAGACCTGTTCAGATTTCAGGAAAGTGGCGCACCCGACACGATTCGAACGTGTGACCTTTGCCTTCGGAGGGCAACGCTCTATCCAGCTGAGCTACGGGTGCGTTCCGGGAGGCGGGTTCTAGCTGAAAGCGCGGATACGCGCAAACGCCTTGCCCGCCTGCCCCGCTAGTCCTTGACCGGATCAGCCGCCGTGGCCGAGCCGTAGGTCAGGGAGACGAAGACGTCCTCCAGGTCCGGGTCCTCCGTGGCGATGTCCTTGATGTGCAGGCCGGCGCCGCGGACGGCGGCCAGAACCTGCTCCACGCTGGACTGCCCGGTCTTGTAACTCACCGCAAAAGCGCCGCCGGCGCGGACCTTGGTCTCGAAGCCCGGCAGCACGGGCGCCACCGTCACCGGCTCTTCCGGCGTGACCACCACATTGCGGGTGTCGAGCCGGCGCAGCAGGGTCGAGGTCGGCTCACAGGCCACCACCTCGCCCCGGTTGACGATGGCGATCTGATCGCAGAGCTCTTGGGCCTCTTCCAGATAGTGCGTGGTCAGGACGATGGTCACGCCCTGCTGGTTCAGGCCCACCACATATTGCCAGAGCTGGCGGCGCAGCTCGACATCGACACCGGCGGTGGGCTCGTCCAGCACCAGGACCGGCGGATGATGGACCATGGCCTTGGCCACCATCAGGCGGCGCTTCATGCCGCCGGACAGTTGCCGCACATAGGCGTTGGCCTTGTCGGAAAGACCCAGGGCGGCGAGCAGCTCATCGGTGCGGCGCTCATTTTTGGGCACGCCATAGAGGCCCGACTGCACGTCGAGGGATTCCTTTGGCGTGAAGAAGACGTCGGCGGCCAACTCCTGCGGCACCACGCCGATGGCGGCGCGGGCGTCGCGCGGGTGAGTATCGATGTCCCGGCCCCAGATCTTCACCGAGCCGCTGGTCTTGCGGGTCAGGCCGGCCAGGATGTTGATGAAAGTGGACTTGCCGGCGCCGTTCGGCCCCAGCAGGCCGAAGATCGAGCCGCGCGGGATCTTCAGGTCGATGCCGTTGAGGGCCCGCTTTTCCGGCGTGGTCTTGGTGGCCGCGTAGGTCTTGAAGAGGCCTTGAGCCTCGATGGCGTAGTCGGGAAGGTCCATGGAGCCTGCGGCGTCTGGAGACAGAACGGTTTGTTGCGGCCGCAAGGCGAATTGACGCCCCCGCGGCCCGTCGCATAGGTATGGCCCGCAGGCCCTGTAGCCAAGGCCGCATCGACCAATTCGCCCGCCGACCCTCTTGAGGCGGGCCACACGGAAAGCTTTAGACCATGGCGCGCAAGGCCAAGCCGATCCCCGACACCGCCGCCACGATGTCGGCTCCCGACCTGGGCGTCGGCCCGGCTCCGGAGACGGTGACCGTGCGCTCCCACCGCATCGCCTGCGACGGCGTCGGCGGTCCGCTGGGCCATCCGCGGGTGTGGCTGGAGATGGGCGCCGCGGGGTACATCGACTGCTCTTACTGCGATCGTCGCTTCGTCCTGGCCCATGGCTCGGACGGTCACGAGGACGAGCGCCTGGCCCCGGGCGTCTATGAAGGCGCGGGCGGCCACTAGGCCCGCGTCAATTCGCCCCAAGGCGAAGCTTCCGCCGACTTAAGGGTCGTTAGGAACCGGCTGCGTAGAACTCCCCCAACGCCGCGTGCTTTCCGCGCGGCCAGGTTTGGGGGACCTGCCATGACCAAGTTCAAGCGCGTCGCGCTGGCGACGACCTGTCTGCTTCTCACGCCCGCCGCGGCCTTCGCGGCCGATGCTTCCGAGGCGCAGTGGAAATTTTCGGGCAGCGTCCGCGTCCGATACGAGACCGTCGACGATCAGGTCCGGCCGAACTTCAACACCCAGGACGATCTGTGGAGCGTTCGCACCACCCTGGCCGCCGAGCGGCGCCAAGGTCCGGTGACCCTGTTCGCGGAGATGTACGACAGCCGCGTCTATGGCGCGGATCGCCGCTCCCCCATCGGCACCAACGAGGTCAACACCGCCGAACTGGTCCAGGCCTACGCCGCCGTGAAGCTCAAGAGCGACGCCTTGGGTCCGGTGAACCTTCAGGCCGGCCGCTTCATGCTGAACGTCGGCTCGCGCCGTCTGGTCGCCGCCGACGACTATCGCAACACCACCAACGGCTACACGGGCGTGCGCGTCGACATGGCGCCGGCCGGGGTGAAGACCACCTTGCTCTATGTGATGCCGCAGGTGCGTCGCCCGAACGACATCCAGTCGCTGCTCGACAATCGTCAGTATCCCGACACCGAGAACGACGATCTGGTGGTCTGGGGCGGCGTCGCCGCGCGGCCGAAGACCATCGGCAAGGCCACCCTGGAGGGCGAGTTCTTCCACTTCGAAGAACACGACGCGCCCGGGTCCCCGACCCGCGATCGCGATCTGGACACCTTCGGCGCCCGCGTGATCCTGGAGCCGACCGTGGCCGCCTGGGACTACGAGGTCGAGGTCGTCGGCCAGACCGGAACCGTCAGCCGCGGCACGGGTGCGAACGATCCGACCCTCGACGTGTGGGCCAGCTTCGTCCACGCCGATGTCGGCTACACCCGCGACAGCGCCTGGAAGCCGCGCCTGTCGGTGGAGCTGGACTACGCCAGCGGCGACGAGCCCGGCGGCAAGTACGGGCGTTTCGACACCCTGCTGGGCATGCGCCGCGCGGACTTCGGCCCCTCGGGCATCTACGCCGCCATCGGCCGGGCGAACATCATCACCCCGGGCATTCGCCTGGAGGTGGCGCCGAACAAGCGCCTGGACGCCTTCGCCTCGTTCCGCAGCATGTGGCTGGCGGCGGACACCGACAGCTTCTCGACCACCAGCGTGCGGGACGCCACCGGCGCCTCCGGCGACTTCGCCGGCCACCAGCTTGAGGGCCGCGTGCGCTATTGGGCCGTGAAGGACCGCCTGCGGCTGGAGGCCAACGCCTTGATCCTGGCCAAGGGCCGCTTCCTGCAGGACGCGCCCAACGCCTCGAAGAACGGCGAGAACAGCGCCTATCTGGCCCTGAGCGCGATCACGCAGTTCTAGGGATCAGCCTTCGCCGCCGGTTCGTTCAGGTTGAACCGGATCGGCAGGCGAAGGACCGCGCCGTCAGGCGGCAGGCCATCCTCGCCCCACGCATTCAACTGCATCGAGCGGGCGATCACCACGGCCGCCTCGGCGAACCCCAGATCGGCCGGGTCGGCGCGAAGCGGCTTGCAGTCGTCCAGCCGCCCGCCCACGGCGGCCACGCATTGGGCGACGCCAAGACCTTGCTTGATCCCCTTGGCGACGGCCTGTTCTGGGAAGACCGCCAAAACCTGATTGAAGTCGGCCGAGCGCGCCCACTGAGCATTGCTGAGCGCCCGCGGCTGGGTGTGGGTCGCGGGATTGAGGAACTGGATCGGCACGGTGACGCCGATCTCTTTCAGAAGCTCTGGCTCAAGACCCGACAGCCGCAGTTTGAACTTGGGGATCAGTTTAAACGCGGCGTCTCGGAAAGCGCCCCTGTTGGGAGAGACCAGGACCTCACGGCACCCGCGCAACGTTCCGTCGGGCTTGGGAAAGCAGGTCAGGGTGACCCGAGCTGTCTCCAGGTCCTGAGCCCCGCTCCTCGGCCAGAGCGCCGCCACGTCCGCAGACGTCGGTGCGGCGTCCCAGAGCGGCCGCTGAAGCATTTTGAAGGTCTTGCCGACATTCGTCATCGACCCGGCCCCGGCCGCTCCAAAGACGATCGGAATCGTCACCGTGCTTTTGGTCGGCGTGCCGTTCTCCAGCCGCGGCTGCATCTCGAACGCCCCTGACAGCGCCAGCGCGGCGGATCCGAAGCCGAGCCCGGCGGGCTCCTCCGACTTCACCTTGCACTTCTCCAGCAAGCCGACCGTGCTGACTTGGCAATCGATCGTCGCCTTGCCGCCTACGCCGCGCTTGAGTGCGGCCGCGGGCCAAACGCCCTGCAGATCGTGGGCGCTTGGCTTCCTGCGCCAGTCAGTTGTACGGATTTCCCCCGTAGCCGTTCGGGTGGTGAACCCGGCCTCATAGAACTCCACCAGAAACCGCACCTTCGCCCCGGCTTGGCGCGACGCGTCCTCAGGCTTCATCCGGAACTTGGATGCGACAGCCAGACTCGCCTCGCCGAAGCCATAGTCCTTGGGGCTTTCACTCACCACCGAACAGGCATCGAGGGCGCCGTCTGGCGCCACGCTGCAATCCAGCACCGCCTCCCCATTCAACTTCGCCTTTCGCGCGGCGCTGGGATAGGCCCGATCAAAATCCTTGCCGGATGGCTTTGACGCCCAGTCCGGCTCGCTGATCGCCGGCTCCGCGGAGAGCGGAGCCCCAGCGGCGCAAAGACCCAAGACCAAGCCACAAAGAATCGCAGCGCGCATCACAACCCCAACGAGAATTTCCGCCACCAAACCCTTATTCCGCAACGGTAGCAAGACAGTCGATGATCGGGGCTGACCCGGAGCGCCGGCGCGCCTATCTTCCGCGCCATGACCGACACGATCGAGCCGACCGCCGCACCTGACCGCCCCCTGACCCAGGACGGTCCCGCCATCCGCCTGTTCCTGGTGGACGGCTCGGCCTTCATCTTCCGCGCCTATCACGCCCTGCCGCCCCTGACCCGCAAGAGCGACGGCCTGCCGGTCGGGGCCGTGTCCGGCTTCTGCAACATGCTGTTCAAGCTGATGCGGGACATGCAGGGCGACGCCCCGACGCATCTGGCGGTGATCTTCGACCATTCGGAAAAGACCTTCCGGAACGATCTGTACGACAAGTACAAGGCGCACCGTCCGCCGCCGCCCGAGGACCTGGTCCCGCAGTTCGCCCTGGTTCGCGACGCCACCCGCGCCTTCGGCGTGCCGTGCATTGAGCTGGCGGGGTATGAGGCCGACGACCTGATCGCCGCCTACAGCTGCGCCGCACGCAACGCCGGGGGCGAGGCGATCATCGTGTCCTCCGACAAGGACCTGATGCAGCTCATCGACGACAGTGTGTCGATGTACGATCCCATGAAGAACGTGCGCCTCGGCCGTGAACAGGTGATCGAGAAGTTCGGCGTGCCGCCGGAGCGGGTGGTGGACGTCCAGGCCCTGTGCGGCGACAGCGTCGACAACGTCCCCGGCGCCCCTGGCATAGGCATCAAGACCGCCAGCGCCCTGATCAACGAGTACGGCGACCTCGACACGCTGCTGGCCCGCGCCGGCGAGATCAAGCAGCAGAAGCGCCGCGAGACCCTGATCGAGTTCGCCGACCAGATCCGCCTGTCGCGGGCGCTGGTGAAACTGGACTGCGACACGCCCCTGCCCGAGCCGCTGGACGAGCTGGTCCTGCGCGAGCCGGACAAGGATGTGCTGGGGGCTTTCCTCGAAGACATGGGCTTCCGCACGCTGGCCACGCGCATCGGCAAGGGCGGCGCGGGCACGCCCCTGCCGGGGATTGGCGCGCCGGCCGCCGCCAAGGCGCCGGTTGAGGCGCCGCCCGAGTCCGCCATCGACCACGACGCCTATGTCTGCATCCGCGACGTGGCCACGCTGGACACCTGGATCGCCAGGTCGCGCGCCGCCGGGATCGTCGCCTTCGACACCGAGACGGACGCCCTGTCGTCCGCCACCGCCGGCCTGTGCGGCGTGTCCCTGGCCGTGGCGCCGGGCGAGGCGGCTTACATCCCCGTGGGCCATTGCGAGAAGGAAGGCCTCGCCCTCGAAGCCGCGGCCGACCTCGAGCAGATTCCGCTGCAGGAGGTCATCGACCGGCTGAAGCCGCTGCTGGAGGACCCGGCGGTCCTGAAGATCGCCCAAAACGCCAAGTACGACATCGCCGTCCTCGCCCGGCACGGCATCGACGTGTCCCCGATCGAGGACACCATGCTGATCTCTTACGTGCTGGAGGCGGGCCTGCACGGTCACGGCATGGACGAGCTGTCTCGCCTGCACCTGGGCCACAGCCCGATCCCGTTCAAGCAGGTGGCCGGCACGGGCAAGAGCGAGATCAGCTTCAAGCATGTGGAGCTGAAGCCGGCCACGCGCTACGCCGCCGAAGACGCCGACGTCACCCTGCGCCTCTACAACCGGCTGAAGCCGCGCCTGGCGCGCGAGGGTCTGCTGACGGTCTACGAGACCCTTGAGCGCGGCCTGCCGCCGGTCCTGGCGCGGATGGAGAACGAGGGGATCAAGGTCGACCCCGAGGCTCTGCGCAAACTGTCCAACGACTTCTCGATGCGGATGGCCGAATACGAGGCCAAGGCGCAGGAAATCGTCGGCCGCCCCTTCAACCTGGGCAGCCCCAAGCAGATCGGCGACATCCTGTTCGGCGAGATGCAGCTGACCGGCGGCAAGAAGACCGCCACCGGCCAGTGGTCCACCGACAGCGACGTGCTGGAGAGCTTGGCCGCCGAGGGGAACGAACTCCCCCGCGTTCTGCTGGACTGGCGCCAGCTTTCGAAGCTGAAGGGCACCTACACCGACAACCTGATCGCGGCGATCGCGCCGTCGACGGGCCGGGTTCACACGTCCTTCGCCCTGGCGTCCACCACCACCGGGCGGCTGTCGTCGAACGACCCCAACCTGCAGAACATCCCGGTCCGCACCGAGGAAGGCCGCAAGATCCGCAAGGCCTTCATCGCCGAACCGGGCCACGTCCTGATCAGCGCCGACTACAGCCAGATCGAGCTGCGCCTGCTGGCCCACATCGGCGACATCCCGCAGCTGAAGCGGGCCTTCGCCGACGGTCTGGACATTCACGCCTCCACGGCGTCGGAGATGTTCGGCGTGCCGATCGAAGGCATGGATCCGATGATCCGCCGCCAGGCCAAGGCCATCAACTTCGGCATCGTCTACGGCATCAGCGCCTTCGGTCTGGCCAACCAGCTGGGCATCCCCCAGGGCGAGGCCGGGGCCTACATCAAGACTTACTTCGAGCGCTTCCCCGGCATCGGGGCCTATATGGACCGCACCAAGGCCCAGGTGCGCGAACAGGGCTTCGTGAGCACGATCTTCGGCCGCAAGGTCAACATCCCGGAGATCGGGGGCAAGTCGGTGGCCCAGCGGCAGTTCGCCGAGCGGGCGGCCATCAACGCCCCCATCCAGGGCTCGGCCGCCGACGTGATCCGCCGCGCCATGGTCCGCATGCCCGCCGCCCTGGCTGAGGCCGGCCTGAGCGCCCGCATGCTGCTGCAGGTGCACGACGAACTGGTCTTCGAGGCGCCGGAGGCGGAGGCCGAAGCGACCTGCGCCCTGGTCAAGGCCGTGATGGAGCGCGCGGCGGAGCCAGCCGTCGCCTTGACCGTGCCGCTGGTGGTCGAGGCCCGCGCAGCCCTGAACTGGGACGAAGCCCACTGATGAGCGACGCCTGGATCCGGATCGAGCGCGACGGCCTGTCGGCCGAGATCAACCCCTTCGGCGCCGAGCTGTCGCGGCTGACGGACAGCGACGGACGCGAACTTCTGTGGGGTGGCGATCCCGCCTGGTGGACCGGCCGCGCGCCGCTGCTGTTTCCCGTGGTCGGCGGGCTGAACGGCGGCGTCTATCGCCTGAGCGACCAGACCTATCCCATGCCCAAGCATGGCTTCGCCCGGACGAAGGCCTTCAAGGTCGTCGAGCAGACTGCCGACCGCGTCCTGCTTCGTCTTGAGGCGGATGAGCAGACCCGCGCCGTCTATCCCTTCGAGTTCCGCCTCGACGTCGCCTTCGCCATTGAGGACGGCGCGCTGGCCAACACCGTCACGGTCAGCAATCTCGGCGACGGCGAAATGCCGGCGAGTTTCGGCTTCCATCCGGCCCTGCGCTGGCCCCTGCCCTATGGCGGCGAAAAGCTGGAGCACCTTCTCCGTTTCGAGCAGCCGCAGCCCGCGCCGATCCGGCGGGTCGGCGATGACGGCTTGGTGCGCCCGGACCGTCTGCCGACGCCGGTCCAGGGGCGCGACATGGCCTTGCGTGAAGAGTTGTTCGTCAATGACGCCGTGATCTTCGACGACCTGGCCAGCCGCCGCTTGGTCTATGGCGCTCCCGGACATCCGGGAGTCGAGGTCGCCTTCCCCGACTGCCCGCACCTGGGCGTCTGGACCAAGCCGGGGGCGGATTACATCTGCATCGAGCCGTGGAGCGGCTTCGCCGACGCCCAGGGCTACACAGGCGATATCCGGGACAAGCCCGGCGTTTTCCTTATGGCGCAAGGGAAACCGAAGGCCTTCTTGATGACGATCAAGCCGCAATCCCAAGTTCTGGAATCTTGAAACTCCAGAAAACAACCAAAAGGCGAGCGACAATTCAAAACAAAGACGCTCTGAAATCGGGTCAATTTAAATACTGAATTGGAAGCAATGGATCATACAAGTGTTGGGTCGACGCGAATTACCCTGGTTTCAGCTGCGCGCGACAATCCGACGCGCGTGCAAAGCCTTAGCGTTAAGACTCGTTAAACATGTGGGACGCCACCAATGCTCTAGGCTGGGGAGCCTGTAAGACGCGAAATCACTCGTCGTAAATGCAGCAACCCCAAGCCGGACAAGGGCTAGGGGGCCTTTATGACGTTCAACGACCTGCGCATTCCGGCCAAGTTGATGGTCATCTTCAGCGTGACCATCGCGGTCATCGTCGCCATGGGCGCGGCGATCTTCATCAGCAATGAACGTCTGGACGCCTCGATCCAGCGCACGGAGCAGGCCCACAAAGTGGTCAGCGCCATCGAAGGCGTGCGCTACCGCCTTTCCCGCCAGGAGAACTCCCTGCGCGGCCTGCTGCTGTCGGGCGATGACTACTATCGCGGCCGGCTCGTGGAATCGCATCGTCCGGCCTACGAGGCCCACGTCGCTGAACTCGAGACGCTGTTCGCCGGCGACGCCAAGGGCCTGGAGCGCGTGGCCCGCCTGCGCAGCAGCTTCAAGACCTGGACCGACGGGGCCATCAACCCGGCCATCCAGCTCGCCGCCGACCCGGCCACCCGCGCCCAGGGCGCCGCGATGGTCAACAACGACGGCGTGGCCGACAAGCTGATCACTCCCGTGGAGGAGACGGCCGACGAGATCCAGGCCGCCGCCGAGGACGCCATGAAGGCCGAGGCGGAAAGCCAGGCCTCCATCGCCTTGTGGACCAAGCTCGTGGTGATCGTCGGCGTCGCCTTGGTCGCCCTGACCGCCATCGGCGCGGGCCTCCTGCTGCGCAGGTCCATCGCCGTGCCGGTGACCGCCATGACCGGCGCCATGCGCCGCCTGGCGTCCGGCGACAACTCGGTGGACGTGCCGGCCATCGGCCGTCGGGACGAGGTCGGCGAGATGGCCGCCGCCGTCCAGACCTTCAAGGACAACGCCTTGGCCAAGATCCGCCTGCAGGCGGAGGCCGAAGCCGCCCGCCTGGAGGCCGAGCGCCTTGAAAGCGCCGCCGAAGAGGAGCGCCGCCGCAACGAAGCCACCCAGGCCATGGTCGTCGACACCCTGGCCGACTGCCTGTCGCGCCTGGCTGACGGCGACCTGACTTGGCGCATCGACGCCGAGTTCGCCGGCCGCTACGCCAAGCTGAAGGAAGACTTCAACGCCGCCATGGCCCGCCTGCAGGAGACTATGGCGGTGATCGCCGGCGCCTCCAGCGGCGTCAGCTTCAGCGCCGATGAAATCGCCAGCGCCTCTGACCAGCTGTCCCGCCGCACCGAACAGCAGGCCGCCTCGCTGGAGGAGACCGCCGCCGCCCTCGACGAGATCACCGCCACGGTGAAGAAGACCGCCGCCGGCGCCAAGGAGGCCACCACCCTGGTCACCTCCGCCCGCGACGGCGCCGAGCGCTCCGGCGCGGTCGTCCGCCAGGCGGTGACCGCCATGGGCCAGATCGAAAGCTCCTCGCGGGAGATCGGCAACATCATCGGCGTCATCGACGAGATCGCCTTCCAGACTAACCTGCTGGCCCTGAACGCCGGCGTCGAAGCCGCCCGTGCGGGTGAAGCCGGCAAGGGCTTCGCGGTCGTCGCCTCGGAAGTGCGGGCCCTGGCCCAGCGCTCCGCCGAAGCCGCCAAGGAGATCAAGTCCCTGATCAACACCTCCACCGATCAGGTCGGCTCGGGCGTGGATCTGGTCGGCCAGACGGGTCAGGCCCTGGAGCAGATCGTCGCCCAGGTGGCGGAGATCGACGCCCTGGTGGCCGACATCGCCGCCTCCGCCCAGGAGCAGTCCACCGGGCTGGGCGAGGTCAATGTGGCGGTCAACCAGATGGACAGCGTCGTCCAGCAGAACGCCGCCATGGTCGAGGAAGCCACCGCCGCCACCCACGCCCTGAAGGGCGAGTCCTCCGAGCTGGCCCGCATGGTCGCCCGCTTCAAGGTGGGCGAAGTCGCCGCGGCCAACGCCAATCGCGACCCCGCGCCCCGCAAGGCCGCGGTCACCGCCGCCCAACGCCCCGGCGCCCGCGCCGTCCCAGCCATGAAGCCGACCACCCAATTGGCGGCCGACGAGTGGGAGGAGTTCTAAAGTCCATCCCTCTCCCCTCTCCCTTGATGGGAGAGGGGCAGGGGTGAGGGTGACTGCTGCCTTTCCCAAACTCCGTCACCCTAGGCCTCGTGCCTAGCCCAGAAACGGCTGAGCTTCCTGGTGAGTGCGGCGGCCATCGCCGCGCCAATCCAGCCGCCACGGAGTCTCTGGGTCCTAGGCACAAGGCCTAGGAAGACGGATGTGGGGCGGGGAGATCAGCGGACTTATCCGCCCCCATTTCACCTCCCGTAAGCTCCTGACCGTCTCCATCACGGGAAGGGCGCGCGGCCAGCGCTGTGTCGTGAGGGGGATGCGGTCGAGCGGGAAGCGCGACCGTCGGTGGTGGGAAGGAGGGGAGCAATCCCTGTCTAGACACTGCTCTTGCCCCAAAGCGGCAAGACATCGGCGGCGCGCAACAGGCGTGAGGGGGTTACTCACGCGGACCGGGGCTGGGAACGCTGATCCCACCCGCCCGTCGGAGGCTTCGTCGGCTAAGCGCTAAGAGCGCTGCCTACCGACAGCTCCCGGATAACGGCTCGCGCGGAGCGGAACGACCTGCGTCGAACCCGGCACTCCAAAAGTCACATCGCCTGACAAGGGTCAGGCCGCTCCGCCGCCCTTCCAACCTTGCGGGTTCTGATCCGTGGGGTGTTTCGGCAGGCCCCAACCAATCCGCCCCTAGATGATGATCGGATCTGAACTGACATCCTGGGGCGAGACACCGCCCTGGGCGTCTTTCGTTTCCTGAGCCCCGATCAGCTTGCCGACCCGGGCGATCAGATCCTGGGCGATAAATGGCTTGGTGATGTAGCCGTTGGCCCGCAATTGGCCGGCCCGCTCAACATCCCCCCGCGTATTCTGAGCGGTCATCATCAGGACCGGCACGGTCTTGGTCTTTGAATCGTAGCGCAGCTCCCGCAGCACCGCGAAGCCGTCCATCATCGGCATGGAGATGTCGAGAAGGACCAGATCCGGCGGCGCGCGCCGGATGCGGTTGAGGCCGCTCTGGCCGTTCTGCAGCCAGTCCACCTCATAGCCGGCGGCCTTCAGGCGCACCTGGACCCATTCGGCGATCAGGGCGTCATCCTCCACGAGGACGATCTGCTTGCCTCGCGCCTTCTCGTTCACAGAAGCGGTCATCCCATCGCCCCCACATCCGCCTGCACCGCCGGCGCGGTGATCTCGCACCAGAAGATCGAGCCCCCGCCGGGGGCCGGTGAATAGCCAGCCTCGCCGCCCATGGCCAGGGCGAGGCCGCGACAGATCGCCAAGCCCAGACCCGCCCCGCCATGCACACGGCTGGACGAGTTGTCGACCTGGCTGAATCGTTCGAACAGCGCCGCTCGCCGCTCCTCCGGAACGCCGGGGCCGGTGTCGATCACCGCCAGGCGCAGACGCCCTTCATGCACCATGACGGCGTGAAGTCGGACCGATCCGGTCTCGGTGAACTTCACGGCGTTGGTCAGGAAATTCAGCAGGATCTGGCGCAGGCGTGCGGGGTCGACCTGCACGACCGGCGGGACGGCGGGGTCGATCAGCAGCCGAAGCTCAAGATCGCGCGCTTCGGCGGCGCTGCGCACATGCTCCAGCGCGTCGGTCAGCAGGTCGGGCAAATCCACCGCCTCGGGCTCCAGGCGCAGCGACCCGGAATCGATGCGGGAGAAATCGAGCACGTCGTTGATCAGCACGAACAGGTTGCCCGCCGCCTGCCGCACGCACTGGGCGTAGCGCTTCTCCGCCGCCGGCAGGGCCTCGCTCTCCACCAGCAGATCGGAGAAGCCGATGATCGAAGTCAGCGGCGTGCGCAGTTCATGGTTCATGGTGCCCAGGAAGTCGGCCTTGGCCGCTGCCGCCTGACCGGCCGCCACCCGCGCCGTCGCCAGTTCAGCCTCCGCCGCTTTGCGGGCTGTGATGTTGCGCATGACATCGATGAACTCGATCGGCGCGCCGGTCTCGTCGCGGCGCACCGAAGGGTTGGTCTCGAACCAATGCCATCCGCCGTCCGGCATGCGGGAGCGGAACTCGATCGGCCTGCGCTCCGCCGCCTCGTCATCCATCAGGCGTCGCGCATTGGCGATGAGGCGCGGCATGTCGTCCGGATGAATGAAGTCCTGCATGAACCGGCCCATCAACGCCTCAGGACTGTAGCCCTGGACCTGCTGGCTGGCCGGGGAGACAAACAGCATCCGACCGTTCGGCGTGTAGCGGATGATCATGTCCGTGGCGCTGTCGGCCATCAGACGATAGCGCCGCTCGCTAGCCTCGGCTTGGCGGCGATGACGCTCCGCCCGCGCGGTGGCCTTCTTCAGGGACACCATCAGACGCCGCTGGCGCGCCAGCGCCGCCGCCACGGGGAGAGCCGACGCCGCCATGGCGACCAGGAAGCCCTGAAGCACGAGAACGCGGACGGTAAGAGAGGCCGGGATCAGCATGATCGGCCCCGATCCCGCCACCGTCGCGCCCACGGAGACCGCCGCGGTCAGCAGCACGCCCAGTGCGCCGCCGAACGCGCCCCGCCGAAAGGCCACCAGCACCAACGCCGGCGGCACCAGGAACAGGATCGGATAGCGGGTCTGGCTGAACACGCCGATCAGGACCGCCAGCAGAACGATCCCCGCAGCCACATCCCACGGACGCCACGGCTTGAGGCGCCTGGCCCGGATGCGGCGCGGCGAAATCATGAGCAGGGCCGGCGTCAGGATCAGCAGACCCAGCATGTTGCGTCCGAACCAGACCAGCCAGCTGTAAGGCGGGACCGGCACGGGCAGCAGGGTCAGCAGCGCGGTCGAGAGTGTCGCCGAGACGGCTGGCGCAATGAGGGTCAGGCCGCAGAACAACAGCAGGTCGCGCCCTCGCGTGAAGTCGAGACCACGCGGCGCCCATCGGCTGAGAACCAGCAGGCACAGCACCATCTCCAGGAGGTTCGCCGAATAGAGAAGCAAGGCGCCCGGCAGGGCCCAGGCGACTCCTTGAGCCGACGCGGCGACCGCCCCGACCATGCCCAGATAGGCCCCTGCAACCATCCACAGGCGCGTGGCGCGCGGTGCGCGCAGCATCAGCGCCAGGGCCACGGCGTTGGCCGGCCAGATAGCCGAGAAGTGACCCGCCTCACGCGCGAAGTTCAGGCTCGCGCCCGTACACAGCGCCGACGCCAGAAAGGCGGCGAGCGTCCAGACCACCGTCGCCTGCGGCGAACGGCCCAGCTTCGAGGATGTCGGCGCGGCCTGTCTCATCGACCCATGTTGCTCCCCAGATTTGGGCGAAGGGTTAAGACGCGGGGCGGGCGACATCAGGACGCACGCCAATGCACCACCCTGCACGCCCATGCAGCGGCGCTGAACAGCGTTTGGCATTACCAAAACGAAACTTGAGCCGCCGCGCCCCCACGGGGCAGAAGGCTCAGTCTTCAGAAGAAAAGCATCCGAACACGGTGCGGCTTCGTAGCTGCGCCAGAACCTATTGATCGATGACCGCCATGAACAACAACGCCTCGCCCCTGTGGCTCCTGTCCGCCCTGTTCTTCCTCGCCGCCTCGCTGTTCGCCTGGATGTCGCCCCATGCCGAAACCACCCTGCGCGTCGGCATGCTCGGCATGAGCGCCTTCAGCATCTATCTGTTCATCCGCGCGCCGCGCGAGGATGACGGCAAGGATTCCGCGCCCGCCATCCGTACGCCCGCCAACGACTTCTGATGCCGGGTCGCTCTATCGAGCGGCTGACAGCATGTCCGGAAATGGAAAAGGCCCCGTCGTTTAGCGACGGGGCCTTTCTGGTGGAGCCGAGGGGAGTCGAACCCCTGACCTCGTCATTGCGAACGACGCGCTCTACCAACTGAGCTACGGCCCCCTGCCGAGGCAGGAAGGCGCACATACGGCGGCGGCCCGATCCCTGTCAAGGGTTGCGGCGGCGGTCTTCGGGCGGATACAACCCAGGCCTTGGATTTTGCTTGGAGGCCCCATGGGCAGCGCCATCGTCTGGCTGGTGAATACGATCATCAGCCTGCTGATCTTCCTGATCTTCGCCCGCGCAATCGTCAGCTGGCTGGTGGCGTTCGACATCCTGAACACGCGCAACCGCTTCGTGTACCAGGTGCTGACCATGCTGGAGCGGATCACCGATCCAGTGCTTCGTCCCTTCCAGCGCATCGTGCCGACGCTTGGCGGCGTGGACATCAGCCCGATCGTCGCGTGGCTTGCACTGTCGGTGATCCGCATCATCTTCAACGCCTACGCCACTCCCATCCTGCTCACGCTCGGCTGAGCATGGCCGCCCGGATCGCGGTCCGCCTGACGCCTCGCGGCGGGCGCGACCGCATCGACGGCTGGGACAAGGACGGCGATGGCCGCCCCTTCCTGAAGGCGCGCGTCAGCGCCCCGCCGGAGGACGGCAAGGCCAATGCGGCCCTCGTCGTCCTGATCGCCAAGTCCCTGGGCGTGCCCAAGTCGGCGGTGACCATCGCCTCGGGCCAGACCGCCCGTCTCAAGCAGATCGAGATCGAAGGCCTGGAGACCGACGAGGCGGTGAGCCGCCTCGCCGGCTGATGCGGATCACGCCAGTCCGAAGTCCAGGTGGCTCGAGGTGAGCCCTGACGAACCGCCCGTCAGGTCGACGTTGTAATCAGCCTCGCCATGGAAGGCGTCCGTCAGGAAGCCACGGGTGCCTTCGTAATAGATGCCGATCTTGGCCTGCATGCCGGCGTACATCAGGTAGCCGACCATGGCCGCCTTGGCGCCGATGGCGCTGCCGCCCAAGGCGGTGAAATAGGCAAGCTGCGTCATGACATAGGCGATGGCGGCGTTCACATCGACGCCCGCGGCCGTCGCCTCATCCACCCCGATGATCTTGTCATAGGCGGAGCGGATCGAGTCCTCGAACGACAGCGCGCCGTACTCCTGGGCGAACTGCTGCGAGCCCTGCCCCCCGGTGCCCAGGCTGACCGCGAAGTTGATGTAGCGGTTATCGGCGCTGAAGGTGGCGTAGTAGGGGTCGGTCAGATCGTTTTCGTTGTCGTCGCTGTTCACCAGATAGGCGACGCCTTCCCGGGTCGGCGTGGCGCCCGTGAAGAACTGATAGGCCTGCAACGCCACCGCGGTCGTGTCGGCGGCGAACTCGACCATCTTGTCGATGACCGTGGCTTCGGAAATCAGCCCCGCCTTGAACTGCGCCGAGATGTCCGCGAGTTGCTTGGCCTCTTCATAGACCGGGTTTGGAATCTCCTGGCCGTTCGGCAGGATGATGACAGGATCCGTCGCCTTCGCCGAGGTCGGATCGACGCCGGTGACCACGCCAAACCCGTTGTCGATCACCTCCTCCGGAGTCGTGCCGGGGCCCTGACCCGGGCTGGGCGGCGGAGGCGTGGTGGGCTCTTCCTCTTCCGGATCGGGCGTGACGACGAAGGGAACGTAGTTGACGTTCCCGCTGCTCGGCCCGAAGTCAAAGCTGTATCCCGCAGCCGTGAAGGTGACGTCCATCACCTTGGTGGTGTCGTTGATAAAGGCGCCGTGGTCGGCGTTGTCCACATAGTCCGTCACACGGACGTTGGTGATGTCGACCTCGGGACCGCCGACCGTCTTGCCTTCCTCGCCCACACGGACGCCGGTGGATGTGCCGTCGATCGTGCCGTTGCGGATGATGACCGCGCCGGTGAAGGTGGCCGGGTTGGCGTTGTAGCTGGGCGCGTCGTCCCGAGCCTTGATGGTGATGGCGCCCGCGTTGTTATGCGACGTCCCCGCGCCGTTCGACGTGCCCACATCCGTGAACGTGAAGTTCTGGATGGTGATGCCGCTGTAGGCGCCGCTCTTCAGATTGATGTCGATGCCCGCGCCGTGCTGGCCGATGTCGCCGAAGGAATCGCCCCGCCCGTACACGCCGACATTGGTCATGGTGACGCCGCTGATGAGGGCGTTGGCCAGGGCCTCTGTGTAGATGCCCTTGGCGCTGAGGTCCTCGAAGCGCGTGCCGGTGATCGCCACGTTCTTGAGCTGACCATCCGTCAGACTGGCCGTGCTCTTGGTGAAGTCCGTGCCCTGATAGCCGTCGACGATGGAGCCGCCGGTGATCGTCAGGCCGTCGATGTCCGCCGTCGTGGTCTTGTGCAGACCGAACAGGGAGTTCTCGATATTGACCTCGGTCAGAGCGATGTCCTGCACATCCGTGTCGAAGCGGACGCCCTGATAGAAGTCGTCGATCTTGATGCTTCTGAGCGTGAATCCGTCAGCCCGGACCGTCACGCCCGCGCCGGAATTGGCGTTGTAGGAGGTTTGCGGGCCGATCCAGTCCGACAGCTTGCCGGCGATCCCGGAATTGTCGGTGCTGAAGCCGCCCTTGATGATCGCGCCGGGCGCGCCGGCGATCGTCAGGTTGTCGACATCGACAATGATCTTCTCGTTATAGACTCCGGCCGCCACCTGGATAACGTCGCCCTCGTGGGCGTTGTCGATCGCTTCCTGGATCGTGGCGTAGTCGCCGCCCGCGCCCACCGTGATGGTGTCAGCGACGCCGTCGTCGATGTAGCCGGTGGAGGTGGAGGCCAGGACGTAGTCCGTCGTGTCCACCTTCATGGTCGATGCAGTCTGGTTGTCGATATCCGCCACCAGACTGTCGATCGTGACATCGGCGATCGTCACCGCCGGCCCGGTCGTGACCTTTCCCGCCTCGCCTGCACGGATGCCAACGGAAGCACCGGTGATCGACCCATCCTCGATGATCAACTGGCCGGTGAAGCTGGCCGGATTGGCGCTGTAACTGGGTCCATCATTGCGGGCCTTCACGGCGATAGCAGCGCCGTTGGCGTCAGCCCCCCCGACATCGACAAGGGTGAAATCCCTGATCGTGATATCGGTGTAGCTGGCATACTTCAGATTGAAGTCGATCCCGTTGCCGTTGAGACCACTGTCGTTACCCACCTTGCCCACGTTGTTCATCGTCACGCCGCCGAACACGGCATTCGAGAGGGCTTCGGCGTAAATACCCTTGTGGGTGATGTTCGCGAACGTGTTGTCGAGGAACTCCACGTCCACCACACGCCCCTGGGCGGTCGCTGTCGGCAGATCCACCCCGATCGTCAGGTTCTCAAAGATGCTGTCCTTGATCGTCAAAGCGTGGATGTCGGTTTCGGTCGATTTCCCGAAACCGATCTTGCCGCCCGAGAAGGTCACGTCGTCGATGAGGATATCATTCGCGTCCGCGACGGCGCGGGCGTTGTAGTGGAAGTTGGAGACCTTGACGTCCTGGAGGGTGAAACCCGACGCCTGGATGGAGACGCCGATTGAGCCGTTGGCGCCGGTTCCCTGAATGATCGTGGAGTCACCATCGCCGATGATCTTCAGGTCGGCCTTGTTGACCACGAAGGACGCATAGGTCCCCGGAGCGACCATGATGGTGTCGCCGCTGGACGCCGCGTCGATCGCCGCCTGAATGGTCGCGAAGCCGCCGGAGCCGGCCGTGCCTCCGGTCCCGACCAGAAGAATGCGGCCGGAACCAGAGTCGTCGATCACGTCGACGCCCTTCAGCAGGTCGGCATTGGCGTTGCCGCTGCTCGTGGTCCGCCAGCCGCCGTCAACCTTGGTCAGGCTTGTGATGCGGTCGTTGTAGATCACCGTATCGACGGCCGTGTCCGCGCTGCCTTCCTTGTAGGTCAGGAAGGTGTCCGCGCCGCTTGTCGCCAGCAGAGTGTCCGCGCCGGCTCCCGTCTCGATCCACATCGGCTGAGCCGCAGGAGAGAAGGTGTTGCCGGTAATGATCTGGCGCACATCAACAGCGCCCGTCAGATTCTTCAGGTTCAGTTCGGTGTCGATGTCGCTGGCGAAGGTGTTGCCGGTGACCGTGGTGATCGTGCCCGTGGTTCCGGACCCGAAAGTGATCGCCGTGCCCATGTCATGGAACGTGTTGCCGGTGATCTGGGTGTTGGCGTTGAAGTTCGCAGCGTTGATGCCCGCCCGCGTGTTCTCGAACTCGTTGCCGGTGATAAGCGTCGTGCTGACCGAACCCTCCGACCAGATGGCGTTGGCCCATACGTCGTTCGCGTAGGCGCGAACATCGTTCTGGCCTGTGAATAGATTGTTCCGGATCGTCAGGCCGCCGCCCGCGCCGCCTGCACCCTGGGTGCGGATGGCATAGTTGGTGATCACCGACTGGAAGGCGCTCGGATCGGGCGGATTATCCGTCGGGTCTCGGTCGAAGATCGAGTTTTCAACCACGTGGACGACGCCAGTCGGATTGTGGACGAGCAAGGAGGTTCCCGCCCCATTCGCGATCGGCTTGTCGTTCAGGAAACGAACTCCATCGATCGTGACCGCAGTCGCGCTGTTGATCGTCCACGCGCCTGTGATGGCGATGTCGGCCTTTGCGACACCGTCAGCGCGTGTGATCGTCACGCCCTTGTTGATGATCAGGCTTGCCGAATACGTGCCCGCTGCGAGCTTGATGATGTCGCCACTCTGTAGTGTGACGACGCCCGATCCGGGATTGTAGGTACCGGCGAACAGCGCCTGAAGGTCAGACGCGCTGGAGATTTCGAACTGTGCCATTTCGGGCCCCCACCCAATGATTTGCCTCTCAGTTGCAATCGCCGGGCCCGACAACGCAGCCGGGAGCTCCATCCCGCCGCCTTTGCTGTTGTCTTCTTGAGATACTGCGTCGCAAGCGGGACGCCGCCCCAAGCCAAGCAATCACACCGCGGCGCGGGGACCTGAAACCCACACGCCGAACCACCACGGCGCGAACGCTTGCTCGCAGCAACCTTAAGAGTCAACGTTTTGTTAACCGGAATAAAGAGCTCAAAATCAGTGACTTATAGTTAATTTTGAGCGCAAAACCTTTTTCCACAAGGCTTTAATGACTCCATCACTAGGAGCAATTTTCTTTTTCACTACCTGCTGAATTCATAGCGACGGCGCAATCAAGCGACCGACATCTTATTGCATCGCAACATTCATCTTTCGGCGCGGCCACAAAGCGCATCGAACGGAACGCTTCAGTGAGATTATAGTAAATATAGAATTTAGATCGGATTTACGCTTCCTACATTCAAATGTACGTGGATTTACCTCAATAATAATCAGCAACTTAAGAGACCAAATCGCATCTTCCGCGCCGAGGGATGGACTGCGCGGAAGAATTCGATGCCAAAGCCTGAGAATTTCTCCGCTACGGGCGACATCTATGTCGACGGTCTGCTGTCGGGCCTGCGCTGGGCGACCGACACGCTGACCTACAGCTTTCCCACGACCGTTACGGCCTATGGGAGGAAGTACGGATACAGCGAAACCGACAAAGGTTTCTCCGCCCTCACCACGAGCCAGCAGGCGGCGGTCAGCTCCGTGCTGGGCGATTTCTCAAAGGTCATCGCCCTGGACTTCGTAGAGGGATCCGAGGCTGGTGCGGACCTGCGATACGCCCGCACCGGCGCCACCAACACGGCTTGGGCTTACACCCCTCACGCCTCAGACGAAGGGGGCGACGTCTGGATCTCCAGCATCAGCAGCTATTTCGGCAACAGCGCTAAAGGCGGCTACAGCTATCTCACCCTTCTGCACGAGACCGGCCACGCTCTCGGCCTGAAACATACAGACGAGCGTGAGGGCGCATTCGGCGTTCTGCCCTCCGATCACGACAGCATCGAGTATTCGGTGATGAGCTACCTGTCGTACGTCGGGGCCACGGATAACGGCGGCTATCGCAACGGGACGTGGGACTATCCGCAGACCCTGATGCTGGACGACATCCGCGCCCTGCAACACGCCTATGGCGCACGCTTCGACAAGGTGGGCGAGACGCAGGTCTATAGCTGGAGCCCGACGACCGGCGAACTATCCATCGACGGCGAAGGCCAGGGTCGTCCCGGCGGCAACCGGGTATTCATGACGGTCTGGACCGGCGGGGCGGAGGTCACTTACGACTTTTCAGCCTATACGACCGATCTGGCTGTTGATCTGGCTCCAGGCGCCTGGTCGACGGTGTCGCGGGCGCAGCTTGCGCGCCTGGACCCGCGCGTCGATCCTATGAAGACCGCTGTCGGCAACATCGCCAACGCCTATCTCGTCAGCGAAGACGGCGTGGACAATCTGATCGCCGCCGCCGTCGGCGGCAAAGGTAACGACAGCCTCAAGGGCAACACCGCCGACAACCGCCTGGCCGGCGGCGCCGGCGACGACATCCTGGACGGCCGCGAAGGTTTCGACACGGCTGTCTTCTCCGGGGCCGCCGCCGACTATGACTGGAGCCAGTCGGATGACGGCTCTTGGTGGATCGCCGATCTGCGCGAGGGTTCGCCGGACGGCCGCGACACCCTGATCGACATCGAACAGCTGGCCTTCTCCGACGGCCTGGTCGATCTGCCGCCGGTCGCGCTGGTCGGCCTGGCGCACACGGGCGAAGGCTTGGCATAGAAACGCAGACGGCCCACGGGGAGAACCCACGGGCCGCGCGATCTTCAGCTGAAAGCCAGCCTTAGCCGGCCATGTCCTCCAGCTCCTTGCCGCGGGTCTCCTTCACCCAGGCCTGGACCAGGAAGTACGAGATCAGGGCGCTGACGGCGTAGAAGCCGTAGGTGAAGACGAGGCCGAGTCCCGCCGCCATGGCCGGGAAGCTGACCGAGATGGCGAAGTTGGCGATCCACTGGGCGAAGCCGGCCACGGCCAGGGCCGAACCGCGCATCTGGTTGGGGAACATCTCGCCCAGCATGACCCACATCACCGGGCCCCAGCTGAGGTTGAAGAACACCACATAGGCGTTGGCCGCGATCAGGGCGATCAGGCCGGTGCTGTCATTCAGGTGCAGAGCGCCGTCGAGCATTGTGGCGCGCGAGAAGCACCAGGCCATGACCGCCAGGGTCACGAACATGCCGGCCGAGCCGATCAGCAGCAGCGGCTTGCGGCCGATCTTGTCGATCACCGCGATGGCGCCCAGGCAGGCGGCGATGGAGAGCACGCCCGACAGGATGTTGATCTTCAGGGCGTCATTCTCGGAGAAGCCCACCGACTGCCACAGCACCGCGCCGTAATAGAAGACGATGTTGATGCCCACGAGTTGCTGGAACACGGCCAGGATCAGGCCGGCCCAGACGATCGGGCGCACCTTGCGGGTGACGGGATCGAGCAGGTCGGCGAACTTGGGCTTGTGATCCGCGGCCAGGGTGGCGCGGATCTCGGCCACCTTGCGCTCGCCCGTCCCCGCGCCGAACAGCTTGGACAGCACGGCGGCCGCCTGGGCGTCCTTGCGCTTGACCACCAAGTATCGGGGGCTTTCGGGTATCGCCAGCAAGGCCAACAGATAGATCGCGGCCGGAACAACCTGCAGCCAGAACATCCAGCGCCAGGCGGGGAAGCCCATCCAGAACTCGGCGGTCGAGCCGCCGGCGGTGGCGGCCAGCACGTAGTTGGCCACGAAGGCGCCTGTCAGGCCGGTGATGATCATGATCTGCTGGACCGAGGACAGCCGCCCCCGGATCGAGGCCGGCGTCACTTCCGAGATGTAGGCCGGCGACAGCACCGAGGCCGCGCCCACGCCCAAGCCGCCGATGAAACGGGCGATGATGAAGTGCGCCGAGGTGTCCGCCGCCCCGGCCCAGATGGCCGAGATGATGAAGAGGACAGCCGCGACCTGCATCACCGTGCGGCGGCCAAGCGCGTCAGCCAGACGGCCGGCGGCGAAGGCGCCGAAGGCGCAGCCGAGGAGAATGGCGCCGACATTGAAGCCGGTTCCCAGGGCTGAAAGGTTGAAGGCCGCCTCGAGCCCTTCCTGCGTGCCGTTGATGACGCCGGAGTCGTAGCCGAACATGAATCCGCCGATGGTGGCGACGGCCACGATCAGGGCGATGAAGGCCATGTTCACTTGGTCGCCGCCCGCGATGTCGGGGCCGGAGCCCCCCGTCGGTCCTGCCATTTTGTTTTCTCCCGCCCGTAGCCTGTCTTTGCAGGTGGGCCGTTTCCTCGATGCGCCGGCGCTCTGCGTCCCGCTGGCTTAGTGGTTATGTCTCGGCGTTTTCTTTGAGGTTTGTCGGTATTTGAGGGCGAACTCAAGCACGCCGCCCTCGGCCAGTTGCCCCGTCTTTTCGCGGAACAGCTCCTCCCACGGCGTCTGGCTTTCCGGGACCGGCGGCGCCGGCAGGTCGGCCTTTCGGCGTGCGATTTCAGCCTCGTCCACCAGGGCGTCGCAGGCCCCGGTGTTGAGGTCGATGCGGATCATGTCGCCGGTCTGGAGCCAAGCCAGCCCGCCGCCCGCCGCGCTTTCCGGCGAGGCGTTGAGGATCGAGGGGCTGTCGGCAGTGCCGGACTGACGCCCGTCGCCCAGGGTCGGCAGGCTCATGATCCCGCGCTGGATCAGGGCGTCCGGCGGCTGCATGTTCACCACCTCGGCCGAGCCGGGCCAGCCGAGCGGACCGGCGCCGCGGATCACCAGGATGGTGTTCTCGTCGATGTTCAGCGACGGGTCGTTGATGCGGTGGTGATAGTCGTCCGAACCGTCGAAGACGACCGCCCGGGCCTCGAACACGCCCTCGCGGCCAGGGACGCTGAGATAGCGCTCGCGGAAGCCTTCGGAGATCACGCTCGTCTTCATGATGGCGAAGTCGAACAGGTTGCCCTTGAGCACCAGGAAACCGGCGCGGTCGCGCAGGGGCTTGGCGTAGGGGGTGATCACCTCACGGTCGTGGGTGACGCGGCCTTCCAGGTTCTGGGCCAGGGTCTCGCCGGTCACCGTGCGGCAAGCGCCGTCGATCTTCCCGGCCTCCAGCAGCTCGTGCATCACCGCCGGAACGCCGCCGGCGCGGTGGAAGCGTTCGCCCAGATACTTACCCGCCGGCTGCATGTTGACGATCAGCGGCAGGTCATAGGCGGCGCTCCAGTCCTCTGGTCCGATCTCCACCCCCGCGTGCCGGGCCATGGCGACGATGTGCGGCTGGGCGTTGGACGAACCGCCGATGGCGGAGACCACATTGACGGCGTTGATGAAGGACTGGCGCGTGAGGATGTCGCTCGGGCGCAGATCCTCATAGGCCATCTCGACGATGCGGCGGCCGGTCTCGTAGGCCATCTGGCCGCGCTCGCGGTACGGCGCCGGAATGGCCGCGCAGCCGGTCAGGGACAGGCCCAGCGCCTCGGCCACGGCGTTCATGGTCGAGGCCGTGCCCATGGTGTTGCAATGCCCCGCCGAGGGGGCGGAGGCGCAGGCGCGGTCGAGGAATTCCTCCTCGTTGATCTCGCCCGCCGCCAGCTTGCGGCGCGACCGCCAGATCACGGTGCCGGAGCCGACCAGCTCGCCCTCATGCCAGCCGTCCAGCATCGGCCCGCCAGACAGGACGATGGCCGGGATGTCGACCGTGGACGCCGCCATGATCCCTGACGGCGTGGTCTTGTCGCAGCCCGTGGTCAGGACCACCGCGTCGATGGGATAGCCGTGCAGGATTTCGACCAGGCCCAGATAGGCCAGGTTGCGGTCCAGCGCGGCGGTGGGGCGGCGGCAGTTCTCGAAGATCGGATGGACGGGGAACTCCATCGGGATGCCGCCGGCGTCGCGGATACCGGCGGCGGTGCGCTTGGCCAGCTCCACATGGATGCGGTTGCAGGGCGACAGGTCCGAGCCGGTCTGGGCGATGCCTATGATCGGCCGGCCGGAGCGCAGCTCCCGGGGCGTGATGCCGTAGTTCATGAACCGCTCCAGATAGAGGGCGGTCATGTCGCTGCGCGCGGGGTCGGCGAACCACTCGCGTGAACGGAAGGGGCGTTTGGGCTGTCGCGTGCTCATCAGCGCCAACCTGCGTCGATCCAGTACTCGTGGCCAGTGCAGAAACGCGCGTCGTCGGAAGCCAGGAACAGCACCAGCGAGGCGACGTCCGCCGGCTCGATTCGGCCCTTCAGGCATTGCTGGCTGACGATCTCGGCCTCGCCTTCGGGCGTGTACCACTTCATCTGGCGCGGGGTCTTCACGTTGCCCGGGTTGATGCAGACGACGCGGATTCCGTCCGGGCCAAGCTCACGCGCCAGGGCGCGCGTCATGCCCTCGATGCCGGCCTTGGCGGTCTCGTAGAGCACCAGATCGGGCAAACCGAGATGCCAGGAGATCGAACCGAAGTTGATGATCACGCCCTTGCCGGCGGCCTTCATGGCCGGGACCACCGCCTTGGCGCAGAACACCATGTGCTTGAGGTTCACGGCGATCCGCTCGTCGAAATAGGCCGGCGTCACCTCGTCCAGGGTGTGGCGGTCGTCATTGCCGGCGTTGTTCACCAAAACCTCCACTTCGCCGATGGCGGCGAAGACGGCGGCGATGGCGTCGGTGTCGGTCAGGTCGCACTTGTGGAACACGGGCGCGATCGGCGCATCCTTCAGCGCGTCGGCCAGGGCCTTGGAATCCGCCTCGGCGATGTCGAGGAAGTGGACCTGGGCGCCCTGGCGCACAAAGCCCTCCACCAGGCCGGCGCCGATGCCGGAGCCGCCGCCGGTGATGACGACGCGTTTGCCCTTCAGGCTGGGATAAATCGCGCTCACTTTGCGCCCTCTGCTTGGCTCGAAAATTGGGCTTGGGTCGTAGATTGGATCATCGCGTCAGCCCTTGAGCAGGCCGCGGGCGGCGAGATTACGCATCAGGTCGCTGATGCCGAAGCGCCAGGCCGGCGCTTCCTTGGAGGTGGTCACCTCGTTCTCCAGCACCCCCAGCAGCGGGCTGGAGATGCGGACCACATCGCCGACCTTGTGGGTGAAGCCCTTGCCTGGCGCATCCCGGTCCTGGGTCGGCGCGAACAGGGTGCCGAGGAACAACGCGAAGCCGTCCGGGTAATGATGCTCGCTCATGGCCTGGCGGACCAGTTCGGCCGGATCGCGGCTGATCTGGTCCATGAAGCTGCGGCCCTCGAGGACATAGCCTTCCGGTCCGGTGATCTTCAGATCGACCTGCGCCTTGCGCACGTGATCCAGGGTGAAGCCGTCGTCGAACAGGCGGATGAACGGACCCACCGCGCAGGCGGCGTTGTTGTCCTTGGCCTTGCCGAGCAGCAGCGCGCTGCGCCCCTCGAAGTCGCGCAGGTTGACGTCATTCCCCAGCATGGCGCCGAGGATGCGGCCCTGGCCGTCGACCACGACCACGACCTCGGGTTCCGGATTGTTCCAGGCCGAGTCCGAGCGCACGCCGACCTTGGCGCCGAGCCCCACGGAGGACAGCACCGGCGCCTTGGTGAAAATCTCGGCGTCGGGGCCGATGGCCACTTCCAGGTACTGCGACCACAGGCCGTCGGCGATGAGGGCGGTCTTCAGCTTGGCCGCGCCCTCGGAGCCCGGAACCACCGAGCGGATGTCGGCGCCGACCCGTTCGCTGAGAGCGTCGCGGATCGCCTGGGCGGCGCCGGCGTCGCCGCGGCAACGCTCCTCGATCACGCGCTCCACGGCCGAAACCGCGAAGGTCACCCCCGCCGCCTTCACGCATTGCAAGTCCACGGGCGCGAGCAGCGGATTGGCCGCGAAGTCGAAGTCCTCGACAGGGCCCAAGTCGCGCCCCGCAGGGATGGCGCCCGTCCAGCCGCCAAGCAGATCGGAGATGGTCGCCCCCACGGCCGAGACGTCACGCAGACGCCCCTCGACCACCAGAACCGGGGTCGGTCCTTCCGGAAGCTGGATGCGGCCCACAAGCAGGGCGGAGCTCAGGTCGGAGGGCAGGAAGCTGAGAATGGGGGCGTTCATCTATGCGGCCTCTGCGGGCTGTTACCGGTATCAAACTTAGACGGTCTGATCACGTGATGGGAATGCTTCATCGCATCAACCCTTCGGATGACCGTCGGACTGGCGTCGGATCAGGGTGAAGTCGAGGAGCGTGCGACGACGGTCGGTCAGCTCGCCGGACCGCCGGGCGCGGATCTCCTCGATCAGCAGGATCACCGCCTCGCGCGACATGTCGGCGATGGGCTGGCGGATGGTGGTCAGCTCCGGCCAGATTGTCGTGGCGAGCGCGCTGTCATCGAACCCGCAGACCGTCAGGTCGCGTGGGACATCCAGGCCCAGGCGGTGGGCCACGGCCACCGTGGCGGCGGCCATGTCGTCGTTGCTGGCGAAGATCGCGGTGGGCGGCGAAGCGAGGCCGAGCAGCTGATCCGCCGCCTCCAGGCCCGAGCGGTAGGTGAAGTAGCCCTGGGTCACAAACGCCAGGTCGGCGGGCAGGCCGGCGCGCGCCAGGGCAGTCAGGTATCCGTCATAGCGCTGGGCGCTGGCGGTCTGGTTCGGGTGGCCCTTGATGAAGCCGATGCGGCGGTGCCCCAGGTCGATGAGATGCTGGGTCATCGCCTCGGCCGCTGCGCGGTCGTCGATGCGCACGGCGGAGGTCGAGGCGGCGGGATGGCCGGTCGCCACGGAGACGGCCGGCGTGCGCGACTTGGCCAGGGTCTGAAGCACGGCTTCGGAGTCACAGAGCGGCGGCGGCAGGATCACGCCGTCCACGCCCATGCCCACCAGCTTGGCGGCGGCCTCGGCTTCGCCGCCCTCGTCGCAGCGCTCGATGATCAGCTGGGCGCCGCTGCGGCTGGTCTGCTCCATGCCTCCGACGAGGAACTCGCTCAGGTAGGCGGCGGAGGGGTTGCTGTAGAGCAGGCCGATGCGGACCAGCTCGGCGCTGGCCAGACTGCGGGCGGCGGGATTGGGCGCATAGTTCAGGTCGCGGATCGCGGCGGTCACCGTCTCACGCGTGGAATCGCGGACGCTCTTTTCGCCATTGATCACGCGGGAGACCGTCATCGGGGAGACACCGGCCTGACGGGCCACGTCGCGGATGGTCGATCCGCCTCCCTGTCGACGGGCTACCTTCTGCTGCACCAGTTTCCTCCGACTAGGACGAGTCGGCTCGCCCCCGCTTTTCTCGCTTCCTGGACGGGACGCTCGCGGCGGACCTCGGAAGACTTGTCCATCAGACCAGAACCACGAAGAGAACGGAACCGCAAGCCCTATGGTCTGACCACTGAGCTGAGCACTGTTAGACCAACTTGACATCCAAGAACTGACCTAGTACCGGTTTTTGATGTGACCGGTACCATTCCTCGGGGTTCGCAGAGGCCTGCGCGGGGTGGTGAAGCGGGAGCGCAGGGAACAAGGCTCCCGGGCCGGCCCGCATAACAAAAAGCGCCTCAGAGCGCGCACAAGGGGACGAAACATGCGTAGTTCAAACCGCAGGATAATTGCGCGCGCGAAGGCCGCGCTGCTGGGCGCGACCTTTCTTACAGGGGGTCTGACCTCCGTCGCTTTCGCGCAATCCGCACCGGCCGATGACTCGACCGTCGAAGAGGTCATCGTCACCGGCTTCCGCGGCGCCCTGATCAGCTCCACCAACGCCAAACGCGAATCGGTGGGCTTCAGCGACTCCATCTTCGCCGAGGACATCGGCAAGTTTCCCGACCTGAACCTGGCGGAATCCCTGAACCGGATTCCCGGCGTGCAGCTGACCCGCGAGATCAACGGCGAAGGCCTGAACGTCTCGGTCCGGGGCCTGGGCACCAACTTCACCAAGGTGCTGCTGAACGGCGCGCAGATCGCCGTCGCCTCGTCCGGGCGCACGGACTCGCAGAACCAGAACCGCGAAGTCGATCTGGACCTGTTCCCCACCGAACTGTTCACCCGTCTCGACGTGAACAAGACGCCGGTGGCCAGCACCGTCGAAGGCGGCGTGGCCGGCGTGGTCAACATGCGCAGCGCCCGCCCGTTCGACTACAAGGGCCGGCAGATCACCTATTCGATGCAGGGCAGCTACAACTCCATCGCCGAGAAGGTGACGCCGCGCGGCGCCCTGATCGCCAGCGACACCTGGGAGACCGGGATCGGCGAGATCGGCGTGCTGGCGGGCGTGGCCTTCGTTCGCAACAAGAGCCGCACCGACGGCTTCGAAACCATCGGCTGGACCAACGCCAACCTGACCTGCCCCGGCTGCAACACCAACGGCGGCAACGGCTTCAACTTCGCATCCACTGTACCGGCCGGCGTGACCAGCAACGGTCTGGTTCCCGGTTCGGCGATCACCACGGCGACGCTGCAAGGCCTGAACCCCGGCACCAGCCTGGTTCAGCTGTCGGACGGCCTGATCCCGCGCCTTGGCCGCGAGTCCGTCAGCTATGGCGACCGCGACCGCAACTCGGCGCTGCTGTCCCTCGAATGGCGTCCGAACGATGCGCTGAACTTCTACTTCGACACCCTCTACGGGAAGGCGAACCGGGAGTTCGAACGCATCGACATGAACTGGATCGTTCGCAACTCGAACGCCATGGTTCCGGTCGGCGTCCAAGTCGACAGCAACAACATCGTCACCAAGGGCACCTTCCTCAACTCGCAGTTCTTCCTCGAGTACCGCCCGTATGACGAAGAGGTTGAGTTCTACAACTTCAATCCCGGCGGCACCTGGCGTCCGAACGAGTGGCTGCGCGTCGACGCCCAGGCCAATCTGAGCCGCTCGATCTTCTTCCGCGAAGCGCCGACCATCCTGATCAACTCGCCCTTCACGACGGTCGAGTATGACAACACCTCGGGCCCGTACCCCTCGATCAAGAGCTCGCTGAACCTCAACGACCCGAATCTGGGCTGGATGTGGGCCGGCGGCCGCGTGAACATCCAGAACGAGAAGCGTGTCACCTCCAACAAGGGCGCCCGCATCGACGTCACCTTCGGCGCCGAGGACGGCATCAACGTCCGGGCCGGCGTCTCGTATGACGACGTGGGCCGCACCATCCAGGCGCTGGACAACAGCGCCCGCTGGCAACAGGCGGTCTGCGGCGGCGGCGGCATCACCCCGACCGGCGCCCTGCCGACCCCGGCCCCTCCCTGCAACGGCCAGGCCGGGTCGTTGATCCCGCAATCGGCCCTCGCCGGCTTCATCGTTCCGGGACCGACCAACTTCATCACCTTCGATCCGCGGATCATGCAGACGGGTCAGTTCGACGCCTATAACAGCGTCGCGCCGTTCACCGCCTCGGCCGCCACCGGCGCCGCATCGGGCCTGGTCGGCGAGAAGACGAAGGGCGCCTATATCGAGGTCAACGGCCTGACCCAGGTCCTCGACCGCGATCTGCGCTTCAACGCCGGCGTCCGCTACTATGACACCAACCAGTTGATCGAAGGTCCGCAGACCGTGAACGGCGTGCTGTCGTTCCTGTCCCGCGAGACGGACTACGACGGCTTCCTGCCGGCCTTCAACGCGGTCTGGCAGATCCGCGACAACATCAACCTGCGCTTCGCCGCATCGCGGACGATCACCCGCGCCAACCCCAGCGCCATGCTGCCGGGCACGGTGTTCAGCGATCCGTCGGCCCAGAACGCCACCCAGGGCAACCCGGGCATTCAGCCGTACATCTCGAACAACTTCGACATCGGCGGCGAGTTCTACACCGGCGGCGAGGGCTATATCGGCGTCGCCCTGTTCACCAAGGAGATCACCGGCTTCACGGTGCAGGGGAACACCACGATCCCCTTCACCCAGCTGGGCATCCCCTTCGACCAACTGACGCAGCTTCAGCAGCAGGCGATCACCAACCGCGGCGGCCCCGACGCCGCCTCGGTGACCGTGACCCAGCAGGTCAACGCCAACGGCATCCTGACCATCGACGGCGCGGAAGTGACCTGGGTGCAGCCGCTGGACTTCCTGGTGGAGGGCGCGGGCTTCACCGCCAACGTCACCAAGATCGAGCAGCGCGGCCGTGGCTCCGGCGCACCCGCCGTGGCGGTGGGCATCTCGCCCTGGACCTACAACGTCACGGGCTACTACGAGCGCGGCCCCGCCTCGATCCGCCTTTCCTACGTCTGGAACGACGCCCAGATCTCCTCGGGCCCGAACCAGAACAGCGTCCCGGTCGCCCAGCTGCGCACGGACGAACGTGGTCAGTGGGACCTGTCGGCCTCGTACGAATTCGAATGGCTGCCCAGCCAGCCGCGCCTGACCTTCGACGTGATCAACATCACGAACGAGCCTCAGCGCAGCACCTTCGAATGGGATAACGCGGCCTTCACCTACTACAAGCCGGGCACGACCTTCCTGCTCGGCGTGCGCGGCAAGTTCTAACGTCCAACTCCCTATCTCTCCCTTGCGGCGCACCTTCCCCGGGTGCGCCGTTTTTTTTCTTGGGGGAGACGGATAATCCAAGGATCAATGGAGGCGTCATGACCCTCGACCGCCGCTCTCTTCTGGCCCTCTCCGCCGCCGCTTTCGTCGCGCCGCCGGCCCTGGCCGCGCCCGCCGCGTCTCGATGGGTCGGCGCCTGGGCCAGCGCCCAGCAGATTCCCGAACCGCACAACGCCCTCGACCCCGCCGACCTGACTGACGCCACGGTGCGCCAGATCGTGCGGCTGATGATCGGCGGGACGAAGCTGCGGGTGCGGCTCTCCAACCGCTTCGGGACCGCGCCATTGGCGTTCAGCGCCGTGCATGTGGCGCGCGCCGCCGCCCTGGGCTCGGCGTCGATCGAGGGCGGCCGGGCCCTGACCTTCGACGGGCAGGCGGGCGTGATCATTCCGGCGGGCGCGGAGTACGTCTCCGACCCGCTGGACATGCCGATGGCCGCCCTGTCCCATCTGGCGGTGACCTATCACCTGCCCGCCCCGCCGGCGGTGCAGACCAGTCACCCCGGTTCGCGGACCACCTCGTTCGTGGCCAAGGGCGCCCGCGTCGGCGAGAACGACCTGCCGGACGCGAAACGGGTGGCGCACTGGTACCAACTGTCCGCGGTCGACGTGCTGGCCGGACCGAAGGCGGCGGCCATCGCCATCATCGGCGACTCGATCACCGACGGGTTCGGGGTGACGACGGACACGCACGCCCGCTGGCCCGACCGGCTGGCGGAGCGGCTGCAGGCCAGCGCCGCGACCCGGCATCTGAGCGTGCTGAACCACGGCATCGGCGGCAACCGCATCCTCAATGACGGCCTGGGCCCCAACGCCCTGGCCCGTTTCGACCGCGACGTGCTGAGCCAGACCGGCCTGAAGCATGTGATCGTTCTGGAGGGGGTGAACGATCTGGGGACCCTGACCCGCGACGCCCCCGCAATGCCGGAGCAGCACGACGCCCTGGTGCGCCGGATGATCGGCGCCTATCGCCAGATGGTGGAGCGCGGCCGGGCTCGAGGGCTGAAGATGATCGGGGCGACCATCCTGCCCTATGGCGCCTCGCCCTATTATCATCCCGACGCCCGTAACGAGGCGGACCGCCAGGCGGTGAACCGCTGGATCCGCGCGCCCGGAAACTTCGACGCGGTGATCGATTTCGACGCTGCCCTGCGCGATCCGGCGCGGCCTGAACGGCTGCGGGCGGACCTGGACAATGACGGCCTGCACCCGTCCCTGGCGGGATACCGCTTCATGGGCGACGCCGTGCCGCTGGCGCTGTTCCGGTGAGGCGGCTGCTGCTGGGGCTGGCGGCCTCGCTCTGGGCGATGAGCGCTCAGGCGCAGGAGATCGCCCTGACCTTCGACGACCTGCCGGCCCATGCGGCCCTGCCGCCGGGGGAGACGCGGGTCGGCGTGACGGCCCGCCTGATCGCCGCCCTGGCCGACGCGGGCGCCCCCGCCATGGGCTTCATCAACGGGGTCCAGACCGAGCGTGAGCCGGACTCGGCGGCGGCCCTGGATTTATGGCGGGCAGCGGGCCAGCCCCTGGCCAATCACACCTGGTCGCACATGCGGCTGGACGATCACTCCGTCGCCGAATTCGAAGCCGACGTCGCCCGCAACGAGCCGATGCTGAAGCGGCGGATGGGCCAGGAGGACTGGCGCTGGCTGCGCTATCCCTACCTGGCCGAAGGCAAGACGCCGGCCCAGCACGCCGAGGCGCGGGCCATGCTGGCCAGGCGCGGCTATCGGGTGGCCGGGGTGACCTTGGACTTCGGGGACTGGGCCTATAACGACCCCTACGCCCGCTGCGCGGCCAAGGGTGACGCAGCGGCGATCGCCGAGCTGGAGGCGCGTTACATAGCCGGCGCGGCGGCGAGCCTGGCCTATGCGCGGGCGCTGTCGAAGGCGGCGCTGGAGCGGGAGATCCCGTTGGTCCTGCTGCTGCACGCCGGGGCGTTCGACGCGCGGATGATGCCGAGACTGCTGGCCTTCTACCGGTCGGAAGGCGTGCGCTTCGTGACCCTGGAGACGGCGACGCGGGATGCGTTCTACGCACCGGACGTGAAGCCGTCGGGGGACGCGCCGACGACGCTGGAGAACGCGGCGAGGGCGAAGGGCGTGGCCGTTCCGGTTCAGGGCTGGAGCGTGACGGGGTTGGACGGAGTTTGTCGGTGAGCCCCCCTTCTGCCTGGATGGGAGAAGGGCCGGGGGGATGAGGGTGATGCTGCATTTCAAGATGGCGCGCGGCCGAGCCTGGCCCCGCTGACGCCGTCACCCCCCGCCCCTCTCCCGTCAAGGGAGAGGTGTGGAGAACTAGATCCCCGGTGCTTCCGGAAAGCTCAGGGCCTCGTAGTAGGACAGCGGCTGGGGCGGCGGGGCGTAGCCTGCCGGCAGGGGGCGGTTCGCGAAGGTCTGGAAGTAGGCGATGGAGGCGTCGCGCCACCACTGGGCCTCCTTTTCCTGGATCGACAGGAAGGTCGCGACCTGGGCGTGGCGCTGGGGGTCCACATAGGCGGCGAGGCCTGCCCAGGTGTTGCGCATAGCGCTCACGTCGGCGACGCCGCCGGTGTAGCGGACCACCATCTCGTCCCACAGGGTGCGGCCCGAGCGCGTGCGGTAGTCCCACGGCAGATGGTGGAACCAGAGCAGGTCCTTCTCATCGATCTTCTTCACGTCCTCGAACACGGCGGCGACCTGCGGGGCGTACTGGGCCGTGGCCTTGCTGCCGGTGGCGACGGTGCGGTCGAAGCCGATGCCGGCCTTGTCGGCGCGGTGGTAATAGACCGAGGTCCAGTCGGCGCGCTCGCCGCCGGAGACCCAGGGGCCGGGACCGTAGTGGTGGCTGCGGGCCATGAGGTGATGCAGGCCCAGCGGGGTCATGTAGTTCACCACCGCCTCGCGCGAGCCCGTCATCATGTCGACAGTAGGTTTGAGGAAGGCTTGGTCGTTGGAGAAGGTCTGGCGCGCCCACTCATCGGCGATGTCGCGCGTGGACAGGTAGGGATCCCAGGCCAAGCGGCCGAAGACGTACCAGTTGGCCTGGTCGAAGTCCGAGCCCGACCAGTTGCGGTCCGTGCCGATATTGGCGACGCCGACCATGCCCGAACGCTTGTGGCCGAACAGGGAGCCGTCGATGACCTTGGCCACCGTGGAGCCCTCGCCCCGCCGCCAGGTGTCGGCGCGAAGGGTCTCCTCGTACATGGAGCCTAGATAGGCCAGGTGGGTGGCGAAGCCGAGGTATTCCTTGGTGATCTGGAATTCCATGGCCAGCGGCGTCTTGGGCGTGGCCCCGAACAGGGGGTGGAAGGGCTCGCGCGGCTGGAAGTCGATGGCGCCGTTCTTCACCTGGACGATGACATTCGAGGCGAACTTGCCGTCCAGGGGGACGAACTCGTCATAGGCCTGCTTGGCGCGGTCGTCGGGCTGTTCGTGCGAATAGACGAAGGCGCGCCAGATGACCTCGCCGCCATGGGGGGCGAGGGCCTCGGCCATCATGTTGGCGCCGTCGGCATGGGTGCGCTTGTAGTCCTGGGGACCGGGCTGGCCTTCCGAGTTGGCCTTGACCGTGAAGCCGCCGAAATCGGGAATGTAGCGGTAGATCTCGTCGGCCTTGGCCTTCCACCAGGCGCGGACCCGCGGATCGAGAGGGTCGGCGGTCTTGAGGCCGCCGATCTCCATCGGGGCGCTGAAGCGGGCGGTCAGATAGACCTTGATCCCGTAAGGCCGGAACACGCCGGCCAGGGCGGCGGCCTTCTCCAGGTACATCGGGGTCAGGCTGAGGGCGTTGGCGTTGACGTTGTTCAGGGTCGTCGCGTTGATCCCCAGCGAGGCGTTGGCGCGGGCGTAGTCGAGGTAGCGCGGGTCCTTCCAGTCCGGCAGCTTGTGCCAGTCCCAGATCGACTGGCCGGAATAGCCGCGCTCCACCGTGCGATCGAGATTGTCCCAGTGATTCAGCATGCGCAGCGCCACCTTGGGCGCGGAGGCGATGTCGAGACGGTCGAGGGGCTGGCGAGTCTGGATCAGGCGCAGATAGGCGAAGGCGCCGTAGAGAACGCCGACGTCGCTGTTGGCGGCGATCACCGTAGCGCGTGAGCCGTCGATGCGGACGCTGCGGATCAGGTAGCCTTCGGTCCCCGCCTTCTCCAGCGGCAGCTTCAGGCCGGCGATGACCGCCGAGGATTTGGGGGTGCCGAACACCACCGCGCCGTCGCGGGCGGATGGCGAAACGGCGGGGGCGGCGCCAAGCAGGCCGGTAAGGCCGCGCACGAGCTCGGCTTGAGCGGCATCAAGAGTCGGGGACGCCGTTCCGGGTACGATGGCCGCGGCGAGAGGCTGGTAGCGGTCGCGACCCGCGTCCTCCACCGGGCGGTAACGGAGCCAGAGGTCGTAGCCGTCCTCCGCATGGCCGGCCGGCGCCAGGACGAGGGCGGCGAGGAGGACGATCAGACCGCGCAGGAACGCCGGCATGGGCATGGGACCTTCTGTTTCCAACCAGGGTGCGCCCGCCTCCAAGCCTGGGAAGGGCGTCGTTGCCTTCCTCCTACAGCCTGAGAGAACGGAGGTCGAGACACTGAGACAATATTGGTCAGACCTCTAGGTTGACAACCTGCGCGCTGAAACCGATACCGGTATCAATGAGGAAAGCGCGTCCATGCTGAAGATCATCGCCGCCAAGGTCATCGTCACCTGCCCTGGCCGCAACTTCGTCACCCTGAAGATCGTCACCTCGGACGGCGTTTACGGGATCGGGGACGCGACCTTGAACGGGCGCGAGCTGGCGGTGGCGGCTTACCTGAAGGACCACGTGATTCCGTGCCTGATCGGGCGCGACGCCCATCAGATCGAGGATATCTGGCAATACCTGTATCGCGGGGCCTACTGGCGCCGGGGGCCGGTGACCATGTCGGCCATCGCCGCGGTGGACATGGCCCTGTGGGACATCAAGGGAAAGGTCGCGGGCCTGCCGCTCTACCAGCTGCTGGGCGGGGCGTGCCGCACGGGCGTGATGGTCTACGGCCACGCCAACGGCCAGACGGTGGGAGAGACGCTCGACAACGCCGCCCACTACGCCGAGCAGGGCTACAAGGCGATCCGCCTGCAGACCGGAGTTCCGGGCCTGAAGGGGACCTACGGGGTCTCCAAGGACAAGTTCTTCTACGAGCCGGCGGACAGCGACCTGCCCACTGAAAACCTGTGGTCCACCGAGAAATACATGCGCACCGTGCCTGGCCTGTTCGAGACGGCGCGCGAACGGCTGGGCTGGGACGTCCACCTGCTGCATGACGTGCATCACCGCCTGACGCCCATCGAGGCGGGGCGGCTGGGCAAGGACCTGGAGCCCTATCGTCCGTTCTGGATGGAGGACGCCACCCCGGCGGAGAACCAAGCCAATTTCCGCCTGATCCGCCGGCACACCACCACGCCGCTGGCGGTGGGCGAGATCTTCAACTCGATCTGGGACTGCAAGCAACTGATCGAGGAGCAGCTGATCGACTACATCCGCGCCACGGTCGTCCATGCGGGCGGGATCACGCACCTACGCAAGCTGGCCAGCTTCGCGGCGCTTCACAACGTGCGGACCGGCTGCCACGGGGCCACGGACCTGTCGCCGGTGTGCATGGCGGCGGCCCTGCACTTCGACCTGTCGATCCCGAACTTCGGGGTGCAGGAGTACATGCGCCATACGGCCCAGACGGACGAGGTCTTCCCCCACGCCTACACCTTCGCCGACGGGATGATGCATCCGGGCGAGGCGCCGGGCCTGGGCGTGGATATCGACGAGGCCCTGGCGCAGAAGCATCCCTACAAGCGCGCCTACCTGCCGGTCGCCCGGCTGGAGGACGGGTCGATGCACGACTGGTGAGGCCGCCTGTTCGGCGCATTGGCGGCGAAGAGAAAGCTGACCTATGCTAGCGGGAGTCGTCTTACCTCCATCCGACACCGCTCATGACCGCCAGCAACAAGCTCTATCGCCGCATCGCCGACTCCATCGCCGAGGAGATCGAGGGCGGGAACTACAAGGTGGGCGACCGCCTGCCCACCGAGCGTGAGCTGGCCGAGCAGTTCGGGGTCAGCCGCCCCACCCTTCGCGAGGCCATGATCGCGCTGGAGATGCTGGGCATGGTCGAGGCCCGCCACGGCCTGGGCATCTATGTCACCGGGGGCGCGCGGCCGATGACGACCTCCTGGGATTTCGAGATCGGCGCCTTCGAGCTGATCGAGGCCCGCCGCCTGTTCGAGGGCGAGGCCGCGGCCCTGGCCGCCACCACCATCGACGACGAGGATCTGGCGGAGCTGGAGCGCCTGCTGGCCCTGATGACTTCGCAGGAGGAAATCAAGGGCGAGGACGCCGACCGCGACTTCCACCTGCTGATCGCGCGGGCCACCGGCAACGGGGCCATCGCCGCCACGGTCGAGAACCTGTGGGAGCTGCGCAACCGCTCGCCCCTGGCCCGCAACATCCTGGTCCGCGCCCGCGGTCTGGGCCTGGAGCCGCGCGCCAACGAGCATCGCCGAGTGCTGGACGCCCTGCGCGCCCGCGATCCGGTGGCCGCCCGCCAGGCCATGCGCGACCACCTGGAGCGGGTGATCGAGCACCTGCTGCACGCCACCGAGACCGAGGCCCTGCAGAAGGCGCAGCAGGAGACCAAGGCCCGCCGCAGCGCCATCGCAAAGCGGGTGGCGATCTAGCCTAGCGGGCCGCGACGCCCAGATAGGAAGGCGGGGCCGGCCGCGTCCCGGCCACGACCTTCTGCAGCACCACGTTGTCGTCGAGGCGCCAGACCTTGACCACATGCCGGCCGGCGGGGACGCGGGGAAAGGCCGCGCGCAGCACGCGAGCGTTGTCCATCACCGCTTTGTTCCAGTCGCGCTGCTCCTGCATGGTCGTGGCGGTGGGAGCCGGGATCAGGCTGTCGGTGATGACCTGCATCGGCCCGTCGTCCAGCGAGACGCCGACGCGCAGTTGGTTGCGGCCGGTGGGATCCAGGGTCGGGGACATGTGCAGCTCCACCGTCAGATCGCCGGCCTCGGCCACGGGCATGGCATACTCCAGGCGCACGCCATCGGCCCGGGTGGTGGAGGGGCGGCCCTGCGGCAGGGCGATGACAGAGCCCTTGGTGCGGCCGAAGTGCGGCACGACCTTCCAGTCCAGCCCGGCGCCGCCGACGGCGCGTGTGAAGTCCGGCCCCTCCACGGCGACGACGCCCGGGGCGGACGGCGGGGTCGATTTGGCGAAGACCAGCGGTTTCGGCGTTCCGCCCACGCGGGTCACGGCGGGCATGACGTCGGCCGGGGGCTGCTGCCAGTTTGTGTAGCCGAAGTGGGTCTGCCGCATCATGCCCTCCCACTTGCCGCCGTTCAGAGCGTGATAGGCGGCGGCGATGGCCTTATCGGCCTTGAAGGCGGCCTCGACCCGGTCGGCGAACAGGTCGGCCCGCGCGTCGCCCCGGACGGCCAGGCGATGGTTCCAGGCGGCGGCGTAGTAGAGCTCGTAGAGGTTCGACATGGCCGCCACCGGATGCTCGACCAACTGGAAGAAGGCGTCAGACCGGGCCGGCGTGATAGACGCCTTCACCCGCGCCACGTCGGCATTCAGAGCGCGCCACTCGTCGATCATGATCCCGAACTCGCCCCCGTCCAACGCCTCGCCGTCGGGTCCGAGGGGGAAGCTGTCGGCGGTGATCAGCTCAGGCTTGCGGCGGCCGGCCAGCTGGCCGTAGCGCGTGAGGATGGCGCCGATCTCGGCGGCGTGGGCCGGGCCGAAGGCCTTGCGCGCCCAGGTTTCGGGATAGCGGGCCAAGGCTTCGGGCGTCATCGCTTCCGGATCCCAGGCCTGCTTCATGAAGAAGCTGAGCGGGAACTCCATCGGCTTGATGTCGCCGACATTGGCGATCCACAGGGCCCGCGCGCCCTTACGCCAGGCGAGGTCCATCTGCTGCCAGGTCTTCTCGTTCTGGACGGTGTTGAGCCACTTGTAGTTCCGCGGCGCGCCCACATAGTCGAAGTGGTAGTAGACGCCGTAGCCGGCGGCCCGGTCGCGATCCGTGGTGGGCAGGCGGCGGACCTGGCCCCAGTTGTCGTCCGCGAACAGCAGGATGACGTCGTCGGGGACATTCATGCCGCGGTCGTAATAGTCCTGCACCTCCTTGTAGAGGGCCCAGACCTGGGGCGTCTTTTCCGCCGGCTTGCCGGTGACGTCGGCGATGATCCTGCGCTGGTCGGCGACGATGGTCTCCATCAGGCCGATGGCGGTCTCCTCGCCCATGGCCTCGTCGCCGTCGCCGCGCATGCCGATGGTGACGAGGTTTTCGTAAGGCTGGCCATCGCCCTTGGACATCATCCGCTCGACGCCGCCGCGCCAGAATTCGCGCAGCTTGTCGCCGTTCCGGGCGTAGTCCCAGGCGCCGCCCTTGAAGCGGCTCCATTCGTCGTGGGCGCGGGTCATGGGTTCGTGGTGGGAGGTACCCATCACCACGCCCATCTCATCGGCCACCACCATGTTCTGAGGATCGTCGGCGTTGAAGGCGCGCGGCTGCCACATGGCCGGCCACAGGTAGTTGCCCTTCAGGCGCAACAGCAGCTCGAAGACATGGGCGTACATCTTCGAATTGGCTCCGCCGAACTTGGTCTTCGACCAAGCGCCGAAGGCCGGATCCTCGTCATTGATGAAGAAGCCGCGATAGCGGACCTTCGGCTGGTCTCGGCGGTCGCCGGCGGTGACGAAGACGTTCGACTTCCGCTCAGTCGGCACGTCGGCGAACCAGTGCCAGGCAGAGACGCCGATCTTCTCGGACAGGTCATAGGCGCCGAACACCGCACCGCGCCGGTCCGAGCCGACGATCACCAAGGCGCGCGGAACGCCCGGGAACGGCCGCTCCACCACGAGCTGGCGATAGGCTTCCCACTGGCCGGCGAGGTCGTCAGCCTTGATCTTTCCCTCGCGGACCAGGGCGTCGATCACGGGGCTTGCGCCGCGCACGCCGATGACGACGAGATCGCCCTTGGCCGACGCGACATTCGTGACGCGAAGAGCGGCCTGGCCGCCGACGCGCTGCAGGTCGGCGGCGAAGCTATCGGCCACGTGGCGCACGGCGGGATCGGCGCCGGCGTCCACATATACCCCCGCCGCCTTGCCGGCGCGGATCAGGGGAAAGCTGCCGGCGCCATCCTTGGCGCAGACCGAGACGGGCGTCGCGCAAGCGCGCGCCAGGGTCGGGGACATGGCGACGACCATGACCCCGGCGATCAGGAGGTTGCGGAACATCAGGCCACTGTCAGGGTCGTCGACTTCAGGTCTACGGAGTTGGGGCCGGCCATGATGGTGAAGTCGCCCGGCTCGACCACGCGCTTCATCTCCAGGTTCCAGAACCACAGGTCCGAGGGTGCGATCTCGAAGGCCACCGTCGTCTTGGAACCCGCCGCCAGGGTGACCCGCTTGAAGTGCTTGAGCTCCAGCAGCGGACGGGTGACCGAGGCGGCCACGTCGCGGACATAGAGTTGGACCACCTCGTCGCCGGCGCGCTTGCCGGTGTTTGTCACGTCCACCTCGACGCGGACTTTCTCGCCCATGGCGATCCGGCTCTTGGCCAGGCGCGGGGCGGAGATGTCGAAGGTGGTGTAGCTGAGGCCGAAGCCGAACGGATAGAGCGGGCTGGTGTCGCCCAGCAGATAGCCGCGGCGGGCCGTGGGCTTGCGGTTGTAGTAGATCGGCAGCTGACCCACGTCTCGGGCGACGCTGACCGGCAGCTTGCCGCCCGGATTGGCGCGGCCGAACAGGATGTCGGCGGCGGCGAAGCCGGTCTGCTCGCCCAGGTACCAGCCCTCGATGATGGCGTCGGCGCGCTCGGCCAGCAGGTTGATGGACAGCGGGCGGCCGTTGAGCAGGAAGACGATCGTCGGCTTGCCGAGGTCGAAGATCGCCTTGGCCAGGTCGTTCTGCTGGCCGATCAGGTCGAGGCTGTCGCGGTCGCCCAGGTGATTGTCCGCCCAGGCCTCACGGCTGGTCTGCTCGTTGTCGCCGAGGACCATGATGACCACGTCGGCCTTCTTCGCCGTCTCCACCGCTTCGGCGATCAGCTTGGCGTTCACGGCCGGGTCCACCAGCTTCACGACGTCGCCCGACCAGGAGCGGCTTTCGGTGATGCGGACGGCCTCGGCGTAGTCGAGCTGGAACTTGCCCTTGGCCTCGGCCTGCAGGCCTTCGAGGATGCTGACCACGTGGCGCGGGATGTCGGAATAGCCGCCGATCGGCGTGTCGCGCGCGTGCGTGCCCAGCAGGGCGACGCGGCCGACCTTGCCGGCGTCCAATGGTAGCAGGCCCTTGTCGTTCTTCAGCAGGACCACGGCCTTGCGGGCGGCCTCGCGCGCCAGGGCGACGGACTGCGGGGTCGCGGTCCTGGCGTCGGCGGTCTTCTCGTCGGCATAGGGGTTTTCGAAGAAGCCGCCCTCGAACTTCATGGTCAGGACGCGGGCCACGGCGGCGTCGACCTGCGCCTGGGGAATACGGCCGGAGCGGACCAGTTCGGGCAGGAGTGCATAGGCCTCGCCGTCCGGCAGCTCCACATCGACGCCGGCGTTCATGGCCATGACGGCGGTGTCGGACAGCTGGTCGGTAAGCTTGTGGCGGCTGATCAGCTCCTTGATGGCGAAGTAGTCGCTCTGGACCGAGCCCTGATAGCCCCACTCCTTGCGCAGGATGTCGGTGAGCAGCCAGCGGTTGGCGTGGGACGGCACGCCGTCGATCTCGTTGTAGGAGGGCATGACCGAGCGCACCGGCAGTTCGGTCACCGCGCGCTCGAAGGGCGGGAAGAAGTTCTCGCGCAGGGTGCGTTCGGCGATCTGGGCCGGACCGACATTGGTGCCGTTCTCGGGCTGGCCGTGGCCGGTCATGTGCTTGAGGGTGACGAAGACCTTGTCGGGGGCGAGCGGCAGGGTCGTCCCCTGGAAGCCGCGGATGGCGGCCAGGCCCATCTCGGCGCAGACGTGCGGGTCCTCGCCGAAGGTCTCCTCGATGCGGCCCCAGCGCGGGTCGCGGGCCACGTCGACCACGGGAGCCAGGGCCATGTTGGAGCCGCGAGCGCGCATCTCGCGCGCGGCGCAGGCGAAGACCTGCTCGACCAGGGCGGTGTCGAAGGTGGAGGCCAGGGCGATGGCCTGGGGGAAGCTGGTGGCGTCGCGGGCCACATAGCCGTGCAGGGCCTCGTCGTGCATCAGCATGGGGATGCCGAGGCGGGTGTTCTCCATCGACCACTTCTGAGCGGCGTTGATGTAGCGGGCGGTTTCCGGCGCGTTGCGGTTGACAGTGTCGGCCTCCGCCCCCGCGGCGGCGCCCACCACCGACGGCGGTTTGATGCCGCGACGGTCGGACGGGCGGGAGATCTGGCCCAGGCCATGGGGGAAGTTCTTGGTGGCGTTGGCGGGCGAGAAGTCGCCCTTGTCGTTCTGGATGTTGGCCTTGGTCAGCCAGATGCCGATGAGTTGGGCGGCCTTCTCCTCCAGGGTCATGCGGCCGAGCAGGTCCTTCACCCGGGCGTCCACCGGCTGGCGGGGGTCCTTGTAGAGCGGAACCGGCGCGGCCAGGGCGCGGGGGCCGACGGCGGCGACAGTGAGGGCGGCGAGGCTGACGCCCAGATGGCGGCGGGTCATGTGCATGGGACGGGTCTCCATCTGAAGTTAGCGGCCGCTTTGTGCGTAGGGGCCGATCAGGGCGCCGACGAATCCGCCGGCGGTCTTGGTGCTGAGGATGCGGCCGTCGACGTCTTTGGCCAGGATGGTCCAGCGGCCGGGTCGGACGGCATAGGAAAAGGCGTAGGTCCCGCCCCGCGCCTCGACCTTCAGGTCGAGCGGCGCGCCGGGCGCGAGGGTCACGGGGGCGGAAGCGACGACCTGCGGCGCGGCCTTGCCGGCGCGACGCTCCAGCCTAACGACGTCGCGGCCGCCTTCGCGGGCCAGGCCGAGGAAGAAGAAATGCTCGTCGTTCTGCAAGGTCAGCAGGCCGGCCTTGTCGCCGTCGCGCTGCGGGGTGAACCGCACGGTCGTCGAGGCGGTCATGTCGGCGTGCTGTTGGCGGCGCCCCCAGAAGGACGGCTGGGCGGACAGGTCGCCGACCGCATCCGGCCGGGCGTCGAGGGCCAGGGCGCCGTCCGCCAGTCTCCACCATTGAGAAGGCGGCGTGCGGATGGTCAGCCAGTACGGCGGCAGGCGCTGACCGTCGAATTCATCGACGACTGAGAAGTCGCCGCTCGTCGGGACCTTGGGCGCGGGTTGGACCGGCAGGTTCGGACGCTTGTGGACCGCCGGGATCACCGCATCGCCGGTGAGGATCGATGGCCAACCGTCAGCGGTCCAGGTCACCGGCAGCAGGAAGGTCTCGCGGCCGGTGTTGTAGTGATCGTCCGCATAGGGCCGGGTGGCGAGGAAGATGGTCCACCATTCTCCGTCGGCCGCCTGCACGAAGTCGGCATGGCCGGCGGAGGTGATCGGGAACGGCCGGTCCTTGGGCAGATGGCGCTGGGTCAGGATCGGGTTCTGGTCCCAGGGGACGAATGGTCCATCAAGGGTGCGGGCGCGGTAGACCGTCTGGGAGTGGCCCTCGGCCGTACCGCCCTCCGCCGCGATCAGGTAGTACCAGCCGTCCCGCTTGAAGAGGTGCGGCCCCTCCGCCCAGATCGGCTTCTTGCTCAGATCCACCCCGCCGTTGACCAGCACCCGGCGCGGGCCGGTCAGCTTGAGGGCCGCCGGATCGAACTGCTGAATCCAGATGGCGCGGTGGCCTTCGTAGAGGGGCGCGCCCTCCGGCGGACCGTTGTTGACCAGCCAAACCTTGCCGTCCGCGTCGAAGAACAGGGACGGGTCGATGCCGTCGAAGTCCAGCCAGGCCGGATCGGACCAGGGGCCCGCCGGGTCCTTGGCGGTGATGATGAAGTTGCCGCCGCAATCGATGCAGGTGTTGGCGATGTAGAACAGACCGTCGTGGTGCTCGATGGCCGGGGCGAAGACCCCGCGCGAGGTGCGCAAGCCGTCGAACTTCAGCTGGCGTGGCCTGTCGATGGCGTTGGCGATCTGGGTCCAGTTCACCAGGTCGCGGCTGTGGAAGACCGGGATGCCGGGGAAGTAGGCGAAGGTCGAATTGACCAGATAGTAGTCGCCGCCGACCTGGGTGATCGACGGGTCCGGATAGAAGCCGGCGAGGATCGGATTGCGGTAGTCGTCTGGTCCCGGCTTCAGGGTCGCCGAGACGGGATCCGAGCCGGCATAGGCGAAGCGCTCGAACCGCGCTTCGGCCGCCTGAGCCGCGGAGACCACAACCGCCGCGGCGGCGGCCAGGATGAGGGTCCGCCTCAACCCCATGGCGTGCGTTCCGGCGCGGCGCGCAAGGCGGCGGCGATCGCCTCGCGCAGGGGCTTGGCCTGATAATCCGCGCCATAGGGTGACGGGCGCTTGGGTAGGTTGTCCGGGCGCGGGGTCGTGCCCTGCAGCCACGAATACTGATCGGTCATGCCCCAGGCCAGGACCTCCTTGGTCTGGGGGTAGCTGAGCATCAGGTCGAGGAAGGCCTTGGCCTCGTCCGCCACGGCCCGGTCGCGGGACGGGAGGTCGGCCGGCAGGGCCTTGTCGTTGATGTCGAGCTCGGTGAGGGACAGGTCGTAGCCCATGCCCACCGCCTCATCGATGAAGCGCCGCCACTCGCGCTCCTGCCGGGCGCCGGAGCCGGTGACCTGGTCCCCCTGGCCGACGCCGAGGTGGCTTTGGATGCCGAGCACATCCACCGGGGCGCCGTTCTTCTTCAGCCGCTCCAGCAGGCGCAGGACGCCGTCGCGGTGTTTGGCGTCGCTGGCGTTCCAGCCCATGTAGTCGTTGTAGGCCAGCTTGGCGTTTGGCGCGGCCTCGCGCGCCAGATGGAAAGAGGTCTCCAGAACGCCCTGACCCATGGCCTTGGACAGCGAGGTCTCGCGCAGCTCGCCGGTCTTGTCGTTGATGGTCTCGTTGACCACGTCCCACGACTGGATCTGCGGATAGCGGGCGCAGAGGTGGCGGATGTGCTGGCTGAGCATCGCCTCGGCCTTCGCCGCCGGACGGGAGCCGAAGTCGTAGTCGTTGAGCCAGGCGGGGAACCAGCGCGGGTGATGCCACAGCAGGGTGTGGCCCCGCAGGATCATGCCGTTGCCACGGGCGAAGGCGGCCAGGGCGTCGGCGCGACCGAAGGCGAAGGTCTTGTCGTCCGGCCGCAGGACGTACCACTTCAGCTCGTTCTCCGGGACGATCATGCCGCATTCGCGGATGATGATCTCGCGATAGCGCGCGTCCTCGAACGGCTTGCCCGTGCCCAGGGCCGTGCCGAAATTGAGGCCCTTGGCCTTGGCCAGCGCGGAAAGCGAGGGCTCCTGCGCGGGAGCGGGCGAGGCGAAGCCGGCCGCAAACCCAGCGGCGGTCAGGCTCAGGCAGGCGCGACGCGTCAGCATCCGAGGCTTCCTCTTCCCTGTCGCGCCGCCGGCCTTTGGCCTTGGCGGTGCGGCGTTTCCCATTTCACCCTTGTTTATCGGCGGGCGTTGTCAGACGTTGTGAACTACATGGTCAGACCAATCAAGGTCTTTGGTACCGGTAACGCAGAATGCCGCGTGAGACGGCGATAGGCGAGGAAAAGGTTCATGAAGGCGCTCAAGGCCCTGCGCTGGTGGATGATCGGACTGATCATGCTGGGCGCCATCGTCAACTATCTGACCCGGGCGACCCTGGGCGTTGCTGCGCCGACAGTGCTGGGCGAGCTGGACATCACCACCAAGGAATACGGCTGGATCACCGCCGCCTTCCAGCTGGGCATCATGCTGCAGCCGGTGTGCGGCTATGTGCTGGACGTGATCGGGCTGAAGACCGGCTTCGCCCTGTTCGCCACGGCCTGGTCGCTGATCACCATGGCCCACGGCCTGGCCAACAACTGGCCGATGCTGGCGGGGCTGCGCGGCCTGCTGGGCCTGGCCGAGGGCTCGGCCAATCCCGCCGGGATGAAGGCGGTGGCGGAGTGGTTTCCCGCCAAGGAGCGCGGCATGGCGGGGGGCGTCTACAACATCGGCGCCTCGGTGGGCTCCATGCTGGCGCCGCCGCTGGTGGCCTGGGCGATCCTGAGCTGGAACTGGCGCGCGGCCTTTGTGGTCACCGGCATGTTGGGCCTGGTCTGGGTGGCCCTGTGGCTGAAGTTCTACCAGCCGCCGGCCAAGCATCCGCGTCTGTCGGATGACGAACGCGACTACATCGCCGCCGGGCAGGAGCAGCATCTGGGCGCGGCAAAAAGCAAGCCGTCCCTGGTCCACATCCTGAAGCAGCGCAATTTCTGGGGCATCGCCCTGCCCCGTTTCCTGGCCGATCCGGTATGGGGAACCCTGGCCTTCTGGGCGCCGCTGTATCTGGCCACGGCGCGGGGCTTTGATCTGAAGCAGATCGCCCTGTTCGCCTGGCTGCCCTTTGTGGCGGCGGACCTGGGCTGCCTGTTCGGGCCCACGGTCGCCCTGTTCCTGCAACGGCGCGGCGTCAGCCTCATCAACGCCCGGCGCGGCGCCTTCACGGTGGGGGCGGTGCTGATGACCGGCATGGCCTTTGTCGGCCAGGTGGAGAGCGCCTATGCCGCCATCGCCCTGCTGTGCCTGGGCGGGTTCGCGCACCAGACCCTGTCGGTGACGGTGATCACCATGTCGTCCGACCTGTTCCGCAAGAGCGAGGTGGCGACGGTGGCGGGCATGGCCGGGACGTTCGGAAACTTCGGCGTGCTGATCTTCTCGCTGCTGATCGGAGGGCTGGTGGCCACCATTGGCTACGACCCCTTCTTCATCGCCCTGGGCGTGCTCGACCTGGTGGGCGCTCTGCTGCTGTGGACCCTGGTCCGCGATCCGGCCGGGCGCGCACCAAAGTCCGCCGCCGTTCCCCCGCCCCTCACCGTCTGAGCGTTCCCGTGATCCGCAATCCGATCCTGCCGGGGTTCAATCCCGACCCGTCCATCGTCCGCGTGGGCGAGGACTATTACATCGCCACCTCCACCTTCGAGTGGTTCCCGGGGGTGCAGATCCACCACTCGCGGGACCTGGTGAACTGGCGGCTGATCAAACGGCCGCTGGAGCGGGCCAGCCAGCTGAACATGCTGGGCGCGCCGGACAGCTGCGGGGTGTGGGCGCCGTGCCTGAGCCATGCCGACGGCCTGTTCCACCTGATCTATACGGACGTGAAGCGGTACGGGCGGACGACCACGGCGGGGGCTTCGGGCGCGTCGCTACGGGATTTCCACAACTACCTCGTCACCTCGCCGTCCATCGAGGGGCCGTGGTCGGATCCGGTCTATCTGAACAGCAGCGGCTTCGACCCGTCGCTGTTCCACGATGACGACGGCCGCAAATGGCTGGTCAACATGCTGTGGGATCACCGGCCGGGGAAGAACCGCTTCGCCGGCATCGTGGCCCAGGAATACTCGCCGGCCGAGCGGCGGCTGGTGGGCGAGCGTCAGGTCATCTTCGAGGGCACGCCGCTGGGCCTGACCGAGGCGCCGCACATCTACAGGCGCGACGGCTGGTACTATCTGCTGACCGCCGAGGGCGGGACGGGCTGGAATCACGCGGTGACCATGGCCCGGTCGCGGAACCTGCCGGGCCCGTATGAGCTGCACCCCGACACCTACATCCTGTCCTCGCGCCTGCGGCCGGATGCGCCGCTGCAGCGGGCGGGTCATGCGGACCTGGTGGAGACGCCGGGGGGCGAGACCTGGATGGTCTATCTGTGCGGGCGGCCCCTGCCCAATCGCGGACGCTGCGTGCTGGGCCGCGAGACGGCGATCCAGAAGATGGTCTGGGGTGAGGACGGCTGGCTGCGGACCACCGACGGCGACGGCATGCCGGAGCTGAATCCGCCCGCGCCCGACCTGCCGCCGCATCCGTTCCCGCCGACGCCGGTGCGCGCGACCTTCGACAGCGGCCTGTCCATCGACTTCCAATGGCTGCGCTCGCCGTTTCCGGAGGAGCTGTTCAGCACCACGGCGCGGCCCGGCTGGCTGCGGCTGTTCGGACGGGAGACCATCGGCAGCCAATTCCGCCAGGCCCTGGTCGCCCGGCGGCAGCAGGCGCACTGCTATTCGGCGACGACCTTGGTCGATTTCGAGCCCGCCCACTTTCAGCAGGCGGCGGGGCTGGTCTGCTATTACGGCGGGACCAAGCTCCACTACCTGCATGTCAGTCACGACGAGGCGGCGGGCAAGCATCTGCGGGTGATGTCGGCCCTGCCGGACTCGCCCCAAGCCGACGCCTTCACACCGCCGGTCCCGCTGCCGGCGGGACCGGTGCATCTGCGGGTCGAGGTGGATTTCGAACGGCTGCGGTTCGGGTGGAGCCTGGACGGCGAGACCTGGGATTGGCTGCCCCAGGCGTTCGACGCCTCCATCCTGTCGGACGAGGCGACGGCGCCCGGCCTGCCCAACTTCACCGGCGCCTTCGTGGGCATGGCCTGCCAGGACATGAGCGGCATGGGGCGCCCCGCCGACTTCGCCTGGTTCGATTATGAGGAGCGCGACTACCGTCCCTGAGGACTTGCCTTCCCGCGCGCGACAGTCGACCAGTGAGGCATCGCCAGGCAGGAAAAGTTCATGGGGCCGTTCTACGCCGTTCTGGGCAACAACCTGGTGGCCAACATCGTCAACTTCACGGTGTGGTTCGCCCTGACCTTCTGGGTTTACCTGGAGACGCGGTCGGTCTTCGCCACCGGCATGATCGCAGGCGTCTATCTGGTGATGACGGCGGCCTCGGGCATCTGGTTCGGCAGCCTGGTGGACCACCACAAGAAGAAGACCGCGATGCTGGGATCAAGCCTGGCGTCGCTGGCCCTCTACATCCTGTCGCTGGCGGTCTGCCTGCTGGCGCCGGCGGAGCAGCTGAAACGGATCGACGGCCCCCTGCTGTGGGCGTTCATCGTGCTGGTGATGATCGGGGTGATCGCCGGCAATGTGCGCGGAATCGCCCTGCCGACCCTGGTCACGGCTTTGGTGCCGGAAGATAGACGCGACAAGGCCAACGGCTTGGTGGGCATGGTCACGGGCATCGGCTTCCTGACCACCTCGGTGATCAGCGGCTTTCTGGTGGCGCGCGGCGGCATGGCGGCGGCGCTGGCCTGCGCCATCGTCCTGACCGTGGTCGTGATGGCCCACCTGATCTCGGTGCCGCTGCAGGAGCCCGAACCGACGACGCCCGCGCCTGAAGACGCAAAGCCTGCCGGGCGCGTGGACCTGATGGGCACGATCAAGGTGGTGGGCGCGGTGCCCGGCCTGTTCGCCCTGATCTTCTTCGCCGCCATGAACAACCTGCTGGGCGGCGTCTATATGGCGCTGATGGACGCCTATGGCCTGTCGCTGATGCGGGTCGAGGCCTGGGGCGTGCTCTGGGCGGTGGTGTCCTGCGCCTTCATCCTCAGCGGCGTGCTGATCGCCCGCACCGGCCTGGGCCAGAACCCGCTGCGCACCCTGTTGGTGGTCAACCTGATCGCCTGGGCGGTAGCCGCCGTGTTCACCGTGCAGTCGTCCATCCCTTTGCTGGCGGGCGGCTGTTTCATCTGGATGTTCCTCGGCCCCTACGCCGAGGCGGCGGAGCACACCACGCTGCAGAAGGTGGTGCCGTTTGAGCGCCAGGGCCGGGTGTTCGGCTTCGCCCAGTCCATCGAGCAGGCGGCCTCGCCCGTCACGGCCTTCCTGATCGGGCCGCTGACCCAATTCGTCTTCGTCCCGCTGATGACCACCGGCGCGGGCGCGGACGCCATCGGCGACTGGTTCGGGCGCGGCCCTGAGCGGGGCATCGCCATCGTCTTCACCCTCGGCGGGCTATTGGGGGTGGTGATGACGATCCTGGCGTTCAACTCGAAGGCCTATCGTCAGCTATCGACGCGCTACGCGGCGGCGCCGGCCTGAACGATGCTGCCGGCCGCAGCTCCCTAGGGAAAGAGCTGTCGGCCGGCGCCGTTCGGATGTGCTCTAGCAGGTCCGGAGCGACGAGAAGCTATGTGCGCCTATCAGCGGTTGAACGCCATCTGGTAGAAATACGGGCCGGTCAGCCGTTGACGGGAACGATCCTGATCTCCAGCGCAGCGCCGCCGGCGGCGATCTCGAGCAGGCGGTCGACATTGGGGTGCGCGCCCGGACGTTGGCGGGCGTCGGCCGTGTGCTCGGCGAACACCGCCAAGCCATGCTCGGCCGCCGCCGCATCCAGCTTGCCGAAGGCACTGCCCAGATGCTGATAGACCGCCACCGAGCCCTTCTTGCCCGGCTGGTTCTCGATGCTGGCGACCACGGTCCCGGCGGCGTCCACAAGGTCGATGCGCGCCACGCCGTCGATGCCCGGCAACTGTTGCAGGTTCTCAGCGAAGGTCGCGGTCGGTGTGATCATCGTCGGCATTTTTCTAACTCTTTGGATCTTCGCGGGCGGACGCTTAGCAGTCTCAGTCCGGTGCGGCCATACGCGCGCTAGGCGAACCGGCTCTGGAGCCATTCGACGCCGAAGGCGCAGATCGAGGCGGCGTCGACCAGCACGGCCTCGGCCGCGCCCACCGCGCCCACCGCACCTTGGCCGCCGTCGAGGAAATTGCGCACGATCCGGGCGAAATAGTCCTCGGCCAGGCCCCCGACGACGGGGTCGCTGGTGTCGAACTCCTCGACCATCCGCCAATGGACTTCGCCCTCCACCGCGAACGGGACCTCAATGCGGCGCACGCGCTTGCCCGGGATGCGCGCCAGGTGCTCGGCGTGATGCAGGAGGGTCAGGGTGTCGAGCGGCGCACCGACCATCAGGACCTTGCCGCCCGCCTCCACCAGCTTGGCGAAGGGCGAGCCCTCGCCATAGCCGTAGTCGAGCGGGTGATCGGCGGTGAGCCATGCGGCCCGGGCGCCGATCGCGGCGACCGAGGCCCCGGGATTGCCGCTGCGAAGAGCACCGGGTGTGGTGCGGACGAATTCGGCCAGGACGCCGTTCTCGCGGATCGCCCGCGAGGTTGCGGGATCGAAAGGCGGCACGTGGTCGCGCCAGGCCGGCGGCACGCGCCCCTCGGCATCGACCAGCTCATCGTAGGCGCCGTCCCAGTCCACATAGGCCATGACCGTCCCGTCCGGCCCCACGGCGTCGCGCAGGGCGCCCACCAGGGCGTCGGGGCCGTGCAACAGGCGGCCGACCTTGCTCATGGCGGCATGGACCATGACGAGATCACCGGCCCGCAAGCCCATGGCGTGGAGATCGTCGCGCAGGCGCGCGCGCGTTATGAACTGCGTGGACATCGGGCGATAGCGCTCGGCGTTTGGGCTGACGTCAAGCCGTCAGAGCCATCCGTAGATAAGGCGCGGAATGTAGAAGCGGCGCTTGTTGAGAATGGCGCCGGCCACGTCGGCGCCGGCGGCGTCCAGCTTGTCGAGCAGGTTGCGCACCACGGCGGCGCGGGTCTGCTCGGCCTCGATCACCACGGCGGTCAGGTCCGCCAAGCCGCTGAGGGTGACGCCGAGATAGGACTGCTGCAGGGCCGGGGCGGCCATGACCACCAGGTCGAAACTGTTGCGGGCGGCGACGATGGCGTTGGACAGGCGGTCTTCCGATAGGTCCAGCCCGCGGGTCGAGGCCACATAGAGGCGGCTGGTCCCCACCCGCATGACGCCGCCGGCCGCGTCGGTGGCGGCCAGGGTGGCGCCCTGCGAGCGCAGATGGCCGACGACGCCGCCGTTCTCCGGCTCCACGTCCAGCAGCAGGACCCGCTGCTTGCGCTGGGCGGCGGCGATGGCGAAGTCCAGGGCCAGGCTGGCGGTCCCCTCGCCGGCGTTGGCGGCGATGAACTGCACCAGGGCGTGACGCTCGCGGCCCACGGTGGCCAGGATGCGCATGAGGAAGGCGCTGTCGTCGTGGCTGAGGAAGACCGGGCGTAGTTGGTCGAGACGAACGTGGGGCGGCGTCTGGCCGTCGAGGGCCGGCGGGGCGGCCAGGGTCGGCAGCTCCAGCTTGGCCTCCACGTCGGAGGGCGAGATCATCACCTGCGAGAAGGTGGCGGCGATGACGATGCCGGCCGCGGCGCTGACCACGCCGAGCAAGACGCCGATGGCGAGGATGGTCAGACGGCCGCTGTGCCCGCTGGGGAGAGCCTCCGGCGCCTGGATCATCCGGACGTTGGCGCGCGAGCGGGAGAAGACGCTTTCCAGGCGCGCGTCCTCGGCCCGCTTGGAGACATCCTGGTAGGCCGCCTCGACCACGCTGCGGTTACGCAGCATCTCACGCCAGACGGGGCCGACGCTCACCAGTTCATCGAGGCGGGTCTGCGCCTCGGCGAGGCTGCGCTCCAGCCGCTGGCGGCCGACGGACAGGCCGGCGGCCTCGCTCTCATTGGTGGCGAGGGCGGCGTCGAACTGCTGGCGAAGGGGGTTCACGCCCCGGCGGATGGTCTCCACCTGCTGCTTGGGCGCGGCGGCGATGGCGGCCTGGACGGTGGCGATCTGGGCGTCCAGCTCCTTGATGAGCGGGTAGCCGTCCTTGAACTTGGCGGCGGCCTGGCGACGCTGCTCCTGAAGGCGCAGCAAGGTCAGGTTGAGATCCTGGTTGGCCAGGGAGGGACCGACGTCGGTCTGCAGCTCGATGTCCTGCGGCGCCGCGCCGCTCTTGCCGCGATACTGGCGCGTGCGGGCCTGGGCCGACGCGATCTGCTGGTCGAACTGCTGGATCTGCGCGGTCAGGCTGGCCTTCTGCGTCTGGGCGTCGACCAGATCCTGCGTGTAGTCGGACAGATTATGTTCGCCCGAGAAGCGCGTGATCCGGCCTTCGATCTCGTCCAGGCGGCGGCGCAGATCGTCCCGCTGGCCGACGACGGCGTTGATATCGGCCTGGGAGAAGACCTCCAGGCGGCGCTCGCGATAGAGATCCAGCAACTTGGCCAGCACCTCGGCGGCGACGCGGGGATCGCCGTTTCGCAGGGAGACCTCGACCACGTTGGACTGCGGCACGGCGGTGACGGCCAGATCGCGGCCCAGTTGCTCGGTCGCCTGCTCGATCGCCTTGGGCGTCGGGGCGCTGCCCGGATAGATGCGGGCGATCCCCACCTCCTGCACGGTCCTCTGCCGCAGTTCGCGCGACTGCAGAATCTCCATCTCGGCATTGACGATCTGGGCGCGGTCGAAGCTGAGGCGGTTGGCGTCGCCGGCCACGCCGCTGCGGAAGGAGTATTCGCTGCCCAGCAGGATCAGCAGGCGCGACTGGGCGGTGTAGACCGGCTTGGCCAGCACCGCCGCCACCAGAGCCAGCAGCACTGGGACCACGAAGGCGATGATGGCGATGCGCTTGTAGTAGAAGACAGGCGTGAGGAAGTCGCGCGCGGTCAGGGACACGCGCGCCCGTCTGGGCGGCGCCGCCGAAATCGGCGGGTCACTCTCCAACGCCACGCTGCTCATGGCTGCGCCGTGTCGTCTCCAAAACCACCGCGCGCACATGCGCGGCCTCGTCCAAAAGGCATGCGCCGATATGCTTAACGAAGCCTGATTTTTTAGGGGTTTAGTCAGGCGTCCATGGTGGAATGGACGTCTTGTCGCTATGCCGCGAGACGGAACCCGCGCCGCGGCGCAACGGGAGGATGAACAGTGCGAAGCCTGCGATTTGGCGTGGTCTCGACCCTCTGCATGGCGGCGGCCCTTGTGGTTGGCTGCGCCTCCGGGCCGAAACCCCTGACCAGGGCGGAGAACCGTGCAGCCTTCGCGGAATGGAACGACGCTGACTATCGCTACCGCGTGGGCGCGGGCGATGAGCTGAGCCTGAATTTCCTGGTCAATCCCGAGCTGAACGCCCGTCTTGTGGTCGGCCCGGATGGACGCGTCCTTTTGCCTCTGGCCGGTCCGCTGAAGGTTTCGGGCCTGACTTCGGAAGAGGTGAACACGGCCCTGGCGCGTTCCTATGGCGCGGTGCTGCGCAATCCGCAGGTGGAGGCGCTGGTCACCAGCTACGGCTCGTCGCAGATCTATATCGGGGGCGAGGTGCGTCTGCCCGGCGTGCATCAGGTCAAGGGCGACCTGAACGCAGCCCAGGCGGTGATGCTGGCGGGCGGCTTCCAGGACACCGCGCGCACCGGCAAGGTCGTGGTCTTGCGTCAGCGCGTCGGCGACCGCCGCCTGGCCATGCGGGTGGTGGACGTGGCCGACATGCTGAGCACGGCCGACAACAGCCAGAACTTCCCGCTCCTGCCTGGCGACCTGGTGTTCGTGCCGCGCAGCCGCATCGCGGAGGTCGATCTGTTCGTGGCCCAGTACATCACCGGGGTCCTGCCGTTCAGCCGCAACTTCAACGTCAACCGCGGCGACGGCGTCGTGAATTGATGGCCCTATGCGCCGCTACCTGACCTCCGCCGTCGAACAGGGCCTGTTCTCGATCCTGAACCTCGGGGTCAATCTCGTCCTGATCCGGCTGGTGGCGCCGCAGGACTATGGGGTCTTCGTGTTCTGGGGAGCCCTCGGCTACGTCCTGGCCAGCGTGCAGAACGCGGTGAGCATTTGTCATCTGCAGGTCACGCCGTTCGGGCCGGGCTTCGAGGAGACGCGCGGCCGGATCGAGACGATCATGGCCGGGGTGAACCTGGTCTTCCTGGCGGCGGTGTGCCTTATCGCCCTGGGCGGGGTCGTGGTGCTGAAGGGGCTGGGCGCCAGCCTCGGCGTCTGGGCCGGGCCCGTCTATCTGATCGCCTTCCTGGCCCAGCAGTACGGGCGCGCTCTTCGCTTTTCACGCCGGGACGCCACGGGCGCCACGGTGCGCACAGCCGCAGTCCTGGCCCTGGCGGCCGCCGGGCTGACGACGGCGGCCATAGGGGCCGGCGACAACGGATTGAGCGCGGACAAGGCTCTTATCCTCCTGGCGGCCGCCTATGGCCTGGTGGCGCTGTGGGGCGTCTGGAGCCCCGGCGCGCTGTCGGCGGTGAAGGGCCTGGCCGCGTCGCTGCGCGCCTATCCGCCCTATGCGCGACAGAGCGGCTGGATTTTCCTGGGCGCGGCGAGCACCGAGGTGCTGGCGCGGTTCTATGTGTTCGCCGTGGCGGGCACGGCCGGAGCGGTCGCCCTGGCCACCCTGTCGGCGACGCAGCTTCTGCTGCGCCCGCCGGCGCTGCTGGCGTCATCCTGGGCCATGGCGGCGCGGCCGGACCTGGTGGCGCGGCGGGAGGCGGGCGACGCTGGCGGCCTGGTGCGGCAGCTGGCCCTGGCGGCCGGCGGCGGCCTGCTGTTGACGGCGCTCTGGACCGCCGGGGTGGCGGCCGCCTGGCCGTTGGTCACCGACCATGTCTTCGGCGGCAAGTATGCGGGTGAGACGGCGCTGGTCGTGCTGTGGGGCGTGTGCGCCGCCACGACCTTCGTCCAGGTGGTGATCAACACGGGCCTGCAGTCGATCAAGGCCTTCAAGGTCCTGGCCCTGGCCAACGCCGGAGCGTCGTTGATCGCCATGGGCGCGATCCTGGCCGGGCTGAAGCTGGCGGGGCCGCCGGGCGCGGTGCTGGGCACCGTCATCGGTCAGGCGGCCGAGGCGGCGGCCATGGCGATCTTGCTCATCGTCCTTCTAAGGCGTGGTCACGGGACTGCGCCTCGATAAGCACGCCCGCGAGCAGCACCAGAAAGCCGAACAGCGAGTTGGCCGTGAAATAGCTGCTCTCCATGAAATTGTGGACGAAGACCGCCACGACGAACACCGCCAGGAACAGCGGCAGGGCCTCTCCCGGGCGGGCGAAGCGCACCAGGGTCCAGGCCTTGGCGATCCAGCGGAACAGCAGCATCACCCCGCCCGCCAGACCGATGATCCCCGTGGTCACCATCAGGTCGATATAGCCGTTGTGCGAACCGTTGGTGGCGGCGTCGGGCTGGGCGAACCACAGGTCGGCCTTGAGGCTCGGCTGGAGGCGCGGATCAATGTCCCAGAAGGATCCGAAACCCAAGCCGCGCCAGGGATGAGCCGCGAACTCGCCCAAGGCGAACTTCCAAACGTCCGTGCGCATGGTGAAGGTCACGGTGCGGAACGGTCCCAGGGGATCGGCGCCCATGGCGAGGTTCACGGCCGTCCAGGTGAACACCGCGCCCAGCAGGATGGTGAAGCCCGCGAGGGCCGCCGACCACATGACGCCGACGCGTCCCCGTGACAGGAAGACCAGCACCGGGGCCGCCGCCAACACCCCCGCCAGGATGATCATGCTGGTCTTGGACAGGCTGGCCACGAGCAACAGGATCGAAAGCGCAGCGAGGCCTCCCCACAGGATGCGGCCCTTGGCCCGCGTCTGAACGAGAGTCTGGGTCCCGCAGGCCAGCGTCGAGAAAAGGGCCACCGCCCCAAGGGTGTTCTTGTGGGAATGGATCGCCGCGAGGCCGATCTCGGTCATGGACAGGCCCGGCGCGACGGCCCAGGAGACCGCGTCAACGATCATCACGAACCCGCCGGTCCCAGCCATCAGGGTCAAGACCCGGCGCCGGTCGCTGATCCCCACCGCGAGGGCGATGCAGATGATCAGTCCGACGGCATAGAGAATGAAGCGCCGGTCGGAAGCGGCGGGGTCGAGCGCCCATGTGGTGGTCAGGCCGAACCACACGAAGACGGCGATCACCGGCCAGGCCCCGAGCACGACGTCGATCGCACGTCGCCAACGCAACAGAAGGATCGGGCCGCTGAGCGCCATCAATCCCAGCCAGGCGTAGCGGTTCACCGGCGACAGCTCGGTGCCTCCAGTGGCCTCGTCGATGTTGAGGCCGCGGGAATAGGGCGAAGCGCCGATCAGGACATAGAGCAGGGTCAGGACCAGGACGACGTCGGCCAGCCGCTCCAGCGCACGGGCGATCCACGCCTCTCTGCGCAGGCGGCGTTCGACGAGATTGTCCCGCCAGACACCCGCAGCGATCCTGCCGCCGAGTTCAGACATGCCCGATCTCAGACAGGAGGGGCTCAGACAGGAGGGGCTCAGGCATGAGAAGGCCTGAGCAGCCCCAGCCGCAGGCGGACCGCGTCGCGCAGCGCAAGGCCCAGGCCGAACATGCCGCGCACCAGGTAGCGCTTCCACAGCCGCTTCGGTTCGGTGGCGAGGCGATAGAGCCAGACCAGGCCGGAGTGCTCCATCCAGTCGGGCGCCGGGTTTGACGCGCCGGTCAGGACGGTGAGCGAACTGCCGATGCACAGGGCCAGACCGGTGGCCCGACCGTCGGCGGACAGGCGCTGGCAGAACTTTTCCGACTGGGGCGGTCCCATGGCGACGAAGATGAAGCGCGCCGGATTGGCGGCGACGAAGTCGATGGCGTCGGCCACGGCCTCGGGCTTGTCGATGAAGCCCATGGGCGGGATGTGCTGCTTCAGATTGGTCAGGCCGTACCGGGCGCGCAGCTCGACGATCATTGGCTCGGTGCCGCCGATGACGGTCATCGGAGTGTCCGGCTTGATGACCTCGTCGAACAGGGTGCGGACCACGTAGGCTCCTGGCGCGAAGTGCAGCTGGAGCCCGCCCAGCAGGGCGGCGCGGCCAAGGATGCGGCTGTCGTTGGTGCTGACGAAGCAGGCGTCGCCGCAGGCGGCGAACTCAGGATCCTTGCGACGCAGGAAGGCGTGCTCGGCGTTCGGCGTGACGAAGGCCGACAGCGGCGCGCAGGCCGGGCGGTCGGCCAGGGCGCGGACGGACTGCTCCACCGTCATCGGCGTGAAACGAAGACCGGCGAAACGGACGGACGGAAACGGCTCGGACAATGTTTTCCCGCGGGCTTAAGGCTTTCGAGACGGCTGCGACCATATTCGCGGCGCGGCGGTCAACCGTGTTGTGCTTAAAGCCTAGCTAATATGAGTCACTCTCTGGAACCCTTGGTCTTCGCCGGCGGACGCGACGTGAGGCCGCAACTGGCGGTCAAGCGCGCCATCGACATCGTGATTTCGGCGGCCGGCATGCTGTTCCTGTCACCTGCCCTGATCGTCATCATGCTGGGCGTGGCCCTGACCTCGCGCGGCGGGGTCTTCTACACCTGCCACTGGGTCGGCAAGGGCGGGCGGCGGTTCGACGGTTACAAGTTCCGCACCATGGTCGCCGACGCGGACGCCCAGGAGGCGGCCCTTCAGCACCTGAACGAGATGGAAGGCCCGGCCTTCAAGCTGACCAACGATCCGCGGATCACGCCCATCGGCCGCTTCCTGCGCAAGTACAGCCTGGATGAGCTGCCGCAGCTGTGGAGCGTTCTGAAGGGCGACCTGTCCCTGGTCGGGCCGCGTCCGCCGCGCGTGCACGAGTACGAGCAGTTCACCGACTTCCAGCGCCAGAAGCTGACCGTCCAGCCGGGCATCACCTGCCTGTGGCAGGTCGAGGGGCGGCACCGCATCAACAACTACGACGACTGGGTCGAACGCGACCTGGAGTACATCCGCACCTGGTCGCTGGGACTGGATCTGATGATCCTGGTGAAGACGGCCGGCGTGGTGATCAAGGGCACGGGCATATGAGCATCGACATCAGTGTCGTGGTGTTGAGCTACGACCGCGTCCACCTGCTGGAGCGGACGCTCAACGCCCTGTTCGCCAGCCCGGCGGGCGCGTCCTACGAGCTGGTGGTGGTGGACAATCATCCCGATCAACTGGCCCGGGGACTGGTGGAAGGACTGGCGCGCACGGCGCCCGCGCCGGTGACCTATCTGGCCGACGCGCGGCGCAACGTGTCCATCGTCCGCAACCTGGGCATCAAGGCGTCCAAGGGGCGCTATGTGGCCTTCGTGGATGACGACGAGGCGCCGCAACCGGGTTGGATCGACGCCCTGACCGAGTGCCTTGACCGCACCGGCGCCGACGCCTGTTTCGGCCCCAAGCGGCCGGAGTTCGAGAGCGGCCGCCCGCCCGAATGGGACCCGGAAGGCTGGCGCTACACCCTCGACTTTCGGATGGCGAAGGACGAGCCGATCCACATGTTCGGCCGCCTGCGCAAGAAGGGCAAAGGCCTGGGCAGCGGCAACTCCGCCTATCGCGTCGCGACCTGCATGGAGGGCGCCGAGCCCTTCGACGTGTCCTATGGCGACGCCAACGGCGAGGACACCCAGTTCCTGTTCCGTCTGGCCCTGGAGGGCAAGCGCTTCGTCTGGACGCCGGACGCCGTGGTGGTCGAGTTCATCGAGACCGACCGCACCAAGCCCGACTACATGATCACCCGCATGAAGCGGGGCTCGCAGCACTATGCGGCGTCCCGCATCGGCACCAGTGACAGCAAGGCCTGGACGCGGGTGAAGGTCAGCTTCCTGGGCCTGGCCCAGTTCATGGTCCATCTGGGCCTGTTCGTGGTCTCGGGCGAGTTCGCCCGCCGCGACCGCATCGACAACCGCATCGGGATGGCCAAGGGGCTGGGCAAGCTGACCTGGCGCGCGCCCATCGGCTTCATCGACGAGAAGGCTGTCTAGGCGGCCAAGGACGGCTCCTTGATGTAGCCCACCTGACGGGTGGTCAGCTTGCCGACGCCGTTGGCGATCAGCAGACGGCCGCGCAGCCGGCGCTCCGATCCGAACTCGAACCCGGCCACGGCCAGCGCCGTTCCGGCCGCCACCTGCAACAGGCCCTTCAGTCGAAGAATGGCGGCCGCGCGGGCGGGCCTGGGCGCGTGGGCGACGTAGATGTTGAAGTAGTGCTGCGCCTCGCGCTTGGCGCGGATCAGGCGGTAGGCGGCGAGCGTCCGGTGCGGCGGCACCGTCTCCACCACCCGCGCCTGGGGCGCCCAGACGATGCGGCGGCCCTGCTTGTAGAGGCGGACCATGAGTTCCGCGTCCTCGCCGCCCGCGTCGCCGAAGGCCTCGTCGAAGGCGTGTCGATCGGGGAAGCAGGTCGCCATCTTGAACAGCGAATTGCCGGTGCCCAGGCCGTGCAGCGGCTTGCCGTCCGCGCGCATGAGCTCGACCAGCGCGCCGGGCGCCAGGTTCAGGCGGCGGACGAAGGAGTCGCCCGCCGGATCGAAGGCAGGGGCGTTCTCGGCGAAGACCGCCGCCCGCAGACCCACCGCGATATCCGCGTCGGCGGCGCGCAGAGCGCCCACAAGCTGGTCGGTCCAATCGGGATCGGCGATCTCGTCGTCGTCGATGAAGGCGAGCATGGCGCCGCGCGCGGCGGCGATGCCGGCGTTGCGCAGGGCCGACATGTTGCGGGTCAGGTCAGCCTGCCAGCGGATCGGCAAGGCGGCGTCCTTCGACATCTCCCGCGCCGTCGCCAGGCCGGCGGCGTCGGGATGATTGTCGGTGACCAGAATCTCGATTTTCAGACCCAGGGCGTTCCGCTGAGCCAGGCAGGAACGCAGGGTCTGCGCCAGAAGTTGCGGCCGGTCGTAGGTGGCGATGGAGATGGTCAGGTCCAACGGACAGCTCCCGAAATCCGCCGAGGTTTGCGGGGGCGGCTCGATGAACGCAACCCCGGCGACGCATGGCGCCGAAATTGTGGCGCGCGACAAAACTCGAAATCTAGTTCCGGTTGCATTTTGAGCTAAGTCATGTTTGCCAAATGTAAATTAACCCACATGTAAGGTTAAATGCTTGCGCAACTTGGTCGCATGGACCAAATGGCCGCGCTCGAATATTCGCACGCCTGAAAAGCCATAACTTGGCGCGCGCGTTTCAATAGTGATTATTAGAAGAGGTCGGCAATGGGTCACATCCAGAAGGAATTTCGCGACGCCAACGCCGCCGCCGCCGGCGTCGAACTGAAGCTGTATGGCGACGGCGCGAGCCTCGATGACTTCGCCCGGCTGCACGCCGAGGGCCGCGTCACCGGCTTCACCACCAATCCGACCCTGATGTACAAGGCCGGCGTCACCGACTACGCCGGGTTCGCCAAGCAATTGCTGGCCCTGATCCCCGACATGCCGATCTCCTTCGAGGTGTTCTCGGACGAGTTCGAGGAGATGGAGCGCCAAGCGCGCCTGATCGCCGGCTGGGGCGAGAACGCCTACGTCAAGATTCCGATCACCAACACCAAGGGCGAAAGCAGCCTGCCGTTGGTGGAGAAGCTGTCGCGCGAAGGCGTGAAGCTGAACGTCACCGCCATCCTGACCCTGACCCAGGCCGCCGGCACCGTGGCCGCCCTGGACCCGAACGTCCCGGGGATCATCTCGATCTTCGCCGGCCGCATCGCCGACACCGGCATTGATCCCATGCCGATCATGCGCGCCGCCGTGGCCATGGCCGCCGAAAAGCCGAAGGCCGAGGTCCTGTGGGCCAGCACCCGTGAAGCCCTGAACATCTATCAGGCCCGCGAGTGCGGCTGCCACATCATCACCGCCACGCCGGACATCCTGAAGAAGATGGACCAGATGGCCGGCATGGACCTGGACGCCCTGTCGCTGGACACCGTGGCCATGTTCCGCCGCGACGCCGTCGCCGCCGGGTTCACGCTGTAATCATGACCAAGCGTCGCGCCGTCTTCCTCGACCGCGACGGGGTGCTGAACCGCGTCGTCTGGCGCGACGGCAAACCCGCCTCGCCGCGCCGCCCCGAGGAGCTGCAGATCATCCCGGGCGTGGAGGCCGCCCTGCGCGACCTGAAGGCCGCGGGCTTCTTGCTGTTCGGCGTGACCAACCAGCCGGACGTGCGGCGCGGGCTGATGAGCAACGGCGAGCTGGACGTGCTGCACGCCATCCTCGACGACGCCCTGCCGATCGACGAGATCGCCGCCTGCCGTCATGACGACCGCGACGGCTGCGGCTGCCGCAAGCCCAAGGCGGGCCTGCTGCTCGACCTGGCCCAGCGCTGGGACGTGGATCTGCATCGCTCGTGGATGGTCGGGGACATGGACCGCGACACCACCTGCGGCCGAGCCGCCGGCGTGCGCACCATCCTTCTGGCACGCCCCTACAACAGCGGCGCCGGCGCCGACAGCATCGTCGACGACCTCTACGCGGCCGCCCGCGTGATCCTTCAAGACGTCTACCAGAAAGCCTGATCCCCCATGTTCGTCGACCACTTCCTCGATGCGGTGAACCGCGCCGTCGCCGGCCTCGATCGCGCCCAGATCGACGCCATGGCGCAAGTCCTGGCCGGACGCCGCGAAGCCGGCGGCCGCCTGTTCATCATCGGCGTCGGCGGCAGCGCCGGCCACGCCAGCCACGCCACCAACGACTTCCGCAAGATCTGCGGCTTCGAGGCGTACTGCCCGACCGACAACGTCTCGGAGCTGACCGCCCGCATCAATGACGAGGGGTGGGAAGGCACGCTGTCCACCTGGCTGGAGACCAGCCGCCTGAAGGCCGAAGACGCCCTGCTGGTGTTCTCCGTCGGCGGCGGCAGCGTCGAGCCGCCGGTCAGCGCCAACATCGTGCGCGCCCTGCAGCTGGCGCAGCAGCGCGGCTCGGCGATCACCGGCATCGTCGGCCGCAACGGCGGCTTCACCGCCCAGGTCGCCGACGCCTGCGTGGTGATCCCGACCGTCGATCCGCAACTGATCACCCCGATCGTCGAGGGCCTCGCCGCCGTGGTCTGGCACCTGCTGGTCAGCCACCCGGCGCTGTCCCTGCACAAGGGCCATTGGGAGCAGATCGCCCCCGTCGAGGCCCCGGCCGCCGAATGATCTCCACGCGCACCCCCCTGCGCGTCACCCTGGGCGGCGGCGGCACGGACCTGGAAAGCTACTATCGCCACGGCGGCGGATTCATCTTCGCCATGGCGCTGGACAAGTACATCCACATCACCGCCCACCGCCCGGCCTTCGAACGGCGCGTGCTGATCCACGGCCCGCACCCGGAAGCCGCCGACCGCAGCCTGGACATCCAGCACGAGCTGGTGCGCGAGGCGCTGCTGCGCCACGGCCTGCATGACCGTGTGGAGCTGGCCTCCATCGCCGACATCGCCGGCGGCACCGGCCTGGGCTCATCGAGCTGCTTCCTGGTCGGCTTCCTGCACGCCCTGCACGCCCTGAAGGGCGAGCGCCCGACGCCGGCCCAACTGGCGGAAGAGGCCTGCACCCTGGAGATCGACGTCCTCAACAAGGGCATCGGCAAGCAGGATCAATACATGGCCGCCTTCGGGGGGCTGACCACCCTGGACATCGCGCCGGACGGCAAGGTGACCGTGGGCAAGGTCGAGCTCGACCCCGAGGTCGAGGCCGCCTTCGTGCGCCACACCCACATCTACTACACCGGCCTGCGCCGGGACGCGGCCGTGATCCTGGAAGACCAGCACAAGGCCATGCTGGGCGCGGACGAGCAGGACGAGGCCCGCCGCAAGACGCAGGAGAACCTCGGCTTCATCAAGGACCTGGGCTACCGTATCCGCGACGCGTGGAAGGCGGGCGACCTGGAGGGCTGGGGCGAGATGCTGCACGAGCACTGGACCCACAAGAAGAAGCTGTCCTCGAAGATCAGCTGGCCGCACATCGACGCCATCTATGACGAGGCGCGCAGCGCCTATGGCGTGACCGGCGGCAAGGTGATCGGCGCCGGCGGCGGCGGCTTCCTGATGCTGTTCACGCCCGGCGACGGCGAGGCGCTGGAAGCCTTCATGGTCCGCAACAACATGCCCCGCCTGCACTATGGCGTCGATCACGGCGGCACCCGCGTGCTGGAAGCCGTCGGCTGATGCCAGAGAAGCCGGTGATTGGGCGGCCGGCAAGCGAACGGCCGGTGATCGCGCCCATGCGGGCCCGCGCGCCCCTGCGCCTGGGTCTGGCCGGCGGCGGCACCGACCTTTCGCCCTACTGCGACCAGTACGGCGGGGCCGTGCTGAACGTCACCATCGACCGCTTCGCCTTCGCCCATGTGAGCCCTTCGGCGGACGGCCAGATCGTGTTTCGCGCCAGCGATCTGGGCGAGGAGGAGCGCTACGCCCCCGGCCAGGAGATCGACGGCGGCGCCGGCCTGATCCTGCACAAGGCGGTCTACAGCCATTTCGTGGAGACCTATCTGGACGGCGTACGGGTTCCGCTGGTGGTGTCGACCACGGCCGACGCCCCGCCCGGATCGGGCCTGGGCTCCTCCTCCGCCGTGGTGGTGGCGCTGATCGAGGCGTTCCGCGCCGCCCTGGACGCGCCGCTGGGGCCGTATGAGGTCGCGCGCCTGGCCTTCGAGATCGAGCGCCTGCGCCTGGGTCTGGCCGGCGGCCGGCAGGACCAGTACGCCGCCGCCTTCGGCGGGCTGAACTACATCGAATTTCTCGACGGGGAGCGGGTGGTGGTCAATCCGCTGCGCGCCTCGCGCGACCATCTGATTGAGCTGGAGTCCTCGCTGGTGGCCTGCTTCACCGGCCAGTCGCGCCGGTCGGAGACGATCATCCGCGAACAGCTCAAGGGCCTGAACGCCGACGACCCGGTGACCCTGGAGAGCATGCACGCCCTGAAGGCGGACGCGGCCTCCATGAAGGCGGCGGTGCTGGCCGGCGACGTGCGCGAGGTGGCCGAGATTCTGAACCGCTCCTGGCGGGCCAAGAAGCGCACCGCCAGCGGGGTCGCCACCAGCGAGGTGGACCGCCTGTACGACCTGGCCATGGCGGCCGGCGCCTGGGGCGGCAAGGTGTCGGGCGCCGGCGGCGGCGGCTTCCTGATGCTGCTGACCGATCCGGAGAACCGCTATCGCCTGGTCGAGGCGCTGAACGCCGCGGGTGGACAGGCCGGGGCGGTGAAGTTCACCTATGACGGCGCCGAGGCTTGGCGCGTGCGCCGGTAGAGCCGAACCCATGAAGCAGTGCGTGATCCTGGCGGGCGGCCGCGGCACGCGCCTGGGCGCGCTGGGCGAGAACCTGCCCAAGCCGTTGCAGCCGGTGGCCGAGCGGCCGTTCCTGGCCCACCTGTTCGCCAAGGCGGCGCGGAGCGGCATTTCGGAAATCCTGCTGCTGGCCGGATTCAAGGCGCAGATGATCGCCGCCTTCGCCGAGGACGAGGTCCGCCGCTATCCGGGCGTGAAGGTATCGCTGTCGATCGAGCCGGAGCCGCTGGGCACCGCCGGGGCCCTCGCGCATGCGAGCTCGAAGCTCGATGAGCGCTTTCTGCTGGTCAATGGCGACACCTGGTTCGACTTCGACTGGCGGGCGCTGAGCGTCGGCGAGCCGGCCTTCGCCGCCGTGGCGCTGCGTCATGTGGAGATCGCCGACCGTTACGAGACGGCGCAACTGCACGGCGGCATGATCACGGCGCTTGAGCCGCGCGATCCGCAGCGCGCCGAGGGCCTGATCAACGGCGGCGTCTATGCCATGGACCGCAGAGCGATTTTGGCTGGCGAGGTGTCGCTCGAGCAGGAGACCCTGCCGCGTCTTTGCCGCGAGGGCCGCCTGGCCGGCGCCCGCTTCGACGGCGCCTTCATCGACATCGGCGTGCCCGAGAGTCTGGCCGCCGCGCAGGACATGACCTTTTCAAGCTGAGCGGCAAAGACCGTCACGAACATACAAGCGGGCGGCCGATGACAGGCGCAGGCTTCACCCATCGCAGCATCGAGCTGATGGGGTTCGCCATGATCCTGTTCTACTTCACCCTCTTCCACAGCGTGATCGCCCTGATCGCGCTCGCCTCCGGCCTCATGGCCGTCGCCGCCCTGCTGGGCGCGCACGTGCAGCGGTTCTGGACGCCGCTGTTCCTGGTCACCGCCGCGGGCACCACGGCCACCGGCTTCATGTTCCCGCTGCCGGGAATCACGCCGGCGGTGGCGACAGGGATCGTCGCGACCCTGGTGTTCGCCGCCATGCTCGTCGCACGGCTGCGCGGCTTCGCCGGCCTGTGGCGCGGCGTCTATCTGGGAAGCTTCGTGGCCCAGGTCTATTTCCTGGCCTTCGTGGCCGTGGCCCAGGCCTTCACCAAGATCCCCGTCCTGCAGGCCGCCGCCCCGACCCTGTCGGAGCCGCCGTTCGCCGCCAGCCAGGCGATCATGCTGGCGCTGTTCGTCGGCTTCGGCCTTGCGGTCGTACGAGGCCGGCGCGCGCCGACGGCGGTCGCCTGACCTACTGGTTGCGTCTCAGGCGGTCCCGCATCTGCTGGACCGCCTCCTCACGCCCCTTCTCGACCGAGCGCTGGATCACGGCCACATCGTAGTCGGCCTGGCTGGTGACACAGGTGAAATACTCGGTGACGGCCCGGTTATAGGCGGCGGCGGCGAAGGTGGTGTTGCGCGCGGGGCGCCGCGGCTCCTCGCAAACGGGCTTCCACACCACGCCGCCTGCCTGGGTGTCGAGGCGTCCCTTGGTGGTCTCCGAGGACTGAGCGCACACGGCGCCGGTCAGCAGAAACCACGAAGCGGCGGCCAGCAGCAGAACACGCATGGGAAATTCCCTGAGAAGGTGACGCCCGCTGTCGCTAGCGCGCGTCGCCTCCCGGGGGAAGCACCCTAGCCCCCGAACACGAACTCGCTCTTGTAGTAGCCGGCCCCCGGGGCGGTGATGTCGATGGCGAAGGGGGCCGAGCCGTCGGCCAGGTCGGTGAGCCAGGCGGCGTTGGAGCGGGCCATGACGCCCAGATCGCCCTTCTCGGCCTCCGCCAGCAGCCAGCCGACCATGGCCGCCTTGGTCCCCTGGCCGGTGAGGCCGTCGCCCCCGTAGCTCGCGAAGTAGGCGTCGCGCCCGCCCGACAGCAGGGCCGTGACCTTGGCGTCGGTGGGGGTTCCGCCGAAGATCTCGGCATAGGCCTTCTTGGTGGCGTCGAAGAGGCTCAGACTTCCGAACTCCGTCTGGAAGGCCGCCTTGCCTTCCCCGTCCCGGCCCAGGTTCACCGCGAAGTTGATGTAGCGGTTCTCCAGGTTGAAGGACTGGAAGTAGGCGGAGTTCAGATTGTTCGGGTTGGGGCCGGAGGCGGAGACCAGATAGTCGATGCCGCCAACGCTTGGGATCTTGCCGGTGAAGAACAGGTAGCTGAGCGTCGCCACCGAGGTGGTCTGGTCCGCCGCCTTGACGATCTCGGCGATCGCCGCCGCCTGGGTCAGAGCTCCCGCCGAGACCTTGGCCGAAAGGTCGGTGGCCAGAGCGCTATTGGAGCCGCGCAGCATCGCTCTTGTCGCAGCCAGGATGGTCGGATCAGCCGAACCCGGAAGCGGCGCGGTGTTGATCACAGTGTAGGTCGTGTAGGCGGCGGGCTCTGTCGTCGGCCACTTGCTGAAGGGAGTTTGGACCTGCGCGACGAAGTCGATCGCACCCTTCCCGTCGAGATCGATCGGGAACAGGCGCGCAGGCAGGGGCCGCTGCTGGAAGGGCTCCGTGTCCTCATAGCCGGCAAGCTGATAGGGTTTGACGTCCGCGTAGACAGTCTGGGCAAGCCAGGTGAACTTGCCCGTGCCGTCATTGAGCGCAATTGCGGCGCCGCCCCCGACAACCTTACCATCTTGGGTCTCGTGGTCTGTGCTGTGGCTAAGGTCGATGTCGCCGTCGCCATCGAAATCGGCGAGATAAATCTCACCTTCGCCCCACCACTTGTCGCGTGGACCGTTGTCGATGCGGGAGGCCGTCTCGTCGACAAACTGGCCCGAGCCTTTGTTGATCAGGATCTGGACCCCAGCGCCCCGATAGTAGGGCTCCGATCGGGTTTGGGTGACGATGATGTCGAGCTTGCCGTCGCCGTTGACGTCGGCCATTTCCGCATCGTTAGGCTTGGTGTTGGCCCCGTACAGACCTTGGGGGATCGTCTGCAGTTGCCAGCCTGACGCCTGCCCGTTCCACCGCGAAAGCGCCAGCACCTGGGTCCCGTCGATATAGGCCGCGAAGATGTCGGCCTTGCCGTCGCCGTCCACGTCGCCAATGGCCGACGCCGTCAGGATCGTATGGCCGGGCTTGACCGCTTCGGGCAGGGCGCCGGTGGCGGCGGTGAACTTCCCCTTGCCGTCGTTGAGGAACAACAGCTTCCCGCTAAAGAGGTCCTTGTCCCCGTCACCATCGACATCGCCCACGGAAATCTCATGGCCGACCGCATAACCCGCAGGCGGAGCGAGAGCTTCCTGACCCTGGATGTTCGTGGTGGCGTTCATGATCCGGCCGCCGGGGGCCGACAGCATCAGGATGATGGGATCGTACTTAGTCGTGTAGGTCCCGTCGGTGTTGCGCTGGTTCATCCCTTCGCTGGCCTGAACGATGTCGTCCACGCCGTCGCCATTCAGATCCGCGACGGCGAAGCGCTGCCCCTTGAAGATGGCGGGAATGGCGTCGGCCTCGGCGCTCGTCGCCAACCGCAGCCCGCCCTTGCCGTCATTCAAATAAAGGCTCGGCGCCACCATCGACTGTCGAGGAACGGTGTGTGGGAACGCCACCCAGCCCAGGATGATGTCCTGCCGTCCGTCGCCGTTGAAGTCGCCCACCCCGCTATAGGGCATTCCCAGGCTGAATATCCCCGCCTCCTGCCGGTCATTGGCGGTGGGATAGTAGTAGACACCGTGATCCTCGCGGATGGACCGGGTCTCAATGCCGAACTGGCCGACCTTGTAGAAGGCCGATGCGGCCGGCGGCTTTGTGGTGCTGAGCGTTACCATGAAGACTGCTCCTTTGATCAACCGCCGAACACGAACTCGCTCTTGTAGTAGCCGGCCCCCGGGGCGGTGATGTCGATGGCGAAGGGGGCCGAGCCGTCGGCGAGATCCGTGAGCCAGGCGGCGTTGGAGCGGGCCATGACGCCCAGATCGCCCTTCTCGGCCTCCGCCAGCAGCCAGCCGACCATGGCCGCCTTGGTCCCCTGACCAGCAAGGCCGTCGCCGCCATAGGAGGCGAAGTAGGCGTCGCGGCCGCCCGACAGCAGGGCGGTGACCTTGGCGTCGGTGGGGGTTCCGCCGAAGATTTCGGCATAGGCCTTCTTGGTGGCGTCGAAGAGGCTCAGGCTTCCGTAGTCGGCCTGGAAGGCGGCCTTGCCTTCCCCGTCCCGGCCCAGGTTCACCGCGAAATTGATGTAGCGGTTCTCCAGATTGAAGTTCTGGAAGTAGGCGGAGTTCAGGTTGTTCGGATTGGGGCCCGAGGCCGAGACCAGATAGTCGATCCCCGCCGAACCCGGGATCTTGCCGGTGAAGAACAGGTAGCTGAGCGTCGCCACCGAGGTCGTCTGATCCGCCGCCTTGACGATCTCCCCGATCGCCTGCGCCTGGGTCAGGGCCCCGACGGAAACCTTGGCCGAGAGGTCGGCCTCCAGCGCCGCGTTCGAGCCGCGCAGGATGGAGGCGATGCCGGTGGTCACGGCGGGAACGGGCTGGTTCGGGCCGCCGCTGGTCAGGCTGACTGTGCGGTCGGAGAACCGCAGGGCTTCGATGCCGACCAGCGTATCGGTCCCGTCCGGCGAGCCGGCGCGGTTGTCCGTCACCGTCCAGCCGTTGGCGGTCTGGATCCAGGTGTAGCTGGCGGAGGCGCCGTCATAGACGACGGTGTCCGTGCCGGCTCCGCCGTCCAGGCGGTCGTTGCCGCCCACGCCGTAGAGAACGTCCGCGCCGGAGGAGCCGGTGATCTCGTCCGCGCCGGACAGGATGCTGCGCACGGCGGCCTCGGTGTCGTCAGCGGCGAGCCAGGCCAGGAACTGCGGCACCGAGGCGCTGAAGTCGCTGGCGGTCCAGACCAGGGCGTTGCCAACGCGCACCTCAATACGGTTCAGCGTGCCGCCGGTGATGTTGGAGCCGGCGTAGGTGAAGCTGCCGATGAAGGTGTCCGTGTCGCCGCCGCCGTAGCCGATCACGATCTGGGTCGGCGTGGCGCTGAGGATGTCCCCTTCGGCGATCCCGCCGATATCCATGTCGAACATGTTGAAGCCGGCGACGGCTCCCGCGGTGACCTTGGCCATGAATCCCTCTCCAGGCTGTTCGGAGAGACTTGTGTGTGGGGCGCGAAGGGGATCGCACATCCCCGTTTGGGGTATGTCGCGCCGCCTGCGTCATGAAGAAGAGCGTCTTAACAGCTGCGTTTTGCCCGGATTCCGTCGTTTCATGCCGCAAATGACCGCACCGGGCTCACAGCGCCGTGGACGCCGCCGGATTTCCCTGTGAAAAAGGCGCCCAAAATAACAGTGGGGGACGCATGAACCGTCTGTTCGCTTATCTCATCGTCGGATCCATGGTCCTCGGGATCCTCGTCGGCTGGATCTGCCACATCACGCTCCAGCCGGAGCAGATCGAACAGGTGGCCGCCGGCCTCAAGGTTCTGACCGACCTCTTCCTGCGCCTGATCAAGATGATCATCGCCCCGCTGGTTTTCGCCACCCTGGTGTCGGGCATCGCCCACATGGAGGATGCCGGCGCCATCGGCCGCGTGGGCGCCAAGACCATGGGCTGGTTCATCGGCGCGTCGATCGTGTCGCTGACCATCGGCCTGATCATGGTCCACCTCATCCAGCCGGGTTCGGGCCTGTCCCTGACGCCGCCGGCGGTGACCGAGGCCTCGGGCATCGAGACCACCGCCTTCACCCTGTCGAACTTCGTCACCCACCTGGTGCCGTCCTCGGCCATCGACGCCATGGCCAAGAACGAGATCCTGCAGATCGTGGTGTTCTCGATCTTCGTCGGCACGGCCGTGGCCGCCATCGACGACAAGGCCCCGGCGGTCCTGACCCTGGTCGAGCAGATCACCAAGATCATGCTGAAGGTCACCGGCTACGTCATGAAGCTGGCGCCGGTCGCCATCTTCGCGGCCCTGGCCTCGACCATCGCCACCCAGGGCCTGGGCGTGCTGCTGACCTACGCCAAGTTCGTCGGCGGCTTCTACCTGTCGCTGGGCGTGCTGTGGGGCGTGCTGTTCCTGGCCTGCTTCGCCTTCATCGGCGCCCGGGCCGTGGGTCTGTTCAAGGAGATCCGCGAGCCGGCCCTGCTGGCCTTCTCGGTCGCCTCCTCGGAAGCCGCCTATCCGCGCACCATGGAGATGCTGGAGAAGTTCGGCGTGAACCGCCGCATCGTCAGCTTCGTCCTGCCGCTGGGCTATTCGTTCAACCTCGACGGCTCGATGATGTACTGCACCTTCGCGGTGCTGTTCATCGCCCAGGTCTATGGGGTCGAGCTGTCCATCGCCCAGCAGATCACCATGCTGCTGCTGCTGATGGTGACCTCCAAGGGCATGGCGGGCGTGCCCCGCGCCTCGCTGGTCGTGATCAGCGCCACCCTCACCTACTTCAAGCTGCCGGAAGCCGGCCTGCTGCTGATCGTGGCGGTGGACCATCTGCTCGACATGGGCCGCAGCGGCACCAACGTGGTCGGCAACTCCGTCGCCGCCGCCGTTGTCGGCAAGTGGGAGAAGCAGCTTGGCCCGCCGGTGGAGACCGTGGAGCCTGTGAAGGGGCACTGAGCCCTTCGGCTTCCTTAGGGCCGCGTTAACCATGCCGGGCGACCTTCGGGACGCCCGGCGTTCGGCCGCGAAAGGCAAGCCCGTGAGAGTCACCTACTATTCGCACGCCTCATTCCGTCTGGTGACGGACCAGGGTGTGCGGCTGCTGTGCGATCCCTGGACCTACAACCCGATCCACAATCTGATGTGGCAGTTCCCCGAGTGCCCGATCGGCCCGGCGGACTATGTGGACCAGGACTACATCTACATCTCGCACAGCCACGTGGATCATTTCTGCCCCCTGACCTTGGGGCACATCCCGCGCCACATCCCGATCATCATCCGGGCCTATGGCGACCTGGACAATCCGATCCGGCCGACCCTGGTCGAGATGGGCTTTGAGACCATCATCGAGCTGCAGCACGGCGAGACGCGGCGCATCGAACGCGATCTGACCGTCACCCTCTATGCCGACCTGGGCACGGTCGACAGCGCTATCGTCGCCTCTGACGGACGGCACTCGGTCTTCCACCAGAACGACTGCATGATGCCGATCGAGGAGGCGCGGAAGATCGGCGCCGCGCACAAGGTGGACCTCGCCCTGCTGGGGGTGATCAACTCCAGCATCTATCCGACCTTCTTCGTCATGGACGAGACCCGCAAGAAAGCCGAGACCGAGGCGCGCAAGCAGCGCGTGCTCGACCGCAGCTCTGCATACGGCGAGGCGGTCGGCGCGAGGTTCGTCGTCCCCTGCGCCTGCGACATGATCTATATCCGGGTGCCGGACAGCGACGCCTATCTGGGCCCCCACACCTTCGACTTCCGGCGCGACGCCGCGGCCAAGAGCCGCCCGTTCACGGTGCTGACCATGGCGCCCGGCGACGAGCTCGACCTGGCCGAGCCGCGCCTTGACTTCACGCCCGCCTATTCCAGCCAAGAGGAGCTGATGACGGTGCTGGCGGCCATGCGCCGGCGGCCGGACGTCCAGGCCGCCATCGCCGCCCAGAGCCTTTGGGAGGACGGCTTCGTCCACGATCCGGCGGTCTACGAGGCCGCCATGATCGGTTACGCCGCCCATGTCACCGCCAACTTTGCGGATATGTTCAAGCACAACCTGGACAAAGTGCAGCCCCGCACCTGGCGCACGCTGTTCGCCGTCACGGATGGCGAGGCGAGCGTCGGCTACGAGATCGCCCTGGACTTCGCCGCGGGAACCATGCGCTTCACCCGCGCGCCGCACACCCTGGATCCCGCCGGCCGCGACATGGTCATGGCCTTCGACGCCAAGTGCCTCGCCATGCAAATGGCGGGCGTGATGGATATTTCGGACATCCGCTCCGGCTGGGCGTTGATCTATCGTCCAGGCGCCTTCACTCCCGAGGAGGTCGCCTTCTGGCACGTCATGACGCTGTTCAACGCGTATCTGAAAACCCGGGGCGCGTTCAGCCGCGAGCATGCCTTCCCGGGCCGCGTCTCGACGGTGTTCAAACCGGACGCCGCCCTCGTGAACGCCGCCTGATCCGATGAGCGAGACACCAAAGTTCAAGGTCGCCGACACCCCCATTCCCGGCGTCCGTCGGCTGGAGCCGGCCCCAAGCAAGGCCTACCTCCACGAGTTCTACGCCTCGACCTACTACGAGGCCCTGGCGCCCGACGACCGCCGGCTGAACGCCGATCCCGACGCTGTGGAGGAGATGCGCTGGCTGCGGGAGTCGGAGCACGCCGATATCATCACCACCTTGCGCGAGCTGGGAGCCGGGCCGCGCACCCTGGATATCGGCTGCGGGCTGGGTGAGCTGGTGGCGTCGCTGGCCGCCGCCGGGTTCGACGCGCGCGGCATCGACCCGTCGACCATGGCGGTCAGGCACGGCCGGGAGCTTGGCCGCAACCTTATCGAGTCGGATCTGGAGCCTTATGCGGACGATAAGGCCAACCACGGATCAGCCGACGTGGTCACCCTGTCCAACGTGCTCGAACACATTCCCCACCCGGCGGAGGTGCTTAAGCGGATGCGCAATCTGCTCGCCCCCGGCGGGCTGGTGATGATCCGTGTTCCCAACGACTTCAGCGCCGTGCAGGAGCAGGCGCGGGCCGCTGTGGACCAGAAGCCCTGGTGGGTCGCCATTCCTGACCACGTGAACTACTTCACCGCCGAGGGGCTGGAGAATTTCCTGACCGCCGAGCGGTTTGAGGTCCTGCGCCGGACGGCTGACTTCCCGCTCGAGCTGTTCCTGCTCATGGGCGAGGACTACACGCGCGACCGTGCGACGGGGAAAAGCTGCCACCAGCGGCGGCGGCGGCTTGAGCTGGCCATGGGCCAGGAGCTGCGCATGAAGTTCAACCGCGCCATGGCCGGCATCGGCATGGGCCGCAACACGATCGTCTTCGCCCGCCCGCTCTAGGCGTTTCGAAGCTCCGAGGGCTTGTGGGCGGCCCGGGCGCCGGTCTTGCCGCTTTCGACGATGTACTGGGGATCGTCCTTGGTGGCGGCCACCTTGTGACCCTTGATGTGCGTGGCGCGGGTCTGCTTGCGGACCACCTCGCCCGTGGCGGTCCCTTGGCTGTGGTCCCACTTCACCTTGTCGCCGCCCTTGAAGGTCTTGTCGGTCATGACGCGCTCCTCTGACCGAAGCGCAATGAAGAAGGGCGGCGGGAGTTCCGCTCCCGCCGCCCTTCTCGATGTCCGTTACGGCTTGGCCTATTCGACCAGGGCGGCGGCTTCGCTGCGCTTGGCCAGCATCTGGTCGAAGTTCGACCACACGCCTTCATTGCCGTGCCATTGGCCCTTGGTGGCGGCCTTGGAATACTCGGTGGCGCGGGCTTCGAAGAAGTTGGCGTGCTCCACGCCCGACAGCAGGCTTTGCAGCCAGGGCAGCGGGTTTTCCTTCACGCCGTAGACTTCCGGCAGCTCCAGCTGACGCAGGCGCCAGTCGGCGATGAAGCGGATGTACTGCTTGATGTCGTCGGGGGTCATGCCCTGGACCTCGCCGGCCTCGAAGGCCAGGTCGATGAACTTGTCCTCCAGGCCCACCACGTGCTTGCAGCAGTCGACGATGTCGTCCGCCACGGCCTTGGTGACGCACTGCGTCTCCTTGTTGAAGGCGTGGTAGAGCTTGATGATGCCTTCGCAGTGCAGGCTTTCGTCGCGCACCGACCAGGACACGATCTGCCCCATGCCCTTCATCTTGTTGAAGCGCGGGAAGTTCATCAGCATCGCGAAGGACGCGAACAGCTGCAGGCCCTCGGTGAAGCCGCCGAACATGGCGAGGGTGCGGGCGATGTCGGCGTTGGTGTCGACGCCGAACTGCTGCATGTAGTCGTGCTTGGCCTTGAGGGCCTCGTATTCCATGAACGCGCCGAACTCACTTTCCGGCATGCCGATCGTCTCGAGCAGCAGGGCGTAGGCGGCGATGTGGATGGTCTCCATGTTGGCGAACGAGGAGAGCATCATCTTCACTTCGGTGGGTTTGAAGACCCGGCCGTAGCGTTCCATGTAGTTGTCGGCCACTTCCACGTCCGACTGGGTGAAGAAGCGGAAGATCTGCGTGAGCAGATTGCGCTCCTTGTCGTTGAGCTTGGTGGCCCAGTCCTTCAGGTCTTCGCCCAGCGGCACCTCTTCGGGCATCCAGTGGACCTGCTGCTGCTTCTTCCAGAAGTCATAGGCCCACGGATAACGGAACGGCTTGTAGCCGATCGACGAAGTGAGGAGTCCAGGCGTTTGGAGCGATGAGACGGTCATGGCGGGCAGCTCGACGAGTCGGAAGGTTCGAGTGAAGCAAGCACACCATCGCGCAACATCTTGGGTGCGTAAAGCACCTGGAAACCATATTTAGCGTTTCGATCCACAGGAGTCCGGAATGATCCACAAGCCCGAAATCTTGACCGTTTATGGCGCGGCCGGCTCCGGCTCGATCCCGGTGGAGGCCGCCCTGACCCTTTTGGGCATAGAGCACGCGGTGGTCGAGGCCCCGACCTGGGAGGGTGAGGCGCAGCAGGCCAAGGTCGCTCCCGTCAATCCGATGCGGCAGGTGCCGGCCCTCGTCTTCCCTGATGGCGAGGTGATGACCGAAAGCGGCGCCATCCTGACCTGGCTGGCCGACAGCCACCCGGAGGCGGGCTTGGCCCCCGGCCTGACCGATCCGCGCCGCAAGCAGTTCCTGCGCTGGATGACTTACATCCCGGCCAGCATTTATTCGATGTTCTGGGTGCGGGACGAACCCTCCCGGCTGGCCGAGGGCGCAGAGGCCGAGAAGGTGATCGAGGCGCGGACCCTGGAACGCATCGCCGATTGCTGGCGGATGATGGACGCGCAGGTCGAGCCGGGAACCTACATCCTGGGCGAGCAGCTGACGGTGCTGGACCTCTATGTGACCGTGATCAGCCGCTGGCGCCCGCGGCGGCGGCGCTTCTACGAGGTCGCGCCCAAGCTGTCGGAGGTGGTCCGGCGTGTGGACGACCACCCGCTGCTGCGGGATTTCTGGGCCAAGCGGTTCCCGTTCGAGGACGGCTGGGAGGGCTAGGCGGCCCGGATGAAGACGCCGACCTGCTCCAGCACTTCACGCCCCAGGGCGATCTGGCCGGCGAACAGGACGAAGGCGTGGATGGTCCCTTCCACGCAGCGATAGGTGGTCGGCACGCCGGCGGCGGCCAAAGCCTCCGCATAGGCGCGGCCTTCATCCACCAGAGGATCGAGCGAAGCGGTGATCACCAGGGTCGGCGGCGAATTGGCCCGCAGCATCTGCGGCGCCGACAGGGGCGAGCCGGCTGCGGTGTCCTGATCTTCCGGTCGGGAGAAGTACTCCGTCTCGGCCCGGATGATGTCGAAGTGGCGCAAGAACCACCGCCCGTCGCCCAGCGCCGAGCGCGAGGCGAAGTCCGCCCGGGTGCTGGCGCTGGTCACCGGATAGATGAGGACCTGCCCGGCCAGGGGCACGCGGGCGCGCTGGCAGACCGAGGCGGCCAGGTGCCCGCCGGCGCTGTCTCCGGTGACCACAATCCGCTTGGGATCCGCGCCCAGCCTGGCGGCATTAGCGGCGGCCCAGACGAGCGCCGCTTCGCAGTCCAGAAGCGCGGCGGGGAAGCGATGCTCCGGCGCGCGTCGATAGTCGACATCAACGACGATGCAGCCGCCCAAGGCGCAATAGGCGCGGACAACGCGCTCATAAGCGTCAGGATCGCCCAGCACCCAGCCGCCGCCGTGGATGTGCAGCAGCAGAGGCAAGGAGCCCTTCGTCTCGACCGGCCAGTAGATGCGAAGCGGCAGCGGTCCGCCGGGGCCGTCGATAAGCAGAGACTCGACGCGCCCGACCGGCGTGGGGTCCGGCCCATAGAGGGCGGCGGCCGCCGCCAGCCCCTCGCGCCGCTCCTGGACCGTCGGCTCCGCGGGCGCGGCGGCGAAGTCCCCAGCCATGCGCGCCAGCAGGCGTTCGGTGTCAGGATCGACGTAAGGGTCCGACATCGGCGCTAGAACGCGACGCCGATGGTGGCCGACACGGTGCGCGGGGCGCCGAAGTAAGCCAGTTGGTAGCCGAGCGAGTCCGACAGGTCGAAGCCCTGCTCGATGTAGCGCTTGTCGGTGAGGTTCTTCACGCCGGCCTGCACGAACCACTTGTCGCGGGCGTCCTGCCAGCGGGCGAAGGCGTCCACCAGGACATAGCCCTTCTGGGCCAGGATCTCGCTGCTGGAGACCGTGCGGTAGGTCTTGCTGCGGAAGGCGGCGTCGGCGCCGACGGTGAGCGAACCGCCATCGGCCAGGTCGAAGCGGTAGTTCGCCCCGATCTTGCCGTCCCACTTGGGCGCGTTGACCAGTTCGCGCTGGTCGCTGATGTCGCGCCCGCCGGGGCCGATGTACTCGTCGTAGCGGCCGTCGAGGTAGCCGAGCACGAAGTTCAGGGTCAGGGGCCGGATCGGACGGGCGACCAGCTCCAGCTCCGCGCCCCGGATGGTGGCGGCGCCGGCGTTGGTGAACAGGGCGGTGAAGGCGCCGCTGGAGTCCGCGGTGAAGCTGGAGAGCTGCAGGTCTTTGTAGTCGTTCCAGAAAACCGCGAAGTTGGCGGTCAGACGGCGGTCCAGCAGGGTCGACTTCAGACCCGCCTCGTAGGCCCACAGGGTCTCCGGATCATAGGGACGGGCGCCGGCGGCGTCGTTGGCGCGGCCGTCGAAGCCGCCGCTCTTGAAGCCACGGCTGACGCTGGCATAGGCCAGCACGTCGTCGCTGATCTTGTAGTCCAGGCCGAAGCGCGGGGTGAACGAGCTCCACTCGTCAGAGGTGTCGATGAAGGTGGCGAAAGGCCCCTGATCGTACGGCACCGGGAGGGTCGTGACCGTCGGGGCGAAGAACTTCTGGGTGCGGAAGAAGTCCTTCTTCTCGTGGGTGTAGCGCAGGCCGGCGGTGACCGAGAGATGGTCGGTCAGGCTGTAGGTCCCCTGGCCGTAGGCGGCCCAGCTTTCGTTGTGCTGGTCGTTCTGCGAGCCGGTCACCAGGCTGATGGCCGGGCCGAGCAGGCCGCTGAAGGTGTCGTCATGCTCCTTGAACCAGAACAGGCCGCCGACGGCGGTGAAGCGATCGCCGGTGTAGTTGAGCTGGAGCTCCTGGCTGATCTGGTCCTGATCCTCCCGCACATAAACGCCGAAGATCGCCTGGGTGGTGGCGTCCAGGTCCAGGTTGGAGTCGTAGGACATCTTCCGATAGGCGGTGATCGACTTCAGGCCGACCGCGTCCGACAGCTTCCAGTCGGCCACCAGCGACACCCCGGCGGTCGACAGATCGGCCAGGGTGTTGAAGCTGGCGTTGACGTCGAAGGGATTGTTCAAGGTCGGCGGCGCGCCGAACACGGCGGTGGCGCGGGCCGGGGTGCGCGAGCGGTCAGGCCGGTCGCGCGATCCGTCGATGTTCAGGCGCAGGCTGAAGTCCTCGCTGGCCCGGTATTCGAAGGCCAGGCGGCCGGCCAGCAGGTTCTTGTCCCCGTCGGTCCGGCCGTCGAGGGCGTTCAGGCTGTAGCCGTCACGGGCGGAATAGACGAAGGCCGCCTTGGCCAGCAGCTTGTCCTGGACCAGGGCGCCGCCCACAGAGCCCTTCAGCTCCACGCGCTCGTAGTCGCCGACCGTGGCCTCCAGCGCGCCGGCGAAGTCGTTGGTCAGCGGCTTGGAGACGAACTTCACCGCCCCGCCGATGGTGTTGCGGCCATAGAGGGTGCCCTGCGGGCCCCGCAGCATCTCGATCCGGTCCACGTCATAGACGTCGAGGAAGGCGCCCTGGGCCCGGCCCAGATAGACGTCGTCCACATAGACGCCGACGCCCGGGTCGGCGAAGGCGAGGCTGTCGATCTGGCCGACGCCGCGCACATAGACCACGGCGTTCGAGGCGTCGCCCTCGTGGATGGTCAGGTTGGGCGCCGAGCCCTGCAGGTCGCCGACATTGGTCGCCTGCATGTTGCGCAGCGCGGTCGAGGAGAAGGCGGTGACGGCGGCCGGCACGTCCTGCAGGCGCTCGTCGCGGCGGCGGGCGGTGACGACGATCTCGTCCAGGGCCGCGGCCGCGGTCTCGTCTGAAGCCGTCTGGGCCCGAACCGGGCCGGCGAAGGCGACGGCGAGGGCGGCGAGCGAAGCTCCCGCCATCAGCAGGCCGCCGACGCGGCGAAGGCGGGCGCGGCGCGCGCTCGATTGAATGGTCATGTGTCCCCCCCAAGGGCGTGCGCCGATCAATGCGGCGTCTATCCGGTCAGGGTGATCGGTTCGGGGGCCGACGACTATCGTAGAGTTTAGCGGGGATTTGCCCGTAAAATCTGCGGCTAAACCGCGTCGCGGACCATGCGCAGGGTGCGCTCCAGATGGCCGCGCATCATGGCCTCCAAGCGCGGGGTCGGACGCACGATGGCGGCGCGGCCGTCATCGCCGGCCTTCTCCTTGGACAGGAAGCCGTCGGTGACGGCGCGCTTGATGCGCTCCTCGCGCGTGCGGCTGGAGCCGCTCTTCATGAACTGGCAGGCGGCGCTGACGGTCATGGGCTTGCCGCGCCAGTCGGCGATCATGCAGCCCACCAGCAGGTACCAGAACTCCTGGGTGAAATAGCCGGGGCGCTTGTCGAAGGTCTCGTCCCAGTCGCGAGCATAGCCCTCCAGGGTCTGGGCCCAGGCGATCAGCTCTTCGTTGGACAGCGTCTGCGACATACCCGGAATCATTCAACGACTCGCCGGCAAAAGGCCAGAGGCCGCGCGAAGGTCGGCGAGCGGCAGGCCCCTGCGGTCGGATCGCCCGCACGGCCTTCGCCGGGGGCGCGATTATTGGCGAGTGAACAAAGCCTGGCGGTCGTGGCGTGCAGGCCGTCGCCCGGCCGGCGCCCGCATGACCGACGCGCCAGGTCCCGCGGCGGCGCATCTTCTTTGATTTTCATGGAAGACGGTGGTGCCGCTTACAGGACTCGAACCTGTGACCCCCTCATTACGAATGAGGTGCTCTACCAGCTGAGCTAAAGCGGCGCCGGGTCCGTGAGGACGCTGGTAATCGGTGCTCCGCCAGATCCGAGGATCCAGGGAAGCGGCTATTTAGCGGCGCGCGGGCCGTTTGCCAAGCGTCGACGCGCACCCGGTGTGCGACGGGCGTTCGGCGGGGGCGGAGGCGGCGTCTCGCCGACAGGATCAGCGTAGTCCGGCGCCCCCGGATCGTCCGGCACCGGGATCAGACCGGCGCCGCTTTCGGCGGCCTTGAGGAAAGAGGCCTGGTCTCCATGGTCGGTATAGGACAGCGGCAGTTCCGGCAGGTCGCTGATGGTCCGCTCGCTGCGCTCGAAGCGCGGATGGATCAGCTCGCCCGTCTCGCCATAGGTGGCGACCAGACGCGTCCAGTCCTCGCGGGTGTAGGCGAAGGCGTGGCCTTCGGGGTCCAGGTCGGACCAGTCGGCCTCCTGCGGCGCGCCGACGCCGCGCGCGATCCAGGCGCGGGCCTCGTCGGCGTCGCCATTGGCGTAGGCCACGCGGGACATCAGGCCGGCGAAGCGGGCGGTGGGCGCCTCGGCGTCCAGCAGGCGGGCGGCGGCGCGGGCGGCCACCGGGTCGCCGGCCAGCAGGGCCTGCTCGATGCGCAAGATGCGGCTCTCGCGGGCCGATGGATTCAGCTGGACCAGGCTCATCAGGCGCGCGGCGCGGGCCTTGGGCGTCTCGTTGGTCTTCAGATCGCGGTAGGCCAGCCAAAGGGCCGGATGGGGCGAGGCCTTCCAGGCCGACTCCAGCACACTGGCGGCGCGCGAGGCCTTGCCGTCGGCGGCCAGCAGGCGGGCGGCCATGACCACGCCAGGGGCAAAGTCGGGCTTCAGCTTCACGGCCTGCTGGGCGAATTCCAGGGCCTGGGCCTGCTGACGCGGATCGGCGGAGGTCTCCATGCGGGCGGCCGAAGCGGCCAGCAGGGCGGCGCGGGTGCGGTCCGCCACCAAGGGCGGGACGATCTTCCGTTCCTGTGCGCCCTGGACCAGATCCAGGGCGGCCGCCCAGTCGCCAGCCTCCAGCCGGTGCTCCAGCAGGGCGCGCCAAGCCCAGCGGGCGGTGCGGGCCAAGCCGTAGGCGGCCTGGGCGTGGCGCAGGGCGCCGGTCTCGTCGCCCTCGGCCTGGGCCGCATGCATCAGGCCCTTGAGGCCCGCGAGGCGCATGTCGGGGAAGCCGAGCATGGCGGTGTAGGCGGCCTTGGCGGCGGCGGTGTCGCCGGCGGCCTCGGCCGCCTGGGCGGCGAGCACGCGGGTCAGGACCGGCGCGTCCTCGGCCAGATCGACAGCCTTGCGCGCCAGACGGCGCGCTTCGGAGCCGTCGCCGGCGGCGACGGCGAGGTAGCCGCGCGCCAGAACCTCCATACCCTGTTTGCGGCGGCTTTCGGCGCGGGCGCGGGCGGCGCGCTTGGGCGCCTCGATCAGCCAGAGGACCAGCTTCCAGCCCATGGTCGCAGCCAGGGCGGAGAAGAGCGTGATGAGGGCGGCGGCCGCGGCCGTGGTGTCCACGCGCCAGCCCAGCCAGGTCAGGCTGGCGTGGCCCGGTTCGCCGGTCAGGGCCATGGCGGTCACCGCCACGGCGGCGACCAGGAACAGGACGAGCGCGGTGCGGATCATCTCGCCGCCCTGCGTGTCTGGGCGAGATCGGCCAGGGCCTCGCCGCGGATGACGGCGATGCGGCGGTCCACCTCGGCGCGGCGCTCGGCGCGCAGACGCCAGTCGGTCAGGGTCGTGCGCACGCGCTCGGGCAGGCGGTCGACCACCTGCAGCGCGCCCTCCACATCCCCCTCGTCCATCAGCCGCTGGGCGCGGGCGAGCATGGCGTCCGGGCTCGTGCCCGTGGTGGAGCCCACGTAGCGGACGGTGACGATGGCGGCCAGGGCGTGGGAGGCGCGGGCCCACAGGCCGGCCCCTTCGCCCGGATCGCGGGCGGCGACCGAGGCGCGCGACGCGGCGTCGTCCAGTTCCTCGGTCAAGGCGGCGCGAGTGGGCGCGCCCGTCTCGGCCAGGCGGCGCAGACCGCGCACATCGACGGAGATCGGCAGGACAGCCTCGACCTGGGACAGCTCGCGATCGAAGGGACGGGAGCTTTGGGCGGCCTCGGACAGGGCGGCCACGGCGAGCGCCGCTCCGGCGGCTTCGGTCAGACGGGCCTGGCCGGCCTCCAGATCGGCGATGCGGCCCTCCAGGGCGGGATCGGTCGTGATCGGAGCGGCGGGCCGGGACGCCGGCTCAAGCTCAGCGGTCGGGTGACGGCTGGCCGATTCGGGCGCCGCGGGCGCTTCAGCCGGCGCGGCTGATTCGTTTAGCACGCCAGGCCCGGTCAGCTTCGGTCCGAACTTGGCCAGGCCGTAACCGCCGGCGATGCACAGGACGCCAAAGGCGATGGCCACCCAGAAACCCGGCCCCATAAGGCGCGGACGCGCATAGATCGTCGGATCCTTGGGCGGGGTGATCTCGGTCGGGTCGGGCGCAAGCGTCATGACAGGCCGCGAAGTTTCAAGAGGCGACCAGCCTAGTCCGGTTGCCTGTCTATAAGATTAAGCAGGGCGGTCTCGATGGGGAACGGGGCAAAAGCCACGCCGCCCAGTTTCCCTTTGGCCTGTGGCGCCTTCAACGGCGCCGCGGCGGCGCGCGAGATGCACAGGGCGCGCAGACGCGGCGCGGGCTGGCGGCCCAGGATCGGCGCCAGGGCCTTGGCCGCCCGGGGCGAGTGGACGAGCACGAGGTCGATGTCGCCGAGAGCGTCGAGAAGCGTCTTGCCGGGCTTCTCCACCACCGTCTCGTAAACCGCCACAGCCAGCGCGGAGACACCCGCTGCGCCCAGGGCTCCGACCAGATCACCGGCCGGCTGGGCGGCGGCGGCGTGCAGGACGATCCCCCCGATCTCCCGCCCCCGCGCGGCGATGGCGGCGGCCAGGGCGTCGACGTCTCCGTCAGCCGACAACACGCCGGTGAAGCCGGCGGCCTTGGCGGCCTCGGCCGTGGCGGCGCCGACGGCGAAGGCGCGCAGTCCGCGCTCCGGCGAAAGCTTGGCGAAGGCGCGGACGCCGTTGGCGCTGCTGAAGGCCAGGGCTCCGACGCCGTCCAGATCGATAATGGGTGAGAGGTCGCGCACCGACAGCAGCGGCGCGATAACGGGCTCATGACCCAGATCCCGGAGGCGTGCGGCGGTGGCGTCGGCGCCAGGCTGAGCCCGGGTGATCCAGATGCTGCGCCCCGCGGCCAAGGTCAGACCGTCCAGATCAGGGCGTCGCCGCCCTCCGCCCGGACCGCGGCGCCGAGCTCCAGGCCCAGCTCCACGGCGGCGCGTTCGCCGCCCTCGGCCGGCAGGACCACCGCGCCTTCGCGGCGGAAACGGCGGGTTCCGTCGGGCGTCAGCGCCTCGACCACCAGGTCCAGACGCTGGCCGTCGATGCGGGCATAAGCGCCGACGGCGGTGCGGCAGGAGCCTTCCAGCGCGAACAGGGCGCCGCGTTCGGCGGCCACGGCCAGGGCGGTCTGCGGGCAGCGCAGCGGCGCCAGCCAGGGGGCGTGGAAGTCCTCGGTGCGGGTTTGGATGGCCAGGGCGCCCTGCCCCGGCGCCACCGGCGCCTCGAACGGGTCGATCTGGCTGGCGGGCACGTCGCCCAGGCCCATGCGGTTCAGGCCGGACTGGGCCAGCAGGATGGCGTCGGCCTCGCCGGCCTCCAGCTTGGCAAGGCGGGTGTCGACGTTGCCGCGCAGCATGACGATCTTCAGGTCCGGACGGCGGTTCAGGCTCTGCGCCTGGCGGCGCAGGCTGGCGGTGCCCAGCACCGCGCCCCGCGGCAGGTCCTCCAGCCGGGGGGCGATCTTGCTGCAGAAGGCGTCGCGGACGTCCTCGCGCTGCGGCACGGCGGCGATCACGAGACCGGGCGGCAGTTCGGCCGGCACGTCCTTCATGGAGTGGACGGCGCAGTCGATGCGGCCGTCGAGGAGGGCTTCCTCGATCTCCTTGGTGAACAAGGCCTTGCCGCCTATCTCCAGCAGGCGGCGGTCCTGCACGCGGTCGCCTGTGGTGGTGATGACCGTGATCGGGGCCACCTCGTCGGCGGCTTCGGGCGGCGCGCCCAGGGCGGCGGCGATGCGAAGCTGCATCGTGCGGGTCTGGGCGAGCGAAAGCTTGGAGCCACGGGCGCCGATGCGGACGACGGAAGGCTGTTGCCGGACCATGCGGACGAAGCTACCTCGAAACGCCTATATGAAGGCGACCTAAGACGCCGCTGCTACAGGAGCGCCGGTTCCCCGGCAACCGATGACCGCCAGCCTCACCATTCTAGGCCTGGAGACTTCGTGCGACGAGACCGCCGCCGCGGTCGTGCGCCGCGACGCCGACGGGCGCGTGGAGGTGCTGTCGTCGATCATCGGCACCCAGTTCGAAAAACACGCCCCGTTCGGCGGCGTGGTGCCCGAGATCGCCGCTCGCGCCCATGTGGAGAGCATCGACGCCATCGCCGCGGAGGCCATGCGCGCCTCGGGCCTGTCGTTCGAGGACCTGGACGGCGTGGCCGCCACGGCCGGCCCCGGCCTGGTGGGCGGGGTGATGGTGGGCCTGGCCTTCGGCAAGGCGGTCGCCCTGGCCCGCGGCCTGCCCCTGTCCGCCGTGAACCATCTGGAGGGGCATGCTGTGTCCGCCCGGCTGGGGGCCGAGATCGCCTATCCCTTCCTGTTGCTGCTGGTCAGCGGCGGGCATTGTCAACTTCTCGAAGTGGCCGGGGTCGGGGCCTGCACACGTCTGGGCACCACCATCGACGACGCGGCGGGCGAGGCCTTCGACAAGATCGCCAAGAGCATGGGCCTGCCCTATCCCGGCGGGCCGGCGCTCGAGAGATTGGCCGCCTCCGGCGACGCCAGCCGCTACACCCTGCCCCGCGCACTGCTGGGGCGGGCGGGTTTCGATTTTTCGTTTTCGGGCCTGAAGACAGCCGCCGCAAGGCTGGCCGAGACGGTGACGACCGAGCAGGAGCGCGCCGATCTGGCCGCCGCCGTCCAGACCGCCATCGCCCGACAGCTGTCGGAACGCACCGACCGGGCCATGGCGGACTACAAGGAGCGCCATGCGGGCGAGGCCCCGCGTTTCGTGGTCGCCGGCGGGGTGGCCGCCAACGGAGCCGTGCGTGCGGCGCTGAAGGGGGCGGCGGACAAGCACGGCTTTTCATTCGACGCCCCGCCCCTGGCCTATTGCACCGACAACGCCGCGATGATCGCCCTGGCCGGCGCCGAAAGGCTGGCCCTGGGCGTTGAGGACGGCATGGACGCTCCGGCCCGTCCGCGCTGGCCGCTGGACGCGGCGGCGGCGGCGGCCAACCCAACCCACGTCTTCGGAAGAAAAGGCGCCAAAGCATGAGAAAAGCCGGAGTCATCGGTGGCGGCGCCTGGGGCACGGCCCTGGCCCAGGTCTGCGCCCGCGCGGGCCTGGACGTGGTGCTGCAGGCCCGCGAGACCGAGGTGGTCGCGGGGATCAACGCCACGCACGAGAACGCCCTGTTCCTGCCGGGCGTGAAGCTGGACGAGGCGGTCCGCGCCACCCGCGACTTCGCCGATCTTTCCGACTGCGACCTGATCCTGGCCGTGCCGCCGGCCCAGCACATGCGCGCCACCCTGGTCGCCTTCGCCCCGCACGCCCGTGAAGGCCTGCCCGTGCTTCTGTGCTCCAAGGGCGTTGAGCAGGGCTCGCTGAAGCTGATGACCGAGGTGTTGGGCGAGACGGTCCCGCAGGCGGTGGCCGCCGTGCTGTCCGGCCCCAGCTTCGCCGGCGAGGTGTCGCGCGGCCTGCCCACGGCCGTGACCCTGGCCTGCCCGGACGACGCCCTGGGCCGCGCCCTGGCCGAGGCCATCGCCACCCCGACCTTCCGCCCTTACCTCGCTGACGACATGATCGGGGCCGAGGCCGGCGGGGCGGTGAAGAACGTCCTGGCCATCGCCTGCGGCATCGTCGAGGGTCGGGGCCTGGGACGCAGCGCCCACGCCGCCGTCATCACCCGCGGCTTCGCCGAACTGACCCGTCTGGCCGTGGCCCTGGGCGGCGAGGCGACCACGGTGGCCGGCCTCTGCGGTCTTGGCGATCTGGTTCTGACCTGCTCCAGCCCGCAATCGCGCAACATGAGCGTCGGCCTGGCCCTGGGCGGCGGCAAGACGCTGCAGGAGGCCCTGGCCGGCAAACTGTCGGTGGCCGAAGGCGTCGCCTCCGCCCCCGCCGTCACCGCCCTGGCCGCCAGGCTGGGCGTCGAGACCCCCATCTGCGCCGCCGTCGATGCGATCCTGTCGGGTCGGGTCGATGTGGACGCCGCCATCGAGGGGCTGCTGTCGCGGCCCCTGAAGTCAGAGGAGGACTGAAGCCTTGGCCTATTTCATGCTGCGCGCCACCGACAAGCCGGGCACGGGCGACCTGCGTCAGAGCACTCGTCCGGAGCATCTGGAATATCTGGAAAGCCTGCCGCAGGTGTTCCGCATCGCCGGCGCCCTGCTTTCCGAAGACGGCCAGACCGTGGTGGGCTCGCTGATGATGATCGAGGCCGAGGATCTGGCCCAGGCCCGCGCCTATGTGGAGGGTGATCCCTTCGCCAAGGCCGGCATCTTCGCCACCACCGAGATCCTTCCCTGGCGCGTGGCCATCGGGAAGCCGGCCTGATCGAGAACTTCGCCCGCCCCGCGCCCGGGACCCGGCTCTGCGCCCTCGACGAGGTGGCCGAACCGGGGGCCAAGGGTTTTCGCTTCCGCACCGGCGAGGCGATGTTCGCCGGCTTCGTGGTCCGGCGGGCGGGGACGCTTGTCGGCTATGTGGATTCCTGCCCGCACGCAGGCTGGCCCCTGGCCATGATGGACCGCTATCTGACGCGGGACGGAAACGCCCTGCTGTGCGCGGGGCACGGGGCGCTGTTTCGCCCCGAGGACGGTTTTTGCACCGTAGGTCCTTGCGCTGGCGAAAGTCTGACGCCCTGGCCGGTCGCCGTCGAGGACGGCTGGATCGTCACGACCTGAGCGTCACCAATCCCGATTTCGTCGTTCGAGCTTTGCCGCAGAATATCGTCTCAGCTCGGACAATGGGGTCGACGTGCGGTCCACTTTGTTCTGCTGATCCCGTGGGCCGCCGCTACAGCGACTATGACATCCTCCTCGTGGTCAATCACGAGCAGCTGGCGGATTTCCCCGAGATCCGGGGAGAGGCCGAGCGCCATTGAGCTGCCAGGTGGATTGGTCGTCGAGATTTCGCAGGCCGGCTGACGGCGTCGGAGGAACCTTCGCGTCGGGCGTGACGACCAATTCGGGCGCTCTCTGACAGAGTTGGCGGTGACCTATGTTGTAGTTTGCTCGACTGAGGGCGCAGGCGATCCCGACCATGTGAACCGGTACATCGCGCCCTGAGCGACGGATTGGACCACATAGGGGCGCAACGCCGCTAAGCAGACCCCTCCCGCATGCCGGACCGAGGGATAGATGATGCCGTTCAAACCGGCGGCTCGGGCGTGTTCGGCTAGCGCATTGCCGATCGGATATCCGATCGTCTTGTCCGGGTGGAGCGAGTCGTGAGCGGGATGTGGGCGCAGGTCGAGGAACCTCCCCGACATGCTAGACCACATCTCGGTGTACTCGACGACGCCTTCAAGTTTGCCGGCGTCGGCGAGGAACTCCGTCATGTGAAACGCGACCTCGGCCATGCACGTTTTCGGGTCCAGCGCCGCATACCAGGCTCCGAGGTCCGCGCCGTTGTAACGGTTGGGGTCCCTCGGCTTGGCGTAGGCGAAGGACGCGTTGATGAAGGCGGCGTGCGGGACGCCGTAGACAAACTCCTTTGCGTTCAGCACAGACGTGCCGCGATCCTGGGCGACCAAGCGGGTGCTCGTGGCCCCTTCGATTTCGGCCAACGCGGAGATTTCGGCGGGATCGACGAGCATTTCCAGCACCGACGGCCGCAACTTGGCGCTCGCCACGAACCGGACGGTCTTGGCGAAAGCGTCAGTAGTCAGCGTTAGGCCGTCGAGCACGTCAGACGCCACCCCGTACGGCGTCGACCAGGCGGCGCACGTCCAGCATGAACGGGATGCCGTTTTCGATCATCGCGTCGATTGGCGTCCGGCGATCGAAGAGAGGCCCGCGGTTGGGCAGCCGCACCCATTCGTCCGCCATCTTATCGGCGAAGAGCAGGTTCAGGCCTTTGAAAATGCCGACGAGGACCGAGACGCGTGTCATTTGGTCCTGGTTAAGCACCAAGTCCTTCCCGCTCTTCACGCGGTCCCAGCTGCTTTCGGAAATTCCGATGAGCTTGGCGGCTTCGGCATTGGTCAGACCCCATTTCTTCGCCAGCGAGCGATAGGCTTTCAAGGCGACAGCACCGAGCCGAGCGCGGTCTTCCTCGCGGGCGAAGGTCTGCGGTTCCGCCCCTGGCCTTAGGGACGGATATCTCGTTTCCAAGGCGCTGTTCATTTCGCATCTCCAGGTGCGTTAAATCGCATCTCTAGGTGCGGAAGTCCAGTAGCTTCGCAAAGGTTCCGTTTACAACGGCTGCCCGTTTCCACTGGGTCCGTGCGCCAAACGGTCGAGTCTGATGAGCTGACAAGTCCTCGCGTGATCCAGGCTCGCTCGGAAGGAAAGTTGATGTCTGAATACCTTAATGCCAAGGCGGCTTAACGGGACAGCTCCCGGTCCTGGTCCCTATGCCTGGCGGCGACCCGCTCGAGCGATCTGATCGTCTCGATGGATCTGGCCTCCTCCACCAACAGCTCCCTGCGCGTAAGCGGCGCTGGCATCCGGGCCACATAGTCCTGCAGCCGCTTGGCCAGATCCCGATCCTCGTGCGAGCCCATTCGCAAAAGATCGTCCGCGATCAGGAGATACTTGTCGCGTACCAGCCGCTGCGTCGATCTGATCCGCGCCTCCCAGGGTCGGCTGGCCACTGAGCGGCCTTTGACGATGTCGGACGCCTCATTGATCACAGCGGATCGGAGCGATGCGCCGCCGGCGGATGACGGGGCCGCTCATCGCCCGCTGATTGGGCATGGCCCGTTCGACCGTGGGCTTGGTCCTGCGCCGTCCGGCCTCGGCAAGCTTAAGATGCTTGAGCCAAGGTTGCGATCGGGCGCCACGAGCGCTCACGCGCCCTGCGATTGATCCACTTGGACATCAAGAAGCTCAATCGGTTCTGGACAGAGGGCCATCGCGCAACCGGCGACCGACGGCCTGGACGCTCCGAACGCGCCGGCTGGGCTGAAATGGGCGACCCGACGCCTTTCAGTGCTCGTTGGATGGCGTCTTCGCTGTCTCTGACGCGGACGCGGGCGTTTTCACCGCTCGAAATCCACGCGATCGAAGCGCGCATTTCTTTGTTCGCCGTAATTCGCTAATTTCCACCCTTCAGAATACGCTAAAATTATCCCGTCAAAATTAGCTAAAAATAGCACGACAAAATGTGCTAAAAATAACGCGTCAAACTACGCAGGAATTCGCGCGGCGCACGTTCGAAAACGTCGTAGCGAAACACCAACGACAAATACCGCGCGCCGATGCGGTCAAAAGCTTTCGGGACTTAATCATGGCGACGCCGCAGGAAAAGCTCGCGAACGCACTTGAGAAGCTGCGTCGCCTGCAGACCGCCGGCCATGCTGTGCTGCGCAGCGGACAGCTCGAACGTCGCGAACGCGAACTGCTGGTCGAAAACGGTTTCATCGAGCCGATCATCAACGGCTGGTACGCGCCGGCCAATCCCGATGCGCCGCGCGGCGACACAACCGCCTGGTACGCCTCTTACTGGGATTTCGTCCGCACCTACCTGACAGAGCGGCTCGGAGACGAGTGGTCCTTGTCGCCGGAGCAATCGCTGTCGCTCCATGCCGGCCAATGGAGCGTGCCTGCCCAACTGCTGGTTCGCGCCCCCAATGGGCGCAACCAGAAGACCGACCTGATCCATGGCGCCTCGATCTACGAAGCGCGGCTGGATCCGGCCCGCGGGGAAGATCTGGTCGAGGTGGAGGGTCTGCGCGCCTATACGCCCGAGGCGGCGCTCGTGGCCGCCGGCCCGGGGGCCTATGTCAACGCGCCGACGGAGATGCGAACCGTCCTGTCACTTCAACGCGACGCCTCGGCGCTGCTGTCGCGGCTTCTCGACGGGCGCACCCATATCGCCGGACGATTGGCCGGCGCCTTTCGCAATATCGGCCGCAATCGGGACGCCGACGCGATCATCGCGGCGATGCGCAGCGCCGGCTACGACATTCGTGAGAACGATCCCTTCGAGACGCGGGTGGACGGCGCGGCCTTCGGGCGAGACCGCTCGGCCTATGCTCAACGTATTCGCCTGTTGTGGGAAAACTGGCGCGGGCCGGTCCGGGAGAACTTTCCGCCGCCGCCCAAGACGCCGATCGAGCCAGAGGGCTACCTGCAGGGCGTCGATGACCTCTATCAGACGGACGCCTATCACTCGCTTTCCATCGAAGGCTATCGGGTCAGCCCAGACCTGATCGAGCGTGTCCGCCGCGGCGCGTGGAACCCGCAGGTCAACGCCGACGACCGGCGCCTGGCCGACGGACTCGCCGCGCGAGGCTATTGGGAAGCCTTTCAGGCAGTGCGCGCCAGCGTCCGCGATGTGCTGACCGGCGCCAATTGCGGTAAGGTCGCCGACCGCGACCACGGCGCCTGGTACCGGGCCTTGTTCTCGCCTAGCGTCCGGGCCGGTCTGCTCAAGCCCGCCAGTCTCGCCGGCTACCGCGGCGGCCGGGTGTTCATCAGCAAGTCGCGCCACGTGCCCATGCACGCCGACGGCGTGCGCGACGCCATGCCGGTCTTCTTCGAACTGCTCGCCGCCGAGCCCGATCCCGCCGTGCGCGTCGTCCTGGGGCACTTCATCTTCGTCTACATTCACCCCTATGTGGACGGGAACGGACGCATGGGGCGCTTCTTGATGAACCTGATGATGGCAGCCGGCGGCTATCCTTGGACAGTCATTCCCGTGCAGGCGCGCGACGACTACATGACCGCCTTGGAAGCCGCCAGCCACAACGGGGACATAGTGCCCTTCGCACAGTTTCTAGCGCATCGCGTGGGACGCGACGCGCCGACGGCGGAGTGAGCGGCGTGAGAACCGAATTCGCCGTGGAGACGCCCTGGATGTAGGCCTCCTGGATCCCAGCGGTCAGCGCCTTCTCCGCCAGCAGGAGGTAGAAGTTGCGGCCACAAAGGCGCTTGGCGCTTTGAAGGGTACGGCGCTGGCGTTCTCATGACGCTCATCGCGGCCGCGTTTTCGAGATCAGCACCGGTCCAGCATGATCCGCGTTAAGAGTGCAAACACTTGCTTGCCGCGGCGTCCCCGCCCCGATGCTGAAGAGGGATGGCGCATAACGGCTCTAAGCCGCTGCTCGACAGGTCTGCTCTCGGTGCCGTTCAAGCCCTAACCAATAGGTCGCCTTTTGGGTGGGTGAACAGACTTCCCAACTCAGTCAGCATTGTTTGGCGAGCCAGAGTTGTGGTGCTCAGCTCCACGATGTAGTGGTGGCGATGCATCAAGAGATCGGGCTCAGCCCGACGCCAACCTGCTCCCCGAGCAAGGTGGCGCTCCCACCAGGGGGGATGTGGCCGAGGCGGCAACGAAACGGGTGATCCGACTTCCTTGCGTCCGCATCGATGACGAGGAGGACGTGCATGCCAATCAAGATCCCAGACACCCTGCCAGCGCGCGCCACACTCGAGGCCGAAGGCGTTGTGCTGATGCGCGAGACCGATGCCACGCGCCAGGATATCCGCCCTCTGCGGATCGGCCTGCTGAACCTGATGCCGGACAAGCCTAAGACCGAGACCCAGTTCGCGCGCCTTCTGGGCGCGACGCCGCTGCAGGTCGAGCTTTCCCTAGTCCAGCTGGCCACCCACATCTCGCGCAACACCTCGGCCGATCACTTGGCCGCCTTCTACCGAACTTGGGACGAGGTGGCGCACGAACGGTTCGACGGCTTCATCATCACCGGCGCGTCGGTCGAGACCCTGCCGTTTGAGGGCGTAGGCTACTGGGACGAGCTGCGGCGTATCCTGGACTGGACCCAGGAGCACGTGCACAGCTGCCTGACCATCTGTTGGGGCGCGCAGGCGGCGCTGCGGCATTTCCATGGCGTGGGCAAGCACGTACTGGCCGAGAAGCGCTCGGGGGTCTATGCCCACACTCTGGTCGCGCCATCCTCGCCCTATCTGCGAGGGCTCGCCGACGAGATTGACGTGCCGGTCTCGCGCTGGAGCGAGGTGCGGCCCGAGGACCTGCCGGCCGGGGCTGGGCTGAAGGTGCTGCTGGAGTCCGAGGAGGCGGGATTGTGTCTGATCGAGGACCCGGCCCGCCGGTCACTGCACATGTTCAACCACCTGGAATACGACGCCACGACCCTGGCCGAGGAATATGTCCGCGACCGGGCCAAGGACCCGATGACGCCAGTTCCGGCCCATTACTTCCCGAGCGGCGACTCGGGGCGTGCGCCGCGCAACCGTTGGCGTAGCCATGCCCACCTGCTGTTCGCTAACTGGATCAACGAGATTTATCAGACGACGCCATTCGATCCTCGCGCGATCGGCAGAGGCCGCTAGGCCGTAGGTCAGCGAGTCTTCGCAAGGTCATTGTGGCGCTGATCTGCCAGCAGGCGAGGGAGGCGTGAGCGGGCCTAACGGTCAAACAAGCTCAGTGCTCATCTCTGAATAGTCGACCCAGAAGCTCGGCCGACATGACAGCCAAGACTATTATGGGAAGGCCTACATAGACGCCGAGGACAAGCGCCAGACCAAGCGGGCCGCCTTCGTCGAAGCGTCCAGATTTGGTCAGAGTAACGATGCTGGCGATCAGAACCAGCAGCAGCCACCAGGCCAAGGAAGTTAGGGTTGCAGTCCGTGCCCGAGCCAGAAGGCGTGGCTCTGTGGCGGCGAAAACGGCGATGGCCAACGCCGACATAGCGATGAAGAGGCCGCCTGCGAAGCGCGATGCGAAAGCGCCTGTCCAGGCAAAGACCGTGAAGGTCGCCAAGGCGGCCCCACCGAGACTGGCTGCTATGCGGCGGGCATTCGCGCGGACGAGAAGGACCGGATGGGGGGATGCCATGGGTTGCACGCTAACTTGACCATTGAGTGCCCGACAAGGCGGATCCTTGGAAGCGCTGACTAGGGTCGAAGTCCGACCCAAACATTGCTGGGCTGAACATTAGAGTCTTGGCTTGGCGTTTGGCGGTAGGCCGTTCTCGGCTCGCAGCGGTCGTCCCCAGAGTCTGCGTAGGAGCGGGTTCGATCTGGCAAAACTTCTGGCAGCTGACCGCCTACCAAGCTTAACCGTGACCCTTTGACGCTGACGGCTTCAGTTGTGGCGCCTTGAGACAACTCGCCTGCCTTGCAATTCTTCTCAAGGGCGTGGGAAGTGCATACGATGAAGGCGATCCTCGATACGAAGCCGGAGTCAGCCTACGACGACGAGATTGCCGGTCGATATCATTTCCCGTCGCGGTATCTCGGCGTCATGAGTCGATGTGTGGGCGACTGGGTCGTGTTCCGCCGTCCGCGAGCAGGCGGTGAAGGTATCGCCTATTTCGCCGTCGGCCGTGTGGCCGGCATCACTCCCGACACGACGACGCCCGGCCACCACTACGCGGTTATCGCCGACTTTTTGGCGTTCGACCGGCCAGTTCCCTGGCGGGTAGACGGGAAGTACGCGGAAGCCGCGTTGCGAAAGATCACCAACGTCCCGCAGGTAGGGCTATTTCTTCGAGGCAAGTCCGTCCGCGAGTTGGAGGAGGCCGATTTCGTCGCGATCATCGAGACGGGCCTTTCCGAGACGTCGGACCCCACTAATGCCAGGATGCTGGGTCTCGACCAGCGAAGCGTTGATGAGGCGACCTGGAACCTGGTGAATGCCCCGCCGGAGATACCCGAGCGGGGTGTGGTGGAGATGCTCGTGAATCGCAAGGTGCGGGACGCGAACTTCCGTCGAGCTGTGTGCCGCGCCTATGATGATCGATGTGCGGTGACCGGGTTGAAGATCGTCAACGGCGGCGGCCGATCCGAAGTACAGGCTGCCCATATTCTTCCTGTCGCAGATGGTGGTCCCGACATTGTCCAAAACGGCATCGCACTGTCGGCGACGGCTCATTGGCTTTTCGACAGGCATCTCATCTCGATCGACGTCAACATGCGCCTGCTGGTTTCTCACAATAAGGTGCCGGCGGAGTTGCGGCAGCTCTTCGCGCCCCAGGCGGAACGCATCCTCCTTCCGAAGGACTCGCGGATGTGGCCGAGCTCATCGTTCGTGGCTGCTCACCGGGAGCGGTTTGCCGGCGTCTGACCAAAAAACGGCTCATCGATTCCGTTGGGAAGGTCCGCTCTCCGCGTCGTTAAACTACGAGCATTTAACGGAGGCGATCTTTCGCCGCTGGCGGGTGAAGGGTGCGACAATCCAGCGGGGCAGCGATTGGAGCTTCGTAGTGGGGGCTCCGCGTATTCGCGAAGTAGCTGTAGCGGTTAGGGGTTGGTTGCGCACGCTTAGCGAGAGCAGAATCGTTTCTTCGTGTTAACGATACGGACACAGTTAGCGAAGCAAGCTAAACTCCCGGACACGGTTCCGGCCGAGGTTGCAGAGGCTGTCGTTGGGGGCGGGTTATAGCAATGCTGGAAACGCGCCAGCGCCGAGAGAGCGCGCTTTGAAGTGCGTGGACCTCTTTGCGGGAGCGGGCGGTTTCTCTCTGGCCGCTCGGCGGGCCGGCTTCGATATCCGACTCGCTGTGGAATACGATAAGGCCGCCGCCTCAACCTACCGTCGGAACCTCTGCGAGGGGCATCCCTCTTTGCGGTTGATCGACAAGTCGATACGCGAACTGTCGCCCAAGTCGCTCGCGGCCGAACTGTTCGACCAAGAGCGCTGTGATCTTCTTCTGGGCGGTCCGCCTTGCCAAGGTTTTTCGACCCACAGACTCAATGGCGCCGGTGTCGATGACGAACGGAACGATCTGATCCACGTCTATTTCGAGTTCGTGCAAGCCTTCGCGCCGACGGCATTTCTCATGGAAAACGTGCCGGGGATGCTTTGGCCGCGGCACGCGGCAGCCCTTGAGAGATTTTATACAGCGGCTGCGGATTCGAACTATCGGCTCCTCAACTCAGTCATACTCGACGCGCGCGACTATGGTCTCCCGCAGAGACGAAAGCGCGTCTTCATCCTTGGAGTGAAAAACGATCTCGATCTAGAAGGCTTCTCTTGGCCGCCGAGGGCGACTCACGGAAATCCCCAAAAGTGCGCGAAGGACGAGGCGCTGGCTCGCTGGGTGAACTGCAAGGGCGCATTTCGGGCGGCTGCTGAAAATGACGTCAACGACGTCCACATGTCGCACGGAGCGGCGTTGATCGAGGCCTTCAAGAGAACGCCGCCAAACGGGGGCAGCCGCGCGGATTCGGGCCGTGTTCTGCCGTGCCATGCGGATCACGACGGGCACAAGGACGTTTACGGGCGCATCGACCCCGACCAGCCCGCGCCGACAATGACGACGGCTTGTATCAATCCGTCCAAAGGGCGGTTCGTGCACCCGACGCTGCATCACGGCATTACAGTCCGACAGGCAGCGCGTATTCAAACGTTCCCCGACACGTTCATATTCGAAGGCGGTCTCATGGCTGCCGGTAAGCAGGTCGGTAACGCCGTCCCAGTCGCCTTGGGTCAAATTCTCATCGAGCACCTCAAGCCGCTGCTGCTTGCCGCCGGGGAGGCCTTTACGAAAAACGAGGCTGGCGACGAGTCTGCGGGGAGCCCGGCGGAAATCCATAAGGTTGAGGACGTTGCCGCGTGATCAGTACGGTCGCGTTTCAAACCAAGGCGAGAACGGTCGATCATCTTGGCCGCGAGCAGATCGCCGACTGCCCGACCGCGATTTCCGAACTTTGGAAGAATGCTTTCGACGCCTATGCCCGGACCGTGGCCCTAGACATTTACGGCGGTAGCGATCCCGTCGCGGTAGTCAGCGACGACGGACACGGCATGAACCGGTTCGAGTTCGAAAATCGCTGGCTGGTCGTTGGTACTGAGTCGAAGGCTCTTTCGGATCGAACGCCCCTTAGCGATCGAAACGGCCTTCAACTCCGACCCCGTCAGGGGCAAAAGGGGATCGGCCGCCTGTCTTGTGCGAACCTGGGCCCCATTCTCCTGCTCGTTTCGAAGCGACGAGAGACCCCCTTCGTCGCAGCACTTGTCGATTGGCGCTTGTTTGAAAACCCATTCCTGAATCTCGTCGATATTCAGGTCCCTGTGGCGGAGTTCGAGCATCGCGACGAGCTGCTACCGCTTCTCCCGCAATTGTCCACGGGCTTGGCGAGAAACGTTACGGGTGGGGAGGGCGAGGAAGCCCGCACCTTACGTCTGAGAGCGGCTTGGCAAGCCTACGATCGCCTTTTCGCTGAAGAACAGGAAGCGGGGATCTCGAACAAGATTGAACCGCCATCGCAGGCGATCCTAGATACGATCGCTCGCATCGATTTTTCTGAACGGCACCTGGGCCAATGGCCTGTCTGGTCCGGCGAGTGTGAGCACGGCACCGCGCTTGTGGTCGGCGACATCAACTACGATCTAAAGGTCGAGCTCGATGAGAAGCCGGCCGATTCGTCGGCGCGTGGAGCGTTGGATCGATTTTTCGAAACGCTGACCAGTTTCGTCGATCCCTTCGTAGATCTTGCCGATGCGAGGTCAGCGGCGGCGAAGTTGGAATTCGCTTACGCGGTTCGTGCCTGGGACGGTGCGGTGCCGCGCCTGATCGTCGGGGCCGAAAAGCAATTCGATCGCCGCACGCTCGATGGAATGGAGCATCTGCTCTTCGGTCGGATTGACGCCGACGGCGTGTTCACTGGAAAGGTCAAGGCGTTCGGAAACTGGATCGAAGGCGACTGCGTCATCGAGCCGCCCAAGGACTTGATCATTCCGCGGCGCGCTGACTCCGAGGTCGGTCCGTTCGAGATTTACGTAGCTTCCATGGAGTTCGTCCAACTCAATAGTTCGCTGCCGAAGGCCGAATTCGAGCGCTACAAAGCCCTAGCGGAAAAGTATTCGGGATTTATGATTTTCCGAGATGGTTTGCGCGTGTTGCCATACGGTCGAGAAGACAACGATTTCTTCGAGATCGAATCACGGCGCAGTAAAAGCGCTGGCCGCGAGTTCTGGAACCACCGGCAAATGTTCGGCCGCCTGTCGATTCGGCGTGACCGTAATCCCAACCTCAAGGATAAGGCCGGCCGAGAGGGGTTGCTCGACAACAGAGCGGCAAAAACGCTCAAGATCTTAGTTTCGAACGTGCTGATGACCTCTGCGCGCCGCTACTACGGGTCGGCGTCGGACTTTCGTGCGGAAATGCTGCCGCAACTCCAAGCTTCAAACCAAGCAGGCAGGGCATCTGAAGCGCGCAACAAGTTACGCCAACGCCAACGGAAAGAATTCCGATCGAAGCTGCAAGCGTACGTGAAGGACGTTCCAAAACTCAACAGAGAGATGGAGGCCTTCGCCAGAAACATCCAAGTGCGAGACGAGAGCGACATTGCGGTCGCCCAGCAGCAGCTTGAAGCGTTTCGCGAGCGCATAAACGACTACAAGCTTCCCGGTGCTCCAAAAAATCTCGGGACGTTGGAGAGTGTTTTCGGCGATTATCGCGACTCCATGCGAGACGCGTCGGTCCTGGCAGCCGCGATCGCCGCGGATCTCGAAGCCAAGATCGAGCTGGTAAGCCCGGCGCAGCCGCGCGACTTGTTGGAGAAACAGATCGCTCGCAACGCCGCGCAGATCCATCGCCGTATCCAAGGCTGGCGCAAATCGGTCGATACCCTGCAAAAGGCCGAGTTCGAGAGAATTCGTGAGCTCGTCGCCGAGCGGAATAAGGTCTTCCACGCCGAGGCACCGGCAATCTTAGCCCGGTTTGATCGAGGCGAGATCGGCTTCAGTGAGGCGGCCAAGTTGTTGGACCGTATGAAGTCGGACGTCGACTCCGCCAACGAGGACATGTTCGTCCCCTACATCGGCGCGCTCGAAAGCTTGAAGGAGAGCATTGATCTTGAGCATCTCGCCATGTTCGGCATGGAAGAGGTATCAGAGCTTCGGATGGAGCTCGAAAGGCTGAACGCGCTGGCGCAGCTTGGCATCGCTGTCGAGATCGTCGGCCACGAGCTCCAGGCCTACGACGACATCATCGGCGCGGCGCTCGCGAAGCTGCCGGCCGACGTACGCGAGACCAAGGCTGCCAAAGACATCGAATTTGGGTTCGACGGCCTGACGGATCAGCTCCGGTTCTTGTCGCCCCTGAGATTGGCGGGGCAGCGCATCCAGCGTTGGATTACGGGCGAAGAAGTATTCAAATACCTGAGTGAATTCTTCAAGCTACACCTGTCTAAGGGGCAGATCGCTCTCGAAGCGACGTCGGATTTTCTTCAGTTCCGAGTGTTCGACCAGCAGTCGCGGTTGTTCCCGGTTTTCATCAACCTCGTGAACAACAGCATTTATTGGGTTGGCCTGGGTCAATCCGGCGAGCGTCGAATTCTACTGAGCGTAGTCGGTGACGAGGTCGCCGTCTCGGACAATGGACCGGGCGTTGACGCCGAGGACGTCGCTAATCTGTTCGGGCTGTTTTTCACGAGAAAGGCGCGCGGTGGGCGTGGGGTGGGTCTCTACCTTTCGCGCGCCAACTTGGCCGCTGGCGGGCACCGGATCCGCTACGAGGTCGACGGAGGCAACAGGCCGTTGCCTGGTGCCAACTTCCTCATCGCGTTCAAAGGGGCGCAATTCAATGCCGGGTAAGCACTATTCGGAGTTCGTCGAAGAGGCGTTCATCGCGCCCATTCGGTCTGTACTGATCGTCGACGACGACTATCCGACGTTTGATGAAATGCTAAGTGCGGAGATTGATCGAGCTCAGCACAAGGAGCCGCCGAGGACGAAAAGTTGGTACAGCCGCCCGGAGCGGATCAAGAAAGTAATTTCCCGTTTTAGGGAGCCGCAGCGGCCTCTACTCGTCGATATTCACGATGGATCCAACGTGACATCCGGGGAGGAGATCGAGATCGCCTCCCATCTGCATCAATCCGATCTGCTCGTTCTTGATTTCGAGCTGGACAAAACAAAAGAGCATGACGGTACGCTCGCTATAGAGATCGTGCGGAGGCTGACGAAAAACAATCACTTTAATCTTGTGGTCGTGCACACGAGCGAGAAGCTGGACTTGGTATTCCGTCAGGTCCTTTTTGCGCTGCTCGGCGTGCGGGGCGAGTTTAGTGACGGCGCAAACAAGGAGCGAGCCCAAGCGCTTCTATTCAAACTGGACGGATTAAACGACGAGGATGCCGCAGGGGATAAAGCTGAGCTGGTTACGGAGCTCATGACTAGTGTTGGCGTCGACGAGTACCTCTACGCACGGCTCATCGGCGACAAGTACATCGATGCCGTCATTGCCGGTCGAGGCGCCTTTGCACGATTCAAACAAGCCGCCGACGGGCTAGGCTTAGCCAAGGGCGAGTTGAAAGTCCTTGCACGCCATTTCTTGTCGGAGATCGAGGCGAAGGTTTCTGAGGAGCTCAGCGAAAAAACGATCGCGCGCTCTTGGAGCGGCGACGCGATCAAATACATCGCTTGCGATTCTGTCTTCGTAGCCTTTTCCGAAAAAGGCGACGATGACGACCTGCTTGCGGACCTTCTGGCCAGTCTGAATGTTTGGAAACCACAGCCGTCGCATCTGTTTTTGGCAAAGCTACGTGCGGAGATGGACGAGCGGGGCGTGCTTGCGCAGGAGGCGGTATTGAGCAATCGCCACGCACTGGCGCACTGGTACCATCGCCTGCTCGAAGCGGACGGTGAAAAGCGTCGTTGGATGATTTCCGAGAGCGTCGCCCGGCATTCGGAGCAGTTGCTCGCCGGCATTCTTCCCGAGGTCGACAGGTTTGCGACGCGCCTTGTCGGAAAAGAAAGCGGCTCCGGGCCTGCCCTTGATATCTGCGACGCTCACTTCAAGGTCGATCTCGCCAACGAAAAAGAAAAGCTACTGTCCGAGCGTGAACACAATGCCTACGTCAGCAGCAAAGCACCGACCGGTTGGCATCTGACAACCGGCCATGTTTTTATGGTGGGGGACGAGTATTGGGTCTGCGTATCGCCAGCTTGCGACACGGTCCCGTCTCAGCTTTCCTCTGCAAAAATCGACGTGTACGGTGATCGCTTGCCCTTTATGGCGGTAAAGCTTCACCCCGTAAAAAAAGAGAAAAAAATCGAGGACGTTCAGACGAATAGGTATATTTTCCTCCGTCTTGACGGCGAGGTGAGGGCGTTTTGCTACAACGACCCTTCAAGCGACGACGCCGCCCCGTCTTGGTACAATCTCTTGGCTGACAACAAGGGTGTCTTTGGAAAGAATTTCGCCTTTAAGGTATTTCTTCCGAAGAGGACGTCCAGAAAAGTCACCTACAGCGTGGAAACGGCGCGAGTGGTATCTCAGTTGAGATATGAATACGCTCTGAACTTTGTTCAGCGCCTAGGCGGCACGATGACGAGGATTGGCCTAGACTACGTCTAGGTCCGACGTCGAAAGATAGATCGACTTTCAGGTTCCCGGCTAGAGAGGCAAGCTGACCTTCAGAATCCATCGTTTCGCCGTGAGGAGGAATGCCGTTTGGCGTCCGTAAACGGCTCGAATTCAAATCTTGACGATGGGCCAAAGCCCTGGAACCAAACCGGCGAACTCGGCTTGTCTGACTGCAATCCGATCTTCCGTCCATTCGTCATAGCTGACCAGTTCCCTGGTCATGGCAATCTCAGACTTCGCATAGTACGGCTTCTTGGCGGCGAAGACGCCGTTACGAATTCCGGAGTTGATGCGCTTGTCGAGAAGGGACAGGTTGCCCAGCCTGTTTACTAACCGCTCGTGGTTAGCCCAGCGCTGCCCTGCACCAGGCGTCTGAGGATAGATGTGCTCGACGTGGACCTTGGAAGGTGGGTTCACTGTCAATTCCTCGGTACCCCTCTTAGCCAGTTCGATCCGGTGCAGAAGGTATCGGCGAGGACCGTTCTGCGTCAGGCTCAAACGCTCGAACCTGTTGCGAACGTCATCATCAGTTAAGGCACCGTCTGCCAAAGCGGCGCATAATTGCGCCAGTGATGCGTGCCCTCGAAGATCGCGCGCGCCCCTGTGAAAGCGGTTTTCAAGGACGCTGTTTTCGATGCCGCCAATGATCCCGTCTCGGGTGTAGATGTTGAGCAGGGCGGTCAATGCCGTGGTGATCTCCTCGCCCTTGAGCGTGCCAAAGATGCTGAGAATCGCAGGGTAAAGGATGGAGGCACCGGCGCCGACGGAGTCGATGGCGGACAGAATGTCAGCGTCCGTTTCGGTATCAGCCTCGGCATTCTTGATGCGACGATAAAGCTTCGCCGCGTCGCTCAACTCGGCAGATAGCCCTGCGGAGTCGATGTTTTGCTGCTCGATGACGGATTTGACCTCGCGATACAAGCTTTGGGTCTTCACGTCGCCATGCTTTGAAATCCAGTAGTGGCGCAGGAACGCCTTAATCTCTGAGTCCGTGTCAAACGCGATCACATCTTCCCATCGGGCCACCACATCGGGCCTTTGCCCCTCTGGGGTGCGACGGATGACGAAGTTTCGCAGTAGGTCCGGCGTCGACAAGCCGATACCCCGATCATTGAGTGTCTCGAATACCTCGGCAGCCTTGTTCTCATTGTCCGAATAGGCTGCGATGACTGTGAAATGGTTTGCCAGAATATCGACCAACCGCCGCAGCCAGTCTGCCTTTTCCTCGGGCTGCATTCCCCTGGTTCGATCCTCAATGACGCGCAGGAAATAGGCGCGTGCGCCCTTGATCATGTGATGCGATGCGTATTGGGGCACGGGCTCGACATAGCCATCCTCCCGCGCGACCGAAATTAAACGCTTGAAGAAGTCGCGATCATAGACGTTCAGTTGAAGCTTATTGATCACGTCCTTCTTGATCGCATCATATGCGCAAAGATAGTTGTCTTGGAGATATGCTGACAGCTTGTCGTCGAGGCCATTTAGCGTGTCACGGATTGCCGAAAGCAGGATTGAGCAAGTGGCCAATCGCTGTTGGCCATCAAGCAGAAGAAGGCGTTGATCTGCCGCGTTCACGAGAACCAGAGATCCGAAAAAATATTCTTCCGTAATCCGCGTTCCGACGCGGTCGGAAAACAAGGTCAGGTCATTCCAGAGCGTTTCGACGTGTTCAATGCGCCAGCTATAGTTCCGCTGCCAATCGGGAACGACAATTGCTGGATTGGTCAAAGCCAGCAAATCCCCAATCGACTGTTTCTCCGGGTGATAGGACTGAGCTACGACGCCTGCCATGTTCCGCTCCCTGAAATCGTGACCGATTTGATTATTCGCGGTAGCGACGGGCCGCCTCTTTTGACCGCCAACGTAGGGTACCTATCTTGGCCGCGTCGGCCAACGTCCGGCTTCCGGACAGGCCCCAGAGTCTGCAAGCGGCGCAAGCGGTAACTGACTGAAGATGTTGTTATCGCTAGTCTCGATGGTCATGGCATTGAGTCTCGTCATTGATAGCAACATGCTTCAGTCGCTGGCGTTGCGCGCCTTCCTTGCCGCCGACGCCGACAACATCGCTGTATTGCCAGACTATATCGGGTTCGAGATCTACAAGACGCAGTCGCTGGCGGGACTGGCCGCTGCGTTTTCGGTGATCGGCAATTTCCCCGACCAAGTGACAGTGCTGCGGTCTTGGGGCGAGATCGCGCTGATCGACGAGCTATGTCCCGAACTCGTCTCCCGCATGCAGGTTGAAGACGTACCTGCCGGCATTCGCCGTATGGCCGAGGAGCTGGCGGCGCTGGACGGCGATGAGACCGGCGCCTCCGACGCGTTGCGGGAACACTGGGCAGCCGCCGCATCCCAGGCAGAGGACATGCTGCTGGGCGCCGACGATATTGCCGTCTCGCTTCCGGAAATCGCGGAGACATTCACGCTGGCCGAACTCCGTCTCTGCCGGGTGAACGGCCGCTACACGGACGATATGTTCGCCAAAATCTACGGCGCTGCGGACGAGCTCTACGAACAAGCAGCCGAGGGACTAGGTGCGGTTGTTCGTCGGGAGCGGTCGCGGGCCCGCTACGACTCCTATCTTTACCGCCAAGGCCTCGTGACGATCATTTACGCCCTGGGGTGGATCCGAGAGGGAAGCCGGCCGCCGAAGCGGCTCGACAGGGTGCGGAACGATGTCATCGACATGCAGTTCGCCGTGTACGCCACGTACTTCTCCGGTCTCCTTACCGAGGACAAAAAGGCTGGCTGGCTGTACGAAAACCTCCGGCGGGCGCTCAGGTCGGTCTATGACAACGATGGCTTGGCTTGGCCAGCTCCGCCAAACCCCTGGTGGGAAGAATGAAGTCGGCCGCCGTGATCGCGGCTGAGTTTCTCAACTGTGCTCGTCGCGCAGTGAGCCCAGCGGCCGCTCGTCGGCATGATGTTGTGTCCGCTCGTGGCGCACCCTTGCCGCTCGTTGACGAGCTGGCCGCACTCGTTGCGAACGGCAAGTTTTAGCCAAGTACCAATGACCGCTAGTGGCGCATCTTTGACTCCGCTGCCAAGGGCCACGGCATCCCAAGAACGATCGTTTACATGAAGCGCCAGCACGCTTAGAAGCCTGAAAGGAAGCTGGCGACGTTGGAGCCGAGCGCCTCCACGGCATACCCACCTTCCATCACGATCAATGTGGGCAGACGGCACGCCGCGATGTCCGCAGCCAGAACAGCATGATCCTTCGTGGAGAGGGCGAAATGGCTGATCGGATCACCCTCCCAGGTGTCCGCGCCATAGCTGACGATGAGGAGGCCTGGTGCGAACGCAGTGACGGCCTCCAGCGCGGTCGCAAGACCCCGACGAAAGGCGTCCATCCGCGCGCCGCGCGCCAACGGAATATTGAGGTTGGCGCCGCGCCCTTCGTCTTCGCCGATCTCATCGGCATGGCCCCAGTAGAAGGGATAGTCGGTCCGCGGATCGGCATGAATGGACGCGTAGAAGACATCCCCCCGTCGCCAGAAGATGTCCTGGGTTCCGTTGCCGTGGTGATAGTCCACATCGACGATGGCGACCTTGCCGGCGCCCGCGTCCAGCGCGGCCTGAGCCGCGATGGCGGCATTGTTCAGGTAGCAGTAGCCGCCGCAGTAGTCGGCGCCGGCGTGGTGGCCTGGAGGGCGGCAGAGCGCAAAGGCGGTCCGCTCGCCGCCGCCGATGATGGCGCGCGCGGTAAGCGCCGTTTGCGCGGAGGCGTAGACCGCTTCCCAGGTGCCGCCGACGATGGGAGTCGCCGCGTCGAACGCGTAACGCCCCAGCAAGGCGTCGATCCGGTCCAGCTTTACGGCGCGGCGGGCGACCACCGGAAACGTGTAGGCGATGGCGTCGCCGGTTCGCCCGGCTCGCAACCACTGCTCATGAGCGCTTTCCAAAAAAGCTACATAGTCGGAATCATGCACCGCGATGAGCGGCGCCCGACCGTAATCCACCGCGGCCTCCAGCGGGCCGAGCGCCTGCATGATCGCGTTGGCGCGGGCGGCCGTCTCTGAATAGGCCATCCACTCGCCGTTATGCAGTTCGCGCTCCGGGATGTGGCCCAACTGCCGAGGATCAAACACGCCCCGCATCGCTGCGCTCCTGAAGAGATTCGAAAGTCGTATCGCGCGAGACTAACAGGGCCTGACAGAGGAACCTGCCGGACGTAAGGCCCGCAGCACAGGTTTCATCAATCGACGACCGCGCGCCTGCGGAAAATTGGAGCGTCCGTTCGACGGCCTGAAACGATTGAAGCAGGCAAAGGCGTCGTGAAGGCCCTTTTGCAAAACGGCCGTCTCAAGAAACCTTCTTGCGCCGGGCTGTGGGACATCATCGGCTCACGAGCAGGGGCGCGAACATGCTTGATGGCGACGAGAGTGGATGGCTGGCGGATCTGCGCCGGGGCGACGCCGCCGTTTGGCTGAGCCGCCGTGCGGCCTCGGACGTCAAGGATGCTCCGATCTCACGCGGCGATGTTCAGGAGGCGGCAGACCGTCTGCAGCGCTTCGCGCCACTCCTGGCGCGCCTCTTCGACGACGAGGGCTGGGATGGGAGGATCGTCTCGCCGTTGCTGACCTGGCCCGCCCCGCACGGGCCGTTGCCGTCGCTGCTGCTCAAGGCCGATCATGCGCTGCCAATGACCGGCTCCATCAAGGCGCGCGGCGGCGTGCACGATCTGCTGGCTTTTGTGGAGCGCATCGCGCTCGACGAAGGGCTGGTACGGCCGGGCGACCGTTACGAGGCTCTGGCGCAGCCTGTGGCGCGGGAGACCCTGTCGCTCTATTCGGCGACGGTGGCGAGCACGGGCAACCTTGGCTACTCCGTCGGGCTTGTTGCCCGCCGCCTTGGCCTTGGCGCCGAAATTCACATGTCCTCGGACGCCAAGTCCTGGAAGAAGGACCGCCTGCGGGCTCTCGATGCCAAGGTGGTCGAGCATGAGTGCGACTACACAGAGACCGTGGCGCGCGCCCGCATCGCCTCAGGGGGCGCCCGGCGCGTCCACTTCGTCGACGATGAGACCTCGTCCGATCTCTTCACCGGCTACGCGGCCGCAGCGGTCGAACTGCGCGATCAACTGGCCGAGCGCGGCGTCCGCCCCACCGCCTCCAAGCCTCTTGTGGTCTATCTGCCGTGCGGCGTCGGCGGCGCGCCAGGCGGTGTTCTTTATGGCCTCAAGGCGCTGCTGGGCGAAGCGGTGATCGGCGTCTTCGTCGAGCCGGTCGCCTCGGCGTGTTTTTTGGCGGCCATGGGCGCCGGCGGCGGCAAGCCCCTGCCCGTCTACGAGCTTGGCCTCGATAACCGCACCCTGGCCGACGGCCTTGCCGTACCGGTCGCCTCCGCCCTCGTGCTGGAGGCGGTGGGCGACGCCATCGACGCCTGCGTCGCGGTCACCGATGCGGCGATGATCGAATGCGTGCGCCTGGCCCACACTCTGGCGGGATTGCGCCTGGAGCCGTCAGCCGCCGCAGGTCTTGCGGCGGTCGAGCCCTTCATGCGGGCGGCTCGGGAGCGGCCTGACCTGCGGGTTCGGGTGGAGAACGCAACGCATGTGGTGTGGACCACAGGCGGCTCGCAGCTTCCCCAGGCGGAGTTCGAAAGTCTTCTGAAGGACTGACGCCTCAGGCAGCCGAACGCCGCGTCTTGTCGACGAGATAGCTGGCGGCCATCTCCTGCTCCTTGGTTTTGCGCATGACGATGTAGGAGGAGTACTGGTTGACCTTGCCGAAGGCCTCCATGAGCTCGTCCATCACCCGCATGTAGTCGGTCATGTCGCGGGCCACGACCTTCAGCAGATAGTCGAACTGACCGGCCACGTAGTTGCATTCGACGACTTCCGGAAGGCCTGAGACCACCTGCTCGAACCGGGCCAGTTCGTGCTGTTTGTGGGACTCCAGGATGACGCTCACCAGCACGGTGACGAAGGATCCCAGCGCCTTTCGGTCGATCTGAGCGCCATAGCGCTGAAGAATCTTCTGCTGCTCCAGACGCCGCACTCGGTTGAAGCAGGCGCTCTCGGACAACCCTACATCTAAAGCCAGGCGGGCGTTGGTGATGCGGCCGTCCCGCTGCAGGATGTCGAGGATCTTCAGGTCAAAGCTGTCTAGCTGCATGTACGCGCTTCCTGACGTCTCACCGGTGCGCCCAAAGACGCTGACCGAAGATTCTTCCGTCTGCGCGATGCATGCAATCTCATTCGGTCCAGAAGAGCTTGCGCTCGAAGCGGCAAAAGGTCTCTGCCCCCGTCTCCGTCACCACGAAGGGTTCGGTGATGACGATGGAGGCGCCTTCCTGCCAGACGGCCGGCATCAGGTGGAAGGTCATGCCCGGTTCAAGCACCGTCCTGTCCTCGGGCCGCAGGCTGATGGTCTGCTCTCCCACGGTCGGCGGATAGGCGATCCCCACCGCGTAGCCGACGCGCGCGGACTTGCGCACGCCATGGCGCGCGGCGGCCTCACGCCAGGCTGCCTCCACGTCGCAGGCCCGGGCGCCCGGACGCGCCGCGGTTAAAGCCGCCTCGATCCCTTCGAGTGCGGCGGCCTCCAGCCGGCGCTGGGTGTCGGTGGGCCTGCCAAGAGACACGGTGCGCGACAGCTGGGTGTGATAGCGGTGCCGGCAGGCCACCAGTTCGAAGTTGGCCTGCCCCTCGCTGGCATAGGGCTGATCGGTCCAAGACAGATGCGGCGTGTCCACCCGCTCGCCCGAGGGCATGAACGGCGGCGAGCTGGCGTACTGGCCGCCAAAGTCCGGCGTGCCGCGCATCAGGGCGCGATAGATTTCGGCGGCCACATCGCATTGGCGCACGCCGGGCCGGGTGTGCTGGATCGCCGTAGCCATGGCGCCTTCCACGATGCGGGCGGCCTGGCGCATGTACTCGATTTCGGCGGGCGACTTGACCGCCCGCACGCGGTTCACCAGCAAGCTGGCGTCGACGATGGCGGCGTCGCCCAGCTCGGCCTCCAGCACCTTCTGGGTCTTGGCGGTCAGATAGTAGCTTTGGGATTCAACGCCGATCCGCCCCTTATGCCAGCCGCGCTCGCGCAGGAAGTTGGCCAGGAACTGCCCGGGGTGGCGCTCGTCGGACTGCACGTAGCTGTCCGGATAGGTGTGCAGGTCCTCGTCGCGCAGCCAGGTGGTCAGACGCGCGCCGCGCGCATCCATCTCGCGGCCCAGCCACACCGGCCGGTCGTCGTCGGCGCGCACCAGAAGGTATTGCTGGACGTAGAACGACCAGGCCTCGTAGCCTGCCACATAGTAGAAGTTGCAAGGGTCGCTGAGGATCAGCAGGTCGAGCGATCGCTCGACCATGGCGGCGCGCACCTTGGCCAGGCGCGCTTCGAACTCCTCGCGGGTGAACGCCAAATTCATTGGGGACTTCCGTCGTTGTAGATCGCGACGGCGGCGCGCAGGCGCGGCGCCGCCAGGCGGATGGTGAGGAGCGCAAGAGCGCCGATCGCGAGGCCGGCCTGTATGACCATGAAGTAGGCTGCAAGACCGATCGTCTGGGCCGCCACGCCCAGGAAGCCGGCCAGATAGTTGCCGATCCCCACCGTGACATACCAAAGGCCGATGAGCAGGCCGGTGAGGCGCACGGGGGCTAGGCGGCTGATGGTGGAGATCTGCGGCGGCCAGATCAGAACATCACCCACCGAGAAGCACAGATAGCCGGCGACGATCCACCAGGGGCTGTGCAGTGCGCCGCCGGCCGACTGATGGACTGCGCCAAGGAAGAAGGCGTAGCCGATACCCAGGGCCGCCAGGGCCAGAGCCTGCTTTTGGAAGACGTCCAGACCCAGACCGCGTCGCGCCAGACGATCAAGCGCGATCTCGAAGATCGGCGCGAGGATCACAAAGCCGGCCGTGCTGATCGTCAGGAAGGCTGAGGCGGGAAGCTCGACGCCCAGCACCATCCGGTCGGTCTGGGATTTGACCATGAGGGTGAGCACGCCAGCCTTTTGATAGAAGCCGGTGGCGTAGAGCGCGGTGAACAGAGTCATCAGCAAGATTGCCGGAATGGCCGCCGGGATCGCCGTCCCGCCTGCAGCCTCGACTGTCGCCCGCGCCGGCTTCAGGCCGACCTCGCCGAGGGTCCTGGGCGCCATCAGGGCGTAGACGAGCAGGCCCGCCGCCATCCCCAGGGCCGAGACCAGGAAGCCCCACCGAAAGCCGATCGTCTCGCCCAGGGCTCCGGCCAGCAGGGTGCCGGCCACAGACCCCATCCAGATGCACATCAAAAAGAGCGTGTAGCCGCCGCTGCGCGCCAGGTGGGGCCGCCCATCATAGACGCGCCCCACCAGGGTCGAGATGGCGGGCTTGAGAAGTCCCGTGCCTAGGACGATCAGGCCAAGGCCCAGCATCAGCCAAAGCTGGGCCGCGGATGGATCGGCGCCCAGGGTCATGAAGAAGAGCACCAGGTTGCCAAGCAAGATGCCAAGGCCGCCCAGGAGCACGCCGCGCCGCTCGCCCAGCCACCGGTCGGCCAGCCAGCCTCCCGCCGCGGGCAGGCAAAAGGCCAGGCCCGCAAAGACCCCGTAGGTCTGCAGCGCCTGCGCCTGTGTCCAGCCCAGCCCGCCATCGGCAGGCGCGCCGCTCAGGAAGAGAACCAGAAGGGCGACGAGCCCATAGTAGGAGAACCGCTCCCAAAACTCGGCGATGGCGACCACATAGACGCCTGCCGGCTGGCGCCACAGCGAGCTCTTGGTTGAGTTCGGCATTCATCCCCCTTGCTCCGCCCATCCTGAGGGCTCGCGGACGGGATGTCCGTCGCTCGACGCGGCTCTAACCGAAGATTCTTCCGCAAGCATCCGGCCGCTCAAACTCAAGCGCGGCCGTCTCGGACGCCATGCGGCGCGATGTCCGGGGCGGGAATTTTTCGTCTGGGGCGGTCTTTGGCGAAAGATCGCTTCGTCGCCAAAGCCTCGCTGCGCAGCCTTTGTTGATCCGCCCCCCTAGCCTGATCCCGACGATCACCTGGAGGGGGACCCATGGCCTATGATGATGTGGTGAGCGCTGAAGACGCCGGCGCGCGCTTCGTGGTCCTCGATCCAGCCGACGGCAGCGTGATTGCCCACGCGCCGGATCTTGGTGTTGAAGCGGCCGACGCGGCCGTTCTGCGCGCCCGCGAAGCTTTTGAAGCCTGGAGCCGCCGCTCGGCCTTCGAGCGCGCCGCCCTCCTCCTTCGCTGGCGCCAGAGCCTCGAAAGCCAGGCCGAAGACCTTGCTCGCCTGATCACCCGCGAGCAGGGCAAGCCTCTGGCCGAAGCGCGCGGCGAAGTCGCCTACGGCCTGTCGTTCATCGACTGGTTCGCCGCCGAGGGTCTTCGGCTGCAGGGGATGACCATCCCCTCGCATCTGGAAGGCTCCAGCCTCACCGCGCAGCCCGTCCCGCTCGGGGTGGCGGCGGCCATCACGCCCTGGAACTTTCCCTTCGCCATGATCACACGCAAAGCCGCCGCCGCCCTGGCGGCCGGATGCACCGTGGTGGTCAAACCGTCGCCGGAGACGCCCCTGACAGCGCTCGCCATCGAGGCGGCGGCGCGCACCGCGGGCCTGGAGGCTGGCGTCTTTTGCGTCCTCACCGGCCGCGACGATGCGCTGGGCTCGGCCCTGGTGCGCCACCCCAAGGTCTCGGCGGTGAGCTTTACGGGCTCCACCGCGGTGGGCCGACGGATCCTCGCCGAAGCCGGCGTCAAACGGGTGCTGCTGGAGCTGGGCGGTCACGCGCCCTTTATCGTGATGGCGGATGCAGACCCGGTCAAAGCCGCGGCCGACTGCGCGGCGGCCAAGTTCGTCACCTCCGGCCAGGACTGCCTGGCGGCCAACCGCATCTTTGTCCACCGCAGCCTTGAAGAGGTCTTTGTCCGCGAGTTGACCGCCCGGGCGCGCGCTTTACGCGTCGGGCCGGGCGACGCGCCGCAGACCGATCTTGGGCCGCTCATCCATGAGCGCCAACTCGACCATTGCCTGGAGCAGATCGAGGACGCCCTGGCCAAGGGCGCGCGGCTTGTCACCGGCGGGCGTCGCCTGCCCGGCGCCGGCGCCTTTTTGGCCCCCACCGTTCTTGCCGACGTCAACGAGGACATGCGCCTCTTTCATGAGGAGACCTTTGGTCCGGTGGCGCCGGTCATCGTCTTTGACGACGAGGACGAGGTCGTGCGCCGGGCCAATGACAGCACCTATGGGCTGGCCGCCTACATCCAGACCCGGGACCTGGAGCGCGCCCGTCGCCTGCAGAGCCGGCTCGAATACGGGATGGTCGCGGTCAACACCGCCCGCATGACCGGCCCGCCGGTGCCGTTCGGCGGACTGAAGGCCTCAGGCCTTGGCCGCGAAGGCTCAAGTCAGGGCCTGCGCGACTTCACCGACATCAAATATCTTTGCCTTCACCACGGATGAGCCTCTTGTCGAACCCCATCAACGCCGAGCGCCGCAACCTCTCCATGGAGGAGATCGACCGGTCCAGCCTCATCCATCCGTTCACGCCGCTGAAGAGCTATGCGCAAGGGCAAGGCCCTGCGACCCGCGTGGTCACGGGCGGCCAGGGCGCCTGGATCCATGACGCCGACGGCGGCCGCCTGCTCGACGCTTTCGCCGGGCTCTATTGCGTCAATGTCGGATACGGCCGCACTGAGATCGCCGATGCGATCGCCGAGCAGGCCCATAAGCTGGCCTACTATCACGCCTACGCCGGCGCCACGAACGAGCCGGCCGTGCGCTTGGCCGAAAAGATGCTCGCCAAGGCTCCCGGCGACATGCAGCGCGTCTATTTCGGGCTGTCGGGGTCAGACGCCAACGAGACCCAGGTCAAGCTGGTCTGGTACTACAACAATGTCCTGGGACGGCCGCAGAAGAAGAAGATCATCGCGCGGCGCCGCGGCTATCACGGCGGCACGATCATGTCGGCGGCGCTGACCGGCCTGGATGTCTATCACGCCGGCTTCGACCTGCCGTTCGGCCCGGTCCGTCACACCACCGCGCCCCATCACTATTGGGAGGCGCGCGACGGTGAGGACGAGGCGGCGTTCTCGGCGCGATGCGCGGCGGAGCTTGAAGTGCTGATCGCAGAAGAAGGCGCCGACACCATCGCCGCCTTCATCGGCGAGCCGGCCCTGGGCACCGGCGGCATCGTCCCGCCCCCGGCCGGCTACTGGGCCGCGATCCAGGCGGTGCTCAGGAAGCACGACATCTTGCTGATCGCCGACGAGGTGGTCTGCGGCTTCGGACGCCTTGGCGCCGATTTCGGCTGCCAAGTCTATGACATCGAGCCGGACCTGATCACCGTGGCCAAAGGCCTGACCAGCGCCTACCTGCCCCTGTCGGGGGTCATGGTCGGCCCCAAGGTCTGGTCGGTGCTGCAGGCGGGTGAGGATAGCTACGGCGCCTTCTCCCATGGCTACACCTATAGCGCCCATCCGCTGTGCGCCGCCGCCGGCCTTGCCAATCTCGAACTGATCGAGCGCGAGGGGATCATCGACAATGTCCGCGAGGTCGGACCCTACCTGCTTGCAGGCCTGCGCGACGCCCTGGGCGCTCACCCGCATGTGGGCGAGATCCGTGGGGCGGGCCTGCTCGCCGCCGTGGAGTTCGTGGAGGACCGCGCCGAAAAGAAGCGGTTCGAACCCGCCCGCCGGATCGGCGCGGCTGTGTCAGCCGCCTGCGCGCAGAACGGCCTCATCGCCCGCGGCATGCCCGGCGGCGACATCCTGGGCTTTGCGCCGCCGCTGGTGCTGACAAGGAACGATGCGGACGCCATCGTCGAGCGGACCGTAAAATCGGTGACGGCCGTTCTCGGAACGTAGAGCCATGCAAGGACTGGATGCGATCGAGACGCCGGCGCTCTTGCTTGAGGAGATCAAGCTGGAGGCCAATCTGGCACGTTTGAGAGAGGTGCTGTCGGCCTGGCCGCAGGTTGAGCTTCGGCCTCACATGAAGAGCGCCAAGTCTCTGGCCGTGGCGCGTCGCGTGCTTCCGGCCGGCGGGCCGATCACAGTCTCCACCCTGGCCGAGGCCGAATACTTCGCCGACCACGGGTTCGACGACATTCTCTACGCCGTCGGCCTCGCCCCCTCCAAGATCGATCGGGCGGCGAGCCTGGCCGCCAGGGTTTCGCGCCTTGGGGTCATCCTCGACAGCCGTGAGGCGGCGGCCGCCCTGGCGGCCGCCGCACCCGGGTTCGAAGGGCGCTTGCGTGTCCTGATCGAAATTGACAGCGACGGTCATCGCAGCGGCCTTCGTCCAGACGATCCTCATCTTCTTGAGGTGGGCGAGGTGCTGGCCGAAGCGGGCCTTCTGGGAGGGGTCCTCACCCATGCGGGCGAGAGCTACGGCTCGCGAAACTTCGATGATCTGAAGCGCTTCGCAAGGTTGGAGCGCGACCAGGCGGTCCTGGCGGCCGATCGCCTGCGCGCCGGCGGACTGGAGTGCAAGACCGTCAGCATCGGCTCGACCCCCACGGCCCTGTTCGCCCAGGACCTTGCGGGGGTCACGGAGATGCGCGCCGGGGTCTACATGTTCCAGGACCTGGTCATGGCGGGCGCGGGCGTCTGCCGCCCTGAGGACATAGCCCTTTCGGTGCTTTGCGAAGTGATCGGCCATCAGGCCGATCGCGGCTGGGTGGTCGTCGATGCAGGCTGGATGGCCCTGTCGCGCGACCGCGGCACTCAGCGCCAGGCGGTCGACCAGGGCTATGGTCTGATCTGCGACATGCAAGGTCGCCTGATCGACGACCTGGTGGTCATCAACGCCAATCAGGAACACGGCGTGATCGCTCGCCGGGACGGGGGGCCTTTGCAGAGCTCAGATTTTCCGGTCGGCGCACGGTTGAGGATCTTGCCGAACCACGCCTGCGCCACCGCCGCGCAGCACAAAGCCTATGCGCTCGTGCGCGACGGCCGCGTTGTCGATCATTGGGAGCGGTTTGCGGGATGGTGAGCCGACGATCGTTTGTGACCGGTGCCCCGGCGGCCCTGTTGGCGGCAAGCGCCGTCGAAGCTGTTGCGGCCAGGCCCTCCGGCCCTTCCGGTTTCAGCGCCGGGCAAAGCGCGGCTTTGGAGACGCTGCTGGCGAGCCTGACCTCACGGGAGGGTCCTGGCGCCGCCCTGGCCGTCCGACGGCTCGATGGCGCGACCTGGCGAGGCTTCCAAGGGCTCGCCGACCTGGAGAACCGCGTCCCGATCGGGCCGTCCACACGCTTCCATGTGGCCAGCGTCTCCAAGCAGTTCACCGCCTACGCCGCCCTTCGCCTGGCCGCGGCCGGACGTCTGGATATGGATGGCGAGCTGGGCGCCTATCTGCCGGAGCTGCCGGAGTTCGACCAGGCGATCAGCCTGTCCCAGATGGCCTGGCATGTGAGCGGCCTGAAGGACCAGTGGGCGCTGCTGACGCTTGGAGGGCGCGACTGGGGCGATGTCCTCAACCAGGCGCGAATATTGCGTCTGGTCGCCCGCGTCCCCGAACTGGATTTCGCGCCAGGCTCCGCCTACGCCTATTCCAACACCAACTACACCCTCCTCGCCGAGATCGTTCAGCGCGTCAGCGGCGCGCCGTTCTGGCGGCACATGCGCGACGAGGTCTTCGCGCCACGAGGCATGTCGAACACGGTCGTCTATGACGACGTGACCGCCGTTCTGACCTCCAGGGCTCAGTCCTACACTGCCGACGGCCAAGGCGGATGGAAGCGATCGATCCTCTCCTACGCCAACTTCGGGGCCACCAGCGTCCACACCACGGTCGACGATCTGCTGACCTGGGGCGGCTATCTTCTGCGGCCGCCGGCGGCCGACCAGGCGCTGGCAAGCCAGATGCTCGCTCAAGGACGGCTGAACGACGGCGCGGCCATCGCCTACGGCCATGGCCTGATCCACGATCAGCTTGGCGGCCATGAAGCATTTGTCCATTCGGGCAATGACGCCGCCTTCAACGCCTATTTCGCCATCGTGCCTGCCGCCGGTCTTTGCGTGGCGGTGACGGCCAATACGCGTATGGACGTGCGCAAGCTGGCCGACGAGATGGTGCGCATCGTCGCCGGCGCCGGCGAACACCAACCGCGTCGGACGACGCGCTCCAGCGCATCCGCTGGTGAGCTGGCCGGCGTCTATGTGGGCGGGGCCATGGGGCAATGCCTCTTCGTGGTCGACACCCCGCCAGGCGTCGAGCGTCGCCTGGCGCCGGGCGTCAGCGGAACGCCGCTCACAGCCGTTGACGGCGAGCTTGTCCGGCTCGACGCCGACGTGCGCCTGAGGCCGCGCCGGGACGCGGGCGGCGCGGTGACCGGACTTGAGGAGACAGACGCCTCCAACCCCTTCCATCCGACCAAGACACTCTGGCGCCGGGTCGGCGCGTCGGCGCCCAAGCCCGCCAGGTTGCAGCAGCTGGTCGGCGAATGGCGCAGCGGGCCTTTGGACATCACCTACCGTCTGGACGTCGTCGACGGCCAGTTGGTGATCAGCGACCTTTGGGGCGCGCGGCGCGTGATTTTGCTGGCCACCGACCAGGACCGCTTCGACGGCGCCGACGGGGTCTTGCGCACCTTGCAGATCATTCGCGGCGCGGATGGCGACGTCGACCACATCACCCTGAGCACCGGACGCGCCCGCGGCCTGCGCTTCGACCGGGCTGCGTGACCGCAGCCCGGCTTTAGCCTTTAGAAATCCACGTCCACGCCCAGGCCGGCGTCGGCCGCCAGGTCGAGCGCCAGCCTGGCCATGACCAGGTCCTGCAGGCCAAGCCCCGTGCCGTCATAGAGGGTGATGTCGCCAGCTTCGATGCGCCCGGCCGCCCGACCCGCCGCCACAGCGCCAAGAAGGGTGAGGGCCTCGGCAGTCGCGCCGTGCTGGCCTTCACCAAGGGTCAGGGACTGGTCGATGGAGTCGGTGAACAGCCGCGCCCGCGCAAGCAGGGCGGCGGGGACCTCCTGCTTGCCGCGGGTGTCGGAGCCCATGCAGGAAAAATGCGTTCCGGGCCGCACGCTGGCGGGATCGAACAGCGGCGTCGTCGAGCCGGTGATGGTGATCACCACATCCGCGCGCGAGACGAGCTCGTCGGGCGCGGTCGCCACTTCCACCGGCGCCGAGATGCGTCGCGCCAGAGCCTCGGCGGCAGGCAAGGATCGGTTGGCGACCAGGACCCGCTCGAACCGTCGGGCCGCCAGGGCGGCCTCCACATGCCAAAGCGCCTGACCGCCCGCACCGATCACCCCCAGCGTGGCGGCGTCCTTGCGGGCCAGAAGATCGATGGCAAGGGCGCTGGAGGCGGCGGTGCGAAGCGCGGTGATGATGTTGCCGCCGACGAGCGCGGCGCAGCGGCCGGTATGCGGGTCGCTAAGGACGATGGTCGACTGGTGTCGGGCCAAGCCCAGGGCGGGGTTGTTTGGCCAGTAGCCGCCGATCTTGAGACCAAGAAGCTCTTGCGGGCGGCTGACGCCGGCCTTCACGCCCCAGACGCAGTCGCCGATCCCCGGCCGCTCGCGGATGACATGAAAGTTGTCCGCCTCGCCCGTGGCCAGCTCGATGAACAGCCGCCGCATGGCGTCCAGCGCGATGGCCGGGGTGAGGATCTGCGCGCACTCGGCGTCGGAGATCACGCGGGTCTGGGACAACATCAACGGAAACGCTCCATGCCGGCCAGGGCCTGCGCCACAGCCTGACGGCTTCGGAACAGCACCATGGCCTTCCAATCATCGAACTCGGGATAGAACTGCGCGCGCATGGCCGCCCGGGCCGTGACGCCGCCAGGGCTGTCGGCCAGGCCGTCCCCATAGGCGTGGTGCCAGTGGTCCAGGCGATAGGCCCTGCGGCTCGCCTCCTGGTCGAAGGTGCCAAACTCAAGGCACGCATAGACATAGCGGCCATCGCCGCGCAATCGCTCCCAAAAGAGCTGCACCGTCCCATTGACCGGCACCGAGTAGGATGTGCCCAGGGCCGGGCTTGTAAGGCCCGGGCCGAACATCGCCTCGGCAAGATGATGCGACAGGTCGGTCGGCGCGTTCTCGCACTGCAGCTCGCCGTAGCCGTATGGGCCAAGGCCTGTGTGCAGGTCGATGACGGTTACGAAGTCACGCTGCTCCAGGGCGCAATCTTGGGCGATGATTTCAAGGATGCGCCGGGGACCGGACGCCTCAGAGCCTCCGTAGAACATTCCTTTGGGATCGACGTACTGCCCGCTCTTGCGCGCCACCTGAAAGGCGTGCTCACCCATCGCCTGGCGCAGATCGGTTAGCGCCGCTTCGGCCGCTTCGAGGGCTTCCGGCTCAAGCGAGCGCGGCAGCAGATGTTCGGCCAGGTCCAGATAGCCGGGGTTATGCGGCGCGGCCTTGTCGAAGTCGACGAAGTTGCGGTTGAGGTCGCAGCCTTCTTCAGTCACCCGCCGCTCCCAGGCAAAGCCATAGGCGTTGAGGGCGTGCACCAGGACAATGGCCTGGCCGGGCGCCAGGGCAGGCGGGCGGCGCGCAAGGTCGACCTGCACGCCGGACCCGCAATAGCCTTCCACGCCGTGGACGGCGCTCAGGACGACCAGAACCTCGCGCGCGTCGCGCGGTCCGATCCAGGCGACGTCGGTATGAAGCGCCTGGCCCTGGGGTCCGCGCGCGGCGCTTGGATAGCTTCTCCAGCTTTTGGCGGCGCTCATGAAGCGACGCCGCGCATCTTCATAGTCGTGGGCGAAGGCGTCGCGTACGGGGTTCACCAGCAGATCGTCCAAACTGTCCATGCGGGCAGTCTAGCGTCAGGGACGGCCCACGGTCTCATCGTCAGGCCGCCTGCGGCGCGAAAGCTTCTTGCGATGTCGCGCGAGCGCGACGCAGCTTCTTTGGAGGCGCTTCGTCACCCTGCATCATCGGCCGGTGCACAGGCGGCCGTCAGGTGAGAAGGAAGTCATGAACGCCGCCGCCATTCTTCGATTCACCCTCGGCGCTTTGGGCGCGGGGCTTCTCGCCACCTCGAGCCTGGCGCAGTCCGCACCCCAAACAGCCCAAGACCGGGCGACCCAGGACCAGGCGACCCAGGACGGGTTTGGGGTCTATCCGCCGATTCAAGGTGAAGCCTACTCCCGGTACGAGCGCCGCTCGCTCTATGTGCCGACGCGCGACGGGACGCGTCTGGCCGTGGACGTCTTTCGTCCGATGAACGCCCAGGGCGTGGAGGCGAGGCCTCTGCCGGTGATCTTCTACTACGCCCGCTACTGGCGCGCCCGCCGCGCCGCCGACGGCGCGGTGCAGACCAATCTGGGCGTCCTGATGAAGGGTCAGAGCATTGGTCCGCTCACGGCGCGCGATTCCAGCGGCCGCCTGATCTTCTGGGATACGGGACGCGAGTCGGTGCCCGAGCTCATGCGCCGCGGATACATCTTCGTGCGCGTCGAAGGTCGCGGCGCCGGCGCATCGGAAGGCGTTCGGCTGGCCGACTTCACCAAACAGGAGGCCCAGGACGGCGCGGACATGATCGACTGGATCGCCAAGCAGCCATTCAGCAACGGCAAGGTCGGCATGATCGGCGGCTCCTATCCGGGGATCATGCAGTTGAACGTGGCGGCCGAAGCGCCGCCGGCGCTGAAGGCGATCTTCCCGGCGGCGCCGGCCTTCGATCTCTACCGCCTGGCCACCGGCGGCGCCGGCGTCCTGCACAAGGGCATGCTCGGCTTCTCCGCCTCCCAGGCGCGCAGCGACGGACTGGAAGGATCCTCCGTGGTTGCGCAGCTGGCGCCGGTCGACGCCGATCCGGAAGCCGCCGAGCTGGCGAAAATTCTCAAAAGCCGCGCCCAGAACACTCCGCCAGGCGTCGTGGAGCGGGCCGTCCAGGCCATGGCGCCGGATTTTTCGCAAGGCGTGGCCGCCTTGGCCCAGCGCTGGGGCGTGGGCCTCGCCGAGGCTTTGGGCGTCATCATGGATGAAGCCCAGTTTGAAGCGCGCCTGGCCGACGACCCGCAAGCCCAGGCCATCGCCCTGAAGAGCCTGACGGTGCATCGCGATGCGCCGGCCTTCACCGATCCGCTCAGCACCGGACGCCGCTCGCCGCACCTTCTTTTGCCGCAGCTCAACGCAGCCAGGATCCCAACCTATGTGTGGAGCGGCTGGTACGACATGGACACCAGCGGCGCCGCTCTGCTGGCCCGCAATCTGACCGGCCCGACCAAGCTGACGATCGGCCCCTGGAGCCATGGCCCCAACGAAGACAGCGGCCGCCACACCAGTCCGCTCGTGGCCAATGAGGCCAAGGCGAGAGAACTGCTCACCGCCGAGGCGATCCGCTGGTTCGACTACTGGCTCAAGGGCGTCGACACAGGGGTCATGTCCGAACCCAAGGTTCATGTGGGTTACACCGCGGCGTCGGGCGACATCGCCTGGCGGGCCCAGGCGGGCTGGCCCCAACAGACCTCGGACGTGGCGCTTTATCTGGGCGCCCGTGGCGGTCTCGCCGACAAGCCCGGCCAAGGCGCCGTGCGTTTCACCGCCGACTACACCAAGACCCTGGGGCGCCAGTCGCGCTACCACGACAGCTTCAGCGGCGCCCCGGAAATGGCCTATCGCAACCTCAACGCCCACGCCGAGGGCGGCGCACTGAGCTTTGAGACCGCGCCCTTGAGCCAGGACCTCCTGGTCGTTGGTCATCCGATCATCGAGGTTGCAGCGCGATCCAGCGCCGCGGACGGCGATCTGTTCTTCACTCTCGAGGCGGTCGGCGCCGACGGCGAGGCGGCCTATGTGACCGAGGCGGTCATGCGGGCGTCCCATCGTAAGCCGGGAGCGGCGCCCTATGACGCCGCCGGGCTTCCGTACGCCCTGGCCACGACCGCGGACGCCAAGGCCGCCGCGGCCTTCAACGCCGCCCCGGCGGTGATGAAGGCCGAGATGCAGCCCACCGCCTACCGCTTTGCAAAAGGCTCCCGCATCCGCCTAGTGGTCACCGCCGCCGACGCCGACAACTACATCACCACGCCCCTGACCCCTGCGCCCGCCCTTGAGCTTCTGCTGGGCGAAGGGTCTGTGCTGCGCCTGCCCAAGGCAATGCCCTGACGGCGCGCGGGGATTCTTTTGTCGGTCGTGTGACAGGGGGAAGAATAGCCGGGCCAGAGGCTTGAGAAAGGCAATCTCCAACGTCCGCGAGAGGCAGACTTCTCCTGGCCCACCCATGGGGAACTGCGGTGGGCGACGCATTTGGACGGCCGTGTGACGCCAAATTCGCCGGCGTCGGCGGCCCCACCGCAAAGGGGGATACCAAGATGAAGACATGGATTTACGGGGCGAGTCTGCTCGTCCTTGCGGTGGCGGCCTCCCCCGCCAGCGCAAAGCAATCGGCCGACACGGCGACCGTCGACGAAGTCATCGTCACCGGCACGAACATCGCCACCAGCAACACCCGCCTGATCACCAACCCGACCCCGGTGGACGTGCTCAGCGAGCAGACCTTCCGGCTGACCTCCGCGGAGTCGGTCTCCAACCTGCTGAAGGCTCAGCCGATCTCCGTGGGGGCCGCGCTGGCGCCCACCAACAACGAGTATTCGGGCGGCGGCTCGTCGATCAATCTTCGGGGTCTTGGTCACGCCTACACCCTGGTGCTGGTCAACGGTCGCCGGTTCGGCGGCGAAGATGTCCCCGACACCGACGCGGTGCCCGCCGAAGGCGTGGCCAGCGTCGAAGTCCTCAAGAACGGGGCCTCGGCGATCTTCGGCTCCGACGCCATCGCCGGCGTCGTGAACGTCAAACTCAAAGACCATTTCGATGGGGTCGAGGTCTTCGCCTCCTATGGCAACACCACCGACGGCGACGCCAGCTACAAGCGCGGCGGCGCCGTGCTGGGCAAGATCGGCGACAACTATGGCATCGTTGTCAGCGGCGCTTACGAGCAGCGCAACGGCATGACCAAGTGGGACCGTGAGCTGACCGCCAGCCGCGATTATCGCGCCCGCGGCGGCGCCGATCGCCGCAGCACGTCGGTCACCGTGCCCAACCGCGTGGTCGTCAACGGCCAGACGCTGATGCTGAACCTTGCGGGCCTGGCCCCGGGCGCCACGGGGACCGCGGCCAACTACATTCCCCGCAGCCAGAACATGGCGGTCTCGACAAACGAGGACGGCGCCTTCCCGCCCACGGAAGGCTTCAGCAGCCATTGGGCGGCGCACTACGACGTTCTCGACGAGCGCTTGGTGCTGTTCACCGACGGCTACTTCAGCAGCCGCGATCAGAAGTTCGTGGCCCTGGACTCCCCGATTGTCTCGGTGACCGCCCCGGCCTCCAACATCTACAACCCGTTCGGCGCGACCGCCTCGGTCGTCTACAAGTTCGGTCCCAACGAATTTGGCCCGATCACCGAGAACTTCGACGTCACCAACGTGCGCGGCACGGTGGGCCTGCGCGGCCTGATCAACGGCTTCTCCTACGAGGCCGGGTTCACGCGCTATCAAAAGACGGTCAAGGAAGAGTACCTGAACGACATCTCGCTGGCGGCCGCCCAGGCCGCGGTGAGCCGGCCCGGCGCCACCGCCTTCAACCCGTTCGGCTACTACGCAAACTCCGCCGAGCAGCTTGCGGGCCTCAGCCCCACGGCGCGCTACAAGCAGGTCAACCGCCTCGACACCTGGCACGCCAAGGTTTCCGGCGATCTGTTCTCCCTGCCGGCCGGCAAGGTCCAGTTCGCCGCCGGCGGCGAGTTTCGCGACGTGAAGTACAACTTCGATTCCGACGCGGTCTGGGCCAGCACCACCTACTGGTGGCTGAGCGGTCCGCGCATGGACAGCCTGCAGTCTCGTGACGTGAAGACCGTGTTTGGCGAGCTGCGCGTGCCGCTCTACGCCAATCCGGACTCCAAGGCGATCAGCTCGGCCGAGGTTGGCGGCGCCATTCGCTACGAGGACTACAGCGACTTTGGCGATGCGACGGTCAAGCAGGCCAACGCACGCGTCGGCTTCCTGGAGGAGAGCCTCTATCTTCGCGCCTCTTGGGCGGAATCCTTCCGCGCGCCTTCGCTGGCCCAGCTCTACCAGCCGCAGACGCGCAACACCGAGCCGGGCGGCTTCTTCTACGACCCCGTGCGCGGCGGCAATTTCCCGGTCGACCGCCTTGTCGGCGGCAATCTGGGTCTTCAGCCGGAGCGCGGCGAAAGCCTGAACATCGGCGTCGTGTTCGTGCCCAAGGCGATCCCTCGCCTGTCGGCCAGCCTGGACTACTGGCGCGTGGAGATCACCGACCTGATCGCGGCGCCCGACGGCCAGGCGCTGCTCAACGGCTCCTCGCCCAGCGGCACGATCACACGTGACCCGGTCACCCAGTATCCGACCCTTGATCTGCGCCTGTCCAACGGCGGCGACCGCACCGCCGAGGGGATCGATCTTGGTCTCTACTATGGGCTGCCGGCCATGGACCTTGGTCAGGTGAACCTGTCGTTCAACGCCACCTTGACCACCAAGTTCGAAGATCGCGCCGGCGCCGTGCGGGTTGATCGTCTGGACAACTACAGCGCCACCTTCGGCCCTATTCCCGAACTGCGCTGGGTGGCGGGCGCGACCTGGGTGAAGGATGGCTGGGAAGCCGGCGCCTATGTCCGCTACACCAGCGGATACAAGGACGTCCTGCCCGGCGTCGCCGATCGCCGTGTCGAGGCCTACACCACCGGCGATCTGCAGGTGGCCTATACCTTCGAAGGCGCGGACGATGGCTACGGCCGCTGGCTGAAGAATGTCCGCGTCCACGCCGGCGCCGAGAATGTCTGGGACGAGGCCCTGCCCTTCGTCGCCAGTTCGACGGACGGTTGGGATCGCTTCCTGGCCGACTTCCGCGGCCGATACCTCTATCTGGGCTTCTCCAAGCGCATGTAAGGATCGAGGCCGGCCCGCATGTTCGCATGCGGGCCGGCTTGGCCTTCTTGTCATTCACAGCGCCCCCGGGAGGACGCCATGCTCATCCGGCTTGCAACCTCGATCATCGCAACCTGGATGATGGGAGCCGGTGTCGCCGCGGCCTGCGATCTGAAGTGCGTCGAGACCCGCACAGCGCCCTTTACGGCTGACGGCCTCGCCGAGGCCCTGGCCGACATCACACCCTCGCGCACCAAGGTCCTGTGGCTGGACGCCCATCGACTGGCCTATGTCAGACCGCGGCTTGGCGATGCGACGCTCACCCTCATCGACGCACGCCGCCCTCATCTGCGCCGAACGCGGACGGCCGCCAGCCTGGCCGCCCAGATCGGCATGACCGCCACGCCAACACAGCTGAAAAACCTTCAACTGATCGCCGTCGAGGGCGGGTCGCTGCGCCTGGAGCTGGCCGGGCAGTCCCTGCTGTTCTCCCCCGCCGAAAACCGGGCCAGACGCGCGACGCGCGACCCTTCTGCGGCGATCTCGCCTTCCGGCGAATGGGAGGTCCGTACGCGCGATCACGATCTCTATGCGAACGGCCCAAAGGGCCCTGTGCGGCTCAGCCATGACGGCGAGCTATGGCGCAGCTTCGCCGGCGCCATGTCCGAAACCCAGCCGAGCGACAGACCCGTTGTCGAAGGGCGCGCGGACGCCGCGCCGCCCCGCGTGGGCTGGATCGGACGGGGTCCCAAATTCTACATCCAGCGCCAGGACCTGCGCGCCACCGGCGCGCTTTGGATGGTCAATTCGCTGGCCTCGCCGCGTCCTCGCCTGATCACTCAGAAGTATCCGCTTCCGGGCGAGAGCCCCCTGCCCGTTTCGGAGCTTTGGGTTTTCGACGCCGAGACTGGCCAAGGACGCCAGATCGATACGGGCGGTTGGACCCATGTGGGCAACCTCGATCCGGGCGCCGGCGGCGTGTGGCCCTCCCGGGATGGGCGGACCCTCTATTTTGCGCGCATGGACCGCGGCTATGGGCGGGTTCAGCTTTGCGCCGCGGATCTGGAGACGGGCGCCGTCAGGGTTCTGGTCGACGAGCATCCGGCCGGCGGCTCGTCCATCCGAATGGCGGACTTCGCCGAGCTGAAGTCCGGCTTCGTCTGGAAGACCGAGATCGACGGCTTCCATCACTATGCCCGCTATGATGCACAAGGTCGCTTCAAAGCGGATCTGACCCCTGGAGAGATGTCTGTGCGCGACATCGTCAGGGTCGATGAGACGCACGGCGAGCTTGTCTATCGCAGCTTCGACGACGCAAGGGTGCGCAACCCCGCTCAGATGCGGCTGCGGGCCGCCAGCTTGTCCGGCGGCCCGTCCAGAGCGCTGGACCTTGAGGACGCCGATCACGACGTGAGCCTGTCGCCAACGGGCCTTTATTGGACCGATACTGTCTCGCGCGCCGATCTCGCGCCGACCCTGATCTTGCGTACACGCACCGCCAAGGCCGTCCCCCTGGAGCGCTCCGATCTGGGCAAGCTTGAGAAGACCGGCTGGCGGGCGCCCGAGCGGATACGGGTTCTGGCGGCTGACGGCGCCACGCCGCTTTACGGCGTGCTTTGGAAGCCGATCGGACTGGACGCCGGCAAGACCGCGCCGATCGTCGCCGACGTCTATCCTGGCCCTTCAGCGGAGAAGGTCCCGGTGATCTTCAACCCCATCGATCCGAACTACTCGATGGCGCAGCTGGGACTGGCCGTCTTGAGCGTCGGCCAACGCGGGGGAATGTCAGGGCGCGGCAAGGCCTATCACAGCTATGCGCGAGCCTTCGGCTCCGTGCGCGACTATCCCGTCGCCGACAACATGGCCGCGCTGCGCGCAGTGGCTCAAAGCCACCCTCAACTCGACATCGACCGTGTCGGCATCATCGGCCATTCGGGCGGGGGCTTCATGGCGGCCACCGCTCTTCTTCTGGAGCCCAAGTTCTACAAGGTCGCCGTCGCCTCGAGCGGCAATCACGACAACAATCTCTATGAGATGGGCAGCGGTGAATTTCATTTCGGCGCGCCAAAGGACGGTCCTGCCGGCGGAGCCTTGGGCTACGCCGTGAACCAAACCCTGGCGTCACGACTTGAGGGCGACCTTCTTTTGATCCACGGCGATCTGGATGAGGATGTGCCGCTTGGGTCCACGCTTCGGCTGATGAGGGCGCTCATCGACGCCGGCAAGAGCTTCGACACCCTCATCTTGCCAGGAGACGGTCACAGCTTTCCCGCTGCGGACGCGCGGTATGTTCGCCTGCGCAGTTGGCGATATCTTCTGCAGCATCTGGACGCGAGCGCGGAAGCTAGGGTCCAGTAGTTCTCACGCATCTTCTCCGTCGGGCAAGTACCGGCCTTCCTTCAGCGCGCCGCTTTATGATGATCCAGGACCGCTGCTCGTCGAGGCCGAGGCGGGCTTTCGTCGCTGCTGCAATCTCGACGGCCAGATCGGGAACCGAGGGCGGCGTGTGCGTGATTGGGGAGAACGATCACGACGGTATCGCCCTGGTCATTCTCGGTGGACGACCGCACAGGGACGGTCTTTTTCGCCTTCTTCCTGGCCACGCTCTGCGTGTTCGCGCCAAAGAGTATCGGATCACTAGACCTGGCTGAGGTTCCGGGAACGCCACGCGGTGCTATTTCAGTTCGGCGTCGAACTTGTCCGAGCCAGGAGCGGGCTGGGTGGACCGGATGGCGTGAAGATCGGCCTCAGTGAAATCATCAAGACCAAGCACCTCGCGGTCTCGGCGCTTGAGGCGATGATACTCACTGGCTGAAATCACCACGATGAGATTCCGCCCGTTGCGCGTAACCGTCACCGGATGCTGCAAAGCCAGATCTTGATAATGCCCGGGGCTCTTCTGAAATTCCGTAGCGCTGATCCGAACCATATCCTCATCGGCTCCATACATACGTAAATTAGAGCAAATCGACAAAGTTGTTGTCGGGCGCCGGGAAGCTGGGCGGAACTCGCCTTGGGTGATCCAGGCTCGATCGGAAGGAAAGTTGAGGCCTGAATACCCTGATGCCAAGGCGGCTTAACGGGACAGCTCCCGGTCCTGGTCCCTATGCCTGGCGGCGACCCGCTCGAGCGATCTGATCGTCTCGATGGATCTGGCCTCCTCCACCAACAGCTCCCTGCGCGTAAGCGGCGCTGGCATCCGGGCCACATAGTCCTGCAGCCGCTTGGCCAGATCCCGATCCTCGTGCGAGTCCATTCGCAAAAGATCGTCCGCGATCAGGAGATACTTGTCGCGTACCAGCCGCTGCGTCGATCTGATCCGCGCCTCCCAGGGTCGGCTGGCTACTGAGCGGCCTTTGACGATGTCGGACGCCTCATTGATCGACGTTTCGATGTAGCGCGGTTCAGGAGCGCGTCCTTCGATATGGGCGGTCTCCAGGGCGTGGACGCGTCGCTACAGGGGCTTCTCAGCCACACCGCGGACCCAGCGAGGGGCGGCTTCAGCCTCTACGCCCTGCGCGCGCAGAGCCGCCGCGAAGGCCTCTCGCATCCGGTCGAGGGCCTTGCGGTCAAAGTGAAGTTGGCGGCCTTCGTCGTCCTGCGCCCGGACCGATACATGCACATGGGGATGCGGCTCGTCGTCGTGCCTGGCCAGGAGCCAGGACGTTTCATTGAACTGGCCGGCGACGAAGTCGGACGCGGCCTGGAACACCGGCTCGCGCGAGGTGCCCGGCGGCATGGACGCGATGAAGCTGTGGGCCAGACTCATCTGGTTGTCGCTGAAGTAGCGATCGGCGACCCATTCCTCGCACCGTTCCTTAATCTCCGCCTTGCCGACCACACGAGTCCCGTCCGGCCCCTCCAACGGCAAGCGGCCGTCCCGTGAGATGTAGTTGAGGTTCTGCTTGAGCTGACGGATCGTCTTTGGCGCTCCGATGTGGCTGACCACCGGGGTGGGGGCATACGAGGTCAGGCGCATCAGGGCCGCCCGAAATCGCGGCGACCGAAGCGTCTCGGGCGTGATCCGCGCCGGGTTGCGCAGCTGGCGCCAGACATCTTCAAAGCCATGCGCGTCCCTAAAGTCCGTCATCGCCTGCCTCCCAATAGAGGTGCACCCCGGCCATGGCCGCGCGTAGCGCCGACAGTTGGCGACGAGCGTCTTCATAGGCGTCGACGAGCTTGCGATGCTCCGCTGGCGGCAGGCCGTCCATCGCCGAGCGTTTGGCGATCTCCCGCAAGATCGCCACGATCCGCTGCAGCTGGTAGCGCACCGCGCTGTTGGCCCTCAGCTCCTCAGGCGCCAGCTGGCAGCCGCGCTGAAGGCGGGCCAGGGCAAGGCTGCGCAGCCACCCTCCCCGTTTCATGCCCGCGGATCTGGCCGCGGCATCCACGGCCGCCAGGTCCGGTTTTGAGAACGACACCGTCACCTGGACGTCGAGGCGCTCGGCGCCCCGAATTGCGGCGGCGGGGGAGAGCCGCCGGGGCGGCCTTGGCGCCATGATGATCAGGCGACGCAGGGCCTCTTCACTTCCACCCGCGTCTTCCACGAACTGCAGCCACCGGCGGCTGAGCGCCTTGGGGACCCGAACAAACTGATCTGACGGCTCGAACGGATGACCGCCATGACCGACCGCACTGGCGCGGCTGTCACTCATGCACCTCTACTCCAGCGCCCCCGCCGGCACCGCGCGCTGACCAGGTTCAGCGCGTGTACTTCTTCGTAAAGCACAATTTGAGGTTGCTTTTGGTCGCGCCGGACGTCAACCGCGAAAACTCGGTACTGTTGCAGTCACGGACTTGGGGCCGCTCAGACCGACGGTGCGGGCTCGGCGGAGAAGTCGGCCAGATCGGCGATCAGCCCTTTTGCCGACAGAGCCACCAGCTCGCCGCCCTTTTCGGGGGTGGCTAAGGCCGGGTCGGAACCCATGCGGCCGTCGTTGTAGCGGGCGCGGAAATCCAGGGCCTCGCGGATCGGGCCGGTGGGGGCGATCTTCGGCGCGTAGTCGGCGGTCTTGATGGCGTGGGGATAGGCCCACTGGGTCACGGCGATCTCCGACGGGGTCGCATGGCTGCCGTGGCCGGTCGGGAACTGACGGTTGGCCAGGGCATGGACGCCCGGCAGGTCCCACCAGTTCTTCAGCTTGCAGGCGAAGCCTGCGCTGCGGCCCGTGAAGCTGTAGTCGGCGTAGATCTCCGAGAAGGCCGCCTCGATCGTGGCGACGTTGCCGCCGTGGCCGTTGAGGAAATAGATCTTCTCGAAGCCGTGGCCGGCGAGCGAGCGCACCCAGTCGCCGATTGCGGCCATGAAGGTCGAGGGGCGAAGCGAGATGGTGCCGGGGAAGGCCAGGTGATGCTGGGCCATGCCGATGTTGAAGGTCGGCGCGACCAGGATGTCGGCGGTCTTCTGGGCTTCGGTGGCGATGATTTCGGGGCACATCCAGTCGGTGCCCAGGAGCCCGGTGGGGCCATGCTGCTCGTTGGAGCCGATCGGGACGACAACGGTCTTGGACCGGGTCAGAAAGGCCTCGATTTCGGGCCAGGTCGACTGGTGAAGCAACATTCCGCGCGCCTTGTTCTTCGAAGCCGTATGCGGCGCGGTCGTAGCCCCTAACGGCGGGGGCGGAAAGGGGGCTTGGCGCCCCCTCGGCGGGGTCTTACAGCGCCGCCTGCACGAACATGATGATCGGCAGAACCGCCAGGGCGAGGCTGGCGAGAAGCGCGGTGTTGTTCACGGAAGCGAACATCGTCGTATTCCTTGGATTGGTCCGCGAAGCCTTAGAGAGCTTGCACGAAGACGAAGAGGGGAAGCATGGCGAGAGCCAGGCTGGCGAGCAGGGCGGTGTTGTTCACTTGGTTGGTCATTTTCGTTTTCCTTCAGTCTTGAATGGAGCGCCGCGGCCCCGATGACTGAGTGAATACGCCGCACGCCGGGCGAAGTCCCGTTAAGGCTGCGTCATGACCTCGATGTAAGAAAGTGACTGCTTTGTAAGGGTTTAGGGCGCCTCGGCGACGTCCGGCGAACCGGTCTGCGCATAGCGCCCGAGCCGGCCGAACTGCTCGGCCAGGACCCCGTCCACGGCCGGCGCCAGCTTGTCCAAACCACCCGGCACGTAGCCGCCAACCGTATAGGCCCAGCTCAGCTTCGTGCCCTGATCGACCGGCTCAAGCCGGATCGTCAGCCCGCCGCCCGCACCCAGGGTCTGGAATGGGCCGAGCGCGCCCCAGAGACGAAGCTCCTCGCCGGGTTTCACATAGCTGACCAGCATGTGGAGCGCCCCGCCCTCGGCCGCGATCTCGCAGAAACAGCCGCCGGGCTTCAGGTCGAGGCTCAGGTTCGAGGCCTTGCCGAACCAGCTGTGGTCGCCATTCCACCAGCCGCCAGGCGTGGACAGGGCCGCCCAGACCTTCCGCGGCGGGGCGGCGATCCGGGCGCTGGCGGCGACCTTGAAGCCGTGGGGCTGGGCGTCGACCACCGCGGCTCCGGCTTGGCCGGCGAAGAGGGCCGAAGCGGCCAAGGCAAGGACCATACGCTTCATGAGCTTCACCCCGCAAAATGGGAGGCGGAGGATCATCGCCTCCGCCCCTCCCGTCAGATCTTGTCCGGGTAGATCGGCGCGATGTCCACGGGGATGTCGCCCAGGCCGCCGACCACCTTCCTGGCGTTGTCGTCCAGTCGGGCGTGCTGGTTGAAGAAGGCCTCCATGCCGGTGCGGTCGCCGGTGGCCTGCAGCCGCACGAGATCGGCGGTCAGGTCACGTATGGCGGTCTCCATCTTGGCTTCGTCGACTCGGAAACGGCCCGCGCCGGCGTCCCAGACGAGTGCGCCCTTGGCCTTCATGTAGCCGAACTGCAGCGCGGCCCCGCGGCCGTGCGCCTCCTCCGCCCCGAAGCGCACGGCGCGGAAGATGCCGGCGGCGTAGGTGTTGAGAAGCTGGCGCTTCTCGGCGGCCGGCAGCTCGTTCTTCTGCATCATGAACAGCAGATTCCAGGCGCCCATGACGTCGGCCTTGGCCTCCTCGCTCGCCGAATAGATGCTGGTCAGCTCGGCGTTCACGGTGGTCTTGCGGCCGTTCACGACGATGGAGCCCGGGCCGAGGCTGTGAGCCAGCTCGTGGAAGAGGGTCTCCAGGGTCATGTACTTCTTGGTCACCAGGGCGGCCTGATCGGCCACCAGGATGCGGCTGGCCATGGGCGCCAGGATGCGGTCGTACTTGGCGCCCAGCACGTTCGACAGGATGACCTTCTTGGCGCCCTTGGCCTCACGCACCCGCTCGTCATTGGGCAGGTTGAAGGCGATGGTCTGCGGGCCCTGCAGATTGTCTCCGCCGCCGCGCACCTGCTCGGCCACGGCGATGGGCGAGTCGCCGCCGCGCTTGAAGTTCTTGTAGGCGTCCGGGACCGGGAGGTTCGCCTCCATGGCCGGAAGATAGGCTTTGTACTTGTCGAGGGCCGAGCTCTCGGCCGGGTCCTTCAGGGTGACGAAGGCTTCGAAGGCGGTCTTCGCCGCCATGATCTCGTCCGTGTACACTTCGTACGGGCCGATCGCGACTTCGATGGGGGTGTCCTTCAGGTCCATCCAGGCCATCTCGGACTCGAAGTAGTCGTTGGTGCGGAAGGCCTTGGCCCGCAGGGTCAGGAACGTCTTGAGGCTGGGATTGGTAGTGACGCCGGCCGCCTGCTCCAGAAGGGCGGCGGCCTTATCCAGCTCGGCCTTGTACTCTGTGGAATAGGGAACGGCGACGAAGCGGTCGCCCTCGCGTTTGACCACCGTGTAGCCGTCGGTCAGGGCGGCCTTCTGGTCGGGATGGGCGGCCAGATAGGCCTCGAACTGCGCCTTGGTCATGCCGGCCGGATAGAAGCCGTGGCCCGGCCCCTCGCCGGCCGACTGTTTGGCGTAGATCGTGGTCATCACGTCGGCGGCCTGGATCAGCAGGTTCACCACCTGGCGCTCCTCGGCGCTCAGGAAGGCGGTGTTCACCTCCATCCGGATCGAGGCGAATTGCGTCGTCGCCGGCTTGGACGCGGCGGCGGGCGGGGTCTCGGCCTTGCGGTCGCAGGCGGCGAGACCGCCGGCCAGGACGAACAGGGGCGCGAGAGCGATCAGTTTGCGCATGGCGTTTCCGTCTCCTTATCGGGACGGATGTGGCGACCGTTCCGCGGCCGTTGCAAGGCGCATCGTGCGGTCCTGACACAGGACGTGCGCCTACTCCTCCACCTCCGGCTGGACCAGGAAGTGACCGCGCAGGGCGGCGATGGGCGCGCCGCGTTGCTCCTGCCAGGCCTCCACATGCACATTGGCGATGCGACGGCCGATCTTGTTCAGCTTGGCCCGGGCGTAGGTGGTCAGGGGCCGGCCGGAGCGCAGGTATTCGATCGACACGTCGATGGTCTTGGGTTGGCTGACCAGGGGCTGGGCGACCATCAGCTGGGCGATGGCGGTGACCTCCATCATGGCGCCCAGCACTCCGCCGTGCAGAGCCGGCAGCATGGGATTGCCGATCAGGTGCGGCGAGGCCGGCATGATGACGGTCATCTCGTCCCCGGCCAGCTCGGCGCGCAGGCCCAGGAACTTCACATAGGGAATGCGGCCGAGAACGGCGGCGAGGCGGTCGCTCTCCTCGGTCATTTAAACGCCCCTCGGCGGCTTGAGATTGGCGCCGGCTTTGCGGCCGGCGCTGGAGTCCAGCATGAAGGCGGCCTGGGCGGCGGCCACGGGATCCTCGGGATCGACGTCGTAGGCCACGGCCCGGACGAAGGCCACCGACCGGGTCAGCTTGTAGCAGTGGGCGCGGGCCAGGATGTCTTTGCCCGCCACGGCCGGGCGCATGTAGTCGATGCGCAGATCCAGGGTGGCGATGGAGGTCCAGGTCTCCATGGCCGCGTGGACGGCCTGGCCGCAGGCGTGATCGAGCAGGGTGGTGACCACGCCGCCGGCGATGACGCCGGTTTCCGGATCGCCCACCAGCTCGTCGCGGTAGGGGACCTTCAGCACCGCGCCGCTGGGGTCGATGGACAGGGTCTCGAGCCCGAGGGCCGCCGCCTGGGGGCTGCCCTTGTTCATGCCAAGGGCGAGATTTCGGAACCGTTCGAGGTCTTCGCTCATACTCTAGGCTTATAGCGCCCGAGGGGTTCATATCCAGACCGTGCTGAAACCCGAAAGCCTTCTGTGTCCCAGGCCCGACGGCCTCTACTGCCCGCCCGGCGACTTCTACATCGACCCCGTGCGGCCGGTGGACCGGGCGGTGATCACCCATGGGCATTCGGATCACGCGCGCTCGGGCCACCACGCGGTGGCCGCCACGCCGCAGACCCTGGCGATCATGGGCGAACGGTACGGCCGCGACTTCGCCCATACGGTTGAGCCCATCGCCTATGGCCAGACGATCACGCGCAACGGGGTGGAGATCACCTTGGTCCCGGCCGGGCATGTGCTGGGCTCCGCCCAGGCGGTGATCCGATGGAAGGGCCTGACCATGGTGGTCAGCGGCGACTACAAGCGTCGGCGCGATCCCACCTGCCCCGCCTTCGAGCCCGTCCCCTGCGAGGTGTTCATCAGCGAGGCGACCTTCGGCCTGCCGATCTTCCGCCACCCGCCGGACACCGAAGAGATCGCCAAGCTGCTGAAGTCCGTGAAGCAGTTTCCGGAGCGGGCGCATCTGGTGGGAGCCTACGCGCTTGGCAAGGCGCAGCGGATCATCGCCCTGCTGCGCGAGGCGGGGTGGGAGCGGACCATCTACATCCACGGGGCGCTGGAGCGGCTTTGCGCCCTCTATCAAGCGCATGGAGTCGAGCTCGGCCCGTTGGCGCCCGCCACCACTGACGCCGCGAAGGGCGATTTCGCCGGGGAGATCATCGTCGCCCCGCCCTCGGCCTTGCAGGACCGTTGGTCGCGCCGCTTTCCCGATCCGGTGGGCGCCTTCGCCTCCGGCTGGATGCGGGTGCGGGCCCGGGCGCGCCAGCGGGGCGTTGAGCTGCCGATCATCCTGTCCGACCACGCCGACTGGGACGAGCTGACGGCCACGATCAGCGAACTGTCGCCAGGCGAGGTGTGGATCACCCACGGCCGCGAGGAGGCCCTGCTGCGCTGGTGCGAATTGCAAGGCGTCAAGGCCCGCGCCCTGGCCCTGGTCGGCTACGAGGATGACGAGGACGACGGGTAGCCGAACCGCGTTTGGTCTGCGCAAAGTGCGCTCCAAATGCTAGGGAGCGCGCCATGACATCCATTACCGCCGAGCGGACCGATCCGCTGACCGAGCCTGCCCTGACGCGCTCCGGCGCGGCGCGCCTGGACGTGATCGATCTGCTGCGCGGGCTGGTGATTGTCCTAATGGTGCTGGATCACGCGCGGGACTACTTCCACGCTCAGGCCTTCCTCTACGACCCGGTGGACCCGGCCAAATCCAACCTGGCGGTGTTCGGCACGCGGTGGATCACCCACCTGTGCGCTCCGACCTTCGTCCTGCTGTCCGGGGTCTCCGCCTATCTGCAGCGCGCCAACGGCAAGAGCCCGGCGACCCTGTCTCGGTTCCTGCTGACCCGCGGGCTTTGGCTGATTTTCCTTGAGGTGACGGTGGTCAGCCTGGGCTTCAACTTCGGGCCCATCCTGTTCATGCAGGTGATCTGGGCCATCGGGGCGAGCATGGTGCTGCTGGCGGCCCTGACCCGGGCGCCGCCGCTGGCGGTGGGGGCGCTGGGCGCGGCGATCATCGCCATCCACCCCGCCCTGTCCGGGATCGATGCGGCGGACCTGGGGTCATGGGGCCTGCTGTGGGGCTTCATGATGGAGCTGACCCTGATCCCGAACCTGGGCTTCGTGGCCTATCCGCTGCTGCCGTGGGCGGGGGTGATGTTCCTGGGTTACGGCCTCGGCGGCCTGTTCCTGAAACCGGCGGATGAGCGGCGCAGGACGGTGCTGGTCCTGGCGCTCGGCATGCTGGCGGCCTTCGTCGTGCTGCGCGCGCCGAACCTCTATGGCGATCCGGCGCCCTGGTCGGCGCACGCGGACGCCGCGCGGACGGCCATGTCGTTCCTGAACGTCTCCAAGTACCCGCCGTCCCTGCTCTACGTCCTGGCGACGTTGGGTGTGTCCTTGCTGCTGTCCCTGGCCCTGGAGCGGCTGAAGGGCGCGCCGGCCAATGTGCTGCTGGCGTTCGGGCGCACGCCGCTGTTCACCTATGTGCTGCACATCTACATCCTGCACCTGGGCGCGCTCCTGATAGCGGCGGCCATGGGGCTGGACCCGACGATCATGGTCAATTTCGTGGTCGATCCGAGCCGGACCATCAAGGCGGGCTGGGGCTTCAGCCTGGCCGGCGCCTACGCCGCCTGGGCCCTGACCCTCGCCGCGCTCTATCCGCTGTCGGCGTGGTTCGCGGGGGTGAAGCGCCGTCGGCGCGACTGGTGGCTGAGCTATCTCTAGGCCGGCAAGACCTTGAAGCTGGCGCGGGCGCGAGCGATCGCCGCTCCGTCCGCCGTCACGCCCGCCTCGGCGAAGCACAGGGTCTTGCCCGGCTTCAGGAAGTGGGTGTCGAAGACCAGCCATTGGCCCGGCTTGGCGAGGCCCAGATAGTCCACGTTGAGCGATACGGTGACGAGACCACCCGCCGCGATCCCCTGCGCCGCCAGCACCTGGCCGCAGGACAGGCCCATGGCGTTGTCCACCAGGCCGGCGATCAGGCCGCCGTGCAGCATGCCGCGCGAATTGGCGTGCGGCGCCCGCACCTCCAGCCCGATCAGAACCCGGTCCTCCAGCACCCGGGCGTAGAGCGGCTCCCACGGATCGGTCAGCGGACTCTTGCGGGTGTGGGGCGAGAAGCCTTCGGGCGGAGAGAAGCTCATAGCAACGTCCTTTGCTCGCGAATTAAACAATTGTTTGAAATTGAGTCCACGACTTTCCCGTGAGGTCGATGATCGTGCTGCTGAGCTCACGGCATTCTTGTTGCTGCGGGCACAAAGATATACAATTGTTCCAGGTATATCTAAGGAGGGTTGGATGCAGGTCGCCAAATGGGGAAACAGCCTCGCCGTGAGGCTGCCGCAATCCGTCGTCGAGGTGTTGGGCCTGCGCGAGGGCGACGACATCGAAATTCACGTCCATGACGCTGCAGCCATGACGGTGGCGCGCAAGCCAGGACGCGAGGCGCTCCTAGCGCGATTGCGATCCTATCGCGGCCGTTTGCCGGAGGATTTCAAGTTCGACCGGGACGAGGCCGGTGGCCGGTAGCTTCCTCGACACCAACGTCCTGCTCTATCTGGCCTCTCACGACGCCTCAAAAGCTGAACGCGCCGAGGCCTTGGTCGCAGAAGGCGGCACGATCAGCGTGCAGGTGCTCAACGAAATGGCCCACGTCGCGCGGCGCAAGATGGCCCTGACCTGGACGGAAACCACACAGATGGTCTCCGCGGTGCGGGCTTTGATGACTGTAACGCCGCTGACGGAGGCGACCCACGTCGAGGGATTGCGGCTCTCCGAGCGGTACGGTCTGTCGGTCTACGACGGACAGATCGTCGCCGCCGCGCTCAATGCAGGCTGCGATGTGCTGTGGAGCGAGGACATGCACGACGGCCTCCTTGTCGACGGCCGCCTGCGGGTGACTAATCCCTTCGCGGCTTAGAGGTTTGCAGTAGCGCGATGGCGGAAACTTGGCGCAGAGCCTTCATGTTGCGCAACAACTAAACCGCATCTTCCGATCGTCAGCCTCGACGGTTAGAAGCGGGTTCATGATCACCATCCGCCTCAGCCGCCCGGACGACGTCGACCGCCTGTTCGAGATCTGGCGGAGCGCCGTTGAAGCGACCCACGACTTCCTGAAGCCCGAGGATCTGGAGTTCATCAGCGGACAGGTGCGTGAAGGCTATCTGCCGGAAGCGTCGCTTCACCTGGCCGTGGATCGTGACGACCGGCCGCTGGCCTTCATGGGGCTGGAAGGCGACAGCATCGACACCCTGTTCGTGGACCCGGCGCACCATGGCCGCGGCATCGGCCGGCTGCTGATCGGGGCCGCACGGGCGCGGGGTTTGCCGCTGAAGGTGGACGTCAACGAACAGAACACCCGGGCCGTGGGCTTCTATGAACGCATGGGCTTCCGGCAGGTCGGACGCTCGCCCCTGGACAGCGCCGGCATGCCCTACCCGCTGCTGCATCTCAGCGAAGCCTGACGGAACCGCCCGGCGGAGCGCTGGTTCTGCTCCCATGGACACCGCCCGCCCGACCTTGCCGAACGCCCGCGATTCCGGCGGGCTGTGCCCGCTTTAGGTCTGGCGCTATCGTCGCCCCATGCGCGCCTTCGCCCTCCTGCTGGACCGGCTGTCTCTGACCAGCTCGCGCAACGCCAAGCTGGTGCTGGTGCGCGATCACCTGGCCAACATTCCCGATCCTGATCGAGGTTGGGCGCTCGCCGCCCTGACGGGAGAGCTCAGCTTCAACGCCGCCAAGCCGGCCTTCATCCGCAAGGCGGTGGAGGCCCGGGTCGATCCAACCCTGTTCGGCTGGTCCTACGACTTCGTGGGCGATCTGGCCGAGACCGTGTCCCTGGTCTGGCCGGCGCAGCCCGGCGCCAATCGCGAGCCGGAGCTGTCGGAGGTGGTGGACGCCCTGCGCTCCGCCAGCCGGTCGCAGGTGCAGGCCCTGATCGAGCGGTGGCTCGACGCTCTGGATCCCGACGGGCGCTGGGCCCTGCTGAAACTGGTCACCGGCGGTCTGCGGGTGGGGCTGTCCGCGCGCCTCGCCAAGCAGGCCTGCGCGGACCTCGCCGCCCTGCACGGCCAGACGGTGACCGTGGCCGAGATCGAGGAGATCTGGCACGCGGTCACGCCGCCCTACGCCGACCTGTTCGCCTGGCTGGAGGGGCGGGCCGAAAAGCCGGACGCCGACCACCCCGGCCGTTTCCGTCCGGTGATGCTGGCCCAGGCCGTCGACGAGGACAGCGACTTCGCCAAGCTCGATCCCGCCGACTACGCCGCCGAGTGGAAGTGGGACGGAATCCGCGTCCAGGCGGTGAGCGAGCGGGGCGTACGGCGGCTCTACACCCGCACGGGCGACGACGTGTCGGGCAGCTTCCCCGACGTGGTCGCGGCTCTGGATTTTGAAGGGGCCCTGGACGGGGAGCTGATCGTTCTGCGAGACGGCGAGCTCGGCGCCTTCAACGATCTTCAGCAGCGGCTGGGCCGCAAGACGGCGGACGCCAAGCTGCTCGCGGCCTATCCCGCCGGGATACGGGCCTACGACCTATTGCTGGATGGCGAAGAGGACCTGCGCACCCTGCCCTTCGCTACGAGGCGCGAACGGCTGGAGGCCTTCGTCGCCCGCATCGGCAGCCCGCGCATCGATCTTTCGCCGCTTCAGCCGTTCGAAACTTGGGAGGAACTCGCCGCCCTGCGCGCCGAGCCTCCGCAGGGGGATGCGCGGTTGTCGGAAGGCCTGATGCTGAAACGCCGGGACAGCGCCTATGAGGCCGGCCGGCCCAAGGGCCCGTGGTTCAAGTGGAAGCGCGACCCGCACCTGATCGACGCCGTGCTGATGTATGCCCAGCGGGGACACGGCAAGCGGTCAAGCTTCTACTCCGACTACACCTTCGGCGTCTGGCGCGAGGACGCCGAGGGCGAGCGGTCCCTCACCCCCGTGGGCAAGGCCTATTTCGGCTTCACCGACGAGGAGCTGAAGCAGCTCGACAAGTTCGTGCGCGACAACACCACCGACCGCTTCGGGCCGGTGCGCGCCGTGAAGGCGGGGGTCGATTTCGGCCTGGTGCTGGAGGTGGCGTTCGAGGGGCTGCAACGCTCCAGCCGCCACAAGAGCGGGGTCGCCATGCGCTTTCCCCGCATCAGCCGCATCCGTTGGGACAAGCCCGCCAGGGAGGCCGATGAACTGGCCACGCTGGAGCGGATGCTCGACTAGCCGTTGAACGCCCGGACGGCGACGATGATCCGGGTCTGGACCGCCTCGTCCATATAGGGGTGCATCGGCAAGGCCAGCACGGTTGCGGCCTTGGCCTCGGTCACCGGCAGACCCCCTTCGCCTTGCGGGAAGCCGGCGTAGGGCTCCTGCTGGTGCATGGGCACCGGATAATAGACGGCGGTGGGCACGCCTTGCGTCTTCAGATGGGCGGCAAGGCCGTCGCGGTTCTCGTGCTCGATCACGTACTGGGCCCAGACGGACTGGCCGCCGGCGATCACCTTGGGCGTCGACAGCACCACGCCCTTCAGGCCCTCGGCGTAGCGGTCGGCCACGGCCTGACGCATGGCGATCTCCTCGTCGAAGATCGCCAGCTTCTCGATCAGGATCGCCGCCTGCAGGGTGTCGAGGCGGGAGTTCATCCCGATGCGGGCGTTGAGGTATTTGGGCTCGTGCTCGAAGACGCGGCCGTTCAGGTCGGCGGCAACCGCCTTGCCGTGGATGCGGAAGCTGTCCATCAGGTCCCACAGCGCCTGGTCGTTGGTCAGGACCGCGCCGCCGTCGCCGTAGCAGCCCAGGGGCTTGGCCGGGAAGAAGCTGGTGGTGGCCACGTCGGCCCAATGCAGCGGATGCTTGCCGTCCAGGGTGCAGCCGAAGCCCTGGGCGCTGTCGGCGATCAGCTTCAGCCCCTCGCGGTCGCAAATGGCGCGCAGGGCCGGATAGTCGGCGGGCTGGCCGAACAGGTCGACGGCGATCACCGCGGCGGGCTTCAGCTCACCCTTGGCCTTCACCGCCGCGATGGCGGCCTCCAGCCTGGCGGGATCGAGGTTGAAGGTGTCGGGCAGGATGTCCACGAAGACCGGCGTGGCGTTGGTCCACGGCACGACCTCGGCGGTCGCGGTGAAGGTGAAGGACGGACAGAACACCGCGTCGCCCGCGCCGATCCCCCAGGCCATCAGCGGCAGGGCGATGGCGTCGGTGCCGTTGGCGCAGGACAGGGCCAGCTTCGCCTGGCCATAGGCGGCGAGCTTGGTCTCGAACTCCCGGACCTCCGGCCCCATGACATAGCCGCCGTGATCGAGGACGCGCGCCATGGCGGCGTTGAGGCGGTCGCGGATGCGCCGCTGCTGGGCGGCCAAGTCGATGAAGGGAATCATGCTCATGAGGCGGCCTCTTAAGGCGCTCCGGCGGCGCTTTCGAGACAAACCCTGTAACCGACTGTTGCGGTCTTTCTTCAAGACCCGCGTTGGCCGAGCGAGGCGAACAGCGCTAAAGGTTCCCCCATGGGCAGCAGGGGATGGCCATGGATATCGACGCGGCGGGCGTGGGGGCCACGCACGGACTGATCGGCGGGGCCGTCGAGCGGGGCGAAGGCAAGGCGGGCGAGCATCACGCCATGTGCGCCGACTGCGGCGCGCAGACCAGCGGCAAGTTCTGCTCCAACTGCGGCCAGCCCACCCATGTGCATCGCTCCTTGCTGCACTTGGGCGAAGAGATCCTGCACGGGGTCATGCACTTCGACAGCCGCATCTGGCGCACCCTGCCGCTGTTGTTCCTCAACCCCGGCCGCCTGACCCGCGAATGGATCGAGGGCAAGCGCTCGCGCTATGTCTCGCCTCTGGGCATGTACCTGTTCACCGTCTTCGTGGTGTTCATGCTGCTGAGCTTCGCGCCGGCGGCGCGTAACGAAGGCGAGCCCTCAACCGCGGCCGCGGCCAGGCCGCCCGTGAGCGGCACCACCCTGTTCCGGGCCGCCAATGAGGTGACCCAGGCCGAGGTGGCGCTGGAGAATCTGCCCGCGGGCGCCTCGCCCGAGGTCCGCAACGCGGCGGTGCGGCGCGTCACCAAGGCGCGTGTGGACCTGGAAGCCGCCAATGAAGCGATGTCCAACAATCCGTCGGCGCCCGACGTGGGGGCGATCACCAATGACTGGGCCAGGGAGCTCCAGTCCATGGCCGCCAAGGGCGACATCAAGGTCAATACGGGCGACAAGAACCTGGACAAGAAGCTGAAAAAGAAGCTGCAGAACCCGGAGCTGGCGCTCTACAAGATCCAGCAGACCTTCTACAAATTCAGCTTCCTGCTGATCCCGATCTCGATCCCCTTCGTGGCCCTGCTGTTCGTGTGGAAGCGGCAGTTCACGCTCTACGACCACGGGGTGTTCGTCCTCTACTCCCTGACCTTCATCGCCATCCTCCTGCTCCTGGCGTCGGTGGCGATGTGGGGAGGCGCCAAGCTCAACTGGGTCAGCCTGGCCATCATGCTGGCGGTCCCGACCCACATGTACGCGCAACTGAAAGGGGCCTACGGCCTGAGCGTCTTCTCGACGATCTGGCGCCTGTGGTTCCTGCTGATCTTCTGCGCGGTCACCCTGTCGCTGTTCCTGACCGCCATCGTCATGCTGGGGCTGACGGGCTAGGGCGCCCCGGAAATCCAGGCTTCCCCTTGCGGGAAGGCTGGATGCCCCTCAACCTCGTTTGCCAAGCGGACCAGCGGGGATGCCATGGCTGTGATCGACGATCGCCACCACCAGATGTTCCCCGTGCTGGACGCGGCCCAGCTGGCGATCGCCCGGGGTTTCGCCAGCGGGGCGGCGCGTCGGTTCGATCCGGGCGAGGTCGTCTTCGCGATCGGTGAACACAACGCGCCCCTGTGGGTGATCCTGGAGGGCGAGATCGCCATCGTCCGGCGCGACGGCCTGGGTCACGAGCAGCACATCACCAGCCAGCAGGCCGGCCAGTTCACCGGCGAGGTCAGCCAGCTGGCCGGCCGTGCGTCCCTGGCCGAAGGGGCGGCCGGGCCTGAGGGCTGCACCGCCGTACCCGTGGACGCGCCTCACCTGCGCGCCCTGATGATCGGATCGGCGGAGATCGGCGAGATCATCATGCGGGCGCTGATCCTGCGCCGCGTCGGCCTGATCGAAAGCGGCGCGGCGGGATCGGTCCTGGTGGGGCTGCCGGACGACCCGGACCTGATCCGGCTGCAAGGCTTCCTCACCCGCAACGGATACCCCAACACCCTGATCGACGCGCAGCAGGACGCGGAGGGGCGCGCCATCGTCCAACGGCTGGGCGTGGCCGATGGCGATCTGCCGCTGATGGTCTGCCCCAACGGCACGGTGCTGCGGCGGCCCAGCGACGCGGAAGCGGCGCTCTGCCTGGGCATGACGCCCGACCTCGACCCGGAAAAGCTCTACGACGTGGCGATCGTCGGCGCCGGACCGGCCGGCCTGGCCGCCGCCGTTTATGCCGCCTCCGAAGGGCTGTCGGTTCTGGTTCTGGACCAACGGGCCATCGGAGGCCAGGCGGGAGCCTCGGCGCGGATCGAGAACTATCTGGGTTTTCCCACGGGCATCTCCGGCCAGGCCTTGGCGGGGCGCGCCTACAATCAGGCGCTGAAGTTCGGCGTCGAGCTGGCCATCCCCATGGAGGTCACGCGCCTTCGTTGCCCGGATGAGGAGGACGGGTTCGCAGGCCCGCTGAAACTGGAGCTGAGCAACGGGGCCCTCGTCCAGTCCAGGACCGTGGTGATCGCCTCCGGCGCCCGTTACCGTCGTCCCCCGATCGAGAACCTTGAGCCGTTCGAGGGCGGCGGCGTCTCGTATTGGGCTTCACCAGTGGAGGCGCGGCTTTGCGCCGGCGAGGAAGTCGCCCTGGTGGGCGGCGGCAACTCCGCCGGACAGGCGGTGGTCTTCCTGGCGCCCAAGGTGCGCCAGCTGCATCTGCTCATCCGGGGCAAGGGTCTGGAGGCGTCCATGTCGCGCTACCTGATCGACCGGATCGCGGCCCTGCCGAACGTGCAGCTTCACACCCATACCGAGGTCACCGCCCTGGAGGGCGACTGCGACACGGGTCTGGTCGCCGCGCGCCTGCGAGATGTCCGCTCCGGCGAGACGCACCGCTGCGAACTGCGCCATCTGTTCCTATTCGTCGGCGCCGACCCGAACGCCGGGTGGCTGGAGGGCTGCGCGACCTTCGACGACAAGGGCTTCATCGTCACCCGCTCCTCCACCTCGTCGCTGCAGACGGATCGCCCCGGCGTCTTCGCCATCGGCGACGTGCGGGCGGGCTCGACCAAGCGCGTCGCCGCCGCTGTCGGCGAGGGCGCGGCGGTGGTCAGCCAGATTCACCAGTACCTCGCCACGCTGGATGAACCCGGCGCCTAAGACACCCGGGAGAGCCTCATGTGCGGACACCTTTCCACCGTGAAGACAGTCACGCCCAGCGCTCGCGGCTGCGAGGAATGCCTGAAATCCGGCTCCATGTGGGTGCATCTTCGGCTGTGCCGGACCTGCGGTCATGTGGGCTGCTGCGACCAGTCGCCCAACCGCCACGCCACGGCGCATTTCCACGCCACGCGCCACCCCGTCATCGAGGGCTATGACCCGCCGGAAGGCTGGGGCTGGTGCTATGTGGACGACATCTTCATCGAGCTTCCGGACCAGACCCCGCAGCTGACGCCGATCCCGCGTTACGTCTGACGCAGATTAGACCGGCGCCGGCTTTCCGGGGCGGAACGACTTGGCGAACATGCCGCTGAGGGTCTCCGGCTCCGGCGTCGCCGTGACCCAGGCCTTGCCGTCCATGACGCTCTGCACGGCGGAATCGAACATGCGCTGCATGCTTTCGGTGTCGAACTTCACCATGCTGCCGTGATTGGGGTCGTAGGGGATCGAAGCGATCTCCAGCGGCACGCCGGCTCCGGCGCAGAAGGTGGCCGCCACGCTGATCGCCTGGCGGTACGAGAACCGCAGCATGGTGTCGAAGCTGCGCATCAGGATCGACGGCAGGTTCATGGGCGTGCTCTTGGGCGCGGGGTCCAGCACGGTGTTGACGATAACCCGCACCCGCCCGCCCCGGAACCGTCGGCCGATGTTGCGGTCGCGCAGCAGGGCTTCGGGCAGGATGAACAGGGGCGCGGCCACCCCTCCGTCCACATGCATCTCTTCGAAATCCTCGCCGTCGGCGCGGCTGGCGATCATGCGTGGCGGAAACAGGCCCGGCAGGCTGGCCGAAGCCGCGAGGATGTCGCGAAAAAGCTTCAGCGGCGCGTCGCTGTCGCCCGGGCGGGCCCGGGACGCGATCGCGCCCATGTCCCAGATGCAGGCCTGCTGGCGGTCCAGGTCGGTGGTCGCCACGAACAGCCGGCGGCCCTCCGCATGGGCCGCCGCCACGGCGAGCAGCAGGGCCTCGTCCACGAAGGGCGCGATCAGGCCGTCCAGGGCGTCGGCCCGCAGGAGGCCGCCCAGACCGGGAATGGCTTTTCGGCTCAGCAGGCGCGCGGCGTGACCGCCGGTATAGGCGTCGCTCAGACGCTCGTCCCACTCCGAGCCCAGGAAAGCGAAGGGCGCGATCAGCGCGCCGGTGGAGACGCCGGTGACGATAGCGAAGGTCGGACGGCGTCCCGCCCGCGAGAGCCCGACAAGCAACCCCGCCCCGAAGGCGCCGCCCGCCGCGCCGCCGGAGACCGCCAGGATGTCGAACGGCGCGCGCGACCACAGCGATCGCGGCGCCGCGATCCGGTCGGCCGCGGCGGTCAGGGCGTCCTGAGCCTCGGTGATGGTGAGGCGGACACCTTCGAAGCCGCGCGGCTCGGCGCTGGCCGGGCTGTGCGGCAGACGACGGCGGCGGCGCGGCTCGATCGGCGGCGGGGGCGTGTCAGACATGGGCGTCCTTGCGGTGCGGTCTCGCTTACTCCTAACACCCAACGTGGCCCGGCGGTCAAAGGCTGCGCTTGGCCGCGACGGTCGGAACTTGAACAAGCAGAAGCCGTTGACGAGCCAAGGCGCAGCTTTCATTCCAGAGACATGCAGACCAACGCACCGAAGGAAGTCGAACAGGCCGTTCGCAACCCGATCACCCTGGATGAGAACCTCGTCCGCAAGGCCGTCGACATGTTCGGCACTTTCGCGGTCAATCTGCTCGTCGCCGTCCTCATCCTGGCCGTCACCTTCTGGCTGGCCAAGACCATGTCCGGCGTGGTTCGGCGCGCCCTGACCCGGGTCCAGCGCCACCACCCCGACCCCACCCTGGCCAGCTTCGGCGCATCGCTGACGCGCTACCTCGTCATCTTCGTCGGCATCATCGCGGTCCTCCAGCAGCTGGGCGTGCAGACCACCTCGATCCTGGCGGTGCTGGGCGCCGCGTCCCTGGCGGTGGGCCTGGCCCTGCAGGGGACCCTGTCAAACGTGGCGGCGGGGGTCATGCTGCTGATCTTCCGTCCTTACCGCGTGGGGGACACCATCGAGACCTCGACCCGCAAGGGCGTGGTGAAGTCCCTGGACCTGTTCGTCACCGAGCTGGCCATGGGCGACAACACCAAGGTCATCGTGCCCAACGGCAAGGTCTTCGGCGATGTGATCCTCAACTTCACGCACTATCCGCGACATCGCTCCGACGCGATCTGGAAGGTGCCCTACAAGACCGACATCCAGGCGATGCTGACGGCGCTGAACGCCCGCATCTCCTCGGATCCCCGCATCCGCAAGGATCCGAAGCCGGTCGTGGAGATCACCGCCATGAGCGAAGCGTTCATCGAGGGCGCCGTGCGCGCCTGGACGGCGCGCGAGGACGAGGGATCGGTGAAGTCGGACCTGCTGCTGGCGATCCGCATCCTGTCCGAAAATCCCGAGGCGGACCTGCCGCCGCTGACGCCGCCCGCGCCGAAGCCGACGGCCGCTGAACGCAGCCGCCGTCGTCATCCCATCAGCCTTCGAGGGCTTGCGCGAGATCGGATTTCAGGTCGTCGAGATCCTCGATCCCCACCGAAAGCCTGACCAGGCCGTCAGTGATGCCGAGCGCCTCCCGCTGCTGCGGCGGAATGGAGGCGTGGGTCATGATCGCCGGGTGCTCGATCAGGCTCTCCACCCCGCCCAGGCTTTCGGCCAGGGTGAACAGGCGGGTGCGCTCCAGCATCCGCCGCGCCGGGGCGAGGCCGCCCTTGATGTCCACCGAGATGATGCCGCCGAAGCCATGCATCATCTGGCGCTTTGCCAGCTCGTGCTGCGGGTGGGAGGCCAGGCCCGGATAGACCACGCGGGCGATGTCTGAGCGCGCCTCAAGCCACTCGGCGATGGCCAGGGCGTTGTCGCAGGCGCGCTGCATGCGCAGGGCCAGGGTCTTCACTCCGCGCAGGGCCAGGAAGCTGTCGAAGGGGCCGAGCACCCCGCCGATGGCGTTCTGCAGGAACTTCAGCTTGTCGGCGATCTCGGCGTTGTCGCCCACCACCGCCACCCCGGCCACCACGTCGGAGTGGCCGTTCAGGTACTTGGTGGCCGAATGCATCACCACGTCGAAGCCCAGCTCCAGCGGCCGCTGGACGTAGGGGCTGCAAAAGGTGTTGTCGGCCACGGTGATCAGGCCGTGCTTCTTGGCCAGCTCAGCGATGGCCGCCAGGTCCGCCAGGCGCAGCATCGGGTTGGTGGGCGTCTCCACCCAGATCATCTTCGTCTCGGGGCGGATAGCCGCTTCGATCGCCGACAGGTCGGCCATGTCCACGAAGCTGAAGGTCAGGCCGGCCGACCGTTTGCGCACCTTGTCGAACAGCCTGAACGAGCCGCCGTAGAGGTCGTCGCTGGCGATCACGTGCGCGCCGCTGTCGAGGATCTCCAGGATCGTCGAGGCCGCCGCCAGACCGGAGGCGAAGGCGAAGCCCGCCGTGCCGCTCTCCAGGTCCGCCACCGCGCGCTCGAAGGCGAAGCGGGTCGGGTTGTGGCTGCGGCTGTACTCGAAGCCCTTGTGCTCGCCCGGGCTGGTCTGGGCGTAGGTCGAGGTGGCGTAGATCGGCACCATCACCGCGCCCGTGGTCGGGTCGTGGCTCTGGCCGCCGTGGATGGTGCGCGTGGCGAAGGCCAGGCGGTTCTTGCCAGTCTTGTTTTCGCTCATGCTCAGGCCGTCAGACGCAGGTGGTTGATCAGATCGACGCGGGTGATGACGCCGATGAACTCGTCGCCGTCCACGACCAGGGCGACCTCGTCGCGGTCGAAGACTTCCGGCAGGGCGTCCACGCCCTGATGGGCCTGAAGGGTGTTCACCGCCTTGGTCATGGCCTGAGACACCGGCTGCTTGAAGCGCGGACCGGGCTGGTCGTCGCCGCCTTCGACGGCCGCGAGGATGTCGCTTTCGTCGAGGATGCCCACGAGCTTGCCGTGGTCGACCACCGGCAGCTGGCTGATGTCGCCGCTGCGCATGCGGTTATAGGCGGTCATCAGGGTGTCCTGCGGACCGATGGCGACGACGCCGCCGTCGGCGTAGCGCTTGGCGATCAGGTCGCGCAGGTCGCCGTGCAGCTCGCGCTCGTCAAAGCCGTGCGCCGCCAGCCACATGTCGTTGAACATCTTGGTCAGGTACTTGGCGCCGGTGTCGCAGACCAGGGTCACGACGCGCTTGGGCTCGGTCTGTTCGCGGCAATAGCGCAGGGCGGCGGCCAGCAGGGTGCCCGACGAGGAGCCGGCCAGAACACCTTCCTTGCGCAGCAGCAGGCGGGCGGTGTCGACGCTCTCGCGGTCGCTGATCGAATAGGCCTTCTTGACCAGGCTCATGTCGGCCACGGCCGGGATGAAGTCCTCGCCGATGCCCTCGACGATCCAGCTTCCGGCCTCGCCATAGGTTCCGGTCGCCACATAGTCACAGAGGATCGACCCGACCGGGTCGGCCAGGACCATCTGCGTCTTGGGCGAGTGCTTGGCCATGTAGCGGCCGATGCCGGTCAGGGTGCCGCCGGAGCCGACGCCGACCACCACCGCGTCCACGTCGCCGTCCATCTGGGCGAAGATTTCCGGCGCGGTGCCGGTCTCGTGCGCCAGCGGGTTGGCCGGGTTCTCGAACTGGTTGACGTAGATCGCGCCGGGGATGGACTGGGCCAGGGTCTGGGCCATGTCCTGATAGTATTCGGGGTGGCCCTTGCCCACGTCGCTGCGGGTCAGGCGCACATCCACGCCCATGGCGCGCAGGTGCAGGATCTTCTCCCGCGCCATCTTGTCCGGAACGATCAGGATCAACTTGTAGCCCTTGAGGCTGGCGACCTGCGCCAGGCCAAGGCCGGTGTTGCCGGCGGTGGCCTCGATGATCGTGCCGCCCGGCTTGAGGCTGCCGTCCTTTTCGGCCGCCTCGATCATGGAGCGTGCGACCCGGTCCTTGATCGACCCGCCGGGGTTCTGGCTCTCCAGCTTGAGGAACAGACGGCAGGGGCCGGTGTCGATGTTGCGGACCTCGATCATCGGGGTCGAGCCGATGAGGTCGAGGGCGGAAGACTGCGCCTTGGGGGCGCTCGAGATTTGGTCGGTCATGGCGAAGGCTCCGCCGAAAAACGATGGATTTGCCCTCTTCTAGAGGCAAAACGCGCAAGTTCGAAAGCCGACTGTGAGGGACGGCGAGAAAACCTTGCGCAGCAAAAGCGTGGTGATCCGCACGGGCCGGCGCAAGGCTGACGAACGCACGATCCGCACGACGTCCGGCGAATCGGCAGCCAGACCTAGTCCTTCTCGCGCGACATGCGATGAACGATGACCATGGACGCCAGGGTCGCCAGACAGACGAGCGCCGTCAGACCCGGGCGGCCATCCATGTAGGCCGCAAGGGCTCCGCAGCCGCCGATCACACCGACGACGACCATAGGCCAGGGAGAGGTTTCGAACTCGGGGTCCATGGCCCGGCTTATCGCGCCATGCGTGTGCCGGATCGATCCCGTATTTCTACGGTGGCGGGGCAGGCCCTTGCGCCCGGAGCCGTTCTGGCGACCTATGGTCGTTCGATTGTCGGGGAGAGAAGATGATCCGTTCCTTGTGGGCGCCGCTGGCGGGCGCGTTCCTTCTGGCGGCCGGCGCGGGGGCGGCCCGGGCGGCAGAGCCGCAGTTCACGCCCAATGCCTGCAAGGGCGACTATGCCGGCGTCCCCTACAAGGTGGACTGCGGAACCATGACGGTGGACGAGGCGCGGGGCGATCCCGAGTCGCGCCGCATCACCTTTCCCGTAGCCATCGTCCGGGCCCTGGAGCCAAAGGGCCTGCCGCCCGTGGTCTATTTCCATGGCGGCCCCGGCGGCGACGCGGTTGAAAGCGTGCCCGCCCGGCTGAAGCGTCCGGCGGCCAAGGAGTTCGTCGCGGTCGATCAGGACTGGATCTTCTTCGACCAGCGCGGCACGGGCCATGGGGATCCCGGCATGGACTGCCCGGGCACGGCCCTGACCGACGCCGGCCCGCCGTCGAAGAAGGACGCCGACGGCATCATCGCCTGCCTCAAGGCCTTCCAGGCCAAGGGCGTGGACCTGACCCGCTACAACGCCGTCGAAATCGCCCACGATGTTCAGGACATGCGCAAGGCCCTGAAGCTGGGCCAGATCGACCTCTATGGCGGCTCCTACGGGACCCGTATCGAAGCCGCCGTCCAGACCCATGCGCCGCAAGGCGTGCGCGCCGTGGTGCAGGACAGCCCCTGGCCGCCGGAGGCCGCGTGGACGGTGGGCGGCCCGGAGATGGTCGCCAGCTCGCTCTATGTGGTCATGGCCAAGTGCGAGGCGATCACTGAATGCGCCAACCGCTACCCGAACCTGAAGGCCCGCCTTCGGACGACCGCCGCCAAGTTCATGGCCGGCCCGCAGACCATCGGCGGCAAGACCTATACGGCCGATGACCTGGGCGGCTACCTGATGGACGCCAGCTACTTCGCCGCCCCCGTCCTGCCGCAGCAGCTGTCGAAGATCATCGCCGGCGACATGTCGCCCGTGGACGAGTTCATGTCCTCCCGCGACTACTACTCCGAGGGCCAGTTCATGACCCACCTGTGCAAGGAGGAGATTCCCTTCGAGCAGCGCGCGGGGATCAAGGCCGGCGCCAAGGGCGATCCGGTGGCCGAACTGATGGTCGCGCCCATGGAGCGCATCCACGACATCTGCGCCGCCATCAACTGGGGCAAGATCTCGCCGATCGAGCAGCAGCCGGTGAAGACCAAGATCCCGACCCTTTTCCTTGCCGCCGAGATCGACCCCGGCTGCCCGCCGGAGCTGACCGAGGCCGCGGCCAAGGGCTATGCCGGCAGCCAAGTGGTGATCGTCACCAACGCCACCCACGGCGTGGCCGGGACCAGCCCCTGCACCCGCAAGATGGTGCGCGACTTCTTCCTCGACCCGTCCAAGCCGGTGGAGCGCGCCTGCCTCCCGGCCAAGGACACGCCCATGGCGTTCGTCTACTGAAACGCGCGTCAGGCGAAAGTGTCAGCGGTTTCGCCGCCTGACGCGCGCAAGAAACCTAGAAGCTCTTGCGCAGGCGGATCTGCACGAATTCGCGCGGGTCCGTCTGGCGCAGCTCGACCATCTCCACCTGCCGCGTGAAGCGGTCGGCGTAGATCGTCCGCTCGAACGGGAAGTCCTCCCAACGGGTCACCATCACGCGGATGGCCAGATCGGGCTTGGGCTTATATTCGGCATAGACCTGGAGATAGTTGTTCACCTCCATCCGCACCGTCTCGTCCGGACGGAAGCGGACCCGCTTGAAGGGCGGGATGTAGTCGATCCCGTAGGTCAGCTTCCAGCGCGGCAGGTCCTGAGTGAAGCTGACCAGGTGACGGTTGTGCTCCACCCACGAGATGCGGCGCTTGTCGCCCGTGGTCGGATCGATCACCTCGGTGCGGTCCCACTTGGTGTTGACCACGAGGCGGCCGCCCGGAACCTTCAGGCGCTCCAGAGGCAAGGTCAGGTTGATCGCCACGCGGTTCAGCGTGCCGTCGCCGATGTTGCCCGTGGCCGACAGATCGTCCGGCAGCGGGATCTGGTCGATGGCGTCGATGATCTCGTCATGGCGCAGGGTCAGGCTGACCACGCCGTCGCCCCAGAAGCGGCGCTCATAGACGAACTCGCTGATCCAGCGTTGCTCCGGCTCCAGATCGACGTTGCCGCCGAACACCTGGTCGTTGTCGAGGGCCGCCGAAGCCGCGAAGTCCCCGAAGTCCAGCTGCCCCAGCTCCCGTTCGAAGCGGAAGCGGAACTGGTTGTTCTTGATCGGCGTCCAGGTGGCGACCACGCGCGGCTTGACGAAGGTGAAGGTCTTTTCCGAGGTGGCGTCGCCGGACTGGCTGATCACCGAGCGCTCCACACGCACGATGCCGTCGATGACCAGGTCCGAACGCGGCCGCCAGATCGCCTGGCCGAACACCTCGCCGCGCTTCTCCTCGACCTTCACCGAGGCGCTGGGCAGGGGGATGTTCTCGCCGCCGATGGTGAAGCGCTGCTTGGTGTCGAGGAAGTTGTAGGCCGCCTCGCCGCCGCCCTCGAGGGTCAGCTTGGGCGAACCTTCCCAACGCAGGGAGGTGCGCGCGATGCTCTCGCCTGACTGGTAGTCGGCGGTGAACACCTGCTCGGCGCCGAAGCCCCGGCTGCGCTCCACCGACTCGCCATCCTCCAGGTTCTGCATCAGGCGGGCCTCGAGCCTCAGGTTGTCAGCGAAGCGGCGCTCATAGCGCGCGCCCAGGTCGCCGCTCAGTTCGTCCTCGCGATAGTCGGAGCGGCGGAAACGCTCGTTGTCGCCGAAGGCGGTGCTGCTGCGCCAGAAGTCGTCGTCGAGACCGGCCGTCAGCTCCAGGCGGCCGCCCAGGACCGGGCCGGCCCAATTGCCGCGAATGTATTGGCCGCCGCCCTTGAAGTCGGTCTCCATGGGCTCGTCGGAGATCAGGCTGCCGTCGGCGCGGCGGCGGGTCAGGCGGCCCGGACCGGTGCCGTCGTCGATGCCGACGCCCTGGCCGAGCTGGACGCCCCACTTGCGGCCGTCCTTGCTGGAGCTGAACTCATAGCGCAGGCGGTACATCTCCGGCCCGCCCTCGAAGAGGTAGGGCTCGACGGTGACGATGTGCTCGCGCGCCGCCTCGGGCCTGAGGACGACGTTCACCACCACCGCGTAATTTTGCATGTCGATGCCGCCCGCGCCGCCGCGGATCAGGTCGATGCGCTCGACCCGCGAGGCCGGGGTGCGCTGCAGGACCGTCGAGCCGGTGTCCGACTTGGAGGCGGGCCGCACGCCGTCGATCAGGACATTGCCCTGGGCGCCGGCGAAGCCGCGCAGATCCTCGCCGTCCTCCAGTTCGAAGCCGGGAATCCGCTCCACCATCTCCAGCGCCGTGTTGGGCAGCAGGGCGGCGAAGAAGTCCGGGGTGAAGGAGATGACGCCGTTGGCCGAGGCGGCCGGCGCGGCGGGCGCGGCCGGCGCCCGGGCCAGGGCCACGCTGCTCATGGCCGAGGCCAGCCCGAACACGGACGCCGCCGCGAGCAGTTGCATACGCATGGTGTCTCCCCCTCAGAAGTCTTGAGGGGAGGTGTGCCCGCTCACAACCTGCTCAGGCCAATTACATAACAGCAACGTGGATTAAATCTTGGACAGACTGATCCGCGTCGGCCTCGTCGAGAATCCTAGAGGATCGACTGCCCCGTGCCCGCCCAGTCCTTCAGGAACTGCTCCAGACCCTTGTCGGTCAGGGGATGCTTGAAAAGCTCGCCGAAGACGTTGGCCGGCAGGGTCGCGCAGTCGGCGCCCGACAGGGCGGCCTCCTTCACGTGACCCGTGGTGCGGATCGAGGCGGCCAGGATTTCGGTGTCGAAGCCATAGTTGTCGTAGATCGCCCGGATGTCGGTGATCAGGCCCATGCCGTCGGCGCCCTGGTCGTCCAGGCGGCCGATGAAGGGTGAGATGTAGGTCGCGCCGGCCTTTGCGGCGAGCAGGGCCTGCACCGCCGAGAAGCACAGGGTGACGTTGGTCTTGATGCCCTGACGGTTGAAATGGCCGGTGGCGATCAGGCCGTCACGGGTCAGGGGCACCTTCACCACCACGTTCGGGGCGATGCCGGCCAGCTTCTCGCCCTCGGCGATCATGGCGTCGGCCTTGATGGCGGCCACCTCGGCGCTGATCGGCCCAGGGACCAGATCGCAGATCTCGGCGATCACCTCGAGCATCGGGCGGCCCGACTTGGCGATCAGGGTCGGATTGGTGGTCACGCCGTCCACGAGGCCGGTCTCGGCCAGTTCGGCGATGAGCTTGGTGTCGGTGGAGTCGAGGAAAATCTGCATGCTAGCCTCTTAGCTGTTCAGCGCGCCGTTCGCCACCAGAGCGTCAGCCGTCTCGCTCACGGCCTCCCGCCACGGGCGCGGATGCTCGCCGAAAACCCGTGACAGCTTTGTGGTGTCCAGGGCCGAATAGGCCGGGCGTGGCGCGGGCTCCGGGAAGGCGGTCATCGGCACCGGGGTCAGCCGGGCGCGGGTCCGCGGATCGCGGGCGATGGCGGCGGAGGCCAGCTCGAAGCGCGTGGCGACGCCCGCGTTGGCGAAATGGAACAGGCCGAACGCCTCGTCCCCTTCCGGCGCGGCGGCCCATCGCGGCGCCGTGCGGACCAGGAAGTCCGCCAGATCCACGGCGCTGGTGGGGGTGCTGGTCTGATCGGCGACGATGCGCACCTCGTCCTGCTCCCGCGCCAGGCGCATCATCACCGTGACGAAGTTGCGGCTGAGCGGCGAGAACACCCAGGCGATGCGCAACACCGCGCCCTTGGCGTAGGCCAGCACGGCCGCCTCCCCCGCCAGTTTGGAGCGGGCATAGACCGAAGCCAGCGGCGTCGCGGGGTCGGTCTCCACATAGGGCGCGCCCTTGGCGCCGTCGAAGACGTAGTCGGTGGACAGGTGGATGAGCGGCAGACCGCGCGCCGCGCAGGCCCGCGCCATGGCGGCCGGCGCCTCGGCGTTCACAGCCATGGCGGCTGATGGATCGCTCTCGGCCGCGTCCACGGCGGTGAAGGCGGCGCAGTTGACGACCAGGTCACAGTCGGCCGAAGCGATCGTCGCCTCGATCGCGGCGGGATCGGACAGATCGCAATCGGCCCGCGACAGGGCGGTCACCGACGCCCGCCCCGCGGCGGCGGCGAGCTCGGCGGCGGCGAGGACGCAGCGCGCCACCTGCCCCGTGGCCCCGAACTGCAGGATGCGGATCATGCGGTCACCCGCGCCACGAAGGCGTCGAGATCACCGCCCTCGTAGAGGTGACCCGGCATGCCGGCGCGGCGCGCGGCCTCCATGTCGGAGCCGCGGTCGCCGATCATGATCGCCTCGTCCGGCTTCAGGCCAAAATCGCGCAGGGCGGCCAGCAGCATGCCGGGATTGGGCTTGCGGTCGGGGTGGTCATCGTGACGCCAGGCGTCGACCTGCGCGTCCTTGTGGTAGGGGCAGGCGTAGAAAGCGTCGATCCGCGCGCCGTCCTTCGCCAGCTGACGCCGCATCTCGTCATGGAAGAGATCGACGGCGGCCAGATCGTAAAGGCCTCGCGCCACCCCGGACTGGTTGGTGACGACAACGACCTTCAGGCCGGCCTCATTCAGGCGGCGGATCGCGGCGCGCGCGCCCGGCGTCCATACGAGATCCTCGGGCTTGTGAGTGTAGCCCTCGTCGAGGTTCAGCACCCCATCGCGGTCGAAGAGCACGGCCTTGAGCTTGGATTTCATGCTCCGGCTTTACCCATGCGGGAACCGCCCCTCAAGCGGGACCGTTGCGGGGAGGGGCGAAAGGCCTCAAAAGCCCTTACGCAGCATAGCTTGGAGCGCCACCATGTCCGACGCCTTCGCCAAGGCCGCCAAGCTGTGCGGCGAACTGAGGGCCTGGCTGTTGAACGACGCCTACCCGATCTGGTGGGAGGTCGGCGCGGACCATCTGCGCGGCGGGTTCTTCGAGAAGATCAACCAGGACGGCACGCCGGTCGAGGCCCCGCGCCGCGCGCGCGTGCAGCCGCGTCAGATTTACGCCTTCGCCGCCGCCAAGACGCTGGGTTGGACCGGGCCGGCGGACGCCGCCGTGGCCCACGGCCTCGATTTCTTCCTGGGCCGCTATCTGCGCCCTGACGGCCTTGTCCGCACCCTGGTCGGCGCCGACGGCGAGCCGAAGGATGACAGCGTGGTCCTCTATGACCAGGCGTTCGCGATCTACGGACTCGCGGTCGCCTATCGTCTGACCGGCGAGGCGCGCCTGCGGGACATCGCCGTCACCCTGCGCGACGCGCTGATCGCCGAGCGCAAGCATCCCGTGGCCGGCTTCGAGGAAGACTCGCCGCGAGTCACGCCCCTGCTGTCCAATCCGCACATGCACCTGTTCGAGGCCTGCCTGGAATGGGACGAGGCCGGCGGCGACGCCCAGTGGCGCGTCCTGGCCGACGAGATCGCCAACCTGGCCTTCAGCCGGTTCGTGGATCCGAAGACCGGCGGCGTGCGCGAGTATTACGACGGCGACTGGAACCCCGCCCCCGGCGTGGATGGTCGAATCCTCGAGCCCGGGCACCAGTTCGAGTGGGGCTGGCTATTGATGCGTTGGGGCAGTCTGGCGGCCCACCCCAACGCCATCGAGGCGGCCCTGCGCATGATCCGCATCGGCGAGGGGCCCGGCGTCGACCCGCAACGCGGCGTCGCCTTCTTCTCGCTGCTGGACGACATGACGCCGCACGACCTGTCGGCGCGCCTGTGGGCCCAGACGGAGCGCATCAAGGCCGGCGTCCTGGCCGCCGAACTGACCGGCGACGATTCCTGGTGGGATGTGGCCAGCGCCGGGGCGCAAGGGCTGCTCAAGTATTTCGACACGCCCGTTCCCGGACTCTACCGCGACCGTATGCAGCCTGACGGCACGTTCGTGGACGAGCCCGCCCCCGCCAGCTCGCTCTATCACATCGTCCTGGCCATCGCCGAGTTCGACCGCGCGGTGAAGGCGCGCGCCGGCTGAGCTCCTCGAGACCGGGTTTCTTTTTCAGGGCTTGCGCGTTGAACGCCTGCCCGGGGCCGTCGCCCGTCGTGAGGAAACCCATGAAGTCGCTGAAACTCGCCGGTCTGGCGCTCGCAGGCTGCGCGCTTTGTCTTCCCGCCTCCGCCAGCTGGGCGGCAGCGTCGAAGTTCGGCCTTGAGTATCGCGTGGAGCGCTCAGCGGCCGCCAAGCTCAGCTTGTCGACATGCATCGACACCGCCAAACGCGAGTCCGCCGCCCTGGGTTATGCGGCCGCCGTCGAGAACCGCTATCCGGGCCAGCTGGCCGTCTTCGCGTCGGGCCCGAACGCGGGCGGCGCGTCGCTGATCGTCTATTGCATCGCGGTCGACCAGAAGACCGCCTTCGTGGTGCAGGCCATCGACTATAATCGGCCGCAGAGCCCCGCCGCCGCCCGTGTCGCCGACAAGGTGCACGGCGCGATCCTGGCGGCTGCAAGGCGCTGATCGCGGACAGTCCGGCGGGGCGGGCGCCCGCCCTCCCCGCCATGCTGTTCTTGCCGTGAAGGGCCCGGGGGCATATGGGCTCGGCCATGACCTCCCCCGCGCCTGTCCGCGTGACCGCCCTCTATCATTTCACCCCCTTCGACGACCTCGAAGCGGTGCGCGGGCCTCTGGCCAGGCTGTGCTGCTCGCTGGATGTGAAGGGCACGCTGCTGCTGGCGAACGAAGGGATCAACGGCACCATCGCCGGCGCGCCTGAAGCCATCGACGCCGTGCTCGAGCACATCCGCGCCCTGCCCGGCTGCGGCGGGATCGACTTCAAGGACTCTTACGCGCGGACCATGCCCTTCTTGCGCATGAAGGTGCGGCTGAAGAAGGAGATCGTCACCCTGGGCGTGCCGGGGATCGACGCCGCACGCGACGCCGGGACCCATGTGGATCCGGCCGACTGGAACGCTCTGATCGCTCAGCCGGACGTGGTGCTGATCGACACCCGCAACGCCTATGAGGTCGCCATCGGAACCTTCGAGGGCGCGGTGGATCCGAAGACCGACAGTTTCAGCGACTTCCCGGCGTGGTTCCGGGCGTTTCGCCAAGGATGGGGCGAGGCCAAGCCCAAGGTCGCCATGTTCTGCACCGGCGGCATTCGCTGCGAGAAGGCCACCGCTTTTCTCAAGGCCGAAGGCGTCGAGGAGGTCTTCCACCTCAAGGGCGGCATTTTGAAGTATCTGGAGACCGTGCCGCAGGCGGCCAGCGCTTGGCGCGGCGAATGCTTCGTCTTCGATCAGCGCACGGCGGTGAAGCACGGGCTGGAGGTCGGCGAGCACACGCTTTGCCACGGCTGCCGCATGCCGGTGAGCGCCGCCGACCGCGCTTCGCCGCTCTATGTCGAGGGCGTGAGCTGTCCTGCCTGCCACGGCCGGCGCGATGACGGGCGGCGCGAACGCTACGCGGAGCGCATGCGCCAGATGCGTCACACCGCCAAGCTGGGCATGACGCACCTGGGCGTCACCACGCCCGAGGCCAAGGCCCGTCACGCCGCCAAGCTCGAAGCCAGGCGCGCCGCGGCCGAGCGGACCGCCCGAATGAAGGCGCAGAAGGCGTGAACCAGGACCATCTGATCACCGGCGGCTGGCTGATCGCCGTGATGACCGAAGGGCCGGGCAAGAAACTGGTCCAGCGTTATTTCGCCGTGGGCCATCCCGACCAGGGCAAGGCCGAATGGACCTGCGTGGACCGCGCCACCCAGGACGGCCCCTTGGCCTCCAGCCCTTCCGACGGGCGCGAACCGGTCCAGGCGGTCAATCCCATCAGCCTTTTCGCCATGAAGACCTACGGCCTGGCGGCGGGCGAAGTTAAACTCCTGGGCGAAAAGCCTCCACGTCGCTGGATGACGCGATAGCTTGCCAAACGGAGCGGGCGCCGCGACCTTGCATCGCATCGCCTTCCGATCGCTGGTAGGCCAGGGCTGCACAGCAAAGTTGGGGAGCCGCAAGCTGATTCGCAGAGCCGCCAGAAGCATCGCCCTGGGTCTTTCGGGCGCCCTTCTCCTCCTCCTTCCCGCCGAAGCTCAGGCGCCGGCGTCGCAAGGGCCCGCCCCGCGCGCCGCGGCGGCTCCGGCGCGCGCGCCCGTCGCCCCCGGCCAAGCCCCTCCCGCCCCTGCCGCTTTGGCGCAAGCCACGCCCGCTGCGCCGCCCCCCGCCCCGTCGGCGGGCCCGCAACCGCTGGGCACGAATGCCGTCAGCGCCACCTACGCCCCGGCGCAGGTGCAGTTGGGGCCCTTGGTCGACGCGCCCCTGCCGCCGGACGTCCAGTCCTTCAGCCTCGCCGATCTGGAGATCAAGAATCCGCTGCGGATGATCAGCGTCGACGGGGAGTTCTCGGTCCCGTTCAACCTGCCGTCCGACGCCCGGGTCACCGCTTCGAACCTGCGTCTTCGCCTCACCCACTCCACCGCCATGCTGACCGACCTGTCGCAGCTGGTGGTGTACATCAACGACGAGGTCATCAGCGCGGTGCGCCTGGACGGCAGCGGCGCGGCGGGCATGACCATCGACATCCCCGTGGATCCGGCGCTGTTCAAGCCGCGCAACCGCCTGAACCTGCGCTTCCTGGGCCATTACACGCGCGGGTGCGAGAACCCGCTGCATCCGTCCCTGTGGGCGGAGATCGACACCCGCGCCTCGCGCCTCAGCATCACCACCACCAGGGGCGCGCCCCGCCTGGAGCTGGCGCGCCTGCCGGCGCCGTTCTTCGAAGGTCTCCCCGGCGGCCTGAACGTGCCCTTCGCCTTCGGCGGCCCGCCCAGCGACGAGGCGCTGCAGTCGGCGGCCGCCGTCGCCTCCTATTTCGCCCTGGCCGCGGACTATCAGCACTTCCGCTTTCCCGTGGCGATCGGCTCGCTGCCGGCGGGCAACGGCGTGGTCTTCGCCACCTCCAACGAGACGGTGGGCGGCTACGCCGTGGGCCCGGTGAACGAGCCGACCCTGCGCCTGGTGGAGAACCCCGCGGCGCCGGGCTCGACCCTTCTGCTGGTGCTGGGGCGCGACCGTGAGCAACTGCTGACCGCCGGCCGCACCCTGGCCCTTGGCTCCATCTCCCTGCGCGGGGGCGGCGCCACGACCACCGCGCCCACCCTTCGCGAGCGCAAACCCTATGACGCGCCGCGCTGGCTGCGCACCGACCGGCCCGTGCGCTTCGGCGAGCTGGCGGATCAGAGCGCCATGCAGATCGTCGGCTCCGGCGCGCCGGTCATCGTGCCGATCCGCACCGCCCCGGACCTGTTTCTTTGGCCGAACAATGTGGCGCGGCTGAAGCTGCGCTACCGCTTCGGCGACGGCGAATGGCTGAACCTCTCCGCCTCGCGGCTCGACGTCTCGCTGAACGGCACCTACGTCAAATCCCTGGGTTTCCGGGACAGCACCCGCGCCGATGTCTTCGTGGACCGCGTGCCCGGCTACTTCACCTTCAAGGAAGCCAAGGTCGATCTGCCGTCCTACATGCTCTTCGGCCAGAACGAGCTGAACCTCTATTTCAACATCATTCCCAAGACGGTGGGGAACTGTAAGGGCGAGCTGCCGGTCAATCTGCGCAGCGGCATCGACCCGGACAGCACCATCGACCTGACCGGCGCCGCGCACTTCGGCAGCCTGCCGAACCTGGCCTATTTCACCGGTTCGATCTTCCCCTTCACCCGCATGGCGGACCTGTCCGAGACGGCCGTGGTCCTTGCCGGCAACCCCACGCCGGGCGAGCTTGAGACGCTGTTCTCGATCATCGGCCAGGCGGCCGAATCCACGGGCGTAGCGGCCACCCGCCTGACGGTGACCCGCAGCTCCGACGCCTCGGTCCTGAAAGACAAGGACGTGCTGCTGATCGGCTCCACCGCCATGGCCGCCGGTCATGCGGAGCTGTTCTCCAAGAGCCCGTTCAGCCCGACCCAGAGCGGCTTGGCCCGCCGCGCCCAGCTTCTGGACGGCCTGACCCGCCTGTTCGGGGGCAAGGGCGCCGACGGCGTTCTCGACGGCCAGGACTTCCGCGGCCTGGCCAGCTTCCGCTCACCCTATGGCGGCCGTCGTGTGGTGGTGGCCGTGCTGTCGTCCGAACCCGGCTCCCTTCCGGGCACGCTTGCCCGCCTGACCGCGCCCAGCAACATCTTCAAGGTTCAGGGCGACCTGACGGCCGACGCCGCCGACGGGGTGAAGGGTTATCGGGTCGGCCCGATTTTCTGGCGCGGGACTCTGTCGCCGCTGATCTTCGTGCTGTGGTGGTTCAGCCGCAATCCGCTGCTGCTGGCCATGGGCTTCGTGGGCGCGGCCCTGATCCTGTCGGGCCCGGTGTTCCTGTTCTACAAGGCCCTCGAGAAGCGCCGTCTGAACGAGTAGGCGGTCAAGAGCTCTGGTCCGCGGCGGAGAACCTTCCCCCGCGGACCACGTTTGCTTCTTCATGAGCACGTTGATCCGGAACCTGGGCCTCGACCCTGACAGGGTGTCCGATGCGGTGGCCGATTTCACCACGGTCTCGCTCTTCGCGCTGGCCGCTGTCGCCATCCTTCAACACGTCGCCTGAGGCCCGCCCATGAGACTGATCCTCGCCGCCGCTCTCACCCTGACGCTCGCCGCTTGCGGGGAGCCCGCCGAGGAGAAGGCGCAGAGCAGCGCCGCGGCGCCCGCGCAGCCGACGGCCGCGGCCCCGACCACGCCCCCGCCGGTCGCGGACACCAGCCGCTGGCTGGGCCGCTGGAACGGTCCCGAAGGCCTGTTCCTCGACATCAAGCCGGGCGCGGAGGCGGGGACGCTCGCCATGACGCTGAAGGACAATCTCGACACTCAGGCCGACTATGTGGGCCGCCTGGACGGAGACGTGATCCGGTTCGAGCGGAACGGCGCACAGGAGACGATCCGCTTCGGCACGGGCGCCGAGACGGGGTTCAAGTATCTCGCCGACCGGACGGATTGCCTGATCGTGATCGCTGGCCGGGAAGGCTACTGCCGCCCGGCCTGATCGAAGGCTCTACAGCCAGCGGGTGACGAGCAAAGTGGCCCCGCCCTTGGCGCGGACGCTCATGGGGCCGTCGAGGTCGAAGCGGTCGCCGCTCTTGTGGCGCTTGGGCTCGCCCTCGATCTTGCCCGCCAGCACCTGGACGGTGCCTGCGGGCAGGACGGCGGCGGCCTGGTCGTCCAGGCGCCAGATTTCCACCTCGGCGCCGTTCTCCTTAGTCACCGGCTGCTTGGCCACGCCGCCGCTGGCGCTGATCAGGTGGCGCTGGACGATGTGACGCCCGCCCTCCTTCAGCTTGTCGACGAGGGTCTTGACGCTCTGGGCGTCGTCGCGGCGGCAGACCAGCACCGCGTCAGGCTCGGCCACGATCAACAGGTCGGTGACGCCGATGGCGCCCACGAAGGGGCCGTTGGAGCGGGCGAGCACGCCTTCGGTGCGGATCAGCTGCACGTCGCCGCTGGCGCTGTTGCCCGCCTCATCGCGCGGCGAGGCGTCCCAGATGGCGTCCCAAGCGCCGAGATCCGACCAGGTGAAGCCCGCCGGCGCCACGGCCGCCTTGCGGGTGCGCTCCATGACAGCGAAGTCGAGGGATTTCTTGGCCGCGCCGGCGAAGGTGTCGCGGTCCAGCCACAGGGCCTGGCCGTCACGGCGCCCCCAGTCGACCGACTCGCGGGCGGCCTGAGCGATGGTGGGCTCGAACTCGGCCATCTCCTCCATCAGCACGTCGGCGCGGAAGGCGAAGTTGCCGCTGTTCCAGAGGTAACCTTCCGCCAGGTACTTCTCGGCGGTCTTGCGGTCCGGCTTCTCGACGAAGGCGTCCACGCGCTGAACGCCGCCCTCCAACGTCTCGCCGGGGCGGATGTAGCCGTAGCCGGTGGCCGGGTCGGTGGGCTCGACGCCGAAGGTGACGATGTGGCCGTCGGCGGCCGCCTTGGCCGCCACCGCGGCCGCCTGCTGGAAGATCTCGGATTCGGCGATGTGGTGGTCGGCGGCGAGCATCAGCATGACGCCCTTGGGCGCCAGGGTCTGGACATAGGCGGCGGCGGCGGCGATGGCCGGGCCGCTGTCGCGGGCCTCCGGCTCCACCAGCACGGTCACCCGCACGCCGATCTCGGCGGCCTGGCGCAGCACCTGCTCCAGCATGTTGCGGCCGGTGACGATCACCGGCTCCTCGGCGCCCGGCATCTCGCGCAGGCGCTTCAAGGTCTCCTGGTAAGACGAGCTCTCGCCGATCAGCTTGAGGAACTGCTTGGGACGGTCAGGACGCGAGGCCGGCCAAAGGCGCGTGCCAGAACCGCCGCAGAGGATCACCGGATAAAGCGACATGGAATATACACAGCCTCCCGAACAGGCTTCCCGAACGCGCCGGAAGCCTCGCCGTTCCCGGCCGAACTTGCGTTTAAACTAAAGCTTGGCCTTGGGAAGCCGCAATGCCGACATTCCGGCCTCAGCCTGGGACGTTCGCCTGCAGTTCGGCCAGCCATGCATCGGCCTGGGCGTCCGACGGCATCCGCCAGTCGCCGCGCGGCGAAAGGGCGCCCCCCGAGGCGATCTTCGGCCCGTTGGGCACGGCCGAGCGCTTGAACTGGTTGGCGAAGAACCGCCTGAGGAACAGCTCCAGCCACCCCTTGATGGTGGGCAGGTCGTAGGCGACGCGCGACGCTGGCGGCGTGTTGGCGGGCCAACCGCCCTTGGCGGCGTCGCCCCAGGCGTTCAGGGCCAGATAGGCGATCTTGGACGGCGCCATGCCGAACCGCGACAGGTAATAGAGATTGAAGTCCTGAAGGGCGTAGGGGCCGACGAAGCTTTCCGTCGACTGGGTCTTCTCTCCCGGCACCAGCTCCGGCGAAATCTCGGTGCCGAGGATGTCCTCCAGCAGCGCCGCGGTGGCGGCGTCCACGTCGCCGGAATGGGCCACGAAGCGGATGAGGTGCTGGATCAGGGTCTTGGGCGCCCCGCTGTTGGGGTTGTAGTGGCTCATATGGTCGCCGACGCCGTAGGTGCACCAGCCGAGCGCCAGCTCCGACAGATCGCCGGTGCCCACCACCAGGCCGCCGTGATGGTTGGCCAGGCGGAACAGGTAGTCCGTGCGCAGGCCCGCCTGCACGTTCTCGAACGTCACGTCATAGACCGGCTCCCCCTCGGCGAAGGGGTGGCCGAGATCGGCCAGCATCTGCTTGGCCGCCGGCCGGATGTCGAGCTCCTGGCCGGTGACGCCGAACGCCTTCATCAGGGCATGGGCGTTGTTCTTGGTCCGGTCGCTGGTGGCGAAGCCCGGCATGGTGAAGCCGAGGATGTTGGCGCGCGGCAAGCCCATCTGATCCATGGCCTTGGCGGCGACGATCAGGGCTTGGGTGGAGTCCAGGCCCCCCGAAATGCCGATGACCAGCTTCCTGAGACCCGACGCCTCGATCCGCCGGGCGAGGCCCTGGACCTGGATGTTGTAGGCCTCGTAGCAGTTCTCCCGCAGCTTGGCCGGATCGGATGGGGTGAAGGGAAACCGCTCGACAGGCCGCGCCAGGGCAAGCTCGCCCGCCGGGGGCTCGAAGCCTGCGCGCGCCTGGCGGAAGTAGTGCTGCGCGGCTTCGGCGGCGTCGCCGAAACTGCCCTGCCGGAAACGCTCCTGCCGGATGCGGGCGACATCGATGTCGGCGACCGCCAGATTGGCCGTGGCGGCGAACCGTTCGGTCTGGGCGAGCAGGGCGCCAAGCTCCCAGATGTCGCCGTGACCGTCCCACGCCAAGTCGGTGGAGGATTCGCCCGCTCCGGCGGCGGCGTAGACATACGCCGCCAGGCATCGCGCGGACTGAGAGGCGCAGAGCAGACGCCGGGTCTCCGACTTGCCGATGACCACGCTGGAGGCCGAGAGATTGAGCAGGATTTCGGCCCCCGCCAGGGCGGCGGCCGTGCTCGGCGGAGACGGCGTCCAGAAGTCCTCGCAGATCTCGGCGTGGAAAGTGAAGGGCTGAACACCTTCAACCTTGAAGACTAGGTCCGACCCAAACGGGATGTCATGGCCCGCGACGGTCAAGGTCTGATCCGAGACGCCGGCGCCGCTGGAGAACCAGCGCTTCTCGTAGAACTCGCGATAGTTGGGCAGAAAGCTCTTGGGGATGGCGCCCAGGACGCGGCCGCCGCCGATGGCGATGGCGCAGTTGAACAGACGCGGCCCGTCACGCAGCGGCGCGCCCACCACGAAGATCGGCGACAGGGTGTTGCTGGCCCTGGCCAGTTCGGCCAGGGCCTCCTCCACCGCGTCCAGCAGGACGTCCTGATGGTGCAGGTCGTCGATGGAATAGCCGGTGAGGCCTAGCTCCGGGAACGCCATCAGGGCGACGCCCTGGGCTTGGCCCTGCTTCACCAGCTCCAGGACCGACCTAGCGTTCGCCGCCGGGTCGGCCAGCCGCACCTTGGGCACGCAGGTGGCCACCCGCACGAATCCGTGACGGTAGGGGTTCAGGAAGGGCAGGTCGGAGGTCTGGATCGCCATGGGCCCTCTTCTAACGCCATAGCGTCAAAAAGCCCTAACGAGGTTCATGTTCACGCGTGCCGCGAAGCGCGGCGCCAAAGAACGCGGAAGCGGCGGCTGATGGAGGCGTCCTCGAACATCACCTTGCGGCCGCCCGCGCCGTCGGCGTGGACCATGATGAAGGGATAGCCGTTCTCGGAGAGGAAACCCTGGATGAACTGCGACAGGCGCGCTTCGTCCTCGACGTGCGCCAGCCGAACCTCGGTCGTGTCGCTCAGGGTTGCGCTCATCATCGGAGCCTCCGCCTTCATTAAGGTTCAGCTAACCACTTTCTCGCAGGCGCGAAAAGAGTTCGCTGTCGCAAAACTTCCACGCAGGGAATGACGTCGCAATACCGTAAGTTCCCTAGTGACCGCCGGTATCAATGCGCGCGACCACCGACATGCCTGGGCTGAGACGGTCGAGACCCGGCTGACCGGGGTCAAGGGCGATGCGCACCGGCAGGCGCTGCGCCACCTTAGTGAAGTTGCCGGTGGCGTTGTCCGGACGGATGACGCTGAACTCCGAACCCGTGGCCGGAGCGATGCGCTCCACCCGCCCGTGCAAGGTGGTGTCGAGTGCGTCCACCGACAGCTCAGCCGGCTGGCCGACCCGGACCCGTTTCATCTGGGTCTCCTTCAGATTGGCCGTGACCCAGATTCGGTCGGGCACCAGCGCCATCAGTTGGGCGCCCACCGCGACCTGCTGCCCCAGGCGGACGCTGACCTCGCCCAGCTTGCCGGCGCGCGGCGCGACAATGCGGGTGTTTTGAAGATCGATGCGGGCGAGGGACACCTGGGCTTCAGCGTTCTCCACGGCCGCCTCCAACGCCTCGCGATTGACCACCGCGGTGGCGACGCCGGTCCCGGCGATGGATTGCTGGGCGCGGGCCTGGGCCACCTGGGCCTCCGCCGCGCGCAGGGCCGCGCGGGTGATGTCCACCTGGGCCTGGGCCACCCATCCGCCTTCGAACAGGGTCTGGGCGCGTCTGGCGTCGGCGCGGGCGCGCACCGCCTGCGCCTCCGCACCGGCCACGCCCGCCGCGCTCTGCGCCACGCCGCCCCGCGCCGAGGACTGGGCCTGGGCGGAATTGGCCAGATTGGCTTTGGCCGCATGCAGCGCGGCCTGCGCCTGCTCCAGCCGCTGGCGATAGATGCGGTCATCGATGGTGGCCAGGACCTGGCCTTGGGTCACCGTCTGGAAGTCCTGCACCGGGACCGCCGTGACATAGCCGGTCACCTGCGGGCTGATCACCGTCACCTGCCCCCGGACGTAGGCGTTGTCCGTGGTCTGCACCGCGCCGGAGAACGGCGGCAGCTTCCAGGCGTAGAGGATGAGGATGGCGCCCAGCAGGCCGACGGCGGCCAGGACGATGGTCCAGAGCACCTTGCGGCGGGGCGTGGCGGGGGTGGCAGGGGTGGCAGGGGTGTCTGTCATGATTGTTTTCCGTCAGGCGGCCGCATCGGTGGCGGCCTCCGCCGCTTCCTTGGCGGCGGCGCGGCGCGCCGCGATGCGCGGGCGCAGGTGGACGATCGTCACCCACACAGATCCCGCAGCAGCGGCGGCGGCGATGAGCAGGAAGACGTCGTTGTAGGCGAGGACGTTGGCTTGCTGGGCGATCTGCTGGCTGAGCAGCTTCATGCCTTCGAGATTGCGGGCGGCGGGATCGACCACGACCCGGGCGTAGGCGCCGGACAGCTGTTGCAGGCGCAGCACCACCTGCGGGTCGCCGAGGTTCACCGCCTCAGTCAGTTGGCTGGAGTGGAACTTCTCGCGAAGAGTCTGGACCGTGCCGACGATGGCGCCGCCGGCCAGGCCGCCGACGTTCTGGGCGATCGAGAACAGGACGATGAAGCTCACGAGGTTCTGCGCCCCCTTGGCCATCACCTGGGAGATGCCGATCAGCAGGGCCGGACCGATGAAGAAGGCCGAGGCGAAGGCCAGCAGGCTTTGGGTGAGAAAGAGGTTCTGCGGCCGCGTCAGGACGGTGGCGTGGCTGTCGATGAAGGCGCCCACGGCGATCAGGGCGAGCGCGATGGCGATCGGCTTGTTCAGCTTGGTCACGTTCAGGGTGAAGGCGCTGGTCAGGGTGCCGGCGATCATGGCCGCCAGGATCACCCAGAACAGGCCGTGCATCTGATCAGGGCCCAGGCCCATCTGCTGCAGGAAGCCCACGGCGCCGGAGGTCTGCTCCGACAGCACGATGCGGACCAGAAGGATCGCCAGGACCAGCCGGATGATGTCGCCGCTGGCCATCCAGTGCAGGTTGATCAGCGGATGCTTGCGGTTGAACTCGATGATCAGGGCCGCCGACAGCAGGATCATCGACCCGGCCAGGGCCCAGCCGATCCAGGCCGCCTCCGTCCACCAGACGATGCGGCCCAGGCCCAGCACCGCGCACAACATGGCCACGCCCGGCGCGAAGAGGGCGAAGGTCACAAAATCCAGACGGTCATAGGCCCTCAGCCGCTCCGACGGCGGCAGCCGCAGGGCGAACACCGCCGCCAGCGAGGCCAGGGCCATGCCCAGCTCGAACAGATGCATCGCCCGCCACTGGTCGAGGTCCAGCAGATGGCTGGAGAAGATCCGCGCCAGGGGCAGGGCGAAGCTGCTCAGGCCGATGCCGATGATCAGCCCCTTCAGCCGATGCGCGGCCGGGAAGGCCTGGATCAGATAGAGGAAGCCGAGCGTCGACATGCCCGCGGCGCACATGCCGGCCACGGCACGCAGGACGATCGCCGAGGTGAAGCTGCTGATGAACAGGTTGCCGATGCTGACCAGGACGAAGACGCCCAGGATCATCCGGGTGAACAGCTGAAGCCCGTACTGCATGCGAAACTTGATCAGCAGCAGGTTCATGCAGGCGTTGGTCATGACGAACACCACCGGCAGCCAGGCGGCCTCCGCCGTCGTGGCGCCGAGCGCGCCGGCCAGCTGCGGCAGGTTGGCGGTCACCACCGCATTGCCGAGGCTGCCGGTGATGGCCACGAGCACGCCGACGGCGGCGTAGGCCATGCGGCGCGCGGCGGGATGATCCGGCGTGGCGGGCGAGCCCGGAAACTGCGGCCGCTCGTGCGGCTGCAGCGTGGCGAAATACTCGGCCCAGGGAAGGTGGTGACCTCTGCTCATGAGCGGGTCCTGAGCCCCTCCAGAACAATCATACGCGCTCTTTGACTCATGGCCCGGGGATCAGTTCCCACCGCATTGGCGGCGGAGCTGAGCATCAGGGCGATGGCGCGGATATCCTCGGGCCCAAGGTCGGATCGGACCAGGCCCGCGGCCTGTGCGCGGGCCAGGGGCGGACCGCCGGCCTCCACCAGGGTCCGGCGCAGCTGGGCCAGCATCTCGGCGGAGCTTGGGGCGCGCAGGGCGGCCGCGAGGCCCGCGTTGCGCACCTGCAATTCGGCGAGGTCCTCGATGAAGGCGAAGAAGGCCTGCGGATCATCGCCCAGCGCGCGCGTGCGCTGCGCCAACTGCTCCAGCTGGTCGATGAACACCGCCAGGGCCAGGACATAGCGGTCGGCGAAGTTGCGATAGAGGGTGGCGCGCCCGACCCCCGCGCGCTCGGCGATCAGGTCGAGGGGCGCTTCCAGCCCCGATTCCGCGAAAACCGTCCGCGCCGCTTCAAGAATATGGGCGCGACGGCGGGCGGCGTCCTGGCGAAGGGGGCGTGTCATGGCCGATTAAGTGGACACGAGTGTCCACTTAATCAAGCCGAAGGTTCGGAAAAGTCGATCAGGCCTTGAGCAGGGCCTCGACCGCGGCGCGGGCGCCGGCGGCCAGTTCCGGGCGCTTCAGGGCCAGGCCGACATTGGCGCGCAGCAGGCCGATCTTGTCGCCGCAGTCATAGGTCGCGCCTTCATATTCGTAGGCGTGGAAGTCCTGCACGCCCATCAGGCGGGCCATGGAGTCCGTGAGCTGGATCTCGTTGCCCGCGCCCTTCTCCTGGGCGGCCAGCAGGCCGAAGATTTCCGGCTGCAGGATGTAGCGGCCGGCGATGGACAGGTTGGAGGGGGCCGTGCCTTGCGGCGGCTTCTCGACCATGCCCGACATGGTGGCCAGGCGGCCGTCGATCTTGCTCGGGGCGACCACGCCGTACTTGTGGGTGTCCTCCATGGGCACCTGCTCGACGGCGACGATGTTGCCGCCCACGCGGTTATAGACATCGACCAGCTGGCTCAGGGCGCCCGGCTCGCCGTCGATGATCACGTCGGGCAGCAGGACGGCGAAGGGCTCGTCGCCGATGATGTCGCGGGCGCACCACACGGCGTGGCCCAGGCCCAGGGGCTGCATCTGGCGCACGAAGCTCATCTCGCCGGCCTTGGGCAGCTCGTCCCGGAGCTGCTTGAGGATGGCGGTCTTGCCCTTGGCCTCCAGCTGCGCCTCCAGCTCGACCTGGTGATCGAAGTAGTCCTCGATGGCGCCCTTTGAGCGGCCGGTGACGAAGACGAAGTGCTCGATGCCGGCGGCGCGGCCCTCGGCGACGATGTAGGACAGGATCGGCCTGTCGACGACGTTCAGCAGTTCCTTGGGCGTCGTCTTGGTCCCTGGCAGGACGCGGGTTCCAAGGCCGGCGACCGGCAGGACGGCTTTACGGACAGGCTTCATCGAATTCCTCCAAATCCCCGAACGGAGTTGGTTTAACGGCCCTCGTCAGGCTTGGCGAGGCTGGAGGAACTCATAACGGGCGGCGCACGCTTGCTTTGTGACAATCGCAGCATCGGGAAGCCCCATGACCGCCGCCGTTGATGACGAAACCGCCCTGGAAGAGGTCCTGGCCTGGCTGGAGCGGCCGCCTCAGCCCGGAACGCCGGAGGACGAGCGCTTCGGCGACCGGCTGCGCCAGGTGCTGGCGGCGAGCCTGCCCCGGGACGACATGAGCGATGACGACGATCCCGAGGCGCCCGCCCCGCTGCCGCTGGACGCCGATCTGCGCGGGCGGCTGGAGGCCCTGGCGCGGCGCAGAACGCAGGCCAATCCGTTCGGCGAGAACCGGGACGGCCTTGGCCCCACGCTCGGCATGGACGTGAGCCGCTCCTAATAGAAGACGATCAGGACGAGCGAGGCGCAAAGGCAGCTCATCGCGATAAGGGTCTTGGCCATGGCCGCCTCCTGGCGGGAAGTGGATGCAGGCCGACAAATAGGCCTTCCAGCTAGGCGTGGCTTGCACGGGCCGCTCGCCGATTGAATCCCTGCGAGAGGCCCGCGCGGGTTGACCCCCGCCCCCACGCGTGCGACTGCGCCGGGCAAAATCACCTGCGCAGCGAGAACCTCTGATGTCCGTGTCCCCCACGACCATGGCAGACGCCATTCGCGTGTTGTCGATGGACGCCGTCCACAAGGCGCGCTCCGGCCACCAGGGCATGTGCATGGGCATGGCGGACGTGGCCACCGTGCTGTGGACCAAGTTCCTGAAGTTCGACGCCGCCAAGCCGGATTGGGCCGACCGCGACCGTTTCGTGCTGTCGGCGGGCCATGGGTCGATGCTGCAGTACAGCCTGCTCCACCTGACCGGCTTCAAGGCGGTGACCATGGAGCAGATCAAGACCTTCCGCCAATGGGGCTCCGCCACCCCGGGCCACCCGGAATACGGCCACACCCCGGGCGTCGAGACCACCACCGGCCCCCTGGGCCAGGGCCTGGCCACCGCCGTCGGCATGGCCATGGCCGAGCGTCACCTGGCCGCCCGCTTCGGCGATGATCTGGTGGACCACCGCACCTGGGTGATCGCCGGCGACGGCTGCCTGATGGAAGGCGTCAGCCATGAGGCCATCAGCCTGGCCGGCCGCCTGAAGCTGTCCAAGCTGACCGTCCTGTTCGACGACAACAACACGACCATCGACGGCGAGGCGACCATCGCCGAGACCGGCGACCAGCTGGCCCGCTTCAAGGCCGCCGGCTGGGCGGTGAAGAAGATCGACGGTCACAACCACGGCCAGATCGCCGGAGCCCTGCGCTGGGCCATGCGTCAGGACAAGCCGACCCTGATCGCCTGCAAGACGCTGATCTCCAAGGGCGCCGGCCGCAAGGAAGGCGATCCGCACAGCCACGGCTACACCCTGTTCGACGATGAGATCGCCGAGGCGCGCAAGGCCATGGGCTGGACCCACGGCCCGTTCGAGACCCCCGAAGACGTGGGCAAGGCCTGGCTGAAGGCCGGCAAGCGCGGCGCCAAGCCCCGCAAGGCCTGGGAGAAGGCCCTGGCCGCCTCGGACAAGGCCGCCGAGTTCAAGCGCGCCATGTCCGGCGAACTGCCGGCCGGCTGGGAAGAGCGCATCGACGCCCACATCGCTGAGATGGCCGCTACCGGCAAGGCCGACGCCACGCGCGTCCACTCCGGTTCGGCCCTGGCGCAGCTGGTCCCGGCCATCCCGGAGATGATCGGCGGCTCGGCCGACCTGACCGGCTCCAACAACACCTTCGTCAAGGGCATGCTGCCCTTCGACGCGCCCAACTATGACGGCCGCTACGTCCATTACGGCGTGCGCGAGTTCGGCATGGCGGCGGCGCTGAACGGCATGGCCCTGCACGGCGGCGTCATCCCCTATTCGGGCACCTTCCTGGTGTTCAGCGACTACAGCCGCGCGGCCATCCGCCTTGGCGCGCTGATGGGCGCCAAGGCCATCCATGTGATGACCCACGACTCCATCGGCCTTGGCGAAGACGGTCCGACCCACCAGCCGGTGGAGCATGTGGCCTCCTTGCGCGCCATGCCCGGCCTGCTGGTCTTCCGCCCTGCCGACGCCATCGAGGCGGCCGAATGCTGGAAGATCGCCGTGACCCAGAAGGCGACGCCGTCGCTCATGGCCCTGTCGCGCCAGAAGGTACCCGCGGTGCGCACCGACATCAGCCAGAACTTCTGCGCCAAGGGCGCCTATGAGCTGGCCGCCGCCGAAGGCGGCGCAGCTCAGGTGACCATCTTCGCCTCGGGCACCGAGGTGTCGGTGGCCGTCAAGGCCCGCGACCTGCTGCAGGCCGAAGGCGTGCCGACCCGCGTGGTCTCCACCCCCTGCTGGGATCTGTTCGAAAAGCAGGACGCCGCCTACCGCAAGGCGGTGATCGGCGACGCTGCGGTGCGCGTGGCCGTCGAGGCCGGCGTGCGGTTTGGCTGGGAGCGCTTCATCGGCGAAGACGGCCTGTTCATCGGCATGACCGGCTTTGGCGCCAGCGCCCCCTATGAGCGCCTCTACCAGGAGTTCGGGATCACCGGCGAAGCCGTGGCGGCCGCGGCCAAGACCCGCCTCTAGGCCCAGCCCTCAAGCTGAAGACTTCGCAGCCCGCCGTCGCCCCGCGACGGCGGGTTCGCTTTGTCGGGCCCGGACGTTAAGGTCTTCTCGTCGCAAAAGGACCTGGCCCGATGTTGCTTGCAGCCTTGCTTATGTTCGGGCTGGCCCAGGAGCCCGCGGCGACCGCGCGGGCTCAGATCACGCCCGCCTGCGCGGAGGGCTTCCGCACCCTGTTGCCAGTCGTCGGTCGGGCGATGGAGAAGCAAACGTTCGCGGACGCGCGGACGAAACTCGACAGCATCGCCGCCGGCCCTTGCAAGGATGACCCCGCCGCGGCCCAGACCCTGCCGATCTACGCCGCGGACCTCTCCCTTCGTGAAGGCAAGTTCGCCCAGGCGATCAAGGAGGCTGGCTCATCGTCGGCGCCGCCACAACACCCGCTCTGGCCGTTCAAGCAGTTGACCGTGATCGCCGCCCATAATGCGCTTGGCGAAACCGACGCGGCCAAACGCCAGCTCGTCGTGCTTTTACAGGCTCACTTTTTAGCGCTCTCAGCCAAGATGAAGCCGCTGGAGCTCTTCAAAACAGACACTTTCCTGGTTCAAGGCTTCGAAGGCCTGCTCGATCAGGGCATTTTCAAGCGAAAGTTTGTGTTCGTGGCTGTCCCTAAGGACGGCGGCATGCCTCAGACGCTCATGCTGACCAACAACATCCAGTTGGACAGCCTTGAACCCGAGAACCCCGATCGCCCTTGGATGTTGGACCGCTACGCCTGCCATACCCGAACCACGGTCAAGGTCTTCGTGGCGCCGCGAACAACTCCCGGACCCGACTACGAGACGGTGAAGGCCGAGGTCATCACCGCCCTGTCCGAGCCGTTTGGCGAGCATAGGAAGGCCGCGCCCGGCGTTCCGGCCTGCGGCTTCGCTGAGTATGTGCTCCCTGGCTATTTCAGCGGCGGACGTTAGGCGGCCGCGGCGTTCAGGGTCGCGTCGGCCGCCGACAGGTCCGGCGTGCGCCCGCCATCGCGCCAGCGGCCGAGCAGAGCGCCGTCACGGCCGCGAATCCAGACCTCGCCTTCGCCCGACAGCTCCGGCGCGGCGGCGAGCCCGCGCGCGAACCGCTCCGCCACCGCGCCGGAGCCGAAGCTGCGCGGCTCGGACATGCCCGGCGCCTGAACGACCCAGCCGAGTTCGGACGGAGAGACGATGATGATATGCGGCACGACAATGCTCGAGACTGACGAGGCCCTGACGCCCCGGCGCACCAAACGCCGAAACCCGCGACAGGTTCACGGGGCGTCGCAATAAGCTGCGATCATGACAGCTTTCCGGTCCAAACCACTGAAAGTTCGCCATAAAGCTGCAATGCGGACGACACATTCACGTAAAAGACAAATCCGCCGGTTGCCTTTGTCGACGAGCATCGCTAAACGGCTGCCTCCACCGCGACGCGCTCCCTTCGTCTATCGGTTAGGACACCAGATTTTCAATCTGGGAAGAGGGGTTCGACTCCCCTAGGGAGTGCCATCGCTGGGTTGATCCCGACATCGGATTGCGACATCGAATCCCGGCCCCTGATCAGGGACGACCGATCAGTGGCGCTTCAAGAACATCAAGCCTTTCTGTCGATCGCTTCTGCGACACGCGCCGGACGATGCTGCCAGCGCCAAGGTCCAGGGTCACCAGGTCGGAACGGAAGCATTCCAATCCGGCGATAGCGTCGGGCGCTCCAGGGATCTGTTGTTGAGGAAGCAGGTTGATGCTGACATCCGCAAAGTTGCGGCCGGCGATCTTGAGACTGTCGATCGTCACCGAGCGTGTGCGCACAGTCCCGCCCAGAACGATGCTCTGGTCATTGCGGCCCGCCCGCCCGTGCAGGCCGTACTCGGCCGCCTTGGTATGTGACAGCGTCAGATAACCGGAAGCGCCGCTGTCGACGAGCGCTCTTAGCGACCGGCCCTCGAGGTCAACCTCGGTCATCAGTGGTGCGCCGCCGAAGCGCGCGCGCAACCCTCGCGGCCTTTGCGCCGACAGCGATAGGGCAAGGCGACGATTAGGCAGGTCCAGTTCGATGATCATGGCGCTGAGGGCGTCGCGGCCGAGCACGACATCGGCCCTGAACGGACCTGCCTGAGCCAGCGGCCCAAGATCGAGCCTAGTGGCGTTCAGACCGACAAGGTCAAGGTCGCCCAAGCTCAAATCGAAGGGCGCGCGCCCTCCAAACGCAACTCCGCCGCCAAGACCGACCGCCGCCATGGGCAGCCCCGCCTCGACCTTCAGGCCCAATCGATCTGCCGTGCCCGCATGGATCACAGACCGTTCGGCGCCGGTGTCGACCAGCACCCTGACCAAGTTCTGGCCTATGCGGCCTTCGATTGTGAGGATCGCCGCCTGCGGCGCTGCGATCTGCAGCCAGCCGGACGACCGGGCAGCCCCTTGCGGCGCGACGTCCGGCGCGCTCCAGATCTGCTCCCGAAACGTCCACGCGGCGGCAAAGCCCGCCCCGACCAATCCCAGCTGAACGAACAGAGCTCGTCGCGTGACCAAAGACCCCCCCGTTGATACCCGGCGCTCATCCACTCATCCGACGAAAAGATTGGTCGGCACGCCTGACAATGATTGAAGCCGCGATCAGGGCGCAGAGTGTCTGCCGCAGCACGATGTCAGCCAGTCAGGACCTTCTGCGCCAGCGCCTGCATCTCCGGGGGCAGCGGGTACATGTGCTTGTACTGGGTGATCTGCTTGGCGATCAGCTTCAGCCTGTCTTGGAACGTCAAAAATGGCAATGTGCCCAACAACGGCCTGTTAAACGGCGCGACATCCGCCCTTTGAAACTCCAGCGCCATGCTTATCCGAGGCTTCTGCGCGAAGGCGCTCGACTGCCCGCCCCAGTGGAGCACCGCCTGGTTCCAGATGAAGTAATCGCCGGGCGCTCCTGGAAGCGCACGGATCGAGGGGAGATCGATCTGCCAGTTTTTGTCCTGGGGCGTCCCGTAGACCGGATCACGGTTCGCCGGCAGTAGGTACATGCAGCCGTTCAGAGGGGAGGCCTCGTTGAGCGGCACCCACATGGTCAAAGACAAGGGCGTTCCGTCCGGTGCCAGCGCCGCGCTGCCCTTGTCGCGATGTGGCTTCCAACCGGCCTGCCCCGCAGTAGGGTCGACGCGCCAAGCCCAAAAATCGGGAAGCACCTGGCAATCGGGGCCTAGGAACTTCGAGAGCATTTGATGCTGCCGATAGAAGGCGGCCCAAGCCTCATCGAATAGAAAGATGAACACCGGCGGGATGCCAAGCTGTGCGCAGTGCTCGATAGCATGCGACAACCGATCCGCGAGATCGACAAGCTGCTCGTCGCGGTCCTGGAAGTAGCCTTCCAGCCGCATCTTCTGGTCAGCCAGAACTGCGGACGCATCGCTCAATGGATTGAGCGGGAACTCGGCCCTTAGCAGGTCGTGAATGGTCAGACCCAGGAATGTCTCGCGCCAAAACTCTTCACGGGTGAGATCGCGAACAAGGCTGGAGGCGTCGACGGAGGCGTGTTCAGCGGATGCTTCAGTCATAGGCTCACTGACCAATTACGACAGCATGCTGAACCAAGTTCCAGCGCTGACCCATGACGCCTAATCCTTAGGCGCGGTCGCTGGCGGCCGCTCGATCTCCTTTGGATCGCCAAGATCCAGGATCGACGGCAGTGGAGCGACTTTTTCAGCCTCGACCGGCTCTTTGGGAAGCGACGAGTTTTGCGGCCGGATCGGCGTGGTGTCCCCCGCCACCGGCGTCGAAAGATCTGGCTGGCGCACGGCGTCAAGGACGTGCGTGACAATCTCGGTCGGGAGGGCGCCTTTCCACTTCACCTTGTTGAAGTTGCGCGTCGGGTCGTATGCGAAGGTCGTCGCCGAGAGAGTCTCGGGCCGCAGCATGCCGGTTGTCGCCAACAACTGCACACGGCTGGTGTACTCATTGGCCCGCGTGCGCAGAAAGTTGATCTGAGCCTGCAGCAGCTCTTGCTGAGCATTCAGAATTTCGATCGTGCTGCGCAAGGCGAAGCGTTCTTCTTCTCGAACGCCGTAGAGCGCCACGGCCGCGGCGCGCATCTCCTCTTCAATCGAGACTAGGCTGTCGCGAGCGAGGGTCAGTTGGTCCCAGCTCTGTGAGACGCCAAACACCGTGTTGCGTCGAGCATCGTCCAGGAGTTGCTGGTCGCGCGTGTTCTCCTGCACCGTTTGACGGATCACTGAGGACACTTGGCCACTGGTGAACAGAGGCTGGGTGAGCGTCACCGAGGCGGTGTAGTTATCAACCCGGCCAAGGCGGTCATCATACTGCGCCACGGGGCCTCGCGACCAATCTATACGGCCGGTGACCTGCGGCATGCGTCCGGCCTTGGCTTCGGCCATGCGTGAACGCGACGCCGCTTCCGTATAGGCCGACTGCAGCAGCAGCGGGCTGTTGAGCTCAGCAAGATCAAAGGCTTCATCGAGCGTGGGCGGCAGCCCATCCAGGTCGGGCTCAGGTTCAAGGGTCCCGGGCGCCTGGCCGATGATGGCAGTGTACTGCGCACGAGAGACGGACAATTGCGCTCTTGCGTTGATGACCTGCGTGCGAGCCGCAGCGTAACGGTGCGTTGACTGCTCCACATCAGTCAAAGTCACCTGACGCACTGAGTACTTATCTTTGCTGTCCTGCAGCATCTTCGCCAGCGCCTGAGCGGACTCTTCGCTGACTCTCAGGATCGCTTCATCCCGTCGAACTCCGACGTAAGCGGAGACGATGCGCGTGAGAAGGTCATATTCGGCGCGACGCAGGCTCTCACGCCCAGCCTTAATCTGGGCCTCAGCGGTGTTGAGCCGGGCTGTCAATCGGCCGCCGGTATAGAGGGGCTGGGCAAGAACGAGTTGTCGACTGCTGGTGTAGTCCTTGTCTTTCTGCTCGCCGGCCGGAGCCAGGATCGAGCCAGGAACGTCGCGTTCGTTGTAGTTGTAGGTGCTGCTGACCTGGCCGCTGGCCTGCATGCCAAAGCCGGCCCGCGCCTGGACGTAGCTTTCGTCGAGCGCCTTCAGCGCGGCGCGCTGAGCTAGGATTTGCGGGTTCGTCCGGTAGGCCAGATCCACCGCTTCGGCCAAGGTGTCGGCCAGGGCGAGGCCGGGCGCCATCGCTCCCAGTACGAGCGCCAGCGCCGAGGCGCATAGGGCAAGCTTCTTCACCATCACCGTCTTCGTCTCTCACCAAGACCGCCGGTCTTCAAACCGCGCGGTCAACCAGATCATCGTGACCTAATCAAGGACGCTCACGCCAACAGTCGGCGGATCGTCTCGTGCCAGGTCACACCTTTTTCGTCCCACAGCGTTTTGGCCGCCGCACCGAGCTTGCGCGCCCGGGCCGGATCGGCAAGCCGCATCATTCCATCAGCCAAGGCCTGAGCCGTCGGCGCGACAACGGCGCCGGTGCTGTCGCTGACGATCTCGAGCAGTCCGCCGCTGTCTTCCACCGTCAGCATGGCCTTGGCGCAGGCGAAAGCCTCCATGGTCACATAGCCCACTGAATCCTCATCGAACGGCAGGTAGGCGCAGGCCAGCGCCCCCGCCGCCCAGCGGGCGATGTCCTCGCGCGGGTGGAAGCCGAACTTCAGCTCGACCTTTTCCTTCAGGTCCAGGCGCTCGATCAGCGCCTCCAGCTCGGCGGCGTACTCAGCGGTCTCCGGCGGCCCGGCAATCACAAGGCGCAGGCCGCCTTTGGTCCTTGCCATGGCCTCAATCAGCAGATGCTGGCGCTTGCCCGGCGCCACGCGGCCGCCGGCGAAGATGTAGTCGCCGTACTCGCCCGGAACGAACAGTTCCTCATCGTTCAGCGGCGGATAAAGCACCTCGCTGGAAAAGCCGTTGAACTTCTTCAGGCGGCCTTGGGTGGTCGGCGAGTTGACGAAGATTTTGCGGCAGTCCGCGAAGCACTGGTCGTCGGCGCGGTGAATGGCGCCTTGGATCGCCCGCCCGTCAGGATCATCGCCCAAGTGACCCTGGCCGGCGATGTCCAGGTCATAGGCCTGACGAAACTGGTGCAGCAGCCACAGCACCTTGTTCTCGTGCGGGATCAGATAGGCGGGGAACTTCAGCCCGATCACCCGGTCGACGTTATAGAGCTGGAACGCCTGGTTCATCACGATCTCGTCGATCAGGCGCTCGCGCGGCGCCCAGGCGAAGGGCACGCGCAGAAGTTCAGCCTGAACACCATGCGTGGCGTTCAGCTTGCGCACCAGATGGTCCGCCAGCTCCTCGGCCCCGCCCCGGATGAAGGGTGCCGCGTTGTTGACCACCAGAACCTTCATGCGGTGAGGCGCTCCACCACGGTGTTCCAGTCGATCTTCAGATCCGACAGGCGCTTGAGCGAAGCGTCGCCCATCTTGCCGGCCAGTTTTCGGTCGAGCCACAGGCGGTCCATCACCTCAGCCAGGGCGACAGGATCGGGCTCGGAGACAAAGCCGTTGCGGCCGTTCTCCACCAGCTCCAGAACGCCGCCGCTGTCGGTGGTGGTGAGCACGGCCTTGCGGGCATGCGCGCCCTCCAAGGAGGGGTAGCCGTAGCTGTCCTCGTCCTTGGGCAGGTAAGCCACCGCCAGGGCCGGAGCGATGACCTCGGCCTTCTCCTCCTCGGTGATCCAGCGGTCGTCGAAAACCACCTTGTCTGCCACGCCGAGGCTTTCGATCATGCCGCCGATCTCGGCGCCATAGGCCGGGTTGGAGGCCGTGCCGCAGAGACGCAGCTTCACGCCGCTCCTCACATGCTGCATCGCCTCGATGAGCAGGGACTGGCGCTTGTGCGGCTCCACCCGGCAGACGACCACGATCTCGTCGCCATAGCCGTCGTGGCGGAAGCGTTCTGGCTGGTAGATCGGCGGATAGAGCGGGTCGGCCTTGATGCCGTTGAAGTTCATCAGGCGGTCGGCCACCACCTGGCTGTTGGTATAGACAGCGCGCGCCTCCTTGATGGTGCGGGTGTCCAGATCCACCAGCGCCTTGCGCACCGCAGTCGACTTGGCGTCCACCGGCACGCCGTAGGGGGTGTCCCACAGGTCGTAATAGGCGCGGATATGGTGGATGAACCACAGCACCTTGTTGGGGTGGTCGATCACATGAGCCGGCGGTCGAAAGCAGATCACCCGGTCGCAGGTGTCCGTCAGGTCCAGCAGCCGCCATGCCGCCGTCTGGTGCAGCAGCTCATCAGGATGGTCGATGAATGGCAGATAGAACCGCTCAACCTGATGCCCATGGACGCGCAGCTTCTCCTCCAGCCATTCGACAATGAACCGGGCTCCGCCGTTGATGAACGGTACGAAGGAGGAGACAAGCGCGATCTTCACGGGATCAGGCCAGGACCTTGTCGAGCGCGTCGACCACGCGGTCGATGTCGGCTTCGCTCAACAGGGCGTGAGTGGGCAGGTTGATCCCGCGACCGGCGCAAAGCTCCGCCTTGGGGAAGGGGCGTGTCGCCAGATGCTGGTAGGGCGGAAGAACATGCATGGGATGGAAGACCGGGCGGGTCTCGATACCCAAGGCGTCCATGTCCAGCATCACCTGATCACGTGACTTGGCGACGCCATCGCCCAGCTGGATCGTGTACATCCAGTAGACGTGGGTGGCGTAGTCCTCGACCACGGGCAGGATCACTCGGTCGCCCAGACGAGCCATGGCCTTATCGTAGAAGGCGGCCACACGGCGGCGGCCATCCAGGTGGTGGTCGATCCGCTCCAGCTGGGCCAGGCCGATCGCGGCCTGGATGTTGGTCATGCGATAGTTGAAGCCGATGATCGGGAACCAGTAGCGACGCGCCGGGTCCATCCCCTGACCGCGCAGCAGACGCAACTTTGCAGCCAGCTCATCGTCATTGGTGGTCACCATCCCGCCTTCGCCGGTGGTGATGATCTTGTTGCCGAAGAAGCTGAAGACGCCGACATCGCCGAGCGAGCCGGTCATTCGGCCCTTGTACTGCGCGCCGACAGCTTCGGCAGCATCCTCGATGACGAAGAGGTTGTGCTTCTTGGCGATGGCGTTGATCGAATCCATCTCCGCCGGGTGGCCGTAGAGATGCACGGGCATGATGCCGCGCGTCCTGGGCGTGATCAGCGCCTCGATGTCCGCGGGGTCGATATTGAACGTGCGCGTCTCGTTCTCGGCCAGGACGGGGGTCGCACCGCAGTAGCTGACGGAATTGGCCGAGGCGATATAGGTCAGGCTGGGGACGATGACCTCTTCGCCGGCTTTCAGACCAAGCGCCGTCAAAGCCAGATGCAGGGCCGTGGTGCCGTTGTTGCAGGCGATGGCGTGCCTGACGCCGCAGTAGTCCGCGAACGCCTTCTCGAACTCGCTGATGAAGCGGCCCACCGAGGAAATCCAGGTGGTGTCCAGGCATTCGTTGACATACTCGCGCTCGCGTCCGTCCAGGACCGGAGCGGCCACGGAGATGCGGGGAAGGTGATCTGCCATTGTTCTTCTCACACCCGGCCGGTTACGCGGGCCGGAACGCCCATGGCGAGCGCACTCGCCGGAATGTCATGGACTACACAGGCGCCGGCCCCAACCACGGCGTCTTCACCGATGTGGCGGCCCGGAATGACGCTGCTGCCGACGCCGAGAAACGCCCGCTGCCCCACGGTGACGTCGCCCGCCAAGGCGCAGCCGGGGGCTACGTGCGCCGCTTCGCAGATCAGCCCGTCGTGATCGATCACCGCGCCGGTGTTGATGATGGCCAGGTCGCGGATGTCGCTCTCGGCGTTGATCACCGCGCCCGCCATGATGGCGATCCCGACGCCGAGCCGCGCCGACGGCGAGACACGGGCGAAAGGACTGACGGCGTTGACCAGCTCAAGACCTGCCCGCTGCGCTTTACGACCAAGGCGCAGGCGCAGGCCGTTGTCGCCAATGGCGATGAAGGCATGCGTCACGCCCTCGGCCTTCAGGCTCTCCAGTCGGGAATCGTCGCCTATGACCGGGGCGTCCACCACCGTGCGTGGCGTCGGATCGGCGTCCAGCACGCCGAAGACCTCATGACCGCTGGCGCGCAGCAGTTCGATCACGACCTTAGCGTGACCTCCCGCGCCCAGAACGATCACCGGTCCGGCGGACATGGTCAGCCGCCGTGCCGCTTGAGATCGGCCTGAACCATCTCGGTCATCATCTGCTCGAGGGTGGTGGTCGGCTCCCAGCCAAAGGCGTTCTTGGCCTTGGCGGGGTCTCCCAATAGGATGTCCACCTCGGCCGGGCGGAAGAACTTCTCGCTGACCACCACGTGGTCCTCGTAGTTCAGCCCCGCCGCCTTGAACGCGATGTCGCACATTTCACGCACGGTCACGGTGCGGCCGGTAGCGATCACGTAGTCGTCGGGGGTGTCCTGCTGCAGTATGCGCCACATGGCGTCCACATAGTCGCGGGCGTGACCCCAGTCGCGCTTGGCGTCGAGATTGCCCAGCTCAACTTTGTCGGCCTTGCCCAGCTTGATCTGGGCCACGGCGTCCGTGACCTTGCGCGTCACGAACTCGAGGCCCCGCAGCGGGCTTTCGTGATTGAAAAGGATGCCGCACGAGGCGTGCAGGCCGTAGCTCTCGCGATAGTTCACGGTCAGCCAATGGCCGTACATCTTGGCCACCGCGTAGGGGCTGCGCGGATAGAACGGCGTGGTCTCGCTCTGGATAGGCTCCTGGACGCGGCCGTACATCTCCGATGAAGACGCCTGGTAGAAGCGGGCCTTCGGCGCCTCGATGCGCACGGCCTCCAGGATGTTGGTGACGCCAAGCGCGGTGACCGATCCGGTCAGATGCGGCTGGTCCCACGAAGCCCCGACGAAGCTCTGGGCGGCGAGGTTGTAGATCTCGTCCGGCTGCACGTCGCGCACCACGCGGATAAGCGAGCTCAGGTCCAGCAGATCGCCCAGGACGATATTCACGCGGTCGATCACGCCGATCCAGCGCAGGCGCTCCAGCATGGCCTCGGGCGAAGCCGAACGGCGCACCATGCCATAGACTTCATAGCCTTTGTTCAGGAGCAATTCGGCCAGATAGGCCCCATCCTGACCGGTCACGCCGGTGATCAACGCTTTTCTCGACATGCGCGTTCGCGCCCTTCTTATTTTGTCTGGTTGCGCGACGGTTCAAACGGCCCCGCCCGCGACTTCGGCGGGGCCGTCACAGGATGAGCTGACGCCTTATTCCTCGCGCATGGTCTTGCGCAGGGTGTTGGACAGCGGCTCGAACAGGTACTGCAACACCGTGCGTTCCCCGGTCGGCACGATCACCTCGGCGGGCATGCCGGCTGTAATGCGCTTGGCGACTTCCTTGGGCAGGTTGCTGTCGTCCACACGCACGATCGCCAGGAAGTAAGCGCTCTTGCTGGCCTCATCGATGATGCGGTCCTTGGAGATCGACTGGATAGTCCCCTCAAGCACCGGGATCTTGCGCGAGTGGAAGGAGCTCAGCCGAACCTCGGCCCGCATGCCATTGTGAATATTGTCCACATCGGTCGGTGCGAACTGCGCATGGATCAAAAGATCCTCGTCTTCCGGCGCCACATCCACCATGGGCTCACCTGGACGAATGACCGCGCCATTGGTGAAGACCCGAAGATTTTGAACGACGCCGTTGGCGGGCGAAACGACATTGATACGCTTGACCTGATCGGCCGCAACGACTTCGCGTTCGCGGATGTCAGCGATCTTCACGCGGACCTCGGCGATCTCTTGGCTGACCTGCTCATAAAACTGCTGCTGCAGCTGGCGGATCTTGAGGCCGACTTCACCCACCCCCTGCTGGGCTTTGGAGCGGTCCGCCTGCAAACGCCCGATCGATCCGTTCAGCGACGCGCGCTCACGCTCCAGGGCCAGCAGACGCGGACGGGGTACGAGGCCCTTCTCGTAGATCGTGCGAAGGCCGACCAGTTCGTCGTCCACATAGGCCACCTGCTCACGCAGGCCGCTGCTCTGACGCTCGATGCCTTCGATCTCGCTCTGGAACTGGGACTTTTGCGCGTTCAACACGTCAATCTGCCCGCGAACCGTCGCGCGGCGCTCAAAGAACTGCTTTTGCTCGTCGGCGACGGCCCTGGCCACGGCGGGATCGCCGGCGGCGTTGTTCAGCTCGGCCGGCCAGGTGATCGACGGCTGGTTGTCACGTTCGGCCGAGAGGCGCGCTTCTTGGGCGAGTAGCGCCAAAAGTTGGTTGCGGGCGATTTCGAAGCTGGCGTTGGCCTGAGTTGGATCCAGCTCGAAAAGAAGCTGGCCTTTGCGGACTTCCTGACCTTCGCGCACGTGGATCGCACGCACGATGCCGCCCTCAAGATGCTGGACGGTTTTCTTGCTGGTCTCGTTGGAGAGCGAGCCATGGGCGATCACGGCTGCGTCCAGCGGAGCGAAGGCCGCCCACAGGCCCAGCACCCCGAACGTCAGGATGATGATCGCGTAGCCGAAGCGGGCCACGCCCTTGGACTTGTCCTGAGGGTCGATGATTTCCGACAGCTTGGGCAGTTTGAGAAACGGGTTCATGTTCTAAGCCTCGTCGGTTCAGGCAGGGGCGCCGGAGGCGGGCGGGGCGGCGGGGCGCGGAGCGCCCAGCAGCTTGCCCAACATCTCGTCGCGCTTGCCCACGTCGGCGATCACACCGCCGTTGACCACCATGATCGCGTCGGTGATTGCGAGCAGGTTCGGCTTGTGCGTGGCGAACACCACGGTCTTGCCTGCCGCCTTGAGCTTGCCGATGGCCTCCGCCAGCGCCTGCTCGCCCGCGGCGTCCAGGCTTGCGTTAGGCTCATCGAGGACGACGAGCGCCGGCATGCGGTACACAGCACGAGCCAGAGCAATACGTTGGCGCTGACCGCCGGACAACGTTGCGCCGACTTCGCCGATCGGCGTGTCGTAACCATTGGGCAGCGTCTGCACCATTTCATGAACGCCGGCCAGGGTGGCGGCTTCGATGACGTCGTTGGCGTCATAAGCGGCGAAGCGGGCGATGTTCTCGGCGACAGTGCCGCTGAACAGTTCGATATCCTGCGGCAGGTAGCCGATGTGGCGGCCAAGTTGCTGCGGGTCCCATTGCTTGAGATCAAAGCCGTCCAGGCGAATGGCGCCGGCGACCGTCGGCCACACGCCGACCAGACCTCGCATCAGGCTCGACTTTCCTGCGGCGCTGGGGCCGACGACCCCGACCACAGTGCCCGGCTCCAGGACGAAGCTGGCGTTGCGCAGCGTCGGCGCCGAGCCGCCCGGCGGCATGATGGCTGCGCCTTCCACGGCCAAGCGACCTTTCGGCTCCGGAAGCGGCATGCGCTCCTCGCCTTCGGGGCTTTCGCGCAAAGTGACCTGGAGACGATCCCAGCTCGTGCGGGCGCCGACAAAACCCTTCCACTGGCCGACAGCCTGTTCGATCGGCGCCAACGCTCGGCCCACGATAATGGAGGCGGCGATCATGGAACCGGGCGAGATGTCGCCCTTGATGGCCAGGTAAGCGCCGCCGCCCAGGATCAGGGTCTGGACAACCTGACGGAAGAATTTGATCCCCGACATCATCGCGCCGCCGGAGTCGCTCGCAGACGCCTGCCACTTGATCTGTTCGTCGCGCTTGAGCTTCCACCGCTCTTGCAGACCGCCCCACATCCCCATGGCCTTCATGACCTCGGAATTGCGAAGCGTGGCGCCGACGTCGTTCTGGGCGGCGATCGCGGCGGTGTTGGCCTGCTTCAGCGGCTCATTGGTCACGCGATCATTGGCGAGCGCCAGACCGAAGATGATCAGCCCGGAGATGATCGCCAGCACGCCAAAGAACGGGTGGAGGATGAAGGCGACAATGACGAACACCGGAATCCACGGAACGTCGCAAAAGGCGATCAAGCCGGCTCCGGTAAGGAAGTCGCGCACCTGGTCCATGTCGCGGAACGACTGCGGACCCATGCCCTTGCGCTTGAGCGTCGAGTCGAGCACCGCGCCGAACACGGGATCTCTTACCTCGCTATCGAACTTAAGGCCGCCACGGACCAGCACCTGAGTGCGAAGCGCTTCCAGGAACCCGTAGATCACAAACAGGAAGATCACGATCAGCGTCAGGAACAGCAACGTCATCTCGTTACGGCTGGTCAGCACGCGGTCGTAGACCTGCAGCATGTAGAGCGGGCTGACCAGGGCCAACACGTTGATGAAGAAGCTGAACACAACGGCCGTGAAGATCGCCGGCTTGGCGACATCCACGGCGCGGTTGAGTGCGGTGAGCTTCACGTTAGGTTTGGGAGCAGCCATTCAGGGGCCCTAAAGGAACGGCGCCGCGGCGCGGTTCAGGATCGATTCGATCGAGGCGGCGTCTCGACCATGAAAATGCAGCGGAATGTAAGCAAACGGACGGCAGCGGGCTAGATCACGCCCGCATCCGCCCTGCAAGAGGCAGGCCGCTCGCGAGTTAGTTGACGCTGGCGGCATATTGATCCCAGACCTCCAGCACCGGACCGCGGGCCTGGACCTTGCCGGCATGCATCCAGATGGCTTCGTCGCAGAAGTCGGCCAGCAGATTCGGCATGTGGCTGGCAACTAGGGTCACCCCTGAATTGGCGCAGACCGTGCGGACGCGGTCGACGGCCTTGTTGATGAAGTGGGCGTCGCCGGTGGCGATCACCTCGTCGATCAACATGATGTCGCTGTGTTGCGCGGTGGCGATCGCAAAGGCCAGACGCGCCATCATGCCGGTGGAGTAGGTGCGTACCGGCATGTGCAGGAACGGGCCAAGCTCCGTAAACTCGGCGGCCTCGGCCACAGCATCATTCAGGTCGGAGCCGCGCAAGCCATGGAAACGGCCGATCAGCCTCATATTGTCCATGCCGGACTTGTCCACCTCAAGGCCCGAACCGAGACCAAGAAGGCAGCCAACCGTGCCCGTGATGTCGATCTTGCCCTTGGCCGGGGTGATGATCCCCGCGCAGGTTTTCAAAAGGGTGCTTTTGCCCGAACCGTTGCGGCCGATCAGGCCGATGCGCGAGCCGCGCGGCAAGTCGAGGGTCAGATCGTCGATGGCCACCACATGGTCAACGCCCACGCCACGGCCATAGCGGCCGAAGCTGAGAGCGTGCGCGGCGTTGGCGAAGGCCGACTGCTGGCGGTTGGAGATGACGACCGGGTAGGCCACGGTCACGCCGTCGAGGGTGATGTGCGCCATGGCTAGATCCAGTAGCTGATGGTCGAGCGGGTGCGCCCGAAGACGATGACCCCGGCGATGAGACTGACGACCGCGATGCCCCCCGCCACGCCCCAGTTATGGGGCTCGATCTGCCCCCCGGACAGGGGCGTGCGGACGACTTCGAGCAGGTGATAGAACGGATTGATCTGCAGCAGCCACTGGGCCTTCTGCTCCGCCGTTGGCTTCCAGAAGACCGGCGACAGCACGAACATCAGGTTCATCCCTGCCGCCAGGGCCGGAGCGACGTCGCGATAGCGAGCACTGAGGGGCGCCAGGAGCAGCGTGATGCCAAGACCGAAGAGCATGACGATGGCTAGGCCCGGCACAGCCAAAAGCATGCTCGGCTCGAAGGTTGGCCGCACGATCAGCAGCACCACGAGATAGACCAACAGCATGTGCAGGAACATCACAAAGGAGGCGACGATCGAGCGCACAATGTAGATTGGCATCGGCAGCGGATAGCTCTCGATGAACCCCTTGGCCCGCAACAGCGCTGTTGATCCGTCCAGCAGCAGCGAGGACAGCAGGCTCCACACCGGCATGCTGGCGGAGAGATACAGCAGGTAGCGCCATTGGTCGCCGCCGGCGGCGAAGAGGCTCTTGTGGAGGATATAGAGGCCGGCCACGAAGGCGGCTTGCGCAAACACGATCCACAGCGGGCCCAGCGCGGTGCGGCGATAGCGCGCCAACACATCGTCCATGGCGATCGCCCACCAGACGTCCCAGGCGGCGAGCGCGCGGTAGAGCTCCTTCAAGTTCGTCATGAAGTCTGGGCAATCCAGTCGGCGCGGCCAAGCGCGTCAGGCGAGGGTCTCTACAGTAGTTACGCTACTTCGCCAAGGCTCGAAGGCGCGATTGTCACTTCTGCGACATTTCGCCGGCCGTAATAAAGGGAGCCGCGGTTGGGGCCAAGCCCGGAGCGGATCATTACCCCCCGTAGAGGTGTTCGTAAATCGCGTGAGCGTGGCCCACGATGCTGATCGTGCTGCCGTCATCGAAGTTTAAAGTCACACTGGTGACATCCGACCAGTCCGCTGACGGACGCATAAGAGACGCATCGTACAGCACAACAGCATCACCGGTGACAACGATCTCGACCCTTTGGGTATGGGCGACGAAGAAGTCGAAGATCTGCTTAGCCACAGCGTTGTGATCGACATTATCGACCGGCACGGTCGGCTCGGGATTCAGGACCGGAAGCTCCGCGGAAGGGTCGCTTTGGGATCCGCCCTCCCCAGGTTGAGCTTCCACGACAGGAGCGACGACCTTGTTGATCGGAACCGATTCCGCTTGGGTGAGGAACTTCGCCAAAATGTCCGGCAAAGCGCCTTGATGGACGGTCACCTTTGCAAGTTCGCCCTGGGCCAGTGTCTGAACGATCCGGATCGCCGAGACTTCTGGAACCGAAGCAGCGCGCAGATCGATCTCCAACTGCCAACGCTCAATGACCGGCGCATGCAGACTGGAAGCCGTGGAGGTGGACGGGGGCGATGGGGCGATGGCGGAAGATGACGCCACGGGCTCAGCCGTGACTGCGACGGAAGGCGTCATCACGCCCGGCGCCGCCGGAAGATCATGGAGGACCGCCGACACAGCGAGCAAGCTCTTGATAGCCGGATCAGCGGGACTGAAGGAGAGCGCGCTATGCGCCTCATTCGTCGTGAACAGGCCCGCCATGCTGTCTTTTGCATCGGCAGATGAAGCGCCCTGCAAAGCCGACGAAGCCCCCGAAACGCCGACAGGCGCCTGCGCTAAAGCCCCATCACGCTGCAGGATCAACATGGCGCTTGTCAGAATCGCCATAGCTTGGGCGCCATCGATTTTGATCGTGCCTTCGCCCGGCGCGGCCACCACCTGAGTGGGGGTCGATGTGCTGGTCAGCATGGCGCGTCGGGTGTCGGACTTGCTCGAACCGTCGTCGGCCTTGGCCTCACCCGTCTTGAAAAAAGCGGTGCCTACGATGGCGATGAGAATCGCCGCCGGGTGCAGGAAGACATTGTTGTTGGCGGCTTTGCGCGTCTGGACCAGTGGGTGACGGTCGAGCAGATTGCGCACCAAGGCCTGGAAGTTCAGACCCTGGGCCACGCCGTCGTAAGCGGGCGAGGATATGACGTAGTGTCCATCAATGCGGGCAAAATGGATGACCACTTCGCCGTCATCGGCGCGGCAAAAAACGAACCAAGGCTCGCCCTCATCGGAGACGCCGCGGTCGGTTTCGATCCGCAAGCCCGCCTGGATCAGAGCGCTTTCGACCCGGTAGAACTCGGCGATCTCTGCCTGAGTCCAGTCCTCCGGCAAAGCCGCAGGCCGACGAAAGAGATTGATGACCTGTGCGACCATGCGCGGGGGCGACCCTTAAACCAGCAAAAACCGGTTAGGCTTCAAAAAGGATCCCATAGGTTATCGGATCGTAAAAACGAAGCAACTCGCGCACGAATTCGCGGGAGTCCACGTTAAGCGCTTCAGCCCAATCGCGGTAGCGATCCGGCGGGATGCGGCCGCGTCCGGTCTCCAGCTGGGAGATGAACGTATAATAGTCGGCGCCTACCAGCGCGGCGAGTTGGCGCTGAGACAAGCCCGCAGCCTCGCGCTGAGCCTTGAGCCAACGACCGCCTTCTTTGCGCAAGTCCTGCGCTTCGCTGGTGTTTAGACGCTGCGGATTGCCGTACATGGCCGGAACCTCGCCCCCATGCCGACCAGGGCCGACAGATAGATTGCTGAATTGCTCCGTTTCTTAACGCATAAAGCGCCACGGTACAAGCGTCACTTAATATGACTTTGCTGTACACCACCCTCAGATGATGCCGAGGTCACGCCAGACGGCAGTGCGGCTTTCCAACTCAGGACCAAGCTGCGAGACGAGGTGCTCTACAGCCGCGGTGCCTTGCAGCGCCTTGTCGCCGTGACGCAATGCCCGGCCGTTGCTTGCCAAGCGCTCAACTCCGTAGCTTGCGATCTCTTTAGGGGTCTTCTTGCCGGCGAGAAGGGCGCCCAATAGTATTAGATCATTGCCGGCAGCGTTCAGAGCCGTGCGCGCGCGCGGCGCGACAATGATGTGATAGCTGGAGCCCTCAAAGTAGGCGTCGACCAAGAAGCGGTTTAACGCGCCTGCACTCTCCGGCACGGAATTCGTAATCGGCAGGACTTGCCGAGAGTGAACGAGCAGGATCACCGCCTGCAGAGCTTTGGCGTGATCGCGCCCAGGCACTGTGGCGACGATCTGCGCAAAGGTCGCCGCCCCTTTCTCGAGGAGATCAAGGATCGGATTGTAGACGTCAGGAGCGCCTCCAGCCTCCCCTACCGGCCCCTGGAACGCGATCTTCACCGCGGACCGCGGCGCCGTCAGCGCAAACAGCGTCTTAGCCAGAGCACGGCCTTGATCAGCGGCGTTCAGATGGTTCAGGCCCCTGCAGTACAGGTCACGCCGAAACATCTTGTTGTTTGCGTAGTCCTTGGCGAGTTCCTGCCAAATCCGGTCTTCAGGCATATGCTGTTGAAGAAGCCCTGCGACGCCAGGTGGCAAGGAAGCCGCCGGAATATTTTCGATCAGCGTTGCTGAAGCTAGATAATCAAGGCGCGCCTCGCCGAACTGCTCCGCGATCTCATTAACGTAAAACCCGCGCCAGTTTGCATTGAGGAACTCGTGCGCCAGATATGCGGGCGGCTGTTTGCGCATCGTTTCGAAGCGGCCCATCACCGATGGATTCGATTTGAAATAGAGTGCACTCACTTCGTTCATGACATCGGCGAACTTCACGAAGTCAGGAACGTGCAGATCCGAGCGCTTGGGATTGCGTAAGTAGTGTTGCCGCGCGAGGTGGCGCAGCGGAGCCATAACCGCCCATCCAGGCAAAGCGTTGTAAGACGCGTAGACCAACCCGCCCGGTTTAAGCGTGCGGTCGATGAAGCTCACGAGCTCCTGCCGATTCGTATCGGAGACCCAAGATAAGATGCCATGCAGAACGATAACGTCGAAGCGCGGCAACTCGTCGGCATGTTCGAGGGCCTGCGCAAAGCTCCAATCTCGGAGCTGAACATTCTCCAGCCCCGCCGCATCAGCCATGCGTTGCGCATTAACAATTTGCGAGGGGTTGAAATCGAGCCCCCAGAAGTTCGCCTGCGGGTGCACGGCAGCCAAGGCGTTCAACGTCACGCCTTGGCCGCAGCCTAACTCGCAATAAGCGAACTTGCCCTGAAGGTTCGGGGCGTGGAAGCCATTAGCGAGACTCGCAAACTCCAAATGGGACGGGGCGAGTTCGGCATGGAAGAACGACGTGTATTGCACGTCAGTCGTGTAGCCTTCGTTCCAGGTGCTCATGCACCCTTCCTAACGCGGGCCACAAAAAAAGAAAGCCGGCCCGAAGGCCGGCTTTCCCATCATCGATAAGCCTAGGCTTAGACGAGGATGTCGTTGGTGGCGGCGGCGCCGACCGTCAGGCCGGTCACGCCCACCAGCTGGATCAGGCCGTCGGCGTCGTTCACACCGTCGGTCGCATCTTCCAGGTAGATGTAGGTGCTACCGTTGAAGGTGAAGACCGTGAACTCGTTCGCAGCCAGGTTGGCGGCCGCGTCGGCCAGGAAGTCTTCCAGCGTCGAGTTGCCGATGTAGGCGGCGTCCAGCGTCGCGTTGGTGACGTAGGTGCCGAAGCCGGCGCCGGTCAGGTCCAGGGTGTCGTCAGCGGTGAAGCCGTTGATCTTGGCCCAGCCAACCGCAACGCCCGACGAGTTGATGTCGAGGTTGTTGGCGTCGGTGATCGCGATCAGGTCCGAGCCAGCGCCCAGGTTGATCGTGGTCGACTTCAGGACGGCCAGGTTGGTGATCGTCAGGACGTCGTTGCCGCCCGTCAGGGTGATCGTGTCGCTGGTGGTGCCGCCCGTGGTGTAGGTCAGAGCGACGCGCGACAGAGCGCTGGCGTCGATGCTGCGAGCAGCACCAGCCAGGGTCACGCCGGCCGACAGGTTGAGTTCGACGCCACCGGTCAGAACCAGGTTGGCGGTCGAGGTCGTGATGGCGCCCGAGGTCGCGTTGGCCGAAGCCGTGACCGTGGTCGTGCCGGTGGCGGCAACGCCCGTTACGGTGACACCACCGGTGCCGCCGGCGCCGATGGCGACGGTTGCGGCCGTCGTACCAGCGTCATAGGCAGCGGTCAGCAGAGCCGACGACTTGGTGCCGACGGTGAACTGGCCTTGAGCGATGTCGTTGATGGTCACAGCGCCAGCGCCGTTCGCCCACACCGCGGTCGCGCCGGAGATCGAGTCAGCGTCAACGGCGAAAGCGCCAGTGAAGTTGATGGTCTCGAAGCCCGAGATCGTGGTGCTGTAGGCGTTGCCGTTGGTGACGGCAGCGGTGTTGGTGACGTTCAGGGTGTCGGTGCCAGCGCCGCCTTCGAGCAGGATCGCCTTGGTGGCCGTCGCATCTTCCGAGAGCGTGATGGTGACGGTGTCAGCGCCAACGCCCGTGTTGATCACGGTGTCAACGGTGGCGCCGGTGTTGTCGACGGTCAGGCCGGTGATGACGTCATTGCCGCCGGCGGTGTCGATGGTGGCGCCCGTCAGGGTGCCGCCCGAGACGGTATCGTTAGCCGCGGTCGAACGGAACGCCGTGTCAGCCGAGGTCAGGTTGACAGCCGTGCCAGCCGGAGCCGTAGCGTAGTTGATGGTCACGCCGCCCGGGATGCCCGGGTCGCCAGCGCCGCCCGAACCCGTGCCGTAGGACGTGGTCAGGTCGACGTTGAAGTTGGCGGTGCCGTCGGCAGCGTCGGTGTAGAAGTTGTTCAGGGCCGTGACGTACACGCCGACGTTAGCCTTGGTGGCTTCAGCCAGGATGTAGCCGACGACGGCGGCCTTGGTGCCCAGTTCGCGGTCAGCGGCCGGCAGGCTGGCGGCCAGAGCGGCGAAGTAAGCCTGACGGCCGACGATGTTGTCGATCGAAGCCTGAACGTTGATGCCGGCAGCTTGAGCTTGAGCGGTGCCAATGATGCGCTCGTAAGCAACGCGCACGGTGTCGGCGAACGACAGCGAACCGAAGGTCGACGAGAACGCGGTGCGGCCTTCGCCGTTCACGCCCAGGTTGATCGAGAAGTTGATGTAGCGGTTTTCCAGATTGAAGTTCTGGTAATACGCGTCGTTCAGGTCCGAGGTGTTGGTCGTGCTGTTGACCAGGTAGTCGAAGCCAGCGGCGGTCGGGGTCTTACCGGTGAAGAACTGGTAGGACAGCGCGGCGACCGAGGTCGTGGCTTGAGCTTGCGAGTTGACGTAAGCGTAAGCTTGAGCGTCGGTGATGGTGCCGTTCGACGAACGGGTGGCCAGATCGGTCAGAACCAGGGTCTGAGCGGCCGACGGCTGCGTACGGGTGATCGTCGTGTACGCCGTGGTCAGTTGGGCGAGAGTCGCCATTTCGGTGTGTCCTCCAGGGGAGATTGCAATCGCCGGAGCGGCATCAACCACGCCAGGCTAAGGGTGCTATAGAGGAAGGAAATTCCTGTGTACAGCGTTTTTCATACACACCCGCCTCCAGCCAGTGGTGGCCCGGCTTTTTGCGGGTCGTGAACGGTCGGATAAGCGGACGCAGCGGCAGTTTGTTCCGCCGCTTTCTCCATATTTTTCGCCGCCTTGGCCCCCCTTCACGTAACGTCGTTAGCAACCCGTTAAGGTTGATGAAGGGCGCCCAGTGTTGCATTAAACGCACAGGCGTATGGGACTGACGGCGTTGCACGCTAAAGCCTGGCGGACACAGCCTCTTTACCCCGGCTGTCGACAGGTCTAGGCGCGAGTCACGCACTCAATGAATACTGTGATGGAGACGCCCTTGCGCCCAGCCCGACTCGACCTCTCCATCCGAAATGCCATGGTCAGCCAGGACGCCAAGCCACCTAGACCTCAGTCGGGTGCCGCCGAGAGCGACGCTGAGAACGCTGCTCCCAGGCCGCGAAATCCGTTGCGCCGCATCGTCGGAGGCGCCTTCGGCCCCTTGGCCCATTACGCCCGTCGCTATCTCAACGCCTCGGTCGAGCATCATCTGCGCCATGTCGATTGTCGGATCACCGAACTGTCCGAGCAGATGGAGCGGCTGGAGCGGTCGCTGCAGGCTTCCATGCTGACCGTCCATCGCGGCCTCGATTCGGCGTCGGCTCAACGCCAGACGGCGCTGATCCAACATCTCGACACACGCACCGAAGGCCTCGCCGGCCTTTTCGGGCCTCGATTCGACGAGATCGAGCTGAAGACCCGGCCGCTCATCGACTACGACGCCGGCACCATCGCCGTGCGCCTAGGCGACGGCTACGTCATGGCCCCCCGAGACCAGCCGCTGTTCACGCTCATGCTGGCCGACGCCACTACAGGCGGCCTGGAGCCGGGAACGCGCCGGGCGCTTAAGAAGCTGATTGTGCCCGGAATGAATGTCGCCGACGTGGGCGCCAATGTGGGCCTGCTGACCCTGGTCTGCGCCAGATCCACCGGACACACCGGGCGCGTCTGGGCCTTCGAGCCGGAGCTTGGACCCCGCACCCTGGCCTCCAAGATGGCCGCCGCCAACGGCCTGTCCTGGGTCGACCTGCGCGACACCGCTGTTGGAGCCAAGGCTGGGACTCTGACCTTCAATGTCAGCCCGATCATCGGCCACTCCTCACTATACGCCCTGCCCGGCGACGAGCAGAAGGCGGCCAAGAAGGTGAAGGTGAAGGTGGTCACCCTGGACGAGGCCATCGGCGCAAAGACCAAGCTCGACGTCGTGAAGATCGACGTGGAAGGCGCCGAGCTCGACGTGCTGGAGGGCATGGCCGGGCTGCTGCAGGCCAACAACGATCTGGCGATCATCGCCGAATACGGTCCCAGCCACCTGGAGCGCGTGGGCGTCACCCCCGCCGCCTGGTTCAAGGCCTTCACCTCGAAGGGCTACAAGGCCTACGCCATCGCCGAGCCCACGGGGCTGGTCAGCCCCTGTGATCCGAAGGGCCTGAAGGACGTGGAGTCGGTGAACATCGCCTTCGTCAAACCGGGCGGCGCGGCGGCCAAGCGGTTGGGCGCGGCATGAAGCTCGCCATCGTCACCCCCTTCGTGCAGCGCTCGGCCATCGGCCGGGTGAACGCCGCCGTCGCCGACCAGCTAGCCGCCCGCGGGCACGAGGTGCAGATCATCCGCAGCGAAAGCGTCGATGATCCGCAGGCGCCGCTGCACCCCACCAGCCTGCCCTGCCGGCACTGGTCCAAGGTGGATCTGGCCGCCCTGGCGCGTCAGGTGGATCTGGCGATCGTCAATGTGGGCGACAACTACCTGTTCCACGGGGGCATCTTCCCGGTGCTGGAGCAGGTCCCGTCCCTGGGCGTCTTCCACGACTTCTACATCTACAACCTGTTCTCGGGTTGGCTGTTCGACAAACAGTTGGATTGGAAGGTGCACGACGGCGAGATCGAGGCGGTCTATGGCCCGCAAGCCCTGGACGCCGCCCGCGCCGCGCGCTCCGGCGAGCTCGACATGGGCGGCATCGCCAAGGTCATCCCCATGACCGAATGGGTCGCTCGCCGCTGCGCCGGCGCCCTCTCCCACGCCGACTTCTATCGCGAGCGGCTCGAAGCCGTCTGCGCCGGGCCCGTGGGCATGATCCCGCTCTGCGGTCCCGCCCGTCCCGGTGGCCCCGCCCCGGCTCGCAAGCGCAAGGAGCTGGTGGTCCTCACCCTGGGCGTCATGAACGCCAACAAGTGCGTCGCCGAGGTGATCCAGGCCATCGCCGCTTCCGACACGCTGAAGGACAGCGTCCGCTACCGCCTGGTCGGCGCGATCCTGGACTCGGAGCGCGAGCGCCTCACCGCCCTGGCCGACGAGCTCGGCTTCACCGGGCTGTCCATCGAGGGCGCGGTGGACGACGACGCCTTCGAGGCCGCCATGGCCGACGCCGACATCATCACCTGCCTGCGCCGCCCGGTGCTGGAAGGCGCCTCGGGCTCGGTGATCGACGGCATGCTGTCGGGCCGCCCGACCATCGTCTGCGACGCCGGCTTCTATGGCGAACAGCCCGACGATCTGGTCTGCAAGATCAAGCCCGAAGTGGATGTCGCCGAGCTGACCGCGACGCTGGAGCGGCTCGCCGCCGATCCCGCCGCCCGTCGCAAGATGGGCGAGAAGGCCCGCGCCTACGCCCTCGACGCCCTGGGGCCGCAACGCTACGCCGAGGGCCTGGAGGCCGCTGCCCGCGAAACCATCGACGCCCTGCCCCTGCTGGCGGTGGGCCAGCGGATGGGCTGGCGGTTGGCGCAGCTGGGCATCGACCGCGACCACCCAGGCACCGATCGGCTGTCGGCAGCCCTTACGCGGCTGTTTGCGACAGCCGCCGAACCTCAGACCGCTATATAAAAAGCGGCCCGGAAATGCTTCCGGGCCGCTCTTCAATTCGATCATCTGGAAGGGGACTAGATGAGGTCCCAGCTCGCCGCCGGCGAGCCAGCGTTGCTGACGACACTGTCGATCACATAGTCCTTCAAATCTTCATAGTAGTTGCCGAGGTGGAAGGTGCTGCCGACGCTAATCACGTAGCCAACCATCGCCGCCTTCGCGCCGAGAGCATCTCCACCAAGTGCCTGGAAGTAGCTTTGCTTGGATTCGATGTAAGCGAGAGCGGCGGTGAAATCGACGCCGGCCTGAATGGCGTTGGAGAACCCGATGATGTCTCCGTAAGCCTTCTCGACCGCCTGGGAGAATGTCATCGAGCCGTACTTCGCCTCGAAGGTCGCACGACCTTCGCCGAGTTTGCCAAGATTAACTGAGAAGTTGATGTACCGGTTCTCGAGGCTGAAAACGCCATAGTAAGCGTCCGTGAGATCGGTCGTGTTGGTGGGCGAGTCGATCAGATAGGCCATGCCGCTCGCTGATGGGGCGGCGCCGGTGAAGAACTTGTAGACGTCGTGAGCGACACCCGTGGTCGGCAAGGTGGCGTCCACTAGCTTCACCTGAAGCTGGTCTAGCGTGATAGTGCCGGCCGAGTAGGCGCTGAATGCGTCGCTGACATTCTTGTTCACAATCGAGGCTGTACCCGTCTGCGCGGTCACCTTGGGAGAATCTGGAATGATGTTCGCAGCTTCCAGAACCGCCTTGGTTGCTTCAGCCGAAGCAAGCTTCGCCACATCGGCAATGCTAGTCGGCTTAGAGCCGGGGGTGCCCGGCGTGCCCGGCGTGCCGGGGGTGCCGCCCGGACCAGTTGGTACGACGCCAATGTCGATGGAGATCGCTCGAGTGGCGGCGGCGCTAACGTTGCCCGCCCTATCGGTTACGGTGACGCTTAGTGTTTCGGGGCCGGATCCCATGGCGCGCAGGTCGTCGTCAGTGACCTCATAGCTCCAGCTTCCTGCCGCGTTAGTGGCGGTCCGAACGACGCCCCCGAAGCTGATCCGAACAGTTGCCTCAGATTCCGCCGTACCCGTGAACTTTAAGCCGGAAATCTCTCCCGCGCTGATCACGTCGTTTGTGGCCACTGCGTTGATGACCGCCGCCGGCGGCGCGGAGTTGTCTACGATGTAATGATCACCTGCAGTGAAGCCGCCCCCAATCGGCGCGCTGGCGCTATCGATGATGGCTGTGCCCGACGCCTTCAGGTCGAGACGCAAAGCGCCATCGCCCGCAACATCTGCAACCGTCACAACGTAGGTTGAACCGCTTCCGGAGATGGAGCTAATCGTCCCGGTTGCCGACCCGGTGGTCGACAGAACAAAGTCATCCTTGTCCACGCCGGTGACGTTCTCGGTGAAGGTCACGACGTACTGCTTGGTGCCGCCCTTTGTGAACGCGCCATCGGCGAGCACTATCTTGTCGACGGCAGGCGGCGCCGCATCCACAAAAACGCTGCCCAATCCTGAGAAAGAGAGCCCGTTCGTGACCGCTGGGTTACCTTGGAGATCGGCGATCGACCCACCGTTTAGGATGATCCCGCTGCCGGTCGTTAGACCGTTGGTGTCAATGTTGCCAGCACCGACCGTGTAACGGAACGTCACAGTGTCGCTGTCGGCCCCCGGGACGCGGACCGCCTGTACGGTGTCGACGCCGATAGTGACAGCAAGGAATGGCGAACCGGTGACGTGGACGGTTTCGTTGAACTTGACGACAAAGTCGAGGTTCGCGCCCGCTTGATACGTTCCGGCTGCCGGACCTGTCGTCGACACCACTGTCGGGTCCGTCGCATCGACGATAACGCCCGAGGTCGTGCCGACGCCGTTTAGAGTCAGGATCGCGTTGTTTCCAAGAGTGTCTTTGATCGTGCCGCCGTTAAGTGTCAGGGCGCCAACTTCAATGCCATTGGCGTCCACCGAACCGGAAGTGACCGTCCATTGGAACAATGCATCGGCACCGACCCTGCTCACATAGTTGGCGTAGACCGTCGCTGAGCCGACCGTCAGTGCGATGCGAGGAGTGCCGGTGATGACGAACGCGGGATCGTTGAAGGTGACGGTGAAACTGAGAGGCTGACCGGTATGGTACGTCGCAGCGCCCGGCACCGTGACGCCGGTCACCGCCGGGCCGGTGTTGTCCAACGTGTAAGTCTGCCCAGCGAAAACGCCCACATTCGTGATGGCCGTGTTGGTCAGATCGCTAATTGTCTTGTCAGATCGCAGGTTCAAGCCGAGCGTGCCCGTACCGGTCACACCGATGACCGTCACTTGCCACGCGGTTCCGCTCCCTGTTACGCCCGAAATTATGCCGTCCGCGCCGCCCGTCTTTGCAAGCACGAAGTCGGCGGCGTCAACGCCCTGAACGGCCGCGTCGAATGAGACGTTGTAGACGAGAGTGTCGTCCGAGGTAGGCGTCGCGCTCGCCAGATTGATCGAAGTCAGAGCAGCCATACAAAAAGCCCCCAGGCATGTCTTGCGTCACTAACGCGTCACAGACGCGTGATTCACCGCACACTACCTAAGGATTTACTGAACAAGCTAGGCTCTAACACGCATTTTTATACGCTCGCCGGCGATTTTGCGGACAGAGAAGCACCTTGTCACCAAGAGAGAGAGAGACGAGCGCTGACGTCGGTCCCGGACACGGCGCCCCCAAATGGGGCTGCACCTAAACTTGCAGCGCAAGTAGGTTTGACACGCGTCCTGATCTTGGGGGGGACGGTTCAATCTTGGGGGGCTTCATGCCGGTCTTAAGCGGCGAGCGTTGGCAATCGACCGGCCTCACCACCACAGTCACGTGGAGCTTCGCAACGTCGAACTACGCGAGCCTGAAGACACAGTACAGCGGCTACAGGGACTTCTCGACCTCGATCAACAACGACTTCCGAGACGAGATCATCGCGGCCTTCAATGCCTGGGAGGCGGCAGCCAATATCGATTTCGTGCAGGTCGCCGACTCAGCTTCCGTGAACATCCGCATTGGCGACTATGCGATCGACGGCCGCGCCGCCCCCGGGGGCCAGTCGACCCTTGGCCAAGCCCACAACTGGTGGAGCGGAACCTACTACAGGGCCGCTCAGATCGTCTTCGACGTCGACGCTTATGACAGCTCGGCGGATTTCTACTGGACTGCCCTGCACGAGATCGGCCACGCCATCGGGCTTGATCACGCGACCTTGTCGACCGCGGTCATGTATTACCTGAAGACTCCAAGCTCCGCCGCCAGCTTGACCGCCGACGACATCGCCGGCGTGACGGCGATATATGGCGCGCCAGGCTCCGGCGGAACGGGCGGTCCAGCCCGTGACGATTATGCAGGCAACGCGACGACCTCAGGCCGCGTCACCGTCGGCGGCGCGGTGAGCGGCGTCATCGAGATCGGCGGCGATGTGGATTGGTTCAGGGTGGAGTTGTCGGCGGGCCGAGCCTACCGCCTCGACCTGAAGGGCAAATCTTCAGGTCAAGGCACCCTCGAAGACCCTTATTTGGAGGTCTTCAACGCCGCCGGAGTGAAGATCGATTTCATCGATGACGGCGGCGCTGGCCTGGACTCATCCGATATCTTCCGCCCGGCCACGACCGGCATTTACTATCTGGCGGCTTCCGGCTTCGAGGATGACGAGACCGGGACTTACCGTCTGTCAATTATCGACACGTCGTCGCCCGCCGGCTCGACCGCCGTGACGACCGCAGCTCAGAACATCCTTCGGCTTTCCAGCAGCGCGCAGGTCTCGGATCTGTCGACCCGCGTCGCCGCCGGATCTTTGTCACTGACCGCAGCGATCGGGGAGCTTGTGAAGGCGGCGGACGCCACAACCTCGGTGGCCACCCTCTCCTACCAGTTCTTCACGGGCAAGATTCCGGGCGGGCCGGGCCTCGACTATCTGGTCTCGCCCAGCGGGCCGAACCCGAACAATCTCAACAGCGCCTACTTCCAGTCGTTCAACCTTGAGAACCGCTACATCAATTTTGCGGTCAACCTCGGCCGAGATGGGGAGGGCAGGGCTGGCTTCCAGGCCGAGTACGGGGGCCTGTCGCTCTTCGCCGCCACCAAAAAGGCTTATGGCAAGATTTTCGGCAACACCCCGGACGACGCTCGGGTGACCGTACTGCTCTCAGGCGGGAGGGATGGATATTTCGCCAGCTACGGCGGCGATGGACCGTCCGGCCAGGGGACCAAGGCGGCAATGGTGGGCTGGCTCTTGGCTGAGGCGGAGAAAGCGGATCTTGGCGTCTTCGCCCGATCGAACGCAGCCTTTCTCACTGACCTTGCCGACGGCGCCGCCTACGGTGTCGATCTGGTCGGCGTCTACGGCCAGCCAAGCTTCAACTACGGGTGAGCAAAGGCGCCGGCTGCGGTCGCCGGCGCCTTTCCCCATTCACGCGGCCATCAGGGCCAGAAAGTCGTTTTGGTTCAGGTTCGCGTGGACGATCTGCACGCCCTGAGCGCCCGAAGCCGCGAACAGCCCGATCGGCAGGATGTGGAATTTACCATCCTCGATGGCGCCGTCGCCGGGCATCGGGAAGGGGAGGATATGGAATTCGCCCTCGCCCACCGTGATCGGGCCGTCACCCGGCATGGGGAACGGCAGTATGGTCATTACCCCGTCATCACCCGGCATCGGATAGGGCAGGATGGTGAAGACGCCGTCGCCGGTCTCCACGAAGGAGCCCACCTGGCCCGGCAGCGGATACGGCAAGATCGTGAATTCCCCCTCTTCCGCCGGACCGCCGATCACTTCCCCGTCGCCCGGCATCGGGAACGGCAGGATGTGGGCCTCGCCGTCGATGATCGGCATGGGCGATTGGAAATTGTCGTCAGCCGGGATGAAGCCCGCGCCGCCCACATAGAGGTAGCCGTCTTCCTGGCCGTCGCCATTGAAGTCGATCGACAGACGGGTGGAGCCATCGGTCATCCGGCCTTCGCCCAGGATCGTGGCGTTGGGGCCGAGCAGGCCAAGGTCCAGGCTGTCGCCGTCGCCGAAATCGGTGATCGCGCCGAGACGCACGGTCTCGTTGCCTGCGGTCGCAGCGGCGATGACAAAGACGTCCCTGCCGCCATTGCCAACGGCGATGGTCCCGGTCTCGACGAGGATGCGGTCGTCGCCTTCAGTTCCGATCACGGAACGGATACGCGCGTCCTGGCCGGGGGTAGAGTTAGCCATGATCTAAAACTCCATGCGCGAGCGCGAACAGCGCCGCTTGGAGTTCAGTAACAACGAATCCAGTAAAAACGCAATGTCTGTTTCATGACAGAGCCCAACGCCCCACGCCTGTATCGGCCAGGGCCTCGCGCGTCCAGGCCTGACGCAGCCGAGCGACCGCCGCCTTTCCGTCTTGCCCGACAGCGGCGCGCAACGCGGCGTCATCCGTGAGCCGCCGGATCGCCTGCGCCGCCGCATCCAGATCCGGATCAGCCCACATCTGCCGACGATAGCGCCCGCTGGAATCCTCGGCCCTGATCAGGCGGTACGGGACCAGGGCGTCCGGCATTCCGCCCATGAACTCCATGTTGCCCGACCACGCCGTGGCCAGGGCTGCGCGGCCGAGCGCCAGAGCCTCGGCGGGAACCAGGCCAAAGCCCTCAGCGCGATGCAGCGACAGGACCACATCCGCCGAGCTGAGAAGCCGCATCACATCCTCTGCGTCGTACTCCTCGATCAGCAGGCGGATGTCAGGCCGCCCGGCGATCCGGGCGCCGAGCGCGCGCATGGCCGCCGCGTCAGTCTGGGCCTGGACCAGCTTGAGGGTCAGGGCCGCCTTGTCCTGCGCGTGAGGAAACGCTCTCAGGAACGCCTCAACCGCGCCCAGAGGATTCTTGCGGGCGGCGCTGGAGCGAAGGTCGGCCATGGCCAGGAAGTTCACACGGCCGGGTATAAAGCCGAACTTCTCCGGCGCCGGGTCAGCGGTCACGTCCGGCAAGGGATGGGGCATGGACCGCACCGGCACACCGCAGCCAGCGAGACTTTCGGCAGTAAAGCGCGAAGGCGTCCAGATCTCGTCGAAAAAGCGGGCCGTCTTCAGCCAGTCCTTGGGCGCCTGCGGCAGCTCCCAAGCCCAGTAGCCGATGCGGTAGCGGCCGAAGAGATCCTCGCGCCGCACCCGATCGAACAGGGCGATGGCCTCGGGCGCATTGCAGTGCTGCAGCCAGACGCCGCCTTCGCCTGGCAAGGTCACATTGGCGAAGCCTGGGGTGCGGATCGCCTCGCGGGCGTCATGACGGATGACCTGATAGCCGGCGCCTTCCAGCGCCTGGGCGGTCAAGCGGCCGCCGCGGCCGATGCCGAGCGCCTCGTTGTGGAAACCGGAGACCACGATGGGCCCCGGCTTCAGATCGACGCCCAGGCCCGCCAGACGTGAGCGGCGGTGACGGGCGCCGATGACCGCCGCCACGGCGCGGCCCGCGACCGCGCGACCGGCCGCCGGCAGGGGAGCGGCGCGCCAGAGGGTTTGGGCGATCTTGAGGACGGGGCTTTTCAGCTCGCCCAGGGTCGAGGAGGTCATGCCCCGCTCTTAGACCCATGCTCGCCGACGGTCACCCTCTGGCTAGAAGCAAAGCCTAGAGGATGAACGACGCCACGGCGGCGACGACAACCACAAGACCAACGATGTAAATGATGCTGTTCATCTGAGTTCTCCCTGGATTGGAAACCTAGGGAAACCCTTGGCGGCGAAGTCGTTCCGAGGCCCCGACGAAGCGATGTTCACAAGGCGCGGAACACTGCGGCCCGAAATTCGCCGTCTTCGACCTGGCTCTCGAGCGTGAAGCCGGTCCTGTCAGCCAGCCGCGCGGGCGCCTGTCCCATGGGAAAGAAGGTGTGGAAGCGGGTGTAGGCGCAGGCCCACGCATAGCAGGGCGAGGCGTGGGCCATCTTGCCGGCCGGCTTCAGAACCTCGCGGAAGTCGGAGAACTGGGCGGCGGGGTCGAAGAAGTGCTCGATCACATTGTTCGAGAATATGCCGTCGAACCGTGCGCTCACCTCGGCGCGATTGCGCACGATGAACGGACTGGCGGTGGACGCGTGGGGCTCATACCCCCAGACATCCCAACCCTGCTCGCGCAGGACCTCGACGGATCGACTCCAGGCCCCGCTGCCCCAGTTCAGATAGAGGCCGCCGGGCTGTGGGTCGAGCAGATGGAAGGCGCGAATCTCGTCTTCCGTGGAGTCCGCTTCCCGATAGTTCAGGTAAAGCTGCCGGTAGTCCGCGTCGATCACATGCTGCGGCGCATCCAGATACCACTGAGGCCCGAACACGCAGCCGCAGGACGGGCATTCAAAGCGCTTGAGGCGCCCGCCGCCGAAAACGCATGTGTCCTCGCGCACGCCGAACCGTTCGGCCCGCGCCGCCTGCCCGCAGGCCAGACAGGTCAGGGGCGCGTTGATCAGCTTTTGCTCGTGGAGCTGTGCGAGCGTGGACCACAGACCGGGCAGCAACTGTTCGTCGAGCACCTTGGCGCGGGTCTCCAACGCCTCCAGTCGCGCCCGCAGCGCCGCGAGCTTTTCATCAGTCAGCCCGATCTTGGGGTCGCGCCGACCGAACATCTCAGCCGCCCGCCCTGGCCGCGATGGCTGTCGTCGACTGGCCGTCCACGAGGTTGGCCAGATAAACCCGCCCTCCGCCGGCCTTGACCACGTCGCCGCCGACCACCGCTTCCTCCGTATAGTCGGCGCCCTTGATCAGCACGTCGGGCCTCAGCGTCTCGATCAGGGACAGGGGCGTCTCTTCGTCGAAGGCGACCACGGCGTCCACGCCCTTGATCGCCGCTATCACCCGGGCGCGGGCCTCCAACGGCTGGATTGGCCGCTTAGGGCCTTTCAGCCTCGAAACCGAGGCGTCGGTGTTGAGGGCCACGATCAGGCGATCGCACTGCTCGGCCGCCTGCTTCAGCAGGGAGACATGTCCAGGATGGACCAGATCGAAGCAACCGTTGGTGAAGCCCACGGTCAGCCCCTGCCGCGCCCAGTCGGCGCGCAGATCGCTCATCCCCTTCAACGGCAAAAGCCCGGCAACGGACTCCGTACGCTGAGCCGGGCCACGCAGCTCCTCGACCAGTTCGCCGGGGGTGGCGACGGCGGTGCCGTGCTTGGCGACGACGACGCCGGCGGCGGCGTTGGCCAGCCGCATGGCTGCCTCGACCCGCAGGCCTGACGCCAGGCCGAGAGAAACGGCCGCGACCACCGTGTCACCGGCGCCGGAGACGTCGAACACCGAGCGTGCGGCCGTGGCAAGATGCACAGGATCGACACCGTCCCTGAACAGGGACATGCCCTTCTCGGAGCGCGTCAACAAAACCGCCGCGCCGCTGACCGCAAAGGCGGCGTCGGCGGCGGCCTGCGCCTCCGCGTCGCTTTCGCACGGCAGACCCGTGGACAGGGCCAGCTCCTTGCGGTTCGGGGTGATGAAGTCGGCGCCGCGATAGGCGGACAGGTCGCGGCGCTTTGGATCGACGATGGTCGTCGCGCCCTTGCGCTTGGCCACCTCGAAGATCGCCTGCAGGACGCGGTCGCCGAACAGGCCTTTTCCGTAGTCGGAGACCACCAGAACGCCGCCATCCGCCAGGGTCCGCGCCACGGCTTCGACCACCGCGTCCTCCTGCTGCGCCGTCAGCGGTCCGCAATCCTCGCGATCCACACGGATCATCTGCTGCTGCCCGGACAGGTAGCGGGTCTTCAGCGCGGTCTGCCGTCCCGCCACCTTGACCAGATGCGCGGTGGCGGCGCCGTGCGGAGTATCCAGAAGGCCAGCCAGACGCGCGCCGTCCGCATCGTCGCCAACCACGCCGATGAGGTCCGCCTGACCGCCCAGGGCCAGGATGTTGGCGGCGACATTGGCCGCCCCGCCCAGGGTCCAGCGCTCGCCGCCCACATGCAGGACCGGCACGGGCGCCTCGGGAGAGACCCGGTCGACTTGGCCGAAGACATAGTGGTCGAGCATCAGATCGCCGACGACGACGACGCGGCCCTCGACCAATCGCCCGACCTGTTCGATCTCCAGCATGCACGCTCCGCGGTTACAATCGCCAAGCTCTATCGCGGGGCCGCCCGCTTGTCATGAGACCGGCGCTGCGCCGACATTGCACCGACGCTTCCGCACCGTTAGGTTCCGCCCTCCTTCTTCCCCTCCCCAGCCGGGCAGATTCATGACCCTCGACCTTGAGGCCATCCGCGCCGCCGCAGCGCGCCTGGAAGGCCACATCGAACGCACGCCCTGCCGCCACTCCAAGACCCTGTCGAAGATCACGGGCGCCGAGGTGTGGGTGAAGTTCGAGAATCTGCAGTTCACCGCCGCCTACAAGGAGCGCGGCGCGCTCAACAAGCTGCTGCTGCTGTCCGAGGACGAGAAGAAGCGCGGCGTCATCGCTGCCAGCGCCGGCAACCACGCCCAGGGCCTCGCCTACCACGCCACCCGCCTGGGCGTGCCGGTGACTATCGTCATGCCGCGCACCACGCCCTTCGTGAAGGTGCAGCACACCCGTGACTTCGGCGCCGAGGTGGTGATCGACGGCGAAACCTATGACGACGCCAACGCCACGGCCCGCCGCCTGCAGGAAGAGCGCGGCCTGGTCTTCGTCCACCCCTTCGACGACTACGACGTCATGGCCGGCCAGGGCACCATCGCGCTTGAGATGCTCGAGAGGGTCCCTGATCTGGAGATCCTGCCCGTGCCCATCGGCGGCGGCGGCCTGATCAGCGGCGTGGCCACGGCGGCCAAGGCCCTCAGTCCCGACATCCGCATCATCGGCTGCGAGCCGGCCATGTATCCGTCCTTCACCGCCCGCATGCGCGGCGTCACCGCCCAGTGCGGCGGCCAGACCATCGCCGAGGGCATCGCCGTCAAGAGCGTCGGCGACAAGACCTATGCCCAGGTCCGCCCCCTGATCGACGACGTCCTGTTGCTGGAGGAGCCGTTCATGGAGCAGGCGGTCTCGCTCTACGCCAATGTGGAGAAGACCATCGCCGAGGGCGCCGGCGCCGCGTCCCTGGCCGCCCTGCTGGCCTATCCGGAACGCTTCCGCGGCAAGAAGTGCGGCCTGATCCTGTGCGGCGGCAACATCGACACCCGCCTGCTGGCTTCGGTCCTGACCCGTGAACTGGTGCGCGCCCAGCGCCTGGTGTCCCTGCGCATCGTCGGCGACGACCGTCCTGGCCTGCTGGCCACCGTGTCCCAGACCATCGGCGATCACGGCGCCAACATCATCGAGGTGGCGCACAACCGCCTGGCCCTGGACGTGCCGGCCAAGGGCGCGGAGTTCGATGTGACCATCGAGACCCGCGACGCCCAGCACACCCGGGAAATCATCGACGCCCTGCGCGGCGCCGGCTATCCGCCGCGCACCGTCTAAGAAGGCCTATCCGCATGTTCAAGAAGATCGCCCTGGCGCTGGCCGCCACCCTCGCCCTGGCCGGCTGCGGCCCGAGCAAGGAGGCCAAGGCCAACCTCGCCGCCTCCGACGCCTTCATGGCCGAGAACGCCAAGAAGCCGGGCGTGGTCACCCTGCCCAGCGGCCTGCAGTACAAGGTGGTCCGCGCCGGGCCCGAGACGGGCGCCCATCCCGGCCTCCGCGACGAAGTAAAGGTCCACTACGAGGGCAAGCTGCTGGACGGCACGGTGTTCGACAGCTCCTACGAACGCGGAGCCCCGGCCACCTTCCCGCTGCAAGGCCTGGTGCCCGCCTGGCGCGAGGCGATCCCGCTCATGCGCCCCGGCGATGAATGGACGCTCTATGTGCCGCCGTCGCTCGGCTACGGCGCCGAGGACAAGGGGCCGATCCCCGGCAACAGCGTGATGGTGTTCCGCATCGAGCTGATCGACTTTCTCTCCAAGTCCGGCGCGCCCGGCCAGGGCTGAGTTTTCATCTAAACGTCGCGCGCACGTCGCCCTACTGTCGCGGGCTGGACTTAGGTCCAGCCGCACTGGCGGAAGGGATCTCCAACATGTCGCGCACGCATACCGGCTTTGGCCTCACGGGACTGGCGGCTTCGGCCGCTCTGTCGTTCAGCGCCCACGCGGGGCCGGTCGACATGGGCCAAGCCGAGGTGGTCCGCCGCTATCCGGCGCCGGAAGCGCGCCAGGGCGTCGCGGTGGACCGCGACCACATCTACGCCGTCGCCAACTTCACCATCGCCAAGTACGACAAGAAGACGGGCGCCAAGTTGGCCGAGTGGAAGGGCGACCCCGTCCGCTACCCGCACATCAATTCCTGCACGATCATCGCCAGGGAGCTGGTCTGCGCCAGCTCCAACTTCCCGGCGACCCCGCACTGGAGCTCGGTGGAGTTCTTCGACCCCAAGACCCTCAAGCACCTGCGCACCGTGGCCTTGGGCCCCGGCACGGGTTCGGTGACCTGGATCGAGCGCCGCGACGGCTTTTGGTACGCGGCCTTCGCCAACTATGACGGCAAGGGCGGCGAGGCGCCGCGCGACCACCGCCACACTGTCCTTGTCAAGTTCGACGACCAGTGGCGGCGGACCGAAGCCTGGACCTTCCCGCAGACGGTGCTGGAGCGTTTCGCGCCCATGAGCTCCTCCGGCGGCGGCTTCGGTCCCGACGGCCGGCTGTACATCACCGGCCACGACCACAAGGAGCTCTACATCCTCGACTTCCCCAAGGAGGGCGGCCCGGTGCTCGAGCACCTTGCCACCATCGGCGTGGACGTCGAGGGTCAGGCCATCGACTGGGACGAAACGCAAGCTGGTATGATCTACGGGATCAACCGCTCCACCAAAGAGATCGTCGCCCTGCGCATACCCTCGCCGCCGGCCAAGCGTCCCTAAGCGGCCTTCTTGCGCTTGGGGATCAGGTGGACGATCCCGGCGATGACGGAGCCCACCACCAGGCCGAACACGCCATAGGCGGCGGCCATGGCGGCCCAGCCGGTAATCGGGCCGATCCCCGGCGCGACCGCGGCGGCGTGGCTGAGCGCCTCCACGCCATGCTCGATGGCGGAGACGCCGAAATGGTCGAGCCCGTGGACCAGAATGCCGCCGCCGACCCACAGCATGGCGAGGGTGCCGATGTAGGTCAGCGCCTTCAGGATGACCGGCATGGCCTTGACCATGCCGCGCCCGAACGCCTTCACAGGGGCTGAATTGCGCTGCGCCAGATGCAGGCCGATGTCGTCCATCTTCACGATGAAGGCCACCGCGCCGTAGACGATCACCGTGATGGCCAGGGCCACCACCGCCAGGGCCGCGGCCTGGACTGGCAAGCTCATGTCGGACACCTCCGACAGGGCGATGGCCATGATCTCGCCGGACAGGATCAGGTCCGTGCGGATGGCGCCGGAGACCTTCTCGTTCTCCAGGTCCTTGGCGCTGAGGGCCAGCCCCTCGGTCTCGTCGTGCTCGGCGTGCGGCAGGATCTTCTCGATGATCTTCTCGGCCGCCTCGAAGCACAGATAGGCGCCGCCGCACATCAGGATCGGCGTCACCGCCCAAGGGGCGAAGGCGCTCAGGAGCAGCGCCCCCGGCAGCAGGAAGATCAGCTTGTTGCGGATCGAGCCGATGGCGATTTTGGCCACGATCGGCAGCTCCCGGTCCGGCGTGAAGCCCACCGCATAGCCAGGCGTCACCGCGGTGTCGTCGATCACGACGCCCACCGCCTTGGAGCCCGCCTTGCCGGCGGCCGCGCCGATGTCGTCCACGGAGGCGGCGGCGATCTTGGCGATGCCCGCCACATCGTCCAGCAGTGCGACAAGTCCCGAAGCCATTGGCGATCCTAAAAAGAGCTGCAGGCGATCCGTTAGGGCCGCACCGCGCCAAGGTAAAGCGTGCACGCCGCCTCAAGTTTCGGGGACCGTGTTTTTCGTGACTGGCGCGACACGCGCTGTCGCAATCGCGCCGATATGAAGCCGCGCAAGTGCTGCGATCAGACGTTAGACCGCGAACATGTCTAACGCCATCGGACGTCGCGAGCTTCTAACGTTGCTGGGGAGTTTTCTTGCTGTCCCGGCCGCGGCGCAGAACAAGCCGATGACCCTGACCCTTCTGGGCGACTCCATCACGTCTGGATACGGCTTGCCGCCGTCCCAGCGTCTTCCGCGCCAGCTTCAAAGCGAGCTCCACCGACGAGATTTGTCGTGGCGCGTTCATGGGGCCGGAGCAGCGGGCGACACCACCGGCGACGCCCTTAGACGCCTCAACCGGAGCATCGCTCCCGGCACATCACTTTGCATCGTGGCTGTCGGCGCCAATGATGTGCTCACCGGTGTCGCGCCCGCGCAGTTCAGCGCAGATCTGACCGCCCTAGTCGGCACGCTTCGTTCGCGCGGGATCATCGTAATCCTGGCCGGCCTGCATCTGCCGCCGTACCTGGGCGCCGGCTATGCCGAAGCCTTCAACTCGACCTTCATCCGCCTGGGACGACGCGCTGGGGTGACCTTGATCCCCAACTGGCTGGCCGGCGTCCTCGGCGATCCGGCCCTCAACCAGGCCGATTGCATTCATCCCAATGGCGCCGGCGTGCGCATAATCGCCAGGCGCCTGGCTGACGCTGTCGCAATCGCCGCACCGCGTTGACGGACCTTCGGCTGCGCCTACATGTTAAGGGAGCAGATCGGGGGATAGGAGAACGTCATGAAGAGCGCCATTCCCGCTGTTTGCATCGCCGTCGCCATGAGCCTTGGCGCGGCGTCGGCAAACGCCGCGCCGTCAAAAGCGCTGACAGAACGCCAAGCCAAGGCCGAGTCGCGCCTGGCCAAGGCGCTCGAAGGCCGCGTCGCAGGCGAGCCCGTGCGCTGTCTGCGCCTGACCAACATCCGCTCAAGCCAGGTCTACGACCGCACCGCCATCGTCTATGAAGGCCTGGGCGGCGTGCTCTACGTGAACCGCCCCCGCTCGGGCGCCCAGTCGCTGGACCGCAATGACGTCCTCGTCACCCGCACCAGCACCGGCGACCTGTGCAGCATCGACATCGTGAGCCTTTGGGATCCGAACAGCCGCATGCAGAGCGGGTTCGTCGGCCTGGGCGAGTTCGTGCCGTACAAGAAGGTCGCCAGGGCGAACTAAGGCGCAAGGCCGGCTTCATCGCCTCCAGACCCGACACTCAACCTTCGGGTCGATCAGGATCGCCGGCGGTCTTCAGCGGAGCGATCTCAACCTTGTCGGGCGGACGAGACGGGCGCGTCTCCACGCGCTCCATGAGGTCGTCCATAAGGCTGACGCGGGGCCGAAAGCCCCGCCGCGTCAGCCGCGGCGCGACCTTCCACGCCGCGGCGATGAACCCGATCAGCACGAGCGCGGCGAGGATATTGGCTGTCGGCGAGGTGTTCACTGTCAGTCGGTGAAGACGACGGTCTTCTTGCCGTTCAGCAGGACCCGGTCCTCCAGCCGCCAGCGCAGGGCGCGGGCCAGGACGCGGCGTTCGATGTCGCGGCCCTTGCGGACCAGATCCTCGGGCGTGTCGCGATGGCTGATGCGCTCCACGTCCTGCTCGATGATGGGGCCCTCGTCCAGGTCGGCGGTGACGTAGTGGGCGCTGGCCCCGATCACCTTCACCCCCCGCTCGTGTGCCTGGTGATAAGGCTTGGCGCCCTTGAAGCCCGGCAGGAACGAGTGGTGGATGTTGATGCAGCGGCCTTCCAGCTTGGCGGCCAAGCCGTCGGACAGCACCTGCATGTAGCGGGCGAGGACGACGATGTCGGTCTTCGTCTCCTGGATCAGCTTCCACAGCTCGGCTTCCTGCTCCAGCTTGGTGGCCTTGCTGACCGGCAGATGATGGAAGGGCAGGCCGCTCAGATCCACGTGCGGATAGATGTCGCGCGGATGGTTGGAGACCACCGCCGAGATGTCCATCGGCAGCTCCTCGATCCGCCAGCGATAGAGCAGGTCGGCCAGGCAATGGTCCGACTTGGACGCCAGGATCATCACCCGATAGCGGTCGGTGCGGTCACGCAGGGTCCAGGTCATGGACAGCTGGCCGGCCAGGGCGCCGAACTCGTCGCGCAGGGTCTGCGGGTCCGCGCCCTTGGCGTCGAACACCACGCGCATGAAAAAGACGCCCGTTTCCTGGTCGTCGAATTGCTGCGCGTCGAGGATGTTGCAGCCGCGCTCGAACAGAAAGGTGGAGACGCGTGAGACGATGCCGCGCTGGTCGGGACAGGAGAGGGTCAGGATCATGGTCCGCGCTCTTTAGCTTCGCCGGGCGCGGTTTTCCACAAATGAGCGCTATCGAGGCGTTTAGGAGAGCTGCGGACGGATTTTGGCGCTCCCGCCTTGGGTGAAGCCGGACGCACGCCTAAGCTGGGCGAATGTCTTCCGCTGAAGTTCTCGCGCCGCGCGCCATCGACCTGCTGGCCAGACTGGTCGCCTTCGACACCACCTCGCGCCTGTCGAATCTGGCGCTGATCGAATGGGTGGAGGCGTATCTGGCGGGTCTGGGCGTGAGCAGCCGTCGCGTGCCCAATGCGGACGGGACCAAGACAAATCTGATGGCGACTATCGGCCCCCATATCGAGGGCGGCGTCATCCTGTCGGGACATACCGACGTGGTGCCGGTGGACGGCCAGCCCTGGTCTTCGGATCCCTTCGTCCTGACGAAGCGCGACGGACGCCTCTACGGCCGCGGCACCTGCGACATGAAGGGGTTTTTGGCCCTCGCCCTGGCCGTCGCGCCGGACCTGGCCGCGCGCCGGCTGAAGCGCCCCGTACATCTGGCCTTCTCCTATGACGAGGAGGTCGGCTGCCTGGGCGCGCCGGACATGATCGCCGCCTTCGCCGCCGAGGTCCCCAAGGCCGCCGCCGTGGTCGTCGGCGAACCCACCCTGATGCAGGCGGTCAGCGGTCATAAGGGCATATCGACCTTCAAGGTCACGGTGACCGGCCGTGAAGCTCATTCCAGCATGACCCATCTGGGCGTGTCGGCGAACATGGTCGCCATCAAGCTGATGAGCCGGCTGTCCGACCTGTCGGAGGCGCTGGCGACGGAAGTCGATCCCGGCTCCCTGTTCACCCCCTCCTGGCCGACCCTGACCATCGGACAGATCAACGGCGGCACGGCGGTGAACATCCTGGCCCGCCAGTGCGTATTCTTCTTCGATCTGCGCTGCCCGCCCGGCCGCGATCCGCGGGCGATCCTGGCGGACTTCTTCGCCTTGGCCGAAACGCTCGACGCCGAGGTGAAGGCGCGCGTCCCGGAAGGCGGGGTCAAGATCGAGGTCCGGTCGCTGACCCCCGCCTTCGCGCCGGAAGCCGAAGGGGCGGCGGAAGCCCTGGCCCGGCGCCTGGCGGGCGACAACGGCCCGCCCCGCGTGGCGGCCTATGCGGCCGAAGCAGGACAGTTCCAGGGCGCCGGCTTCTCCACTGTCATCTGCGGCCCCGGCTCCATCGACCAGGCGCACCAGCCGGACGAGTATGTGGAGATCAGCCAGATGCAGCGCGGCGCCGCCTTCATGGCGCGCCTGATCGCCGAGGTTGTCGAGACCTGAACGCCAAGCCGTGCAAGGGGAAAATACACGCTCAGATTCTCATCGAGAATCTTTGCAACCCCATCGTGATTGCGGCGTTTTCTGGACAGGTTCGGAGCGATGCGGGTTCGATCCCCGCCGGCGAGAACGGTGCGAGCGGTCGTGGCCAGATCCGGAGCACCAGCCGTAGCTTAAACGGGGACTAGAGCACTCCGAGCTCCCTTATCCCCTCTCCTTGACCACCGGCGCCGCGCGCAGCCACGCCAGCGGATTGAGGCTCATGGCCGCCGCGATCCGCGCCGAGTTTACCGTCCGCGTCGCCTGCACGACCCGCCGACGCGCCAGCGCTTCGCCCAAACCCTTAAGTCCATCGCCAAGCCCGCGGAGCGCCGGCTTCGTCTCCCCTCGCGCCACATGCCGCGCCATCAGCAGGGCGGTGAAGGCGATGTGCGGGATGATGGTCAGCGCCAGCAGAAGCGGCGGGGTGTTCTGGACATAGGCCCAAAGGCGGTTGCGCGCCCCGTGATAGAGGGCGAAGGCCGAACGCGGTCCGGCGTTGCTCGCCGACCCCGTATGGCGAACCACCGCGTCCGGAACCAGGCGCGTCGCCTCGCCGATCAGCCGCAGGCGGTAGCCCAGGTCCACATCCTCGCAGTAACAGAAGAACCGCTCGTCGAAGCCGCCGAGGCTGGCGAACAGGTCCCGGTCGATCATCATCGCCGCCCCGCAGGCGGAGAACACCTCGCCCGCCGGTCCGCCTGCGTCCTTTGCGCCATAGCCGCCCCGGAACGGCACGCCGACCACGGACATCACATCGCCCAGGCCGTCCAGGCGCGAGGGGTCCTCGTCCATCAGCTGGCGGGCGGTGAAGCAGCGCACCTCCGGATAGGCCCGCGCCGCCGTCATGAAGGCGGCGAGCCAGCCGGCCTCAGCATAGGCATCCGGATTGAGCAGCACGATCCAGCGCCCCCGGGCCACCCGGGCGGCGGCGTTGTTGCCCCCCGCGAAGCCGAGGTTTCGGTCGGCGCGGATGACCCGCACACCCGCCCGCGCCTGCGCGATGGCGGCCCCGTCGTCGCTGGACGCGTTGTCGAGCACGATGGTCTCGAAGTCGCGGAAGGTCTGCGCATCGAGGCTGTCGAGACAGCGCGCGAGGGTCGGCGCGCTCTGATAAGCGACGGTCAGGACGCTGACGGCGGGGTGGGAGGCGCTGGTCACAGCCGGCTCTTAGCACGAGGCGCGGGGGCGCGTGGACACCGCATGCATCGGCGGTTTATCAGGTTGAAGCCCATGAGCGCCCCCGACACCGCCCTCACCCGCCTTCGCGCGCTGCGCCGCCGTCTGGCCCCAGGCCTGAGCGGACCGATCGGCAAGATGCTGCCGCCGGCGTTCGGATTCATCGCCGGCCTGAGGCACAAGGCTGGCGGCCTGCCGCCGTCGGGGCCGATCATCGTGGCTGGCTTCCACGGCTCGGTGCTCGGGATCGGCGAGGCGGCGCGCAGCCTGTCGGCCACCCTGCGCTCGGCCGGTTTCGAGGTGATCGACTGGGACGTCAGCGCCCTGTTCGGCCACGAGCGCCGCATCCAGGCCGGCGATCCGGCGGCGCCGTCGCCCGGCGCGGGCACGCTGATCGCGCACATGAACCCGCCGGAGCTGCTGCAGCTCATCGCTCTCCACGGCGGCGACGCCCTCAAGGGCCGTCGGGCGATCGGCTACTGGGCCTGGGAGCTGGAGCACCTGCCCCGCGCCTGGAAGCCCGCCTTCCGCCACGTGGACGAGGTCTGGGCGCCGTCGCGCTTCACCGCCGAGGCGGTGGAGGAAGTCGCGCCCCGAGGCATGACCATCCGCGTCCTGCCGCATCCCCTCGCGCCCACCGACCTGGCGCCCGACCGGGCGCGGTTCGAGCTGCCCGACGACGCGGTCGTGGTGCTGTCTGCCTTCGACCTGCGCTCAACCCTTGCCCGCAAGAACCCGCTGGCCGCCATCGCGGCGTTCAAGCGCGCCACCGGCCGCACGTTGTCCAAGGCGCTGCTGGTGCTCAAGACCGTAGGGGCTGACGCCGCCTCGCCGCTGCTGGCCCAGATCAACGCAGCCATAGGCGACGCGCCCAACATCCGCCTGTTCAACGGGGTGCTGTCGCCCGAAGACCGCGACCGCCTGGTGGCCAGCGCCGACATCATCCTGTCCCTCCACCGTTCGGAGGGTTTTGGCCTGTGGCTGGCCGAGGGGATGCTGGCCGGCAAGCCCGTGGTGGCCACGGCCTGGTCGGGAAACATGGACTTCATGGCCCCGAAGGCCGCCGCACTGATCCCGGCGCGGCTGGTGGCCGTGGATGACCGCCAGGGCATGTACGCCGGCGGCCGATGGGCGGAGGCCGATCTCGACTCCGCCGAAGCCCGCTTGGCGGAGCTGATCGACGACGCAGCAGCCCGCAGGACCATGGGCGCCGCCGCCAAGGCTCACGCCGCCAAGGCGCTGGATCCCGCTCGCTGGGCCGCGACGCTCAACACCTGGCTGACGCCGTGAGCGCTCCACGTCACACCGCCTCCGAGGATATCCATTCGATCCTCATCGGCACGAGCTTCATCGCCGTGGGCATCGCCCTGCTGAAGGCGGCGGGGCTGGTGACCGGCGGCATCGCGGGCCTGGCTCTGATCGTTTCTTACGCCACGGGCTGGCAGGTGGGCCTGCTGTTCTTCGCGCTGAACATTCCGTTTTACGAACTGGCCCGCCGCACCATGGGCTGGACCTTCACCCTGAAGACCCTGGCGACCAACGCCCTGCTGGCCGCCTTCACCGCGGTGCTGCCGCTGTGGCTGAAGCTCGATTGGGTCGATCCGGTGTTCTCGGCCCTGTTCGGCGGCACCATCATCGGCATGGGCGTTCTCGCCTTGGCCCGTCATCGCTCCAGCGTCGGGGGCATCGGCGTCCTGGCCATGTACATGCAGGAAAAGCGCGGCGTCAGCGCCGGTCGGGTCCAGCTGACCGCCGACATCCTGATCATCGCCGCGGCTTTCACGGTGATCGATTTTGGCAGGCTGGCTCTGTCGCTGCTCAGCGCCGCGGCGCTCAGTCTGGTGATCATCGTGAACCACCGCCCCGGCAGATATGCCGGCTACTAGCGGCCCCATGATCGATAAACACATCGGATATCGATCATATTTTTCCCAATTTTTGATCGATAAGATTGGACTTTATCGATCACATTCATCAGATTTTTGATCGATAAGATTTCCGGATATCGATCATGACCTGGAATTGGCAGCAACCGGAATGGCCCACCTTCACTTGGGACGCCAGTGCGCTGCTCAGGGCGGAAACCCAGTTTGTCGCCCATGCCGGCGTTCAGATCGGCGTCTCCAAGCACCTGAGCGCTCAGCACCTGTCTGAAATCCGCGTCGAGCTCATAAGCGAAGAGGCGACGGACACCTCGGCGATCGAAGGCGAGGCTCTTGATCGCGACAGTGTGCAGTCCTCAATCCGAAAACACCTCGGACTGACCACCGATAGACGCCGGGCGTCTCCGGCCGAGGCCGGCATTGCCGAGATGACGGTCGAACTCTTCGAGCAGGCAAATCAGCCTCTGACCGAGGAGGTTCTCTTCCGCTGGCATCGGTGGGTCATGAACGGTCGATCCGATCTGGCCGATGTCGGACGCTACCGTACCCACGCCGAGCCGATGCAGATCGTTTCAGGCTATGTGCACGCGCCCAAGGTTCACTTTGAAGCGCCGCCCTCGGCATCGCTGGAACGCGAGATGGATTTGTTTTGGGCCTGGCTCGAGCAAACCTCTCCGGACTCACCCGGCCGGCTGCCTCCCTTGGCGCGGGCGGGGATCGCCCATCTCTGGTTTGAAAGCATCCATCCGTTTGAGGACGGCAACGGCCGCATCGGCCGGGCCATCAGCGAAAAGCTGCTTGCTCAGGGACTGCCAACGCCTGTCGTAACCGGCATGTCCAGCACGCTGCTGCGACATCGTAAGGCGTACTACCGCGAACTGGAGCGAGCGCATCGCCATCTTGAGATCACCGATTGGCTGCTTTGGTTCGCCGCCAAGGCCCTGGAGGCCCAACAACAGACGCTTGTTCAGATCGAGTTTGTTCTTGCAAAGGCGCGACTGATGGAAAGCGTCCGCAGCTCCATCAACGAGCGTCAGGAAAAGGTGCTTCTACGTCTCTTCGCCGCGGGCCCTGAGGGCTTCAAGGGGGGACTCAGCGCGGCAAACTACATGTCGATCGCTCACACCCCTCCCGCCACCACAACGCGCGATCTTGCCGCTCTTGTGGAAACGGGCGCGTTGACCAGGACGGGGGCCGGAAAATCCACGCGTTATCACCTTCCGATCGACGTCGCGCCGGTCCATGCCATTGAGCCGAAGGATGTTGCGCCAACCAGTCGCTAGTGGCGAGCAGGCAGCATTCACCGCAGATTATGCGGCGAATAGGCCCGATAATCGCCGCAACCCCGCTTCAGCTGCGCGACAGATCGTCGATCATCTCACCCCGGCTGGCGGCGATGCCATATTGCAAACTACGAGCGATCATATTGGCTCGAGCAACCACCAGCGCCGCGGCCTCGGATGGCCAAAGCTCCCCCGCGGTTTCGGTGAAGATCTCCAGCCAGCGGACAAAGTGTCCGCCTTCGATCCTCGGCAAGGCCGCATGGACCGGCATGGGCGCGCCCTTGTAGCGTCCGGTGGTCAGCAGGACCGACGACCAGAAGTCGCATAGCTTGGCCAGATGTTTGTCCCAGTGATCACCGATGGCCGCATCGAAGATCGGCCCCAGCTGCGGATCGCGCCGCACCTTGGCGTAGAAGGCGTGGACCAGCTCATGGATCATCGGCTCGGTGACGCCGACGGCGGCGCCCGGCGACAGCAGATGACGGTTCTGGCGACGCTCCTGATGCATGGCCTCATCGTAGGCCCGCCCGTCCGATGGCGGCTTGATCCGGATCAATTCCCCGCAGGCCTCACTGTCCCCAGGGCAGGCTGAGCACACTAGCGCCCGAGCCCACCGAAATCGACACATTGGCCACGCGGCTGTCGGTGACCAGCTCGTCCGCCACGGTCTTGCCTGAGTTGCGGTTGCGCTCCACGTGCAGGCCCGCGCCCAGCGGCACGATCACAAGGCGCACCACGCTGCCCGCCTGGATCCGGCGGGAGATGAAGGGGAACCAGTCGAAGCTGTAGCGTTCGACCTTGCCCGGCGTGACCAGCTTGGCGACGCGGGTGGATTCGCGATAGCGGGCGCGGATCCAGTCCTGGGCCAGAAAGATCGCCGAACCGTCGGGCCGCACCTCATAGAGCACCGCCCGCACGTCTGTGTCCGGCACGTCCAGCGCCATGTCGATCTTCAGCTTGGGAATGCCCACCAGATCGGCGTCGCCCGCCAGGGGGGCGGTGTCGTAGACAAGGCCGTCGCCCTTCAGCCGGCGCATCATGGCGGTGTTCAGCAGATAGTCGGGCGAAACCATCACATCACCCTCGAAGCCCTCATTATGAGCCGGCAGCGACGGGTCATAGACGTAGGCGTCGGGGCGCTCGCGGCCCGCCGTGGCGGTGAGCAGGCCGCGCTCGGCGATCGAGCCCGCGCCGGACTTCGGCGAGGACAGGCTCAGCTCCTGCGTACGCGCCGTGGCGGCCGCGATGCTGGGCGCCGAGCGCCATTCATTGGGGCCGAGCAGATAGTAGGTGACCTTGTCCTTCAGGAAGGCCGGGACCGGTCCGCCCTTCATCACATGGTCGTACCACGCCACATGCAGCGCCTTCACGTCGAGGACCGCCGCGGGGCCCAGGTCCAGCCCGCCCACATGCTGCTTGGGGACGCGCGAGCCCGGATGATCCCAGGGGCCGATCACCAGATAGCTGCCTTGCGCCACCTCCTGCGAGGCGACGTTCAGATGGTTCTGCCGAAAGATGATCGCCCCGGTGTTCGACGCCTCGAACTGTCCTGCGATGGACAGGGTCGGCATCTTGATCAGGGGATAGCGGTCCGGCGCGACGCTCGCACCGTCCCAGAACGCGTCCATTTCCGGATGGCGCATCCACTCCTGCCAGATCGGGCTGGCATAGCCCGACAGCTTGTCGAAGTCGCGCAGGGGAACCAGTCCCTTGGCCATCTCGGTGTAGAGACCCAGCCAATAGGCCTTGTCGCCGGAGCCGTTGGCGTTGGCCGTGTTGCCCATGACGTTGACCACCCAGTTGTGGTCGAACGGCCGCATCACATTGCTCTGGGTCTTGCCGATGTTGATGCCGACGAAGCCGGGCGAGGCCGGCACGATGGTCTTCAGGCCCTCGGGCTGTTCGCCGGCGATCATCCACTGGTTCTTGCCGCCGTAGGAGCCGCCCCACATGGCCACCTGACCGTCGGCCCAGGGCTGCTTGGCCAACCACTCCACGGCGTCGAAGCCATCGACGCCGTCACCGCTCCAGGGCACGAACTCGCCCCCCGAATTGCCGCGCCCGCGACTGTCGACGCTGGCGAAGACGTAGCCCGCCTTGGCGAAATAGGCGGCGACATCCATGAAGCGGTCGGCCACATAGGGTGTCAGGGTGAAGATCACCGGATGCTTGCCGCCGCCCACCGGGCGGACGATCGTCGCGTCCAGGGTCACGCCGTCCCGCATGGGAATTTTGACCGCCCACTCGATTTCGTAGGGCTTGGCGCTGGTCGTTGCGGCGGGCGCGAGAGGCTGTGCGGCCGCGGAGAATGCGGCGCCGAACGACAAGGCGGCGGCGAGCAGCAGACCAACAGGCTTCATATCTTCCCCCTGGAGACAACGGTGTCGTTCATGGCCCGGCTGGGGGCCATGTTGAACCTTCCATTGTTCTAGACGGGACGGTGAGACCGCGCCTCACCCCCTGCAGCTCAGATTTTCGGCGCCCTTCTGTGCAATTGCACTTTGCGGGCGGCCGCTCAGCCCACCGTGAACTTGAAGTGCTGGCTGGGGCCGTGGTCGAACAGGGTGACCTCGCCGCCCTTCACCTTGGCCTCGAAATGCGTGCCGTCGCCGTGGTGATAGCCGGTGACCGTGTCGCCGACGCGGGTGAAGGCGATGTGGGCGGCGTCCCCGTGATGATAGACGCCGTTGGGCAGCGCACCGGCCACATGGCAGTCGCGACCATGGTCATAGGCCTCGACCATGTCACCTTCCGCCTTGGCGCTGATGCGCACATTGCCCGTCCGGCTATGGTCCAGGACGTTGGTGTAGGCGCGGCTGTTCACCAGGGCGGCGGCGATGGCGGCGACGACGGGGCGGGCGTGGACGTTCATGGGGCCTCAGCAAATGGTCAAGCTTGGACGGAATGCGGCTGTGCCTGATCGGTTGCCGCGAGCCTTCGCTTCGGCGCGAAGAAGGCGGGGAAGGGCTTTTCCTGGCCGGACGGTCTGCGGGCCCGCCCTACCCCTTCAGTCGCACGCCTGCACCCCCTCGGTCATCTGGATCCTGAAAGATGACCCCCGCCTCTTCAAGCGCACGCCTTACCGCTTCGACATTGCCCGCCACACTGCGGCTCGGACCAAGTGAGCCTTCCATTCGAACAATGGTGGGTGTGGACAGCCCGGAGGCCGCGGCGAGTTGGGGCTGCGTCCATTCCAGAAGAGCCCGGGCCGCTTTGATCTGCTGGCCCGTCATCATAGCTGGTTTTGAATTTTATTCAAAAATTTTTGAAGTTTCATGTTGACCCGCCCGGCGCGCTCGTAGATGATCATAAAAATCAAATCGATGAGTAGTGAGCTGCGCTTATGGAGTCACGTCAAAAGACGGGGCGCGACCCTGCGCGCCTGTCCAGAAGGTCAGTCCTTGGAGGGACGTCGGCTGTGCCAGTCTTGTCGCCCATCGCTATGGGCGAAGACTTCGGCCTGAAGGCCTGCGAAGCCTTCCTGGAAGCCGAGGCGGAGACGTGGAGCCTCTATGGCTCGTGGAGCCGACTTGAAAGCCATCTGCACCGGACGATCGGCTGGATGGGCTTATCCGCTGAAGAGCGGCGGGCGCACCCCGCCGCGAAGAGGTTCGGGGAGATCGAGGCGCGACAAGGAATCGCGCAGGAGAAGGAACAGGCGGCGCTGGATGCCTTGCTCGCCACGCCGCCCACCACCCGGGCGGCGGCGATCGCCTCGCTGAGAGTCCTGCTGCGGCTCGTCACCAAGGACGACAACGAGGAAGCCAATCTCATTTTGCGCCGCGTCCTGGGCGTCCTGGCTCCAGGGGAGGCTGTGCAATGAGCTGCTTCAGCCATCGGTCCGCGCGCGGCGGTGACCGTCATCTGGCGTCACTGTTCCGCGAGAACGCCACCGAATTCCTGAGCGGCGTGGAGGACATCGCATCGGTCTACCCGCGCGAAGCCGGGCACATGACCTCCATCGCCATGGAGCTGGCGTTGAAGAGCCATCTGCTGGCGTTCGGGGTGAGCGACGACTGGAACCGCACCCATCTTCGCCACGACTTGACCAAAGCTTTGCGCTGCGCGCGTCGGGCGGGCCTTGTCGAGCCGCCGGGCGGCATGGCGGCGGTGGCGGCGCTTTTCACCCCTTACTACACCAACCATGCCTTCAACCGCTTCCCGACCACCTTGTTCACGGCGGCGGACTGGCGGCATGCGGCCGGCGCGGTGCGCGCGGTGATCGGAGACGCGCCATGAGCCGATTGCGCAGCGGCGGACCGCCCGGACCGGAGATGTCGCGGCGGACGATCCTGGCGGTCGGCTCGGCGGCCTCGGCGGCGCCGGCTTTGCCCGCCATAGGCGCCGAAGCCTGCCTTGATCTTTGCCGGCGGTATCTCGTCCTGCATGAGGAAGCCGAGTGGCTTTACGACGCCTATCCGACCTTGGAGAGCAAGGTCTGGCAGATGCTGAAGGCGGCGGGCCTCTCGATGGATCAGACGCAGCTTTTGCCGGAAGGACGACGCCTCGAATCCATGCAGGCGCGGATTGAGGCGAACCTGGACGAGCGCAGGGCGCTGCTCGAGAAGCTGATGGATCGCGAGCCCGCTAGTACCGAGGGCGTCATGGCCTGCTTGCGGGTCGCCCGGGCGCTTATCGAGCCGGACGAGTTCCCGGAGGCCCATCGGCTGCTCAGCTGGGCTGTGCGTGGCTTGGGGTGACGGCGTTTTGAAGTCGCCCGACGCCGCAATCCGCCGTTGGCTTCGCCCTGAAGCCAGACACTTCATTGTCGGCGCTCAGCACATGGTCAAGCTTGGACGAAATGCGGCTGCGCCCGATCGGTCGCCGCCAACTCGTCCAGCACATGGGGATCGGTCTCCGCCGCCTCCAGCCTGCCCCGCAGATCGGCGAAGGCGATCTCGCCCAGCAACCGCGACGCCGCCCAAACCGCCGCCCCACGCACGTCGGGAGAGGCGTCGGACAAGCGCGGCTCAATCGCCGCCATCAAGGCTGCATCGCCGCTATTGCCCATGGCGTAGAGGACGTTGCGGACAAAGCGGTCGCGGCCGATGCGCTTGACCGGGCTCTTGGAGAACAGCAGCCGGAAGGACGGATCATCCAGGGCGGACAGCGCGGCCAAAGACGGCCCCTTCAAGGCCTCGCGCGCATGCAGCTTCTGCTCGCGCGCCCGGGAGGCGAACTTGTTCCAGGGGCACACCGCCAGGCAGTCGTCACAGCCATAGATGCGGTTGCCCAGCGCCGGCCGAAATTCGTGGGGGATCGGCCCCTTGTGCTCGATGGTCAGGTACGAGATGCACCGTCGGGCATCGAGCCGGTAGGGCGCCGGGAAGGCGTTGGTCGGGCAGGCGTCCAGACAGGCGCTGCACGATCCGCACCCCGCCTGCGGAACCTCATCCGTCTCCAGCGGCAAGGTGGTCAGAACCGAGCCCAGGAACAGCCAGGAGCCGAAACCCCGCGACACCAGATTGGTGTGCTTGCCCTGCCAGCCGACGCCGGCCTTCTCCGCCAGGGGCTTCTCCATCAGGGGCGCGGTGTCCACGAACACCTTCACTTCCCCGCCGAAGGCCTGGACCATCCAACCGGCCAGCAGCTTCAGCCGCTTCTTGATGACCTCGTGATAGTCGTCTCCCCGGGCATAGACGCTGATCGCCGCGCGGGTGGGGTCCTCCAGAGCGGCCAGGGGATCGGAGTCAGGCCCGTAGTTCATGCCCAGCACCACCGCCGAGCGGGCGTCGGTCCACATGGAGGTCGGGTGGCTGCGGCGCTCCAGCGTCTCCTCCATCCAGCCCATGGTGCCGTGCAGCCCCTCGGCCACGAACTGGCTCAGCCGCTGACCCGCCAGCCACGGCTCGTCCACGGCGGCGAAACCGCAGAAGTCGAAACCGAGCTCCAGCGCCTTGGCGCGGATCAGGTCCTTGGGGTGATCAGAAGTCGAGGTCGTCATAGTGGCCGGCGGGAGCGAGCCCGGGCCAACGATCAGCGAGGATCGGCCTGAAGGACGGCCTGGACTTGATCTTCATGTACCACGTCTTGGCGGCCGGGAAGTCACGCCACGGCACATCCCCGAAGTAGTCGATCACCGAGATGTGCGCCGCCGCGGCGATGTCCGCCAGGGACATCCGCTTGCCCGCCAGCCAGTCGCGCAGCTGAAGCAGCCCCTCGATATAGAGCAGGTGCTCGCGCAGGGCCTCGCGCCCGCGGCGCAGATTGGCCAGCTCCGGCGCGCCCAGGCGCAGCAGCCGCTTCTCCATCTTTTCGTGGAGCAGCAGGCCGTTGACCTCGAAGTCGAACTTGCGGTCGAACCATTGCAGCAGGCGGCGGGCCTCGGCGCGCTCGGCAGGGTCCGGCGCCAGCAGCGCCGGCTCCGGATGCTGCTCCTCCAGGTGGCCCAGGATCGCGCGAGCCTCGCACAGCACCAGCTTCTCCGGGGCCTTGTTCTCCACCAGCACGGGGGTCAGGCCCGACGGGTTGAGCTTCAGGAACTCCGCCGGCCGCTCCCAATAGCGCACCTGCACGTCGGTGAACGGCAGGCGCTTCTCGCCCAGCAGGACGCGCACCTGGCGCGAGGCCGGATCGAGCGGAAAGTGGTGGAGGATGCGTTCGACGCTCATGCTGAGGTCTGGAAGGCCTTTGTGCGGGATAGGTTCAGGCGCTGACGCCAGCAAGGCGCGCAACCCGTTAAGGTCCCGTTTACTGAACGCCGTTCTGACAGCCAATGTCGCGGGATGACGGCAATGCGCCTGCCCGGCGCCTAATTCAAGGCGCCAAGACACGACAGCGCTGTCATTTGCCTCTTCTCCCCAGAAAACACGGTGATAAGGTGCCGTCAAAGGCGCGGAACAGCGCCAGGGGAGGACGAAATGACGCCTGCTGAACTCAGCGTGGCCTTTTTCCTGCAGATGGCGATCATCATCGCGGCCTGCCGCGGTGTCGGCTGGCTGGCGCAGAAGTATTTCGGCCAGCCGCAGGTGGTGGGCGAAATGATCGCCGGTGTGATCCTCGGCCCGTCCCTGTTCGGCCTGTTCGCGCCCGATCTGCAGGCGATGCTGTTCCCCAAGGAATCCAAGGCCATCCTGTTCGTCGGGGCCCAGATGGGCGTCGGCCTCTACATGTTCCTGGTCGGCCTCGGCTTCCAGAGCGAGCACTTCCGCTCGAACGCCAAGAGCGCGGCGGCGGTCTCACTGTCCGGCATGGCGGCGCCCTTCCTGGTCGCCGTCGCCATGGCCCCCTGGCTGCTGAGCCACGGCCTGTTCGGCAAGGGCATCGACGCCTTCCAGGCCACCCTGTTCATGGGCGCGGCGATCTCGATCACCGCCTTCCCCATGCTGGCGCGCATCATCCATGAACGCGGGATCAGCGGCACGCCGTTGGGCACCCTGTCCCTGTCCGCCGGCGCCATCGACGACGCCGGCGCCTGGATCGTGCTGGCCATCGTCCTGGCCTCCTTCGGCGACGGCCCGATGGTGGCGGTCAAGGCCATCGCCGGCGGGGGCGCCTTCGCCGTGTTCATGCTGACCTTCGGGCCGAAGCTTCTGGCGCCCCTGGGCCGAATGGCAGAGCGCGAGGGCAAGGTCGGACCCGGCCTGCTGGGCGTGTGCCTGCTGCTCTTCATGCTGTGCGCCTGGGCCATGGACGCGGTGGGCATCCACGCGGTTTTCGGCGGCTTCATCCTGGGCACGGTCATGCCGCGCGGCGTGCTGTCCAGTGAACTGAAGCGTCAGCTGGAGCCCTTCGCGGTGGTCGTGCTGCTGCCGATGTTCTTCACCTTCTCTGGCCTCAACACCCAGCTGAGCATGGTCAACAATATCGGCCTGCTGGCGGCCACGATCGCCATCCTCGCCGGCTCGATCCTGGCCAAGGGCGGAGCCTGCTGGGCCGCCGCGCGGCTGACGGGGCAGGACAATCCCACGGCGCTCGGCATCGGGGCCCTGATGAACGCGCGGGGGCTGATGGAGCTGATCATCATCAATATCGGACTCCAGCGCGGAATCATCGGGCCGGCCCTCTTCTCCATGCTGGTGCTTATGGCCATCATCACCACCCTGATGGCCTCGCCTTTGTTCGAGCTGGTCTATGGGCGTACGGCGCGCAAGCGCGGCGAACTGGGCGAGCTCGACGAAAGCGAGGATCCCCTCGCCTTCGCAGAGCGCACCAGCCAAGCCTAGCCGTCGCTGAACACGCCGCCGTGCGTTTCGGCCCGCCCGCGCGGGTCGGCGTGCAGCAGGATGTCGGCGGCGGGGAAGGCCTCCAGAACCCGACGCTCCGCCGCCACGACGACGGCGTGAGCGGCCTCCAGCGTCTGGCCCGGATCAAGATCCAGGTGGGCCTGGATATGGATGTAAGGCCCGGATTCGCGGGTGCGCAGCTGATGCACGCCGCGCACCCGGGGATCGGCCGCCATCAGTTTCAGGACCCGGTCGCGGTCCTGGTCCGAGAGCTCCCGGTCCATCAGCTGATCGGCCGCGCCCCGCAAGACGCCGATCGCGCCCCAGACCAGCCACGCCGCCACGATCAGGCCCGCCGCGGCGTCGATCCACACGACGCCGGTCAGGGCTGTCGCTCCCAGCCCGACAATCACCACCCCGTTCGACGCCAGATCGGCGGCGTAGTGGGCGCGATCACCCTCCACGGCGATGGAGCCGGCCTTTTTCAGGGCGCGCGACTGGACGGCGATCAGGCCGCCGGTGACGATCACCGAAGCGATCATCACCAAAATGCTCCAGGCGTCGATGCTCACCGGCGCAGGGTGAAGCAGGCGGCCCACGGCCTCCCGGCCGATCAAGGCGCCGGAGGCGAAGACCAACCCCGCCTGCATCAGACCGGCGAAGGCTTCCGCCTTGCCGTGGCCGAAGCGGTGCTCCGCGTCAGGCGGCGCGGCGGCGTAGCGGACGGCGAAGAGCGTGACCAGGGAGGCGACCAGATCCAGCCCGGAATCCGCCAGGGAGGCGAGGATGGCCACCGACCCGCTGGACAGAAAGGCCGCCCCCTTGAGCAGGATCAGCAGCGCCGCGGCGGCCGTCGACAACAGGGTGATGCGCCGGGTGACCGCCGCCTTTTCGCTCAGGGACAGGGGCGTTGGGGTCATGAAGGCGCTCAATCCCTTGCATTCTCACGGTTCGTTGAACCGCGCGCGACGAAATTATCCACAAGTCAACGTGGAAACGGCGCCGACGGGGGCTTATCCTAGCAACAAGCGGCAAACGCATAAAATCTAAGCCGCGATATCGTCGATACGCCCAAGGAAGCAACAATGTTGAAGATCCTAGCCCCCGCCGCCATGCTTGCCTGCGTGGCCGGCGCCGCAATCGCCGCCCCGAACACCGCCGTGGTGAAGTTCGGCGACCTCAACCCCTCCGACCCCGCGACCGCACGCGTGCTCCAGAGCCGCATCCAGGCGGCGGCGCTGAAAGCCTGCGGCGCCGACGAGGCCAGCCTGCGCGTGGTGAAACGCTCGGCCCAGCGCAGCGACTGCTACAAGCAGGCTGTCGAGCAGACCCGCGCCGCCGTCGGCCGTCAGCTGGCTGCCAACTAGTACCGCTTAGGGGGCGGCGCTGCGGTTCCAGCCCAGCGCCCCCTCCCCGCGCAGCGTGCGCATGAAGAAGTCGAACTGGCGCCGCTGGACGTAGGGGATCGGCCCCGTCGAACGGCCCACCGCGTGGCCCTCGCCAGGGACCATCAGCAGCTCGAAATCCTTGTCCGCCTTGATCAGGGCGTTGACCACCTGAAGCGTCGAGGCCGGATCGACGTTTGAATCCTGCTCACCGACGATCAGCAGCACCTCGCCCTGCAGCTTGTGGGCGTTGTCGACGCCGGAGGCGCGGGCGTAGCTGCCGTCCACCGGCCAGCCCATCCACTGCTCATTCCAGCTGATCTTGTCCATGCGGTTGTCGTAGCAGCCGGCATAGGCCACGGCCGCCTTGTAGAATTCCGGATGGAAGATCAGCGCACCGAAGGCGCTCTGACCGCCGGCCGAGGCGCCATAGATGCCCACGCGGCTGATGTCATAGGCCGGATCGCGCGCCGCCAGGGCCTTGTGCCACAAGATGCGGTCGGGAAATCCGCTGTCGCCCAGGTTCTTCCAGGCCACGTCATGGAAGGCCTTCGAGCGGTTCAAGGTGCCCATGCCGTCCATCTGCACGACGATGAAGCCCAGATCGGCCTGCGACTGCATGCCGATCACCTTGTCCCCGCCGGAGTGGTAGCCGAAGGGCCAGAAGGTCTTGGGAACGAAGCTGTCGTGCGGCCCGGCATAGATGTTCTCGATCACCGGATAGCGCTTGGCCGGATCGTAGTCCTTGGGCCGCACCACCAGGCCCCAGATGTCGGTCTTGCCGTCGCGCCCCTTGGCCTTGAACACCTCCGGCGCCTTCCAGCCGGCGGCCTTCAGCTCGGTGATGTCGCCGGTCTCGATCCGCGCCACCAAGCTGCCGTCGGCGCGGCGCAGCTCGGAGATGTTGGGCTGGTCCGTCCGCGAATAGGTGTCCAAGTAGAAGTTCATGTCTGCCGAGAACGCCACGTCGTGCCAGGCGTCGGCGGTGGTCAGGGGCGTCAGATTCCGGCCGTCGAAATCGACCCGATAGACATGCTGCAGATAGGGGTCCTCGCCCGGCCGCATGCCGCTGGCCGCGAACCAGATGCGGCGCTTGTCCTCGTCCACCTTGAGGACCTTGCGGACGATCCATTCGCCCTTGGTGATCTGGGTCTTCACCCGGCCGCTGCGGCCGTCATAGAGATAGAGGTGGTTCCACCCGTCACGCTCGGACATCCAGACCACTTCGCGGCCGTCCGCACCGATATCCTGGCGGAAGGTGCGGCCCATGTTGATGAAGGTCTTGGACCGCTCGTCGATGACCGCGCGGGCCGCGCCGGTGGCGGCGTCGACCTCGATCAGCTTCAGGGCCTGATGGCCGCGCTGGTCGTACTCGAAGGACACCGTGCGGCTGTCCTTGCGCCAGGCCAGGCGCGACATGGAATAGGGGTTGGGGAACAGGTCCTCGGCCACGCCGATCTGCTTGCCCGCCGTCACGTCGAACAGCACCGGCCGCTCGATGTCCACCGCGTCGCCCGGCTTGGGATAGAGCTGAGTCTGCAGCTTGGGCTGCACCTGATCGCCGGGCGATGTCTCCACCCGAAGCACTTCACGGCTATAGCCGGGACGCACGCGATAGACCGCCAGCTTCGACGAATCCGGCGACCAGGCGATGGTCTCGGGATCGTAGAAGTCGCCCGGCGAACCGTCGGTGCTGAGCACCTTCACCACTCCGTCGGGCAGGCTGCGGACAGCCAGGTTGTCGCCCTGGACGAAGGCCTCGAAACGGCCGTCGGGCGAGCGTTTGGGCGTATTGTCGGCGGGCACGGACAGATCGCGCACGACACCGAAGCCGCGCGGGCGGGTCTTGCGCGGCGGGGCCTTGCCGCACTCGTAAGCCGTCAAGGTGCAGGTCCAGCGCCCCTCGCCGGACGTGAAGGCGATGGCCTGCCCGTCCTTCTCGTAGGTGAAGCTGTCGAAGGGCAGGCGCAGGGCGGTCAGCTCCTGACCCATGGCCTTGGACAGGCCCGCCGCCAGCTTCGCCTGATCGAAGGCCGGCGTCTTGGCGCCGCTGACCGGGTCATAGAGAACGAAGTTGAAGCCGCCCGGCACGGTCTTGCGATAGAGAAACTTCGACTGCGCCTCCGCCCAGGTCGCCGGATCGGCCACGTCGCGGGTCAGATACATCCAGCGCTCGCGAAGCGTCACCGAGGCCTCGACCGCCGCCTTGCTCGCCGCCAGGGCGGGAACACCCGCACAGAACCAAGCGGCGGCGATCAACGCCGCACCCCGACTGAAAGTCATGACGCGCCCCACTACGACCAAATATCGTATACGATCCTAAGCGTGTAGAGCCGCGATGCAAGCCGGCTTTCAAGGACGCCGGTTCGTCCAAGTCTTGTTGATCAAGCGCAAGGCGCCGCGTGCCTGATCGGAGGAAGTTGCGCCCGCGAACGGCGATGGACGCCGCCCGCACGGAGGGACTATCCGATGATTGCTCAGACCGCTCCCCAGACCCCGACCCTCGAAACCGTCGTCGAGGCCCCGCACGCCGCCCGCGTCGGCGTGAAGGATGCTGGCCATAACGTCACCACCGCCATGGGCGAAGCCGTGGACGGCCGCATCGCCGACCTGACCGACGGCGACGCCTAAGCCGCCGCCTTCGGCGCGGGACCGACATAGAGAGACTGCGGCCGGATCAGCTTGCCTCCGGCCGTCTGCTCACGAGCGTGAGCGACCCATCCGGCCGTCCGCCCCATGGCGAAGACGCAGGTGAAGGCTGATGGCGCAAAACCCAGGGCCTCCAGCAGCAGCGCCGTATAGAACTCCACATTGGTCTCCAGCGGCCGATCCGGCTTGCGCTCGCGCAGTATGGCCAGGGCCGCCTGCTCCACCGCCTCGGCGAAGGCGATGCGCCCCGCCGCGCCCTCGCTGTCGCGCCCCAGAAGGCGCACCGCCGTCTTGAGCGCATCGGCGCGGGGGTCCCGCACCCGATAGATGCGGTGGCCGAAGCCCATGAGGCGCTCGCCGCGGTCAAGCGCCGCCTCCAGCCACGGGCGGGCGTTCTGCGGCTCGCCGATGGCGTCCAGCATGTCGATCACCGGCCCGGGCGCGCCGCCATGCAACGGCCCCTTCAGGGCGCTGATCCCCGCCAGAACCGCAGATCCCAGGCCGGCCTGGGTCGAGGCCACCACCCGCGCCGCGAAGGTCGAGGCGTTCAGCCCGTGATCGCAGACCGTGACCAGATAGGTGTCCAAGGCCGCCGCCTCGCCGGCGCTCGGCGCGCTTCCCCGCATCATGCGCAGCGTGTCGGGCGCATGGCTGAGCGCCGCATCCGGCGCGATCGGCGCCTCGCCCCCGGCGGCCCGCAGAACCGCCGCCGTGAACACGGCCGGCGCGGCGATCAGGTTCAGAGCCGTCTCCAGATCGTCGCCGTCAGGCAGACGCGCCATCAAGGCCCGCACCGCCTCCACCGGCGGGCGGGCGGCGAGGACCGCATCCAGACCGGCGACCTGCGCGAACACCCTGACCCGCGCGGCGCCGAGCGCGCCGCTGACGTCCTCGGGCATGTCGGGAAAGAAGCCGTCCAGCAACAGGCCGACCACCTGCTCGAAGGTCCAGCGGCCCGCCAGCTGGTCCAGCGCATGGCCGCGGATAATCAGACGGCCCGCCAGGCCGTCGACCTCGGAAAGAATGGTTTGGGCGGCGACGACGCCTTCTAGTCCCGACATCGGAAAGCTCCTTTCGTTCGGAGACAATCCGCGCCCGAAATATATTGACGTCAATCTTGATCGATATAATCAATGTATCATGGAATGGATGAGCGCCGCCGAAGCCATGGCCGCCCTCGGCGTGCGGCGGCAGACGCTTTACGCCTATGTGAGCCGGGGACGGATCGCGGCCGAGACCGACGCCGCCGACCCGCGCCGCAGCCGTTACAGCGCCGCCGATGTGAAGCTGATGGCCGAGCGCAAACGACGTGGCCGCAAGGCTGCCGACGTGGCCCAAAGCGCCATCGCCTGGGGCGAGCCGGTCCTGGAATCAGCGATCACCACCGTCGCCCATGGCCGGCTGTTCTATCGCGGCCAGGACGCCGTCGCCCTGGCCGCGACGCACGACTTCGAGGCCGTGAGCCGCCTGCTGCGCGGACAGACCAATGCGGACCTCTTCCCGGCGCAGCTCGCGCCGTCTCCCAAGGGCAAGACCGCCCGCGCCCGCCTGTTCACCGCCCTGGCCACCCGCGCCGCCATCGACCTCCCCTTGGCCGGACGCTCTCCCAACGCCCTGTTCGTGGAGGCGGCGTCCCTGCTCGATCAGGTCGTCACCGCCGCCGCCGGCCAGGAGGGGCGCGGCCCCGCCCATGAGCGTCTCGCCGCCGCCTGGGGCTGCGACGCCGACGGCGCGAATTTGATCCGCCGCGCCCTGGTGCTGCTGGCGGATCACGAGCTCAACGCTTCCACCTTCGCCGCCCGCGTGGCTGCCTCCACCGGCGCGTCCCTGGCCGCCAGCGCCCTTGCCGGACTGGCCGCCCTGTCAGGCCCCCTGCACGGCGGCATGGCCAGCCGGGTGGAGTCCTTCTTGGCGGAGGTGAAGCGCGGCGGGGCGGAGGCGGCCACCGCCGCCCGCCTGATGCGCGGCGAGCCGCCGCCGGGTTTCGGCCACCCCCTCTATCCGGAGGGTGACCCGCGGGCCCTGGCCCTGCTCGGCGCGTTCGAGACGCCCAAGCGCTGGGCCGCCGCGGCCAAGGCGGCTGAGGAGGCCGGCTTTGGCCGCCCGAACATCGATTTCGCCCTCACCGCCTTGGCCAAGCACCTGGCCCTGCCGCAGGACGCCCCCTTCACCCTGTTCGCCACGGCGCGCTGCGCCGGCTGGATCGCCCACGCCGTCGAGCAGTCCGGAACCGGCCGCCTGATCCGCCCTCGCGCCCGCTATGTGGGCCTGCCGGCGCTCTAGAACGCGCCGAGATTCCTCCAGACCTCGATCCGACCGTCGAAAGCCGGCGCCATCTCATCGGCCAGATAGGCGCGCGCCTCGTCGTCGATCAATTGCTTGCCGTCCTGGTTCAGGGTCCGGCCGCTGGCGCTGAGCAGCGCGTATCCATAGGCCGCCGCCTCCTGCAGATCACCGTCCCGACCATCAGCGACGGCGCAGGCGGCCAGCATGTCCGCACCCGAAGCGACCAGACCGGTCCGCGCCGCGGGCATGGCCAGGACGTTGTAGTTTCGGGCCCTGCGATAGGCGTCGAGCAGAACGCCGTTCAGGCGCTTGCCCGGCTCCGGATCGGCCTGTTCGAACACCGGCAGGATTTGTTTGGCGTGGACGAGAAGACTGACGGCCTGAATGCCGAGGGCGACGTTCTGCTGCGGAAGCGCCGCCTGCAGCTCGCCGAAGGTCGCCGGCCCGGCCGCCAATCGGTCGAGCAGCGGATGATGCACCTCAGCCGAACCGGCGATCTGCCCCATGGGACCAGCGAAGAGGATGTCGGCCTGTCCGCGCGGCACGGCCAGGGCGAATTGCTGATCCTTTAGATCCAGGAACTGTTCGACAGGATTGAGGCGGTTCAGGCCACGCGAATAGATGTCCCGCCGGAAGGCCTTGTTGTTGGCGAAGTCGCGAAGCTGCTCGGCCCACACGCGATCCTCGCCAGCCTCCTGCGCGACCACCGCCGCCGCGGCGGGCGAGGTCGCCGCCTCCGGCATGGAGTCCATCAAGCTGGCCGAGGTGAGAAAGTCCAGGCGCGCCTCGCCCATCAGCTCGGCCACCTCGGTGAAGTGGAACGGCCGCCAGTTCCGGTTGAGATACTCGTGGGCGAAGTAGGCGCTCGACTGGGTGCGCAGATTGTCGAGCTTCGGTCCCAGGGTCGGGCTGGTGGCGAAATAGACGGCGCCGCCTTCCCTCAGACGGTCGGCCAGATCGAGTATCCGGGCCGGCGCCGCCTCCGGATTTTCGCCGTGCCTGAGGAAGACTTGCCGCGCCATGTGTCGGAAGGACAGGGCCTGCGACCAGCCGGGCAGGGCGTTGTAGGACACATAGACGAGGCCGCCGGGCTTCAGCGTCCGTTCGATGAAGGTCAGGATCTGCCGGACGTTCTCTTCGGAGACCCAGGTCAGCACCCCGTGCAAGGTGATGACGTCGAACTGCGGCAGCTCCGCCGCCCGCTCGATCGCCTGGGCGAAGCTCCAGTCGCGGAACTCCACATTCGTTAGTCGCGCGTCGGCGGCCATCTTGCGGGCGTTGGCGATCTGGGCGGGATTGAAGTCCATTCCCCAGAACCGCGCCCGGGGGTTGGTCGCCGCCAGCACATTGACGCTGACGCCCTGGCCGCAGCCGAGCTCGCAATAGTCGAACGCTCCCGCCAGCGCCGGCGGCCGCCAGCCCGCACTCCGGGCGGCGAAGGCCAGGTGGGCGGGAGCAAGTTCGCTGTAGAAGGACGACGTGTACTGCAGGTCCGTCGTGTAGCCTTCGCTCCAGGTCGTCATGCCCCCTCCGGCGGTTACGCCAAGCAGAGGTAGACGGACTCGCCGCCGGCGCACAGGGGCGCCGGCGGCGGATCGACCCTAGGCCCGCTCGTGCGCCTTTTCCTCGGCCACGAGGGGATGGGAGATACGGCCCACCATTTCCTTCGGGCAGATCTGCCAGAAGCCGCCCTTCACGTGCTCCCAGTCGCGCAGCAAGGCCTTGGCCTGGGGCGAACCGGTCTCCTGAGCATGCTCTGACACAAGCGAGCGCAGCACGCCTTCCCAGTGCGGCGAGGCCAGGCGCTGGACCACCACGCTCTCCGGATTGACCAGAGGGGGGAACCGGTCGTTCGGGTCATAGACGAACGCCATGCCGCCGGTCATGCCGGCGCCGAAGTTGCCGCCCACGGGACCGAGCACCACCACCTGGCCGCCGGTCATGTACTCACAGCCGTTGGCGCCGACACCCTCGACCACCGCCGTCGCGCCGCTGTTGCGGACCGCGAAGCGCTCGCCCGCCTGGCCGGCGGCGAACAGCCGGCCGGAGGTGGAGCCGTAGAGCACGGTGTTGCCGAGGATGGCGTTGTCTTCCGGCCGGGCCAGGTGCGAGCCCGGACGCACGACGATGGTCGCGCCGGACAGGCCCTTGCCCACATAGTCGTTGGCCTCGCCGGTCAGCTCGATGCGCAGACCCTGGACCGCGAAGGCCCCCAGGCTCTGGCCGGCCGAACCGCGCAGCTGCAGGGTCAGGTGCCCGGCGGGCAGGCCCTTCATGCCGAACTTGCGGACGATGTGGCTGGAGGTCCGCGTGCCGATGGTCCGGGCGGTGGAGCGGACCGTATAGGTCAGCTGCATCTTCTCGCCCCGCTCCAGCAGCGGCGCGGCGTCGCGGACGATCTGGGCGTCCAGGGTGTCCGGCACCGCGTTGCGGCCCTCCACCGTGCAGTAGGGCTTGTTGGAGCCCGGATCGGCGCGGACCAGCAGCGGGTTGAGGTCGAGGTCGTCCAGGTGTTCGCCGCCGCGGCTGACCTGCTGCAGCAGGTCCGTGCGGCCGACGATCTCCTGCAGGGACTTGAAGCCCAAGGACGCCAGGATCTCGCGCACCTCCTCGGCGATGAAGCTGAAGAGGTTGATGACCTTCTCCGGGCTGCCGGTGAACTTGGCGCGCAGGGCTTCGTCCTGGGTGCAGACTCCCACCGGGCAGGTGTTGGAATGGCACTGGCGCACCATGATGCAGCCCATGGCGATCAGGGACGCGGTGCCGATGCCGAACTCCTCGGCGCCCAGCATGGCGGCGATCACCACGTCGCGGCCGGTGCGCACGCCGCCGTCGGCCCGCAGCATCACCGAGTGGCGCAGGTTGTTCAGGGTCAGGACCTGGTTGGCCTCCGACAGGCCCATCTCCCAGGGGCCGCCGGCGTGCTTGATCGAGGTCTGGGGCGAGGCGCCCGTGCCGCCGACATTGCCGCTGATCAGGATCACGTCCGCTTTTGCTTTGGCGACCCCGGCGGCGATGGCGCCGATGCCGGTCATGGAGACCAGCTTCACCGTCACCCGGGCGACCGGATTGATCTGCTTCAGGTCATAGATGAGCTGGGCCAGGTCCTCGATCGAATAGATGTCGTGGTGCGGCGGCGGGCTGATCAGCATCACGCCCGGAGTGGCATGGCGCAGGCGCGCGATCATCTCGGTGACCTTGAAGCCGGGCAGCTGCCCGCCCTCGCCGGGCTTGGCGCCCTGGGCCACCTTGATCTCGATCTCGCGGCACTGATTCAGATATTCGGCCGTGACGCCGAACCGGCCGGAGGCCACCTGCTTGACCGCGCTGTTGGGATTGTCGCCGTTGGGCAGCGGGCGGTAGCGGGCGGAATCCTCGCCGCCCTCGCCCGAGACCGACTTGGCCCCGATGCGGTTCATGGCGATGTTCAGCACGCCGTGCGCTTCCGGCGCCAGGGCGCCCAGGCTCATGCCCGGTGTGACGAAGCGCTTGCGGATCTCGTTGACGCTCTCGACGTCGTCGACGCTGATCGCCGCATGGTCCGAACGCCAGTCCAGCAGGTCGCGCAGCTGGATCGGCTTGAAGCCGCGCAGTCCCTCGCTCCAGCGCTTGTAGGCCCCGTAATCGCCCGTGTCGCAGGCGTGCTGCAGGGTGTGGATCATGCGCGCCTCGAAGGCGTGCGCCTCGCCCGAGCGGCGGGCCTTGTAGAAGCCGCCCACGGGCAAGGTGATGGCCGAAGCGTCCCAGGCCTTGCGATGCAGCTCCACCGCCTTGGTCTCCAGACCGGCCAGGCCGATGCCCGAGATGCGCGACGGCATGCCCGGGAAGTACTCGGCGACCATGGCGCGCGACAGGCCGACGGCCTCGAAGTTGTAGCCGCCGCGATAGGACGAGATGACGCTGATGCCCATCTTGGACAGGATTTTCAGCAGGCCGCCCTCGATGGCCGTCTTGAAGTTCAGGCAGACCTCGCGAAGGGTCCGCTCGCCGATCAGGCCGCGCTCCAGGCGGTCCTGGAAGCTTTCCTGGGCCAGATAGGCGTTCACCGCCGTGGCGCCGACCCCGACCAGCACCGCGAAATAGTGCGTGTCCAGGCATTCGGCCGAACGGACGATGATCGAGACGTAGGAGCGCAGCCCCTTGCCGACCAGGTGCGCGTGGACCGCGCCGGTGGCCAGGATCATCGGCATGGCGACACGGTCGGAGCCGGCCTGCTCATCGCTCAGGACGATGGTCGAGCAGCCGCGCAGGGCGGCGTCCTCGGCCTCGGCTCGGATGCGTTCCAGATTGGCGCGCAGGGCGTCGCCGGGGCGCGCCTCCGCAACCGGGATCGGCATGGAGCAATCGACGAGGGCGACGTTCTTCTCGCCGATCACCGGCACGATGCGCTCGTACATCCCGGTGGTCAGGACCGGGCTTTCCAGAACGAACACATCGGTCTGCGCCTCGTCCTCGGACAGGATGTTGCCCAGGTTCTTGAAGCGCGTCTTCAGGCTCATCACCCCCGTCTCGCGCAGGGGATCGATGGGCGGGTTGGTCACCTGGCTGAAGTTCTGGCGGAAGAAGTGGCTCAGAGGCCGGTACTTCTCCGACAGCACCGCCAGCGGCGTGTCGTCGCCCATGGAGCCGACGGCTTCCTTGCCGTCCTCGGCCATGGGGGCGAGGACCATCTCCAGGTCCTCCAGCGTCAGGCCGGCGGCCAGTTGCCGGCGCACCAGCTCCTCGCGGCCATAGCGGCGCGGCTCGGGACCGGGGCCGATCTCCTTGTCGAGATCGCGGATGTTGCCGAGCCACTGGGTGTAGGGGTGGCGCTCGGCGAGTTCGTCGATGATCTCGTCCTCGCTGAACAGCTGGCCGTTGGCCAGGTCGATGGCGATCATCCGCCCCGGCGAGATGTTCAGCTTCTTGACGATGCGGGTGTCGGCCACGCCGCACATGCCCGCTTCGGAGCCCATGATGACCAGGCCGTCATCGGTGTAGGAGACGCGCAGCGGGCGCAGGCCGTTGCGGTCCTTGCCGGCCACGACCCAGCGGCCATCGGTGGCGCAGACGGCGGCGGGGCCGTCCCACGGCTCCATCACGGCGTTGCAGTAGGAATAGAGCGCCTGGTGCGAGGCGGGCATCTGCTCCTCGGTCTTGCCGTTCCAGGCTTCCGGCATCAGCAGGGCCTTGGCCATGGGCGCGTCGCGGCCGGCGCGGACCAGCACCTCGAAGGTGTTGTCGAGCGCCGCGCTGTCGGACACGCCGGGCTGGATGACGGGCTTCACGTCCTCGCCGAAATCCCCGAAGGCCTGGGCGGCCATGCGGATTTCGTGGCTCTTCATCCAGTTGACGTTGCCCTTCAGCGTGTTGATCTCGCCGTTGTGGGCCAGCATCCGGAACGGCTGCGCCAGGCGCCATTCGGGGAAGGTGTTGGTCGAGTAGCGCTGGTGGAAGATCGCCACGGCCGCGGCGAAGCGCTCATCATTGAGGTCGGGATAGAACTCGTTGATGTGCTCGGCCAGGAACATGCCCTTGTAGATCAGGGACTTGGCCGAGAAGGAGCACAGGTAGAAGCCGTTCAGGTTCGAGGCCGCCACGCGCTTTTCGATGCGCTTGCGGCACAGGAACAGGGCGCGCTCCAGGGACTCGCCCTCCAGGCCCTCCGGAGCGGCGAGCATGATCTGCTCGATCTCCGGGCGCGTGGCGTTGGCCTTCTCGCCGATGACGGCGGTGTTCACCGGCACCTGGCGCCAGCCATAGATGTAGAAGCCGAAGCGCAGGGCCTCGCTTTCCACGATGGTTCGGGCCGCCTCCTGGGCGCCCAGGTCCGTGCGCGGCAGGAAGACCTGGCCCACGGCGATCGGGCCGGGACGCAGGGCGTGGCCGGTGCGGCGCACCTGGTCGGCGAAGAAGTCCTGCGGAACGGACAGCAGGATGCCTGCGCCGTCGCCGGTCTTGCCGTCGGCGTCCACCGCGCCCCGGTGCCAGACGGCCTTCAGGGCCTTGATCGCCAGTTCGACGACTTCGCGGCGCGGCTGGCCGTCGATGGCGCAGACCAGGCCCACGCCGCAGTTGTCGCGCTCGCTGCGCGGGTCATAGGCGTGGCCGTCGATCAGACGCTGGCGGTTGGCGAAATAGAGGTCGAGAACGTCGCTCATGGTCGTCACTCCGCCGCCGCCAGCGCCGGAGCGCTCGCCTTGGCCGTCAGGTAGGAATGGATGGAGTCGGCGGCGTCGCGGCCGTCGCGGATCGCCCACACCACGAGGGAGGCTCCGCGCACGATGTCGCCGGCGGCGAACACGCCGTCGAGATTGGTCATCTGGGTGCGAAAATCGGCCCGCACCGTGCCGCTGCGGCTGACCTTCAGATCGGGGGCCGACCACAGTTGCGGCAGGTTCTCCGGCTCGAAGCCGAGAGCCTTGATCACCAGCTGGGCGGGCTTGTCGAAATCACCGCCGGGAACTTCCTCGGGCGACTGACGGCCGGAGGCGTCCGGCGAGCCCAGGCGCATGCGCGCGGCATGAACGCCGGTGACGGCGTCCGCGTCGCCTTTCACCGCCTTGGGCGCGGCGAGCCATTCGAAGTGGACGCCTTCCTCCTCGGCGTTGGCCACCTCGCGCATGGAGCCGGGCATGTTGGCCTTGTCACGGCGATAGAGGCACGACACCGATTTGGCGCCCTGGCGGATGGCGGTGCGGACGCAGTCCATGGCGGTGTCCCCGCCGCCGACCACGACCACGTCCTTGCCCTCGGCGTTCAGTTGGCCGGAAGCGATCTCGGCCACCTCGTCGCCCAGGCTCTGGCGGTTGGAGGCGATCAGATAGTCGAGCGCGGCGACCACGCCGTTCGACCCGGCGCCCGGCGCGGTCAGGTCGCGGGCGGCATAGACGCCCGTGGCGATCAGCACGGCGTCGTGCTGCGCGCGCAGTTGTTCGAGCGTGGCGTCCTTGCCGACCTCAAAGCCGAGTTGGAACACGACGCCGCCATCAGCCAGACGGCGGGTGCGGCGCTCGACCACGTCCTTCTCCAGCTTGAAGCCGGGGATGCCGTAGATCAGCAGGCCGCCGGGGCGGTCATGACGGTCATAGACCACCACGTCATAGCCGCCCTCGCGCAGACGCTCGGCGGCCGCCAGGCCGGCCGGACCGGCGCCGACGACGCCCACCGACTGGCCCCGGGTCGGACCGGCGACCAGCGGGCGCACCCAGCCCTCCTCCCAGGCCTTGTCCGACAGGTACTTCTCCACCGCCCCGATGGTGACCGTGCCATGGCCGGACTGCTCGATGACGCAGTTGCCTTCGCACAGGCGGTCCTGCGGGCAGATGCGGCCGCAGATTTCCGGCATGGCGTTGGTGGCCTGCGACAGGTCATAGGCTTCCTGCACCCGCCCCTCGGCCGTCATCCGCAGCCAGTCGGGGATGTTGTTGTGCAGGGGGCAGTGCGACTGGCAGAACGGAACGCCGCATTGCGAGCAGCGCGAAGCCTGCTCCGTCGCCTTGGCGTCAATGAAGTCGGCGTAGATCTCCAGGAAATCGTCCGAACGCTGAGCAGCGTCGCGTTTCTCCGGCATCCGCCGCGGCGTCACCGTGAACTTCAACATGCGTTCGGCCATGATCATCCCCTTGTCCACGTGCGCGCGGCCTCACAGAGGCATAACCTTGCGCGCGGCAGGGTCTTACGTGCGGTTCAATGCAGGGAAAACAGCATTGTCTCTATAGTTGACCATTATTCCGCGACGCACAGGCCCCCAAAGGCGGAAATCGTCACATGCGAGTCATTATCAGTAAAGTTTTTGGACTAAACGTCCTGTTTACCTTATCGGGCCACGCCTGACGGCCCATCGGAGGAGCCTGAAATGCCGGACTGGTTGATCGCCATCGTGCTGGGCCTGATCGAAGGCCTGACCGAGTTCATCCCGGTGTCCTCCACCGGCCACATGCTGCTGGTCGGCCACTTCCTGGGCTTCAACAGCACGGGCAACACCTTCGAGGTGCTGATCCAGCTCGGCGCGATCCTGGCGATCGTCAGCGTCTATTTCACGCGCCTTTGGACCCTGCTGATCACCGCGCCGAAGGACCCGGCGAGCCGCCGCTTCATCGCCGCCATCATCCTGGGCGTCATTCCCGCGGTGCTGATCGGCGTGGCGGCCCACGACTTCATCAAGACCGTGCTCTACGAGTCTCCGGGGCTCATCTGCATCAACCTGATCATCGGCGGGGTCATCCTGGGCCTGCTGGACCGCATGAAAGTCGAGCCGCGCTACACCGACGTGACCCAGTTCTCGCTGAAGACGGCCCTGATCATCGGCTTCTGCCAGGCCGTGGCGCTGGTCCCCGGCGTGTCGCGCTCGGGCGCCACCATCGCCGGCGGCCTGCTGATGAAGTGCGACAAGCGCTCGGCGGCGGAGTTCTCGTTCTTCCTGGCCATGCCGACCATGGCCGGCGCCTTCGCCTACGACCTCTACAAGAACGTCGACCTGCTCAGCCTGGACGACGCCGGCATCATCGGCCTGGGCTTCGTGGCGGCCTTCATCTCCGCCGTGTTCGTGGTCCGCAGCGTGCTGAACTTCATCACCCGCCACGGCTTCATGCCGTTCGCCATCTGGCGGGTGGTGGTCGGGACGATCGGCCTGATCCTTCTGGCGACCTTCCCGGCCCGCTAGCCCCCGAACACGAACTCAGGCTTGTAGTAGCCGGTCCCTGCGGCGGTGATGTCGATGGCGAAGGGGGCCGAGCCGTCGGCCAGGTCGGTGAGCCAGGCGGCGTTGGAGCGGGCCATGACGCCCAGATCCGCCTTCTCGGCTTCGGCCAGCAGCCAGCCGACCATGGCCGCCTTGGTTCCCTGACCGGTGAGGCCGTCGCCGCCGTAGCTGGCGAAGTAGGCGTCACGGCCGCCTGACAGCATGGTGGTCAGCTGGGCGTCGGTGGGCGCACGGCCGAAGATTTCGGCATAGGCCTTTCGGGTGGCGTCAAAGAGGCTCAAGGAGCCGTAGTCTGCTTGGAAGGCGGCCTTGCCTTCCCCGTCCCGACCCAGGTTCACCGCGAAATTGATGTAGCGGTTCTCCAGATTGAAGGACTGGAAGTAGGCGGAGTTCAGATTGTTCGGGTTGGGCCCCGAGGCCGAGACCAGATAGTCGATCCCCGCCGAACCTGGGATCTTGCCGGTGAAGAACAGATAGCTGAGCGTCGCCACAGACGTCGTCTGATCCGCCGCCTTGACGATCTCGGCGATCGCCGCCGCCTGAGTCAGGGTCCCCGCCGAGACCTTGGCCGAGAGGTCGGTCGCCAAGGCATTGTTGGAGCCGCGAAGGATTGAACTGATGGCGGTGGTGACCGCGGCGTTCAGCGGCTCCGGCGGGCTGGCGAGATAGACGCGGAACTGCTCATTGCCGTTGTACAGGCCACGCACGGAGAAGATGTCCATCCGCCCGTCGCCATTGAGATCTGCGGCATGATATTGATCATATTGGCCAGCTCCCGGGAGATAGCCTTCGGCGGTCTGGATGAATTTTCCCGTACCATCGTTAAGGAAGACCGGGCGTGACGTGCCGTTCGACACGAGCATGTCCACTTTTCCATCGCCATTGATATCGGCGAACTGGACCCGCGTGTTCCAACCTTCAGCGCTTCGGCTTGGCAAGCGCGAGGCTGTTTCGTCGGTGAACTTTCCGGTCCCGTCGTTGATGTAGAAACGGATTGAGCCGACGCTGAAGAAATCGACTACGGTATTGATCACAAGGTCGAGCGCGCCGTCGCCGTTGATATCGACGGCATGGCTGTCGATGACATTCTCCGAAGTTCCATGCGCCGGGATGGGAATGGTCGTCAGGGTACGTAGGAAATTCCCCTTGCCGTCGTTCTCGAGGATCACCGCGGGCCGGCTTCTCGGATCCCAAGGTCCGAGGAAGAGATCCAAATCCCCGTCCCGATCAGCATCAAAGAAGGTGCTGGTGGTTATGCCCGGGTCGCCACTGTGAAGCGTCGTCGGAAGACCGCTGCGCTGCACCGTGAAACCGCCAGCGCCGTTGTTCAGCAGAATGTACGGGTACTTTTCCCCATCACCCTGATTGCCCACGAAAAGGTCGATGTCGCCATCGCCATCCACATCGCCGGCGGCGGCGGAATGGCTGAAGTCGGCGATAGCAGGCAGGCCCGCCACCGCATTTGTCAGGCCCGAGGCCCCTTGCGACAAGAAAAGCGCGTTCCTTGCGCCGGGAAACGGCGCGGCATCCAGACCATGGTCGGCGAAGAACGCGTCCGAGCGCCCATCCCTGTTGAAGTCGGCGAGGATGATCTGGCGGCCGTGGACCGTCACCGGCGGGTTGGCGAACAGGCTGGACGTGCCGTCCACGAACTTCCCGGTCCCGTCGCCGGTCAGCACCCGGATCGGCACGCCCCGGTCTTCGAGAGGGTAAAGGAAGTAGGACAGAACGACGTCCAGCTTGCCGTCCCCATTGAAGTCGGCCAAGGCGACCTCATGGCTGCTGGCGGTGGAGTATCCGCTGCGCACCGGCAGGGTGAAATCGGTGAACGTAAAACCGGCCATGGCCGTCCCTCCCACGGTTCAACGAGCGTCATTATCGTCACATACTGATTCGCCGGGAGCCCTGATTGGGGGGTCTCGGCCAAGACGACTTGAGCCGAAGGCCTGTTCGACCTAGCTAGCGTCCGGGCGCCGTCGGGACGCGGCCGCCGCTGACGCGCCTTTTCCCGGGAAGCGTCATTCTCAACAGGGGATAGTCATGGCCACGAGCCGCCAGTTTCTCGGCCTCGCCGTCGTTCTTGGCCTGATCTCGGCGATCGGGCCGTTCGCCATCGACATGTACCTGCCGGCCCTGCCCTCCATCGGCGCCAGCCTGCGGGCCGATCCGGCCGCGGTGCAGATGAGCCTGATGGCCTTCTTCATCGCCTCGGGGGTGTGCCAGCTCATCTACGGCCCGCTGTCGGACATGATCGGCCGCAAGACGCCGCTCTATTTCGGCCTGGTGCTGTTCATCATCGGCAGCATCGGCTGCGCCCTGGCGCCGACCATCGAGGCGCTGATCGCCTTCCGGGTGGTGCAGGCGGTGGGCGCCTGCGCCGGGTCGGTGGTGCCGCGCGCGGTGGTCCGCGACCTCTACACCGGGCCTGACGCGGCGCGGCTGATGTCGCTTCTGATGCTGGTGTTCAGCATCTCCCCCATCCTGGCCCCTTCGGTGGGCGGGGCGGTCATCGCTGTCGCCGGCTGGCGCGGGGTGTTCTGGGCCACGGCCATCGCCGCGGTCGTCGGCCTGCTGCTGTCGATCTTCGTGATGAAGGAGACGCGTCCCGCCGAGGCCCGCAACGAAAGCTCCTGGGCGGGCGCCCTGATCAGCTACAGCCAGCTCCTCAAGGACCGCCGCTACCTGTCCGTCGTGCTGGTGGGCGCGTTCGGCGTGTCGTCCTTCTTCGTCTATGTGGCCAACTCGTCCTTCGTGATCATCGACCACTACGGCCTGTCGCCCAGCGCCTTCGCCATCTTCTTCGCGTTCAACGCCGCCGCCTTCTTCGCCGCCGCCCAGTTCACGGGAATGCTGTCGAAGCGCTTCGGCCTGGCGCGGCTGGTGCGCATGGCGGTGACGGGCTTCGCGGTCTCGATGGTGCTGCTGACCGCCCTCTTCGCCACGGGTCTCGGCAGCCTGCCGGTCATGAGCGGCCTGCTGTTCGTGGGTTGGGGGTTCCTGGGCCTGGTCATGCCGACCACCGGGGTGCTGGCCATGGAGGCGCACGGCCGCATCGCGGGCGCGGCCTCGGCCCTGATGGGCGCGATCCATGTGACGATCGGGGCGGCGACCATGGCCGCCGCCGGCCTGTTCGCCGACGGCAAGCCGCTGTCGATGGTGGCCGGCATCACCGCCTGCGCCGTGACGTCCTTCGCCCTGGCCCAGCTGTCGCTTCGCGAACCCGCCGGCGGCTAGGCTTACGGCCACGTTTGTGGAAAGGCCCGTTTGGCGCTATAGGGGCGGCGTTGAATGACGTTTCGGTCCGACTGCCCCGCCGCGCTTGATCCTTGATCGCGCAACCGGGCCAGCCCTGATCCCCTTCGACTCTCATCACGTGACGCACCCGCGCCACGCGAGCCCCGACCCCTATCAAAGGACCCCACTCACGCATGAAGAATGTCGACTTCGCAGATCGCCTGAAGACCGCCGCCGAAGCCCGCCAGGCCCTGGTGGCCAAACTGAAGCCCAAGGCCGCTGTCACCGACCCGCTGTTCGAGCAGCGCGAGGCGATCCGTCAAGCGGAGGTCGAGGCCGTGCGCCAGGCGCGCGCCGACCAGAAGGCCCTCGCCAAGCAAGCCGCCGCTGAAGCCGAGGAAGCCGCGCGCCAGGCCGAAGAGGCCCTGGCCGAGGAGGCCCTGGCCGCCAAGCGCGCCCAGCGCAAGGAACGCAAGGCCCTGACCGCGGCTGAGCAGAAGGCCAAGCGCGATGCGCGTTACGCGGCGCGCAAGGCTCGCCACTAGCCGAGGCGAAGGCGCGTCCTAGAGCGCGCCTTCCGGCAGCGGGGCGTATTGGCCGCCCTTGCGGTAGAGATAGAGGTAGGTCGGAACGATCGCCTCCACCGTCGTCGGCGACACGCCCAGCTCGGCCAGACCCGGCCGGGCGCCCGACACGACGTTGTCGCTTTGCAGCAGGATGACCTGATCGCTGGTGATCGGCGCGGGGATGAAGCCGGAGACCAGATCGCCGGCCGAGCCCATCAGCTTGGCCACGAACCACGGCACGGGCAGCAGCGCGCGGCCGCGGCCGGTTTCACGCAGCACCAGCTCCAGGATGTCCTTCAAGCTGAGGACGGCCGGGCCGCCCAGCTCAAAGGTCTTGCCGGCATGCTCCGGCTTGGTGGCCGCCAGCGCCACCGCCTGAGCCACGTCGCCCACGAAGACCGGCTGGAACCGGGTCTCGCCGCCGCCGAACAGCGGCAGGGCCGGCGCCAGGGACGCCATGCGGGCGAACATGTTGAAGAAGCCGTCTTCCTGACCGAAGACCACCGACGGGCGGACGATCACCGCGCTCGGGAAGGCTGCGCGGACGGCTTCCTCGCCCAGGGCCTTGGTGCGGGCGTACTTGGATTGCGACTGCGCGTCGGCGCCGAGGGCCGACATATGCACGAAGCGCTGGACCCCGGCGGCCTTGGCGGCCTCGGCCACCTTGCCGGCGGCGGTGGCGTGCAGGCTGAGGAAGCCCTGGCGGCCGCGCTCCTGCATCACCGCGACGAGATTGACGCAGGCCTCGGCGCCTTCCAGCGCGCGAGCCACCGAGGCGCCGTTGCGGATGTTGGCCTGGACCACCTGGATCTGGCCGACATCGCCCAGCATGCGCATGCGGAAAGCCAGGTGCGGACGACGGACCGCCACGCGGACACGCCAGCCCTGCTTGGCCAGGGCGCGGACCACCTGGGTCCCGATGAACCCCGAGCCGCCGAAAACCGTCACCAAGCCTTGCATGGGAAATCCCTTTGTTTGTCGGGCGCGGGATACCCGACCCGGCGGTTATTCGCAACGGAGATGCTTTTTCGTGAAGCTACGTGTTGACGCGCCGAAAAGCCTTCTCTAAAGGTCCCGGCCTCGCGCCGATCCGGTGGATGCGGAGCGGGCCCAGGTGGCGGAATTGGTAGACGCGCTGGCTTCAGGTGCCAGTGGCTTAACGGCCGTGGAGGTTCGAGTCCTCTCCTGGGCACCATCGCTCTTTTCTACCTAAAAGAGCGGGCGCCAAACCGGCGGCGCGCTATATAGAGCGCCAACACCGCCGGAGCATTCGAGACCCTTGGCCAATTTCCTTCATGAAGGCGACCTGCCCGCCGACGTCTTCGCGGGCGCGACTTCAGTCGCCGTCGATTCCGAAACCATGGGTCTGCGCCTGGGGCGCGACAAGCTGTGCGTGGTCCAGATTTCCGACGGCAATGGCGACGCCCATATCGTCCGCCTGAACCGCCCGACCTATGACGCGCCGAATCTCAAGGCGCTTCTGGCCGATCCGAAGGTCCTGAAGATCTTCCATTTCGGCCGCTTCGACATCGCCATGTTCGACCTGCACCTGGGCGTGACCACCACGCCGGTCTACTGCACCAAGATCGCCTCCAAGCTGGCGCGCACCTACACCGACCGCCACGGCCTGAAGGATGTGGTCCGCGAATGCGCCGGGGTGGAGCTGTCCAAGGCCCAGCAGAGCTCAGACTGGGGCTCGGCGACCCTGAGCCCCGAGCAGTTGGCCTACGCCGCCAGCGACGTTCTGCACCTGCATGTGGTCAGGACGCGCCTTGACGCGATGCTGGCCCGCGAGGGCCGCACGGAACTGGCCCGGGCCTGCTTCGACTTCCTTCCCACGCGCGCCAAGCTCGACATCGCCGGTTGGGAAGAGACAGACATCTTCGCCCACGCCTAAGGTCCGCTCATGACCCCAGCCTCCGCCATGCCTGATCGTTCGCCCCAGCCTGACCTGCAGCGCTGGCGCAAACGCTCGCGCACGGTGCGCACCCTGCGCTGGGCCCTGCCCGCCGCGGCGGGCGTGCTGGTGCTGATGCTGGGCGCGCAGGTGGTCTGGAACGCCTTCGCCCGGGAGACGCCCTCGCTGGAAAAGGCGTCGACCGTCGTGCGCATGACCAATCCACGCTTCTTCGGCCGCGACGAGAAGGGCCGCCCCTTCCGCATCAGCGCCAAGAGCGCCGCGCGGGACGACAACGACATCAATGTCATCAAGCTGGAGCAGCCCGACGTCAGCCTGGCCATGAACGGCCCGTCGGAGACGCGCGCCACGGCGCGCACCGGCATCTATCGCGAAAGCGACCGGACGTTGAAGCTGCAGGGCGATGTGAAGTTCAGCGACGCGGGCGGCTACCGCTTCGCGGCGGAAGAGGCCAATGTCGATACTCGCGCCGGCCGCGTCGTGGGCCAGGGCCCGGTGCGCGGCGAAGGCCCCGGGACGCAGCTGAACGCCAACGGCTATACGGTCGAGGACAAGGGCGACCGGGTGATCTTCCGCGGCAGGGTTCGCGCGCGGCTCAATCAGGATTAAGAGGGGTTTCAAACCCTGTGACGGAGGAACGGCGAGTGATCATGCGGTGGGCGGCGGTCGGCCTTGCGGCGACCCTTATGGCCGGCGCGGCGCAAGCGCAGATTTCGCGCGATTCCAGCGCGCCAATCGACATCACCGCCGATGAGAGCGAAGTCATCAACAGCCAGTGCCTGACCATCTGGCGCGGCGACGCCGAGGCCCTGCAGGAGACCACGCGCCTGCGCGCCGCGGTGATCAAGGTCTACGCCAACCCGCGCGCCGGGACGGGCGAGGACGGGCGTCCGCGCTGCGGCGACACCAACCGGCTGGAAGCCGAGGGCCCGGTCTACTACGTGACCCCGAACCAGACCGTGCGCGGCGACCGCGCCGTCTACACCGCCGCCCAGGACACCGTGGTGGTCACCGGCGACGTGATCGTGGTTCAGGGCAAGAACGTGGCCCGCGGCTCGCGCCTGACGCTGAACAACAAGACCGGCGAGGCCAAGATGGAATCGTCGGTGAGCGGCCGTAACAAGCCGGGCCGCGTGCGCGGCGTCTTCTACCCCGAAAGCAAGCCGGCTTCCGGCGCCGCGCGCTGAGCATCGACACGTGAACCTCTCCACCGCCGCAAAGACCGCGTCCGCCGCCGCGCCCGCCAAGGACGGCCTGTATGTCGACGGGATCGCCAAGGCCTTCCGCGGCCGCCCCGTGGTCAAGGGCGTCAGCCTGCACCTGAAGCGGGGTGAGGTCGCCGGCCTGCTCGGCCCCAACGGGGCGGGCAAGACCACCTGCTTCTACATGGTCACCGGCCTGATCGCCGCCGACAGCGGCCGCATCTTCCTGGATGGTGAGGAGATCACCGACCAGCCCATGTACCAGCGCGCCCGCATGGGCGTCGGCTACCTGCCGCAGGAAGCCTCGATCTTCCGGGGCATGACGGTGGAGGAGAACGTCCTCGCCGTGGTCGAGATGCGCGAGCGCGATCCGAAGAAGCAGCGCGCCATCGTCGACCGCCTGCTGGAAGAGCTGCGCATCGGCCACCTGCGCAAGTCCGCCGCCGTGGCCCTGTCGGGCGGCGAACGGCGCCGCGTGGAGATCGCCCGCGCCCTGGCCGGCGAGCCGTCCTTCATGCTGCTGGACGAACCCTTCGCCGGCATCGACCCCCTGGCGATCGCCGACATCCGCGAGGTGATCACCTACCTCAAGAGCCGCGGCATCGGCATCCTGATCACCGACCACAACGTGCGCGAGACCCTGGACATCATCGACCGGGCCTCGATCATCGCCGGCGGCCAGGTGCTGTTCGAGGGCACGCCCAAGGAGATCGTCGGCAACCCCGAGGTCCGGCGCGTCTATCTGGGCAATCTGTACGACTGACCGCCCGGACCGGCCGCACGTTTGAAGACCGCTTGCGGGAACTAGCCGCCTGACCGTGAGGTTGCCTCCGCGTTCCCGTCTCGGGATCGCCAGGAGCCTTGCCTTGCCGCCCTTCAATCTGTTGCGATTCTTGGCGGGCCTGATCTCGCTGGGCCTGCTCGCCGCGTCCATCTACCTGCTATGGACCTTCGCCCGAGGCGAGGAGCTGCTGGATCCCGACGGCGTGCCCCGTCGGGTTCGCGAGGACTGGCGGCTTTGGACCGGCGCGGCCCTTTTGGCCTGGTCGCTTCTTGGCCGGTTTCCGATGCTCTTTGTCCTCGCCCGCAAGGATGACGGCGGGCCCGACGCGCATCATCACGGCCGAGGCGTCATGCTTCAGACGCCGCGCGGCTCAGACCTGCATGTGGAGACCTATGGTCCCGCCGGAGCGCCCGTCATCGTCCTGACCCATGGCTGGGGGATGGACAGCACCTTCTGGCGCGCCGCCAAGGCGCAGTTGGGCGACCGTTTCCGGCTCGTCGCCTGGGACCTCCCGGGGCTTGGCCGGTCCAAGCCCGGACGAGGCGGAATCACGCTGGAGGGTTTCGCCGAGGACCTCAAGGCGGTCGTCGACCACGCCGGCGGCCGGCCGGTTCTCGTCGGCCACAGCATCGGCGGGATGACGATCCAGACCCTGCTTCGCGACGACTTGCATTTCCAAGGCCGGCTTGCGGGCCTCGTCCTGCTCAATACGACCTTCACGAACCCTCTTCGCACCATGGTGTTCAGCAAGCTGCTGCTCGGCCTCCAAGGCGTGCTGGAGCAGGCGATGAAGCTGACGGTGATCCTGAAGCCCGTGGCCTGGCTCGCCAACTGGCAGGGCTATCTCAGCGGCTCGGCTCATCTGGCGCATCGTCTCGGCTTTGGCCGTTCAGTGACGCGCAGCCAGCTTGAGCATGTGACGCTCCTGGCGGTCCGCAACTCCCCCGCCGCCGAAGCCAAAGGCAACCTGGCCATGTTCCATTGGCACGCCGACGGCGCGCTCGAGCGCGTTCATGCCCCGACCCTCGTGGTGGGAGGAGACATGGACATCGTCACCAAGCTGGAGGCCAGCGAACGCATCGCTTCGGTCAATCCGAAGGCCGAATTTCGCGTTGTCCGCGGCTCCAATCACCTGGGGCCGTTGGAGCAGGCGGCGGAATACAACGACATCATCGCCGACTTCACCTTGAGGGTGCAGCGCGCTCTGCCGGCCGATGCGCCGATCAGCACGGCGGTGGAGCGTACGCGGGAGAACCGCCTGTTCCCGGACCAGCCCTCGCCCGAGACCTGAGCTTGCCCTCCGCACGGCCGATTTCCGGCGGCAAGCCCTCCATCTGGCCCGAGCCTTGCAGGCGGTAGCATCTCGTTAACCATGATGACCGCATCTAGTCCCTACGAGGTTTCGTAGGAGGCTGTCTTGGCTTTGGGCCCAAGACTCGAGTTCCGGCAGGGCCAGAGCCTGGTCATCACGCCGCAGCTGCAGCAGGCGATCAAGCTGCTGCAGCTGAACAATCTCGAGCTGCAGGCCTTTGTCGAGGCCGAGCTGGAAAAGAACCCGCTCCTGCAACGGGACGAGGCCGAGGTGGAGGTCGAAGCCCCCGCCCCGGCGACGGAATCCTACGCGGTGGACGCCGTTCCCGACGGCGCGGCCGCCGCCGACATGGATGGCGGCGCCTCCGACACCCATGCCGACGCCTCGCCCGGGGAGCGCGATTCCGGTGAGACGGGCACCGAACCCACCGGCGGCCAGATCGACTGGTCCAAGGCCGGCCGGGGCGGCAGCTTCGAAGGCGACGAAGGCCTGGACAGCGCCCCGGGCCGCGAGAAGAGCCTTTGGGAGCACCTGCACGAGCAGCTGGCCGTCGCCGGCCTGCCGACCGCCGACCAGGCCATCGCCGGGGTCCTCATCGACGCCGTGGACGAGGGCGGCTATCTGCGGGCCGAAATCGACGAGGTCGCCGGCCGCCTGGGCTGCCCGGCCGAGCGGGTCGAGGGGGTTCTCAGCGTCATCCAGGGCTTCGAGCCGGCCGGCGTCGCGTGCCGCGACGTGCGCGAATGCCTCATGCTGCAGCTCAAGGACCGCAACCGATACGACCCGGCCATGGCGGCCCTGCTGGACAACCTGGACCTGCTGGCTCGCCGCGACCTGCCGAACCTGAAGCGCCTTTGCGGCGTCGATGACGAGGACCTGCGCGAGATGATCGCCGAGGTCCGCGCCCTGACGCCCCGCCCCGGCGCCGCCTTCAGCACCGGCGAGACGGCCCAGACCGTGGTGCCCGACGTGCATGTGCGCGAAGGCATGGGCGGGCTGTGGCACGTGGAGCTGAACGCCGAGACCCTGCCGCGCGTGCTGGTGGACCAGCGCTATCACGCCCGCATCAGCGGCGGCGCGCGCAGCGATCAGGACAAGACCTTCGTCTCCGACTGCCTGTCCTCCGCCAACTGGCTGGTGAAGAGCCTGGACCAGCGGGCCAAGACCATCCTGAAGGTCTCCAGCGAGATCGTCCGTCAGCAGGACAGCTTCCTGGCCTTTGGGGTGGAGCACCTGCGGCCCCTGAATCTCAAGACCGTCGCCGACGCCATCGGCATGCACGAGTCCACGGTCAGCCGCGTGACCTCCAACAAATACATCGCCACGCCCCGAGGCGTCTTTGAACTGAAATTCTTCTTCACCTCGGCCATCGCCTCCACCGGCGGCGGCGAGGCCCACTCGGCCCAAAGCGTGCGGCACAAGATCCGCCAGCTGATCGACGGCGAGAGCCGGGAGTCCGAAGTCCTCTCCGACGACGCCCTTGTGGACATCCTGAAGGCGGCCGGCGTCGATATCGCCCGCCGCACGGTGGCCAAGTATCGCGAAGCCTTGAAGATTCCGTCGTCGGTCGAAAGAAGACGCCGGTTGCGCGAGCTGGCCTGAACCCCACATCCTGTGTGTGCGTTCTGAAACTTCAGGGCGTCATCACGGGACTAGCGCATGGAAGAGAACGACCGGCTCTCCGAGGTTCTGCAGATCATCTGCGATCGGCCCGAGCCGCGCGTCTCGATCGGCGAAATCATGGACGAGTTCGGGCCGCGCGCCTTCGGGGCCGCGCTGCTTGTCTTTTCGGCCCCCAACCTGCTCCCCCTGCCTCCCGGCTCCTCCACCGTGCTGGGCGCGCCGCTGGTGCTTCTGTCGCCCCAGGTGGCGTTTGGCGCGGAGCATCCCTGGCTGCCCAAGCGGGTCAGTAATCAGAACCTGCGGCGCGGCGACCTGCGCGGCGCCTTCGGCAAGCTGATCCCCATGCTCGAGAAGGTTGAGCACGTCTCCCGCCCGCGGCTGGAATTTCTGTTCGGCCCGGTGGGCGACCGTGTGATCGGCGCGGTCTGCACGGCGCTGGCGTTGATCCTGATCATACCCATTCCGCTCGGAAACCTGCTTCCTGCGGCGGCGGTGTCGGCGTTTGCGTTGGGGCTTATCCAGCGCGACGGCGTCTTCGCCCTCGCCGGGTACCTGCTCACCGCCATCAGCGCGTGCGTGCTCGTCTTGGGCGCAAGCGTTGTCGTGGCGAGCCTTCGGCATATCGCCGATCTCTGGCCGTGGTCGTAAGACCGCGGCGCCGCTTGACAGTATCAAAACGGAGGCGTTCGCTAAGCTCATGCAAGTCCAGATCTCAGGCAAACACGTCGCTGTCGGTGATGCCCTGCGGACGCGGGTGACCGACGAAATCTCCTCCAGCATCGGCAAGTACTTCGAGCGCGGCGGCGACGCCGACATCGTTGTCAGCCGCGAAGGCCACGCCTTCCGGGTGGATTGTTCGGTGCTGCTGGCTTCCGGTCAGCAACTGCAGAGCCACGCGCTCGGCGGTGACGCCCATGGGGCGTTCGATGCGGCCCTGGCCAAGATCGAAACGCGCATCCGGCGCTACAAGCGCCGCCTGAAGAGCCATACCAACGCCGCTGCGGCCAAGAACGCCGAAACCGCGCAATTCTATATCTTGCGTGCGCCCGATGTGGACGACGAGGCCGACGAGGAGTGGTTCGCCGAAGCCGACCAGGGCGCGCCCAGCGCCATGGTCATCGCCGAGACACAGGCCGAGCTTAAGACGATGACCGTTTCTATGGCGGTCATGGAGTTGGACTTGACCGAAGGCCAGGCAATCGTGTTTAGGAACGCCGCCCATGGCGGTCTGTCGGTGGTGTACCGACGTTCTGACGGGAACATCGGCTGGATCGATCCCGAAAGGACCTCCAATGGGCATGCTTCGAGCCGTTCGAACGGCGCCGCACATAACGGCGTTTCGTCCGGGACCCAGTAGACAGTCTGCGCGTTCTTGCCCGGCCGAGTTTCTCGACCGGGCGTCGGCCGCCTGACGTGAGCGAGCTTTCTAAGTCTATGAGTATCGGAGAGTTGCTGGACCGGCGGGCCATCTCGCCGCGCGCCAGCGCGCCTAACAAGCGCCAAGCCCTGTCTGTCATCGCCGACATCGCCGCCCGCACCTTTGGCGTGGACGCCGATGAAGCGCTGGACGCCCTGCTGGAGCGTGAGGCCGCCGGTTCGACCGGCGTCGGCCAGGGCGTCGCCGTGCCGCATGCCCGCGTGTCGGGCCTGGACCGCATGCGGGCCGTGGTGGTCCGTCTGGAGCTGCCGATCGATTTCGATGCGGTGGACGACCAGCCGGTCGATCTGATGGTGGCCCTGTTCGCTCCGACGGAGGCCTCCAGCGCGGAACATCTGCGGGCCCTGGCCCGCGTCTCGCGCCTCCTGCGTCAGCCGGAGATTCGCGAACAGATTCGTCAGGCCAAGTCGGCCGACGCCATCCATGTCGTCCTAGGCAGCGAGCTCGCCAGCTCCGCCGCCTGACGAACGAGATCGGGCCGCGCCCTCTGTGAGCGCGGCCCGCCTTTCAAGCCTTAGTGAACCGAGACCGGCGCCAGCTCATGGGCGAGCGCGGCGGCGACGGCGGCCGCCTTGTCGGTGAGCACAGCCAGACGCGCGCCGTCGGCGCGATATACGGCGTAGAGCGTCTGCTCCGGGTCCAAAGACAGCGCCTGTTCGGGATCGGCGTCCGGGATGACCTCCGCGGCCTTGACCGGGCGGACATAGACGAGGTCGGGCGCGCCCAGCGCGGCGAAAGCCTCGTTCGAGAAGACCGGGTTTTGCAATGTAGGCGTCATTTCGACCACCTCCTTCAAATTTCCAACGCGCCGCATGGCCGCCGGTTCAGCCGGCCATGACGCGGTGCGGGCGAGGGCAGGCTCAGCCCGCCGTTCGGATGGGTATTGTGCGGACCTGACGTTGCGGTTCGGGGCGGGCCAGATCCACGTGCAGGAGCCCGTGCTCCAGGATCGCCGCCTCCACCTCCATGCCGTCGGCCAGCACGAAGGCGCGGACGAAACCGCGCGCCGCGATGCCGCGATGAAGATAGGCCTTGTCCTGCCCTTCGCCCTCGCCGCGTCGCCCCGCGATGGTCAGTTGTCGGTCCTCGACCTGAACGAACAGTTGCTCGGGCGAGAATCCGGCCACGGCCAGGGTGATGCGGATCCCGCCGCCTTCGCGGGCCTCGACATTGTAGGGGGGATACCCCTCGCCAGCGGCCTTGGCGGCGCGCTCGATGAGATTGCGGGTATGGTCGAAGCCCAACAGGAAAGGGCTGTCGAAAAGCAGGGTGCGGGTCGTCATCGTCTGGAGCCCTTGAAAAGCGACTCCCGCCGCCGGCCCGGGATCGGCGCCGGATGCGGTCGTTCTTCTAGGTGGCGACGGCCAAGCCCCGCCGCAAGGGCGTCGGGAGCGAGCGTGAGGGCGCACCCGGCGACAGAACATGAAAAAGGCTTACTGTCCGGGCGCTCCCTTCAGCCGGACAGCATCGCGATGACCAAGCACCGCATCTACACGACCAGCTTCGCCAGCGTTTACCCCCATTACGTCGCCAAGGCGCAAAGGAAGGGGCGCACGCAGGCCGAGGTGGACGAGATCATCCTGTGGCTGACCGGCTTCACCCCGGATCAGTTCAAGACCCATCTGGAGCAGAAGACGGATTTCGAGGCTTTCTTCGCCGCCGCGCCGACGCTGAACCCCGCGCGGTCCCGGATCAAGGGCGTGGTCTGCGGCGTCCGCGTCGAGGAGGTGGCGGATCCGCTGATGCGGGAGATCCGCTATCTGGACAAGCTGATCGACGAGCTGGCCAAGGGAAAGGCGATGGAGAAGATCCTCAGGGCCTAGCGGCTCCAGCGCGTCTCCATCAGGTCGATCTCGCGCACCAGGTCGCGGGCGACGTCGTCCTTCAGCAGGCGGCGCTTCACCAGGCTGAACAGCTCCTCGCGCTCGGCCTTCATGGCGACGAGGCGCAGGTCGCGGTCGATCTCCTCCAGCATCTGCATCAGCTCGGCGTCGCCCCCGTCGCGCAGGCCGCCGTCGATACGGCGGCGATAGAGGCCCATGATGCGGGCTGCGGCCTCCGCGTGCAGGTCGGCATGAGTCTCCTGCCCCGCCGGCGGCTGGATGGCTTCGATCGCCCGGATCGCCGCCTTGGCCGCCGCCGCGCGCGCGGACTGAACCTCGTCGTGACGGCCCGGCTCCTCGGCGGCGTCGACCCCGCGCATGGCCCAGGGCAAGGCCAGGGCGGCGAGGATCAGGGACGCCAGGATCACGCCCGCCGCCAGGAAGATGGCCAGATTGCGCGCCGGCATCGGCGAGCCGTCGGCGACAAAGAAGGGGATGGTCAGCACGCCGGCCAGAGAGACCGCTCCTCGCACGCCCGCCAGGGAGACGGCGGCCACCATCCGCCAGCTCGGCCTTTCGATCCTCTGCCCTTTCCGCTCGTAGCGCAGCCCCGCCATGCGGATCGACACCCAGACCCAGAGGAACCGCAGCACCACGAGGGCGGCCGTGATCGCCAGCACATAGACCGCCATCCACCACACCTCGTGGTGGCCGGATTGGCGGACTGTCCGCGCCGCCTTCTCCAGGATCGAGGGCATCTGCTGGCCGAGCAGCACGAACACCGCGCCGTTGGCGGTGAAGGCGACCGTGTCCCACACGGCGCTGCGGCGGACACGGGTGCCGGCCTGGAGCTGGCCGCCGAGCTCGACGTAGCTCATGGCCACGCCGGCCGCGACGGCGGCCATGATGCCCGAGCAATGCACGGCCTCCGCCGCCAGATAGGCGCCGAAGGGGATCAGCAGGCTGATGAGGATCTCCGATCCGGGATCCTCGCCGAACCGGCGGGCCAGGCGCGATTTGAGGAAGCTGACCGCCAGGGTGAAGCCCGCACCCGCCGCCACGCCGCCCAGGGCCAGCCACAGGAAGTTGAGCACCGCGTCCGGCAGGGAGAACACCCCGCTGACCGCCGCGGCGATGGCGAAGCGCAGGCAAACCAGGCCCGACGCGTCGTTGAGCAGGGACTCCGCCTCCAGCACCCGCATGATCCGCTCGGGGAAAGGTGTGCCCCGGGTGATGGCCGAGACCGCCACGGGATCGGTGGGCGCCAGAACGGCCGCCAGGGCGAAGGCCACCGGCAGGGGCATGGCGGGGATGAGCCAATGGATGAAGAAGCCGACCCCGACCACGGTGAACACCACCAGACCCAGGGCGAGCTGAAGGATCGGCCGGGCGTCCTGTTTGAGGTTGTGCTTGGGCATCCGCCAGCCGTCCAGGAACAGCAGCGGCGGCAGGATCAGCAGAAAGAAGATCTCCGGCCGCAGGTCGATGGTGATCCCCGCCAGCCCGGCGATGGCCGCGCCCAGCGCCACTTGCACGAGGGGCAGCGGCACGACCACGGGCAGCATGCGCACCAGGTATCCGCTGGCCACGACGGCCAGCAGCAGAAGGAGCACCAAGGTCACGATCGCCATGGCCGCAACATGCCGGGCGGGAGCCGTCGCATCAACCGCGCGTGCGAGCCCATGTCGCAGCGACGACGCGGGCGGCCATGGTTAAGGGAGGAGCGTTCCCTCCTGCCCGAGCCCTCCCATGCTGAAGCTGCTGACCGCCGGCGTCGTTTCCGAATACGCATCGTGCGCGGCCGTGATCCTGACCAGCACTCTGGTGGGAGCCTATGCGGCCCAGGGCATGACCCCCGCCCAGTGGCTGGGCGGGCTCGCCGCGGTCGGCGGCGCCATCGCCTGGGCGGTGATCGTGCGGGTCTGGCCGGCGGCCCCGGCGGCGTAAACCGCACGCTCCGACTGGCGCCCCCCGCGAAGTGCGGGTTAAGAGTCGCCCCCTCAGTACTCGGGGGGACTTATGAAGCGCCTATTCCTGACCACCGCGGCGGGCATCGCCCTCGCGTTCGCCACCACCGCCATCGCCCAGGACGCCAAGCCGGCCGACAAGCCCAAGTGGGACGTCGCCAATCCTCCCGGACCGGGCAAGGACGTGAGGATCGACGTCACCTCCGGCACCTGGATGGCCGTGGACGTCAGCCCGGACGGCAAGGAGATCATCTTCGACCTGCTGGGCGATCTCTATGTGATGCCCATCGGCGGCGGCGAGGCCAAGGCCCTGACCAGCGGCGTGGCCTGGGACATGCAGCCCCGCTATTCCCCCAACGGCAAGTGGATCGCCTTCACCTCCGACCGCGGCGGCGGCGACAACCTGTGGGTCATGGACCGCGACGGTTCGAACGCCAAACAGGTCAGCAAGGAGACCTTCCGCCTGCTGAACTCCCCGGCCTGGACGCCGGACAGCGAGTTCCTGGTGGGCCGAAAGCACTTCACCTCCGGCCGCTCTCTGGGGGCGGGCGAGATGTGGCTCTACCACCGCTCCGGCGGTGACGGCGTGCAGCTGACCGAGCGCCGCACCCAGCAAAAGGATACGGGCGAACCGGCCTTCTCCCCCGACGGCCGCTACCTCTATTACAGCGACGAGACCACGCCCGGCGGCGTGTTCGAGTACAGCAAGGACCCCAACAGCCAGCTCTATGTGATCCAGCGCCTGGATCGTCAGACCGGCGACACCGAGTCCTTCGTCACCGGCCCGGGCGGTTCGATCCGCCCGACTCCCTCGCCGGACGGCAAGTCCCTGGCCTTCATCCGACGCGACCGTTTCCAGTCGAAGCTCTACGTTCTGGACCTCGAGAGCGGCCGCGAGACGCCGATCTATGAGCATCTCGACCGCGACATGCAGGAGACCTGGGCGATCCACGGCGTCTATCCGGGCATCGCCTGGACGCCGGACAACAAGTCCCTGGTCTTCTGGGCCGGCGGCAAGATCAACCGCGTGGACGTGGCCTCCAAGTCGGCGGCCGTGATCCCCTTCCACGTGGCGGACACCCGCCGCGTGGCCGACGCCGTCCGCTTCCCGGTCGAGGTGGCGCCCGACCAGTTCGAGGTGAAGATGACCCGTTGGGCCACCACCTCGCCGGACGGCAAGAAGGCGGTGTTCGAGGCCCTGGGCCATCTGTGGATCAAGGACCTGCCCAGCGGCGCGGCCCGCCGCCTGACCAGGCAGAGCGACCACTTCGAGCTCTATCCATCCTGGTCGCGCGACAGCCGCTCCATCGTCTACACAACCTGGAACGACAAGGACTTCGGCTCGATCCGCGTGGTCAGCGCCATGGGCGGCGAAGGCCGCAAGGTGACCAGCAAGCCGGGCGACTATATCGAGCCGGCCTTCTCGCCGGACGGCCAGACCATCGTCTATCGGGCCACCCGCGACGGCTTCCTGATCTCGTCGGTGAACGCCCGCGAGACCGGCCTCTATTCGATCCCGGCCAAGGGCGGCGAGGCGAGCCTGATCAGCAAGAAGGGCGCCGCCCCGCAGTTCGGCGCCAAGTCCGACCGCGTGTTCTTCATGACCAATGACGGCGACAAGCGCACCCTGCGCTCGGCCGGCGTCAAGGGCGGCGAGGAACGCTCGCACCTGACCTCGCAATGGGCGTCGGAATTCTCCATCTCGCCGGATGAGAAGTGGCTGGCCTGGACCGAACGGTTCAACGTCTATGTCGCGCCCTTCGTGGCGACGTCGAAGACGCTGCAGATGGCGCCCAAGGGCTCGGCCCTGCCGCAGGCCAAGGTCACCCGCGACGCCGGCGAATGGCTGCACTGGTCAGGCGACTCCAAGCGCCTTCAATGGTCGCTGGGCAACGAGCTGTTCACCCGGGACCTGAAGGACAGCTTCGCCTTCGTGGACGGCGCGCCGGCCACCCTGCCCAAGGCGCCGGAAGCGGGGATCAAGCTCGGCTTCACCCAGGCCTACGACAAGCCCACGGGCCGCGTGGCCCTGACCGGCGGCCGCCTGATCACCATGAAGGGCGATGAGGTCATCGAGGACGGGGTGGTCGTTCTGAACGGCAACCGGATCGAAGCCATCGGTGCGCGCGGTTCGGTGACCGTTCCCGCCGACGCCAAGGTGTTCGACATCGCCGGCAAGACCGTGATCCCCGGCCTGATCGACGCCCACTGGCACGGCTCCATGGGCGCGGACGAGATCATTCCGCAGCAGAGCTGGGAGAACTACGCCTCCCTCGGCTACGGGGTGACCACCCTGCACGACCCGTCCAACGATACGACCGAGATCTTCGCTCACAGCGAACTGGGCAAGGCGGGCATGGTCGTGGCGCCGCGCATCTTCAGCACGGGCTCGATCCTGTATGGGGCGACCACGGCGGGCACCGCCCAGATCGACAGCCTGGACGACGCCCTGGGCCACCTGCGCCGCCTGAAGGCCGCCGGCGCCTGGTCGGTGAAGAGCTACAACCAGCCCCGTCGTGAACAGCGCCAGCAGATCATCGAGGCGGCCCGCCAGCTGGGCATGATGGTCACGCCGGAAGGCGGCTCGCTCTATCACATGAACATGAACATGATCGCCGACGGCCACACCACCATCGAGCACTCCGTGCCGGTGGCCAAGATGTACGAGGACGTCGACCAGTTCTGGAGCCAGTCCAAGACCGCCTATACCCCGACCCTGGTGGTGGCCTTCGGCGGTTTCGCGGGCGACCTCTATTGGACCCAGGCCACGGAGGTCTGGAAGGAGCCGATCCTCAACAAGTACGTGCCCCGCCGCCTGATCGACTCCACCACCCGCCGCCCCACCAAGGTGCCGGAGGAGGAGGCGAACCACATCAACGTGGCGCGGGAGGCCAAGGAGCTGAACGACCTGGGCGTGCCGGTCTCGATCGGCGCCCACGGCCAGCGCGAAGGCCTCGGCTCCCACTGGGAGATGTGGTCCTTCGTCCAGGGCGGCATGAGCAACCATCAGGCCCTGAAGGCGGGCACCATCAACCCGGCCAACGCTCTGGGCATGAACAAGGACCTCGGCTCGCTGGAGGCCGGCAAGCTGGCCGACCTGGTGGTGCTGGACAAAAACCCGCTGGAGAACATCCGCAACACCACCTCGATCCGCTACGTGATCGCCAACGGCCGCGTCTATGACGACAACATGGACGAGGTCGGCACGCGGATGCGCAAGCGCATGCCGTTCTGGTTCGCCGAAACCGGCGGCGAGGTGTGGAGCGCCGGCGGCCTGACCAACGCCAACACCCATACCCACGAGGACTAGAAGGCTTCTGCGCAAGCCTGACGGTCAGACGGCCCCGGAGCAGTCCGGGGCCGTTTTCGTCTGCCGGCCAAGAAAAACCCCGGCCTTCCGGGGCCGGGGTCAAGTTCGCAATCTTTTGGGGGACACTGCTGAACTAGCTCAGCCATAACGAAGCTGAGCCATTCCGGTTCCGGGCCCGTCGGCGGATCTAGAAACAAAAAATCACACAGCGACCGCCCGAGCGGAGGCTCGGCGCGCCATGGACGCCCTATATAGGGAACGACCTTTCTTGGGAGTGTGTGATGAACGTTGGAAAATCCAGGCTCATGGCGGTGCTCGGCGCCGCGCTCTGCATCGGGCTGGTGAGCTTGGACACGGCCGACGCGGCGCGCCGCGGCGGCAGCTTCGGCAGCCGGGGCTCGCGCACCTACCAGGCGCCGCGGACCACCCAGACCGCTCCGCAGCAGGCCGCGCCGATCCAGCGCTCCATGACCCAACCCGCCCCCGGCCAGCAGACGGCGCGCCCCGGCGCGCCGGCGGCGAACCGCCAGCAGGCTCAAGCCCCGCAGCAGCAGCGTCGCGGCGGCTTCCTGGGCGGTCTGGGCGGCGGCATCCTCGGCGGCCTGCTCGCGGGCGGCCTCATCGGCGCCCTGATGGGCAACGGCTTCGGCGCGGGCATGGCCGGCATGGCCGCCATGCTGATGCAGATCGCCCTCATCGCCGGCATCGCCTTCCTGGCGTTCAGCCTGTTCAAGATGTTCCGCCGTCGCCAGCAGCCCGCCATGGCCGGCGCGGCGAACAACGCCGGCTGGTCGAGCAACGCCCGCAGCAGCGGCGAGGTGGTCTATCCGGAGGGCTTCGGCCGTCAGCCGCAAGCCGCGCCCGCCTACACCCCGCCCCCGGCTCCTGAAGTCGCCAGCCACGAGATCGGCGTCACCGGCCAGGACCGGGAGACCTTCGAGCGCCTGCTGATGGAGATCCAGGACGCCTTCGGCCGCGAGGACTACGCCGCTCTGCGCGAACGGACGACGCCGGAAGTCATGGGCTATCTGGCCGAAGAGCTGGGTCAGAACGCCACCGAGGGCCGCCACAATGAAATCTCGGACACCAAGCTGCTTGAGGCCGACATCGCCGAGGCCTGGCACGAAGAAGGCCGCGACTACGCCACGGCCGCCATGCGCTACGAGTTCGTGGATGTGGTGCGCGAGCGGGCCACCGGCGCGATCCTGGAAGGCGACCCCAACCAGCGTGTCCAGAAGACCGAGGTGTGGACCTTCGTCCGCCAGGGCGGCGGCCAGTGGAAGCTGTCGGCGATCCAGGAAGCCTGACGCAGCCGCCGCGATGACAAACGAAAGGCCCCGCAGTCTTCTGCGGGGCCTTTTTTGTCGCTTTGTCTCGCAATTCTCCGCCGGCTTGTCTTCGATCTCCGTCGATCAACCGGTGAACGGACGGATCAGAATTTCTACCCGGCGGTTGCGGGCGCGGCCGTCCGGCGTGCCGTTGTCGGCGACCGGCTGGCGGGAGCTGACGCCCTCCACATAGAGCCGCTCGCGCATCACGCCCCGGTCAATCAGGTAGGAGGCCACGGACGAGGCCCGGCGCTCCGACAGGGGCTGGTTGATGGCGTCGCCGCCGCTGCTGTCGGTGTGGCCGATGACGTCGACCATGGAGCGGTCGTACTGGCGCAGGACGCTGGCGACGTCGTCCAGCACGGGCAGGAAGCGGCTGTCGAGGTTCGACTGGTTGGTGGCGAAGGTGACGTCCGACGGCATCACCAGGATCAGGTTGTCGCGGTCGCGGCGCACGCCGACGCCGGAGCCGGAGAGCTGCTGCTCCAGGGCGCGCTGCTGACGATCCATGTACTGACCGATGCCGGCGCCGGCCAGGGCGCCGACACCCGCGCCGATGAGGGCGTTCTTGCGGCCCTGCTCGCCGCTGTTGGTGTTGGTCAGGTAGCCCAGCAGGGCGCCGCCGAGAGCGCCCGCGATGGCGCCCGTGCCGGTGTTGTTGCGGCGAGGCGTCGAGCTGTACGGATCGGTGGTGGTGCAAGCCGCGGCGAGCATGGCGGCGACGCCTACGCTCAGGATGACGGGTCTGGCGCGCATGGCGTCCTCCTCCTGGATGTCCAAGGTCTCAGAACGTCGCGCTTATGGTGAAGGTTCCGGGCGGGAACAAGGCAAGGAGCCTGAAAAGGACAAGGCCCGGACGTTTCCGTCCGGGCCCTGATGGTGGAGCTAAGCGGAGGTTGTTACCCGCTTGAAACCATGAAGGTTTGTCTTTGGGCATCACGGTTGCCTTGCCCGGATGTAAAAGTATTTCGCGCACCGGGGAAGAGCTGAGAAGTCAGTCAGGCCGCTGCTTCGGTATCGCGCCGGACGCGCCAATCGCATGCGGGCCGGTCGCAGAGACCGGAAGTTTGCCAATGGCGAATACCGCACGGTCGTTCATTGCAGTCCCAACGCCAGCCCCGATAAACGGCCACACCGCCGCCTGGCCGTATGATCCAACGCTGGGGGATCGAAGATAAGGGCCTGGCCTGATATTTTGCTCCGCCAGGCGGACGTTTTTGATCGCCTGGCCGATTGACATGGCCACCCCGCCTGGGGCTTATACACACTACGCGGCAGCCGGTGTCGGCTGCGACGTGCACAGGAGGTACGAAATGAAGACGAATTAGACGACCGGGCGCTCGCGACCTGGCTATACCGCTGCAGGTCGGGCCGGATGGAGAGGGGGCGCAATCCCCTCAACCACCCGGTGGGCGAACCCAATTCGTGCTGGGTAACGGGGCTTGCCGGCCGAAGCCTTCGCCGATCACCAGACACAGGACAGGGCCATTGGCCCGACTTCTGCGTGATCAGTCAAGGGTTTTGCGCCCCGCTTAGCAGCGAGGTTACCGCCATGCGTAGGCGGACTTTCGTCCCTCCGGGGTACCGGCTGGTCTTCAGGGCCACCCGAACCGACCCTCGGACCGGAAAGGTGCTTCATGCTCGCGCCTATGGGCTTCGAGCGTGGCCCATCCTGATCCGGAAGTGACACGGGATGACCCCCGGAGCTCTGGCTCCTGGGGGTCAGCTCCACCGCTACGCCAGCACCTCTCTGCCGCGAACACACAGGCCAAAGCGGCCAATTCTAATCGACGGAGAAAGCAGATGACCGACGGTAAACGTTACGGTTTAGACCAGCTGAAAAGGACCGGCGGGCGGGGCACGGTCGACCTTCCCATGATTTCGGGCTTCAACATGGGCAACGGGACCCTGAACATCACCATGCCGATGGGTACCTTTAGAGAAGTGGCTTTGGTCGCTAACGAGGCCCGCATTTTGTCTATGGGTGAGGGTCCTGAGCAAGTCGCCCAACGCCAGCTAATCCCTGACCATGCGAGGAAGTTGGCCCTCTATATCCTGCGAGGATTGCTCGCGGGTGTGAAGTCAAAATGGAGGATGGCAGGGCGTCACGTGCCGGATTGCCTCACAGACATTCTCAACGAGCTGGGAGAGGGGCCTTACCAAGCCCTTCAGCCCTTCACCGCAAACATTCGGAACATCCAACCAGGAGAGCTGGAGTTCGAAGACACCCCCGCAGGCACCATTCTGCACCTCCATAAACTCCAGAGGCTTTTCGTCGTCGACGGCCAGCACCGCCTGCGCGCTGGCGAGATGGTGCACGACTGGCTCAGCGTGGTGATCACGAATGCCAAGTACCCCAAGAAGGGCTTGTGGATTGGTGACACCCAAGAGGTGACCTCAGACGAGATGGAGGTCTGGGCTGCAGCTCTTACAGAGTTCGACACCTCGTTCACGATCGATGTCACGGTCCACCTTGGCCTTGACGCAGGGCAGGAGCGGCAACTTTTCCACGACCTCAACGTGCTGGGAAAGAAGCCCTCGGCAGCGCAGGCGCTATCGTTCGACGCCGCCAATCCCGTCAATAAGTACGCGTCTGACCGCCTTGCTCCTAACGGCCATGTGCATGGGTTGAAGGTCGTGGACGCGGGCCACAAGAAGTCTGGCACCAAACTCGAAGACGCCGCGATCTTCCGGGACGACCTCGTGAACACCTGCGCCATACTGTTCCGGGGCGCCTTCAATCAGTCAGGCATCACGCCAATGGATGTCATGGGCGCAGAAGATTATGCGGATAACTTCTGGCGGGCGCTTTCCCGGCAGCCGGGCTGGGCTGAAGCCGGTAGAGACCGGCTGACGCTGCTTGCACAGCCCACCGTAATCAAGGGCATGGCGTTCCTTGTGCGGTCCTTCCACAACGGTGAAGAAGCCCGCGATGAGCCTGCGGCCCATGGGAAGCGGGATGCGATCATCGACGCAATCGCCAATGGCGCGGTCGATTTCTCTCATGAGAACCCCCTTTGGCGCGTCTATCTGATGAGCCACGAGGATCGTGAGGAAGCGTTTCCGGGCATCAGCGAATACATCACTCCGGATGCTGTCCTTAAGCCCTATGGAACGTGGGATGACGACGCGCGGCGCTTGCAGCTTGGTCCGAACACCCGCGACATCTCTCGCTACCTCGCTGACCTCGTTCGGTACCAGCTCCGCGATCAGGTCGGGCTTGAGCCGCGGCCAGGGCTCATCTCACTGAAGAGGAAGCTCGCGGAAGCTGAAGCTCAGAAGCTGACTGCTGCCTAGCGGCGGCGGCGCTTGTCGGAGGACGCTCTCATCACCCGAGGGCGTCCATTCGCCTGAGGAAGACGCTTACCGTTCCGCTCGGGATCAAGAGCGCGCTTAAGAGGATGCCTACTTGGTTGACCCCGCCCCACCTGGTTGAGCTTGCATTGATGCGGCACTCCGTTGCTAAGTTGTTCTCGGGCATGGGGGGGGGGTGAGGCTTGCCGACTGATCCGATCAAGGTTGTAGCGCAGCGGGATACGTTCCTGCGGATCGCCCGTGCGCGCCCTCTAACGGCTATCGCGGAGCTGATCTGGAATAGCCTCGACGCCGACGCCACTAGCGTCACGGTGTATTTCGACGAGAACGAGCTTGGCCTGCGCGGGATTGTCGTGGAGGACGACGGTGACGGCGCGACGCCGGATGAAGCGAGGGAGTTCTTCCGTCGCCTGGGGGGCTCTTGGAAGAAGCCTGGCTCCCGCACGAAGAAGCACGGTCGCGTGCTTCATGGGAGCCAGGGCCAGGGCCGCTACAAGGCTCTTTCCGTGGGGCGGTCAATCCAGTGGACGTATTATTACGAGCAGGACGGCGACATCTACGAGTTCGCCCTCAGCATCCTCGGGGACGACCCGTCCGAGGTTCGGGCTAGCGACCCGAAGAAGTCAGGCCGCGACCGCACCGGCTGCATCGTGCGGATACAAGACCCAATTCGCCAGTTTAAGAACCTCGATAGCGAGGAAGCGGTCCTCGAAATTACTGAACTATTTGCGATCTATCTCGCCGACTATCCGGGTGTCCGCGTCTCCTATGCCGGTCAGGCGCTCGATCCGAAGTCGGCCATTTCCAACCAGTTTTCCCTTGAGGTTCCTGAGGTGAAGCTCGCGGCGGGTGATAGCGCCGGGCCGGGAAGACTGCGAGTGCTGGAGTGGCGGCATCTGGACCGTCGGAGCCTCTTCATTTGTGATGCGCGAGGCTTTGCGCTCCAGCAGGTGAGCACGCGGTTTCAGCTCAAGAAGCACTCCTTCTCCGCCTACCTTCAGTCCCCGTATCTCGATCAGCTCGACCAAGAGAACCGGCTGGACCTGGCCGAGCTTGATCCCCTTGTATCTGCCGTGATCGAGGCGGCGAAGGACGCGATCAAGGCTCACTACGACGCCGAGGGGAAGCGGGAGGCGGCTCGCATGATCCAGGAATGGAAGGCGAGCAAAATCTACCCATACGAGGACGAGCCGAAAAATGACGTCGAAGCGGCTGAGCGTCAGGTCTTCGAGATTGTCGCCGTCAAAGTTCAGACTGCTCACAGCGAGTTAGCCGGTGCGCCGAAGCTCGCAAAGAAGCTGCAACTGGAGCTTCTAAGGCACGCAATCGAGACAGGACCGAACCAACTACGCGAACTACTCGCCAAGGTCGTGGACCTGCCTAAGCGAGAGCAGGATGACCTGGCTAAGCTATTGGAGCATACGACGCTTTCGTCGATCATCGGCGCAGCCAAGGTGGTCACGGACCGGTTGAGCTTCCTACGTGGCCTCTACCAAATCATCTACGAGTACGACGAGACTGGGCGGGTCAAAGAGCGGACGCAGCTCCACCGCGTCCTCGCGCTAAACCCGTGGCTGTTCGGCGAGGAGTTCGTCGTCTCGACCGATGATCGCGACCTGACGGCTGTCCTAAAGTCGCACAAGAAATTCCTCGATGAGGACATCGTGATCGACGATCCGGTCAAGCACGTGGACCAGAAGCGGGGCGTCGTCGACCTAATGCTCTCACGTCTTTTGCGCCGACATCGAGCCGATGAGGTCGAGCACTTAGTCGTCGAACTCAAGCGGCCTGGCGTGGCAGTGGGCCAGGACGAGATCAATCAGATTTCAAAGTATGCGGCGTCCATCGAAAGGGATGGCCGATTTGCCACGCGCGATGGCGTCGTCTGGAGATACTGGGTCATCTCCGACACGCTCGATGAGATGGGCAAATGGCAGGTCGAGCAGGACCAAAATGGTCGAGGCATGATCCGTGACACGCCAAAGTCCAAAATCTACGTGCGGACCTGGGACCAGCTCATCGAAGAGAACAAGGCCAAATACCAGTTCATACAAGAGCGACTGAACTTCAGCGCCAATGACGAGCGCGCCATGAGCTACCTGCGAGGCGAGTATGCTGCCCTGCTGGATGGCGTAACCGTCGAAAGCGACCTCAATAAGGTTGGTTGAGTGTCCCGCCTTTAATCTGTGCTGCACTCACTCCACGGCCTGTTTCCGTGATCCTTGCGCGCGCCCCCAACTGAGATTGCGATTAGACGCAGTGTGATCCTCCCCCGGTTTGGTGGACACCCATGCTAGGCTTTTGGGCCTGGAGAGGAGTGTCTGATGAGTGGTTCGCGTCGGGTCTTTCCGGAGGCCTTCAAACGAGAGGCGGTTGATCGCGTCGCCAGCAGCGGCCTGTCGGCTGGGCAAGGTGGCCGCCGAGCTGGGTCTTCACGAGACGGTGCTTCGGCGATGGATGACGCAGTATGGGGCGCAGGCGACGGGGGCGGCGAGGCGCTCCCACACGCAAGCGCCGCCCCCGTCGCCGTCTGATCTGGCTTCTGAGAACGCCCGCCTGCGCCGTGAGAACGACCGGCTGCGCATGGAGCGCGATATCCTAAAAAAAGCCGCGCTCATCTTCGGAGCGGCCTCCCGTTGAAGTTCGGGTTCGTCGATGAGCATCGCGACATATGGCCGGTTCGGATGATGTGCGCCGTGCTGGGGCTTTCGGCCAGCGGCTACTATGCCTGGCGCACGCGCCCGGTCAGCCGCCGGGTTACGGCCAACGAGGCGCTGCTTGAGGACATTCGGCTGATCCACGCCGAGAGCTGCGGGACCTATGGCTCGCCCCGCGTCCATGCCGTCCTGCGTGGCCATGGCCGCCGGGTCGGCCGCACGCGCGTGGAGCTGTTGATGCGGCGCGCCGGCATCCGCGGCCTCGCCGCGCTGCCCCGACGCACCCGCACGACCGACAGCCGCCACGGCTATCCGATCGCGCCCAACAGGCTCGGTCGCAACTTCACCGCCCAGGCGGCCAACCAGATCTGGCTGGCCGACCTGACCTACATCCCCACCGGCGAAGGGTGGCTCTACCTGGCCGCCATCCTCGACATGCACACGCGCAAGCTCGTCGGCTGGTCGATGCGCGAGACCCTGCATGTCCAGATCGCCCTGGAGGCGCTCGACATGGCCATCGAGCGCCAGCGTCCGGCACCCGGTCTCATCCATCACTCGGACCGCGGCATCCAGTACGCGGCCGAGGCCTACCGCTCGGCCCTTGCAACGGCGGGGATTTCGCCGTCGATGAGCCGCAAGGGAGACTGTTGGGACAACGCCCCGATGGAGAGCTTCTTCCACACCCTCAAGACCGAGCGGGTCCATCACCGGATTTACGCCACACGCGCCGAAGCCCGGCGAGATCTGTTCGGCTACATCGAGGGCTTCTACAATTCCCGCCGCCTGCACTCGGCCCTGGGCTACATCAGTCCAGCCGACATGGAGCGTAGAGCGGCTTAACCCCGTCCACTATTTCGGGGGAAGATCAACTCGACGCGGGGCTTACCGCTCTTGGTCGGGAAGTAGGGGCGCAGTTCGTCGGGCACCACACGGCGGAAGTAGTAGGTCGCACCGACCTTCGTGAGATGGGTCGCCATAGGGTCATCACCTTTACCAGATGTAACACCCACTCGACGCGCCTTCCTGGAACTCCGTGCCGGTTCCTGAGGGATTTCAGACCCTTGGAAAAGGCGAAAGCCCGCCGGAGTTTACCGGCGGGCCTTCATGGTGGAGCTAAGCGGAGTCGAACCGCTGACCTCTTGAATGCCATTCAAGCGCTCTACCAGCTGAGCTATAGCCCCAGAACCTTAGGTTCTCTCGGCGGGTCTGGTGTTCGTCCCCCCGAGCGAGGCGCGGAACCTATTCCGGGAGTTTGATCGGATCAAGCCTCCCGGAAAGATTTTTTGCGCCTCAATTTTTATTGGTCGTCTTCGTCCTCGGAACCGGGGATTCCGTCGATGTCGCCATCTTCGAAATCCTCTTCCTCGTCCTCGAGGAACGGCACGTCCTCGCCCTCTTCTTCGGCGAGATCCTCGTCTTCGGCGAAGTCGACGCCCAGGTCGTCGCTGCCCGGCGTGGGAGCGCCCGGCTCGGCGTCGTCGCCGTCATCGCTCTCGACCACCTCATCGGCGGCCTCGTCGATTTCCGGAGTCTGGTCAGCTTCGTCCTCGAAGCCGTCCTCGCTCTCGGTTTGCTTGACCTGATCTTCCTTTTCGTCGTCCGTGTCGTAATCCGGCGTCACGGCGCGTGCGCGCACGCGGCGGCTGCGGATCGCTTCTTCCGGATCGAACTGTTCGCCGCACTTGGGGCAGACAGCCGGGCGCTTGCCCAGGTCGTAGAACTTCGATTGGCAGTTCGGGCAAACTTGCTTTGCGCCGAGTTCGGGATTGGCCAAGGCGGCGATCCTCTAAAGATAGGGCTTGATCGATAAGCGGCGGCTCCCTTGCCACGCGCGGGGGCCGCTGTCAAAAGCAAACCCCTCTCATATCAATACCTTCAAGCAAGCTTTAGGGAACCCCGGTTTTGGGCACCAACGCCGCTGGACTAAAGAGCGCCCCGGGCGCGGCGCTTTCGGGCCGCATCCGCATCCCGGGCGACAAGTCGATCTCGCACCGCTCCATGATCCTGGGAGCCCTGGCCTCCGGAACCACGACGGTGGAAGGCCTGCTGGAAGGTGACGACGTCCTGCGCACCGCCGACGCCATGCGCGCCTTCGGCGCGAAGGTCGAGCGCACGGGCGACAAGGCCTGGCGCATCGAGGGCCAGGGCGGCCTGGCCGAGCCTGCGGATGTCATCGACTGCGGCAACGCCGGCACCGGCGTGCGTCTGATCATGGGCGCGGCGGCCGGCTATCCCATGAGCGCGACCTTCACCGGCGATCAGTCCCTGCGCGGCCGGCCCATGGGCCGCGTGCTCGATCCCCTGGGTGAAATGGGGGCGACCTGGATCGGCCGCGACCGGGGCCGCCTGCCCCTGACCCTGCGCGGCGGGGCGCTGAAGGCCATCTCCTACCGCCTGCCCATGGCCTCGGCCCAGGTGAAGTCGGCCGTGCTGCTGGCCGGCCTGAACGCCGAGGGCGATGTCGAGGTCATCGAGCCGGAAGCCACGCGCGACCACACCGAGCGCATGCTGCGCGCCTTCGGAGCGACGGTGGAGGTCGAGGACAAGAACGGCGAGCGTCATATCCGCCTGCCCGCCGGCCAGAAACTGACCGGGACCCATGTGGACGTGCCGGGCGATCCGTCCTCGGCCGCCTTCCCCATCGTGGCGGCCCTGATCACCCCCGGTTCGTCGGTGACGGTGGAGGGCGTCATGCTCAACACCCTGCGCGCGGGCGTGTTCGACACCCTGATCGAGATGGGCGCGGACCTGGTGATCGACAACCGCCGCACCGCCGGCGGCGAAGAGGTCGGCGACCTGACCGCCCGCCACTCGAAGCTGAAGGGCGTGGTGGTGCCGCCGGAGCGGGCGCCGTCGATGATCGACGAGTATCCGATCCTGGCCGTGGCCGCCGCCTTCGCCGAAGGCCCCACCATCATGCGCGGCATCGGCGAGATGCGCGTGAAGGAAAGCGACCGCATCGCCCTGACCGCCAACGGGCTGAAGGCCTGCGGCGTGCAGGTCGAGGAAGAGCCGGAAGGCATGATCGTCACCGGGACCGGCCAGGCCCCGCGCGGCGGCGGGACGGTCGTCACCCACGGCGACCACCGCATCGCCATGAGCCATCTGGTGCTGGGCCTGGCCGCCCGGTCGGGCGTCGCCGTGGACGAGCCCGGCATGATCGCCACCTCGTTCCCCGGCTTCGCCGACCTGATGCGCGGCCTGGGCGCGGACATTTCGGAGGCCTGAGGCCATGGGCTTCATCATCGCCGTCGACGGACCCGCCGCCTCGGGCAAGGGCACCATCGCCAATGTCCTGGCCAAGGATTTCGGCTTTCCCTTCCTGGACACCGGCCTGCTGTACCGGGCGGTCGGGGTGCGCCTGCTGGCCGACCACCAGGATCTGGACGACGGGGCGGCGGCCGAGGCCTGCGCCCGCGGGTTGGAGCTGTCGGCGCTGGAGCGCCCCGAGGTCCGAACCCGCGCGGCGGGCGAAGCGGCCAGCCGCGTGGCGGTTCACGCCGGCGTCCGCGCGGCGCTTCTCGATCTGCAGAAGAGCTTCGCCGCCCACGAGCCCGGCGCGGTGCTGGACGGCCGGGACATCGGCACGGTGATCACGCCCCACGCCCAGGCCAAGCTGTTCGTGACCGCCGCGCCGGAAGTGCGCGCCGAACGGCGCTGGCGCCAGTTGAACGGCCAGGGCGAGGCCGTGACCTACGAAGAAATTCTCGCCGACATCCGCAAGCGGGATGAACGGGACAGCGGCCGCCACAGCGCCCCCCTGGCCAAGGCCGAGGACGCGGTCTTGCTGGATACGTCCGAAAAGACTATAGACGCGGCCATCGATGCGGCCCGCCGTATCGTCGAGGCGGCGCGCGCCAAGGCCGGCATCTAGCCGGGCAAGGCCAAATCCAACGCGCTGAACCTCGACCGCCGCGGGACATCACTCTTCTCTACAATTCACCCGGATTCCCGAGAACCGCCGGTGTTCGCACCCGTTTTCGGTCGTCCCCCAACCCTAAGAGACCAAGATCAGCATGGCTGACGATATGAGCATGAACCCGAGCCGCGACGACTTCGCCGCGCTTCTCGACAACGCCATGGGCGGCCGCGACTTCATGGAAGGCAGCGTCGTTCACGGCAAGATCGTGGGCATCGAGAAGGATTTCGCGATCGTCGACGTCGGTCTGAAGACCGAAGGCCGCGTTCAGCTGAAGGAATTCGGCCTCGACGAGAACGGCAAGGCGACCGTGAAGGTCGGCGACACCGTTGAAGTGTTCCTCGAGCGCCTCGAAAACGCCATGGGCGAAGCGGTCATCAGCCGCGACAAGGCCCGCCGCGAGGAAGCCTGGACCCGTCTGGAAGGCGTCTACGCCAAGAACGAACCGGTCATGGGCGCCATCGTGGGCCGCGTGAAGGGCGGCTTCACCGTCGACCTGGGCGGCGCTTCGGCCTTCCTGCCGGGCTCGCAAGTCGACATCCGTCCGGTCCGCGACGTCGGCCCGCTGATGGGCAAGGAACAACCGTTCGCCATCCTCAAGATGGACCGTCCGCGCGGCAACATCGTCGTGTCGCGTCGCGCCATCCTGGAAGAAGCCCGCGCCGAGCAGCGCACCGAACTGGTGTCGCAGCTGCAAGAGGGTGAAATCCGCGAAGGCGTGGTCAAGAACATCACCGACTACGGTGCGTTCGTCGACCTGGGCGGCATCGACGGCCTGCTGCACGTCACCGACATGAGCTGGAAGCGCGTCTCGCACCCGAGCCAAGTGCTCGCGGTCGGCGACACCGTGAAGGTCCAGATCGTGAAGATCAACCCGGACACCCAGCGCATCAGCCTCGGCATGAAGCAGCTGCAGTCGGATCCGTGGGATGGCGTTGAAGCCAAGTACCCGGTCGGCGCCAAGTTCACGGGCCGCATCACCAACATCACCGACTACGGCGCCTTCGTGGAGCTGGAAGCCGGCGTTGAAGGCCTGGTGCACGTCTCGGAAATGTCCTGGACCAAGAAGAACGTCCACCCGGGCAAGATCGTCTCCACCTCGCAAGAAGTGGATGTGGTCGTCCTGGACGTCGATCCGTCGAAGCGCCGCGTGTCGCTGGGCCTGAAGCAGGCTCAAGCCAACCCGTGGGATGCGTTCCTGGAAGCTCACCCGGTCGGTTCGACCGTGGAAGGCGAAGTCAAGAACGCCACCGAATTCGGCCTGTTCATCGGCCTGGACAACGACATCGACGGCATGGTGCACCTGTCGGACATCGACTGGACCGTGCCGGGTGAAGAAGCCATGGCCCGCTACAAGAAGGGCGACGTGGTCAAGGCCCGCGTCTTGGACGTGGACGTCGAGAAGGAACGCATCAGCCTGGGCATCAAGCAGCTCGGCGGCGATCCGATGACCGGCGACACCTACCGCAAGGGCCAGACGGTCACCGTGGTCGTGACGGAAGTCACCTCGGGCGGCATCGAAGTCCGCTTCGGCGAAGACGATGCGCCGATGAGCGCCTTCATCCGCAAGTCGGACCTGTCGCGCGACCGTCAGGAGCAGCGTCCGGAGCGTTTCGCCGTCGGCGACCGCATCGACGCTCAAGTGACCAACATCGACAAGGCCGCTCGCCGCGTGTCGCTGTCGATCAAGTCGCTGGAACTGGCCGACGAGAAGGAAGCCATCGAGCAGTTCGGGTCTTCGGACTCGGGCGCCTCGCTGGGCGACATCCTCGGCGCGGCTCTGCGCGACAAGGCCGGCAAGGACTAATCGTCCTTCAGGTCTGCTGAAGATTGCGGCGGTCCGGGTCTCCCGGGCCGCCGTTTTCTTTTTGATCACCCTCGAGACCCTAAACCTTTGGCGCGCAAGCACTTGAAGACTCACGCCGCCTTGGGCAAAGGTCAGGCCCGCGGGCCGACCAGCGCGTTTTTGTGTTTCGCTTAGCCTGTCGGGGGACGAGATGATCAAGTCGGAGCTGATCGCCAAACTGGCCGGCGAAAACCCGCACCTGACCCAGAAGGACATCGAGCGCGTCGTCGGCGTGATCCTCGATCAGATGATCGCCGCCCTGGAAAAGGGCGGCCGGGTGGAATTGCGCGGCTTCGGCGCCTTCTCGGTCCGTTCGCGCCCCGCCCGTTCGGGCCGCAATCCGCGCACGGGCGAGACCGTCGAGGTCCGCGCCAAGCATGTGCCGTTCTTCAAGAGCGGCAAGGAGCTGCGCGCCCGCCTGAACGCCGACGGCGACGAATAGGCCTTCCGCCGCCTAGCGGCGAAGAACGATCCCCGCCCGCACCAGACGGCCGGGCGCGAAGCTTTCCAGACCATCGGCGCTCTCCACCGTTTCGATCCTGGCGTCGAGCAGGTTGTCGGCGGCCACGAACAGGCGGGCGTGACGCCCCAGATCCGCATCCAGCCGCACGTCCGTGGTCAGGGCCGAGCCCAGGCGGCGGGTGTTGAGGTCGTCCTCCCACCGCGCGCTTTCGTAGCGAAGATCAGCCGAGGCGGTCAGGACGGCGTTCATCCGCCACTCCGCGCCCGCCGTCGCCGTCCAGCGCGGCGCCTGGGCGGGCCGCTTGCCGGTCAGTTGAGGGGCGGCGGAGGCGCCGTCCACTTCCGCGTCCGTGCCGGAGAGGGCGGCGCGCAGGCTGACAGCCTCGCCGAAGTCCTTCGACGCCTCGATCTCCAGCCCAAGCGCCTCGATCCGGCCGACGTTCTGGCGTTGGCGCAGCACGCCGCCCGCCGGGACGAAGCCCGCCACGGGGAAGGTTCCGGGCCCCGCGCCGATGGTGACGTTGGCGATGGCGTCCTCCAGCCGGGTGGCGAAGGCGGTCAGCGACCAGGTCAGGCCTGAAAACTCTCCGCCGACGCCCAGCTCTGCGCCGAACAGACGCTCGGGCTCCAGCCCGGCATTGGCCTCGGTGATATCGTTGCCAACCCGGAACGGGCGATGCAGTTCGTTGAGAGTGGCTGGTCGGAAGCCGGAATAGGCGGCCGCGCGCAGGTGCAGCCCGTCGTTCACCGCATAGCGCAGGCCCGCGCGGGCCGTGGGGGTGGTTCCGTCGCGGTCGGCGGGTCGCTCGTCCAGGGTCACGGCGCCCGTCTGGATGTCCCGCTCCTGACGCTTGGCGTCGCTGGAGGACCAGCGGTCCAGGCGCACGCCGGCCGTCAGCAGCAGCGGGCCGCTCTCGCGCCACGCCTCGCCGTAGACGCCAGCCACGGAGGCCTGTCCGCCCGCCACGCGGGTGCGGGTGAAGACGCCGCCCATGTTGCGGAAACGCTCGCGGCTCTCGCCCTCGAACAGCCGACCGTCCACGCCGATCTCCCACCAAGACCCGCGCAGGGCGGCGTTGAGGCCGTAACCTTCCGCAGGGGTGGCGTATTGATCGTTGGCGGCGGTGGTCGAGCTGCGATCCGCCGCGGTCGCTGCCGAACCGTTGCGCAGATCACTCTCCACCGCCCAAGCCTGCAGCCGCCAGCCGGGACGGCCGTCCTTGGCCTGGCGCGCCGCCGTGGCGGCCAAGCTCTTGCCCGAAGCGACGCTGTCGGCGCCGCGCAGGCCCGCGCCCCGCTTCTCTCGCCAGCCGGCGGCGCGGACGCCCAGTTCGACCTCGCCGATCCGGTCGCCGAAAGCGGCGGAAAGGCCGGTGCTCTCTAGGTCGATGGGAACATCCGCCGCGCCGCGTCGCGGTCCGCGCACCGGCGTCTGGCCGTCGAACCGCTCATAGGCGCCGGAGACCAGCAGACGCCGGTCCGCCCCGCGCGCCAGGACGGCGGCGCGGCCATAGCCCTGTTCGCCGCCGGACAGTTCGAGTTGGACATCGTCCGCCACGCCGTCGGCGGTCTGCAGGCGCACCACGCCGGTCAGGGCGCCGGCGCCGTATGGACCAGCCCCCGCCCCGCGCACGATCTGCGCCGCGCCGAGCGTCGAGGGTTGGACCTGGCTCCAGATCACCCAGCCGCCGAACGGATCGTTGAGCGGCGCGCCGTCCAGGGTCACCAAGGCGCGGCCGGCGCCGGAGGGGGCGATGGAGCGCAGGGACAGGCCCTGGGTGGTGGGATTGGCGATGGCCGAACCCTGCCGGCGAAAGAGCGAGGCGCCGGGCGCGCTCTTCAACGCCTCGTCCACCCGCGGACGGGCGTCCAGCAGCCGAGGATCGACCTGAACGGAGGAGAAGACGGCGGCGGCGGGGGCATCGGGAAGACGCGGCGCGGTGACCACGACGGCATCCACGGCCGGCGGCGCGTCAAACATACGAAAACTCCCCCACGAACAGCTACGCTCCAGACGGAACGATCTCACCCTCGACTGGTTCAGCCAAACTTGACCCGCCCATCCGAACCCGGCCAGCCTATAGAGGTCGGGCAAGTTTCAGGAGCCGCCAAGTGAGCATCATCAAGGAATTTCGCGAGTTCATCGCGCGAGGCAACGTCATCGACCTCGCCGTCGGCGTGATCATCGGCGCGGCCTTCAACAGCATCGTGAAAAGCCTTGTCGACCAGGTGGTGATGCCGCCCATCGGCCTGGCCACCGGCGGCCTCGACTTCTCGAAGCTGGAATGGGTGCTACGCTCCGAGAACCCGGCCACCGAGGAGATCGAGAAGGTCGCCATCCAGTACGGCGCCTTCATCAACACCATCATCCAGTTCCTGATCGTGGCCATGGCCGTGTTCGTACTGGTGAAGATCGTCAACACCCTGCGCCGCCAGCATGCCGAGGAGGCAGAGGCCGCTCCCGCCGCGCCGACCCCCACCGAGGCCCTGCTGGCCGAGATCCGGGACGAGCTGAAGAAGCGCCCCTAACCCTTCGGCGCGTCCGGCAAGGCCAGGACCGGCGGCGCGGCAGGGCTCGCCGCCGGAAGGTCGAGGACCTTCGGTTCCGGCACATGAGCGGCCGCGGGCGTCGCGGCGTCAGTGGCCGCCACGGTCAGGGCCGGCGCGTCGTCCTTCTTCTTGTCCTTCTTGCCGCCGCCGAAGACCTTGCTGACCAGGCCGCCCGCGCCCTTGCCGATATAACCGCCGACGATGCCGCCGGCGGCGCCGGCCACGGGGCCCGCCGCCGCGCCCGCGGTGCTGCCGGCCACGCTGCCCACCGTGCCGGCGAGGTTCTGGACGATGCCGGGTTTCTTCTCGTCCGCGCGGCTGACGCCGCCGGTGAGGAGCAGGGCGGCCACCGCCCCGATCATGATCTCGCGCATGGGCCTCTCTCCCATCTTCGGGGCAATCAACCCTGGGGACCGCGAGGCCGTTCCAAGCTTGAGCGGCCGCGCCGCTGGGCGCCAAACCGCCAAACCCCGCTTTCGCAAGGCCGCGTCTCGGCTAAGGTGCGGGCCGAAAATCTGGCGTGATGAGGGGTTGCGTGATGAAGGCTGGCGGGTTGGTGACCGGGTTCTGCGCGGCCTTGGCGCTTGTATTGGCCGCCGGTCAGGCCGTCGCCCAGGCCAAGGATCCCGCATCCTTCGTGGACCCGTTCATCGGCACGGGCGGATACGGCCACACCTTCCCTGGCGCCACCGTGCCCTTCGGCATGGTGCAGTTGAGCCCCGACACCAAGACCGCCCACTTCGGCAAGGACAGCTATCCCTGGGCCGCCGGTTATCAGCACGGCGACCAGACGGTGCTGGGCTTCTCCCACACCCACTTCTCGGGCTCCGGCCACTCGGACCTGGGCGACATCCTGGTCACCGCCATGAGCGGCGAGGCCAGGCTCGATCCGGGCGAGGCCGGCGTCGGCTATCGCTCGCGCATCGACAAGAAGACCGAGGCGGCGTCGCCGGGCTACTACGCGGTCGATCTGATCGACAACGGGGTGAAGGCCGAGCTGACCGCCACCGAGCGGGTGGGCCTGCATCGCTACCGCTTCGCCAAGGCGGGCCCGGCCCATGTGGTCGTCGATCTGCGCCACGCCATCTACGACTATGACGGCAAGGTGCTGTGGTCGCGCCTGCGGCTGCGGCCCGACGGGGCGGTCACCGGCATGCGCCAGACCCGCGGCTGGGCCCCGGCGCGGCAGCTCTATTTCGCCATGCGGTTCTCGCGGCCGGTGAAGGGTCACAGCTTCCTGAACCGCGAGCAGAACATCCCCTATAACGGCTTCAAGCAGCCCGCCCACGGCAAGCCGGATCCTGATCAGCGCGAGGGCCGCGCCATGGTCGGATCGCTGGACTTCGGCGAGCTGGCGGCCGGCGATGAGGTGCTGGTCAAGGTGTCGATCAGCGGCGTCAGCGAGGACAACGCGCTTCTGAACCTGGACACCGAGGTCGCCGACTGGAACTTCGACGGGGTGAAGGCCGCGGCCCGCGCCCAATGGAACCAGGCCCTGTCGGCGGTTGAGATGGACGCCCCGGCCCAGACCAAGGCGTCGCTCTATTCGGCGCTGTACCACACGCTGATGGGCCCCACCCTGTTCATGGACGTGGACGGCCGCTATCGCGGGCCGGACAACGCCGTCCATACGGCCAAGGGCTTCCGCAACCACTCGACCTTTTCGCTGTGGGACACCTATCGGGCCGAACATCCGCTGCTGACCCTGATCCAGCCGGCCGAGCGCAACGCCGACTTCGTCAATTCCCTGCTGGCGGCGCAGAAGGTCAGCCCGTTCGGCATCCTGCCGGTGTGGTCGTTCCACGGCCAAGAGACCTGGACCATGATCGGCTATCACGCCGTGCCGGTGATCGCCGACGCCTGGATGAAGGGTATTCGCGGCTTCGACGGCAAGGCGGCGCTGGAGGCCATGGTCGCCAGCGCGGAATACGGCCCCTATGGCGGCCTGGACGAGTACATGGCGCGCGGCTACGTGCCGATCGACAAGTCCCCCGAGGGGGCGTCCAAGACCGTCGAGTACGCCTTCGACGACTGGACCATCGCCCGCATGGCCCGCGACCTGGGCGACACCGAGACCGCCGCCAAGTTCGATAAGCGCGCCGCCTACTGGCGCAACGTCTTCGACGCCAAGACCGGCTTCGTCCGCGCCCGCAACAGCGACGGGACCTTCCGCGAGCCCTTCGATCCCACGGCGATCAACTACGGCTCTGACTACACCGAGGGGAACGCCTGGCAGTACAGCTGGTACGTGCCGCACGACACCGCCGGCCTGATCCGCAACCTGGGCGGTGACGCCAAGCTCGTCGGCAAGCTGGACGCCATGTTCGACTACGACAACTCCAAGCTCGACTACTCCCACGCCGAGGACATCAGCGGCCTGATCGGCCAGTACATCCACGGCAACGAGCCCAGCCACCAGGCGGCCTATCAGTACGTCCACGCCGGCCAGCCCTGGCGCACCCAGGAGCGGCTGAAGCAGATCGTCGAGAGCCAGTACAAGCCGACGCCGGACGGTCTGTCGGGCAATGACGACCTGGGCCAGATGTCGGCCTGGGTGGTGTTCACGGGGCTGGGCTTCTATCCGGTGGCGCCGGGCTCCAACGAGTACGTCATCGGCCGCCCGTTCGTGGAGAAGGCGACCCTGAACCTGCCCAACGGCAAACGGTTCACCATCGTCACCGAAGGGCTGGCGGACGCCAACAGGTATGTCGGCTCGGCCCGCCTGAACGGCAAGCCGCTGACCCGCGCGGTGCTGCGCCACGAGGACATCCTGGCCGGCGGCGAGCTGCGCTTCGTCATGCAGGCGGCGCCGAACAAGACCTGGGCGACCGGCAAAGCCGACCGCCCCTATTCCATGTCGCCCTATCGGTAGAGGATGGCGCCCATGTCCGACGACCGCAGCCTAGGTCGCGACGAACAATCCGCCCTGGCGGAATACCGCGCCGGGCCGTTCAGCGGCCGGGCGGAGGTGCGGGTCACGCCGGCGGGCATCCTGGCGATCACCTGCCTGATGACCGGAATTTTGCTGTCCAGCGCGGCCATCGTCTGGGCCGCGAAGGCCGGACGGCGGGCCCGTTAGAGCCCGCCGCCTTTAGATCAGTTGGTGATGGCCGGCGCCGGCTCGACCTCGACCTCGACCTCGGGCTTGCGCGAGGTCCAGCCGAACAGGGCGATCACCAGGTAGCAGGCGGCCGGCAGCAGGAAGGCCAGGCCCAGGCCGATATGGTCGCCGAGGAAGCCGGTGGCCGGCGGCAGCAGGGCGCCCCCGACGATGGCCATGCACAGCAGGCCGGACGCCGCCGGCATCTTGGTGCCCGTGCCCGCCAGGGCGATGGCGAAGATGGTCGGGAACATCACCGAGTTGAACAGGCCCACGGCGATGATCGCGTAGCCCGCCGTGAAGCCGGTGGAGAAGGCCGAAACCGCGATCAGGACCGAGGCGCCCACGGCGCAGAAGGCCAGCACCTTGCCCGGCGAGACGCGGGCCAGGACCCAGGCGCCGATGAGGCGGCCGACCATGGCCCCGCCCCAGTAGTAGGCGACCATGTGGCCGGCGCTCGAGAGCGGCAGGGCCAGGGTGTTCGGCTGCGACAGATAGGTGGTCATGTAGGTGCCGATCGACACCTCCGCGCCCACGTAGAGGAAGATGCAGAGCACGGCGAAGGCCAGGCGCTTGCGGCGCAGCAGGCCGAACATTTCGCCAAGGCTCGGCGCCTTCTCCGGCTTCGGCGCATGGTCGTGATTACGAAGCAGGAAGAAGATCAGGGCCAGCACCGCCAGAACGGCGGCGATGACCATGTAGGGCGCCTGGACCGCCTGGGCCTGGGTGTGGCGCAGGGCCTCCAGCTGGGCCTGGGTCAGGGTCGCGGGATCCGGCGCCTTTTCGATGTGGCTGAGGATCAGGGCCGAGCCAATGAACGGCGCGATGAAGGTGCCGAAGGAGTTCAGAAACTGGGCGAAGGTCAGGCGGCTGGAGGCCGTCTCGGCCTTGCCCAGCATGGTGACGATCGGGTTGGCCGCCACCTGCAGGATGGTGATGCCCGAGGCGAGGATGAACAGCGCCGCCAGGAAGCCCCAGAACACGCCCGCGTTGGCGGCGGGGGCGAACAGCAGGCAGCCGACCATCATGATCAGCAGGCCGAGCACGATAGAGCGCAGATAGCCCAGCTTGGACAACAGGGCGCTGGCCGGCAGGGAGATGACGAAATAGCCCAGGAAGAAGGCGAACTGGGTCAGGCCCGCCTCGAAGTTGGTGAGGGTGAACACCGCCTTCAGCGCCGGAGCCAGCAGATCCACCATGCAGGTGGAGAAGCCCCAGGCGAAGAACAGCACGATCACCCAAGGCAGCAGGAAGCCGCTGCCGTTCTGGGCGCTCGCATTCGCGGGCGCGCCGCCGACCTGAACCATGAAATCCTCCCCGATCTTTCTTATTCGCTTTTAGCGGAGCGCTATCGACACTGTTGATGACAACGCTGTCAAGGCTTGCGCGCCAAACGGGGAGGGCGCACATCGGCCCCATGACCACGGCCAAGATCTGCGGATTGTCGACACCCGAGGCGGTTAAGGCCGCCCTCGACGGGCGCGCCTCGCACATCGGCTTCGTGTTCTTTCCCAAGAGCCCGCGTGACATCGACCCCCAAACCGCCGGCCGCCTGGCCACGCCGGCGCGAGGCAAGGCGAAGGTCGTGGCGGTGACTGTGGACCCCGACGACGCCCTGCTTGAGCGCCTGATGGAGACCCTTCGCCCCGACCTGATCCAGGTCCACGGCAAGGAGACCCCGGCGCGGGTGCGTGACATCGCGGTGCGGACCGGCGCGGGGGTCATCAAGGCGGTCTCCGTCTCCACCTCGGTGGAGATCGAGGCGGCCCGCGCCTTCGAGGAGGTGGCCGAGCATCTGATGTTCGACGCCAAGCCGCCCAAGGATTCCGAACTGCCTGGCGGCACCGGCGCGCGGTTCGACTGGACCTTGTTGAAGGGCCGCCGCTTCGCCCGCCCGTGGTTCTTGGCGGGCGGCCTCGATCCCTGGAACGTGCGCGAGGCGATCGAGCTTTCTGACGCCCCCTTGGTGGACGTCTCCTCCGGTGTCGAGCGGGGCGCCGGCCTCAAGGACCCCGCCCTGATCGGGACCTTCCTGGACGCCGTCCGGCGCGGCTGAGCCCGCCGGTGCTGGGCGACCGCTGTTCTCGCAGCCTGTTTCTTCTGGCGTCGGAGGCGTCACCGGACTAAAGGACGCGTCTTCTGTAACGGCCCTTCGATCGCCGTACGCCGCGCCTGAGCCTCAATTGAGCCTGCCCGCAACGCCCAACGACTACACGGCCTATCCGGATTCCGCCGGCCGCTTCGGCGAGTTCGGCGGCCGCTATGTGGCCGAAACCCTGATGCCGCTGGTCCTTGAACTGGACCGCGCCTATGCCGAGGCCAAGGCCGATCCGGCGTTCCAGGCCGAGCTGAAGGGCTATCTGACCCACTATGTGGGGCGCCCGAGCCCGCTCTATTTCGCCGAGCGCCTGACCAGGCACTTCGGCGGCGCGAAGATCTATTTCAAGCGCGAAGAGCTGAATCACACCGGCGCGCACAAGATCAACAACTGCATGGGCCAGATCCTGCTGGCCCGCCGCATGGGCAAGACCCGGATCATCGCCGAGACCGGCGCCGGCCAGCACGGGGTCGCCTCGGCCACGGTCTGCGCCCGCTTCGACCTGCCCTGCGTGGTCTATATGGGCGCCACGGACGTGGCCCGTCAGAAGCCCAACGTCTTCCGCATGAACCTGCTGGGCGCCGAAGTGCGTCCCGTGACCTCCGGCGCGGCGACCCTGAAGGACGCCATGAACGAGGCCATGCGCGACTGGGTCACGAACGTGGCCGACACCTATTACCTGATCGGCACCGCCGCCGGCCCGCACCCCTATCCGGCCATGGTCCGCGATTTCCAGGCCGTGATCGGCGCGGAGACCCGCGAGCAGATCCTGGAGCTGGAAGGCCGCCTGCCCGACGCCGTGGTCGCCTGCGTGGGCGGCGGCTCCAACGCCATCGGCATGTTCCATCCGTTCCTCAATGACGAGGGCGTGCGGATCTATGGCGTCGAGGCGTCCGGCCACGGGCTGGACACCGACAAGCACGCCGCGTCCCTGACCGGCGGCCGCCCGGGCGTGCTGCACGGCAACCGCACCTACCTGCTGCAGGACGACGACGGCCAGATCCTGGACGCCCACTCCATCTCCGCCGGCCTGGACTATCCGGGCATCGGGCCGGAGCATTCGTGGCTGCACGACGTGGGCCGGGCCCAATACCTGACCTGCACCGACAAGGAGGCCCTGGAGGCCTTCCAGCTGTGCGCCGAGCTCGAGGGCATCATTCCCGCCCTGGAGAGCGCCCACGCCCTGGCCAAGCTGGGCGAGGTGGCGCGCGACGTGGGCAAGGACGGCGTCATCGCCCTTTGCCTGTCCGGCCGCGGCGACAAGGACATCTTCACCGTGGCCGACGCCCTGGGACGCCAGATTTGACCAAGGACCGCATCGACCGCCGCTTCGCCGCGCTGGCCGCCGAGGACCGCGCCGCGTTCGTGGCCTACATCATGGCCGGCGATCCCGACGCCGCGACCGCGCTTGAGATCATGCGCGGCCTGCCCGCCGCCGGGGCCGACATCATCGAGCTGGGCTTCCCCTTCTCGGACCCCATGGCCGAGGGGCCGACCATCCAGCGCGCCAGCCAGCGCGCCCTGGCCGGCAAGATGACCACCAAGGGCGTTCTCGCCACCGTCCGCGCCTTCCGCGAGGGCGACGAGGACACGCCGGTGATCCTGATGGGTTATCTGAACCCGCTGGTGAACTACGGCTTCGAGGCCTTCGCCCGCGACGCGGCGGAAGCCGGGGCGGACGGCCTGATCGTGGTGGATTGCCCGCCGGAAGAGGCTGATCCGCTGGTGGACGCCCTGGATGCGGCGAACCTGTCGCTGATTCGACTGGCGACCCCGACCACCGACGATGCGCGCCTGCCGGTGGTGGTCAAGCGCACCTCGGGTTTCGTCTATTACGTCTCCGTCGCCGGGGTGACCGGGGTTCTGGAAGCCGACGCCGACGCCGTGGCCCCTGCTGTGGCCCGGGTCCGGGCGGCTTCGGGCCTGCCCGTGGCGGTGGGTTTCGGCATCAAGACGCCCGATCGCGCGGCGGCCGTGGCGCGGGTCGCCGACGCCGCCGTGGTGGGTTCGGCGCTCATCGACGAACTGGAATCCAATTTGTCATCGAACAAAAACGTGACCTCGGCGGTTCTTTCCAAAGCTGAAGAGCTTGCTAACGCTGTGCGCTTCGCACGTTCCAACAAGGCTTGAGTGGTGAAGGCTATGGCTATGGCGGACCCCCAAGACCCCAAGAAGACCGAAAAAGCGGCCAAGGCCGCCTCTGGCGAGCGTTCGCGCGGCGGCTGGCTGGCCAAGATCGCGCCCGGCGTGCGCGGGGCCTTCGTCAAACGCGAGACCCCGGACAACCTTTGGGTCAAATGCCCGGATACGGGCGAGATGATCTATCGCCCCGACCTGGAGGCGGCCCTGTGGGTCACCCCGGCCGGGCGCCACATGCGGATCGGGCCGGAGGCGCGCTTCCGCTACACCTTCGACGACGGCAAGCACGAGATCCTGCCGAGCCCGAAGGTGGCCGAGGACCCGCTGAAGTTCTCCGACGGCAAGCCCTACAAGCAGCGCCTCGTGGAGGCCCGCAAGAAGACCGGCGAACAGGACGCCATGGCCATCGGCTTCGGTGAGATCACCGGCCTGCCGACCGTGGTCCTGGTCCAGGACTTCGCCTTCATGGGCGGTTCGCTGGGCATGGCCGCGGGCGAAGGCTTCATCGCCGCCGCCGAAGCCGCCGTGGAGCGCAACGCCCCGCTGGTGATCTACACCGCCGCCGGCGGCGCCCGGATGCAGGAAGGCGCCCTGTCGCTGATGCAGATGGCCCGCACGACCCTGGCGATCCAGAAGCTGAAGACCGCCGGCCTGCCCTACATCGTGGTGCTGACCGATCCGACCACGGGCGGCGTCACCGCCTCCTACGCCATGCTGGGCGACGTCCACCTGGCCGAGCCGGGCGCCCTGATCGGCTTCGCCGGCCAGCGGGTGATCGAGCAGACCATCCGCGAGACCCTGCCGCCGGGCTTCCAGCGTTCGGAGTTCCTGGTGGAGAAGGGCATGGTCGACCGCGTCACCGCCCGCAAGGAGCTGCCCGCGGTGCTGGGCTCCATCCTGGGCACCCTGATGATGGGCCGGGCGCGCAAGAAGGCGGCTTAAGCCCCTACGCCATGAGCGACCACCTTCGCGCCCATGACGCCGCCCTCGCGCGGCTGCAGGCGCTGCATCCCAAGAAGATCGACCTGTCGCTGGACCGGATGCGGCGGCTTTGCGCCGCGCTGGGCGATCCGCAGGACCGCCTGCCGCCGACGATCCATGTAGCCGGCACCAACGGCAAGGGCTCGACCGTCGCCTTCATGCGGGCCATGGCCGAGGCGGCGGGCCTGAAGGTCCATGTCTTCACCTCGCCCCATCTGGTGCGCTTCGCCGAGCGCATCCGCCTGGCCGGAAAGCTGATCGAGGACGATCACCTGGCCGAAATCCTCGACCGGGTGGAGGCGGCCAATGACGGCCAGCCGATCACCTTCTTCGAGATCACCACGGCGGCGGCCCTGGTCGCTTTCTCCGAAGCGCCGGCCGACCTGCTGCTGCTGGAGGTGGGCCTGGGCGGGGTGCTGGACGCCACCAATGTGATCCCGGCGCCCACGGTCAGCGTCATCGCCCCTGTGGACATCGACCACCGCGAGTTCCTCGGAAACGACGTCGCCACCATCGCCGGCGAGAAGGCCGGGATCATCAAGCGCGGCGCCAGGACGGTCAGCGCCCGCCAACAGGACGAGGCGCAGGCCGTCATCGAGGCCCAGGCGGAACGGACTGGATCACCCCTGACCCTGATGGGCCGGGACTTCGACGCTTGGAATGCGGACGGCCGCCTGCTGGTGCAGATGGAGGATCGCCTCCTCGATCTGCCAGAGCCGAGCCTGTTCGGCGCCCACCAGATCGACAACGCCGGCCTGGCCGTGGCGGCCCTGCTGGCCCTGGACGATCCGCGCATCGACGATGAGGCCATCGCCAAGGGGGCCGCCTCCGCTGTCTGGCCGGCGCGGTTCCAGCGCCTGACCGCCGGCCCGTTCGCCCTGAAGGCGCGGGTGGCGGGAACCGATTTCTGGCTGGACGGCGGCCACAACCCGCATGCCGCCCACGCCCTGGCCGACGCGCTCGGCCACCTGTCGCTGAAGGACGGCCGCCCCGTGGCGGTGATCGCCGGCCTGTTGGCCAACAAGGACGCCGCGGGCTTCTTCGCCGCCCTGGCGCACCTGAACCCCGTGGTCTTCACCACCGGCTTCGAGGCGGACGCAGCCGCCGATCCGGTGACCCTGGCCCTGGCCGCCAAGGCGGCGGGCCTGCGCGCCGTCGCCTGTCCCGACATCGACGCCGCCCTGGCCGAGGCCCTGATGCAGGACGGCCCGCCGCACATCGTCGCCTGCGGCTCGCTCTATCTGGCGGGCGAAATCCTGGCCCGCTCCGAAGAGACCTGGCCGCGCTGAACCCAAGGCCAAGGTGCGGCGCCCCGTCGCAGCCACTCCCGTGACACCTTGCCGTACCGGCGTTCGTGACGTCAGCTTGCGGCGATTAGAACAAGTGCGCAGGGGGGAGCGTGGGGGTTCTGGGTTCGAGGTCGCCCGTGGTGACCCTGGTGGCGGCCGTGCTTCTAGGGGTGGCCGCCCTGATCGCGGCGACGGCCGCGGCGCTTTCCACACCACGCCTCGGCTTCGAGTTGGCCGCTACGGCGGACGGCGCGGTGGCCATCGAGCGGCCCGCCGGGGGAATTCAGGCCGGCGAACGGCTTCTGTCCCTCAGCGCCGGTCCGACCACGTTCCAGCTCCATCCCGATGACCTGATCGAAGAGCCGGACGTCATCGACAACTTCGCCGCCCGCGAGCGCTTCATGGCGCGGCAGGCGGCGCTTTCCGGTCTGCTGGCGCGGGACGTCGTCACCCTGGGTCTGCGCGGGGCGGACGGCGGCGAGCGAACGGTCGAGATCACGCCCCGTCCGGCCGCGATCGGCGACCTGCCCTTCGGCTTCTGGTTCCAGATCGCAGTCGGCTTTGGCGGGCTGCTGATCTCCGCCTGGGTGTGGGCCCTGCGGCCCGGCGACTGGGCGGCGCGGATGTTCGCCCTGACCGGCCTGGCCATGCTGACCTTCACCCACGCGGCGGCGATCTACAGCACGCGGGAGCTGGCCCTGGCCGCGCCGTTGTTCCGTGCGCTGTGCGAGCTCAACTATGTGGGCGCCAGCCTGTTCGGCGTGGCGATGATCAACGTGTTCCTCAGCTATCCCAAGCGGCTGGTCCCGGCCGTCGGGCTTCTGGCGGCGCCACTGGTCTTCGGCGCCTGGGGCGCCGTGGCCCTGCTGCGCCTGACGCCCGACGTGGCGACCGCCTATCACCTGCCTATCGTCACCGAGATGGGGCTGATCCTGGCCGCCATTCTCGTTCAGGCGGTGGCGGTGCGCAAAGACCCGACCTCCCGTGCGGCCCTGCTATGGCTGGGCCTTTCAGTGGCCGTCGGGGCGGGAGCGTTCGTGGCCATGATGGCCGCGCCGCAGGTGCTGGGCTTCGCCCCGGCCATGCCGCAGGGCTACGCGTTCGGCTTCTTCCTGCTGATCCACATCGGGGTCGCCCTGGGCCTGCGCCGCTACCGCCTGTTCGACCTCAAGGACTGGGCCTTCGCCATCCTGTTCTACGCCGGGGCGGCGGCGGCCTTCGTGATCCTGGACCTGGTGCTGGTCATGACCCTGCCGCTGGATCAGGGGCCGGCTCTGGGCCTGTCTTTGCTGGTGGTGGCTTTCGCCTATCTGCCGCTGCGCGACTGGCTTTGGCGACGCCTGGTGGCCCGGCGCACGCTTGAGGATCACGAGCTGTTCAACGCGGTGATCGAGGTGGCCTTCGGCGGCAGCCGCCGGGAGCGCGGGGACCGCTGGCGCGAACTGCTGAACCGGCTGTTCGAGCCCCTGGACCTGACGCCGCTGGAGAACGGTCCCGCGACGCCCCGGGCCAGCGAGGATGGCCTGCGCCTGACCCTGCCCGCCACCGCCGACAGCCCGGCCCTGGTCCTGCAGTACCCGTGGCGCGGACGCGGCCTGTTCGGCAGGGCGCACCTGAAACTGGCGCGGCAGCTGGCGGCGATGATGAGCCACGTCCAGGACAGCCGCGAGGCCTATGAGCGCGGAGTCAGCGAGGAGCGCCGCCGCATCGCGCGCGACCTGCACGACGACGTGGGCGCCCGCCTGCTGTCGGGGCTGCACACCAAGGACCTTCCCGGCGCCCGCGAGGCGGTGCGTGAGGCCCTGGGCGACATCCGCGTGATCGTCAGCGGCATGACCGGCGACGGCCTGCCGCTGAGCCAGGTTGTCGCCGATCTGCGCCACGAGACCGCCCGCCGACTGGAGGCCGCGGGCTTGGAACTGGATTGGGAAACGCCCGCGACGGAGAGCGAGGACGCCCTGCTGGACTACCGCACCTATCGCGCCCTGATCTCCGCCCACCGGGAGATGATCAGCAACGCCATCCGCCATGCCCGCGCCTCCCGCGTCAGCGTGGCGGTCCAGGTGGAGAACGGCCGTCTGCACACCACGGTCAGCGACGACGGCGTCGGCCTGGGAGCCCGGACGGAAGAGGGCGTCGGCGGGTCGGGCCTGCGCAACATGAGCCGACGGATCGATGAACTGGGCGGCGAGCTGACCTTCCCCAACCAGGAGCGTGGAGCCGGCGTCGCCATGTCTCTGCCCCTGACCATCGGATGACCTCCCCCATTCGGGGGATGAGCAGGAGGCGAGGCGGCGCCTAGAGTGCCGCCTTCGGACGGACGGGGCGCCAGGATGCCGAACCCAGACAGCATGCAACGGCTCAAGGGACTGGTGGTCGAGGACCAGTCCACCACGCGCGAATGGCTGGTCGGGGCGCTGGACCAGGCCTTCGACATCGAGATCGTGGCCGTGGACGACCTGCGCGGCGCGCGGGAATCCCTGCAATGGCGCACGCCGGACGTGGCCCTGGTGGACATCGGCCTGCCGGACGGCTCGGGGGTCGACCTGGTGCGGGAGCTGACCCGCGAGCACCCGGCCGCCACGCCCATCGTCACCACCATCTTCGACGATGACGCGCACCTGTTCGACGCCATCGCGGCGGGCGCTCAGGGCTATCTGCTGAAGGACCAGGACACCTCCGCCTTCGTCCAGGCTTTGCGGCGCATCGAGCGGGGCGAGCCGCCGCTGTCGCCATCCATCGCCCGGCGGATGCTGGAGCATTTCCGCGCCGCGCCGCCCCTTTCATCCGAGGATCTGGAACCCCTGACACCGCGCGAGACCGAGGTGCTGGCCCTGCTCGGCCGGGGTTTGCGGGTGGGCGAGGCCGCCCGGGTCCTGGGCATCAGCGAGCATACGGTCGCCGGCTATGTGAAGACCGTCTATCGCAAGCTGAACATCGCCTCGCGGGCCGAGGCGGCGCTGGAGGCGGCCCGGCGCGGCCTGGTCTGACACCCCCTGAATCGGGGATGCCGCCGCCCAACGGCGATCCCTAACGTCCCCGCCCGGGAAGGCCGGAGCCTAGTCCGGCCAAGGCAGATGGGGATTTCATCACATGGCGACCGTACCGACGATCGGGGACTTTTCCTGGCTCATCCAGCTTGTGGACGCGGGCCTGATCAAGGCCAGCTTCAAGTTCAGCGACATCCGCGCGATGCTGCAGAGCCTCGGCGTGCTGACGCCGGAGACCGACGCGGCGCTGAAGACCGTGGAGGCCAATCCGGGCCTGATCGACATCGGGGTTCAGACGCTCAAGGACGCCCTGTTGAAGTATCCGCCCAGCACGCCGCTGAGCGAGATCACGGGCGGCGGCACGCCCACCACTCCGACCAATCCGGTGGTGACGCCTTCGGTCCAGCAGGTGCAGGACGCCTTCAAGGCCCTGGCCGGGATCGCGGCCACTTCCTCCAAGGCGATGGAGGAGTTCCTGACCACGCCCACGGGCCAGAAGGTGAAGAACGAGTTCTACGCCGAGGCGCAGGAGATGGCGAAATGGGTGACCCAGCTGAACGCCGGGACCGCCACCCCGTCTCAGTTCCTGAACAAGATGGTCGAGTTCGGCTCGGACACCACCGGGGTCGCCCTGCAGGTCTATCAGTTCTTCACCGGCAAGATTCCGACCCAGGCGGGCATGACCTATCTGGTGGACAGCCCGAGCAATCCGGCTGATCTGACCGATCCGACCTACGCCCTGCTGAACGCCGAGAACCGCTACATCAACATGGCGGTGAACCTGGGCGTGAAAGGCGAAGGGGCCAGCGCCTTCAACACCGCCTACGGCGCGCTCGACTTCAAGGCGGCGGTCACCAAGCTCTATGCCGCCATCATCGGCAACAGCGAGGCGGCGGCCAAGGGCGTCAATGTCAGCGCCGCCATCGACTACGTCGTCGCCCAGGAGGCCTACTTCAAGGCGCTGGGCGGGGGCGACATCGGAGCCAAGGCGGCGGCTGCCGGTTTCCTGATGCACAAGGGCCTGCAAGCCGGCGTCGGCGTCTATGACGACGCCGTGCGCGACTTCTACGCCGACCTCTACGCCGGCAAGGCGACCTATGGGGTCAGCATCCTGGGGACCAGCGCCCCGCATGAAGGCCTCGACGGCCTGGCCTGATCGGAAAAGCGAAACGGCCCGCCTCCGCGAGGAGACGGGCCGTCCGCTGGTTCAGTTCTTGAGCCTGGCTCAGGCGGGCTGGACGCCGGCCTCGTTGAGCCATTCCAGGATCTTCTGCTTGGGCATGGCGCCGACCTTCATGGACGCCATCTGGCCGTTGCGGAACAGCATCATGGTCGGGATGCCGCGCACGCCGTAGCGCGACGGGGTCGTGGGGCTGTCCTCGATATTGACCTTGGCGACGGTCACCACGTCGGCCAGCTCCTCGGAGATCTGCTCCAGGGCCGGGGCGATCTGCTTGCAGGGACCGCACCACTCGGCCCAGAAGTCCACCAGGACGGGTTTGTCGGCCTTCAGCACGTCGGCTTCGAAGGATTCGTCGGTCACCGTGACGGTGCTCATTGGCGATAGCTCCTCATCGCGGCGGGAATCGCCCGCGCGTTCTTTCAGCGAAAGATGTAGGGCGGGGGTTCCGCCGCATCAACTGTTGCGAAGGCGACGGGCGAGCGCATCGGCCATCACCTTTTCTGGAACCGGCATCAGCTTGGGACCATCGGTCCATACAAGCGCGCCCTCGATGGTTCTGCCCGGGAACACCTCGGCCAGGACGGCGGTATAGACAGCCATCTGCACCAGATAGGCGTCTTCGGCGTCCTCGATCCGCTCCGGGGCGGGGCGGTTGGTCTTGAAGTCCACCACCAGGACGCGGTCGGGGAGCACCACCAGACGGTCGACACGGCCGGACACCGCCAAGCCGCCCGGCAAGGTGCTGGCGGCTCCGGCCAGGGCCACCTCGGCGCGGGAGCCGGGACCGAACACCTCGGCGAAGCGGACGTCGTCCAGCACCGTCAGGGCGGCCCGGGCCATTTCGGCCCGCTGCTCCGCGGTCAGGTCGCGCTCGCCGTTCAGGAGGCGGCGGGCGGCGGCGGGACGCTCGGCTGGCGCCACGTCGGGCAGGAGCTGCAGCAGGCGGTGAACGATGGTCCCGCGGCGGTAGCGGCCGAGACCGGCGACGCGCGCCAGGGGCGACGGCGCCTTCACCGCCTCATCCTCGCCCAGCATGGACGGGGCGGCATAGCGGACGTCCGGCCGTTCGGGCGTCGCCGCCTGACGCGCCCAGGCGGGCAGGGCCACGGGCGCTGCAGCCACGGCTTCAGCCAGCGGCAGACGCATGGGATCGGGGCCATAGCGGCGGAAGCTCCCATCGCCCTCGCCCAGCGTGCGGACGTCCGGCGCGATATCCGGATGGCTGAAGGCGGCCTGGGCGGCGCCGTACCAGCCGGCCACGTTCTCCAGCTTGGTGCGGGCGTCGATGCGGCCGCAGAGGATCAGGCGGTCACGGGCGCGGGTCAGGGCCACATAGAGCAGGCGTAGCCCCTCCTCCTGGTCCTTGACCTTGCGGCGCTCGCGGGCGGCGGCGGAAGCCTCGCAGTCGTTCCTGGACGAAGCGCACCACAGGAAGCCGCCGTCGGCGGTGCTCAGCATGGGGGAGCCGCGCGAGGCGTCCTTCAGAGCCATCTCCGGCAGGATGACGATGGGCGCCTCCAGTCCCTTGGAGCCGTGGGCCGTCATCACCCGCACTTCCTGGCGCGCGCCTTCCATCTCGCGCTTCACCGTGATGTCGAGGGCGGCGAAGTCGGCGACCAGGGCCTCCAGGTCGTTCACCCCGCGCTGCTCGGCGGCCAGGACCTGGGCCAGGAATTCGTCGAGGGCGTCGGCGGCCTCGGCCCCCAGGCGGGTCAGCATGCGCGAGCGCATGGAGACGCCGTCCTCGCCGCTGAAGTTCAGGGCGCGGGAGAAGAACTCGAACGGCCGGCGGCCAGCCTCGCCCCGAGCCCAGCGCAGGAAGACGGAGGCGGCGTCGCCGCGCTCGCGGGCCAGGCCCCACAGGTTGGTGTCTCCGCGCCCGTGAGCCAGGGCGTAGAGGTCGTCGTCCGAATAACCGCAGAACGGGCTCTTCAGCAGGGCCGCCAAGGTCAGCTCGTCGCGCGGATAGAGGGCGAAGCGGGCCAGGGCCAGCAGGTCATCAAAGGCGATGTGCGCCGACAGAGCCAGGCGGTCGGCGCCGGCCACGGGCAGGCCGGCGTGCTTCAGCTCCCGCAGGATATCCTCGAACAGGGCCTTGCGGCGGCGGACCAGGATCAGAACGTCGCCCGCCGTGGCCGGGCGCCATTCCCGCGTCTCCTTGTCGAAGATCGCGTCGCCTCGCGCCAGCAGGGCCTTGATTTCGGCGGCGATGCGGCGGGCCAGGCGGCGGTTGGCGCTTTGGGCGCCCTCCACGTCCAACGGCGCGTCCCAGGCGTCGCGCTCGTCCTCCTTGATCTCCTGCTCAAGGGGCCAAAGATCGACGCAGCCCGCGTGTTCGATGCGGAAGGGCCGGTGGATGACCCGATCCTCGCCGGCCGGGGGCGGCACCCCGGCGCGCATCTCCGGCGCCTCGAACAGGGCGTCCACGAAGGACAGCACCTGCTTGGTGGAGCGGTAGGAGACGGTGAGGGGCACGCCCTTGGCCGTGCGGCCCACCGCCTCGATCAGGCCGATATAGCGCTGGGTCTCGATCAGCAGGCGTTCGGGATCAGCGCCCTGGAACGAGTAGATCGACTGCTTCTCGTCGCCCACCACGAACAGGGTCCGCTCGTCCGTCCCCGTGCGCCAACCCGGCGCGCCGGCCCCGCTGAAGAACTCGCCCGTCAGCTCGCGCAGAATGGCCCACTGTTCGGGGGCGGTGTCCTGGGCCTCGTCCACCAGGATGTGGTCGACGCCGCCGTCCAGCTTGAACAGCACCCAGGCCGCGTCCGCCCTGCGGGTGAGGAGCTGGTGGACGTGCTCGATCAGGTCGGTGAAATCGAGGGCGCCGCGGGCCCGCTTCTCGGCCTCGTAGGCCTTGGTGTAGGTCCAGGCCAGCAGCAGGATGTCGGCGGTGTCTGCCGCCACCCGAGCAGCGCGGCGCAGGGCGCGGACGTCCTCGAGCGCGTTCTGCTGATCGAGCAGACGTCCCCGCAGATCCTCGCGGCTCTTCAGCCCGCTGGTCTTCATGGGCCAGGTGGCGGGCGTGCCCTCGCCCTTCTCGGTGAACAGCGGGACGAGGGCGTCTTCGAGCGTGGCGTCGGGATTGTTGGCCACGGCGGCCATCTGCTCGGCGCACTTGATGTCGGTCTTCCCGCCCGTGGCCAGCACCTCGGCGATGTCGCGCCACAAAGCGCGGTCGAGACGGGTCATGAAGTCGGCGCCGATCGTCTCCGGATCGCGCTCCTCGGTGCTGTTGGTGCAGACCCGCCAGATGTCGGCCCGGGTCTCCAGGAAGCCGCCGCAGCGGTCCACATAGGCGGCGATGGCCCCGCGCCGGTCCTCGAAGGTGCGGAACATATTTTGGAAGGCCTGAAAATCGAGGGCCACCGAGAAGCGGGCATAGGCCTCGCCCAGCAGGCCGCCCTTCTCCGCCTCCAGCGCCGTGCGGCGGCGGGCGGCCTCGGCCAGGGCGGCGGCCGCCGCATCGTCCATCACCGTGAAGCCCGGCGAGACCCCGGCCTCCAGCGGGAAGCGGCGCAGCAGCTTTTCGCAGAAGGCGTGGATGGTCTGGATCTTCAGGCCGCCCGGCGTCTCCAGGGCGCGGGCGAACAGGGCGCGGGCCTTGGACAGGTCGCGCGGCGCCTCCGCGCCTTCCAGCTTGCCTAGGGCCTCGGCCAGGCGAGCGTCGTCCAACACCGACCAGCCGCCGAGGGTCTCGAAGAGGCGGCGCTGCATCTCGGCGGCGGCGGCCTTGGTGAAGGTCACGCAGAGGATAGCCTCCGGCGCGGCTCCGGCCAGCAGCAGGCGCGCCACCCGGTCGATCAGGGTCTTGGTCTTGCCCGAACCGGCGTTGGCCGTGACGAAGGCGTTGATGGCCGGATCGGCGGCGACGGCCTGGGGATCGAAACCCGTCATTCGTCGCCCCCGTCCTCGCCGGCGGTGGACCATTCGAACACCCGGGCCAGGTGGGCGTAGTCGCCGGCGTGGTCCTTCACGAACTGCGGGGCGACGCGGGACAGGTAGGGTTGCTCGGGATCGGCGTAGCGGTCGATCAGGCGGCGCAGGCCCTCGAAGGCCTGTTCGGCGGCCTTGAGGCTTTCGCCCCCTGCGGCGGCGATGGTCACTTCCTGACCCGCGGGCTTGCGGCCGGTGACGCGGACATAGGTCAGGTCGCCGGGTGCGACCTTGCCGATGCCCTCGAATCCGCCGCGCAGCAGGATCGCGGCGGTGAGGGTGAGCTGAGGGGAGAAGCCGGCCTCGACCATCTTGGCCGTCGGCGCGGCGCCGGTCTTGTAGTCGAGGATGTGGCCCATGCCGTCGGCCGTGACCTCGATGCGGTCGGTCTTGGCGGTGAGGGTGAAGTCGCCCAGGGCGCTGGAGAAGGTCACGGCGCCGGACTGCTCGACGATGATGCGCGCCGAGTGTTCGCGACGGCGGGCCTCCAGATCGGCCACCCAGGCGGCGGCCTCGGTCGCCAGAGCCGCCTCGCGCACCAGGGCGGCGTCTGGCATCCCCTCGTCGCGCAGGGCGTCGAGATAGAGGTCACGGAAGATGTCGGCCAGATCGGCGGGCAGCGGGCCGGGATGAGGATGCCGCAGGGCCAGTTGCTCGAAGGCGCGGTGGATGGCGGTGCCGCGCGCCCTCACGTCCACCGGCTCGTCCGGCCGGTCCAGGCGCTTCAGGTTCAGGATGGCCCGCGCCCAGACGGCGTAGGGATCGCGGGTCAGGGCCTCGATGCGGGTGACAGGCATCTGGGTCGGGCGATGCTCGACCGGCGGCCGGGGGGCCGGGCGTCTCACCGGATCATAGGTCGCGGGGGCGTCGATGGCGCGCGCCCATTCCAGAACATCATGGCGTTCAGGCAAGGCCGCGCCGGCGCCCCGCGCCAGGGTGCGCAGCCGCCAAAGCCAACGGGATTCCACGGCGGGCGCGCCGCCGCGCCGCTCACTGTGCACTAGCACGACTTCCGGGGCGCTGGCCGCCTGGGCGAAGTCGTGGGCGGACAGGCCGACGCGGCGTTCGGGCGGCGGCAGGCCCAGGGCCGTGCGCATGGGCCGCGACAGGAAGGGATCGGTAGGCGGGGCCTTGGGCCAGACGCCCTCCTCCAGCCCGGCCAGGATCAAGCGGTCGGCCCGGACCAGGCGGGCCTCGATGGCCCCGAGAATGCGCAGGCGCGGATGGGTCGCGCCGCCGGTGCGGACGCTCTCGCCGCCGATCAGACGGCCGAGCAGGTCGTGGAAGCCGGCGGCGGTGGCGGCGGGCAGGCCGTCGCCTTCCCCGGACAGGGCGGCGAGCAGGCTGCCCAGGCCCTCCCCGCCCGCGCCGTTCCACAGGGCGCCATAGCCGTCCGGCCCGTCGGCCAGGGCCTCCATGGACCGGGCCAGGGCCGCCGCCGCGTCGGGCGGCGAGGCCGGGCCGGCGGCGAAGGGCTGAGCCGCGATGTCGAGGGCGGCGAACAGGCGGCGGGCCAGATCGGCGGCCTCGGGATGCTTGGCCAGCTTGGCGAACAGCCGCTCCCGCGACGGCGGACGGGGGCCGCGCAGGCCGCGCGCCTCCAAAAGGCCGCGAGCGATGTTGAGGTCGACCTCCTCCAGGCCGAGGCGGACCAGCGGGTGCTTGACCACCGCCAGCAGGCGGACGGGGTCGAGCGGATCGGCGCTGAGCGCGGCCACATGGTCGGCCAGCACCGCCACGGCATAACCGGCCAGATCGGCGCCGGCGGAGTCGTCGGCCGCCACGCCCCAGCGGGCGAGACGCGCGCCGACCCTCCGGGACAGCTCACGGTCGGGGGTGACCAGGGCGCAGGTCACGCCCGGGGTCTCCAGCGCCTCGCGCAGCAGCAGGGCGCAGACCAGGGCGGCCTCCTCCTCCGTGCGGGCGGCGGCCACGGACAGGCCCTTCAGGCCCTCGGCGAAGGGATCGACGCCTTCCGGCGCCTCGGCGCGGAGGCGGGCGATCTGGGCCAACCAGTCGGCGGTGGCCTCAGCCGGGCGCAGGGCCTCATTGACCAGCCGGCGGCGCCAGCGGCCCTTCATGTCCGCGTCGACGATCCAGGGCGTGACCGCTTCACGGCCCACGCGATGGCGCTCCAGCAGGCGCTTCATGGCGCCCTGAGGATGCTGTTCGCCCGCATTGATCTGCAGCCAGGCCGTCTCGGCCAGGCCTTCGTCCAGACCGGGCAGGACCACCGCGCCCTGAGGCAGGCCGGCGATCACCCCGAGCAGGTCGGCGGTGGCGGGAGCCGTGCCGGTGGAGCCGGCGGCGATCATCACGCCCTGGGGCGGCTGGGCCTTCCACAAGTCGCCGAGGGCGCGCAGCAAGCGGACCCGGCGTTCGGACACGTCGATCAGGTCGAGCGCCCGCAGGCGATCGGACCAGGCGTCGAGGGCGGCGGTCAGGAAGCGGGCGGAGACCTGCCAATGCTTGGCGAGGTCGCCGTCGACCAGGCTCTCCAGGCGGCCCCGGCCGGCGATCTCCTCGATCTGGGCGCTGTCCAGGAAGCCGGCCAGGGCGTCGGCCATCTCCAGGGCGCCGGAAGCGTCGAGCTCCCGCTCCAGCAGATGGGCTTGGTCGGCGGCGATGCGGGCCAGCTCGAACCGGCGACGCCAGGACGAGACGGCGGGGGGCAGGTCGAGGGCCAGCTCGCCCGGCTCGAAGGGCGGCTCGCCCTCATCGAGATCGCCCAGGGCGCGGATCTGCGGCAGCAGCAGGGCCTTGCCCCCGGCCACTGAGACGAAGGCCTCGGCCAGAGCGCGGGCCCCGCGGCGGGTGGGGGTGAGGACGACGGCCTGGGAGAGCGCTTCCGGCCCCAGGGGCGACAGCCGGGCGTGCAGGCCGGCGGCCAGGTCCTCGACGAAGGGGCGATGGGCCGGGATCGAGAACCAGCGCGGCCCGGGGGTGTCGAAGATGCGCGTCACCGGAGGCGCGCCTCAGCCGCCTCCCGAGCGGCGGGATCGCCCACATGCATGAAGTGGGCGGACGGCGCGACGCCGTGCAGGCGGCCCTTGTCAGCCAGACGCCGCCAGAGGGGGGTGAGGGAGAACGGGCCGTCCGGCTCGTCCGCCACGACCGCCGGCTTGGCGATGTGGACGCCCACATAGAGGTAGGGGGCGATCTCGTCCGGCTGCTTGAAGCGCAGGCGGCCGTCAGCCTCGCGGAAGACGTCGCCGCTGTCGTGGAAGCCGATGGCGTCGCCCGTGCCGGTCAGCATCAGGCAGACGTCCATGTGATCCGGATCCCAGGCGGCGGCCAAGGCGTCGATGGCGGCGGCGTCCTCCGTCCAGACGGAGTCGATATTGGCCACGAAGACCGGGGCGTCGCCGAGCAGGGCGCGGGCCTTCTTCAGGCCTCCGCCCGTCTCCAGCAGTTCCTGGCGTTCGTCCGATATGACGATGCGCAGGTCCGTGCGCCTGGCCAGATGGGCCTCCATCAGGTCGGCGAAATAGTGGACGTTGACCACGGCGGTCTCGACCCCGGCGGCCACCAGACGATCGAGCATGTGGTCGATCAGGGCCTTGCCGCCGACCTCGACCAGAGCCTTGGGCCGGTCGTTGGTGAGCGGCCGCATGCGGGTGCCGAGGCCGGCAGCCAGCACCATCGCGGTCTTGGGTCCGCTCATCGCCGCGCTTCCAGCGGGACATTGGCGTCGAGCCACGTCTTCAGCGGCCCCATGGACGGTTCGGCCAGGGTGCGGTCGAGATAGCCCCACAGACGCGGCAGGAAGGCCTCGTAGCGGGGCTTGCCGTCACGGATCACCAGGCGGGCGAAGATGCCGATGATGCGGCAGGTGTTGAGCGCGCCCAGGGCGGCGAAGTCGGCGCGGAACTGAGCGGCGTCGATCTGCGGCCGTGCGGCGAGGTAGCGGGCGATGCAGCGCTCCTCCAGATCGGGCGTCACCTGGCGGCGGGCGTCGTGCAGCAGCATGGAGAAGTCCCAGGCCGGGTGGGCCTTCACCGCGTCCTGGAAGTCGATGAGACCCACGCGGGCCGGGCCTTCGCGGGCCGGCAGCCACAGCAGGTTCTCGGCATGGTAGTCGCGATGGCAGAAGACCGAGGCGCCCGCCTCGGCCCGCTGGCGGATCGGCGCCCACAGCGCGTCCCACTCGGCGATGGCCCGGGCGTCGAAGGACAGCTCGGTCCGCAGCTTCGGCAGCCATTCGACCAGCAGGTCCTGGGCCATCTTCAGAGCCAGGTCGTCATAGGTCAGCAGCGGCCAGTCCACATCGCCATAGGCCAGGGTGTCCGGCGTCGGGGCGGCGTGCAGCACCAGCAGGGCGTCGACGGCGGCGTCGTACAGCTGAACCTCGTTGGCGCCCGCCGCGATCTCGGCGGCGAACAGGCCGTCGCCCAGATCCTCCAGCACCGCCAGGCCCTGCGCCGCGTCGAAGGCGAGGATGGTGGGAGCCGACAGGCCCAGCGACTTCAGATGCCGGGCGCAGGCCACGAAGGCGTCCACCCGGCCGGCGGCCAGGCGATAGGCGGCGTTGAAGCCCAGGGCGATACGCTGTTCCGGCGTCGCATCGGGCGGACAGGCCGGAGTCTCGGCCTTGGGCGGCTGATCCATGAAGATCAGGGTCGAGCCGTCCGGCCGGTGCAGGCGCTCATAGGCGCGGGTCGAGGCGTCGCCGCTCAGGGCCTCGCGGCGGACGTCGCCGAAGCCGTTGGCGTCCAGGAAGGCGGCCTTGGCCGCGCTGCGATCAGAACTCAAGCTCGCGCCCTCTCCACGCGCCATGGCGGGTCAGCCGCGCACGGCGGCCCTCGCCTTCGGGCGTGATCTCTATATCGAGTCGGTCGGCGGGGAGCGCCCCGTCGAGCCGCTGCGGCCATTCGATCACCGCCGCGCCGTCCTCCAGCGCCTCCTCCAGCCCGATCTCGTAGGCCTCGTCCGGCGAGGCCAGGCGGTAGAGGTCGAAGTGGGCCACCGGAAAGTCCGGCCCGTCATAGAACTGGACCAGGGTGAAGGTCGGGGACGGCACGTCCTCGTCCGGGGTGGTCAAGGCGCGGACCAGGGCCCGGGCCAGGGTCGACTTGCCGGCGCCCAGGGGGCCGTACAGGCAGACCGCCTCGCCCTTGCGCAGGGCATGGGCCACGGTCCGGCCCAACCGGGCGGTGTCGGCCTCCTCGGCCAAGGTGCGTTCGATCGACGGCATCGCCGGCGACCATAGGGGGCCGCGCGGCGCCGTGGAAGCCGGGCCCTAGGGTTGGCGGCCGACTTCGGACCGTTCGTCGGAGGCTTGGGCCTCGTCGCGGTCGGCGTCGCTCAGGCTCGGCGCTTCTTCTTCCAGCTTGATGTCGTCGGGCAGGCCCGGCTCGCGGGTGGGATCGGCCTGCAGGCGCAGGTCTCTGGCGCCGACGCCGGCGCCCTGCTGGATGCTGCGGTTCGCCTGGGGCGTGGTGGGATCGTAGGAGCCGTCCTCGCCATAGGTTTCGGGGGTCTTGTCTTCGGCCATGGGGCGTCTCCTGTTGCTGGTCGGGTGAGCAACGGACGGGGTCGGGGGCCGTTCCGGCTTTTCAGCGAAGCCCTTGGCCGCTAACGAGACGGCCATGTCGATCCGCACCGCTTATCAGGACCGCCTCGCCCAGGGCCAGATCACGGCCGACGCGGCCCAGGCGGCCGGGATCGAGATCCTGGCCCGGCTGGAGGGGGCGCTGGACGCCGCCGGCGAGCCCGGCTTCAAGTTCTTCGGCCGCAAGCCCAAGAGCCAGAAGGGCGTCTATCTCTGGGGGCCGGTAGGCCGAGGCAAGTCCATGATCATGGACCTGTTCTTCGAAACCGCCCCCGTGCCCCGCAAGCGGCGCATCCACTTCCACGCCTTCATGGCCGAGGTCCACGCCGACATCGACGCCTGGCGCAAGGGCGACGCCGCCGCCCGCAAGGCGCGGTTCGGCCAGCACAAGGGCGACGATCCCATCGCGCCGACGGCGGAGAAAATCGCCTCCGAAGCCCGGCTGCTGTGCTTCGACGAACTGCAGGTCACCGACATCGCCGACGCCATGATCCTGGGCCGGCTGTTCGAGGGGCTGTTCGATCATGGTGTGACCCTGGTCGCCACCTCGAACCGGCCGCCGGACGACCTGTACAAGAACGGCATCAACCGCCAGCTGTTCACCCCCTTCATCGACATGCTGAAGGCGCGGATGGACGTGATCACCGTCGCCGGGCCGAAGGACTTCCGACTGGACCGTCTGCGGGCGGCGCGGATCTGGCTGGCGCCGATCAATGCGGACCATCGCCGGGAGTTCGACGGCCTGTGGGCGGACATGCTGGACGGCGACGCCGAGGCCGGCGCGACGCTGGAGGTCATGGGCCGCAAGCTGGCCCTGCCCCGCGCGGCGGGCGGGCTGCTGCGGGCCAGCTTCACCGAGCTTTGCGACAAGCCGCTGGGGCCGCAGGACTATCTGGCCCTGGCCGAGCGCTTCCACACGGTGTTTCTGGAAGACCTGCCGAAGCTGCGGCCCGAGAAGCGCGACGCGGCCAAGCGGTTCAACACCCTGGTGGACGCCCTGTACGAGGCCGGCGCCAAGATCGTCGTCCTGGCCGAGGCCGAGCCGGAGACCCTCTATCCCGAGGGCGACGGGGCGTTCGAGTTCGAGCGCACCGTGTCGCGCCTGCAGGAGATGCGGTCGGCCGGCTGGCTGGAGAAGACGCGGGACTAGGCTGCCGCTTTCTCTTCCTGGCGCAGGGTCAGAACGCGGACCCCGTCGCGGGTGACCGCCACCGTATGCTCGAACTGGGCGGAGAGCTTTCCGTCGGTGGTGACCACGGTCCAGCCGTCATCCTCGGTCCGCACGGTGCGGCGGCCCTGATTGAGCATGGGCTCGATGGTGAAGACCATGCCCTCGCGCAGGGTCAGGCCGGTCCCAGGGCGGCCGAAATGCAGGATCTGCGGCTCTTCGTGCATTTCGCGGCCGATGCCGTGCCCGCAGTAGTCGCGGACCACCGAATAGCCGGCCTTGCTGGCGTGGCGTTCGATGGCGTGGCCGATGTCGCCGAGCTTGGCGCCCGGGCGCACGGCGCGGATGCCCTTCCACATGGCTTCATAGGTGGTGCGGACCAGCCGTCGGGCGGCCGGGGCCACGTCGCCGATCAGATAGGTCTTGCTGGAGTCGGCGATGAAGCCATTTTTCTCCAACGTGATGTCGAAATTGACGATGTCGCCGTCGCGCAGAACCTCGTCCGCGGACGGGACCCCGTGGCAGACCACCTCGTTGCGCGAGCTGTTCAGCACGAAGCCGTAGTCGTACTGGCCCTTGCTGGCGGGCCGGGCCTGGAGCCCCTCGACGATGAAGGTCTCGACCAGGTCGTTGACCTGCATGGTGGTGAGGCCGGCGAGCGGCTGTTCGTCGAGGTGCGCGAAAACGGAGGCGAGCAGGCGGCCGGACTGCGCCATCAGCTCCACCTCGGCCGGTGTCTTGGTCATGGGGCCGCGTCCGCCAGATCAGGCGCGTCGACGCCCGCCGCCTTCAGCTCCCGCGCCACCAGCTCCTGGAAGGTGAGGCCGGGATTCAGCTCGCACAGCATGCCGATCCTGATCCAGAAGGCCGCCTGGCCGTTGATCGACCGATAGGACGCCTTGCTGGCCCGGCGAAGTTGCTCGTGAACCTCGTCCTCAATGTTGACGATGCCCATGGGGCGGCTCCTGAATATACGTTTCGTATATGCTATATATTTATTGCGTAGGTTGCTGGCAAGAGCGAGGCCTGGCTGCGTGCTTCAGGGGGTCGCAACCTTCATCCCCGGCGGAATTATCCCCTCGTTTACGAGAACGCCGATACGCGCTGCGGCAGGATGGCGCAGCTTGCGGGCCAAGGGGTTTGAGATCGATTCTCAACAGTCGCGGTTTCGTTGACACCCCCTGATCGCGGCTTAAAAGCGGCGCAGCATATTCAAGGACGAACAGGGGCCGAACGTCTGATGACCGCACCCAACGGGGGACTTCCGGAGCGCCCGATGTCGCCGCACCTTCAGGTGTGGCGCTGGCACGTGACCATGGCCTGCTCGATCTTGCACCGCGGCAGCATCTTCGCGCTGTACCTGGGCGCGATCCTGCTGGCGGGCTGGGCGGTCGCCCTGGCCTCGGGCCCGGATCACTACGCCTGCTACACCGAAGTGGTCGGCTCGCCCCTGGGCAAGCTGGTCCTGTTCGGCATTACGGTGATGCTGTTCTTCAACCTCGCCTACAACGTCCGCCAGGCCTTCTGGGACCTGGGCTACGGCTTCACGCCCAAGACCGCCGACATGACCGGCGTCATCGCCATCGCCTTCGGCGTCGTGGCGGCCGTGGTGGTCTGGGTGATCGCCGGCTTCACGGGGGCCCTGTCGTGAGCAAGTCTTCCTCCAACTTCCGCACCCCGCGCTCGCGCGCCCAGGGCCTGGGCTCGGCCAAGCACGGGGTCGGCCACTTCATGGTCGAGCGCGTCTCGGCTCTGGCTTCGGTTCCGCTGGTCCTGTGGGGCGTGTTCGCCGGCCTTCGCCTGGCGGGCAGCGACTTCGAGGCCGCCGCGGCCTGGATCGCCCAGCCGCTGAACGCCGTCCTGCTGTCCCTGCTGCTGGTGGTGGGCCTGATCCACCTGAAGAACGCCATGCAGGTGGTGATCGAGGACTACATCGAGCGCTTCGCCACCAAGTCGGCGCTGCTGCTTCTCAATCTGTTCGTCAGCGTCCTCACGGGCGCCCTGGGTGTGTTCGCGATCGTCAAGGTCGCCCTCACCGGAGCCATCTGATGTCGGCCTACAAGTTCATCGACCATAAGTTCGACGTCGTGGTCGTCGGGGCCGGCGGCTCCGGCCTGCGCGCCGCGCTGGGCTGCTCGCAAGCCGGCCTGCGCACCGCCTGCGTGACCAAGGTGTTCCCGACCCGCAGCCACACCGTGGCGGCGCAGGGCGGCATCTCCGCCTCGCTCGGCAACATGAGCCAGGACGACTGGCGCTGGCACATGTACGACACCGTGAAGGGGTCGGACTGGCTGGGCGACCAGGACGCCATCGAATACCTGACCCGCAACGCCCCGGCCGCCGTGTACGAGCTGGAGCACTGGGGCGTGCCGTTCTCGCGCACCGAGGAAGGCAAGATCTATCAGCGCGCCTTCGGCGGCATGACCAAGAACTACGGCGAGGCCCCGATCCAGCGCACCTGCGCGGCGGCGGACCGGACCGGCCACGCCATGCTGCACACCATGTACGGGCAGTCGCTGGCGCACGACACCGAGTTCTTCATCGAGTACTTCGCCCTCGACCTGATCATGGACGACGGCGTCTGCCGCGGCGTGACGGCGTGGAAGCTGGACGACGGCACCCTGCACCGCTTCCAGGCGCAGATGGTCATCCTGGCCACCGGCGGCTATGGCCGCTCCTACTTCTCGGCCACCTCGGCCCACACCTGCACCGGCGACGGCAACGCCATGGTGCTGCGCGCCGGCCTGCCGCTGCAGGACATGGAGTTCGTGCAGTTCCACCCCACCGGCATCTACGGCGCCGGCTGCCTGATCACCGAAGGCGCCCGCGGCGAAGGCGGCTACCTGACCAACTCCGAAGGCGAGCGCTTCATGGAGCGCTATGCCCCGTCCGTTAAGGACCTTGCGCCGCGCGACATGGTCAGCCGCGCCATGACCATCGAGATCCGCGAAGGTCGCGGCGTGGGTCCGAACAAGGACCACATCTTCCTGCACCTGGACCACCTGGATCCGAAGATCCTGGCCGAACGCCTGCCCGGCATTTCCGAGACCGCCAAGGTCTTCGCCGGCGTCGACGTGACCAAGGCGCCGATCCCGGTCCTGCCGACCGTCCACTACAACATGGGCGGCATCCCCACGAACTATCACGGCGAAGTCGTCACCAAGTCCGGCAAGAACCCGGATCAGGTGATCCCCGGCCTGATGGCCGTGGGTGAAGCGGCCTGCGTGAGCGTCCACGGCGCCAACCGCCTGGGCTCCAACTCGCTGATCGACCTGGTGGTGTTCGGCCGCGCGGCCGGCCTGCGCTGCGCCGAGATCCTGACCCCCGGCGCCAAGCAGCCGGAGCTGACGGAAGCGCACACCGCCGCCCACCTGGCGCGCTTTGACGCCTTCCGCAACGCTTCGGGCTCCATCCCGACGGCGGCCCTGCGTCTGGAGATGCAAAAGGCCATGCAGGAAGACGCCGCGGTGTTCCGCACCGGCGAGAGCCTGGAGAGCGGCGTGCAGCGCTTGGCGGCCGTCTACGCCAAGAAGGGCGATGTCCAGGTCAGCGACCGCGGTCTCGTCTGGAACACCGACCTGATGGAGACCCTGGAGTTCGACAACCTCGTCGCCCAGGCCGTGGTCACCGTGAACGGCGCCCTGAACCGCACCGAGAGCCGCGGCGCCCACGCCCGCGAGGACTGCCCGGACCGCGACGACAAGAAGTGGATGAAGCACACCTTGGCGTGGCTCGATCAGGCGACCGGCAAGGTCAAGATCGATTACCGCCCGGTCCACGACTACACGATGTCCGAGGACATCGCCTACATCCCGCCCAAGGCTCGGGTTTACTGAGGTAGAAGATGGTCGAACTCGCGCTGCCTAAGAATTCCCGCGTCCAGGCCGGCAAGCACTGGCCTGCGCCGGCGGGAGCCAAGAAGGTCAAGTCCTTCAAGATCTACCGCTACGACCCGGAGCTGGGCGGAAACCCGCGCTGGGACACGTACGACATCGATGTGGACGCGTGCGGGCCGATGGTCCTGGACGCCCTGCTCTACATCAAGAACAACGTCGACCCGACCCTGGCCTTCCGCCGGTCGTGCCGCGAGGGCGTCTGCGGCTCCTGCTCGATGAACATCGGCGGGCGCAACACCCTGGCCTGCACCCACGGCTGGGAAGAGGTTCCGGGCAAGGCCGTCCAGATCAGCCCGCTGCCGCACCTGCCGGTGGTCAAGGACCTGATCCCCGACCTGACCCTGTTCTACGCGCAGTACGCCTCGATCGAACCGTGGCTGCACACCGAGACGCCGACCCCTGAAAAGGAATGGCGCCAAGCTCCGGAAGATCGCGAGAAGCTGGACGGCCTGTACGAGTGCATCCTGTGCGCCTGCTGCTCGACCTCGTGCCCGAGCTACTGGTGGAACGGCGAGAAGTACCTGGGCCCGGCCGCCCTGCTGCACGCCTACCGCTGGCTGATCGACAGCCGCGACGAGTCCACGGGCGACCGCCTCGACGCGCTCGAGGATCCGTTCAAGCTCTATCGCTGTCACACGATCATGAACTGCGCCCAGGTCTGCCCCAAGGGCCTGAACCCGGCCAAGGCCATCGCAGAGATCAAGAAGATGATGGTGGAGCGGGTGGTCTGATCCACCCGCCGATCCCACTTGCCAATAAGTGACGGCCCCGTCATTTTTGGCCGACGGGAGGAACGTCGAGTGAGCAAACCGCGCGTCGTGATCGTGGGAGCCGGCCATGCCGGCGGCTCAGCGGCGGCTTTTCTGCGTCAGTACGGCTTTGACGGGCCCATCTATCTCGTGGGCGAGGAGCCGCTGCTGCCCTATCAGCGCCCGCCCCTGTCCAAGGCCTGGCTGAAGGGCGAGGCGGACGCCGACAGCTTGGCCCTGAAGCCCGACAGCTGGTACGCGGAGGCCGAGGTGGCCCTGCGCCTGGGCGGCGTGGTCACCGAGATCAACCGCGGCGCCAAGACCGTGACCCTCGCCAGCGGCGAGGCCGTTCCCTACGACTTCCTGATCCTGGCCACCGGCGCCCGGGCGCGCATGCTGCCCATCGAGGGCGCGGACCTGGCCAATGTCCTGGCCCTGCGAACGGCGGCGGACGCGGAGCATCTGAAACGCGTCCTTGGCCCCGGCAAGCGCCTGGCCATCATCGGCGGCGGCTATGTGGGGCTGGAGGCGGCGGCGTCCGCCCGCGCCCTGGGCGCCGAGGCCGTGGTCATCGAGCGCGAGCGCCGCGTGCTGGCCCGCGTGGCCTGCACCGAACTGTCCGATTTCTTCCAGCGCTATCACGGCGAACGCGGCGTGGGCTTCGAGCTGAACGCCGGGGTCGAGGCCTTTGTGGGCGAGGACGGCAGGGTCACGGGCGTGAAGCTGGCCGACGGCCGCACCCTGGCCTGCGACGCGGTGCTGGTGGGCGTGGGCGCCCATCCCAATGACGAGCTGGCCAAGGATTGCGGCCTCGACTGCGCCGGGGGCGTGGTGGTGGACCTGGAGGCCCGCACTTCGGATCCGCACATCTTCGCCATCGGCGACGTCGCGCATCGGCCGCTGCCGCTTTACGGCCGCCAGTTCCGCCTGGAGAGCGTGCCCAACGCCCTGGAGCAGGCCAAGCAGGCCGCCAGCGCCATCGCCGGCCGCGCCGGCCCGACGCCGGAGGTGCCGTGGTTCTGGTCGGATCAGTTCGACCTGAAACTGCAGATCGCCGGCTTGCCCTTCGACGCCGACCGCATCGTGGTGCGCGGCGATCCGGACACCGCCAGCTTCGCCGTCTTCCACCTGAAGGGCGATCTGGTCCAGGCGGTGGAGGCGGTGAACGCCCCGCCCGAATTCATGGCCGGCAAGATGCTGATCTCCAGGCGCACGCCCGTGTCGCTGGAGAAGCTGGCCGACACCGCAATTTCAATGAAGGAGGTCGCGGCCTAGACTGGCCCGATCCACATCGAGGAACGCATGGCGAAGATCACCTACATCGAACACGACGGGACCGAACACGTGGTCGACGTGAAGCCCGGCCTGACGGTGATGGAAGGGGCTGTGAAGAACAACATCCCCGGGATCGACGCCGACTGCGGCGGCGCCTGCGCCTGCGCCACCTGCCACGTCTATGTGAAAGAGGAATGGCGCGACAAGACCGGCACGGCCTCGGCCATGGAGGAGTCCATGCTCGACTTCGCCGAGAACGTGGAGCCCAACAGCCGCCTGTCCTGCCAGATCAAGGTGACCGACGCCCTGGACGGCTTGGTCGTGAGCATGCCGGAAAGCCAGCACTGAGGCTTTGTGCATCCTTCGAGGCGGCCTTCGGCCTCCTCACGGGGACGAATTCAGAAGCGACCCACCTCGTCGTGCTGCGGGCGCGTAGCGCGTCTCGAAACACGCAACGTCAGTTCTTGAACGCCAGCTCCGGCTGGGCGGCGCCGGACAGGACGGCTTCGGGCAGATGGCAGGTGAAGACCGCGCCGGCGCCCGGCTCGCTCTCCAACGCCACCCAGCCGCCGTGCAGTTCGACCAGCGCCTTGACGAGGGCCAGGCCCAAGCCCGGGCCGCCGCGGTCGCGGTCCACGAAACGGTCGAAGATGTGGGCCTGGACGTGGAACGGAATGCCGCGCCCGGTGTCCGCCACCTGCAGGCGCATCTCGCCCACCGCGCGGGTCGCCGACAGGGTGACCTTGCCGCCCTGCGGGGTCTGCAGCAGGGCGTTCTCCATCAGATGGTCCAGCACCTGGCCCAGACGCTTGGCGTCGCCGCGGATCAGGCCGACAGCCGGATCGCAAGACAGGTCCAGGGTGATCTTGCCGCCCTGGGCCCGCTCGATCCAGCGCGCCTCGGCGTCGGCCAGCAGGTCGTAGACGCGGATGTCCTGCACATCGAGGGCCATCTCGTCGGCGTCGATCTGGGCCATGTCGAGCACGTCGTCGATGGAGCGCGCCAGCTGCGAGGCGGCGGTGCGGACCGAGGACAGGTGGGCGCGGGCCCGCTCGGGCATGGACTCGCCCATGTGCTCCAGCAGCTCGGAATAGCCGATGATCGTGGTGAGCGGCGTGCGCAGTTCGTAGGAGACGTTGCCCACGAAGTCGCGCTTCAGGCGGGTGGCCTCGGCCAGGGCCATGGAGCGGTCGTTGAGGGCCTGCTCCAGCTGGCGGGTGTCGGTGATGTCCGAGAAGGCGATCAGGGTCGCGCCGTCCGGCAGGGGCCGTGACTGGTAGGCGATGATGCGGCTGTCGCTGTCCTTGATCTCACCGCTGATCGGGGCGCGGGCCTGCGGATCGGGATCAGCCACGCGGCCCTTCAACTCGCGCCAGAACTGCAGGTCGTGGATGCGGTGCTGGCACAGCTCCACCACCCGCTCGAAATCGCCGGCCGCTTCGAGATCGGCGCCGTTGACGTTCCAGAAGCGGGCGAAGGCGTCGTTGTGCAGGCGCAGGCGGCCGTCGGAGCCGAACACCGAAACGGCGTCGGTAAGCTTGTCGAGGGTGGCCTGCTGCACCTGGATCAGGGCGTTGTACTGGGCCTTCAGGCGCAGCTCGCCGGTGATGTCTGAATAGAGCACGAGCATCCCGCCCAGGGGGTGCGGCTGGCGGACAACCTTCAGGGTGCGGCCGTCGGGCAGGGTCCACAGGTCGTCGGCCTGGGGGCGGATGTCCTCGTAGTGGGCCAGTTCGCTGGCCTTCCACTTGGCGTAGTCCACGGTCTCCGGCAGGCGGCGGCGCTGGCGCAGGCGGTCGAGGATTTCGCTGTGGGTCGGGCGGTCGGCCAGCCAGGCCGGCTCCAGCCCCCACAGCTCGGCGAAGGCGGTGTTGTGGAAGGACAGGCGGCGCTGTTGGCTGAAGATCGCCACCGCGTCGCCGATGTGGTTCAGGGTCTCGTCGTGGGCCTCGACGTGCTTGCGGAACGCCTCGCGGGTGTCCTCCAGCTCGCTGACGTCGATGCTCCACACCCCGGCCCCGCCGCCTTCCAGCGGGTCGGCGATGAATTTGAAGGCCCGGCGGCGGCCCTCGATCGGCACGTGGCGGACGGCCTCGCGCTTCTTGCCCAGATTGGCCGCCTCGCTGGCCAGGGCTTCGGCGGGGCGGTCGAAGGACAGCTGGCGGGCTACGGCGTCGGCGAAGCTGGCGGCGCCCACGGCCCGCAGCCAGGCGGCGTTGGCCCACTGGAGGGCCCCGTCGCCGCCGGCGATCCAGGCGGGATCGCGCCGGGCGTCGAGGAAGGCGGCGAAGCGGGCGGCGGTGGGCAGGCCCTCGTCCTCGTCCAGGGCGGTGAGGCGCAGCCAGGCGATGGCCCCGGCGGCGCGGCCTTCCACCGACACGGCGCCCTTGGGGCCGCGGGCTTCGAAGGCGCAGGGCTCGCCCCGGTCGAACAGGGCGCGCAGGCGCTTGGCGTGGTCGGGCTCGGCCCGCATCACGGCGTTGACCACGGCCTGGGCTTCGGGCCGGTCGATGCCGAACACGGCGGCGCAGGCGATCAGGCTGTCGATGCCGGAGGCCAGCATGGCCTCGCCGTCGTCGATGGCGATCAGGGCGCTGTCGAAGGCCTCGGCCGAGGCCTGGGCGGCGGAGGTCAGGGTCTGGGCGTCGCGCAGCTGGCGCTTGAGGGCGACCATCTGCTCCTCGTGACGGCGGCGCTGGGCTACGGACCAGAGCGTCGCGCACACCGCCAAGCTCACCGCGCCGGCCGTGGCGGCGAGTATCAGGTCTGACGGGCTGAGAGGAGCCAAGGGCGGTCCACGGGCGAGCGGCGAATCAGGAAATTAATCTTAAGCCGCATCCGCGCCGCTGGCGAACGGTCAAGAAGGGTCTATCTGCAGAGCATGACCGATTGGACCAAGGCCCGAGCCCCGGGGCTCGACGACTTCGCCCGCCTCGCCCAGGCGGCTTTCGAGGCGCTGCCTTCGGAGGTGCGCAAGCTTGCGGGCGACGTGCTGTTCCGCATCGAGGACTTCGCCGACGAGGCGACCCTGGACGAGATGGAGATCCAGGACCCGTTCGAGCTGACCGGCCTCTATCGCGGGGTCGACATCGGTCGCCGCTCGTTCCTGGGGCCGGCGCCCGAGGCGGCGATGATCTTCCTCTATCGCCGGCCGATCCTGGACGAGTGGGCGGACCGGGGCGACCTGGAGCTGGGCGAACTTATCAGCCACGTCCTGGTCCACGAGATCGGCCACCACTACGGCCTGTCGGACGGCGACATCCATCGGATCGAGGACGAGGGTTAGGGCCCCTCTTGCGTCCTTCGAGACGGCCTTCGGCCTCCTCACGATGACGAATTCAGCAGCAACAAAGCGCGTCATGCTTTGGAGCTCGTAGCCGTCTCGAGAGCACCGCTACCTCAGCACCTCATCCACCCAGGCCGGCACGATCTCCGTCGCCGGGCCGTAGCGGCGGTCGTCGAAGGCGAAGGCGTTCTGGGAAGGCTCCAGATTGAGCTCGCAGGTGCGGATGCCCCACTCCCGAGCCCGGGAGACCAGCCCCGCCGCCGGATAGACCGAGCCGGAGGTGCCGAGCGACACGAAGAGGTCGGCCTCCGACAGCTCGTCGTCGATCAGGTCGAGGCCCAGGGGTGTCTCACCGAACCACACCACGTCGGGGCGCAGCTTTCCCGCCCGACCGCAATGGGGACATGACCGATCCAGGGTCAGGGCGGCGCGGTCGTCGAAGATGACGCCGCAATGGCCGCAGCGGCTGCGGAACACCTGACCGTGCATGTGGTGGACGGCCGTCGCCCCGCCGCGTTCGTGCAGTTCGTCCACGTTCTGAGTGCACAGGAACAGCTTGCCGCCCCGCTCGGCCAGCTCCCGCTCCAGCCGGGCGACGGCGAAATGGGCGGCGTTGGGTTCAGCGTCGCCGTGGTTCTCCCGGCGCATGGAATAAAAGGCCAGGACCTTGGCCGGGTCACGGGCGTAACCCCGGGGCGTAGCCACCTCGTTAAGGTCGAAGCGGGTCCACAGCCCGCCCTTGTCGCGAAAGGTGCCCAGGCCGCTTTCCGCCGACACGCCGGCTCCCGTCAGCAGAAAGATGCGCAAGTTTTTGACTCCTTCGCTCAAATTACAAACGTGACGCCGCCGTCATTTTCATTTGACCGTCGATATTTTTGGACCGATGGTTTTATGGCCAGAGGTTCCAAGCAAGCGGACCCGCCTTTAGGGCCAAAAGGAGCGCGCCGTGACAGACAAGAACATCACTAAGGACGCCATGTATGACGCGGTGGCGCCGGACGACTTCGAGTCGATGCTCGAACTCGACCGGTACAACAACCGCTCCACCGCGTTCGACAAGATCATCTCCGCGACCCACGACCACTTCTGGGACCCGCTGGATAAGGCCTATATCGATTTCGACGAGCCGTTCGACATGGAGAACCAGGCCCTGGTGCCCGAGGAACTCGTGATCGCCCTGTCGACCGATTACGTCTCGAACCACCTGTCCGATCCCAAGCAGCGCATCCGCTTCATCAACCAGTCGGTGCTGCGCAGCTTCTCGTCGATCCTGCACGGCGAGCAGGGCGCGCTGAACCTGTCGGCCAGCCTGTGCCACGTGCTGAAGGACCAGGGCGCGCAGGAGTACGCCGCCAACCAGACGCGCGAGGAAGCCCGCCACGTCACCGCCTTCGCCAAGTACATCAAGGCCCGCTGGGGCCGTCCGGTGGAATGCGGCCCGGCGCTGAAGACCCTGCTGGTGGAGATCATCGGCGCGCCGGAGGTCTATAAGAAAATCATCGGCATGCAGATGCTGGTGGAGGGCCTGGCCATGGGCGCCTTCGCCACCTTCTTCAACCAGATCCACGATCCGCTGGGAAAGAAGCTGCTGCAGCTGGTGATGACCGACGAGGCCTTCCACCACAAGTTCGGGAAGATCTGGGCCGACCGCACCGTGCCCAAGCTGAGCCCCGAGGAGCACAACATCATCGAGGACTGGGCGGCGCACTGCTTCCAGACCCTGCTGTTCAACCTCGTCTCGCCGCACCAGCAGATGGATCTCTACGCCGAATTCGGCCTGGATCCGGACAAGGTGATCGAGGAGTACGGGAAGATCATGACCGACGACCTGCGTCGGGAGAACATGAAGGAGCAGACCAACATCTTCCGGGTGCTGGTGAAGACCCTGCTCAACGCCGGCATCATCACCGACCGCACCCGCGCCTTCTACGCCATGTACGTCGACATCGACGAACTGAAGGCCGAGGGCGACCGCATGGTCGGCGACGACATCGCCGAGGATGGCATCCGCTATCTGCAGGCGATCAACTTCAAGGACCGCCCGGTGGGCGCGGTCAGCATCGCCGCGGAGTAACCAAAGAACCCGCTCTCCCCGGCAAGGCCGGGGCCCGGGTGAAGTCCTGCCCAGGCTCTGGATGAATCTGGAGCCCGGCCTTCGCCGGGATGAGCGGCTGAAAAGCTGAGCCCCCGTTGCACGGGGGAGGAGAAGGTATAAGACGCCCCGCCGGAACCCCGGCGGGGCGTTTTGCGTTCGCCGGGGTCGAACCCTTGGGAACGCTGATGCGCCTGTTGTCCATCGCCGCCGCGGCGAGCCTGATCCTCGTCTCCGCCGCCCGGGCGGCCGCCCCGCCGCCGGCCAAGCCCGTGGCCGAGCGCTTCTACAGCGGCAAGTGGTTCGAGATCGCGCGTCTGCCCAACGCCGGCCAGAAGGATTGCGAGGCGCCGACCACCGTCTTCACCCAGGCCGGCGCGGGCGCGTTCACCGTCGTCCAGACCTGCCGCCGAGGCTCGGCCGGCGGCAAGGCCAAGGTATTCAACACCAAGGGCAAGGTGGTTGAGGGCAGCCGCAACGCCAAGTTCTCCATGAGCTTTCTGGGCGGGCTGCATCGCCAGGAATACTGGGTTCTGGACCGCGCCGACGACCAGTCCTGGGCGCTGATGGCGACCCCGGGCGGCAACTACATCTGGCTGCTCGCCCGTCAGGCGGTGATGAGCGCTCCTGCCCGCGCCGCCGCCCTCGGGCGCATGAAGGCCCTGGGCTATCCGGTCGAGCGGCTCGAGTTCCCCCAACAACCGCCGAGCTGATCCCCATGCGTCGCGCCGCCCTGCCCCTGGCCGTGACCACGGCCCTCGCCCTGACCGCCGCCGCCTGTTTCGGCGGGCCGAGCGGCAACAAGGCCGTGCCGCAACCGGCCAAGCCCGTGGCCCTGGGGCGGTATCTGGGCGTCTGGTACGAGATCGCCCGCTATGACCAGAGCTTCGAGGTCGGCTGCGAAGCGGTGACCGCCGAATACTCCAAGCGCCCCGACGGCCTGATCGGCGTGAAGAACACCTGCCGCGAGGGCAGTCCCGACGGCGCGGAACGCGTCAGCGAGGGCAAGGCGAAGGTGGTCGAGGGCTCCGACGGCGCCAAGCTGAAGGTGTCCTTCTTCGGCCCGTTCTTCTTCGGGAACTACTGGGTGCTCGACCGGGCCGAGGACTACAGCTGGGCCATCGTCGGCGAGGGCTCGGGCAAGTTCCTGTGGCTCCTGTCGCGTAAGGCGGTCCTGACCGAAGCGGAGCGCGACGCCCTCATCGGGCGGGCTGAGGCCATGGGCTACGACGTGAAGCGCCTGAAGATCGTGCGCCAGCCTGCGGCTTGAGGATGCGACGCCCGCGCCACTTGCGCCTCGAACATATCCAGAACAAAATGGCGGCATGGACGTCGCCGTCACGATCATCTCGCGCCCGGAGACCACCGCGTCGGTGACGCGGGGGGCGGCGCGGCTGTTGATCGGGCTGGGCTATGCGCCGCTGGCCGAGGTGCGGTTGCCCAATGGGCGGCGGGCGGACCTGATGGCCCTCGGCCGCAAGGGCGAGATCGTCATCGTCGAGGTGAAGTCGGGCATCGAGGACTTCCGCACCGACCGCAAGTGGGGGGAGTACGCCCCCTATTGCGACGCCTTCTATTTCGCGGTGTCGCCGAATTTTCCCGAGGGCGTCCTGCCGGAGGAGCCGGGCCTGATCGTGGCCGACGCCTTCGACGGGGCCGTGGTGCGCGAGGCCGTGGCGGCGCCCCTGGCCGGGGCGCGGCGCAAGGCCCTGACCATCGCCTTCGGCCGTCTGGCGGCCCTGCGCGCGGCCGGCGTCCAGGCCGAGACCCTGGACGCCTGAGCCTTCATCACTTGGCGTCACGGGCCGGCGGCGAGCCGGAATAGGGCGCGCCCGGCGAGACCACCGCATCGAACCCTTCACGCGACGCGTCGGGCCGGATTCCCCGCGCCGGGATCGCCTCACGGGCGGTGGAGGGCCAGACGCGGCATTCCTGCGGCGCGCCTTGTGACGGGGAGCGGCAGGCCCAAACCTCGCCCCCGCCGCGCACGAAGGTGGTCGCCACCGTGCGGTCGGCCGGCAGGTGCTGCGACATGGCCGGGAACGGCGGATTGAAGGAGGTCCAGGCGCTCTTGCCTGCATGGCCGATCCCGGTGAGGGCGAGGAGCGGCGCGGCGGGACGCGCCGCCTTGGCCGCCATCAGATGGCGGGCCATTCCGCTCTCGCGGGCGTCCGACGTGCTTGCCGGGTTGTCGCCGGCATGGTCGAAGGCGACGACGGTCAGATCCGCCCCCGCCGCCTTGAACTCACGCAGGCGGTCGATCAGGTCAAGGATGGCGACGCTGGCCCGACCGCCCCTGTCGCTCCAGCCCGCGGAGGCCAGCAGTGTGGCCCGCGCCTGCGCCCCGCCGTCGGAGGCCAGATAGGCGTCGAGCGCGGCCTGCTCCGCCGGCAGGAACTCCAACCCCACGGTGACAGCGCCGGAAGCGGCATAGGCGCAGACCAGATCCCCGAACAGGGCCGGCAGCTCCTTGGTCCCATGCGCCTCGCCGAACAGGACATAGTCGGGGGCGCGGGCCTTGAGCGCCGGGGCGCCCTCCAGGGTGGGGCAATCGAGCCGGGGCGCGGCGACGGCCCAGGTGGCCGCCAGGGCGAACACGGCGGCGGCGATGGGAAGCATTGGGCGCATGAGCGATCCTCGTCTGTTGCTTAGGATCGCTTAGGGCGTGCGGCGCGCGTCCGCCCGTGTCGCGCGCCGATGATTAGGTGATGTTTCGCCGATCAGTCGGCCGAGCCGGACTTGACGATCTTGCGGTTGGCGGCGCGGGTCTTGGGGCCTTGGCCGCGCAGAGCTTCGGTGCGGACCGGGATGTTGGCGTGGGCGCCGCCCTGCTGCAGGGCCACGGACTCGTCGGCGAAGTCGCCGTCCTCATCCATGAAGTCCGCGATCTCGCCCGCCGCCGGCGCCGCGAGCGTGGAGTCGGCCACATTGGGCGCGGCGTAGGTCCGCGGCTCGTGCCTGACGGCGGCGTTCTGCTCCGCGCCCTTGTCATTGCCGGGGGTCTGGCCGGTGGCGGCGTTCTGGGCGGTCGCGCGGGGGGATTGGGTGTTCTGGTGCGGCATGAAAAGCGCCTTTGACTGACGTTGGGGACCCTGACGCAACCATTGGGAACCCGGCCAAGTTTCAGAAAAGGCGCGGGGCGCTGACCGGAGACATCACCATGGCGCATCAAGCGGCCTTTCCCACGCGGCTGCTGGCCCGTCAGATGAAGGGCGTTCCGCCGTTCGACTTCACCACGCCGGCGGGCGAAGCCGCCCTGGCCGCGCCGGACTCCGTGTCCTGGCGGGTGTTCAAGAACCCCGTCTCCCTGTTCATCGGCGGCATCACCGCCGTGCTGCTGGAGCTGGCCGAGCCGCGCGTGCGGTCGGGGGTGTGGGATCACACCAGTTTCCGCACCGATCCCCTGCCGCGCATGAAACGCACGGGCCTGGCCGCCATGGTCACGGTCTATGGCGCGCGGTCGAAGGCCGAGGCGATGATCGCCGGGGTCGGCCGCCTGCACGGGCGGGTGGCCGGGACGACGCCCGACGGGACCGCCTATCGCGCCGATGATCCGGAGCTGCTGGACTGGGTGCAGGCCACGGCGTCCTACGGCTTCATGCAGGCCTATCACCGCTTCGTGCGGCCCCTGTCGCAGGACGAGCGCGACCAGTTCTATGCGGAAGCGGCGCCCTCAGCCCGACTTTACGGCGCGGTCGGCGCCCCGACCTCCGAGGCCGAACTGGAGGCGCAGTTCCAGGCCATGCGGCCGAAGCTGGAGCCCTCCGCCATCGTCCTGGAGTTCCTGGACATCATCGCCCGGACCAAGGCCGCGCCCTTCGGCCTGGGCTGGATGCAGGCCATGCTGGTGCGGGCGGCGGTCTCCACCCTGCCCGACTGGACGCAGGCGCTGCTGGGCCTGGACAATCGCGGCCTGCGCAAGGGCGAGGCGGCGGTCGTACGGACCCTGGGCCGCATCGCGGACCGCATCGCGATCAGCGCCGCGCCGCCCGCCCAGGCATCGGTGCGCATGGGTCGGCCGGCGGACTTTCTCTACCGCTGAGGGTTTAGCGCGGGGCGCGCTTGGCCAGGATCCGCTGCAGGGTGCGGCGGTGCATGTTCAGGCGGCGCGCCGTCTCCGACACGTTGTGGCCGCACAGCTCATAGACCCGCTGGATATGCTCCCACCGCACGCGGTCGGCGCTCATGGGGTTTTCCGGCGGCGGCGGGGCCGCATCGGGGCGGGCCAGCAGGGCGCGGACCACGTCGTCGGCGTCAGCGGGCTTGGGCAGGTAGTCGACCGCCCCGGCTTTCACCGCCGCTACGGCGGTGGCGATGTTGCCATAGCCGGTGAGCATGACGATGCGCGATTCCGGGCGGGCGTTGCGGATCTGCTCGACCACCGAAAGGCCGGTGCCGTCCTCCAAGCGCATGTCGAGGACGGCGAAGGCCGGAGCCTTGGTCCGCACGGCGGCGGCGGCTTCCTGAACCCCCGCGGCGGTGGCCACCTCGAACCCGCGCTGCTCCAGAGCCCGGCCCAGACGGGTGCGCAGCGGCGCGTCGTCATCAACCACCAGCAGGCTCTTGTCCGGCAGGGCTTCAACGGCGCTGGTCAGGTCGGTCATTCACAAAACTCCCCCGCAGCCCGGCGCGGCGCCGGCTCGGATGCGGCATCTTGTCGTTGTAAACTGTTTCGCATCAAGTCCCACGCAAGGTTTCGGCGAGATTTGGCGCCTCGACGACCGCCCTTGGCCAGCGCGCCGCGACGACGGCGCCGACCTGACGGCCGTTCCTGAAATCCACCACGGCGCCGGTTCGTTCCAGCAGAGTCTTGGCGATGAAGAAGCCCAGACCCATGCCCACATGGCCCGTGCGGCCGCCTTCGGTCCCCGGGCGGCTGGTGATGTAGGGCTCGCCCAGCTTGGCCAGGATCTCCGGCGAGAAACCCGGACCGTCGTCGCGCACCTCGACCATCACCGAGCGCTCGTCGAAGCGGGCGGTGACCAGAACCTCCGACTTGGCGAAGTCCACGGCGTTCTCGACGATGGAGGTCATGGCGTGAACCACTTCGGGCATGCGCCAGATGTCGGGGGCGGCGCCGGGGCCGCCGGTGACCACCGCCTCCACCCGCACGCCGCCCACGGACAGGTGCGGGTCGATGGTCTCCTGCACGAACTGAAGCAGGCTCATGCGCTCGTGCACCGCGTCGCCGGTCTCGGGGGTCTCGCCCAGGCGCTGCAGGATCTCGCGGCAGCGCTGGGCCTGGGCGATCATCAGTTCGGCATCCTCGCGGGTCACCGGATCAGTCGTCCCGCGCGCCATCTCCCGCGCGACGACGGTGATGGTGGCCAGCGGGGTGCCGAGCTCATGCGCCGCGGCCGCGGCCAAGGCGCCCAGGGCCGACAGGCGCTGCTCGCGCGCCAGCACCCGCTGGGTCACGTCGAGAGCCAGTTGCATGCGGACGTTTTCAGCCGCCGCATACCAAGCGTAGCCGGCGGTGAAGATGATGCCGAGCACCCGGGCGGCGGTGACCACCAGGATGAACAGGCGGGTCGGCTCCTGCGACGCCATCTCCGGCCCCCAGGGGACGGGGAACGGGCTGAAGGCCAGGGCGATGGTCATGGCCACGGCCAGCCCCGCCAGGCTGAGAGCATGGCGCGCCGGCAGGGTCGCCGCCGCCAGGGTGGCGGGCGCGGCGAGCAGCAGAGCGAAGGGATTGGCCCCGCCGCCGGTGAGGAACAGCATGGCCGTCATCTGCAGGATGTCGAAGGCCAGCTGGGCGGTCGCCTCGATGTCACGCACCTGACGCTGGCCGCCGGCGGCGATCATCAGCAGGACGTTCAGCCAGGCCGCCAGGGCGATGAGCGCAAAGCACAGGGCGTAGGGGACGTCGAAGTCCAGAACCAGACCGGCCACCAGCAGCACGATGGTCTGGCCCACCACCGCCAGCCAGCGCAGGGCGATCAGGGTGCGGGCGCGCAGACCGTTGCGCAGGACCCGGGGCGCCTGGCCGCGATCGGCTTGCGCGGGATCGGCGCCCGGCCTATCGAGGCCTCGCGCCATGGCGTCATCTGTCGTGGGTGGGCCCATGCGCGCCAAGATTGACGACTTTCCTTCTCTAGGCGAGCCCTCGTTTGAAAGGGCCGGAGCTGCTTCATGAACCGCGTCCGCATCCTTCTGGTTCTCCTGTGCGTCGCCGCGGCGATTTTCGCGGGCCTGCTAGCCTGGCGCGTGGGCGCCCTGGGCGGGCGCTCAGGCGGCCCGGGCCAGGTGAGCGCCACGGGCACGGCGGCCATCGGCGGCCCCTTCACCCTGACCGATCAGGACGGCAAGCCGGTGACGGAAGCGGCGCTGAAGGGCCGCTGGAGCGCGGTGTTCTTCGGCTTCACCTATTGCCCGGACGTCTGCCCCGGCACGCTGCAAGCGCTGAAGGCCGCCGCCGGCCAGATCGGCGACAAGACCGAGAAGCTGCAGGTGGTGTTCATCTCGGTGGATCCCGAGCGCGACACCCCGCAGCAGATGAAGGACTATCTGGAGGCCATGGACCTGCCGGTGAAAACCATCGGCATGACCGGAACGCCGGAGCAGGTGGCCGCCGCCGCTAAGGCGTATCGCGCCTATTACAAGAAGAACGGCGAGGGCGAGGGCTATCTGGTGGACCACTCCACGGCCATCTACCTGATGAATCCGCAGGGCCAGTTCGACCGGGTCCTGGCCTATGGCATGACGCCGGACCAGATGGCCGTGCAGCTGAACCAGGCGATCAAATAGGCTTGCGCCTGCGCTGTTGGGGCGCAACGCAGAAGGCTGGACTTCGTTAAGCGCAAGCGTGTTATGCTGCGCCGCACAATAGCGAAGTGACTGGTCTGATGCTCTACGCCCTCCACGAGGCGGCTTACTACGCCTCACAGCCCATGCGGATGGCCGCCTTGGCGGCGCGCGACTTCTGGAGCTCGCCGCTCAATCCGAGCGCCAATTCGCGCTGGGGCCGCAGCCTGTTCGCGGGCGCCGACCTGTTCGCCAACGTCACCCGCCGCTACGGCAAGCCGGCCTGGAACATCGACAGCGTCCGCGTGAACGAGGTGGATGTCCGCGTGCGCCCCACCACCGTGTGGCAGAGCCCGTGGTGCAAGCTGGTGCAGTTCGACCGCGACATGGCCGACATGCGCAAGGCCGGGAAGATGCAGCTGGACCCGGCGGTGCTGATCGTCGCGCCGCTGTCGGGCCACTACGCCACCCTGCTGCGCGGCACGGTGGAGGCCCTGCTGCCCGACCACGCGGTGTTCATCACCGATTGGGCCAACGCCCGCGACGTGCCGATGCTGGAGGGGCGTTTCGACTTCCACGACTATATCGACCACGTGCGGCAAATGCTGACCGTGATGGGCGGCCGCCCGCACGTGGTCGCCGTCTGCCAGCCGGGGCCGCCGGTGCTGGCCGCCGCCGCCCTGATGGCCGAGGACAAGGACCCGTCGCGGCCCCGCACCATGACCTTCATGGGCTCGCCCATCGATGCGCGCCTGTCGCCCACCGTGACCAACCAGCTGGCCGAGCAGAAGCCGTTCACCTGGTTCCAGTCGAACATGATCCACACCGTGCCCGCCCCCTATCCGGGCGCGATGCGGCGCGTCTATCCGGGCTTCGTGCAGCTCGCCAGCTTCATGTCCATGAACCTGGAGCGCCACCAGGACGCCCACCGCCAGTACTTCGACGACCTGGTGAAGGGCGACGGCGACCACGCCGACAAGCACCTGGCCTTCTATGACGAGTACCTCTCGGTCCTGGACCTGACCGAGGAGTTCTATCTCCAGACCATCGACATCGTGTTCCAGAACTACCTGCTGCCCAAGGGCGAGCTGCGCCATCACGGGCGCTTGGTGAACCCGGCGGCGATCGCCGACATCGGCCTGATGACGGTGGAGGGCGAGCTGGACGACATCTCCGGCATCGGCCAGACCCAGGCGGCGCACGACCTGTGCTCGGGCCTGCCGGAAGCGCTGAAGCTGGACTACATCCAGCCCGGCGTCGGCCACTACGGCGTGTTCAACGGCCGCCGTTTCCGCGAGGAGATCGTGCCGCGCATGCGCGATTTCATCCGCGAATGCGATCCGGACTTTGAAGGCTCGCGCCTGAAGGCCTAAATCCAGGGACGATGAGTCTCTTCCGCATCAACGCGCCGCGCACCGCCGCCCTTCGGGATGGCGACGAGATCGTCGTGGCCGGCGCTTCGGTGCTGATGAAGGTCAACGCCAAGGCCCGGCGCGTCAGCCTGCGCCTGGATCGGGCGGGCCGGCGGGTGATCGCCACGGCCCCCAGCGAACGCAAGCTGGCGGACGCCGCCGCCTTCGCCCGCGACCGCGCCGACTGGATCGCCAAGCAGATGGCCGCCGTGCCGGACGCCCAGCCCCTTCAGCCGGGCGACATGCTGACGGTGTTCGGCAATCCCGTGCGGCTGGAGCGGGCGCCGGGGCGCACGCGCCTGACCGCCGCCAACGCCCTGCATCCCGCGCGCCTGATCGCGTCGGGCGAGGGCGAGGCCTGGACCCGCGCGGTGCTGCGTCGCCTGAAGGCCGAGGCCAAGAGCCAGCTGACCCTGCTGACCGCCGCCCACTGCGAGACCCTGGGGCAACCGCTTCCGCCGGTGTCCGTGATGGACGCCAAGGGGCGCTGGGGGTCGTGCAAGCCCGCCCATGGCCGCAATCCGGCGGCGATCCGATACTCCTGGCGGCTGGCCCTGTGTCCGCCGGCGGTGGCCGACTATGTCTGCGCGCACGAGGCGGCGCACCTGATCGAGGCCAATCACGGACCGCGCTTCTGGGCCCTGGTCCACGGACTGGTGGGCGACCACCGCCCCTATCGCGATTGGCTCAAGCGCCACGGCGGCGAGCTGCACGCCGTGGGCCAGGACTGAAACCGATCAGTAGGGCAGCGGCTGCTGTTGGTTCGGCTGCTGTTGCGGCTGGGCGTTGGGATCGGGCTCCTGGTCGCCGCCCAGGCCGAGACCGCCGAGCAGGTCGCTGATGGCGTCCGCCGCGGGCGGCGGCGGCTCGATGATGCCGCCCGGGATCGCCTGGGCCTTCAGGCGCGGCAGGGCCGAACCCATGAAGGTCTTCCAGATCTCGGCCGGAGCGCCCCCGCCGGTGACCCGACGCATGGGGGTGTTGTCGTCCTTGCCCACCCAGACGGCGGTGACGAAACCGCCCGTGTAGCCCACGAACCAAGCGTCGCGATAATCGCTGGTGGTGCCGGTCTTGCCCGCCACGTCGTAGCCGTCCACGCGCGCCGCCGTGCCGGTGCCGCAGCACACCACCTGGCGCATCATCTGGTTCATGTACTGCAGGGACGGCGAGCCGATGACGCTGGCGCGGGCGGTCTTGCCCACGTCGTGGTCGTACAGGACCTTGCCGGCCGCCGTGCGGATGCGGGTGATGCCGTAGCCCCGCGCCGAGAAGCCGCCGTTGGCGAAGGGGGCGTAGGCCTGGGCCATCTCCAGGGGGCTGACCTCCACGGCGCCGAGGGCCATGGACGGGTCCTGCTGGATCTTGGAAGTGATGCCGAGGCGCCGGGCGGTGGCCGCCACGTTGCCGGTGCCGACCTCGCTGGCCAGGCGCGCGGCCACGGTGTTGATCGACTGGGCCAGGGCCTGCTGGATGGTCATGGGGCCGCGGAAGTCGTTGGTGTAGTTGCGCGGCTCCCAGTTGCCGATCTTCACCGGCTCGTCGACGACCATGACGTTGGGCGTGCGGCCCGCCTCCATGGCGGTGAGATAGACGAAGGGCTTGAAGGCCGAGCCGGCCTGACGCTTGGCCTTGGTGGCCCGGTCGAACTCGCTCTCGGCATAGTCGGCACCGCCCACATAGGCGCGGATGCGGCCTTCGCCGTCGAGGGCGACCAGGGCCGCCTGCTGCACCCCCTGCGAGGCGCGCGCCTTGACGGTGGCGCGGACGGAGGACTCCGCCGCCGCCTGGATCGGCAGGTCGAGGGTGGTCTCCACCACAAGATCCTCGGTGGGCTCGCCCACAAGGGCGCGGACCTGATCGTCGATCCAGTCGGTGAAGTACTGGGCGCGTTGGTTGGCCAGGCGGGCGGAGACGCGCACCGGGGTGGACAGGGCCTCGTCCCGCTCCTCGGCGGTGATCACCTTGGTGCGGACCATCTGGTCGAGGACGATGGTGGCGCGGCGTTCGGCGCGGTCGGTGTTGTAGACAGGGCTGTAGCGCGACGGACTCTTCATCAGCCCGACCAGCAGGGCGGTCTCGCCCACGGTCAGCTGGCTGGCCTTCTTGTTGAAGTAGCGCTGGGCCGCCGCCTCGATGCCATAGGCGCCGCCGCCGAAGTTCACCCGGTTGAGATAGAGCGCCAGGATCTCCTTCTTGGAGAACTTGAACTCCAGCCACACGGCGACGATCAGCTCCTGCACCTTGCGGCGAAGGGTCTGGCGGAAGTCGAGGAACAGGTTGCGGGCCAACTGCTGGGTGATGGTCGAGCCGCCGCTGAGCGGGCCGCCCTCACGCTTCAGGTTGGAGATCAGGGCGCGGGTGATGCCGATCGGATCGAAACCCGGGTGCAGATAGAAGCGGCGGTCCTCCACCGCCACGAAGGCGGCGGGCACGTATTCCGGCAGGGTGTCGAGATCCACGGGCGGCGCGTACTGGCTGCCGCGCACCGCCAACAGAGCGCCGTTGCGGTCGAGATAGGAGATCGACGGCTGGCGCTTGGCGTCCAGGACCGTGGACACGTCCGGCAGGTCGCGGGCGAAGACGGCCAGCATGGCGAGGACGAAGATCGCCGCCCACACGCCCAACACCGCCGTCCAGTAGACGAGCCCGCCCAGAAAGCCCCGGCCTTGCCGGCCCTCGGAGCCGTTCTGCTTCGCCATATCTCGTTCCGTCCTAGAAGACGCCGCCCAGCCTGGCGCGTCTTAGCCGAGAAGGACCTAACCCGCGACAAGGTTTATGAGAGATGAACGAAGCTTAAGGCAGGCGGTCGGGGTCCGTGCGCCAGACGCGGAAGCTTTCGTATATCGCCCAGGCCGACGTCACTAGGACGGCGGCCACAACGATCAGCATGCCCGCCGGCATGGGCATGAATGGGGCGGCCACAAGACCGACAAGGCCGATGATGAAGTAGGCCCTTCCTGCGAGGCGGTTAGACTTGTCCCAGGCCAGTCGGCTTCGCTTTGACCAATAGGTGCGCACGCCCACGACGGGGTTGGGGCTGGTCTTGCCGATGAGGCCGCCCACAACCGCGAAAACTAGGCTGACCACCGCCATGATCCCGCGCGGCATGCCGTCGTCGGCGGTCGGGGTCCAGCCCAGGGCCACGCCCGCCATCAGGCCGACGACGAGAACCGGAAAGACGATGCCGATCACCCAGCCCATGGCGAGGCTGCTCCAGTTGGCCGGGCTGAAGTTCCGGACGCGCGGCCCGCGCGCGATCCGGCTCAGGGTCAGAAAGGTGAAGACGGCCACGGCGGCCGCCGCGGCCATGATCAACGCCACCTGTTCGCGCGGAGCCCACCCGTCAGCCTCGCCGCGGGCATTGAAGTGGATCGGGACCGGGCCTTCAGCGCCGAAAAACCAGACCAGAGCCACGGCGCTCGCCATCAGCAGGCTGCCGGCCAGGGACGCGATCTCTAGAAAGCGGATGTTTCTGGGAAGCTGGCTCAACACTCGACCCCCTTCGATGCGGGTTGCGGCGCGTCTTCACCCACCCGCGCAAGGCCCAACAGAAAGGCCATGGCCTCTTCCACGGCGGAGATGACCAGACGGTAGCGGACCGAGGTGCCCAGCTTCTCCGTCTCCACCAGGCCGGCGGTCTTGAGGGCCGCGAGATGGGTGGTGACGGTCGGCCAGGCCATGTCGAAAGCCGCCGCGATCTCGCCCGAGGCCATGGGCCGCTCGCGCAGCATGGCCACCATCTGGCGGCGGGCAGGGTGGGACAGGGCCTTGAACACCTCGTTCATAGCCAAAACGCTAATTAGCAGTATTGCTAATGTAAAGATGCGACCGATTTTGACGCACCTGGGCTTCAGCTTGCTTCTCATGCCGCCGGAGGGACCCATGGCCGACATCATCGACTTCGCCGAATATCGCCCGTTCGCCACGCGCCCGGTGGAGCCCGGGGCCAAGAGCCGGGTCTGGGGTTCGATCCGCTATGCGGGCGTGCTGCTGGTCTGGATGGGCCTGTTCATGGTCCGTCCGCGGCTCGCGCTGAAGATCTTCCGCGAGCGTCGGGCGGACTCGCCGCTGCGCTGGGGCGACCGGCATGGCATCGCCCCCGCGCCGGCCGCCGTGCTGGCTCCGGAAGGCCTGATCGCCTGACTTTCCGGGTGGCGATTCAACGGGCGAACTGCCAAAAGCGGGCCCAATGTCCGCCACCCTCGACCAGGCCCGCGAAGTCCTTCGCCAGACGTTCGGCCACGCCGATTTCCGGGGCCTGCAGGCGCAGGTGATCACCGAGGCGCTGGAAGGGCGCAGCGCCATGGCGGTGCTGCCCACCGGCGGCGGCAAGAGCCTGTGCTACCAGATCCCCAGCATCGTGCGCCCGGGCCTCGGCCTCGTGGTCTCGCCGCTGATCGCCCTGATGACCGACCAGGTGGCCGGGCTGCAGCAATCGGGCGTTGCGGCGGCGCGGCTGGATTCAAACATATCCCTCGACGAACGGTCGGAGACCTGGCGGCGGATCGAGCAGGGCGAACTGGACCTGCTCTATGTCTCGCCCGAAGGCCTGATGGCCGGGGCGATGCTGGATCGTCTGCGGCGCACGCCCCTGGCCCTGATCGCCATCGACGAGGCCCACTGCGTCAGCCAATGGGGCCATGACTTCCGGCCCGAGTACCGGATGCTGGGCCGGCTGGCCGAGATGTTCCCGGACGTGCCACGCCTGGCGGTGACCGCCACGGCCGACAACCGGACCCGCGAGGACATTCGCGCCGAGCTGCGGCTGGAGGGCTGCGAGGAGTTCGTAGACAGCTTCGCCCGGCCTGAGCTCGCCTTGTCGGCGGAGCGCAAGCGCCCCGGGTCCAAGAACCGCGTGGTGGAGCTGGTGCTGGAGCGCCTCAATCGCTCGGGCGTCATCTATGCCGGCTCCCGCGACGGGACCGAGACCCTGGCCAAGACCCTGCAGGATGCGGGGGTGCCCGCCCTCGCCTATCACGCCGGACTCGACAAGCAGGTGCGCGCCGACCGGCTGGAGGAGTTCCTGGAGGCCGACGCCGCCGTGATGGTGGCGACCATCGCCTTCGGCATGGGCGTCGACAAGCCGGACGTGCGCTTCGTCATCCACGCCGATCCCCCCGCCTCCATCGAGGCCTACTGGCAGGAAATCGGCCGCGCCGGGCGCGACGGCCAGCCGGCGGAGGGGATCACCCTCTACGGCGCTTCGGACCTGGCCTGGGCCCTGCGCCGGGTCGACAGCCGCGAGATGGACGCCGAGGTGAAGGGCGTGCAGGTGCGCAAGGCGCGCCAGCTTTACGCCATGCTGGACGGGCTGAACTGCCGCGCCGCCTCGGTCCGACGCTATTTCGGCGAAGAAGGCGTGCAGGTCTGCGGCCAGTGCGACCTGTGCCTGTCGCCGCCGGAATCCGTGGACGCCACCCAGGCCGCGCAGAAGGCCCTGGCCGCCGTGCATCGCATGGGCGGACGGTTCGGCCGCGGGCGTCTGGTGGACCACCTGCTGGGCAAGACCAAGGACGTGACGGAGGCGGAGGCCAAGCTGTCGACCTTCGGCATCGGGACTGAGTTCTCGGGCCCGGGCTGGCGCGACCTGATCGACCAGCTGCTGTTCGAGGGCCTGCTGCGCGAGGACCCGAACGACAACCGGCCGCTGATCGGCCTGGGCGATCCGGAAGGCGTGCGCGCCGTCTATCGGGGCGAGCGCCAGGTGGCGATCCGCAAGCCCTCCGAGGCCGCCGAGAAGTCCGACCGCAACCGCCGTCGCCGTGAGGGCCAGACCGTGGTCGCCCCCGCCGACATGCCGCTGTTCGAGGCCCTGCGCGCCTGGCGGCGGGACGAGGCGCACCGCCAGAAGGTGCCGCCCTACGTCATCTTCCACGACGCCACCCTGGCGGAGATCGCCCGGGTGCGGCCGACCAGTTCAGCGGCCTTGGGCCGGGCCGGCGGCGTCGGTCAGGGCAAGCTGGACCGCTACGGCGCGGCCGTGCTGGCCGTGGTCGCCGGGATGGACAGCTAGGCGGCGGCGCCGATCGCGGGCGAGCTGAACGCCGGCGGCGCCGCCGAAACCGCATCCTCGTTCTGGACGATGCAGCCGTACCAGCCGAGGCCCTTGTAGGTCTCGTAGCCGGGGGTCAGGGCGTAGCCGATGGTTTTGCCCTCGGACGAGTAGCTGCCCATGGTCCCTTCCTGGACGTTCAGGCGGAAGGTCTCGTCCAACACGCCCTTCTTGTCGGAAGAGGCGAGGATGCGGCCCTTCTGGTCCAGCAGCATGACCCGGGATTTGGCGCGCTCCTCGGCGGTGAGGCGCACGCCGTCGACCACGGCCTGGGCCTGCGGGCGCCAGTCGAAGTGGATGCCCAGCACGCCGATCGGCTTGCCGTGGGTCTCGCCGTCCTTGCGGATGGCGGTGGCGTAGGTGGCCACGGGCGCGTCGCCCAGGGCGCGGACCTTCTCGATGTCGCAGACGGCGAAGTCGTCGCCCGACGCGGTGCGCATGGCGTTGCGGAACCACGAGGTCTCCGCCACCGACTGGCCCACGGCGCTGGGATAGAGGTCCGGACGGCCGGTGGAGATCACCTTGCCCTGGGCGTCGCAGATCCACAGGTCGAGATAGACCGTATAGGCGTCGAGGATGACCTTCAGGCGCTTGCTGGCGTAGGCGGACGCCTCGGGCGTCGGCTCGGCGGCGCAGGCGGTGATGGCGCTGTCGGTGGCCCACCAGCGCACGTCGCAGGTCCGCTCATAAAGGTTGCGGTCGATGATCTCGATGGCGTTCAGCGCCAGGTCGGCCAGACGCTGGCCGCGCAGATGGCCGAGGATCGAGCGGCCGACCATGGTCAGCTCATCCAGGTCGGCGCGGACCTGGCTCTGCAGGGCGAGGGCGACATTGTCGATCTCGGCGGCGATCTTCTTGAACTCGTCTGCGACGATGGCGAAGCCGCGACCGGCCTCCCCCGCCCGCGCCGCGACGATCAAGGCGTTGATCGACAGCATTTTCGCTTCGCGGTTGATCATGGCGATCTCGCCGATCTTCTGACCGGCGACCGCGCTCAAGCGCTCGGACAGGTCCAGAATGCGTTCCGGACGAAGGCTGACATCGGTGTCGCTCATGACCCCCCCTAGGGCCGCGCGCATCGTTTCATACGATACTAGCGCGTGAGGCTGTGCTGCACCCGTATCCACAAGGTTAACGCCGCAGGTCGGACGCGTGAAATCGCGTTCGCAGACCGCCGGTTGCCTAAACATTGATCAGAAAGGGGGCGGAACATTGGTCAGTCGCCCGCGAGGCGTCGACGAATTTCACCCGTGACGCGAGAATCAATACCGAATAGACCGCAAGCCATGCGACCAGTTGGCGCAGTTGGATCGCTTGGCGCTATCGGGCGTTTACATCGGGCTGTAAAGCGTCACAGTTATGGTTGCGCGGGATTAAACGCCCAGCGCCCGCGGAGCTGAAGAACCACGATGAACCCGACCGATCAGGCGCTATTCGACCTGGCCTACCCGGCCATGCTCGTCCTGGCCCCCCTCGTGTGGCTGGGCGGCCTGTACATCGTCTTCACTGTGAGCGCGATCATCGTGCGCAACGGCCGTCCCTTCCCGGGGGCCAAGGCCGTGGCTCGTCGCCGTCCGGCCGCCGCGCCGGCGCCGGAACTCACGCCGCAGCTCAGCACCGTCTTCGCCTTCGCGAACATCAAGGCCGCCTGAGACCGCTCCTGGCCTAATCCGGAAACGGAAACGCCCTCCGATGGAGGGCGTTCTGACTCACATCACCAGATTGGGCTCCTCAGCCCTTGAGCCGAGGAAACCTTCCGCGGACTGACGCCACAAGCCGTCTGCGCTCTCACGACCATCACCTTTGGTAGCGTGACCAGCGCTGAGTCGGTGTGTTGTGGACCTGCGAATTTGCGACCTTCGCGCCGACCCGCTCTAAAATGCCGCACGCCTCGTGGGGATTCGCCGTGAACTCAGCCGACCGCCTTGAGCCGCCCGCGCAGCCTGTCCATCGTGACCAATGGTTTCGAAGTGGCGGGTGAAATCCTCAATCGCGACGGCTATCGCCTGTTCCTGGCCGGCGGGCGCGTGGATGTGGACTACCGCGCCACCTTCGGCCCCGACGCCATCGCCTATGCCCAGCGCTTCACCCCCGACATCATGTTTGTCTCCACCGGCGCGCTGGACGCCCGGCGCGGCTTCATGGATTTCAGCTCCGACGAGGCGGACTTCAAGCGCGCCCTGTTCGACCGCGCCCGGCGGGTGGTGATCCTTTGCACCAGCAACAAGTTCGGAAAGGCGGGCGTCATGCACTTCGCCGACTTCTCGGAGGTGCACGACCTGATCACCGACGCGGCGCCGCCCAGCGACCTGCAGGCGGCGCTGGACGGGGCCTCGGTCCGCACCATCGTCGCGACGCCCGGATCGACGCGTCTCACCTAGAGCTCGAAAAGCAAAATGGCCGGACTTTCGTCCGGCCATCCGCGTCTTAGACGTCCACCTCGGCGTCCAGGGCGTTGTCCTGGATGAACTCCCGCCGAGGTTCGACCAGATCGCCCATGAGACGGGCGAACATGTCGTCCGCGTCGTCGGCGTGGGTCACCTTGACCTGCAGCAGGGTGCGGGCCTCGGCGTCCAGGGTGGTCTCCCACAGCTGGTCGGGATTCATCTCGCCCAGGCCTTTGTAGCGCTGGATCGACAGGCCCTTGCGGCCGGCGTCCATCACCGCCTGGACCAGGTCCAGCGGACCGCGCACGGTGGTCGACTTGTCCTTGCGGCGGAACACGGCGGGCTTGGCGAAGGTTTCGGCCAGGGCGCCGGCGCGCTCGGCCAGACGGCGGGCGTCGGCGGCGTTCAGGGTCAGCTCGTCGATCACCAGACGCTCGGTCACCCCGCGCTTCACGCGGCTGAAGGTGAAGCCGCCGCCGGTGGCGGCGGGCTCGCCGCTCCATGGACCGTCGCCTTCCTCGGCATAGAGGTCGAGGCGCGCGGCCGCGGCGGTCACATCGGCCTTCTCGCCGAACAGGCCGGCCAGGGCCGTCTGCTCCACGGCGAAGGCCGGAGCGCGGGCCGAGAGGCGTTCGATGTTGGCCTTTGCGCCGCGGGCGGTCTGCACCATGGCCAGCAGGTCGCGGCCGGTGAGGCGTTCGCCGGACGACAGGTCGAGCTCGGCGCCGTCCACGCCCTCGTCGGTGAGGAACGACTCCATCTCGGCGTCGTCCTTCAGGTAGCGCGAGGACTTGCCTTTGGTCGCCTTATAGAGCGGCGGCTGGGCGATGTAGATGTAGCCGCGCTCGATCAGCTCCGGCATCTGCCGGTAGAAGAAGGTCAGCAGCAGGGTGCGGATGTGGGCGCCGTCCACGTCGGCGTCGGTCATCAGCACGATCTTGTGGTAGCGCACCTTGTCGGCGTCGAAGTCCTCGCGGCCGATGCCGGCGCCCAGGGCGGTGATCAGGGTGCCGATCTGGTCCGAGGACAGCATCTTGTCGAAGCGGGCGCGCTCCACATTCAGGATCTTGCCGCGCAGGGGCAGGATGGCCTGGTTCTCGCGGTTGCGGGCCTGCTTGGCGGAGCCGCCGGCGCTGTCGCCCTCGACGATGAAGATTTCGGACTTGGCCGGATCCTTCTCCGAGCAGTCGGCCAGCTTGCCGGGCAGGGAGGTGATGTCGAGCGCGCTCTTGCGGCGGGTCAGTTCGCGGGCCTTGCGCGCCGCTTCGCGGGCGGCGGCGGCCTCCACGATCTTGCCGACGATGGCGCGGGCCTCGTTCGGATGCTCCTCGAACCAGGTGGCCAAGCCGTCCTGAACCAGGCCTTCGACGGCCGGGCGCACTTCGGACGAGACCAGCTTGTCCTTGGTCTGGGAGCTGAACTTCGGGTCCGGCACCTTCACCGACAGCACGCAGGTCAAGCCTTCACGCGCGTCTTCGCCGGAGACGTTGACCTTCTCGCGCTTCGCCAGGCCCGAGCTTTCGATGTAGTTGCCCATCACCCGGGTCAGGGCGGCGCGGAACGCGGCCAGGTGGGTGCCCCCATCCCGCTGCGGGATGTTGTTGGTGAAGCACAGCATGTGCTCGTGGTAGCTGTCGTTCCACCACAGGGCGAGATCAAGCTCGACCTTGTCGCGGCGGCCTCGGATCACGATCGGATCCTTCAGCATGCCGTTCTTGGCCTTGTCGAGGTGGCGCACGAACGCCTCGATGCCGCCCTCGTAGGAAAGGATCTCCTCGAAGGGCTCGGCTTCGCGCAGATCCTTGAAGCGGATGGTCACGCCCGAGTTCAGGAAGGCCAGCTCGCGCAGGCGATGCTCCAGCGTCTTGCGGTCGAACTCGATGAACGAGAACGTCTCGGTCGAGGGCATGAAGGTGACCGAGGTGCCGGTCAGGAACTCGCCCGCCTTGGGCCCTTCGGTGCGGGTCGGGCTGTCGCCGGTGACCTTGAGCGAGGAGACCGCGTCGCCGCGCTCGAACCGCATCTCGTGGACCTGGCCGTTGCGGTGGATCTTCAGTTGCAGCCAGTCGGACAGGGCGTTGACCACCGACACGCCCACCCCGTGCAGGCCGCCGGAGACCTTGTAGCTGTTCTGGTCGAACTTACCGCCGGCGTGCAGCTGGGTCATGATGACCTCGGCCGCCGAGACGCCTTCGCCCTCGTGGATGTCGGTGGGAATGCCGCGGCCGTCATCGGTGATGGTCGCCGAACCGTCGGCGTTGAGGATCACCTCCACCGCCGTGGCGTAGCCGGCCAGGGCTTCGTCGATGGCGTTGTCCACCACCTCGTAGACCATGTGGTGCAGGCCCGAGCCGTCATCAGTGTCGCCGATGTACATGCCGGGGCGCTTGCGCACCGCGTCCAGGCCCTTGAGCACCTTGATGGAGTCCGCGCCGTACTCGCCGGCGACGGCTTCGGTCTCGGGCGCTTGGTTTTCGTCGCTCATCTACTGGTCCAGAACCGTCAGGCCGGAGGCGTCCACGCGGACACCCAGGGCCCGACCCTTGAGGTGGTCGAACAGCGCTTCGTCGGTGCCCGTCAAAAAGGCTTGAAGGCCCAGCGCCGTGATTTCGTCGGCCAGAGCAGCCCGCCGTTTCAGGTCGAGATGCGCTGCGACTTCGTCGAGCAACAATATAGGATTTGGCGCTGATTCCGCACGCGAAAGTCGCGCCGCTTGGGCCAAAACCAAGTTCAAAATCAGCGCTTTCTGCTCGCCGGTGGAGCATTCGGCGGCTGGACGGTCCTTTTCGGCGTGGACGACAGCAAGATCGCCCCTGTGAGGCCCCGTCAAGGAGCGTCCGGCGGCCGCATCACGAGGCCTGGCGGCGGCCAGGGCGGCCGAAAGACGGGCCTCGATCTCGGGTGATTCGCTGCCGCTGACGGCCATGGTCTCCCAGTCGCCGGTGAGGCTCAGGCGCGCCTGGGGAAACGGCCGGTCGCCCCGACTGTCGATCTCGTCCTGCAGGGCGCGCAGGGTCCGCGCCCGGGCGGCGGCCATCAGCGCGCCGGCCTGGGCCATGCGGGCCTCCAGCGCAGTCAGCCAGGCCTCGTCTCCCACCTCGTCGACCAGCAGGCGCAGACGCTCGCGCTGGGCCTTCTCATAGGCGCCGGCATGGGCGGCGTGGGAGGGTTCGGCGGCGAAGACCAGGCGGTCGAAGAACTTGCGGCGTTCGGAAGCCGCCTCCAGAAACAGACGGTCCTGCTGCGGGGTCAGCCAGACAGGGCGGATGTGGTCGGCCATGCGGCCTGGCGGCACGGGTTCGCCCTCCAGCCGCACCACGCGGCGGGCCGCGCCGGCGCTCTCCGTGCCGGTGCCCAGGCGGGTCCCGCCCTCGCCGTCCTCGACCACGGCGGCCACGGCCCAGGCGCGGCCCGCCGTCTCGCCCGGCAGGCGGCGGCCCACCTCGGCGAAGGCCGAGCCACGCAGGCCGCGCCCCGGCGACAGCAGGGACACCGCCTCCAGCAGGTTGGTCTTGCCCGCACCGTTGGGGCCGAACAGGAAGACCGAGCGGCCGTCAGCCTCCAGCCGCGCCCGTTCGTAGGAGCGGAAGTCGGTCAGGCTCAGGGAAAGAACGGCGGCGCGGCTCACCCGGCGGGTTTTAGCCCCAAGACCTTCTGAAGGAACAGGGTTTCCGCCTCGCGGCGGCGGTCGCTGTTCACGCGCTTGAAGAAGCCGTGGCCCTCGTCCTTGAACAGGACGTACCAGGTCTCGACCCCGTTCTGGCGCAGCTGGGCGACCACCTGGTCGGATTCCGACTGCGGCACGCGGGGGTCGTTGGCGCCCTGCATCACCAGCATGGGCTTGGTGATCTTCTTGACGTTGTTCAGCGGCGAAATGCGCTCGAACACCTTCTGCATCTTGGGATCACGCTCGTCGCCGTACTCGGCGCGGCGCAGGTCGCGGCGGTAGGTCTCGGTGTTCTTGAGGAACGAGGTGAAGTTGGAGATGCCGTAGCGCTCCACACCCCCGGCCAGACGGTCCGAATAGTGGGTCATGACCGCCAGGGACATGTAGCCGCCATAGGACTGGCCGTAGACCACGGCGCGCTTGGCGTCGAGGTCGGGCTGGGTCGCGATCCAGTCCAGCAAGGCGCCGATGTCCTTCACCGAGTCCTCGCGCTTCTCGGCGTTGTCGAGGTTCAGGTAGGTCTTGCCGTAGCCGGTGGAGCCGCGGACGTTGGGGACGATCACGGTGATCCCCATCTCACCGACCATCTGCTGGATGTGCTGGTTGATCGAGTTGTAGACCGGCCGCGACTGGCCTTCGGGCCCGCCGTGGATGTCGATCACCACCGGGGTGGGTCCCTTGGCGTTCTTCGGCCGATAGACCAGGGCCGGAATCGAGCGGCCGTCGAAGGACTTGAACCGCACCAGGCTCGGCTCGACCAGGCTGGCGGGATCAAGGCCGCCCAGCTCGGAATTGGTCCAGCGCTGCAGCTTGCCCTCCAGCACGTCCCAGCTCCAGGCGTCGCTGGAGGAGGTCGGGGTGGAGAGCGAGAATCCGAGCTTGGAGCCGTCCTTGCTGAAGGTCAGGTTCGACAGCACCCCCGCCGGCAGCTGCGCCTGAGGCAGGGCGCGGCGCGTGACGAAGTCGCGGACGATCAGCTTCGAGTAGCCGTCCTCGTTGACCACATAGGCCAGGATCCGCCCGTCGCTGGAGAGGGCGAAGTCCTCCACATCCCAGTTCAGCTCGCCCGACAGATTGGTTTTCTTGCCGGTGGCGAGATCGATCTCCACCAGACGGGCGAAGTCCGAACCCTCGTCCGACAGGATGAGGACGCGCTTGCCGTCCGGCGTGAACTTGCCGCCCTGATAGGCGATCGGGGTTTTGCCGGCGCCGAGCGGGGTCAGCTTGCCGCCGGCCACATCCAGCAGCCAGCGCGGGGAGTCGTTGATCGACAGGTAACGGCCCAGCAGCACGGTCTTGCCGTCGGCGGACACGTCGATCGGCGACATCGCGCCCGTGCCCTCCAGAATCGTGCGGCGGCCGTCCGGCGCGGACGGGTCGAGCATGAGAATATCGGCGTCCGCGTCGCCCTTGGCCGAGCGGCTCCAGACCAGGACCGAGCCGTCCTTGGACACGGCGGGCGACTGGTTGCGGGTGCCGGCCTCGGTGATGGTGGTGGTCTTGCCGTCGGGCCTGCGGACCAGCAGCTGGAACCATTCGTCCCCGCCGGTGTCCTTGGTCAGCATCAGGCCCTTGCCCGCCGGCAGGGAGGCGACGCCGGCCACCGGCTCGTCATAGAAGGTGATCTGGTTGCGGGCCGCGCCGGGGGCGGCGACCGTGTGGACCTGGTTGGTCTGGCCGAACCGGGTGGTGATCAGCATGGAGCCGTCGGCGGCCCAGTCCTGAAAATAGGCCGAGCGGACGTTCTGGTACTTGGCCAGGCCCTCGCGCACCGAGGCCGGAGCCTCGGGCACGTTCTCGAGCACCTGATTGCCGATCTCGCGGCGCTGGACGGCCTGGGCCGACACATCGGCGGCGGCGAACAGGCACAGGACGGCCGCGCCGAGGAACAGAGACTTCTTCACGATCAACTCCCCCGCCCGCCCTCGGACACGGGGCGAGCTCGTTATGAACTCAGACCCGCAGCGGCATCAGGACGTAGCGTACGCCCGGATCGGCCGGGTCGAGCACCAGGGTCGGGCTGGCCGGGTCAGCGAAGCGGAACTCCGCCGTCTCGGCGCCGATCTGGCCGCAGACGTCCAGCAGGTAGCGGGCGTTGAAGCCGATCTCGAAGGGCTCGCCGTCGTAGTCGACCTCGACCTCTTCCACGGCCTGGCCGGCCTCCATGTTGCGGACGGTGAGGATTACCTTGCCCGGCTCCACGGCCAGCTTCACCGAGCGGCTCTTCTCCGCCGAGATGGTGGCCACGCGGTCCACAGCCTTGGCGAACAGGCTGTTGTCGACCAGCAGCACCTTGGCGTTGTCCTTGGGGATGACCCGGACATAGTCGGGGAACGAGCCGTCGATGACCTTGGAGGTCAATGCGGCGGCGCGGCCGAACTCCAGGCGCACCTTCTGCGGGCTCAGCTGCAGCTCGACGTTCTCGCCGGCGTCGTCCAGCAGGCGGCGGATTTCGTTGATGGTCTTGCGCGGAACGATGACGCCCGGCGTGCCGGCCGTGCCTTCCGGCGCGGCCATCTCGGCCAGGGCCAGGCGGTGGCCGTCGGTGGCCACGGCGCGCAGCTTGGTCTCGCCGCCCTCGACCACCGTGTGGAGGTAGAGGCCGTTGAGGTAGTAGCGCGTCTCTTCGGTGGAGATGGCGAAGCGGGTCTTGTCGATCAGGCGGATCAGGTCGCCGGTGTCGACGCTGATGCGGCCCGACAGGCCGTCTGACGACATGACCGGGAAGTCGCCGGCCGGCAGGACCGGCAGGTTGAACTTGGAGCGGCCAGCCTGGATCTGCAGGCGCGGATCATCACCGTTGAAGCTGAGGGACACGTCGGCGCCGTCCGGCAGCTTGCGGACGATTTCGTACAGGGTCTGGGCCGGAGCCGTGATCTGGCCCGGAACATCGACCTGGGCCATGCCCTCGTCGATGATCTCCATGTCCAGGTCGGTGGCCGAGAAGCTGACCTGCTCGCGGTCGGCCGACAGCAGGACGTTGGACAGGATCGGGATGGTGTTGCGGCGCTCAACAACGCTCTGCACATGCCCCAGCGCCTTCAGAAGCGCCGCCCGCTCGATCGTAAGCTTCATGTCTAGTCCGGACTCGTGAGGCCGCAGGAGCCCCCGCGCGGCCTATGGAAAGGACCACGGACATTAGCCGAACTTGCCGCTTTAGGAAGAGGCAAGGCCCGCGTTTGGGCGCCTCTTGCAACCTATCCCCGCGATATTATGTTATTGCGACGCACTCGCAATTAAGGCATCGCAAAATGCGGCTCGCCCTGAAGACCCTGACCTACGCTAGCATGCACCTGTTGGTGGCTGTCGCCGTGGCCTATGCGCTGACGCGCAGCTGGAGGGTGGCCCTGGCCGTGGGCATCATCGAGCCGATGGTCCAGACCGTGGCCTTCAACCTTCACGAAAGGGCCTGGTCGCGCGCCGACAAGCGGCGCGCGGAGAAAGATCAGGCGCGGGTGTCCACCGAACCGCCCTCGCCCGCCGCTTCGGCGCTGGCGTAGGGATTGGCCGCTGCGGTCGGCTCGGCCGCCGTCGTCTCGCCGACGCCCGTGGAGCCCTTGGCGGCGACCACCACCATGGCCGGACGCACCAGACGCCCCAGCAGCTCGTAGCCCGGCTGCAGAACCTGGATGACGCCGCCGGCGGCGACCTCCGTTGAGGGCTGCTCCATCATCGCCTGATGCAGGTGCGGGTCGAACTTGGCGCCCTTCACCGGATCCACGCGCTTCAGACCGTTGCGCTCGAAAGCGTCCATCAGGGCCTTTTCCGTCATCTCGATGCCGACCGTGAAGGTCTTCACCGGACCGTCAGCGTCTTCCCTGGGCGCGGCGGCCATGGCGCGCGACAGGTTGTCGGCCACGCCCAGCAGGTCGCGGGAGAACTTCTGGATGGCGTAGGCGCGCGCGTCGTTCATCTCGCGCTCGGCGCGGCGGCGGGTGTTGTCGGCCTCGGCGGCGTAGCGAAGCACCTGCTCCTTCAGCGCGGCCACCTCGGCCTTCAGCGCTTCGGTCTCGGCGGCGGCGATCTCCGCGCCGTCGAAGGTTTCTTCGTTCGCCGGCGTTTGTTCGTCGGTCATGTCTCTCTCATCCGTCCAAAAGCTTGCCCAGGACCCTGGCGGTATAGTCCACCAAGGGGATGACCCGGGCATAATTCAAGCGGGCAGGCCCGATCACGCCGATCGCGCCCAGCACCTTCTGCCGGCCCGTCATATAGGGCGCGGCGATCACAGCGGAACCCGAAAGCGAGAAAAGCCTCGTTTCCGCGCCGATGAATATACGCACGCCCTGGGCTTCGCGCACATTGTCCAGCAGTCCGACCAGCTGTTCCTTCTGCTCCAGATCGTCGAACAGCATGCGGACCCGCTCCAGGTCCTCCATGGCGCCGGGCTCGGACAGCAGGTTGGCGCGGCCGCGCACGATCAGGGCCCGGTCGGCCCCGTCGCCGCCGCCCCAGGCGGCCAGTCCGTCCTCAACCAGGCGGGCGGCGGTCTCGTCCAGCTCGCGCCGGGCGCGGTCAAGTTCGCCGCGCATCTCCAGCTTGGCCTCGGCCAGGGTGCGGCCGGCCAGGCGCGCGGCGAGGAAGTTCGAGGCCTCCTGCAAGGCCGAGGGCGTCAGGCCAGCCGGCCGCTTCATCAGCCGGTTCTCGACCGTGCCGTCCTCAAAGACCATGACCGCCAGGGCCTGATCCGCGCCCAGGGCGATGAACTCCACATGCTTGACCCCGGCGTCGCGCACCGGGGCCGAAACCACACCCGCCCCGCCGGCCAAGCCGGACAGCATGGCGCTGGCCTCGTTCATCACCTCTTCGAAGGAGTTTCCCTTGGCGAACAGGCGCGCGTCGATGGCGCGGCGCTCCTCCTCCGCCAGGTCGCCCACCTCCAGCAGGCCGTCCACGAACAGGCGCAGGCCCGCATGGGTCGGCAACCGGCCGGCGCTGGTGTGCGGTGCGCCGAGCAGGCCCAGCTGGGTCAGATCCTGCATGGTGTTGCGGATCGAGGCCGGGGAAAGATGCACGCCGCCCTTGGAGACGGTGCGCGAGCCCACGGGCTCCCCCGTCTCCAGATAGGTCTCCACCACACGGCGGAAAATGTCGCGCGCCCGGCTGTCCAGATCGGTCAGGGACAAGGTCGGGGCCGCGCCGGGCAGGAACGACGTCATGGATGCAGATGTAAGCGGCGTGGACGATCCGCGCCATATCTAGGATAAGCGGCGCCTTCATAGGAAAGCTTGAGCCATGCGCCCGTCCGAACGCACTCCCGACGCCCTTCGCCCCGTGACCCTGGAGACCAAGGTTAACCGCTATGCCGAGGGTTCGTGCCTGATCGGCTTCGGCCACACCAAGGTGCTGGTCACCGCCACGGTCGAGGAAAGCCTGCCGGGCTGGCTGCGCGGCAAGGGCCAGGGCTGGGTCACGGCGGAATACGGCATGCTGCCCCGCGCCACCCACAGCCGCGGCCGCCGCGAGGCCGCCGCCGGCAAGCAGACCGGCCGAACGCAGGAGATTCAGCGCCTGATCGGCCGCTCCCTGCGCGCCGTCGTGGACCTGAAGGCCCTGGGCGAGCGTCAGATCACCCTTGACTGCGACGTGATCCAGGCCGACGGCGGCACCCGCACGGCGGCCATCACCGGCGCCTGGGTCGCCCTGCGCCTGGCCACCGGCTACCTGCTGGAGGAAGGCGTGCTGAAGACCGACCCGATCCTGGACCAGGTGGCGGCGGTGTCCTGCGGCGTGTTCAAGGGCGTGCCGGTGCTGGACCTCGACTACGAAGAGGATTCCAACGCCGAAGCCGACTCCAACTTCGTCCTGACCGGCGGCGGCGACATCGTCGAGATCCAGGCCACAGGCGAGAAGCGCGGCTTCACCCGCGCCGAGTTCGAGAGCCTGTATGGCCTGGCGGAGAAGGGCATCGGCGAGCTGTTCGTCATGCAGCGCCAGGCCGCCGGCCTCTGATGCTCTAGGCCGGCCGTCATGCAGATCATGTCCCTATCGGCTCTGGATGTGATCGTGCGCGCGGCCGGCGCGACCCTGATGCTGGCCGGAGTCTTCCTGCTGCATCGGGACGGCCATCGCCGGCTGGCGGCGGCTTTCCTGCCCCTGGCGCTGGGCCTTTGCGGATTCCTGGCGGGCAACACGCCGCAGACGGCCCTGCGCCTGGGCGGGGCGGTGGGCTATGTGGGCAAGTTCCTGGCCGGATACGCCGCGGTCTTCCTGTGGTGGTTCTGCCTGGCGGTGTTCGACCGCACCTTCCGGCCCAGGGCCGTGGTCCTGGCCGTGGGCCTCGCCTGGATCGTCATCGCCAGCGCCGACAGGGGGCTGTTCGGCCCGGCTCTGGAAAGCCTGGGGCTGTCCTGGATCCTGGTGACCCTGGGCTTCGGCATGGTCGCGCACCTGGCCTGGCGGGTGATCCGCGACCGGCAGGGCGACCTGCTCGACCGGCGGCGCGGGGCGCGGGTGCTGCTGGTGGTTCTGCTGGCGGGACAGCTTCTGGCTGACCTGCTGGTGGATGTGGTGCTGGGCATGGACTGGCAGCCGCACGCCTTCTCCATCGCCCAGAACGCGGGCTTTCTGCTGTTCACCTGCTGGCTGGTCTGGGTCGGGTTCGACAGCGACGAGCCGGCGCCGGCGCCGGCGCGTCCCGCCATCACGGCCACGCCCGACGACGCCCGTCTGAAAGATCGCCTCAACACCCTGATCGAGATCGAGCGCGTCCATCTCGATCCGGAGCTGACCTTCGACGGCTTCGTGCGTCGGATGGGGGCGCCGGAGCGCACGGTGCGCAGGCTGATCAACCACCAGCTCGGCCACGACCATTTCCGCAGCTTCCTGAACGCCCAGCGCGTGGCCGAGGCCCGTCGCCTGTTGGCTGACCCGACGCGCCGAACCGACAAGCTGATCGCCGTGGCCATGGACAGCGGCTTCTCCTCCCTCGCCTCGTTCAACCGGGTGTTTCGCGACGTGGAGAACACCACGCCCAGCGCCTTTCGGGCCCGCGCCGGGTTCTGAGGAACGCTTGGCCGCCTTCTGAGGAGAGCGGCGCGCAAGGCCAAGTTAGCTGTCCCCGCATGACAATTGCGGAGACAGACGCGTGAACAGTTTCATTGGAATCCTGGGCGTCGGCGCCCTGCTCCTCGCGACGGGCGGGGTGATCGGAGCGACCCGTCCCAGCCAGTTCAGCCTGCGGTGGCTCCTGGTCTCGGCGGGTCTGGTCCTGCTGATCGATTTCCTGCTGACCCGGGGCTACGGCCTGCTGCCGAACCTGATCCCCCTGGGAGAACGCAACTGGCAGGGCATGATCCTAGCCCTGGCGGCGACGCTGGCCGTGGCCTCGACCCCGGCCTTCGGCTGGCGCGCCTCGTACCTGACGCCGGTCCAGGCGCCGGGCAGCGTGAAGCCGGCCCTCCTGGTCTCGGCGCTCTATATGGGCTTCTTCCTCGCCCTGGCCCTGGTGTTCCCAAACGAGCCGAGCACCACCGAGAACCTGGCCTTCCAGATGACCATGCCGGGCCTGATGGAGGAGGCCTTCTATCGCGGGGTGCTGCTTCTGGCCCTGGGCCGCGCCTTCACCGGCCGCGTGACGCTGCTGGGCGTTGACTGGAGCTGGGGCGCGATCCTGTCCTGCGCCCTGTTCGGCCTGGCGCATGCCTTCGGCTTCTCGCGCGGCGGCTTCTCGTTCGACCCGCTGACCATGGCGCTGACCGCGATGCCGTCGCTGATCGCCGTGTGGATCGTGCTGCGGACGCGGAGCATCTTGCTGCCCATCGTGCTGCACAACTTCGGCAACACGATCATGAACCTGCTCTAGGCGGGGCTAGCTGAGGCCGCCCTGCAGCTCTTCCTCGAAGTCGTCGTCATCGCCGGGCCCCGGCTCGAAAACCACCAGGTCTCCGGGCTGGCAGCCCAGCTCGCGGCACAGGGCGTCGAGGGTGGAGAAGCGGATGGCCCGCGCCTTGCCGGTCTTGAGGATCGACAGGTTGGCGATGGTCACGCCGACCCGATCGGCGAGTTCGGTGAGGGACATGCGCCGTTCGGCGAGGACGCGGTCGAGCTGAACACGGATGGCCATGGGTCGAGGCTCTGCCTGAAAACTCTAAATGGTCAGTTCAGCTTCGCGGCGAAGGCGAGCGCCCTCGCGGAAGATTTCGGCCAGCACCAGCACCACCAGCACCGAGAACCAGGCGGTCAGGTTGATCGCGCCGTCGATGCGGTTGGAGCCGGGCGCCAGCCAAGCGGCCAGGCCCCAGAAGGCGTAGCGGCCCAGCTCCAGCCCGCCCAGCACCAGGCCCACGACCCGCAGACGGCGCACATTGTCGGGATGGAAGGGATCGCCAGCGGTGAGGGTGACGAAGATGCGGCGCAGGCGGCCGACGATGATCAGCACCCCGCCCAGATAGAGGGCGGCGGCGGCCAGGACGCCGGCCAGCAGCGGCCCCTTGGCGGTCACTTCACGGCCGTCGTCGCCGCTGATGTGGATGCCCTTGAGCAGTTCGGGATTGAAGCTGAGCAGCAGCGCCCCGAGGGCGCAGAGCGCGAGCAGGGCCACACCGGCCCAGAGCGCGAAATAGACGACGTCGAGGATGATCTTCAGAAAGCTCGATACCGAGCCCGGTCCCAAGGCGCGCATGCCTCAAATCCCCCTGCGTCGTTCGTCCGGGGTCCGCCCCGGAACCCGCCGCGCCCGGCCTCTAAGGCCAGGGCGCACGGCGAGAATGCCTTGCGTCGGGCGGGCTTGAAAGTCCGCCGACGTGGACCGCCTTAGATCGAGCGGACCAGGAACATGGCCGCCGACAGGGGCAGGCCCGACAGCAGGACGGCGGTGAGGGCCGTCATGGACAGACGGTCGAGAGTGTTCATGAAACGGGAGGCGGTCATTTCGGTCATCCTTTGTGCGGCGCAACATGAAACGGGACGGTCCCGTTTCGTGAGGCCGTGATGGCCTCGTTTTCTGAAGCGCTACCTAGGATTTCACCGACTAACGATCAAGGAACATATCGAAAAACGATATTAAACCTTCGCAATGTTATGAACAGGTTGTAATGCAGCGCAGCATTCACTCCTTGGGCGCGGACGCCGTCATCGACGGCCGGCTGCTGACCTGCTCGAACCAGGCCGTCAGGTGCGGCCGGCCTTCGCGCCAGTCGAGCACCTTGCGGAAGTCGAGATAGCCGAGCTGAGCCGCCACTGCGATCTCACCGATCTCGAAACGCCCGTCGAATTCGTCGTCCTCCAGGCTGTCGAGCGCCGCGAGGATGGCCGCGCGCTGGCGGGCGATCTGATCGGCGTGCTGCTCGGCGACCGGCCGCTTCTCCTGACCCACCACGCGCAGGGCCGCATCGCCGATGCCGTCGGCCAAGGCCTGGGCGGTCAGGGCGCGCCAGCGCTCCGGTCCGTTTGCGGGAAACAGCCGACCGCCGGCCAGGACGTCGAGATGCTCGCAGATCACTCGGCTGTCGAAGATGATCTCCCCGTCCCCGGTGACCAGGGTAGGCACTTTCGACAGGGGGTTTTGGCCGCGCAGGGTCTCGTCGGTCCACGGATCAACCGCCGCCAGCTGGATGCGGTCCTCCAATCCGAGTTCGATCATGGCCACACGCACCTTGCGGGCGAAGGGCGAGGTGGGCGAGTAGAGCAGCTGCATCGAAGCAATCCTGGAGACCGGCCATGACCCTGACCCTCGCCCCCGGACTTAAGATCGTGGCGGCCACGCACAACCCAGGAAAAGCCAAGGAGCTGGCAGCCCTTCTGGAAGGGCGGTTCGAGATCGTCACCGCCGGGTCGCTGAACCTGCCCGAGCCGGACGAGACGGAAAGCACCTTCGTGGGCAACGCCCTGCTCAAGGCGCGGCACGCCGCCGAGCTGTCGGGCCTGATCGCCATCGCCGACGATTCCGGCCTGTCGGTCACCGCCCTGGACGGGGCGCCGGGCATCTTCTCCGCCCGCTGGGCCGGCCCGACCAAGGACTTCACCCTGGCCATGAAAAAGGTCGAGGAGCGGATCGAGGAGACGGGATCGAAGGACCGCAGCGCCTGGTTCACCAGCGCCCTGGCCGTCTGTTGGCCGGACGGCGGCCCGGCCGTGGTGGTCGAGGGCCGCGTCGACGGGACGCTGGTCTTCCCGCCGCGCGGCGACAAGGGTTTCGGCTATGATCCGATCTTCGTCCCCGAAGGCCGCGACCTGACCTTCGGCGAGATGGAGCAAGCGGCCAAGGAGGCGATCAGCCACCGCACCCGCGCCTTTGAAAAGCTGAAAGCCGCCCTGTTTTGAGCCTGCCGCTCGCCGTCTATGTCCACTGGCCCTATTGCGCGAAGGTCTGCCCCTATTGCGACTTCAACGTCGTGCGCGACCGGGGGCGGACGGACGAGCAGGCGGCCCTGGCGGCGGCGATCATCGACGACCTCAAAGGCTGGCGTGCGGCGACGGGCCCGCGCCGCCTGACCTCGATCTTCCTGGGCGGCGGCACCCCGTCCCTGATGGACCCGGCGGCCGCGGCGCGGGTGATCGAGACCGCGAAGAGCCTGTGGGAGGCCGAGCCGGACCTGGAGATCAGCCTGGAGGCCAACCCCACCGACGCGGAGGCGGACCGGTTCGAGGCCTTCGCCCAGGGCGGCGTGACCAGGCTGTCGCTTGGCGTGCAGGCGTTGAATGACGCGGCCCTGGCGTTTCTGGGCCGCAATCATGACGCCGACACCGCTCGCCGGGCGGCGCGCAAGGCGGCGGCGACCTTCCCCCGCCTGTCCATGGACATGATCTACGCCCGCCCCGACCAGACGCCGGAGAGATGGGTGGAAGAGCTGAAGGAGGCCCTCGACTTTGGGCCGGAGCACGTCTCGCCCTACCAGCTGACCATCGAGGCCGGCACCGCCTTCGACCGCGCGGTGGGACGCGGGAGGTTCACTCCGCCCGACGAGAACCTGGCCGCCGCCCTGTTCGAAACGACCCAGAGCGTGCTCGAGGCCGCCGGCTTCGACGCCTATGAGGTCTCCAACCACGCCCGGGGCGAGGCGGCGCGGTCACGGCACAACCTTGCCTACTGGCGCGGCTACGACTACGCCGGGGTCGGACCCGGCGCCCATGGCCGGCTGACTCGGAACGGCGGCCGCCTCGCCACCGCCGCCGAACGGCGCATCGGCGACTACATCGAACGGGTCGGACGCGAGGGAACGGGTTTCGAGCCGGAGCCCCTGACCGCCCTGGAGGCGGCGGAGGAACGGCTGCTCATGGGCCTGCGCATCGACGCCGGGGTGAGCTTCGAGGAGGTCGCGCCCCTTGGTCTGACGCCCGACCACACGATTATCCGCGACCTGACCGCCGAAGGGCTGCTGGTCGAGGACCGGGCGCGCCTGCGCGCCACCCGCCAGGGCCGCCTGGTGCTGGACTCCCTCACCGCCGCCCTGATCGTCTGACTTTGGCCGTCCCGGCGTAACCTGTTATGCGGAGGCCGATGGCTCAGCACCCGCCCCCGCCCGCCCTGTCGACCGCCCCGCTCGCGCCAGGCCTCTATGTGGTCGCGACGCCGATCGGCAACCTGCGCGACATCACCCTGCGGGCCCTGGACGTGCTGAACGCCGCCGATCTGGTGCTGGCCGAGGACACCCGGGTCACCGGCAAGCTGCTGTCGGCCTACAACCTGTCCAAGCGCATGGAGCGCTATGACGAGCACGCCGCCGAACGCGCGCGGCCCAAGGTCATGGCGGCGCTCGAAGGCGGCGGCCGGGTGGCCCTGGTGTCGGACGCCGGCACCCCCCTGGTCTCCGACCCCGGCTATCGGCTGGTCAAGGAGGTGGTCGAGGCCGGCCATCAGGTCTATCCGATCCCTGGCGCATCGGCGGCCCTGGCGGCCCTGACCCTGGGCGGCCTGCCCACCGACCGCTTCCTGTTCGCCGGCTTCGCTCCGCCCAAGAGCGCGGCGCGGCGCACCTTCCTCAGCGAGTTCGCCCCGGTGCGGGCGACCCTGATCTTCTACGAGAGCGGTCCACGCCTGGCCGACAGTCTGGCCGACATGGCCGCCGTGTTCGGCGGCGACCGCCCAGCCGCCGTGGCCCGCGAGATCACCAAGCTGCACGAGACCTGCATCCGCGGGACCCTGGCCGAACTGGCCGCCGATCCGAAGCTGGACAGTCCCAAGGGAGAGATCGTCGTCCTGGTCGGCCCCGGCGAGGAGAAGGCCGCCACGGCGGAGGACGCCGACACCGCCCTGGCCGAGGCCCTGACCCGCATGGGCCCGGCCGACGCCGCTTCGGAAGTGGCCAAGGCCCTGGGCCTGCCCCGCCGCGAACTCTATCGCCGCGCCCTCGACCTGAAGGGCGCCTGAGATGAGCCAGGTCCGCTCCGCACGCGGCGCGGCCGCGAGGCTTTGCGGCCGTCGGGGCGAGGCCCGGGCGGCGGCGTGGCTGATGCTCAAGGGCTATCGCATCCTCGGATTCCGCCTGGCCACCCCCATGGCGAAGATCGACCTGCTGGCCTTGCGCGGCAAGCTCCTGTCGGTGGTGGAGGTCCAACAGCGCCGCACCCTCGAAGAAGCGCTGGAGGCGGTGCGGACGGATCAGCGGGAACGCCTGCGGCGCGCGGGCGCTCATATAGCCGCGATGCGGCCCGCATTGAGTAATGTCGCGGTCCGCCTGGATCTGATCGCTCTCGCGCCCGGCCGCGCACCGCGTCATATTCCCGACGCTTGGGCCGGCGCGTAGAGACTGGCCGGAGGGGGATCGTTTTGGACCGCCAGGAAGCGGAAGAGCTGCTGAACGCCGCCGGGCGCGCCGGGGACGCGGATTTTCCGTTGTTCGAGGCGGCGCTCGCCTGCGCCGTGCATGACGATCCGTCCCGCGACCCGCAGATCGCCCGCAACCTGGCTGAAGAGGCGGTGATCCGCGTCCGGGAGCGCCTGGAGCTCGAAAGCCCGGAGGAGGCCATCGCGGAGGCCCTCTCTGGTGACCTGCGTCTGTCCGGCGACCTGATCACCTACGACAACCCCGACAACGCCGACATCATTTCGGTGGCCGACCGCCGCAAGGGCCTGCCCGTGGCGCTGGGCATCTTCTACCTGCACGCCGCCCGCAAGACGGGACTGAACGTCCAGGGCGTCGACTTCCCCGGCCACTTCCTGCTGCGCATCGAGACCGAGGAAGGGCCGCTGGCCCTGGATCCGTTCAGCGAGGGCCGCGTGGTCCTGCCGTCGGAGCTGACCCGCCGCGCCCTGCGCACCGGGCTGACGCCGGACGTGGCCGCCAAGCTGGACGTGCTGATGGCCCCGGCCCCCGACCGCAACGTTTTGATCCGCCTGCAGAACAACATCTTCGCCCGCGCCCAGGCGGCGGGCGACTGGGCGCGGGCCGAGCGCTCCGCCTTGCGCCGCGCCCTGCTCGACCCCACCGACCACAGGCCCTGGCTGGACGTGGCCGCCGCCCGCGAGGGCCAAGGGGCCCTGGCCGGCGCGCTGCAGGCCCTGGCCCAGGCGCAGTTCCTCGACGGCGGCGCCGCCCTCGCCGCCCGCGCCCAGCGCGAACGCGTCCGGATGCGGCTGAACTAGGCTTTTGCGGCGGCAACGCCTATCTGATCGGCCAAGGTCGATTGAGGAGCCGTCATGTCCCTGCGCGTCGCCGTCCAGATGGACCCCATCCATGGGGTCAACATCGAGTCCGACACCACTTTCCTGATGATGTTGACGGCGCAGGAGCGCGGCCACTCGCTCTGGTTCTACACCCCCGACCGGCTCAGCCTGGAGGACGGCCGGGTGTTCGCCCGCGCCCAGAAGCTCGAGGTGAAGACAGCCCAGGGCGAGCACGCCAAGCTGGGGCCCGTGGAGGTCCTCGATCTCGCCGAGGACGTGGACGTGATCCTGATGCGCCAGGATCCGCCCTTCGACATGCACTACATCACCGCCACCCACATGCTGGAGCGCGTGCATCCCAAGACCCTCGTGGTCAACAATCCGGTCGAGGTGCGCAACGCCCCCGAGAAGCTGTTCGTCACCACCTTCCCCGGCGTTCAGCCGCCGACCCTGATCACCAGCGACCGCGAGTCGATCTACGACTTCCGCGCCCGTCACGGCGACGTGGTGCTGAAGCCGCTGCACGGCCTGGGCGGCCTGGGCGTGGTCCGCCTGCGCCCCGATGATCCCAACCTCGACGCCCTGCTGGAGCTGCATGGCATGGCCAGCCGCGACCAGGTGGTGATCCAGAAGTTCGTCCCGGCGGTGAGCAAGGGCGACAAGCGCATCCTGCTGATCGACGGCGAGCCCGTGGGCGGCATCAACCGCGTCCCGGCCGAGGGCCAGGTGCGCTCCAACCTCGCCCGGGGCGGCACGGCTCACCCGTTCGAGCTGACCGCCCGCGACAAGGAACTGTGCGCCATCATCGGGCCGGAGTTGAAGGCGCGCGGCCTGCTGTTCGTCGGCATCGACGTGATCGGCGACTACATGACCGAGATCAACGTCACCTCCCCCACCGGCGCCCAGCAACTGAAGCGCTTCACCGGGATCGACGCCACCGCCGCCCTGTTCGAACGGATCGAAGCCCTGGCGATTTGACCAACAGCGTCGCCCCGACTATGCTTCATATGTGAAGGGTGACACTTCGCCCACTGCTGTTGTGGGTGAAATTGTCCTGGTTCGACTTCTCCAGTTCATGCCGCTCTCGGTGAAAAGCCACGCGTTCAGGAACGGCTTCCGTCGTTCTTGGCGACTTCATCTCCCTCCAGGCGTCGCCGGGCCTCGCCGTCATCAAGGTCGGCGGCCTGACGATGCACGCCGGACCTGACGGCGCGTTCGTGGATTTCGGCGCGCCGGCCTTCTCGTTCGAGGACGCCATGCGTTTGGCCGCAGAGGTCGCGCCCGGGGGTCCGAGGTCGTCTTCCATTGGGGCGGCGAGTCCTATGCCTTCATGAAGGACGGCGATGCGCCTGCCGTGAGCCTCGTGGGGATGGCCCATATGCCGCTCATGGTGGCGCCGGAGGAAGCGGCGCCAGTTTAAGTGTGAAGGCTAGATGACTGATCGCCTTCATTTTCTTTCTTGGTTCCCCATCTGTTCGCGATCCGACCCGAACGTCCGTTATCACCTGTGGATAACTTCCGCCCGCGTGGCGAAGGCGCGCCGTTTTCAGGTGGAACGCGCCGCCAAGGCCGGTCCCGGCGCGGCGACGCTGAACGCCCGCGCCGAGGGACGTTTTCTTGAGGAGGCCGCGGCCATGGACCAGACTGGCCATACGCTTCTGACCCGCGCCGCCGAAGCTGCCGGCCTGACCGCGCGGGGTTGGACCCGAACTCTGCGCCTGGCGCGGGCCACCGCCGACCTGGATGGGTCGGACCAGGTCCGGCGCGTCCATGTGGCCGAGGCCGTGGTCTATCGCCGCGTGGGGACCCTGGAGCCCACCGCCTGACCCCCTACTTGGCTGGAGTCTTGGCCTCGCCCATGAAGGTCTTGTTGACGATCAGCCAGCGACCGTCGACCTGCAGCAGGGACATGTAGTCGGTGTAGCGGACGGTCGGATAGTCGAGGACGATCTTCGCCACGCCCGCCCCGCCGACCACATCGATGCTTTCGATCCAGCGCTTGCGTTGGGCCTCGTCCGCCGAGGCGCGGCCCGAGCCGGCGCGCACCGCATAGGCGGCGGCCGTCTCGCGGAACACCTGGCCGTTGCGGATGCCGAACAGCTCCGCCTCCGGATGGAAGGCGCGCGCGAAAGCCTCACGGCTGCCGGTGCGATGGCCTTCCAGATAGCTCTCCAGCGGCGCCAGGATGGCGGGATCGACCTTGTCGGGCGCAGCGGCGAAGGCCGCGCCCGTCATCGACACCAGACCCGCCCCCGCGGCCAGAAGCACCTTCATGGTCAATCTCCACGTCCGTTTCGGCGCGGTGCTTACAGCCCAAAGCTCACGCTTCCAAAACAACGTTCTGTAATGTTCGCCGCCGGGCGCCTGCGACATTCTGAAACAAGCGTGGCCCATACGGCCCGTTAAGAGGCCGGCCCTTATGGTGCGCGGATGAACCGGACCCCGCCCAAGAGCGTCACGCCCGAACAACTGGCCACCCTGAGCCATGAATTCCGCACGCCCCTCAACGGCGTGCTGGGCGTCGCGCGGCTGCTGGAGGGCACGCGTCTGACAGCGGAGCAGCGGTCCTATGTGGCCGCCCTGCGCGACAGCGGCGATCACTTGCTGTCCCTGGTCAACGATCTGCTCGACTTCGCGCGCCTGGGTGAGGGCCGGGTGGAGCTGCATCCGGCCCCGGTGCATGTGGAGACCCTGCTGCGCCAGGTCTGCGAGCTGATGAGCCCGCGCGCCGACGAAAAGGGCATCGAGATCGGCTGGGCCGCCGCCCCTGGCGTCGGCGAGGTGATGGCCGACGAGGGCCGCCTGCGCCAGGTCCTGCTGAACTTCGTGGGCAACGGCGTGAAGTTCACCTTCAATGGCGGCGTCCTGCTGTCGGCCGAGCCGGCCGGCGAGGGCCGTCTGCGTTTCACCGTCTCCGACACGGGACCTGGCGTTCCCGCCTCCGCCCGCGAGAAGATCTTCCAGCCCTTCGTCCAGGCCGAGACCGCCGGCCATCCGGGCGGCACTGGCCTGGGTCTGGCCATCGTCCGCCGCCTGGCCGACGCCATGGACGGGGCCGCGGGCGTCGAGGGTGAAGAAGGCAACGGCGCCGACTTCTGGTTCGAGGCGCCCCTGCCCCCCGTGGAGACGACCTCCGTCGAGACGGCGCTGAAGGGCATGACCGTGGCCGTCGCCTCGCCCAACGCCATCGTCCGCGAAGCCGCCGCCCAGCAGATCGCCGCCAGCGGGGGCCGCGCGGTCGTCGGCTATGACGTGGACTCCGTGCTGCGCGCCGCCCCGACCGAGGCGGTGATCCTGATCGACGTCGCCCTGTCCGAGGGCAAGAAGGCCTTCCGGCCGCCGGCCGACCGCGCCTGCGTCGTGTTGCTGCGCGCTGAGGAGCGGGGCCGCATCGACCGCCTGCGGGCCGACGGCTTCCTGGGCTATCTGATCAAGCCGCTGCGCCGGGCGTCCCTGGCCGACCGGGTTCTGGCCGCTCGCGACACCTTCCAGGGGGCGGCCGCGCCGGAGACCGTGGTCCGCGCCGCCGACGACGAGCGGATCGCCGCCGCCGCCGCGCCGGGTCTGCGCGTCCTGCTGGCGGAGGACAATCCCATCAACGCCCTGCTGGCCCGCGCCCTGCTGGAGCGCGAGGGTTGCCGGGTGGACCGCGTGGCCAGCGGCCAGGAGGCCCTCGCCGCCCTTGCGGCCGGCGCCTATGACCTGATCCTGATGGATCGCCGCATGCCCGATCTGGGCGGCGTCGAGGCCACCAGGATCCTGCGCGCGCGCGGCGTGACGACCCCCGTGGTCGCCCTGACTGCAGACGCCTTCGAGGACGACCGCCGCGAATGCCTGTCGGCGGGCATGGACGATTTCCTGGTCAAGCCGATCAGCGCCGACGCCATGCGCGGGGTCCTGGCCCGCTGCGTTTCGGGCGGCTGGACGCAGACCCCGGCTCGCGCCAAGTTCGCCTCCTGAGAAGGGGGCGACGCGCCCTCCGCCAGGGGGACGCGATGAGCGAGACGACCGGGACCAAGCCCAAGCGCAGCCTGCTTCAGGCGCTGGCCATCTTCCGTGAGCGGCGGAGCCTGGCGATGCTGGGCCTCGGCTTCGCGGCGGGCCTGCCCTATATGCTGATCTTCGACACCTTGTCGGTGTGGCTGCGCGATTCCGGCCTGTCCCTGGCGGTGATCGGCTTTTTCAGCCTGGCGACCCTGTCCTTCTCGTTCAAATTCCTGTGGGCGCCCCTGATCGACCGGGCGACGATCCCCGGCCTGACCAAGCTGCTCGGGCATCGCCGGTCGTGGATGCTCGTCTGCCAGCTTCTGATCATGCTCGGCCTGTGGCTGGTCTCGGGCCTGGATCCGGCCCGCAATCTCGGCCTGATGGCGATCGTCGCCGTGGCGGTTGGCTTCTTCACCGCCACCCACGACATCGTCATCGACGCCTGGCGGATCGAGGTGGCGGGCGAGGAAGGCCAGGGACCCCTGGCCGCGGCGGTGCAGTGGGGCTTCCGCGGGGCCATGGTGGCCGCCGGGGCGGTGCCGCTTCTGCTGGCCGAGAGCTTCGGCTGGAACATCTCCTACGCCATCATGGCCGCCGTCATGGTGGTGGGCCTGGCGGCCACGCTGCTGGCCCCGCGCGAAGCCTCTCACGACATCCGGCCCATCCCCACCGGCGACGTGAAGCAGTCCGGCCTCTCCCAGGCCGCCGAATGGGTGCTCCGCCTGGCGATCCTGCTGACCGGCGCCCTGCTGCTGGGCTCCGGCCTGGCGGGGGACGCCAGCCTGCTGTCGCAGATCGTGGGCGGCGAAGCCCTGGCGGACGCCTGGAGCGACAAGCAGTCCGGCGTCTGGCTCCAGTTGGGCGGCGTCCTCGCCGGCCTCGTCATCGTCGTCGCGGCGGCCTGGCCGATCCCCAGGGTCCGCACCAAGCCGGGGGTCTATCTGTCCACCGCCCTGGGCGCGCCGTTGGGCGAGTTCATGCGCCGCTATCAGGGCGTGGCGGGCCTGATCCTGGCGACCATCTGCCTCTATCGGGTGGCGGATTTCGTCCTCAACATCATGAACCCGTTCTACCGCGACCTGGGCTTCACCCTCACCGAGATCGCCGAGGTGCGGAAGGTGTTCGGCATCATCGCCTCCATGCTCGGGGTCGCCCTGGGCGGCCTGCTGGTGGCGCGGCTGAGCATCATGCGCGTGCTGATCATCGGCGCCTTCGCCGGGCCGATCAGCAATCTGATCTTCATCTGGCTGGCGGCCCAGGGGCATTCGATCCCGGCCCTGTTCATCGCCATCTGCCTGGACAACCTGGCCGGCGGCGTCGCTGGCACGGCCCTGATCGTCTACATGTCCAGCCTGACGACCAGCGGCTTCACCGCCACCCAGTACGCCATGTTCACCTCGCTCTACGCCCTGCCCGGCAAGCTGATCGCCTCGCAGTCAGGGCGGCTGGTGGAATGGGCGGCGAAATCGGCGGAGGCCGGCGGCCTGCTCGGCGCCATGAAGGGCATGTTCAGCGGCCTGACCCCGGAAAGCTACGTGTCCGCCGGGGCCAAGCTGGGGGTCAGCCCCGCCGCCATGGGCGTGGGCTACACGACCTTCTTCATCTACTCGGCGCTGATCGGCATCGTGGCGATCGTGCTGTGCCTGATGGTGGCGGTCCGCCAGCCCAAACCGACCGAAGCCTAGTTCGCCCCGCCCTAGTTAGCGAGGCACACCACCTGGGCCACGCGCAGGTCGCGGCGCAGGCTGTCGGCCACACGGCCATAGTTGTCGACGGTGATCGGCTCGCCCATGGCCAGACCGCCGCGGCGGCCACGCGCCAGCTTCAGGCTCTCCACCACCGTCTCCGGCGCCGTGGTGTAGATGCGGCCGCGACGGGGAGCCTCGGCCACCGTCACGCCGATGACCCGGCCGGCGTTGTCGAGCGCGGGCGCGCCGGACAGACCCGCCAACGTGCCCTTGAGGGTGTCGGTGCGGCCGACCTCGGCCCAGACCAAGACGGGTTCGGTCCGCGCGCCGCGTCCGCGCACCACCAGACGCTCCCGGCCCAGCAGACGTGAAGCCGCCTCGCCCGGCTGCCCTTGCGGGAAGCCGGGGTGGAAGGCGCGGTCGCCCCGGCGCAGGGGTCGATCCAGACCCAGCGGCAGGGCGCCGGAACCGCCCTCGGTCTGCAGGACGGCCACATCGGCCTTGGGATCAATACGGATGCGGGCGGCGACGCCGCGTCCGTCGGCGACCACAATGGCGGCTTGGCGGCAGCCGTCGACCACATGGCGGGCCGTCAGCCAGGTCCCGCCGTCATCCACGGAGAAGGCGGTGCCCGACCCCTGTTGCGGTGCGAAGGGCGCATCGACCACGATCTCGGGATCGAAGGGTGAAGCCGGCCCCAGAGGCAGCCCCTCTTCACCCTCCACCGGCGGCGGCGGCGGCGGAGCGTCGGCGCGCTCCTGCCGGCCGACAGCGGCGATCAGCAGGGCGCAGACCACCGCGGCATAGACCAGCCAGTCGGGAAGACGGGGAAAGTGCATGGGCCGCGCAGGCCGCTCAGCCGGCCACGGCGGCGGCGAGGATCAGGGCGGTGGCGATCTTGGCGCCGACCAGCAGGGCGGCGGCGGCCACCTCCCCCTCCTGGATGCGCTGGGGCAGGCCTTTCAGCACCATGTCGGTGATGCGGAAGACGAACAGCTGGACGATGGTCGTCGCCGCCCCCCAGATGCCGATGTCGATCAGGGTGCTGGAGGCCCGCAGGGAAACGGCCAGCGGAATGGCCAGACCGACCATCACCCCGCCCAGGGACAGGGCGGCGGCGGCGTTGCCCTCGCGGATCAGCTTGACCTCGCGGTGGGGCGTCAGCAGGGCGTAGAGCACCGTGCCCAGCAGCAGGATGGCGATCGTCGTCCCCGCGTGCAGCAGGGTGGTCGGAAAGCCCGTGGCGAAGGCCTGGATCTCAGGCGACTGAAGTTCTGGCGGCATGAAAGCGACAATCCCCGAACGACGCTGACCGCACCGTTAACATGGCGGCGCTTCGAAGCGATGACGCAAATTATTCAGCCGCGACGACGGTCTCTTCAACCGCCTTGCGGCGGGCGCTGGCGCGGATCTTCTCGCTCTCGGACTTCAGCTGGCCGCAGGCGGCCAGAATGTCCCGCCCACGCGGCGTGCGGATCGGCGAGGCGTAGCCCGCGCGGTTGATGACCGCGGCGAACTTTTCGATCGTGCCCCAGTCGGAGCACTCATAGGGGCTGCCCGGCCACGGGTTGAACGGGATCAGGTTGATCTTGGCCGGCATGCCCTTGAGCAGCTGGACCAGGGCCTTGGCCTCGGCCGGGCTGTCATTGACGCCCTTGAGCATCACGTACTCGAAGGTCACCCGGCGGGCGTTGGAGATGCCCGGATAGGCGCGGATGCCGTCCATCAGCGCCTTGATCGGGTACTTCTTGTTCAGCGGCACCAGCTTGTCGCGCAGCTCGTCATTGGTGGCGTGCAGGCTGATGGCCAGCATGGCGCCGGTCTTGTCGCCCAGGGCGGTGAGCTGCGGCACCACGCCCGAGGTCGAGACCGTGATCCGGCGGCGCGAGATGGCGATGCCCTCGTCGTCGCTGATGATGTCGATGGCGGCGGAGACGGCGTCCAGATTGTAGAGCGGCTCGCCCATGCCCATGAAGACGATGTTGGACAGGCGGCGCTCCTCGCGGTCGCTCGGCCACTCCTCCAGGTCGTCCTTGGCCACCTGAACCTGGGCGACGATCTCGGCCGCGGTGAGGTTGCGCACCAGGGGCTGGGTGCCCGTGTGGCAGAAGGTGCAGTTCAGCGTGCAGCCGACCTGGCTGGAGACGCACAGGGCGCCGGCCCGGCCCACGTCGGGGATGTAGACGGTCTCCACCTCGACCCCCGGGGCCATGCGGATCAGCCACTTGCGGGTGCCGTCCTTGGACACCTGGCGCTCGACCACCTCGGGGCGCGAGATCACGAAGCGCTCGGCCAAGGCGGCGCGCAGGTCTTTGGCCACGTCGCTCATCTGGGCGAAGTCGGTGACCCCGCGATGGTGCATCCAGCGCCACAGCTGGGTGGTGCGCATGCGGGCCTTGGCCGGCTCGACAACGCCGCTGTCGACCAGGGCGGCCGTCAGCTCCGCCCGGGTCAGACCGGACAGGTTCTGCGGAAGCGAGGGCGCATCGGCGCGCGCCGGTCGGGCGAGGTCGAGGGTGATGGTCACGGGAAAATCCAGATTGAGGGCCGGCTTATAGCAGATGGGCGTTAATCCCGCAAAAACAGGCCCCTGCGACCCTAAATCCTCCCCCCTTGGGGGAGGTGGCCCAAGGGCCGGAGGGGGCTTGCTGAGCAGAAAACCCCCTCCACCGCTTCGCGGTCCCCCTCCCCCGAATGGGGCGGATTTTCAGAACGCCGCCGCGCTGATCGTCCCGTCGGGGGTCAGGGTCGCCCGCTTCAGGCCCTGCGAGTGGAACGGCGTGGCCACCGAGCCGTCCGCGCCCACGGCGATCAGGCCGCCGTCGCCGCCGAGAGCGGCCAGTTCGGCGATCACCGCCTTGGCCGCCTCTTCCACGGACTGGCCCGCGAACTTCACCCGGAAGCCGATCTGGGCGGCGGCGGCCAGGCGGATGAAATACTCGCCCTGCCCCGTGCAGGAGACCGCCACGTTTCCGTCAGCCCAGGCCCCGGCGGCGGGGATCGGGCTGTCGCCCACCCGGCCGGGCATCTTGTTGAACACCCCGGCGGTGGAGGTGGCGGCGGCCAGGCGGCCCTCCCCGTCACGCACCACGCAGCCCACCGTGCCGTGGGCCAGGGCGCCGGGGGCGTGGTTGGCCTCGAACTGGCCGGCATGGGTGAACCAGGCCTTGGGGTCGTCGATGGCCTCCAGCCCCTGTTCGGCGGCGAAGCGTCCCGCGCCGGAGCCGGCCAGCATCACGTGCGGCGTCCGCTCCATGACCGCCCGGGCGGCGGTGATCGGGCTCTTGAAGCCCTGCAGGGCGGCCACCGAGCCGGCCTTGCCGCTCAGCCCGTCCATGATGCAGGCGTCGAGCTCATATTCCCCGGCCAGGTTCGGCGAGGCGCCCCGCCCGGCCACATAGAGGCCCGAGGCCTCCAGGGCGACCACCGTCGCGGTGGCGACGTCCAGGGCCGTGGCCCCGGCGCGCAGGGCGTCGCGCGCCTCTTCGACCAGTCCCCGCATGTGGGCGATCTCGCGATCGTAGCTCCGCCCCGGCTTGGCGCCCGCGCCGCCGTGCAGCGCCAGAATCAAACATTTGTTCGACATTGGCCTTCCTTCCCTTGGGTCCGGTGCGATAGCGTCCCTTTCGAACAAAAAGAAGTCGGAGACGCGATCATGAAGGCGGTGCTGAGCCAAACCGTAGGCGGTCCAGAGACCCTGAAGCTGGAGGAGCTGCCCGATCCCGCCGCCGGCGCCGGCCAGGTGGTCCTCGATGTGAAGGCTTGCGGCGTCAACTATCCGGACGTCCTGATCATCCAGGACATGTACCAGTTCAAGCCGCAGCGCCCCTTCGCCCCCGGCGGCGAAGTGTCGGGCGTGGTCAGCGCGGTGGGCGACGGCGTGTCGCACCTGAAGGTGGGCGACCGGGTGCTGGCCAGCACCGGCTGGGGCGGCATGGCCGAGAAGCTGCAGGTGGACGCGGCGCGGGTCGTGCCGATCCCCGACACCATGCCTTTCGACGAGGCGGCCGCCTTCCTGATGACCTACGGCACCTCCTATTACGGGCTGAAGGACCGGGGCGCGATCAAGCCGGGGGAAACCCTGCTGGTCCTCGGCGCCGCCGGCGGCGTCGGCTTGGCGGCGGTGGAGCTGGGCAAGGCCATGGGCGCCAAGGTGATCGCCGCCGCCTCCAGCCAGGAGAAGGTGGACCTGGCCATCTCGCGCGGCGCGGACAGCGGCGTGGTCTATCCCGCCGGCCCCTTCGACAAGGACGGCCAGAAGGCCCTGGCCCAACTGTTCAAGGACGCCTGCGGCCCCAACGGCTGGGACGTGGCCTATGACGCGGTGGGCGGCGACTACGCCGAGGCGGTGATCCGCGCCAGCGGCTGGGGCGGACGCTTCCTGGTCATCGGCTTCCCGGCCGGCATTCCCAAGGTGCCGCTGAACCTGACCCTGCTGAAGTCCTGCGACATCGTCGGGGTGTTCTGGGGCGCGGCGGTGGCCCGCGATCCCAAGGGCCACGCCCAGAACGTCAAGGCGCTGATGGCCCTCTACGCCGAGGGCAAGATCAAGCCGCACGTGTCGGAGACCTTCCCCCTCGCCAGGGCGGGCGAGGCCATCGCCCACCTCGCCAGCCGCAAGGCCATGGGCAAGGTGGTCGTCGTCACCGAATAGAAAACCCCAGGGGCGAGGCCGCGTCAGATGGCCCGCCCCGCATCATTCGCCGAGGGAGGAAACCATGGCGGGACGTCTGGACGGCAAGGTCGCCGTCATCACCGGCGGGTGCTCCGGCATCGGCCTGGGCACGGTGGAGCTGTTCGTGGCCGAGGGGGCGAAGGTCATCGCCGCCGACGTGCAGGACGAAAAGGGCGCCATGCTGGAGAAGCGGTTCCCCGAAGCAGTCCGCTACATCCATTGCGACGTGACCAAGGAGAAGGAGGTCGCCGCGGCGATCGCGCTCTCCAAGACCGCGTTCGGCGGTCTGGACATCCTGTTCAACAACGCCGGCCATGGCGGCTGCCCGACCGGCGTGCAGGAGATGGATATCCCGGCCTGGGACGCCACCTATGCGGTTCTGCTGCGCGGGCCGGCCATCGGCATGCACTACGCCGTGCCCCTGATGCTGGAGCGGGGCGGCGGCTCGATCATCAACACCGCCTCCATCGCCGGGCTGCAGGCCGGCTTCGGTCCCATCTGCTACTCGACCATGAAGTCGGCGGTGATCCATCTCAGCCGTACGGCGGCGGCGGAGCTGTCGCCGCAGAAGATCCGGGTCAACGCCATCTGCCCGGGCCTGATCGCCACCTCGATCTTCGGGGCGTCGGTGGGCCTGCCGCGCGACGTGGCCGACCAGATGGCGGCGCGGGTGGTGGAGATCGGGCCGAGGATCCAGCCCATCCCCAAGGCCGGCCTGCCGGACGACATCGCCAAGGCGGTCCTTTTCCTGGCCAGCGACGACAGCATCTTCGTCACGGGCACGCATCTCGTGGTCGACGGCGGCATCACCATCGGCGGACGTCAGAGCTGGGACAAGAACGCGCCCTCGCCCCTGCTGGCGGCCATGGGCATGACGGCGGAGCAGGCGGAAGAGATGCGCAAGGCCGCGAAAGCGCGGGAAGCAGCGGGCTGACCGCTGAAAAGTCATCCGGGCGGAGCCATGAGCCCCGCCCGGACGGTCAGTCTTAGAAGCGCTTCGTCACCTGGACGCCGTAGGTCCGGGGTTCGTTGACGAAGGCCGTCAGGTTGTTGAAGTCGATGGCGCCGATGACGTTTTCCTCATCGGTGATGTTGCGGGCGTAGACCGCGGCCTCGATGCCGCGAGCCGCATCACGCCAGCCGGCGCGGACGCCGCCTTCGAAGGCCGTGTCCTGCATGAACTCAACCGACTCGTAGAGGAACAGGTTGAAGTCCTTTTGCATGACCCAGTCGGTGGAGGCGAACAGCTCCGAACCGTTGCCCAGGGTGTGGACGTAGTTCAGCGTGATGTTGGCCGTGTACTTCGGGGCCTGCGGGAACGGGTTGCCGTTGATGTTGGCGCGACGGGTCGTGCCGACGTTCACGATCGGATCGGTGACGGTGCAGTTGGCGCCGCAGAAGGCGACCAGCAGGTCCTTGTCCTTGATCTCGGTGTGGTTCCAGGCGAAGCCGCCGGCCACGCTGAAGCCCGCCCCGAGATAGACGTCGCCGTCCAGTTCGATGCCGTAGCCCTCGCCCTTGTCGGCGTTGATCAGCTGGTTGAAGTTGCCTTCGCCGCCGATGGCGGTGAACTGCGGGTCGGAGACCTCGTAGTAGTAGGCCGTGGCGTTGAAGCGCGCGCGGCTGCCCCACAGACGGGCCTTCAGGCCGGTTTCATAGGACATCACCGTCTCGGAATCCGCCGTGGTGACGACGTTCGCCGTGGCGATGCGGCCCTGGATCGACGGGCCGCGGTAACCCTTGGCCACGCGGGCGAAGAGGTTCAGGTCCGGGTTCACTTCGTACAGGGCGCTCAGGTCCCAGCTGACCTGCTCGTCGCCGACCGATTTGACGATCGCCAGGGGGGCGCCGAGGGTGCGGCGGCCGTCGAAGTCGCGGTGGTCGTCGGTGTAGCGCAGGCCGCCCGTGAGCTTGAAGGCGTCGGTGACCTGATAGTTCGCCTGACCGAACAGCGACCAGGAGTCCGACTTCTGAACGATGTCGGTGATGATGGTCGGCTGCAGACCGCCTGTGCCGTTGAAGGTGGCGGAGATCAGGTTGAAGCGCTCGTTCCAGTAGAAGGCGCCGACCTGCCAGCCGAAGCGGCCGTCGCCGTTGGAGGCGAGGCGCATCTCGTAGGTGTATTGCTGAAGGTTGCTGTCGAGCGTGCCGGTCTCGGAGTTGAACGGCGTCTTATAGGGCGCGGTGGCCGGGGCCGAAGCCACGCCGCCGTCGATGTCGCCGTTGCCGGCCGACGAGCCCTGATAGGCGCCGAGCACGGTCGTCAGGGTCGCGCCGCCGAAGTCATAGGCGACCTGCAGGGACTGCGAGGTCGTTTTCTGCTTCTGATAGTTGTTGCGGCCGCCGTCGTAATAGACGCGGTCACGGTCGAAGTTGGCGTTCAGCTCGTTGGAGCCCTTGGTCAGCACGTTGGCGCGGTTCATCGTGCCCGTGCCTTCGTAGTCGCGGCCTTGCAGGGTCAGCAGGGCCGACATGCGGTCGGTGGGCGTCCAGGCGACGTGCGCACGCACGGCCTTGTCGTCGAAGTTGCCCAGATCATCGCCGTCCGGATCGGCGAAGCCGGGGTTGTAGGCGTTGTCGACCCAGTCATCGCGCGAGTTCCACAGACCGGCGATGCGGACCTGCAGGGTGTCGTGCAGCGGGATGGTCACGCCGGCTTCGCCGCGCATGGAGCCCAGGTTGCCGTAGGTCAGCGAGCCGAAGCCGCCGAACTCGTTGGTCGGCTTCACGGTGTCGATCTTGACCACGCCGGCCGGGGTGTTGCGGCCGAACAGGGTGCCTTGCGGACCGCGCAGCACTTCCAGCTGCTGGACGTCGAACAGCGGGAAGCCCTTCAGATAGACGTTCTCCAGCACCACGTCGTCGAGCACGACCGAGACCGGCTGCGAGGCGTTGAAGTCGAAGTCCACATTGCCGAGGCCGCGGATGTAGAAGCGCGGCGCATAGCGGCCGTTCGAGCTTTCCACCTGCAGGCTGGGCACGCGGGCCGACAGCGACAGGATGTCGGCGCCGCCGGCGGCGATGGCGGCGACCGTCTCCTTGTTCACGGCGGTGACGGCGAACGGGACGTCGCGGATGTTTTCGCTGCGGCGCTGGGCCGTGACAATGATGTCCTCGACGGTGGCGACGTCGGTCGACTGGGCAAGGGCGGGCGTCGACAGGAGGAGGGCCAGGCCGCTGACCGTAAGGGCCAGAGCGCTGAGACGGCGATTCATTTGGAATTATCCCCGAGACACAAAAAAACGCGCGTCACCTAGGCCTCGAACGCCGAAGCGTCCACCAGATAACCGGACAATGAGGTGAATTTTTCAAGACAAGGACACAGTGCGGTATAAATGCGCCACCTTTGGGGGCTTTCGGAGGGTCGCGCCGTTGGCAGCCGCCCTCGAAGACCCCATGGAGATCCCGTGTCCAGCCGCTTGCTCCGCATCGACCGCCGCCGCCTGTTGGGCGGGTTGGGCGTGACCGTCGCCACGCCGTTCCTGGGCGCCATGGTTCCGGCGATCGCCGGGCGCGTGCTGGCCATGTCGGACCTGCACTCGGCCTATGAGCGGACGGGGCAGTTGCTCGCCGCCCTGGAGACGGAGGTCGCCTCCAGCCCGTTTCCGCATGTGATCGCCGTCGACGGCGACATCTTCGAGCACGGCAATGTCGTCGCCCTGCGTTCCGGCGGCGCCATCGACTGGGCGTTCCTGGGCGAGCTGCCGAAGATCGCGCCCACCGTGGTCAATCTGGGCAACCACGACAACGACATCACCCTGGATCTGGCTGAGGTGGTCGCCCGCCTGCGCGGCCTGGGGATCACCGTGGTCAGCAACATCATCGACGCGCGGACAAACGCGCCTTACGCGCCGGCCAGCGCCGACATCCCGTTCGGCCGCCGCACCCTGCGGGTGGTCGGGATCGCAACCAATTCACTGAACACCTATCCGGCGGCCAGCCGCCCGGCCCTGAACATCCCCGATCCCGGCGCCTGGGCCCGGGCCCATCTGGCCGGGGCCTTGGCCGGCGCCGACCTGGCCATGGTCATGAGCCACGCCGGCGTCGCAGCGGATCGGGAGATTCTGCCCCTGCTGCCCAAGGGGGCGGTGATGATCGGCGGGCACAACCATCTGCTTTTCAACCATCCGCTTCCAAACAATGTGTATGCGCACACCGGATCCTGGAGCAACGCCTACACGGCCGTGACCCTTCGTCTTGGCGGGGGTGGCGACGCCGCCTCTCGATCCGTCGCTCTTGAAGCCGCACGGTCGCCCCGCATCGCCGCCCTGATCACCCAGACCCTGGCCGCGACCCTGACGGAGCAGGAGCAGGCCATCCTCGGGCGTTCGCCCAAGGCCCTGACCCTGGGCGGCACTGGGCGCGCCGTGGCGGAGGCCATGGCCCGCGCGGTCGGCGCCGACGCCGGCTTCATCGGCCACACCACCTTGGGTACCGGCCTGCCGGCGGGGCCGGTGTCACGCTACGCCTTCGACGCCGTCGTGCGCTTCGAAGGCAAGCTGATGACGGCGGAGGTTTCGCGGGAGCGGCTGGCCGGGTTCATGGCCCGCGCCAATCAGGACCGGCCCATGCCGTTCGATCAGCGCAGCGGAGATTTCCTCTACGGCGCGAAGGCGTCATCCGCTTCGGCGGACAAGCTGCGCATCGTCACCACCGACTGGTGCGCCACGAACCAGGCCGAGTATTTCGGCGTGTCCGACCTCGCCTTCACCGAGACGCCGGACCTGCGCCTGAAGGCCGTCGCGGCCCGGGCGCTGCTGACCTAAACCTCGGACCACATCCGCAGAAGGTTGTGGTAGGTCCCGGTCAGGGCGATCAGGGACGGATCGTTGCCGCCAACCTGTGCGGCCAGACGCTGGATCGCCACGTCCATGTCGAACAGCAGGGCCCGCTGGGCGTCCTGGCGCACCAGGCTCTGGATCCAGAAGAAGGACGACACCCGCGCCCCGCGCGTCACCGGCTCGACCCGGTGCAGGCTGGAGGCGGGATAGAGGATCAGGTCGCCGGCCGGCAGCTTGACCTCATGGACGCCATAGGTGTCGTCCACCACCAGCTCGCCGCCGTCATAGTCTTCCGGTTCGGTGAGGAAGAGCGTCGCCGACAGGTCGCTGCGGATGCGCATGCCGTCGGCGGCGACGCGGATCGAATTGTCCACGTGATCGCCGAAGGTCTGGCCGGGGCCATAGCTGTTGAACAGCGGCGGAAAGACCTTCAGCGGCAGGCCGGCGGCCACGAACAGCGCGCTCTTCTCCAGGGCGTCGAGGATGGCCGCGCCAGCGTCGCGCGCGGCGTCGGAGCCTTCGGGCAGCTGCCGGTTGGCCTTGGCCATCCGCGACTGGCTGCCGGAGGTGGCGTTGCCGTCGATCCAGTCCGCCGCGTCGATCACCGCGCGCAGGCGGGCGACCTGTTCCTTGGTCAGGACCTGGGGAATGTGAAGCATCATGGCGAGGCGCTCTCCTGGGAGCGGAGCCTTAAACGAAAGCGCGCCCCGTCCAAGGGCCGTTGGACGGGGCGCATCGAAGCGGCGCGGGAGGGAGCTCCGCGCCGCTCCGCAGACTAGTAACGGACGTTCAGGGTCAGGATGGCCTGACGACCCGGTCCGAAGTCGGCGTGGTGAACGCCGTTGGTCCGCGCGATGTACTTCTCGTCGCCCAGGTTCTGGACGTTGAGCTGCAGATCGATCTTCTCGTTGATCGCGTAGGCCGCGAAGGCGTCGAAGCGCCAGTAGGACGGGGCGTAGATCGTGTTGGCGCCGCCACCGGCGCCGCCCTGGTTGCCGCCGAAGCTCTTCGACACGTAGTAGGCGCCGCCGCCCACCGACAGCGCGTCCAGGACCTTGTAGGTCGAGAACATGCTGAAGCTGTGCTTGGGCGTGTTGGCCAGCGGATCGCCGACATTGACGCTGTTGTAGGCGCCGCGGACCAGCTCGCTGTCCATGTAGGTGTAGCCGCCGAACACCTGCCACTTGTCGGTGACATTGCCCGACACGCCGAGTTCGACGCCCTGGACCTCGGCTTCGCCGACCTGGGCGTAGACCCCGTTGGCGATCTGGATTTGGGCGTTTTCACGCTTGGTCTTGAAGGCGGCCGCCGACAGCTGCAGCTGGTCGCGGAACAGGGCCCACTTCACGCCGGCTTCGATGCTTTCGCTCTCTTCCGGCTCCAGAATCTCGGTGGCCAGGTTGCCCGTGCCCACGCCCGAGGTGGTGTTCTGGTCGCCGCCCGCGATGGTCGGCGGGGTCGAGGCCGTGCCGTAGGACACGTAGATGCTGCTGTTTTCGGTCGGCTTGTAGATCAGGCCCACCTGGTAGTTGAAGAAGTCCCAGCCGCCCTTGCGGGGCGTGGTGTAGGTCACGCCGGTGACCACGCCGTTGGCGCTGGTCGAGGCCGCGTTCACGCCGCTGGTGTTGTACTCGTCATAGCGGCCGCCCAGGTTCAGCAGCCACTTCTCGCCGAAGCTGATGGTGTCGAAGGCGTAGACGCCGCCCGAACGGGTGCGCGCCGTCGAGGCCGGGCCCAGATTGACCACGCCCTGCCATGGATCGTTCGGCGTCGGAGCGAACACCCGGGTGCAGTCGCCGATGCCGGCGGTGGTGACGTTGTTGGTGAAGCCCGTCGGGCAGGCCGCGCCGGCGGTCGTGTAGATCAGGTAGGAGGCGTTGTCGTTGACCTCCTTGCTCAGCTCCACCCCGGCGGCGAAGTTGTGCTTCAGGACGCCGGTGTCGAACTCGCCATAGACCTCGGTGATGTTGGCGATCGTGGTCGCCTCGTTCCAGCGGGACTTGGTGCCGCGCTTCATCCACCATTCGCCGGCCACGAACTGGGCCGCGCCGCCGTCGCCCGGGTTGGTGACGATGTAGTCGTTCACCGTCTGCGAGTAGCGGAAGACGTTGCGGATCGAGATCTTGTCGTTGAAGTCGTGCTCCACGAAGAGCGTGCCGATGTCAGCCTTCGTCTTCATGAAGTCGCGGGCCTTCAGGCCGTAGAACGTGCCCATGCCCACCGGCAGCACGCCGCTCTTGGTGCGCGGGAAGCCGGCGACCTTGGTCATCAGCGGCACGCCGTAGTCCGGCATGTCGTCGCTTTCCAGGTGGTAGTAGCTGGCGGTGGCGCGGGTGTCGGTGCCCAGGCCGTAGGCCACCGCGGCCAAAACGCCGAAGCGCTCGAAGTCCACCGCGTCGCCGCGGCCCGGGACATCGCCCTGGGTGCCCATCAGGTTCAGGCGGACGGCCGAGGTGGCGCCGATCTGGTAGTTGGCGTCGATCGCGCCGCGCAGATAGTCGTCGGTGCCGGCGCGCGCCGAACCGGTGACGAAGGTGCCCAGCTTCGGCTTCTTGGTGGACAGGTTGATGCTGCCGCCGCCCGAGCCGCGGCCGTTATAGGCGCCGTCCGGACCCTTCACGACCTCGACCTGCTCCAGGGCGAAGACTTCGCGGATCTGGCCGCCGGTGTCGCGCAGGTTGTCGACGAAGATGTTGTTGCCGCTGTTCTGGCCGCGGATGAACGGACGGTCGGCCAGGGGCTGGCCGCCTTCACCAGCGCCGAAGGTGATGCCCGGCGAGGTGCGCAGCAGGTCCTGCAGCGAGGTGGCGGCGGTCTGGTCGATGATCTGTTGCGGGATCACCGTGACCGAACGGGGCGTATCCACCAGGGAGCCGGTGAACTTGGGCGATTCCGGCTTTTGGCCCACGACGGCCTGGACGTCGACGCCCGACACTTCGGTCGGATTGTCGGCCGCGGCGGCCGCATCGGCGGCGAAGGCGGCGGGAGCCAAGGACAGGCCGGCGGCCCCGGCCACGGCCGCGACGCCGATGGCGCGCTTGGCCCGGGCGCGGATGCCCGAAGAGTTCATATTGCGCATTGATGTATCCCCGATCAGCTCGCATCGCCGGTTTGAGAGAGATGGGCGGTGCGATTGCGAGGCGTTCTTATGTGCAAGCTTTGTGTATTGCAATGATAATCATTCTCAAGAGGGGGCAGGACCTTGACGCAACTCCCCCTTTGCCCCGCCTGCGGAGCGGATTAGGCTCGCCGCCATGTGGAGCCCGCCTCAGAACAAGCTGCCCCTCGTCCTCGCCGCGCTCGGCGTCTGCGCCGTCTGCGGCTTCGCTGTCGGCGTTCAGGGCGCGTTCCAGCGTCAGGGACCGCCCACGGTGGCCGCCGCCGCCCCCGACAGCCGCATCGCCGCTCCGGCCAAGGACGCCGTGCCCTTGGGCGCGCCGCTGATCGAAACCAAGAAGGTCGCCGAGACGCCCAAGGAGGAGCCGAAGGAAGAGGAGGTCGTGGAGACCGCCGAAACCGCCCCGGCCCCCGTGCCGATCCCGTCGGCCCCGGCGCCCACGACGCCCGCTCCGGCCGAGGCCCCTGCCACCGATCCGGCCAAGGCGCCGCCGCCGGTCATTCCCTACTGATCGGGCCCGACAATCGAACCACAAAGCAGAACGGGCGGCCCATCCCTGGGCCGCCCGTTCGCATTTCAGCTTCGGTTGAAGCGGAGCCTTAGGCTTCCGCTTCTTCCTTCGGCTCTTCCTTCTTGGACAGGTCTTCGCCGGTCTCTTGGTCGACGACCTTCATCGACAGCTTGGTCTTGCCGCGGTCGTCGAACCCCAGGAGCTTCACCTTGACCATCTGGCCTTCGGTCAGCACGTCGCTGGGCTTGGAGACCCGCTCGTTGCTGATCTGGCTGACGTGGACGAGGCCGTCCTTGGCGCCGAAGAAGTTCACGAAGGCGCCGAAGTCCACGACCTTCACGACCTTGCCGTCGTAGATCGCGCCGACTTCCGCTTCCTGGGTGATCGACTTGATCCACTTCACGGCGGCTTCGATCTTGGACGCTTCCGAGGCCGAGACCTTCACGGTGCCGTCGTCGCTGATGTCGACCTTGGCGCCGGTCTTCTCGACGATCTCGCGGATCACCTTGCCGCCCGAACCGATCACTTCACGGATCTTGTCGGTGGGGATCGAGATGGTTTCGATCTTCGGGGCGAAGTCGCCGACGCTGTCGCGCGGGGCGTCCATGGCCTTGTTCATCTCGCCCAGGATGTGGTCCCGGCCGGCTTTCGCCTGCTTCAGGGCCTGCTCCATGATGGCGGGGGTGATGCCGGCGATCTTGATGTCCATCTGAAGGCTGGTGATGCCTTCCGAGGTGCCGGCGACCTTGAAGTCCATGTCGCCCAGGTGATCTTCGTCACCCAGGATGTCGGACAGAACGGCGAAGCCGTCCTTCTCCAGGATCAGGCCCATGGCGATGCCCGAGACCGGACGGACCAGCGGCACGCCGGCGTCCATCATGGCCAGCGAAGAACCGCAGACCGTGGCCATCGAGGACGAGCCGTTGGACTCGGTGATCTCCGACACCAGACGGATGGTGTAGGGGAAGTCTTCCTTGGCCGGCAGCATCGGACGGATGGCGCGCCAAGCCAGCTTGCCGTGGCCGATTTCGCGGCGGCCCGGCGAGCCCATGCGGCCCGTCTCACCCACCGAGTAGGGCGGGAAGTTGTAGTGCAGCAGGAAGGATTCCTTGTAGGTGCCTTCCAGGGCGTCGATGAACTGCTCGTCGTCGCCGGTGCCCAGGGTCGCGACCACGATGGCCTGGGTCTCGCCGCGGGTGAACAGGGCCGAACCGTGGGTGCGGGGCAGGATGCCCACTTCGCCCAGGATCGGACGGACCTTGTCGACGGTGCGGCCGTCGATGCGCAGGCCGGTGTCCAGGATGCCGCGGCGAACGACGTCGGCTTCCAGCTCCTTGAACACGCCGGCCAGCTTGTTCACGTCCATGCCGGCCGGGTTGGTGTCCGACAGGCCCATGGCCGCGATCGCCTTCTTCTTGGCGGCGCCGACGGCTTCATAGCGGTCTTGCTTCTTCTGGATCTTGTAGGCGGCGGCGATGTCCGCGCCCACGAGGCCCTTCATCTCGGCCTTGATCGCGTCGGTGTCTTCCGGCGTGAAGTCGAAAGGCTCCTTGGCGGCGTGCTCGGCCAGCTCGATGATGGCGTCGATCACCGGCTGCATCTGGGCGTGAGCGAAGTTGACGCCGCCGAGGACGACTTCTTCGGTCAGTTCCTTGATTTCCGATTCAACCATCATCACCGCATCGGTGGTGCCGGCGACGACCAGGTCCATGTCGCTTTCCTTCAGCTCGTCGAGCGTCGGGTTCAGCACGTATTCGCCGTTGATGTAGCCGACGCGCGCGGCGCCGATCGGGCCCATGAACGGGGCGCCCGAAAGGGTCAGGGCGGCGGAGGCGCCGACCATGGCCAGGATGTCGGGATCGTTTTCCAGGTCGTGCTGCAGGACGGTGACGACCACCTGGACCTCGTTCTTGAAGCCCTTGACGAACAGCGGACGGATCGGACGGTCGATCAGGCGGGAGACCAGGGTCTCCTTTTCCGACGGACGGCCTTCACGCTTGAAGAAACCACCCGGGATCTTGCCGGCGGCGAAGGTCTTTTCCTGATAGTTGACCGTCAGCGGGAAGAAGTCCTGACCGGGCTTCTGCTGCTTGGCGAACACGGCGGTGGCCAGGACGACGGTCTCGCCCATGGTGGCCAGAACGGCGCCGTCAGCCTGACGGGCGATGCGGCCGGTCTCGAGGACCAGCGTCTTGCCGCCCCACTCGATGGTCTTGCGTTTGATATCGAACATTTTTGCTTCTTTCGGTTCCCGAAGACCCATTTCTTCGGGGTGGACAGGGGCGGCAGGCCCGGCGGGCGTGGCGGAATCCTCATCCTATCGACAGGCTGGCGAGGATTACTTCGAACCCTCGATAATCAAACCGGGAACGTCCCGGGCGCCATCGTCCTAAGCCTGTCCAAGGCCGATGGCGAAAACTGGACCGCCCATCCCCGGCTCCGGGAATGGGCGGCAAGGGATGCGCTTAGCGGCGCAGGCCCAGCTTTTCGATGAGGGTCGAATAACGACCTTCGTCGGACTTCTTCAGGTGATCGAGGAGCGACCGGCGTTGCGAGACCAGCTTCAGCAGGCCGCGACGCGAGTGGTTGTCCTTCTTGTGCGTCTTGAAGTGCTCGGTCAGGTTCGAGATGCGTTCCGACAGGATCGCGACCTGGACTTCAGCGCTGCCCGTGTCACCTTGAGTGCGGGCGTGTTCGGTGATGAGCGCGGACTTGCGCTCGGCAGTGATCGACATCGTGTTGTCTCCGCTCAGGTGAGTTGGAAGACCCGCACCGGATTGAGCCGTCCGGCGCGCATCTCGCACAGAGCGACGATCTTCTCTCCGTTCATGGCGGAAACGGTGCGGTCACCCGGCGTGAGCTGGGCTTTCAGCGTTTCTACCTGTCGGGGAACGAGAACGATCGGCCGTCCCTGGGCAAGCCGGAAGGCGTCTTCATCGGTCACGGCCAACGCCGGGATGTCGTCCAGCGCGGTCTCGACCGGAAGCAATGCCTCCGACAGTCGGGCGTCATAGTCGAAATTCTCAAGAGTTTCCAGCGATATCGCCGTCGCCTCGGTGAACGCGCCAACCCGCGTTCGGCGAAGCTGGCTGACGTGACCGCAGGCGCCGAGGGCTTCGGCCAGGTCGCGGACCACCGCCCGGACATAGGTTCCCTTGCCGCAATCCATCTCCAGCTCCACATGGTCGGCGTCAGGCGCGCCGACTACGGACAGGGAATAGATGCTGACCTTGCGGGTCTTCAGCTCGAACTCCACCCCCTCGCGCGCCAGGTCATAGGCGCGCTCGCCGTCGACCTTGATGGCGGAATAGGCGGGCGGAACTTGATCGACCTCGCCCACGAACGCCGGCAGGGCGGCTTCGACCTGCTCCACAGTGGGGCGCACGTCGGACTGGGCCGTGGTCTCGCCCTCGCGGTCGAAGGTGGCCGTGGTGCGGCCCCATTCGATGGTGAAGCGATAGGTCTTGTCCGCATCCATCAGGAACGGAACGGTCTTGGTCGCCTCGCCCAGGGCCAGGGGCAGAATGCCGGTGGCCAGGGGGTCCAGGGTGCCCGCATGGCCCGCCTTCTGGGCGTTGAACGCCCGGCGGACCCGGCTGACCGCGTGGGTGGAGCCCAGGTCATAGGGCTTGTCGAGATTGACCCAGCCGGAGACGGCCTCGCCCTTCTTGCGACGGGCCATCAGTCCTCATCCTCGTCGCCGAGGACATCGCTCAGACGGCGGATGTCCTGCTGGACGCGGGGATCGGAGAACAGGCGGTCCATCTCCCCGGCGGTGTTGAAGCTCTCGTCGTGGATGAACTTCAGGTCCGGGGTGAACTTCATGTCGATATGACGGCCCAGACGGCCGCGCAGGAACTTGGAGACCCGGTTCAGGCCCTTGACCACCTCATTGGCCGGGGCGGCGTCCGACATGCCGGCGCCCAGGGGCTCGACGAAACAGATGGCGTGTTTCAGGTCCGGGCTCATCCGCACCTCGGTGACGGTGACCGAGACGCCCTGCAGCGCCTCGTCCTGCAGCTCCTCCTCCCGGAGGATGTCGACGAGGGCGTGGCGGATCAGCTCGCCGGCGCGGAGCTGGCGTTGGGTGGGGCCCGTCAGGGCGCCCTTGTTCTGGTGGCGTTTCATTGGCTCTTTCAGCCTGCTGGCCCGGCCGGCGGGTCGAACGCCGGTCGCGGGGAGAATAGGAAGGGCGCGCTTCTAGGCCTCCGGACCCGCCCTGTCCACCCCGAGCCTGTGGCGAAAGAAGTCCACGACCCGGTCGCGGGCCCGCATGGTGGGGCCGGCGGGATCGGAACGGTCCAGATGCGTGGACAGAACCGAATGCGGCGTGCGGCCTGTCCCCTGACGGGCGGAGGCGGGGTCGAGCTCGATCGCCTCGAACCGATCGCCGAAGGCCTTGCGATAGGCGTCGAACCGCGCCGCCGGCACGAACGGGTCGCCGTGAAAGCGCAGGCCGAGCAGGGACAGATCCTCGGTCTCGAACCGGGTGCGGGCGCAGGCGATCTCGTCCAGCGAACACCCCATGGACGCCGCGCCCCGCTCGCCCAGCGGCAGGGAGGGTTGCGAGACGACCGGCGCGATCACTGACGGCTCGGTCATCATGGCCAGGGCGAAACCGCCGGTGAAGCACATGCCCACCGCGCCGACGCCCGGCCCGCCGCATTCGGCGTGCGCCTTTCGCGCCAAGGCCCGCAGCCAGTCGACGATGGGGCTGGAGCGGTCCGTGGCCCACACCGTGAACTCCCGCCGCACGCACAGGGTCTTGAGGATCACGCCCCGGGCGTAGTTCGGCGTGACCCGGCGGCCTGGGTCGCCCATCAGACTGGGGCAGAAGACGGTCATGCCCGCCGCCACGAGGTCATTGGCGAAACGGATGACCTCGGGGTGCAGGCCGGGCATTTCGTGGATGACGATGACGGCCGGGCCGGCGCCCTTTCGGAACACATCGCGCGACCAGCGGCCGTCGTCGAAGGCGAAGTGTTCGAAGTCTTCCAAATCTCCGGATTTGTCTTCGCCGGAGTCTCCGAAATCTCCGCCCATTGTCACACCTTCGGCCCAGCCATGAATTGCTCGATCTTGCCGTCGGGAGTCATGCGCAGGCTGACCCAAAGGACCTTGCGGCCATAGATCGCGTCGAACCCGGCATAGGTCATGCCGCCCCGCTTGCTCGCCCCCGTGGGCCGCAACATCCGCAACGGACCCAGCGCGGACAGCGAGGCCTGATAGTCGGCCAATACCTGCGGGGAGAAGAAGGCGTCGGCGTTGGGCGTCAGGCGCGCGCGGTCGATGCGCCCCGCCGCCGCGTCCGCCAGCAGCCCCCGCATCACCGCCGCCGACCCGGTCGAGGGCAGCAGCAGGAAGGCCAGGCGCTCGGCGATGACGCTCTGGGCCTGATTGTCCTCGGTGTTGACCATGACGCTGAGCGCCAGCTTCTCGTCCGGCCAGATGCGGTTGTCGGTGTGAACGCCCGACAAGGCGCCGCCGTGGCTCCACACCCGGCGACCGTCCTGCACAGAAACGCGCAGGCCCAGGGCGTAGGTGGTCGGCTCGCCGCTGGTCAGGACCGCGGGCGTGGTCATGGCCGTGATCGAGGACGGCTTCAGCAGGCCGGCGTCCATCAGACTGATGTTCCACAGCGCCAGGTCCGCGGGGCGCATGGCCAGATGGGCGGCGGCGAACAGCCAGCCGGGGCCTTCCTTGTCGGCCGGGCGCAGAGGCCCCGCGCCGTAGCGGGTGTAATTGGCGGCGTGCGGCGACCTCAGCGGGGCGGTGTCGTTCTCGGTCACCCCGGTCATGCGCAAGGGGGTGAATATCCGCTCTCTCTGAAAGGCGAACAGATCCTGGCCGCTGACCTTCTCCACCACCATTCCGGCGATCACGAAGCCGGTATTGGAATACCGGTACTCCGTGCCCGTGGGGAATTCGAGCGGCGTGCGCGCCCAGCCGTCGAGGATGTCGTCCCGGCTGGCAGGCCGCTTCATGCGCGCGAAGACAAAGTCCTGCGGCCAATAATCCGTATAGCCCGACACGTTGTTGAGCACATTCCGGATGGTGATCCTGTCCCCGTCCGTCAGGTTCGGAACATAGCGGCCCACCGGATCGTCGAGGTTGAGCTTGCCGTCTTCGGCCAGCAGCAGGATCGAGGCGGCGGTGAACTGTTTGGAGACCGAGGCGACGCCATAGCGGGTTTCGGTCGTAGCCGCGACTGGCGGGTCCAGTCGGGCCTCTCCAAAGGCGGCGAGGTGGGCGAGGCGGCCTTCCTGGACCACGGCGACGGAGGCGGAGGGAGAGCCGGTTTCAGCCAGCACCTCGCGGATGATCGCGTCGATCTCGGCCTTGGGCGCCTCAGCGGCCGCCGGGACGGCGAACGCCAATGCAGCCGCCATCAACGCGCTTCGGAACACTCGCATCCCCGCCTCCCGAACCTTCGCCACGGGAGGCTAACCCGCGTTCGCTCAGAACCGCAAATTGCTGTCGAAGGTGTCCTCGAAGGGGTCCGGACGGGTGCCGTTCCCGAGACGCCATTCACCGCGATAGGCGAACTCCATCTCGGCGCAGGCCCGCGCCGGGCCGCCCGCCGGATCGTCGCCCAGAACCTGGACCTTCAGGTCGCGGCCATGACGCAGCGTTCCCACCGCCAGCCAGACCCGGGTCGAACCGGGACAGAAGGCGCGGACATAGACCTTGCCCTGGGCCTTCTCCGCATCGATCTCGTAGATGTCGCCCGGGCCGACCGGCGCGCCCTTGCCCAGGGCGCCGACGCCGACCGACTTGACCTCCGCCGAGGCGGGCACGGCGGTGGCCATGATCTTGCGCACCTTGCCGCCGCCCAGCATCCGTGTCTCGAACAGGAAGGTCAGGCCCGTGCCCGTCAGACGCCGTGCGTCCGGCGAAACCGGGTCGTAGGAAAAGATGCGGGTCTCGGCCGCGGCGGGTGAGGCGGCGGCGAGAGCGGCGAAGGCCGCGAGAATCAGACGCTTCATGGCAGCTTCAGCTCCGAGACCGGACCGTCGAAGCTGACCAGCCGCCACACCCCGCCCTGATTGGCGAAGGTCAGCAGGCAGGGCCCCTTGTCGCTGCGCGCCGCACAGACGCGGCCGCCGCCGATGGGGCGCAGGGCGCTGGCGATGGCCAGGCGGCCCGGGATCGGCTGGGACGGACGATAGCCGTAGGATTCGGCCACCGCGCGGAACACGGTCGGACGCAGCAGGGCGTCGCCGGCCAGGTCGGCGGCGGTGCGCGACAGCATGTAACCGAGGGCCTTGAGCGGGTCCGGCGCATTGGAGCGCTGTGTCTGCTCGACGATGCGGCTCTCCAGCTGGCGCTTGAGGGCGACCTTGTCCACGTGGCGGTCGAAGGTCGCGCCGTCATTGTCGCGTATGGCGATCAGCAAGGCGTGGACGTCATTGGACGCATCGACCCGCGAAACCGTGGCGCAGGCGCTCAGGGCCAAGGCCGCCAGCAGAAGCGGCAGAACAAGCAGCTGTCTCATGAAGCCCTTTTAGCGTCGGGACGCGCCAGGAGACAGCGTGAAGGCGGCGGTTTCAGGGCTGGCGCGCGAACCTCCACGCCGCCAGACCGATGGGCAGGCCGAAGGCGAAGGCGTGCACGAACAGGCCGAGCACGACATAGGCCGGTTCCGGCGGGCGTTGAGGCGGGTTGGCGTTCAGCGGCAGGACCACGGCGTTCATCACCCCGAACATGCCCAGGCCGAACAGCGGACCCCATATCAGAGGCCGCTCCAACAGTTGCGGCAGGACCCGCGTCGCCACAAGCACGAAGACCACGGCGGCGGCCATGGCGATGGCGAAATGAAGGAACAGCCCCAGGGCCGCCATGGCGATCCCGCCGCCCATCGCGCCCTTGCCCAGGAGACCCGCGGCGATGCCTTTGAGGATGCGGGCCGGGGTGACGCCGCGCGGCGCCCACGACAGGAAGGCGCAGGTGATGTCGAGCGCCCCGGAGGTGAGACCGCCGACGAACATGGCGGCGACGGGCCCGGAAAGGCGGCTCATGTGATGCTCCCGAGAACTCTTCTGGTTCTCAAGGGATAGGCCGTGCAGCGGCGCGCCGCTTTCAAAAACCTGCGCTTGTCAGTGCGCCAGGGCTTGGCGCAGCGCGGCCGGCGGCGCCCCGAAGCAGCGCCGGAAGGCCGCCGTCATATGGCTGTGGCTCGAGAAGCCGAGGTCCAGCGCCGTGGCGGTCAGGTCGCGCTCCCCTTGGTCCAGCCGGTGTAAAGCGGCGGCCAGACGCAGTCGAAGGCGGTAGTCGCGAAGGGATCGTCCGGTCACCGCCCGGAACAGCCGGGCCAGATGGAAGGGCGAGCAGGCCGCCTCGGACGCCACGTCCGACAGGCCCAGAGGCGCGGAAAGGTCGGCGGCGATCAGGGCCCGCGCGGCGGCGACGCGCCTTTCATCGCGGGCGCTGGGCGTAATCCCGGCCAGTCCCTGGCGATCTCGGGCGATGCCGTGCAGCAGCTCCATCGCCGCCTCCTCCACGATCAGACGGTCGGCCCCCTTGCGCGCGGCGCGATAGAGTCGGGCGTGAGCCAGCTGGGTGTCGCCGCTGAGCGGGGTGGTCAGGGCGCCGGCGATCACCGCCTCGTCCATCACCTGCGCCGCCGGTTCGAACACCGTGCAGTCGAAGCCCTCGGGGCCCGCGCTGGTCAGGTGATGCTCGTCGCCCGCGTGATAGATCAGGCCGCAGGCCGGGTCGGCCACATGGGCGCGGCCGCGCATCTGGCAGACATACGCGCCCCGCCGCACCAGCCCGAAATCGGACTGGGTCACGAGACCGGGCGTGCGGGCGCCGGCCTCCCACGTGAAGAAGTCGCTGATCCGGAAGAGATCGGATGAAAAAAGGGCCGCGAAGACGGTCATCTGCGCGGCCCTTCCATTCTTGATTTTCGCGACGCCCTAGAGCGAGCGCTTCACTTCCTCGACGGTGAAGCATTCGATCAGGTCGCCCGGACGGATGTCCTGGAAGCCTGCGAAGGCCATGCCGCATTCCTGGCCGGACGGGACTTCGTTGACCTCGTCCTTGAAGCGCTTGAGCGTCTGCAGGGTGCCGAGTTCGAGAACCACCACGCCCTCGCGGACGATGCGGACCCGGGCGCCCTTGCGGACCACGCCTTCGGTGACCCGGCAGCCGGCGACCTTGCCGACCTTCGAGATGTCGAAGGCCTGCAGCACTTCGGCGTTGCCGAGGAAGGTTTCGCGTTGGATCGGCGAAAGCATCCCGGACATGACGCCTTTGATGTCGTCGATCAGGTCATAGATGATCGAGTAGTAGCGGATCTCGACACCTTCGCGCTCGGCCAGCTGGCGCGCCTGGGCCGAGGCCCGGACGTTGAAGCCGATGACCGGGGCGTTGGCGCCCTTGGCCAGGGTGACGTCGCTTTCGCTGATCGCGCCGGCGCCCGACAGGATGATCCGTGCGCGGACCTCGTCGGTGCCCAGCTTGTCCAGCGAACCGATGATCGCTTCGGCCGAGCCCTGCACGTCGGCCTTGATGACCAGCGGCAGCTCGCGCAGCTTCTTGTCCTGCAGCTTGGCCATCATGTCGGCCAGCGAGGCGCCGGCGCCCACGGGGGCCATCGACTTCTCGCGCTTCAGGCGGATGCGGTACTCGGTCAGCTCGCGGGCGCGGGCTTCGTTCTCGACCACGGCGAAGGGATCGCCCGGCGAGGGCGCGCCGTCGAGGCCGAGAATCTCCACCGGGGTGGAGGGACCGGCTTCGGTCAGCTGCTCGTCGCGCTCGTTCAGCAGGGCGCGCACGCGGCCCCACTGGCTGCCGGCCACGACGATGTCGCCGCGCTTCAGCGTGCCGCGCTTGACCAGGACGGTGGAGACGGCGCCGCGGCCCTTGTCGAGCTTGGCTTCGATAACCACGCCGTCGGCGACACGGTCCGGATTGGCCTTCAGGTCGAGGATTTCGGCCTGCAGCAGGACGCGCTCCATAAGCTCGTCCAGGCCCTGGCGGGTCTTGGCCGAGACTTCGACGATCTGGGTGTCGCCGCCGAGGCTTTCCACCACGATCTCGTGCTGGAGCAGCTCGTTGGTCACGCGGGTCGCGTCAGCGCCCGGCTTGTCCATCTTGTTCACGGCCACGATCATCGGGACCCCGGCCGCCTTGGCGTGCTGGATGGCCTCGACGGTCTGCGGCATGACGCCGTCGTCACCGGCGACCACCAGGATGATGACGTCGGTGATGTTGGCGCCGCGGGCGCGCATGGCCGAGAAGGCCGCGTGGCCCGGCGTGTCCAGGAAGGTCACGCGGTGACCATCCTTCAGGCGGACCTGATAGGCGCCGATGTGCTGGGTGATGCCGCCGGCTTCGCCCGCCGCGATGTCGGTGGAGCGCAGGGCGTCCAGCAGCGAGGTCTTGCCGTGGTCGACGTGGCCCATGACGGTCACGACCGGCGGGCGGGCCTCCAGGTGATCGTCGATGTCCTCGGCGCCGATGAAGCCTTCTTCAACGTCGGCTTCCGAAACGCGCTTCACCGTGTGGCCGAATTCGGTGGCCACCAGCTCGGCGGTGTCGTTGTCGATGACGTCGTTGATCTTCATCATCAGGCCCTGACGCATCAGGAACTTGATGATCTCGACGCCGCGGGTGGCCATGCGGTTGGCCAGCTCCTGGACGGTGATGACGTCCGGGATGACCACTTCGCGAGAGACCTTGGCCTGCTCTTGGGCGCCGCCACGACGCTTTTCCTTTTCGCGTTCGCGGGCTCGGCGGACCGAGGCGAGCGAGCGCATGCGGTCGGCGGACTCACCGTCGCCGGCCACAGTCTGGATCGTCAGGCGGCCTTCGCGGCGCTGGGGCTGACCCTTGGTGCGCGACACGGCCTTGCCGGGCGCGCCCTTGCGGCGATCATCGTCGCTGTCGTCAGGACGGCGGTCGAGATTGAGCGAACCGGGGCGCGGGGTCGAGCGGGCCGCACGTTGGATTTCGGGCGTGGCCGGAGCAGCCGGAGCGCCGGGGCGGCCGCCGGGACGCGGAGCGCCCGGACGCGCGCCGTCGCGCGGCGCCGGCTTGGGAGCCAGGGCAGAATAGCGGACGGTTTCGCCGCCAGCGCCGCCGGAGCGGTCGCCGCCTTGCGGGCGGTCGCCGCCACGATAGCCGCCGCCCTGAGGACGGTCGCCGTCACGAGGCGGACGCGGGCGGTCGTTGTTGAAGCCGCCTTCGCGGGGCGCACGCTGGTTGAACGGACGGTCCTCGCGCGGGGCGCGCTGGCCATAGACGTTCTGCGGGCGGTCACCGGCCGGACGGTCGGGGCGGTAGGTGGTGGTGGTCGGCCGGTCGTCGCGACGCTCGCGGCTCGGCTCGTAGGTGCGCGTCTGACCAGCGGCCGGGGCCGGCGGCGCAGCGGCGCGGACAGGTTCAGCCGGAGCCGCCGGGGCGGCCGGGCGCGGCGCTTCAGCGGCCGGAGCCGGAGCAGCGGGAGCCGGAGCAGGCGCCGCCGGCGGCGGAGCCGCTGCAGCGGCGGCCGCGGCGGCGGCGGCTGCCTTGGCGGCCTCTTCGCGACGACGCGCTTCATCTTCGCGGGCGCGTCGGTCGGCTAGGTCGCGTTCCTGCTGCTGGCGAGCGGTTTCGATGGCGCGCTGACGCGCTTGCATCTCTTCAGCCGACAGGCCGCCGGCGCCGCCCGAGGTCGGGGCGGGACGCGGCGCCGCCGGAGCGGCGGGGCGCGGAGCCGGTGCGGCGTCGCGACGCTCGGCTGATGACGGCGCGGCGAGATTGCCGGTCGCGGGCGCATGGCTGCGCGCGCGTTTGGTCTCAACCACAACCGTCTTCGACCGCCCGTGGCTGAAGCTTTGCTTCACCACGCCCGAGCTGACCGAGCCCGCGCGGGGCTTCAGGGTCAGGGGTGCCCGTCCGGGGCGGCCGTTTTCGTTCTCGTCGCTCATGCGTTCGCTTGACTACCCGCCGGCGTTCCGACGGACCCATAAATCCAAACACGAAAGGGACCGGGCGATGACTCGCCTAGCCCTATTTCTACGGCTCCTCGCGCCAACTCGCCGTCCACTCAGGAGGAAGGAGCGGGCGAAAGCCTGATAACCGCAGAACTTCAGAAGTCCAGCGATCGGCGCCTCGCCCCGCAAGGAAGGCGGTATGTATCACATTCTCCCCGCCCAAGGCCAAACCCAATTCCTCCGACGTGAAAACGCCGAAAATCCGGGGTTCTGGCGAGGCCTTGCGAGCCTGGGCCAGCATCTTGCGCCGGCCGTCGGGGGCTCCGTCGGAGGCCTCGACCAGCCAAGCCGCCTTTCCGGCGGAGAGGACGGAAGCAACCTTCTCAAAACCAAAGGTAAGATCGCCGGCCCGGCGCGCAAGGCCCAGACCGTCGAGAACCCGCTGCGTCAAAAGGCGCTCCACCTGATCGGCCAGATCGACCGGAACGGAGAGCTTGGCCTTCGCCGCGCGGGAGAAGAGCCCCTTCTTCGCCGCCGCCTCCACAGAGGCGCGGTCGGCCGCCACCCATAGTCCCCGGCCCGGCAGCTTGCGCGCCAGATCGGGAACGACCGATCCGTCCGGACCCGCCACGAAGCGGATCAGGCGGCTCTCGTCCATCACCTCGCCGGTGACGATGTCGCGGCGCTCGCGATGCGCCTCGGCGTGGGTCTTGGGTGCGGTCATGAAGAGAACCGCCCGCTCCTTAAGAAGCGGGCGGCGGAGACTCCTTTAGGCGTCGCGGGACTCGCCCTGGGCTTCGGACAGAGCCAGACGCTCTTCCTCGCTCACGGCGTGATCCGGATCCAGGTCGGCGTCGTCGAGGCTGGCCTCTTCGTCGTAGACCGGCTCTTCCGGAGCCTCGACCCAGCCCATGACGATGCGGGCGCGCATGATCAGGGCTTCGGCGTCGTCGGGCGACAAGTTGAAGCTTTCGAGGATGCCCGGCTCACGCACGCGCTCGCCGTTCTTGTTCTCGAACCAGCCGCGCATGTCGTCCGGCACCAGGCCGGCCAGATCCTCGACCGTCTTCACGTCGCCCTTGCCCAGGGCCACGGCCATGGGAAGGGTGACGCCCTCGATCTCGAGCACGGCGTCCTCGACGCCCAGCTCGCGACGCTTGGCGTCGTACTCGGCGGCTTCCTTCTCCAGATACTCGCGGGCGCGGGTCTGCAGCTCTTCAGCGGTGTCTTCGTCGAAGCCTTCGATCGCCGCGATCTCATGCGGCTCCACATAGGCGACGTCCTCCACCGAGGCGAAGCCTTCGGTGACCAGCAGCTGGGCGATGACCTCATCCACATCCAGGGCTTCCTGGAACAGGGCGGTGCGCTCGGCGAACTCGCGCTGACGGCGCTCGCTCTCCTGGCTTTCGGTCATGATGTCGATCTGCCAGCCGGTCAGCTGAGAGGCGAGGCGGACGTTCTGCCCGCGGCGGCCGATGGCCAGCGACAGCTGCTCGTCCGGCACCACCACTTCGACGCGCTCGTCTTCCTCGTCCATCACCACCTTGGTGACTTCGGCGGGAGCCAGGCCGTTGACGATGAAGGTCGCCTCGTCCTCGGACCACTGGATGATGTCGATCTTCTCGCCCTGCAGCTCGGCCACCACCGCCTGCACGCGCGAGCCGCGCATGCCGACGCAGGCGCCGACCGGGTCGATCGAGCTGTCGTTGGAGATGACGGCCATCTTGGCGCGCGAGCCCGGGTCGCGGGCCACGGCGCGGATCTCGATGACGCCGTCGTACACTTCCGGCACTTCCTGGGCGAACAGCTTGGCCATGAAGCCGCCATGGGCGCGGCTCAGCATGATCTGCGGGCCCTTGGTCTCGCGACGGACGTCGTAGATGTAGGCGCGGATGCGGTCGTTGAGCTGGAAGTTCTCGCGCGGGATCGACTGGTCGCGGCGCATGATGCCTTCGCCGCGGCCCAGGTCGACGACCACGTTGCCGTATTCGACGCGCTTGACCACACCGTTGACGATCTCGCCCACGCGATCCTTGTACTCTTCGTACTGGCGCTCGCGCTCGGCTTCGCGGACCTTATGGGTCACCACCTGGCGGGCCATCTGGGTCTGGACGCGGCCGAACTCGAAGGGCGGCAGGATTTCTTCGGTCACCTGGCCGACGAAGGCTTCCTTGTCGGCGCGCTTGGCGTCGCTGATCGTGACCTTGCCGACTTCGCCTTCCATCTCGAAGTCGTCCGGCACGACGGTGATGACGCGCTTCAGGGTCATCTCGCCGGTCTTCGGGTCGATCTTCACGCGGATGTCGTGCTCGGCGCCGTAACGCGAACGGGCGGCCTTCTGGATCGCGTCCTCGATCGCCTCGATGACGATCTCCTTCTCGATCGACTTTTCGCGCGCGACGGCGTCGGCGATCTGCAGGAGTTCAAGGCGGTTGGCGGAAATGCCGGTGGCCATGGTCAGTCCTCTTCACTCTCGGACGATTGTTCGGATTCGATGCGGGCGGCCCGTTGGTCGGCCCCACGTTTCATGAGCTGGTCGGTGAGGACCAGCTTGGCCTCGACCACCCAGGCGAAGGGGACGAGAGCCGTCTCCTCCTCGCCTTCGAGGTCGATGCAGATGTTGTCGTCTTCGACGCCGGCCAGGATTCCCTTGAACCGCTTGCGGCCGTCGGCCAGGCGGTCCAGCTCCAGCCGGGCCTCCAGGCCTTCATAGGTGTCGAAGTCCTTCAGGCGGGTCAGCGGACGATCGACGCCGGGGCTCGACACCTCCAGCAGATACTCGCCGCTGATCGGGTCAACGGAGTCCAGCACCTCGGACACGGCGCGCGACAGGCGGGCGCAGTCCTCGACGTTCATGTCGCCATCAGGGCGCTCGGCCATGATCTGCAGGCGGCGCTGCTCCTTGCCCGCCATCAGACGAAGGCGGACGATCTCGTAACCGACGGCCTCGGCCACCGGATCGAGCAGCTCCACGAGCTGGCGGTCTTCAGCGGTTCTACCGCGCAAAGCTTGACCTCTTTCAGCCAACAAAAAAGCGGCGGGCTTTCGCCGCCGCTCGAAAGCGCTATCCAGCGCGATCGGACGATGTTGCGGTGAATATAGCGCTGGATATCGAGGAGCGCAAATCCCCCGTCCGGCGGCGATTTGCGCCTTGCGCGTCCGTGGGGAGCGGGACCACAAGACGGCGCGATGCTGCTGACCGATCCCATCTTCTACGCCGTGGCCGTGCCGGCCGTGATCATTCTTGGCCTGGCCAAAGGCGGGTTCGCCGGCGTGGGGGTGGTGGCGGTGCCCTTGATGACCCTGATCATGCCGCCGGTGCAGGCCGCTTCGATCATCCTGCCGATCCTGCTCGTGCAGGACGTGGTGGGGGTGTGGGCGTTCCGAAAGACGGTGGAGTTCAGCCTCCTCAAGCTGCTGCTGCCCAGCGCGGCGGTGGGCATCTTCTTGGGTTTCGCCCTGGCGGCCTTCGTCTCATCGGCGGCGGTGGAGCTGGCGGTGGGCGCCGTGTCCATCGTCTTCGCCCTGCAGCGCCTGTGGGCCGAACGGGCGGTGAAGGCGGCGGCGGAGGTCCAGGGCAAGCCGTCCTCGCCCATTCTCGGCGCGATCTGCGGCGCAGCCTCGGGCTTCACCAGCCAGATCGCCCATGCCGGCGGGCCGCCCTTTCAAATGTACGTCCTGCCCAAGCGCCTGCCGCGCGACCTGTTCATCGGCACCAGCGCGGTGTTCTTCGCGGTCGTGAACTGGATGAAGGTTCCGGCCTATTTCGCCCTGGGCCAGATCAACCGCGACAGCCTCATGGCGGCCGGCGTGCTGTTGCCCTTCGCGGTGGCCTCCACCTGGGCCGGGGTGGTGCTGGTCCGCAAGGTGCCGGCCGAGGGATTCTACCGCTTCATCTACATCTTGCTGGTCGTGGTCGGCGCCAAGCTGGTCTGGGACGGTGCGGCGGGCCTGCTCTAGCCGGCCAGCGATCGGCAGAACGCCTCGGTCGCCTCGTCCGCCGGAAACATGCATTCGATCCGCAGACCCTCGACCGTCACGTCCCGGGCCGTGCCGAACGTGGTCAGGGTCGAGAAGAAGCGCAGCTCCAGGTCATCCTTGCGGAACACCGTGGTGATCACCGGCAGGGGCGTCGCGCCCAGCTCCCGCCGCCGCCAGTCCTGCGGCACGTCGGGATAGGACAGCACCTCGGCCAGCAGGGCTCGGGCCCTCATGTCGGACGGCGCGGCGGCGGCTTCATGATGCAGGTGCCGGATCAGGTCGCCCGCCACCTCCTCCCAATTGGCCAGCAAGGGGCGCATGTCCGCGGGGTCGAAGACCTGGCGCAGGATGTTGCCGTGGGTCGGGCCGCCCGGCTTCAGGGCGCCAAACACCCGCTGCATGGCGGGATTGACCATCAGAACATCCCAGTGACGGTCGATGACGAAGGCCGGGAACGGCTCCTGCTGGCGGATGATGAACTCCACCGCCTTGCGCAGCAGCGCCATCTCCGGATCCGCGAGGGCCGTCTCGCGGTACTTGGGGGCGTAGCCGGCGGCGACCAGCAGACTGTTGCGCTCGCGCAAGGGCATCTCCAGGGCGTCGGCAAGCTGCTCAACCAACTCACGGCCGGGCTGCGACTTGCCAGTCTCCACCCAGCTCAGGTGGCGGGAGGAGACATTCGCCTCCAGGGCCAGATCGAGCTGGCTCATCCGTCGGGCGGCGCGCCACTCGCGCAGCAGATCGCCGACGCGGCTCGGGGCGGCGGGCGGATTTGGGGATCGGAGGGCGTTGGATCGCATGGCCGAAGAATACAAGCCGCGTGACCACAGGCCATGACCTGAGACGTCATTGAGACGGCGACGCCGCATCCTTAGCCCTCAAGAGGATGCAATCTCTGAAGGCTATCCCGATGCAACGCAGACAGTTCCTCGCCGCGACGGCGGCTTTAGGGTTGGCCGGACCCGCCCTGGCTGGCGACAAGGCCGCGCGTGACGTTCAGCACGCCCGGGACTACACGACCCGGCGGCGCTTCATGGCCACGCGCTTCGGCAAGACCGCCTATGTGGAGCGTGGCGACGGCCCCGCCGCCCTGTTCCTGCACGGCTTTCCGCTGAGCAGCTTCCAATGGCGCGACGCCATCGCCCTGCTCTCGCCTCACCGCCGCTGCATCGCGCCCGATTTCATGGGGCTGGGGCTGACCGAGGTCGCCCGGGGTCAAGGCGTCGCGCCCGCCGATCAGGTGGAGATGCTGACCGTGCTGCTGGAGCGCCTGGGCGTCGACCGTTTCGACCTGATCGCCAACGACAGCGGCGGGGCGGTGGCCCAGCTTCTAGCCCTGCGCCATCCGGGGCGGGTGCGGACCCTGCTGCTGACCAATTGCGACGTGGAGCCGGACAGCCCGCCGCCGGCCCTTCTGCCGGTGATCGAGATGGCGCGGGAGGGGACCTATCCCGACACGTGGCTGGTCCCGTGGCTGGCCGACAAGGCGCTGTGCCGGTCGGCCGAAGGACTGGGCGGCCTCTGCTACAGCGACCCCGCCCAGCCCACGGACGCGGCCATCGAACAGTATCTGGGTCCGCTGGTCGCCTCGCCGGAACGCAAGGCCCTGACCAACGCCTACACCCTGGGGCTGGACCCCAATCCGCTGGCCGGGATCGAGAAGGATCTGCGCAAGCTGCAGGTCCCGGCCCGCATCGTCTGGGGCATGAGCGACGACATCTTCTCCAAGGACAGCCCCGGCTATCTCGACCGCGTGCTGCCCCAGTCGCGGGGCGTGCGCCGGCTGGAGAAAGCCAAGCTGTTCTTTCCCGAAGAATACCCCGAGGTCATCGCCGAAGAGGCCCTGAAGCTCTGGGCCTAGACCTTAGAGCATGGAAGGAATGACACGGTCCGGCGGACGGTGGCCGTCCATGAAGGTCTTGATGTTGACGATGACCTTCTCGCCCATGTCCGTCCGCCCTTCCACCGTGGCCGAGCCCATGTGGGGCAGCAGCACGACATTGGGCAGCTTGAGCAGCTTGGGATTGATCGCCGGTTCGTGCTCGTAGACGTCCAGGCCGGCGCCGGCGATTTCGCCGCGGGCCAGCATGTTGGCCAGAGCGCCTTCGTCGATCACCTCGCCGCGCGCGGTGTTGACCACGATCGCGTCGGGCCGCAGCAGCTTCAGCCGGCGGGCCGACAGCAGGTGATAGGTCGCCGGGGTGTGCGGGCAGTTGACCGAGATCACATCCATGCGGGCGAGCATCTGGTCGAGGCTTTCCCAGTAGGTCGCGCCCAGCTCGTCGGCGATGCGCGGGCTGACCGGCTTGCGGTTGTGATAGTGAACCTGCATGCCGAAGGCCTTGGCCCGGCGGCCCAGGGCCTGGCCGATCCGACCCATGCCGATGATGCCCAGGCGCTTGCCCCAGATCCGCCGGCCCAGCATCCAGGTCGGCGACCAGCCGGCGAAATCGCCGCTCTGAACCACGTTCGCCCCCTCCACTACCCGGCGGGCGGCGGCCATGATCAGGCTCATGGTCAGGTCGGCGGTGTCTTCGGTCAGCACGCCGGGGGTGTTGGTGACGGTGATCCCCCGCGCGTTGGCGGTGGCCACGTCGATATTGTCCACCCCGGCCCCGAAATTGGCGATCAGCTTCAGCTGTTCGCCGGCCCGAGACAGCAGCCGCGAGTCGATCCGGTCGGTGATGGTGGGCACCAGGACATCGGCGCGGCTCATGGCGTCAACGAGCTGATCGACGGACATCGGCGTGTCTTCGAGGTTGAGTTCCGTATCGAAAAGCTCGCGCATCCGGGTCTCGACCGGATCGGGGAGTTTTCGCGTAACGACGACTTTGGGCTTGCGGGCTGCCATCGGCGGTCTGAAAGAAGCTCTCTGCGCAGGGAGTGTTCGGCCGTTCGGCCTTTTTGTATTCCTGACCAGTATCAGACGGTTCGCGAGGGGCAAAGCAAGGTGGCGTTCGGAAAAGGCATGACCCAGCGTAAGCCGCGAAAGGCGGCGATCGCCGCTTTTTTCCTGGTCGCGCCCCTCATGCTGGCCGCCTGCGAGAAGGAGACGGAAGCCGCCTCTGGCCGGATCGGCCCGTCCGGCTTGCCGGTCCCCCGCTACGTCGCCCTGAAGTTCGACGAGGTGAACGCCCGCGCCGGCCCCGGCGAGGACCACAAGGTTCTCTGGGTGTACCGCGCCAAGGGTCTGCCCGTGCAGGTGGTGGCCGAAACCCGCGACTGGCGCCGAATTTGTGATCCCCAGGGCGGCCTCGCCTGGGTCAAGGGGCGGGTCACCGATGGCCGCCGCACGGTCATGCGGGTGGAGCCCGAGCCCCTGGCCATGCGCGCGCAGCCCAAGCTGGAGGCCAAGACGGATGCCTATCTGAGCGGCGAGGCCATCGCCGGTCTGGACCGCTGCGAGGACGGCTGGTGCCGCATCAAGGCCGGCGGCCGAAAGGGCTGGATCCCTGAAAACGCGGTCTGGGGGACCGATCCGAAAACCCAATGCCGTTGAGGCGCGTTGCATCAACGTGCTAGGGCGAGACGCTTCGGCGACATGGTTCGCCCTAAAAGAGATGAATTGATGACGGCTGAGACCACCCACGTCCGCAAGAGCACCTACGATTTCGAGGAGCTGCTGGCCTGCGGCCGCGGCGAGATGTTCGGTCCGGGCAACGCCCAGCTGCCGGTCCCGCCGATGCTGATGTTCAACCGCATCGTGAAGATCGAGTCCGACGGCGGCGCCTACGGCAAGGGCTACGTGGAGGCGGAGTTCGACATCGACCCGTCGCTCTGGTTCTTCGACTGCCACTTCATCGGCGACCCGGTGATGCCCGGCTGCCTGGGCCTGGACGCCATGTGGCAGCTGGTCGGCTTCTTCCTGGGCTGGTCCGGCGCGCCGGGCCGCGGCCGCGCCCTGGGCGTGGGCGAGGTGAAGTTCACCGGCCAAGTCACTCCGGACATCAAGAAGGTGGTCTACAAGATCGACCTGAAGCGCGTGATCATGCGCAAGCTCGTCATGGGCATCGGCGACGGTGTCATGGAAGCGGATGGAAAGGTCATCTACGAGACCAAGGACCTGAAGGTCGGCCTGTTCACCGCCGAGCAGATGGCGTCCTGATCCATTAACCGAACCGGCCGCCAGAGCCGGAACCGCAGGGTGGGAGAAGAGGAATAGATATGCGTCGCGTCGTGGTCACCGGCATCGGCATCGTTTCGTCGATCGGCAACAACGCCAATGAAGTCCTAGCCTCCCTGCGGGAGGCCAAGTCCGGCGTCCGCGCCGCCCCCACCTACGCGGAGCTCGGCTTCCGCTCTCAGGTGGAGGCCGCGCCGCAGATCGACTGGGAATCCCTGGTCGACCGCCGCGCCGCCCGTTTCCTGGCCCAGGGCACGGCCTTCGGCCACATCGCCATGGAGCAGGCCATCGCCGACGCCGGCCTCGAGGAGTCCGATGTCTCCAACGAGCGCACCGGCCTGATCGTCGGCTCGGGCGGCCCGTCCACCCAGGCCATCATCCAGGCGGCCGAGACCACCAAGGAGAAGGGCCCCAAGCGCATCGGGCCGTTCGCCGTCCCCAAGGCCATGAGCTCGGGCCCGTCGGCCGTCCTGGCCACCTGGTTCAAGATCCGCGGCCTGAACTTCTCGATCAGCTCGGCCTGCGCCACCTCCACTCACTGCATCGGCTCGGGCTACGAACAGATCGCCCTGGGCAAGCAGGACATCGTCTTCGCCGGCGGCACCGAAGAGATCGACTGGAGCCTGTCGAACCTGTTCGACGCCATGGGCGCCATGTCCACGCACTTCAACGAGACGCCTTCGGTGGCCAGCCGCGCCTATGACAAGGACCGCGACGGCTTCGTCATCGCCGGCGGCGCGGGCATCCTCGTCCTCGAGGAGCTTGAGCACGCGAACGCGCGCGGCGCGAAGATCTATGGGGAAGTCGTGGGCTACGCCGCCAATTCCGACGGCTTCGACATGGTCGCGCCCTCGGGCGAAGGCGCCGTGCGCTGCATGAACCTGGCCTGGAAAGAGGCCGGCGGACGCAAGATCGACTATCTGAACCCGCACGGCACCTCCACGCCGGTGGGCGACAGCAAGGAGATGGGCGCGGTTCGCGAGGTGTTCGGGGCCAATGCGCCGCTGATCTCCTCAACCAAGTCCCTGACCGGTCACAGCCTGGGCGCCGCCGGCGCGCAGGAGGCGATCTATTCGATCCTGATGATGCAGAACGGCTTCGCCGCCGAGAGCGCCCACATCGAGAACCTCGATCCGGAGTTCGCCGACCTGCCGATCCTGCGCCAGCGCGCGGACCAGCCGATCGGCACGGTGATGTCCAACAGCTTCGGCTTCGGCGGCACCAACGGCTGCCTGATCATGAGCCGCCTGGACGTCTAGGACTCTTCCCTGACCGGGCGCTTTGCTTCAAAAGCGCCGTTCACGACACCCAATTCCAAGGGAGGCCGAGCCATGGCCGACGACTACACCTTCCCGACCGGCGAGCTCATGAAGGGCAAGAAGGGCCTGGTCATGGGCGTGGCCAATCACAACTCCATCGCCTGGGGCATCGCTTCGCAGCTCGCCGCCCAGGGCGCCGAGATGATCTTCACCTACATGGGCGAAGGCCTTGAGCGCCGCGTGCGTCCGCTGGCCGAGAGCATCGGGGTGAAGACCCTGATCCAGGCTGACGTCACCGACGACGCCTCCATGGACGCCGCCTTCGCCGAGATCGAAAAGGTCTTCGGCAAGCTGGACTTCGTGATCCACTCGGTGGCTTTCGCCAACAAGGATGAGCTGAAGGGCTCGTTCGTGGACAACACCACCCGCGAAGGCTTCCTGACGGCCATGAACATCTCGGCCTTCAGCTTCGTGGACGTGGCCAAGCGCGCCTCGAAGATCATGCCGGACGGCGGTTCGCTGATCACCATGACCTATCTGGGGTCTGAGCGGACCATCCCGAACTACAACACCATGGGCGTGGCCAAGGCGGCTCTCGAAGCCTCCACCCGCTACATCGCCCGCGACCTGGGCCCCAAGGGCATCCGCGTCAACGCCATCTCGGCCGGCGCCATGCGCACCCTGTCCCTGGCCGGCATCAGCGGCGGCCGCGGCATGATCGCCCAGGGCCGCGCCTTCTCGGCCATGAAGGAAGACACGTCGATGGAAGGCGTCGCCGGCTGCGCCCTGTGGCTGGCCTCCGACCTGGGCCGCTCGACCACGGGCGAAGTCGTCCACGTGGACGCCGGCTTCCACATGATGGGCATGCCCGACGAGGCAGAGGCCTAAGGCGCGTAAGCCTTCACGAAGCGGTCGGCCGCCTCCTGGGCGAGGCGGTCGATCTGCTCGGACGCCATGGGCTTGTTGAGGCCCAGCAGGGCGCGCAGCTGGCGCTGGCCCGTCACCATCCCTGCGAAGAATTCGGCCGCCTGCTCCGGCTCGGCCGCGGACAGACGCCCCAAGCGGGTCTGCTCAGCCAGATAGGCCGCCAGCTCCAGCCGCGAGCGCAGGGGCCCCGCCTCGAACACCTCCTGCGCCAGATCCGGCATTTCGCCGGCGCTCTGGATGATCGTCCGCAGGAACACCGGCGACTTGGAATTGGCCAGGTTCAGCATGTTGCGGGCGAAGTCGGCCAGCACCTCGCGCGGCGGCGCGGCGGCGTCGCGCGCGTGTAGCGAGCCGATGATCTGGTCCGATTTCTGGATCACCAAGGCTCGGACCAAGTCGTTCTTGCTGCGATAGCGGTTGTAGAGCGTCTGCTTCGACACCCCGGCGCGACGGGCGATGGCCTCCATGGGCGCCGCCAGCCCACGCTCGGCGAAGACGTCGGCGGCGGCGTCGAGGATCGCCTCCGTCTTGGCCTCGTCGATCTGTCCGGCGACGCGCGGCATCAGTGGGCGTCCGCGGGCGGCGGCGGCGCGTTCTTGGACGGAGCGGCGAACAGGGCCACCACCGCCGCGAAGAACCCGCACATGGCCAGCATGGCGAAGGCGTCGCCGAAGGCCAGGACCGAGGCCTGCTTGAAGATCATCCCGTGCAGCGCCTTGAAGGTCGCGCCCTCGGGATCGGCCACGCCCAACTGCTGCATGCGGGCGACGAGGCCGGCCATCATGCTCTGGATCTGCGGATCCGAGGCCCCGACCTTGGACGACATGTCGTTGTAGTAGAGCGCGCTCTGCTGGGTGATGGTGGTCGACAGCATGGCCAGCCCCACCGCGCCGCCGGTGTTGCGGAACAGGTTCACCAGGCCCGAAGCGTTCTTCACCATGTGGGGCGGCAGGGTGCTCATGGTCACGGTCTGGGTGGCGATCATGGCGATCATCACCCCGACCCCGCGCAGGGCCTGGACCCAGGTGAACTCCCAGAAGCCCCAGTCGTCGGTGACCGTATGGGCCATCCACATGCCCCAGCCGGCCAGGCCGAAGCCGATGAACATGGGGATACGCGGGTCCACGGTCCGCACGATGCGGCCGGCGATGGGGCCCGTGAGGAACATCGACAGGCCCGAGACGATCATGGTCGTGCCGATCTCGGCCGACGAGAAATTGCGGATGCGCGCCAGGTACTGCGGCAGCAGGAAGGTGCCGCCGAACAGGGTGGCGCCCGACACGGCCGTCATCACCACGCCGATCAGGAAGTTGCGGTTGGCGAAGGCCCGCAGCTCGACGATCGGGTTGTAGTAGGTCAGCTGCCGCCAGACGAACAGGACCGCGCCGATCACCGCCACCACGGTCAGCCACAGGACATAGGCGTCCTCGAACCAGTTCTCCTTGGCGCCTTCCTCCAGGACGAACTGCATGCTCATCAGGAAGATGGCCATGACCGCCAGGCCAAACCAGTCGAAGCCCTTGGCCAGGCTGGGGTCGCCCTTGTCGAAGTCGCCCCAGCGGGCCACGCCGAACAGGACGATCACGCCGATCGGCACGTTGATGAAGAACAGGGCGCGCCAGTTGAACCATTCGGTCAGGTGCCCGCCCAGGGTCGGGCCGACGGTCGGCGCCAGGGTGACGATCAGGCCCATGATGACGCTGGCGGTCACCCGCCGCTCGGGCGGGAAGGCGGTGAAGGCCACCGCGAAAACCGTGGGGATCATGGCCCCGCCGATGAACCCCTGCAGGGCGCGGGTCAGGATCATCATGTCGATGCTGGTCGACAGGCCCGTCAGTATGCTCATGACCACGAAGCCGAGGCATGACGCCAGATAGACGTTCCGCGTGCCCCACAGGCGCGACAGATATCCCGACAGGGGGATCATCACCACTTCGGGGATCAGATAGGCGGTCTGGATCCAGCTGACCTGGTCGGCGCTGGCGCCCACCCCGGCCTGGATCTGCGGCAGGGACGCCGAGACGATCTGGATGTCCAGAATGGCCATGAACTGGCCGATGACCATGGCGCCGAAGCCGAGGAAAAGCTTTCCCCAGTCGGTCTCCACGGGCGGAGCGGCGGCCGGGCGGCCGGCGGAGATGGCGGCGTCGCTCATGGCGCGCTCCTGATCTCTCTAGGCCCTAGCGGCTGGCGGTCTGGACGCCGCCGGCGTCGGCGAAGCCCTGGCCGGACTTGTCGCGGACATCGACCTTCACCTCGACCGACAGGCCAGGGCGCAGGCCGCCCGCCACGCCCTTGCGGTCCACGGCGATGCGGACCGGCAGGCGCTGGGTGATCTTGGTGAAGTTGCCCACGGCGTTCTCGACCGGGATCAGGGCGAACTCCTGGCCGGTGGCCGGGGCGAAGCTTTCCACGCGGCCCTCGATCTTCTGTTTGCCGAAGGCGTCGGCCTTGATCTCCACCGGCTGGCCGATGCGCAGACGGGAGACCTGGGTCTCCTTGAAGTTGGCGACGATGTAGGTCTGGCTCAGCGGCACCACCGACATCAATGCCTGGCCCGGCTGGACGAGCTGGCCGGGACGCAGGGAGCGTGCGCCCACCACGCCGGCCACCGGAGCGCGCACCACGGTGCGCTCCAGGTCGATCCTCGCCTGCTGGACGGCGGCCTGAGCGGCCACGGCCTGGGCCAGGGTCTGGGCGCGGGTCGAGCCGAGGGAGGCGGCGGTGCGGCGCTCGGCCTCCAGGGCGGCCTGGGCCTGGGCCACGGCGGCTTCGGACTGGGCGGTCCCGGCGCGCTCGGTCTGCACCTTCTGGGTGGAGACCCAGCCTTGCTTGGCCAGGGCGTCGTAGCGGCTGAGATCGGCGCGGGCGCGGCTGGCGTCGGCGCGGGCGCTCTCCACCCCGGCGGCGCGCTGGGCGATCAGGGCCTGTTCGAGGACGGTGCGGTCGTCCACGTTGCGGACCGCCGCATCCAGGGCCTGGGCGTTGGCGATCGCCTGGTCCAGACGCGCCTGATAGGTCGAGGGATCAATGCGGGCGAGAACGTCACCGGCCTGGACGCGCTGGTTGTCGGCCACCAGCACCTCGGCCACATAGCCGCTGACCTGCGGGCTGACCTGGACCGTATCGGCCTGAACGAAGGCGTTGTCGGTGGATTCGAAGCGCTGCTTGTCCAGCCACCACAGGCCGCCGCCGATGACGACGGCCAGGCCCGTCGCGCCAGCGACGATAAGCGGAACCAGCTTCTTCTTGCGATCTGCGGCCATCGGCCAATCCCCTGGGGCGATCTTAACGCTGCACAGACGCAGCTCGGGCGAGCGCTTTACGCCTACCCGTGTTGCGGCGCAATGAAAAATGGACGATCGGGTCCATTATTCAAGGAGCCTTCGCTATGATTCCTGAAAGGGCTAGCGTGCCGGCCCGTTTCCGGAGACGCCCATGCGCCGACTGCTGACCGCCCTCGCCCTTTCCATCAGCGCCGCCTTCCCGGTCGCCGCGGCGCCGCTGGATGACGCGGCCTCCGCCTATGTGAAGCTTGTGCTGGGCGTGGGCGAGCATGAGGACGGCTATGTGGACGCCTATTACGGCCCGGCCGAGGTGCGCGAGGCGGTGAAGGCCGCCAAGCCCGGTCTGCCCGCCCTGGCGGCGGAGGCGGATCGCCTCGCCACCGCCGTGAATGCGGTCGATCCCGCGCCGCTGAGCGCCATCGAGCGTAAGCGCCGCGCCTTCCTGGCCGCCCAGATCAAGGCGGTGGAGTTCCGCATCGGCATGATCCAAGGCGCCAAGCCCACCTTCCAGGACGAGGCCGAGTCCCTGTTCGGGGTGAACCCGCCGCTGAAGCCGCTGTCGGCCTACGACCCGCTGCTGGCCAGGATCGAGGCGGCAGTCCCAGGTGACGGCCCGCTGGCCGACCGGGTGGACGCCTTCAAAATGCGCTACGCCATCCCCAAGGATCGGCTGGAGCCGGTGATGCGCGCCGCCATCGCCGAATGCCGCGCCCGCACCGCCGCGCATTTCAAGCTGCCGGCCCAAGAGTCCTTCGTCCTCGAGTTCGTCACCAACAAGAGCTGGTCCGGCTACAACTGGTACCAGGGCAAGGCCCACAGCCTGATCCAGGTGAACACCGACCTGCCGATCTTCATCGACCGGGCCGTCGATCTGGGCTGCCATGAGGGCTATCCCGGCCACCACACCCACAACGCCCTGCTGGAGGACCGTCTGGTCAAGGCGCGGGGCTGGGTCGAGTTCTCGGTCTATCCGCTGTTCTCGCCCCTCTCCCTGATCGCCGAGGGTGAAGGCAATTACGGCATCGACCTGGCCTTCCCGGGCGAGCAGCGCACCGCCTTCGAAGCCAAGACGCTCTATCCGCTGGCGGGCCTAGACCCGAAGACGGCCGCCGCCTACGGGACCCTGCGCGAGGCTCTGAGCGGCCTGACGGGCGCGCGCCTGACCATCACCGCCGATCTGCTGAACGGCAAGATCGACCGCGAAACGGCCATCGGCCTGATGCAGAAGTACCAGCTCGTCTCCCGCGCCCGGGCCGAACAAAGCATCCGCTTCTCGGAAGGCTACCGCAGCTATGTGCTGAACTATGTCACCGGCCAGGAGATGGTGAAGGCCAAGGTGGAGCGGGCCGGGTCCGATCCGGCCGCCCGCTGGAAGGCCATGGAGACGATCCTGTCGGAGCCGACCCTGCCGGCCGACCTGCTGAACTAGCCCTTGCCGGTGGAGCCGAAGCCGCCGAGGCCGCGGGCGGTCTCGTCCAGGGTCTCGACCTCGCTCCAGGAAGCCTTGGCCACCGGGGCGATGACGAGCTGGGCGATGCGGTCGCCGCGGCGGATGACGAAATCCTCGGCGCCGAGATTGGCCAGGATCACCTTCACCTCGCCGCGATAGTCGGCGTCGATGGTGCCCGGCGAGTTCAGGCAGGTGATGCCGGCCTTGGCGGCCAGCCCCGAGCGGGGTCGCACCTGGGCCTCGAAGCCCACCGGCACGGCGAAGGACAGGCCCGTCGGCACCATGGCTCGCGCGCCCGGCTTCAGGGTGACCGGCTCTTCGTCGGCCACCGCCGCCCGCAGGTCCATGCCGGCCGCGTGCTCTGTCTCATAGGCCGGCAAGGGCAAGCCCTCGGCGTGGGACAGGCGGACGATCGGAATGGTCGGGGTCATGAAAGGGCCTTTGCTATGCGGTCGGCGATCTGGCGGGCGACGGCGTCCTTGGACGCCCGCTCCCACCGTTCGGTGTCGGTCTTGGAGATCAGCAGGACGGCGTTTTCCTCGCCGCCCATGACGCCGGGCTGGCTGACGTCGTTGGCGATGATCCAGTCGCAGCCCTTGCGCGCCAGCTTGGCGCGGGCGTGGTCTTCGACGTCGTTGGTCTCGGCGGCGAAGCCGACCACCAGGGTCGGCCGCTGAGGGCCCGAGGCGGCCAAGGTCGCCAGGATGTCGGGGTTCTCCACCAGGTGCAGGGCCGGCGGGCCGTCCTTGCCCTTCTTCAGCTTGATGCCGAAGGCCTCGTCCGGACGCCAGTCGGCGACAGCGGCCACGAACACGGCCACGTCGGCGGGCAGGGCGGACTGGCAGGCGGCCAGCATGTCTCGCGCGCTCTCCACATCCACCCGCTTCACCCCCGCGGGCGCGGGCAGGCCGGTGGGGCCGGAGACCAGGGTCACCTCGGCGCCCAGCTGCGCCAGGGAGCGGGCGATGGCGTAGCCCTGCTTGCCGCTGGAGCGGTTGGTCAGCAGACGCACGGGGTCGATGGCCTCCACCGTCGGGCCGGCGGTGACCAGGGCGCGCTTGCCGGCCAGGGGGCGGCCGCCGCTCAGCATCCCCATGACAGCTTCGAAGATCACCAGCGGCTCGGCCAGGCGGCCTTCGCCATATTCGCCGCAGGCCATGGCGCCCTCGTCCGGACCCACGAAGGCGACGCCGTCAGCCTTGAGCTGGGCCAGATTCCGCTTGGTCGCCGGATGCTCCCACATGCGCACGTTCATGGCCGGGGCCATCAGGATCGGCGTGTCAGTGGCCAGCAGGGTGGTGGAGGCGAGATCGTCAGCCCGTCCCGTGGCCGCCTTGGCCATCAGATCCGCGGTGGCCGGAGCGACCACGATCAGGTCGGCGGAGCGCGACAGCTCGATATGGCCCATCTCCGCCTCGTCGGTCAGGGAGAAGAGCTCGGAATAGACCTTGTCCTCCGCCAGGGCTGACAGGGACAGGGGGGTGACGAACTCCGCCCCCGCCTTGGTCAGGATCGGGCGCACCGCGACCCCGGCCTTGCGCAGCAGGCGGGTCAGCTCCAGCGCCTTGTAGGCCGCGATGCCGCCGCCGACGATCAGAAGGACGCGTTTCTCGCTCAAGGCCAAGCCTCCCTGCGGGTTCGCCTGCGTCTTTAGGCGATGCCGCGCTATGGACAAAAGCCAAAGTTCGTTCTTACTTCGTTCCACAACACACGTGTGAGCTGTAAATGCGGAGGAAGCAATGGTTCTGAGTGTGTTCTCACCGGCAAAGACAGCAATTTACGCGTCATTGCTGCTTTTGGCGGCTTGCGACGGCGGAGCGACTGCCACGCCGAAGAGTGAAAAAGCGACGACTTCGGCGGCCCTGACGACTTTCGAGCAGGCCGACGCCCGCGACGCTCCCGTGCCCCAGCTCGACGGCAAGCCGATCTGGACCGCCAGCCGCCGCTACACCGCCGAGGAGAACGTCCAGCGCGCCTTCGAGCGCAACGGCGAGGACTTCGGCGCCAAGAGCCCGGAAGACTTCGCCCGCATCGCGCGTGACTTCGTGGAGAACCCGCCCAAGGGGGTTGAGACCCTGAAACGGACCAATGGCGACACCCTGATCTATGACGCGAAGGACAACGTCTTCGCCGTGTCGAGCAAGCACGGCACGCCCCGCACCCTGTTCAGGCCGCGCGAGGGCAAGGCCTATTGGGCGGAGCAGAAGGCTAAGGAAGCCGAGCGTTCGACCCGCTTGGCCCGACGCGACAGAGGCCAGGCCGAATAGGCGTCAGGCGAACCAAAGGGCGACGAGGAAGGCGACCCCAGCGGTCGCCGCGCCCACGGCGAACCAGACCAACGGCGGAGCGCCTCGCTCCGGCGCGACCACCACCGCCGTCTGGCCTCCTTCGGCCAGGCGGCGCAGGGAGCGCATGGCCGACAGGGCGTCCTCCACGAAGTCACGGACCTTGGCGGCGGGCGACAGTTCGCGAGTGATCCAGCGGCGCACCACCGGATCGGCGGCGGCCCACAGGTCGTGCGACGGGTCCAGGCGGCGGGCTACGCCCTCCACCGTGACCATGGTCTTCTGCAGCAGGACCAGCTCCGGCCGCAGGCGCATGTCGAACAGGGCGGTGATCTCGAACAGCTGGGCCAGCAGGCGGCCCATGGACACCTCGTTGGCCGGGCGGCCGAACACCGCCTCGCCCACTGCGCGCAGGGCCTGGGCGAAGGCGTTCACGTCGTGGGTCATCGGCACGTAGCCGGCGTCGAAGTGGACCTGCGCTACGCGGACATAGTCGCGCTGCAGGAAGCCGTAGAGGATCTCGGCCAGGTAGCGCCGCTCCGCCGGACCCAGACGGCCGACGATGCCGAAGTCCACCGCCGTCAGGGTCGAGGGCGCGGCCACGAAAAGGTTTCCCTCGTGCAGGTCGGCATGGAACACGCCGTGGTCGAGGGCCTGGGACAGGAAGGCGCGGATCAGGTTGTCGGCCAGAAGCGAGCGGTCCAGACCCGGCTGCTCCAGGGCGGCGGCCTCCGACAGGGACATGCCCCGGGCCCATTCCAGGGTCAGGACGCGCTTGCCCACGCCGTCCCACACCACCGCCGGGGCGCGCATGTAGCCGTCGCGGTTCATCACCTCGCCCAGCTCGGCGGCGGCGGCGGCCTCCAGGCGCAGGTCCAGCTCCAGAACCAGGGAGCGGATCACCGTCTCCACGAACAGCACCGGCTCCAGCCGCTTGGCGGCGGGAACCAAGGTCTCGGCCAGGCGGGCGGCAAGGCGCAGGGCGGCGGACTCGTCGGCCACACGGCGCTCGATCCCCGGGCGCAGGACCTTCACCGCCACCCTGCGCCCATCCGGCAGGGTCGCCGGATGAGCCTGGGCGATGGAGGCGGCGGCGATCGGAGGATCAAAGCTGGCGAAGGCCTGGGTCACGGGGCGGCCCAGGGCGCGCTCCACCTCGGCGCGGGCGATGCTCATGGGGAACGGATCGAGGCGATCCTTCAGCCGGCCGAGATCCTCGGCGAACTCGGTCCCGAACATGTCGGCGCGGGTGGACAGGAACTGGCCCAGCTTGATGGCCACCGGGCCCAGCTTCTCCAGCTGACGCGCCAGACGCTGGCCCGGACGGCCCAGGCGGGCGTCGCGGCCGGCGAACAGGCGAAGGAACCCGGCCAGGGCCTTCAGCGAAGGCGGCAGGATCGGGTCAAGCTCACGGGGGATCAGGGCGTCGGCGCGGGCCAGCGCCCAGCCGGCGGCCAGCAGCCGGAAGAAGGCGGCGATCGAGCCCATGCCTCTAGAGCTTCCAGCCCTGGTGCAGAGCCGCGACGCCGCCGATGAAGTTGGTGACGGTCACGCGGCCGAAGCCCGCGGTCTCCATCATACCGGCGAAGGTGCGCTGGTCCGGGAAGCGGCGGATGCTTTCGACCAGATACTGATAGGCGTCCCGGTCCTTGGCGACCCATTCGCCGACCTGCGGGATCACCTTGAAGGAATAGGCGTCATAGGTTTTGCGCAGCGCCTCGGTGGTGGGGCGCGAGAATTCGAGACACAGGAAGCGGCCGCCCGGCTTCAGCACCCGGCGCGCGTCGCGCAGGGCCGCATCGATGTCGGTGACGTTGCGGATGCCGAAGCTGATCACATAGGCGTCGGCGAAATTGTCCGGCAGCGGCAGGCGCTGGGCGTCGCCCACGGTCCAGGTCATTTCGGGCTCGGAGCCCTTCTCCCGGCCTGCGGCGATCATCTCGGCGTTGTAGTCGACCACGAAGACCTTGGCGTCCGGGCCGCCGCGGCGGTCTTGAGCCGCACGGGCCATCTTGGAGAAGCGGCGGGCCATGTCGCCCGTGCCCCCGGCGCAGTCGACGATCACCTCGCCCGGCTGGGGGTTCAGACGGGCGGCGACCGCGTCCTTCCACAGCCGATGGACGCCCCCGCTCATCAGGTCGTTCATCAGGTCGTAGTTCTTGGCGACACGATCGAAGACGCCACGGACGAGTTTCGGCTTTTCGGCCGGATCGACGTCCTGATATCCGAAGCTGGCGGAGGTCTTGGTCATGGCGGCAGCTTTAGACCGCCGGACCGGCCGCGTCATCTAGAGAGCAGGGAATTCATGCCCGAACTGCCGGAAGTCGAGACGGTCCGCCGGGGCCTTGAGCCGGTTCTGGCCGGGGCGCGGCTAAAAGGGGTGCAGGCCAACCGGCCGGATCTTCGGTTCGCTCTGCCGGAAGGCTTCGTCCAGCGCCTGACCGGCGCCACGATCCAGAGCGTCGACCGCCGGGCCAAGTATCTGCTGATGCCCCTGGACCGAGGCGACACCCTGGTGGCGCACCTGGGCATGACCGGCCGGTTCGAGATCGAGGATCACGGACGCACCCTGACGCCCGGTGAGTTCGTGGAGACGGTTCATCCGTTGCAGAAACACGCCCACGTGGTCTTCGAGACCGAGGCCGGCGTGCGCATCACCTATTACGACCCGCGCCGCTTCGGTTTCATGGACCTGATCCCCACCGATCAACTGACCAGCCACGCCTTCTTCAAAGGCATGGGGCCGGAGCCCCTGGGCGCCGATCTCGACGCCGGCGTGCTGGAGCGGGCCTTCAAAGGCCGCAAGCAAGGGCCGAAGACCCTGTTGCTGGACCAGCGCATCGTCGCGGGCCTGGGCAATATCTATGTGTGCGAGGCCCTGAACCGCTCGCGCATCTCGCCCTTCAAGCCGGCCGGCAAGATCGCCCGCAAGCGGTTGCCGCTCCTGGTCGAGACGATCAAGGACGTCCTGGCCGAGGCGGTGGAGGCCGGCGGATCCACCCTGAAGGACTTTGCGGCCACCGACGGGGCGCTGGGCTATTTCCAGCATCGCTTCAAGGTCTATGACCGGGAGGGCGAGCCGTGCCTTAATGAGGGCTGCGGGGGCGTCATCGACCGGCAGGTGCAGGCGGGGCGATCCACATTCTATTGTCCAGTCTGTCAGGTTTGAGCGTTTGATCCGTTCCCTCGTTTCGCTTTCCGCCCTTTTCCTCGCCGCCTGCCTGCCGTCGGGAGCCTCGGCCGAGCCGCCCGTCTGGATCGTGCGGGACGCGGATTCCGAGATCGTCATCTTCGGCTCCATGCACATCCTGCCGGCGGGAGTGGACTGGCGGCCCGACGCCCTGGATGCGGCCTTGGCGAAGGCGGACGACCTTTGGTTCGAGCTGCCCATGGACGACGCCGCCCAGGCGGAGGTGGGCCGCGCGGCCCAGGCCAAGGGTTATCTGCCGGCCGGCCAGACCCTGACCGGCCTGCTCGGCCCCGAGGATGGCGCCCGGCTGCGCAAGGTCGCCGATCAGCTCGGCCTGCCCATGGCGGTTCTGCAGTACCTGCGCCCCTGGCTGGCGGAGGTGTCCCTGGCCAACGCCATGTTCATGAAAAGCAGCGCCAGCCGCGCCGAAGGGGTGGAGGTCGTCATCCAGCGAACGGCCCCGCCTTCCGCCGTCCGCCGCGCCTTTGAAACACCCGAGCAGCAGATCTCCATCCTGGCCGATACCCCCCAGGAGGATCAGATCGCCAGCCTTCGCCAGACCCTCGACGAGCTGGAGGAAGGTCCCGGCGCCTATGACGAGCTGGTCAAGGCCTGGGCGGCGGGCGACATCCGCACACTGGAAGAAGAGGCTCTGGAGCCGATCCGCAAGGCTTCGCCCACCCTCTATCGCCGCCTGATCGTCGAACGGAACGTCCGTTGGATCGAGGCGATCAAGGCCCGCATGGCCGGATCGGGCGAGACGGTGATCGTTGTCGGCGCGGGCCATCTGGTCGGCAAGGACGGCTTGCCGGCCCGCCTTCGGGCCCTAGGATTCAAGGTCGAAGGTCCTTAGACCTCCGGCATCAGAACAATAAGGAGCGCGCAGATGGCCTATGAGACCCTGATCGTGGAGACCGCCGACGGCGTCACCCTGATCCGCCTGAACCGTCCCGAGGCCCTGAACGCCCTCAACACCGCCCTGCTGGCCGATCTGGCCCGGGCCCTGGCCGCCGCCGAGACGGACGAGACGGTGGGCTGCGTAGTGCTGACCGGCTCGGCCAAGGCTTTCGCCGCCGGCGCCGACATCAAGGAGATGGCCGGCCAGTCCTATGCGGACATGTTCAAGGCGGACTTCTTCACCGCCGGCGCCAACGCCATCGAGCGCTTCCGCAAGCCGATCATCGCCGCGGTCTCCGGCTACGCCCTGGGCGGCGGCTGCGAGCTGGCCATGATGTGCGACTTCATCATCGCCGCCGACAGCGCCAAGTTCGGCCAGCCGGAGATCAACCTCGGCGTGGCCCCCGGCATCGGCGGCACCCAGCGCCTGACCCGCCTGGTGGGCAAGTCCAAGGCCATGGACATGATCCTGACCGGCCGGATGATGGACGCCGAAGAGGCCGAGCGCGCGGGTCTGGTCAGCCGCGTGGTCCCCGCCGACAGCCTGATCGACGAAGTCATGGGCGTGGCGCGTAAGATCGCCGGCCAGTCGCCGCTCGCGGTCATGATGAACAAGGAGCTGGTCGAAGCCGCCCTGGAGACCACCCTGACCCAGGGCGTGAAGCTGGAGCGGCGCCTGTTCCACTCCCTCTTCGCCTTCGAGGATCAGAAGGAGGGGATGGGGGCCTTCGTGGAAAAGCGGAAGCCTCAGTTCAAAGGCCGCTGATGCGCGTTGACCGGCGCTTGGCCTTCGGCTATATGCGCCCGCTCTGATTTGCCGCGCCCAGGATGTCCGTCTTGAGCGCTTGTCCGTTTGAAGGTTCCAAGCCCTATGGCCAATAATCCCGGCGCCAAGAAGGCGATCCGCAAGATCGAACGCCGCACCGAAGTGAACAAGGCTCGCCGCTCGCGCGTCCGCACCTTCCTGCGCAAGTTCGAAGATGCGCTGGCCGCTGGCGACGCCGGCCTGGCCAAGACCGCTTTCGTTGAAGCTCAATCCGAGCTGATGCGCGCTGTCTCCAAGGGCGTGGTTCACAAGAACACCGGCGCCCGCAAGGTTTCGCGCCTGGCCGCCCAGCTGAAGAAGCTGGCGACCGCCGCCTAAGCCTGCGACAGGCGCTTTTCGCGCCTGGTGAAGCTGTGATCAGAAAGCCGGCAGAGCTTGTCGCTCGGCCGGCTTTTTCACGTCTGAAATCCGGGCTCTGCGACATAACGAACGGCGCAAGCTTAAGCAGGAAATGGGCTTCCCCTTGGCGGCTCTAGCCCGCGTCTGAGTCAACAGAATTATCGCTACAAATCGGCAAGTTTTCCGTTTGACCGGAAGGGGCCGCTGACTACTCTGAGCGCCAAGACGACCTTCCATCCCAAGCGGAATGCGAGACGGCGGCGGCGAACGTGCATGCGTTCGGCGGTCGGAGCTCTGCGGCCTATTGGGTGTGAACGGACCGCTACGTGGGGGCGCGGCGGACCGTCATTGTGAAGGGCCTGGATTTTGCGGTGGGGCATATGACCAACAAGGTTTTCTCGGGTTCTGCGGCGACGGCTGCGGCGGTTTCCCCCACGACGGCGTCGGTCGCCGTTCTGTGGGCGAAAACCTCCCAGGCGCTTCAGCGCGAACTCGGCGACGGCAGCTTCAATTCCTATCTGGCCCACGCCGCCCTGCGCGAGACCGCGGCGGGCGAACTGGTCCTGGTGACGCCGACCGGCGTGGCCCGTGATTGGGTGCGCCGCAATGCCTGGCGCCGCATCGGCGAGCTGTGGGCGCTGAGCGACCCGCAAAGCCGTCCGCTGGATCTGAAGTCGCGCTCTGAGTTCGACGCCGGCGCGCCCGCGCCGGTTCAAGGCGGCGAGACCGTCATCGAGATCGCCCTGCCGGTCTCCACCGACGCTCCGGCCGTGGCGCCCCTGCCGAGCGCCCGCTCCAAGCAGGCCGGCCTGCAGGAACGCTTCACCTTCGACACCTTCGTCCCGGGCCCGGCCAACGAGTTCGCCCATGCCGTGGCGCGCCGCGTCGCCTCCTGGTCGGACGGCCACTTCAACCCCGTTGTTTTTCACGGTCCCTACGGCTTCGGCAAAACCCACCTGCTGAACGCCCTGGCCTGGGAGGCCATGCGTACGGCGCCGGAGAAGCGTGTGGTCTATCTGACCGCCGAACGCTTCCTGTCGTCCTTCGTCCGCGCCGTGATGGACCGCACCACCACCGCCTTCAAGGAAGAGCTGCGCGCGGCCGACCTGCTGCTGATCGACGACGTTCATTTCGTGGGCGGCAAGCAGTCGACCCAGGAAGAGCTGTTCCACACCCTGACCGCCCTTATGGAAGACGGCCGCCGCGTGGTGTTCAGCGCCGACCGTCCGCCGAGCGCCCTGACCGAGATCGACGCCCGCCTGCGCAGCCACCTGTCGGCAGGTCTGGTCTGCGGCATCGAGCCGGCCGACCGCAGCCTTCGCCTCGGCATCCTGGAGCGCAAGCTCGACAGCCTGTCGCGCCAGCAGGGCGTGGCCGCCAAGGCCAAGCCGGAAGTCCTGACCTTCCTCGCCGATCGCTTCACCGACAGCGTGCGGGAGCTGGAAGGCGCCCTGAACACCCTGGTCGCCCGTCTGGGCGACGGCGTGGCCCGCCTGTCCCTGGATGAAGCCCAGGCGATCCTGCGTCCGCATCTGCGCGGCGGCGAGAAGCGGATCACCATCGACGACATCCAGAAGGCCACCTCGGAACACTTCGGCCTGAAGCAGGCGGACCTGATCTCCGAGCGCCGCAACCGCTCCGTGGCCCGTCCGCGTCAAGCGGCCATGTGGCTGGCCAAGCAGCTGACCACCCGCTCCCTGCCGGACATCGGCCGCCGCTTCGGCGGGCGCGACCACACCACGGTCCTGCATGCCGTCCGCCGCATCGAGGCCCTGCGCGCCGAGGATCCGGCCCTGGCCCGCGATCTTGAGACCATCACCCGCAAACTGCGCGGCTGACCGGATCGAAATTTTTCGACATTGAGGGGGCGGGCCGAAAGGTCCGCCCTTTTCTTTTCAGCCTTCTTAGGCCGGCCGGGCGCGTCGCAAGGTCAGATTGATGCGCCCGCCGCCCGGTATCAGGGTCGATGAGCCCTCCAGAACCCGATCCACCCCGTGGAAGAACAGGCGCGCCTCGCCAGCCAAAAGGCAGACGTCGCCGGAGTTTAGTTTCAGTGATCGGGTGGGATCCCCGCGCTTCGCCCCGCCCAACCGGAAGACGGCCGTATCGCCCAGAGACACCGACAGCACCGGAAAGCGCATGTCCGCCTCGTCCTGGTCCTGATGCAGGCTCATACGGGCCCCGTCGCGGTACAGATTGACCAGACAGGCGTCCGGCGGCGTCTCGGCGTCCGCCAGTTCAGCCCAAAGATCGAGCAGAACCGCCGGAATGGCCGGCCAGGGCGCCCCGGTGACCGGGTGCGCAGCCTGGTACCGATAGCCGCCGGCCTGATCCGTGACCCAGCCGAGCGGCCCCATATTGCTCATCTGCACGCTCATGGATTTTCCTCCAGGCGTGACCGGTCGGTATAGGGGCGCGGCCTCAAGAGCCGCAAATACTTGGGATACAAGGGCTTCCTGCTGCGCCCGATCCAGGCGGGCGGGATGGAAGGCGAAGCCGGATGGGTCTTGCATGCCGCTTTCCCTTAAGTCCCTGCGGCCAAAAGGGACTTTGCCCTTGCGGCGGCGCGCGCCTTTCCCATATCGGGCCTCGAAGCGTCGTCCATGGACATATGGCCGTCGCTAACGTAGTCGGGCCGCCAGGCCCACCCACCGGAGACTGATACTACGGGGACGGTCGAGAAAAACTGGGGCGCTCAGTTTTGAGGCCCTTGCCGCCACCGTCCGCCTGTCAGGAGAAAAGAACCTCGCCATGAGCAAGATTATCGGCATCGACCTCGGCACCACCAATTCGTGCGTGGCCATCATGGACGGCAAGGCGCCGAAGGTGATTGAGAACGCCGAGGGCGCGCGCACCACGCCTTCGGTCGTCGGCATCCTCGACGACGGCGAGCGCCTGGTCGGCCAGCCCGCCAAGCGCCAGGCCGTCACCAACCCGTCCAACACCCTGTTCGCGATCAAGCGCCTGATCGGCCGCAACTTCGCCGACCCCGTCGTGGCGAAAGACAAGGACATGGTGCCCTACGAGATCGTCAAGGGCCCGACCGGCGACGCCTGGGTGAAGGCCCATGGCAAGGACTACTCGCCGCAGGAAGTCAGCGCCTTCATCCTGCAGAAGATGAAGGAGGCCGCCGAGGCCCACCTGGGCGAGAAGGTCGAGAAGGCGGTCATCACCGTCCCGGCCTATTTCAACGACGCCCAGCGTCAGGCGACCAAGGACGCCGGCAAGATCGCCGGCCTTGAAGTCCTGCGCATCATCAACGAGCCCACCGCGGCGGCCCTGGCCTATGGCCTGGAGAAGAACGACGGCAAGAAGATCGCCGTCTACGACCTCGGCGGCGGCACCTTCGACGTCTCGATCCTGGAGATCGGCGACGGCGTGTTCGAGGTGAAGTCCACCAACGGCGACACCTTCCTCGGCGGTGAGGACTTCGACCTGCGCGTCGTCGACTACCTGGCTGACGAGTTCAAGAAGGAGCAGGGCGTCGACCTGCGCCAGGACAAGCTCGCCCTTCAGCGCCTGCGCGAAGAGGCCGAGAAGGCCAAGAAGGAGCTGTCCAGCGTCGCCCAGTACGAGGTGAACCTGCCCTTCATCAGCATGAACGCCTCGGGTCCGCTGCACCTGAACGTCAAGCTGTCGCGCGCCAAGCTGGAAGCCCTGGTCGATGACCTGATCGCCCGGACGATCGCCCCGTGCGAACAGGCCCTGAAGGACGCCGGACTCAAGAAGAGCGACATCGACGAAGTGATCCTGGTCGGCGGCATGAGCCGCATGCCCAAGGTCCAGCAGGCGGTGCAGGACTTCTTCGGCCGTGAGCCGCACAAGGGCGTGAACCCTGACGAAGTCGTGGCGCTGGGCGCCGCGGTCCAGGCCGGCGTGCTGCAAGGCGACGTCAAGGACGTGCTGCTGCTGGACGTGACCCCCCTGACCCTGGGCATCGAAACCCTGGGCGGCGTGTTCACCCCGCTGATCGAGCGCAACACCACCATCCCGACCAAGCGCTCGCAGACCTTCTCCACGGCCGACGACAACCAGAACGCCGTGACCATCCGCGTCTTCCAGGGCGAACGCCCCATGGCCGCGGACAACAAGCTCCTCGGCCAGTTCGATCTGGTCGGCATTCCGCCGGCTCCGCGCGGCGTGCCGCAGATCGAGGTGACCTTCGACATCGACGCCAACGGCATCGTGAACGTGGGCGCCAAGGACAAGGCCACCGCCAAGGAGCAGTCGATCCGCATCCAGGCCAACGGCGGCCTGTCGGACGCCGACATCGAGCGGATGGTGCGCGAAGCCGAGGCCAACAAGGCCGACGACGAGAAGCGCAAGGCCGTGATCGAGGCCCGCAACCAGGGCGACGCGGTGGTTCACTCCACCGAGAAGGCCCTGGCCGAGCACGGCGACAAGGTCACGGCTGACGAGAAGTCGGCGATCGAAGCCGCCCTCGCCGAAGCCAAGACCGCTCTGGAAGGTGAAGACGCCGAGGCGATCAACACCAAGACCCAGGCCCTGATCCAGGCTTCCATGAAGCTGGGCGAGGCCATGTACAAGGCCCAGGCCGGCGGCGAAGCCGGTTCGGAAGAAGCCTCGGCTCCGGCCGACGACGGCGTCGTCGACGCCGAGTTCGAGGAAGTCAGCGACGACGACAAGAAGTCGGCCTGAACCTGACCTGGCGGCGTGACATCACGCCCCATGGCGCCAAGCCCCCGGAACAGGGCATTGCCTTGTCCGGGGACCGTCGCCGCCGCCTTCGCGGAAAATGCGCTCCCGCCCACACCCGGGTTTCGAAACCTTGCGGGCGGGCGGGAGCCGCACCACCTCCAATACAACCTGATCCCTTGAAAGCCTGACGCAGACGATGCGCGACTATTACGAGATTTTGGGCGTGGCCCGGGGCGTCGATGACGGCGCCCTGAAATCGGCTTTCCGCAAGCTCGCCATGGAGCATCACCCCGACCGCAACGGGGGCTGCGGCGACGCCGAGACGCGCTTCAAGGAGATCAACGAAGCCTATTCGGTCCTGTCGGACCCGCAGAAGCGCGCCGCCTATGACCGCTTCGGCCATGCCGGCGTCAACGGCCAGGGCGGCCCTGGCGGCGGCGGAGCCGGCTTCGCCGACATGAACGACATCTTCTCCGAAGTGTTCGGAGACGCCTTTGGCGAGATGTTCGGCCGCAACCGCCGCGGCCCCGCCGGCCCGCAGCGCGGCCAGGACCTGCGCTACGACCTCGAGATCTCCCTGGAGCAGGCCTATGCCGGCGCCGAGGTGGAGATCGTCGTTCCCTCGGCCATGACCTGCGAGACCTGCGACGGGTCCGGCGCCAAGGCCGGCACCACCCCCACCGTCTGCGGCTCCTGCGGCGGCGTCGGCCGGGTCCGCGCCCAACAGGGCTTTTTCGCCATCGAACGCACCTGCCCCCGCTGCGGCGGCGCCGGCAAGCTGATCCTCGACCCCTGCAAGTCGTGCCACGGGGCGGGCCACGTCCGCCGCGAGCGCACCCTGCAGGTGCGCATCCCCGCCGGCGTCGACGACGGGGCCCGCATCCGCCTGGCCGGCGAAGGCGACGCGGGCTCGCAAGGCGCCCCGCGCGGCGACCTCTACATCTTCCTCTCCGTCTCGCCGCACGACCTGTTCGAGCGCGACGGCCTGGACCTGCACTGCACCGTGCCGGTGCCCATGTGCACCGCCGCGCTGGGGGGCGAGATCGAGGCCCCCTGCCTGATGGGCGGCGAGGCCTGCGACGGCGAATGCAAGATCACGGTCAAGGTCCCGGAAGGGGCCCAGACCGGCAAGACCGTCCGCCTGAAGGGCAAGGGCATGCCGTCCCTACGCTCCCGCGAGCGCGGCGATCTGGTGGTGGAGCTCTTCATCGAGACCCCGACCCACCTGACCGCCCGTCAGAAGGAGCTGATGCGCGAGCTGGCCGGAAGCTGCGGCGAGAAGCAGCATCCCAAGGCCGCCACCTTCATGGGCAAGGCCAAGTCGTTCTGGGACGGCGTGACAGGCGCCTGAAAACGCCGCTCGCCTCTTAACGAACGGGGCGACGCTCTGTAGCCTCACGGGCGATGAACGCCCCGACTTCCTCCGCCCTGCCCGACGCCGCCGGCGCCACGCCGGTCATGGCTCAGTTCTTCGAGATGAAGGCCCGTCAGCCTGATGCGCTGGTCTTCTTCCGCATGGGCGATTTCTACGAGCTGTTCTTCGACGACGCGATCCGCGGCGCGGCCGCGCTCGGCATCGCCCAGACCTTCCGGGGTAATCACGCCGGCCAGCCGATCCCCATGGCCGGGGTGCCTGTCCATGCGGCCGAGGCCTATCTGGCCAAGCTGGTCCGCGCGGGCTTCAAGGTCGCCCTCTGCGAGCAGATGGAAGATCCCGCCGAGGCAAAGAAGCGGGGCTCAAAATCCGTCGTCCGCCGCGACCTCGTCCGCGTCGTCACCCCCGGCACCCTGACCGAGGATGGCCTTCTGGACGCCCGGGGCGCCAATCGCCTCGCCGCCGTCGCTGTCCGTGCGGGTCAAGCGGCCGTCGCCGCGGTCGAACTGTCCACCGGCGAGGTGGAGTGCTGGAGCGTCGCGACCAGCGCCATCGCCTCCGCTCTGGCGGCTCTGTCGCCCTCGGAAGTCCTGGTTCCCGACCGCCTGTTCGCGGACGAGGCCCTGTCCGCCGCCCTGAAGGACGCGCCGGGCCTCGTTCAGCCCATGCCGTCAGCCCTGGTGGAGCCCTCCGCCTCCGAGGCCCGGGTCAAGCGGCTGTACGGCGTTGACACCCTGGACGGGTTCGGCGGGCTTTCGGGCGCGGAGATCGCGGCCCTGGGCCTGATCGCCGCCCATCTGGAAGTCACCCAGGCCGGCCGCCTGCCCGCCCTGTCCGCGCCGCGCCGCGCGGCCGAGAGCGACGTCATGGCCATTGACCCGGCCACCCGCTCCAGCCTGGAGATCGACCGCACCCAGTCCGGATCGCGCGACGGCTCCCTGCTGGCCGCCATCGACCGCACCGTCACCGCCGGCGGCGCGCGCCTTCTGGCCGCCCGCCTGTCGCGCCCCCTGCTCGATCCCATAGCCATCGAGGCCCGCCTGGACGCCGTGTCCTGGCTGCTGGAGCGCCGCACCCTGCGCGAGCGTCTGCGCGAAGAGCTGAAGGGCGCCGGGGACATCGCCCGCGCCCTGTCGCGTCTGGCCCTGGGCCGGGGCGGCCCCCGCGACCTCGGCTGCCTGCGGGACGCCCTGAAGACCGGCGAGCGCATCGTCGCCCACACCGCCCGCGAGCCCGCCCCCATCGCCGGCGCCCCGGCCGAGATCGAGACGGCCCTGCTGTCCCTGACCCCGTCCCTGGACGCGGGTCTGTCCAATTTCCTGCAGACCCTGGAGATCGGCCTGGCCGCCGACCTGCCGGCCCAGGCCCGCGACGGCGGCTTCGTGGCCGCCAATGTCCGTCCCGAACTCGACCAGGCCCGCGCCCTGCGCGACGACAGCCGCCGGGTGATCGCCGGGCTGGAGCAGAAACTGGCCGCCGACAGCGGCGTGCCCCTGAAGATCAAGCACAACGGCGTGCTCGGCTACTTCGTGGAAGCCGCCGCCGGCAAGGCGGACGCCCTGTTCCAGCCGCCGCTGAACGCCACCTTCATTCACCGCCAGACCATGGCCAACCAGGTCCGCTTCACCACCGTGGAGCTGGCCGATCTGGACGCCCGCATCGCCGCCGCCGGCGAACGCGCTCTGGCTATCGAGGTCGACGCCTTCGAAGCCTGGCGCGAAGAGGCCCGGATGCTGGCCGGCCCGATCGCCGCGGCCGCCGACGCCCTGGCGCGTCTGGACGTGGCCGCCGGCCTGGCCGAATGGGCGGAGGACGCCCAGGCCTGCCGCCCGGTCGTCGACCGCTCCCTATGCTTCGACGCCGTCGCCGCCCGCCACCCCGTGGTCGAGGCCGCCGTGAAGCGCGCGGGCGAGGCCTACACCCCCAATGACTGCCGCCTTGATGCGGCAGGAGACGCCGGCGCACGGCTGTCCATCGTCACCGGCCCGAACATGGCCGGCAAGTCGACCTTCCTGCGCCAGAACGCCCTGCTCGCGATCCTGGCCCAGGCCGGATCCTATGTTCCGGCCCGCAGCCTGAAGCTGGGCGTGGTGGACCGTCTATTCAGCCGCGTGGGCGCAGGCGACGACCTGGCCCGGGGCCGCTCGACCTTCATGGCCGAGATGGTGGAGACCGCCGCCATCCTGACCCAGGCCACCCCCCGATCCTTCGTCATCCTGGACGAGATCGGCCGGGGCACCGCCACCTATGACGGCCTGGCCATCGCCTGGGCCTGCGCCGAGGCGCTGCACGACGTGAACCGCTGCCGGGGCCTGTTCGCCACGCACTATCACGAGCTGGCGACCCTGGAGGGGCGGCTGGCCCACGTCTCCAACCTGTCCCTGCGCGCCAAGGAGTGGAACGGCGAGCTGGTCTTCCTGCATGAGGTGGCGTCCGGCCCGGCCGACCGCTCCTACGGCGTGCATGTGGCGCGGCTGGCGGGCGTGCCCACCCCGGTCGTGGCCCGCGCCCGCGAGGTGCTGGAGCGGCTGGAGTCCGAGGCCCACGCCCCGGCCCGGCTCGACGACCTGCCGCTGTTCGCGGCCACGGCGCCCGAGCCGGTCCGCACCGGCCCGTCGCCCATGGAAAAGGCGCTGGCCGAGCTGGATGTCGATGGAATGAGCCCGCGTGAGGCGCTCGACGCGCTGTACCGCCTGCGAACCTTAATTTAACTGGCGACGGTCGCCATATAGGCCCTGTCATGCCGCCGCGTCTTCGCCCCACCCGCCTGGAACACGTCGTCGACGGCGCCGCCCTGCGCACGCGCCTGTCCGCCGCCGCCCTGGAGGCCGAGGGCGATCAGGCCGAGCAGCGCCGCCGGGCCATCGAAATCCTCAAGGGCGCGCTGTTTCGCGGCCGGATGATCGTCAAGGAGCGGCTGGAGAACGGCGCCGGCGGCATCGAGACCGCCCGCCTGTTGTGCGGCGTCACCGACGAGGTGGTCACCGCCCTCTATGACTTCACCACCGTCCACATCTTCCGCGCCCGCAACCCCACCGAGGGCGAGCGCCTGGCCCTGATGGCGGTGGGCGGCTACGGCCGGGGGGCGCTGGCCCCCTTCTCCGACCTCGATCTGCTGTTCCTGCGCCCCTACAAGCAGACGCCCCACGCCGAGAGCGTGATCGAGTTCATGCTCTACGCCCTGTGGGATCTGGGCTTCAAGGTCGGCCACGCCTCGCGGACCATCGAGGAATGCCTGCGCCTGTCGCGCGAGGACTACACGATCCGCACCTCGATCCTGGAGGCTCGCCGCCTGACGGGGGACGCGGCCCTCGCCGACGATCTGAAGCACCGCTTCCGCGAGGAGGTGGTGAAGGGCACCAGCGCCGCCTTCGTGGCCGCCAAGCTCAAGGAGCGCGACGACCGCCAGCACAAGGCCGGCCTGTCCCGCTACATGGTCGAGCCCAACATCAAGGAGGGCAAGGGCGGCCTGCGCGACCTGCACACCCTGATGTGGATCGCCGAGTACATCTATCCGGTCGAGAACCCCGACGACGTCTTCCGCCTGGACCTCTTCGACCGGCGAGAGGTGCGCGCCTTCGTCCGCGCCTTCGACTTCCTGCACGCGGTGCGCGCCCACCTGCATTTCGCCACCGGCCGGCCGGAAGAGCGCCTGACTTTCGACCTGCAGCCCGAGGTCGCCCGCCGCATGGGTTATGGCGACCGGGGCGGGCCGGGCGGCGACACCCCGGCGGTGGAGCGGTTCATGCGCCGCTACTTCCTGATCGCCAAGGAAGTCGGCGCCCTGACCCGCGCCTTCTCGGCCAAGCTGGAGGCGGATCAGTTCAAGCGCGAGCCCAAGGGCCTGTCGCGGTTCCTTCCGGCGGGCAAGCCCAAGCGCAAGGCCCTGGACGTGCCGGGGTTCCACGAGGAAGGCGGCCGCCTGAACGTGGATGGGCGGGAGGTGTTCGAGCGCGACCCGGTCAACATGATCCGACTGTTCAAGATCGCCGACGACCGCGACCTCGACCTGCATCCGGACGCCTTCACCGCCGTCACCCGCTGCCTGCCCCTGATCACCTCGAAGGTGCGGCGCGACCCGGCGGCGGCCCAGGCCTTCCTCAGCGTCCTGGCCCGGGGCAAGCGGGCCTATACGACCCTGACCCTGATGAACGATTCCGGGGTCCTCGGCCGCTTCGTGCCGGAGTTCGGCCGCGTGGTCGGCCAGATGCAGTTCAACATGTACCATTCGTACACGGTGGACGAGCACACCCTGCGGGCTATCGGGGTGATCGGCGATCTGGCTGTCGGCGAGCTGGCGGACGACCATCCCCTGTCGGCCTCGATCATGCCCCTGATCGACGACCGTGAGTCCCTGTTCCTGGCCATGCTGCTGCATGACACCGGCAAGGGCGGGGTCGGCGGTCAGGAGAAGGCCGGCGCCCGCGCCGCGCGTTCCGCCTGCGAACGCCTGGGGGTGGAGCGCAGCAAGGTCGAGCTGGTCGCCTGGCTGGTGGAGCATCACCTGGTGATGAGCGACTACGCCCAGAAGCGTGACGTGGCCGATCCGCAGACCGTGGCCGCCTTCGCCCGCATCGTCGAGAACCCGGAGCGCCTGCGCCTGCTGCTGGTCCTGACCGTGGCCGACATCCGCGCCGTGGGCCCGGGCGTCTGGAACGGCTGGAAGGGTCAGCTCCTGCGCGAGCTCTACGGCGCCACCGAGGCGACCTTCCGGGGCGGTCGCGGGTCTGACCCCGCGGGGGCCGCCCGACGTCACCATGCCGGAGCGGCCCAAGCCGCCCGGGCCGCCCTGGTCGAGGCCGATCCCGTGGCCAATGGCTGGGCCGCCGCCATGGAGGACGCCTATTTCAGCGCCTTCGCCCATGAAGAGCACCTGGCCCACGCCGCCCTGTCGCGCCGGGCCGCCCTGCATGGCGGCGCCGCGGCCGAGGCCCGCATCCGCAGCGACCGCAACGCCGCCGAGATCGTGGTCGCCGCCCAGGACCGGCGCGGCCTGTTCGCTGACCTGGCCCTGGCCCTGGCCAGCCTGGGCGCCAACGTGGTGGGCGCGCGGGTCTTCACCTCCCGCCAGGGTCTGGCGCTTGACGTGTTCCATGTGCAGGACGCCGCCGGCGCGCCCTATGGCTGCGACAACACCCGCGCCCTGCCCCGCCTGGTCGAGGCGCTCGAAGGCGCCGCCCGGGGCGAGCCGAACCAGCTGGAGCCCCGCCGCAGCCTGGATCTCGGCCGCACCGCCGCCTTCGCCATCGCCCCCAGCGTGGCCATCGACAACGATGCGTCGGAGGACGCCACGGTGGTCGAGGCTTCGGGCCGCGACCGCGCCGGCCTTCTGGAGGCCCTGGCCCGCACCCTGTCGGCGGCGGAGCTGTCCATCCAGTCAGCCCACATCGACGGCTATGGCGAGCGGGCCGTGGACGCCTTCTATGTCCAGACGGCGGAGGGCGGGAAACTAACCGACGGCCGCAAGCGCAACGCCCTCAAGAGCGCCCTGACCTCCGTGCTGGAAGAGGGCGAGGCTGCCGCCAAGGCCGGCCGCCTGCAGCGCGCCCGGGCCAGCGTCGCCCGCTAGACCGGCGTCAGCGGCCAGAAGAACGCGATCAACGGCGTGCCCACCGCCACGACCAGCAGGGTCAGGGGCGCGCCCAGCCGCGCATAGTCCCCGAATTTGTAGCCGCCGGGCCCCAGGATCAGCGTGTTGCACTGGTGCCCGATGGGGGTGAGGAAGTCGCAGCCCGCCCCCACCGCCACGGCCATCAGGAACGGGTCGGGGCTCAACCCCAACCTCTGGGCCAGGCTCATGCCGATGGGCGCGGCGATCAGCACGGTGGCGGCGTTGTTGAGGAACGGCGTCGCCGCCATGGCCACCGCCATCATGGCCGCGAGGGCGATCATCGGCGGCATGTCGTTGAACAGGGTCGACAGCCAGCCGCCGATCAGGTCGGCGCCGCCCGTGGCCTGGATCGCGTCGCTGACCGGGATCAGGGCCGCGATCAGGATGAGCACCGGAGCGTCAAGCGCCGCATAGGCCTCGCGCATGCGCAACGAGCCCACGGCGATGATCAGCACCGCCGCCCCGAAGAAGGCCATGGCAACCGGCACGATCCCGAAGGCCACCAGAACCATGGCCGCCGCCAGGATCGCCGCCGGGGTGAAGACGTGGCGGATGCCGCCCAGCCGCACCTCCCGCTCGGCCAGGGGCAGGCAGCCAAGAGCTTTCAGCGCGGCGGGCAGGTTCTTTTCCGATCCCTGCAACACCAGCACATCACCGGCGCGCAGGCGTACGATCTCCAGCCTCTGGGTGGTGCGGTATCCGCCCCGGCTGACACCCAGCAGGTTGACGCCAAACTCCTCGTGCAGGGCCAAGCTGCGCGCGGTGGAGGCGATCAGCGGAGAATCCGCACTGATGATGGCCTCCACCACCCGGACCTCGTCAGTGGGCTCATCCATGGCCACAGGGTGGTCGGAACGGGTCAGGCGCAGCTTCGCCTTGACGATCACGTCGTCCAGAGACTGCGGCTCACCCTCCAGCAGCAGGATGTCGCCCGGCAGGATCTTGGTGTTGGGATGCGGCGTCGCCCGCCGTTTTCCGTTGCGGACCATGGCCACCAGGGTCACGTCGCCCTCGCCCAGGGTCTTGAGAGTGCTGACCCGCAGGCTGCCGTGAACCCAGTCAGCGGGAACCTCCGCCTCGGTGACATAGGCATGGGCGGCCAGGGCGGCGTCCAGGCTGACCGCCCCTTGCCGATCCTTGGGCAGAATGCGGTAGGCCAGGGTCAGATAGATGATGGCGATCACCGTCAGGGACGCACCCACCGGCGTGAAGTCGTACATGCCGAAGGGCTCGCCGGTGGCCTCCTGCCGCACGCCGGAGACGATGATGTTCGGCGAGGTGCCGACCAGGATCGCCAGGCCGCCTACGAGAGAGCCGAACGACATGGGCATCAGCAGACGCGCGGGTGACGATCCGCTGCGCTTGGCGGTGGCCAGGGCCGAGGGCATCAGGATCGCCAGCGCCCCCACGTTCTTGGTCATCATGGACAGCAGGGCCGTGGCCCCCGCCAGGACCGGCACCTGGGTCCGCTCGGTCTTCAGGTGCGGCAGCAGGGGCCGCATGATCATCTCGATGATGCCCGACCGGGCGATGGCGGCGCTGACCACCAGGGCGCTGCCGATGATGATGACGATGTCGTTGGAGAAGCCCTCGAAGGCCTTTTCGGCAGGCACCACCCCGATCGCCACCCCGATGGCCAGGGCGCCCAGAGCCACCAGGTCATAGCGCCAGCGGCCCCAGATGAAGGCCAGCACGGTGACGCCGACCAGGGAGAAGGCGAGGATCTGCGGGAAGGTCATGCGGTGTCTTGGCGCCCGAGCCGCGAAGGTGCGGTCAAGCTCAACGCCAAGCAGCGGTCAAAGGCTCCCTTGACCGCCTTCGAGGGCGAGCGCAGAAGCCGGCTGTGACCGAACCCGCACCGACCGACGCGCCCGCGCCCTCCCAGAGCCCCGCCAAGCGCGGCGGCGGGATGATCCGCTCCTCGATGATCTATTCGGGCCTGACCCTGGTCAGCCGGTTCATGGGCTTCCTGCGCGACCTGGTGATCACCGCGCGCCTGGGCGCCAGCGCCACCCCGGCGGCCGATGTCTACAACACCATGCTGTCCTTCCCGAACCTGTTCCGGCGGATCTTCGCCGAGGGCGCGTTCGCGGCGGCCTTTGTCCCGGCCTATGCCCGGACCCTGAAGGGTGACGGCGAGGAAGCCGCCGACCGCATCGCCTCAGACGCCATGGCCTCCCTCGCAGCGGCGACCATCATCCTGACCCTCGTCGCCCAGCTCGCCATGCCGTGGCTGATGTACGCCATCAATCCCGGCTACGCGGAAGACCCGGTGAAGTTCAAGCTGGCGGTCAGCCTGACCCAGATCAGCATGCCCTACCTGCCGTGCATGGCCATCGGGGCGCTTCTGTCGGGGGTTCTGAACGCCCGCGGCCGCTTCATCGTCTCCGGCGCCTTCCCGGTTCTCCTGAACATCGTGATGCTGGCCGCCGTCTGGCCGCAGAGCGATCCGATCTCCGGCGCCTGGGCCTCCGCCTGGGCGGTGCTGACGGCCGGCGTGCTGCAGGCGGGCCTGCTGTGGTGGGGCGCGCGCAAGGCTGGGGCCGACATCCGCCTGCGCTGGCCCCGCCTGACGCCCGAGGTCAAAAGCCTGATCGCCCTGGCCATCCCCGGGGCCATCGCCGCCAGCGCCACCCAGATCAACATCTTCATCTCGGGCATCCTGGCCAGCTTCGTGGCCGGCGGCCGCTCCTGGCTGGCGGCGGCGGACCGCCTGTATCAGCTGCCGCTCGGCCTGGTAGGCGTGGCCGTGGGCGTGGCCCTGCTGCCGCGCCTGTCCCAGGCGATCCAGGCCGGCGACACGGACGAGGCCCAGACCGCCACCGACCAGGCCATCGTCTTCGCCCTGGCTCTGACCCTGCCGGCGGCGGCGGCCCTGTCGGCCATTCCGTTCTTCCTGATCGACGGACTGTTCACGCGTGGGGAGTTCACGGTCGTGGACGCCCGCGCCACGGCGTCCGCCCTGCTGCACTACGGCTGGGGCGTTCCGGCCTTCGTGCTGAACCGGGTGCTGTCGCCGGTGTTCTTCGCCCGCCAGGACACCAAGGCGCCCATGCGCTTCGCCCTGATCTCGGTGGCGGTGAACATCGCGCTGGGCCTGATCCTGTTCCGGCTGATCGGCATCCCCGGCATTGCGGCAGCCACCAGCTTCGCGGCCTGGCTGACCATCGTGCAGATGCTGACCGCTCTGGCGCGGCGGGGCGACTACCGTCCCAGCAAGCGCGCCATCGGCAAGATCATCCGTGTGGCGGCCGCCAGCCTCGCCCTGGGGGTCATCCTCGGCCTCGCCTCGCACTTTCGGCCGCTGATCGAGGCGCCGCTGCAAGGCCTGCGCTTCGGGACCAAGGAGATCGCCATCCTGGTGGTCTGCCTGGTGGGCGGCGGACTCTATCCGGTCCTGCTGTTCGCCTTTGGCGGCGTCACGCCGGCGGAGGCCAAGGCCGCCCTGCGTCGCCGCAAGGCCTGACGACGCTTGCGGCGCCGCCCCGCGTCTTCTATCCAGCGGGCCATGGTTCTGACCGGACGCGACACGTGGCGATGGCGCCGCTCCTGAGAGCCCGCTCGCGGGCCTGACGCCGCACGTTCCGATCTTTCAAAGAAGCTGACCCCATGACCGATCAAGCTCCGGCCCCCTACGCCGGCCCCAAACGCATCCTGTCCGGCATCCAGGCCTCGGGCGCCCTGCATCTGGGCAACTATCTCGGCGCCCTGAAGCGCTTCGTCGACATCCAGGACGAGAAGCCGTTCATCTTCGTGGCCGACATGCACGCCATCACGGTGTGGCAGGACCCGGCCGTGCTGGCCGCCCAGACGCGCGAGATCGCCGCCGCCTACATCGCCGCCGGCCTCGACCCGAAGAAAGCCACCATCTTCCCGCAGTCGGCCGTGCCCGCGCACGCAGAACTGGCCTGGATCTTCAACTGCGTCGCCCGCCTCGGCTGGCTCGACCGGATGACCCAGTTCAAGGAGAAGAGCGGCAAGCACAAGGAACGCTCCAGCGTCGGCCTCTACACCTATCCGGTGCTCCAGGCCGCCGACATCCTGCTCTACAAGGCCACCCATGTGCCGGTGGGCGAGGACCAAAAGCAGCACCTGGAGCTGACCCGCGACATCGCCCAGAAGTTCAACAACGACTTCAACGCCCCGGGCTTCTTCCCGGTCACCGAGCCGGTGATCGAAGGCCCGGCCACGCGGGTCATGTCCCTGCGCGACGGCTCGGCCAAGATGAGCAAGTCGGACCCGTCCGACGCCTCGCGCATCAACCTGATGGACGACGCCGACGCCATCGCGTCGAAGATCCGCAAGGCCAAGACCGATCCCGAGCCGCTGCCGGAGACCCTGGAGGGTCTGACCGGCCGTCCGGAGGCCAAGAACCTGGTCGACATCTATGCGGCCCTGTCCGGCCTGACCAAGGATCAGGTCATCGCCGAGTTCGGCGGCAAGGGCTTCGGGACCTTCAAGCCGGCCCTGGCCGAGCTCGCCGTGGAGAAGATGAGTCCCATCGGCGCCCGCATGCGCGAGCTGATGGCTGATCCGGCCCAGATCGACGCAGTCCTCAAGGACGGCGCCGAGCGCGCCCGCGCCATCGCCGACCCGGTGGTGGCCGAGACCAAGAAGCTGGTGGGCTTTCTCCAGCTCTAGGGTTGAACGGGGCCGCTTGCGCGTCGCGGCGGCCTCGGTCACCTTCGGCCCATGAGCCGACGCAAGTTCCTGGTCATCGCCGACGACAGCGAGGAGTTCGCCGCCGCGCTGCGCTACGCCTGCCGCCGGGCCCGCTCCACGGGCGGGCATGTGGCCCTGCTGCGCGTCATCGAGCCGGCGGTTTTCGAGCACTGGTCCGGGGTGCGTGAAGAGATCGAGCGCCAGGAGCGTGTCGAGGCCGAGGCCGTGCTGCAGAAGCTGGCCGAACAGGTGGTCGCCGAAACCGGCGAGGCGCCCGAATTCCTGATCAAGCACGCCGAAAACACCAAGGCCGCCATCCGCGCCGTGGTCGCCGCCGATCCGGAGATCAAGATCCTGGTCCTGGCCGCCGCTGCCGGCGGGCGGGGCCCCGGCGCCCTGGTCGCCTCCATCGCCAAGGACGGCGTGGGCTTCGGCGCCCGCAAAATCCCCGTCACCGTGGTCCCGGGCGACCTGACGGACGAGGAGATCATCGACCTGGCCTGAGGCAACGGCGAAGCCTGCGGCGCGTTGTTCGCCCGCAAGGAGAGGCCGCCATGCTCGAGAAGATCCCCCGCGTCATCGGCGACATGCTGCGCTACGCCCGCGCCGGCGAGATGAAGATCGCCTATTTCCTCGATCCCTTCGACGATGCGCCGGAAAGCCTGACGGTCTCCAGCGCAGACTTCCAGGACGGCGGCCGCCTGCAGGCCACGTTCACCGCCGACGGAGAGGGCAAGTCGCCATCCTTGTCCTGGTCCGGAGCCCCCGCCGGCACGGCCGAGGTGGTGCTGATCGTCGAGGATCCCGACGCCCCCACCCCCGATCCCCTGGTCCACGCCATCGCCTGGAGCCTGCCCGCCGAAGGCTCCCTGGAGGCCGGCGCCATCTCCACCGACGAGGTTCAGACCGGCAAGAACGCCTATCTGCGCACCGATTACCTGCCGCCCGACCCGCCTACGGGCCACGGGCCGCACCGCTACGAGTTCCAGTTCTTCGCCCTCTCCGAACCCCTCGCCCTCACAGGAACCCCCGGCCGGAAAGCGGTTCTGAAGGCCATGGAGGGCAAGGTGACGGCGAAAGGCCGCATCACCGGCATCTACGAACGGGCCTGAATCCCTTGCCATCGGCGGCCGGCGACGCCATCTGGAGCCCATGTTCATCCAGACCGAAACCACGCCGAACCCGGACGTCCTGAAATTCCTCCCCGGCCGCGAGGTCCTGAGTGAAGGCACGCGGGAGTTCCGCACGCCGGAAGAGGCCCAGGTCTCCCCGCTCGCCGGCGCCCTGTTCGATCTGGGCGACGTGGTCCGGGTGTTCTTCGGTCCGGACTTCCTGACCGTGACCAAGGCCGCCGAGGCCGAGTGGCCGCACCTGAAGGCGCCGATCCTGGCGGCGGTGATGGATCACTTCACCTCCGGCCGCCCCCTGCTGACCGACGCCGAAGCTGTCGGTCACGACGAAGGCGTCTATGAGGGCGAAACCGCCCAGATCGTCGCCGAGATCAAGGATCTGCTCGACACCCGCATCCGCCCGGCCGTGGCCCAGGACGGCGGCGACATCGTCTTCTCGCGGTTCGAGCCGGACACCGGGGCGGTCTATCTGCACATGCGCGGCGCCTGCTCGGGCTGCCCGTCGTCGTCGGCCACGCTGAAGTCGGGCGTCGAGAACATGCTCAAGCACTACGTCCCTGAAGTGACCCGGGTCGAACAGGTCCTCTGACGATCCGGTTTGAGCCCAGGGCTCTTATCGTCTAGGTGCGGGGCGTGATCGTCCTCGCCATCGACACCTGCCTCGCCGCCAGCAGCGCCGCCGTCATCGACGGCGACCGCACCCTGGCGAGCCGCACCGAGCCCATGATGCGTGGCCACCAGGAAGCCCTGGGCGGCGTCGTGCGTGAAACCATGGCCCAAGCGGGCGTGGCGTTCGCCGACCTCGACCGGATAGCGGTGACCGTCGGCCCCGGCTCCTTCACCGGCCTTCGCGTGGGCCTGGCCTTCGCCAAGGGCCTGGCGACCGCCCTGAACATCCCCTGCATCGGGATCGGTACCCTGGACGCCCTGGCCGAAGGACGCGACGGTCCGCGCATCGCCGCCATCGACGCCAAGAAGGACCAGATCTACTGGCGGGCCTTCGACGGGAAGGGCCTGGTCGATCCCGCCGCTCAACCCGCCTCGGAAGCGGCGGAAATCGCCAAGGGCCTGTTCGGGGGCTCGCCCCCGCTGTTGATCGGCTCCGGCTCCGCGCTGCTGATCGAACATTTTCCGGGTGCGGAGATCGTGGACCGGCCCCTGGCTGATCCCGCCGCGGTCGCCCGCCTAGGCGCTCAGGCCGATCCCGAAACCGCCCCGCCGGCTCCGCTTTACCTGCGGCCGCCCTACGCCACCCTGCCCGACGCATGAGAGCGGCCGAGGCCTCCGACGCCGCCGCCCTGGCCGCCCTGCACCGGGCCGCCTTTCCGTCGCCCTGGAGCGAGGCGGAGCTGGCCGATCTGATGCAGGACGGCGCCTTCGCCCTGGTGGAAGACGGTCAGGGTTTCATCCTGTGCCGCACCGTGCTGGACGAGGCCGAAATCCTGACCGTGGCCGTCGATCCGGCCGCGCGGCGGCTGGGATTGGGCCGCCGCCTGGTATTGGCGGCCGCGGGAAGGGCCCGAAAAGACGGCGCCGCGAGCTTCTTTCTGGAGGTCGCGGTCGATAATCTGGCCGCCATCGGGCTTTACGAAACAACCGACTTCGCGCAAGTCGGGCTTCGGCGCGGCTATTATCGCCGCCCGGATGGCGACGTGGATGCGCTCGTCATGCGCCGCGACCTTAACACCTGAGTTCTGTCCGCCTATGTTGGCGGCGACGCACAAGACCTGGAGACAGCCCCTTGGACCGCCTCGAAAAGCTTTGCGCCGAAAAAGGCATGCGGATGACCGACCAGCGGCGCGTCATCGCGCGCGTGCTGTCCACGGCGCAGGACCATCCCGATGTCGAGGAGCTGCATCGCCGTGCGCACGCCATCGACCCGCACATCTCGATCGCCACGGTCTACCGGACCGTCCGCCTGTTCGAGGAAAGCGGCATCATCGAGCGTCACGACTTCCGCGACGGCCGCTCGCGCTATGAAGAGACGCCGGATCACCACCACGACCACCTGATCGACATGAAGACCGGCAAGGTCGTCGAGTTCGTGGACGAGGAGATCGAGGCCCTGCAGCACGCGATCGCCCGCAAGCTCGGTTACAAGCTGATCGACCACCGCCTCGAACTCTACGGCATGCCGATCGAGGAGTAGGCGGGGGCCTGTGGCCGCGGCGCCCTTGCGCCGGGTTGTCCACAACCCCATAACGCCGCGATGACCGATACGACCACCGCCCAAGCCGCGGTCGGAGAGGGCGCGCCGCTGAAGCGCCTCTTCATCAAGACCTACGGCTGCCAGATGAACGTCTATGACAGCGAGCGCATGGCCGATGTCCTGCGCCCGTTGGGCTATGGCATGGTCAACGAGCCGGAAGGCGCGGATCTGGTGGTGCTGAACACCTGCCACATCCGCGAGAAGGCCACGGAAAAGGTCTATTCCGAGCTTGGTCAGATCAAGCTGATGAAGAACCGCAAGGCCGAGGCCGGCGGTCAGATGACCATCGCCGTGGCCGGCTGCGTGGCCCAGGCCGAGGGCAAGGAGATCATGCATCGCCAGCCGGCGGTGGATCTCGTGGTCGGGCCCCAGGCCTATCACCAGCTACCCGAGCTGATCGCCCGCGCCCACCGCCGCAGCGGCGAACGGCTGTCGGCCGACTTCGCCGCCGACGAGAAGTTCGACGCCCTGCCGGCCGAGCGCCATGTTGACGGCGTCACCGCCTTCCTCACCGTGCAGGAGGGCTGCGACAAGTTCTGCACCTTCTGTGTGGTGCCCTATACGCGCGGCGGGGAATGGTCCCGCCCCATGGACACCATTGTCGCCGAGGCCCAGAGCCTGGCCGACAAGGGGGTCCGCGAGGTCACCCTGCTGGGCCAGAACGTCAACGCCTACGAGGGCGGCCTGGCCAACCTGGTCCGCCGCCTGGCGAAAATCGACGGCATCGAGCGCATCCGCTACACGACCAGCCACCCGGCCGACATGGACGAGGCGCTGATCGAGGCGCACGGCGAACTGCCGGAGCTGATGCCCTATCTTCACCTGCCGGTGCAGTCGGGCTCGGACAAGATCCTCAAGGCCATGAACCGCGCGCACACGGCGGAAAGCTATCTGCGCCTGGTCGAGAAGATCCGCGCCGCCCGGCCGGACATCGCCATGAGCGGCGACTTCATCGTCGGCTTCCCCGGCGAGCGCGACGGTGATTTCGAGGCGACCCTGAACCTGATCCGCGAGGTCCGGTACGCCGCCGCCTTCTCGTTCAAGTATTCCAAGCGTCCCGGCACCCCCGCCTCGGCCATGCCCGGCCAGGTGGCCGAAGAGGTGAAGGAAGAGCGCCTGGCGCGCCTGCTGGCCCTGCTGGACGAGCAGACCATCACCTTCAACAACGCCGTGGTCGGCCGCACCGTGCCGGTGCTGTTCGAGCGCAAGGGCCGTCATGCCGGCCAGATCGTCGGCCGCAGCCCCTACCTGAACGGCGTCCATTGCGAGGGCCCGGAACAGCTGATCGGACAGATCGTTCCGGTGAACATCACCGGCGCCTCCAAGAACAGCCTCGCCGGCGTTCTGGCGTCGGTCCTGGAGCCTGCGTGAGCAAGACCCCCGAATTCACCGCCCTGTCCGACGTGGCCCTGCGCGCCGTGTCGGGCCCGTCCAGCCGTCACGCCGCCCTGATTGAAGACGCCTTCCGCGTCCTGATCGAAACGCCGGGCGGCGGCGTCTCTGTCGACGGCGACGCCAAGTCCCGCCGCCAGGCCCTGGCCGCCATCGGCCTGATCGCCGCCCGCGCCGACAGCGGGGTCGAGGTGGGCGAGGCTGACGTCCGCGCCGCCATCGGCCAGGCCCGCAGCGGCGGCGACAGCCGCTCCCCCTCGGCCTCACGCCGGGGCATGGTCGCCGCCAAGACGGCGGCCCAGGCCAACTATCTCGACTGCCTCTCGCGGTATGACCTGGTCTTCGGCCTGGGCCCGGCGGGCACGGGCAAGACCTTCCTCGCCGTGGCCCATGGCGCCGGCCTGCTGATGCGCGGCGAGGTGGACCGCCTGATCGTCACCCGCCCGGCCGTGGAGGCCGGCGAGCGCCTGGGCTTCCTGCCCGGCGACCTGAACGAGAAGGTCGATCCCTACATGGCCCCGGTCTGGGAGGCCCTGAACGACATCATGGGCGCCGACCAGCTGCGCCGCCGGCGCGAGAAGGGCGAGATCGAGGTCGCCCCCATCGCCTTCATGCGCGGACGCACCCTGTCCCACGCCTTCGTCATCGTGGACGAGGCGCAGAACGCCTCGCGCCTGCAGATGAAGATGGTCCTCACCCGCCTGGGCGAGGGCGCCAAGATGGCGGTGACCGGCGACCCCAGCCAGATCGACCTGCTCAACGCCTCCGACTCCGGCCTCGCCCACGCCGTGGCGATCCTGGAAGGGGTGAAGGGCGTGGCGGTGTCGCGCTTCAGCGCCTCCGACGTGGTCCGCCATCCGCTGGTGGAGCGCATCGTCAAGGCCTACGACGATGACGCCGAGAAGCGCGGCCGATGAGCGACATCGACGTCGAGATCGAGGATGAGGCTTGGTCGAAGGCCCTGCCGGAGATTGAATCCCTCGTGCTGCAGGCCGCCGAAGCCGCACTGGCCAAGGCCGGCGAGGACGGCGCCTGCGTGATCCTGCTGACCGACGACGCCTCGGTCCATGAGTTGAACGCCCGCTTCCGCGACCGCGACCAGTCCACCAACGTCCTGTCCTTCCCCGCCCCGGAGAATCCCGAGAACAGCTTGGGCGACATCTGCCTGGCGTTCGGGGTCTGCGAGCGTGAGGCCGTCGAGCAGGGAAAGCCCCTGGCGCACCACCTGCAACACCTGGTGGCGCACGGGGTGCTTCATCTAGTAGGCTACGACCATCTGTCTGACGCGGAAGCGGAGGAGATGGAGGCCCTGGAGCGCGAGGTTCTCGCGGGACTGGGCGTTCCGGACCCCTATGCCGAGCGCGCCGACCCCCTGGGGACCCATGCCTAGCGACGACCCAAGTCAGCCGCCCGAAACCGCCGCGCGCAAAAGCCGGGGGGTTCGGGCGTTCCTGAGGAAGATGCGCCGCCGCCTTTCGGGCGAGGGCGAAACGCGAGGGGCCGAAGCCGTCATCGCGCACGACTCGTCCGCCGCCGACCTGATGGACTCGGCGGAGGCCTTCCAATCCCTCCGCGTTCATGACGTGATGACCCCGCGGGCCGACATCGTCGCCGTGGACATCGCCACCACCTTCAGCGAACTGCTGGCCCGCTTCGTCGAGGCGGAGCATTCGCGGATGCCGATCTACCGCGACACGCTCGACGACCCGGTGGGCTTTGTCCACGTGAAGGACGTGTTCAAGCTGCTGGCTGACGAGAGCAAGCGTCCGACCCCGGACCAGCCCGTCCTGCACCGCCTGCGCCGCGACATCCTCTATGTGCCCCCGTCCATGCGCGCCGCCGACCTGCTGCTGCGCATGCAGACCAGCCGCATCCACATGGCGGTGGTCATCGACGAGTTCGGCGGCGCCGACGGTTTGGTGACCATGGAGGACTTGGTCGAAGCCGTGGTCGGCGACATCGCCGACGAGCATGACGAGGCCCAGACCTCCGGCATCGTGCAACGCCCCGGCGGCGTGTTCGAGGCCGACGCCCGCGCGGCGCTGGAGGACCTTGAGGCCGCCATGGGGGTCGAGGACCTGGCGCCCGCCGACCTCGAGGAGGACATCGACACGGTCGCCGGCCTGGTCACCGCCATCGCCGGCCGCGTGCCGCAGCGGGGCGAGGTGATCGTCCATCCGGACGGCTTCGATCTTGAGATCACCGACGCCGACCCCCGGCGGGTCAAACGCATCCGCGTCCGGCCCGCCGTCAAGAATCCCGAGGCCGCAGAGGCCGCCGCGGGATGATCCGGCGCGTCCAGGCGAAGGTCGCACCGAGGGTGCGGCAGGCCTGGCGCGCGCCATGGCTGGCGGCCAGCCTGTCCCTGGGGGCCGGCTTGGCCGCGGCCCTGGCCCATCCGCCCTTCGGGATTTTGCCCGGCCTGCTGGGCTACGCGGTCCTGCTGCGCAACATCGACGGCGCGGACCAGCATGCGCCGCTCTCCTCGGCCTTTCTGCGCGGCTGGTTGGCGGGGCTGGCCTATTTCGGCCTGAGCATCTGGTGGGTGGCCGAGGCCTTTTTCGTCAATCCGGCGCAAGCCTGGATGGCGCCCTTCGCACCAACCCTTCTAGCCGCGGGCCTGGGCCTGTTCTGGGGACTGGCCGCCTTGGTCTATCGGCGCTTCGCCCCCGCCGGCGCGCGCCGGGTCCTGGTCTTTGCCGGGATCTTCGCCGCCGTGGAATGGCTTCGCGGCCACATCCTGACAGGCTTTCCGTGGAATTTGCCGGGCCAGAGCTGGGAAGCCGGCTCCTATCCCTCTCAAGCCGCCGCCCTGTTCGGCGCCTATGGGCTGACCTGGGTGACCCTGGCGATCGCCGCCAGCTTCGCGGCGGCCTTCGAAGGCCCGCGCGGCCGCATCGCCACGGCTGGCGGGGTCATCGCCCTGATCGCCCTCTATGGCTGGGGCGGCTGGCGTGTCCGTCACGCGGAGCCGACCGCACCCGACGCGCCGATGATCCGCATCGTTCAGGCCGACGTCCGCCAAGCCGTGAAGTATGACGCCGACGCCTTCGCCGACATCGTCGAACGCCATGTCCGCCTGACGCGCCAGGCCGCCGCCCGCCGGCCCGACCTCATCGTCTGGCCCGAAGGCGCCATTCCGGACGCCGCCGACTCCTACCTCGCTCATGGGACCTGGACCCGCGAAGCGATCGAAATGTCGCTAAAGCCGGGCCAGAACCTGATCCTCGGCGCCTATCGGATCGACGGCCCGGTCGAGAAGCCGATCTACTACAACAGCCTGATCACCCTGCGGCGCACGGCGACGCTGGAGGTGACGGGCGTCTACGACAAGCACCGCCTGACGCCCTTCGGCGAATATTTGCCGCTGGAAAGCTGGGCTGAACGCGTCGGCTTGAAGCAGATGGTGCAGGTGGGCGACGGCTTCACGCCGGGGCCCAAGCCCCGGCCGCTGGACAGCGCCGGCCTTTTCCGCATCCAGCCCCTGATCTGCTACGAGAGCCTGTTTCCCGGCTTCACCCAGGCTGGCGACGACGCGACCCGGCCGCGGGCCATCGTCAACATCTCGAACGACGCTTGGTTCGGCGTCACCTCAGGCCCTCTGCAGCACCTGAATCTGGCCAGCTACCGGGCGATCGAGACCGGCACGCCGATGATCCGCGCCACCCCGACCGGGGTTTCGGCCATGATCGACGCCTACGGTCGCATCGTGCCAGGAGCAAGGCTCGATTTGGGGCAATCCGGTGTTATTGACGCCGCTTTGCCAGCGTTGGCGCCGAAAACTGTATACGGTCGGCTTGGCGACGGACCATTTGCCGCTATGCTCCTAATCTCTTTGGGGGCCGCCCTGCGTCGTCAGAAGGCTCAGCCCTTGAAAAGCAAAGTTATTTGAGCGCATACCCGCAGGAACGATAGACGGTCAGTCAGGGTGGGAATGGACGAGAACAGCGACGTAGAGCGGTCGCCGAATCCAATCGACGTCCATGTCGGGGCGCGCATCCGACTCCGACGCCGTTCGTTGGGTATCAGCCAAGAGCGACTAGCCGAAGACCTCGGCCTGACTTTCCAGCAGGTTCAGAAATATGAGCGCGGAGCCAACCGCGTAAGCGCTTCCAAACTTTACGAGATCGCGCGCAGCCTGCAGATCTCGGTGACCTTCTTCTTCGATGATCTGGCCGACCCCAGCGAGGGGCGCGCCGCCGGCTTCGCGGAAGATACGGCCAATCCTTTCGCCAACACCTTCCTGATGACTCCCGAGGGGCTGGAGCTGGCGGAGCTTTTCCCGAAGATCACCCGACCGCGCGTGCGCCGACGGATCCTCGAGCTTGTCCGCTCCATGGCGGATGAAGAGGGCGATGAACACCTCGCCTGACGCCTTGCGCGGGACATAAAGTTATCTTTATAGGTTCGGGAGCATCATCGCGGTGTTCCGCGATCCCGTTTGGAGGCGTCATTTGGCCCGTTCATCGTACATCTTCACCAGCGAAAGCGTTTCCGAAGGCCACCCGGACAAGGTCGCCGACCGGATCAGCGACACCGTGGTGGACGCCTTCCTGACGGCCGACCCCGAGGCGCGCGTCGCCTGCGAAACCCTGGTGACCACCAATCGCATCGTCCTGGCCGGCGAAGTCCGCGCCGGCAAGCCGGGCGGCGACAAGGCCGCCAACAAGGCCCTGACCAAGGACATCATCAAGTCCCTGGAGCCCAAGGTCCGCGCCGCCATCAAGGACATCGGCTACGAGCAGAAGGGCTTCCACTGGGAGAAGGCCAAGTACGCCTGCTTCCTGCACGGCCAGTCGGCCCACATCGCCCAGGGCGTGGACTCGACCGACAAGAAGGACGAGGGCGCCGGCGACCAGGGCATCATGTTCGGCTACGCCAGCACCGAGACCCCGGAGCTGATGCCGGCCACCCTGCAGTACAGCCACAACATCCTGCGCCGCCTGGCCGAACTGCGCCACAGCGGCGAGCTGCATGAGCTGGAGCCTGACGCCAAGAGCCAGGTGACCCTGGAGTACGACGGAAACGGCAAGCCGGTCCGCGTCGTCTCCATCGTGGTGTCGCACCAGCACAAGAAGAAGATCGACGGCAAGACGGCCACCAGCAAGCGCGTGCTTGACCTGATCAAGCCGCATATCCTGCCGATCTTCCCGGAAGGCCTGATCACCAAGAAGACCCAGTGGCTGGTCAACCCGACCGGCCGTTTCGAGATCGGCGGCCCGGACGGCGACGCCGGCCTCACCGGCCGCAAGATCATCGTCGACACCTACGGCGGCGCGGCGCCGCACGGCGGCGGCGCCTTCTCGGGCAAGGATCCGACCAAGGTCGACCGTTCGGCCGCCTATGCTTGCCGCTATCTGGCCAAGAACGTGGTGGCCGCCGGCCTGGCTGATCGGTGCACCATCCAGATCGCCTACGCCATCGGCGTGGCCCAGCCGGTCTCGTTCCACGTGGACCTGCATGGCACCGGCAAGGTCGATCCGGCCGAGCTGGAACGCGTCCTGCCGCAGCTGATCGGCGGCGCCACCCCGCGCGCCATCCGTGAACATCTAGGCCTGAACAAGCCGATCTACGCCCGCACCGCCGCCTACGGCCACTTCGGCCGCACGCCGGACAACGAGGGCGGCTTCTCCTGGGAGAAGACCGATCTGGTGGGCGAACTGAAGGGCCTCGCCTAAGGCTCGACGAAACCTTCCGCGCGCAGGGCCAGCCGGCCGGCGCGCGGATCGCTCTTGAAGAACAGGCCGCCTTCGGCGGCGGAGCCCCCTGGCACGACGTCCAGCACGGCGTTCGCCGTCTCGCCGTCGGCCAGGGCGCCCGTCACATGCACGCCCGCGGCGGTCTCGCCGCCTTCGTTGCGCACCTCGAACATCACCCGCCACCCGCCCGCCGTTCGGACGGTCTCAAGGGCCGCGATCTTCAGTATTGGCGGCTCGTGCTCCTTGCGGGCGTCGATCAGCACCAGAGCCAGCAGAGCCAGGGCCATCAGGCCGCCGGCCCCCGCCGACACCCATTCCAGGATCGGGATGTCCGGCGTCGGCGGCGCCTTCTGTTTCGCGCGTCCCGCCATCAAAGCACCAGCCTCGCCGCGGCCGCCCCGATCGAGGCCGGCAGGCCGAGGACGATGGTCATCCGCGCCGCCATGGCCGCGTCCACGCCGTCCAGCCGCCCGAAGAACCACAGCACGCCCAGGCTGACGCCCAGCGCCACGCCGTAGCCGGCCAAGGTGTAGTGAAGGAACGTCGCCATATGCCCCGACCCCTCGCGGCGCTCATGCTGGCCGCGCAGTTGGAGCGAATAGACCAGTAGATGAAGCGCGGCCGCCGAGGCGACCACCAGCATCACCGTGTGGACGGCGGTCATCTTGTAGCCGATGAGCATCATCTCCTCGGTGGGCGCGACGTTGAAGCCGAAGAACAGGGCCCCGGCGCCCATGAGGAAGAGTTCGCCGAAATAGCCCGCCTCGCGCTTTCGCCGATCATCGCCGTCTTCCGGGGCGGCCAACTGGTTGGCGGCCACCACGGCGCCCATTCCGGCCGGAACGGCGCAGACCGCCACGATCCCGGCGATCTCGCCGACGGTCATCTCCCGTCCGACCACGCCGAAGATCACCACCGCGGCCAGGGTGACGACCGCGCCGACGGCGAAGGCGGCAAGGGCGTCCAGGGCGTCGTCGAACAGACCGGTCGTCCGCTCGAAGCCTGAGTAGTATGAGACGCCCGTGATCAGCCCGAGGGCGAGCACGACCATGAGGGCCAGACGATGACGGTCCATGTAGAGGCCGAACCGCCACATCTCCTCGGTCATGAACAACGGCAGGCTGAACAGCAGCGCCCCGGCAGCGGCGCGCGCCAGGGCCTGGGCGTAGCGAATTTCCGCAGCGAGGCTTTCGGAGGTCATCGGCCGTCTAACGCGCATGGCGACGCTTGGTGGCATGGCGGCGGGCCGGGAAAGCGTCTAAAGGGCGCGCCATGCCCATCGCCCAGCAGCCTCACGGCCACCTTCGCTCGTTCGGACGCATCCAGGCCCGGCCCCTGAAGCCGCGTCAGGCGGCGCTGTTCGACACGCTCCTGCCCTCCATTGCGGTGCCGGAAGGCGCCTTCGATCCTCGGGCCCTGGCGCCGGAAGCCAAGGAAGTCTGGCTGGAGATCGGCTTCGGGGGCGGCGAGCACATGGCCGGCCAGGCCGCCCGCAATCCCGAGGCGCTGGTCATCGGGGCCGAGCCCTTCGTCAACGGTGTCGGCAGCGCCCTGCGGCACGTCGAGGAGCAGGGTCTGAAGAACGTCCGCCTGCACCATGGCGACGTGCGCGACATCATCGCCGGCCTGCCGGACCAGAGCCTGGACCGGGTGTTCATCATGTTCCCCGATCCCTGGCAGAAGGCGCGCCACCACAAGCGCCGCCTGATCCAGGACGATTTCCTGGCCGAGCTGGGACGCGTGATGAAGCCGGGCGCACGGCTGCGCTTCGCCACCGACTGGGCGAACTACGCGGACTGGGCTCTGGAGAAGATTCTGGCCTGCGGTCTGTTCGCCTGGCCGGCGGAGCGGGCGGACGACTGGCGCATCGCGCCCGCCGACCACCTCACCACGCGGTACGAGGAAAAGAAGCTGGGCGACTGCGCCCCGGTCTTCCTCGATTTCGTCAGGGCCTGATCGGCCCTGACGCCATAGTCTTTAGTGCTCGCCGGCCTTTTCCAGGGCCGGATACGCCTTGGCCGGTTCGGCGGCGTTGAAGGCGTCGATCGACTTGCGGATCAGCTCGGCGGCTTCCTCGACGTCGCCCCAGCCGCTGATCGTGACCGACTTGCCCTTCTCCAGATCCTTGTAGTGTTGGAAGAAGTGGGCGATCTGTTCGATCAGGATGGTCGGCAGTTCGTTCCAGGACGTCACGCCCGTGTAGAACGGGTGCAGCTTGTCCACCGGCACCGCCAGCAGCTTTTCGTCGCCGCCGGCTTCATCGGTCATCTTCAGCACGCCGATCGGGCGGCAGCGGATCACCGCGCCGGGCACCACCGGGGTCTGGCTGACCACCATGATGTCCATGGGATCGCCGTCGTCGGCCAGGGTGTGCGGGATGAACCCGTAGTTGGCCGGGTAATACATGGCGGTGTGCAGGAAGCGGTCGACGAAGATCGCGCCCGAGTCCTTGTCGAGTTCGTACTTCACCGGCTCGCCGCCCTGCGGGATTTCGATCACCGCATAGAGATCATAGGGCGGGTTCTTGCCGGTGGGGATCTTGGAGAGGTCCATGATTGCGGCCGTCCATCACGAAAAATTCAATAAGGCGGCGCCCCCTATGGACCGTAACGCGTCTGGGGAAAAGAGAGGTGCGACGCTTTTTACGTTGCGCCGCACACTGTGCATGCCGGATCGGCGCCGACCCGGACGGTTCGTGACGCGGCCGACAGGGCGTCATAGATCAACAGCCTGTCCTGCAAGGGCTCGCCAGCGCGGGTGATGACCTTCACCGCCTCCAGCGCCATCATCGAGCCGATCACGCCGGCCAGGGCGCCGACCACCCCCACCAGGCTGCAGGTCTCGGCGTCCGGCGGAATCTCCGGCACCAGGCACTGATAGCAGGGACGGCCCGAGAAAACGCCCACTTGGCCGCTCCATCGGCCGATGGCCCCGGTGACCAGGGTCTTGCCCTCGGCCACGCAGGCGGCGTTGACGCAGAAACGGGTGGCGAAGTCGTCCGTGCCGTCCAGCACGAGGTCGTAGTTTTCGACCAGGGCCTCGGCGTTTTCGGCGTTGAGGGCGTGGGGCAGCGGCTCGATAGCCAGATGCGGGTTCAGAGCCAGCAGGTGTTCGGCGGCGGCGATGACCTTCTCGCGCCCCACATCGGCGGCGGAATAGATCACCTGGCGCTGCAGGTTCGACAGGGAGACCGTGTCGGCGTCCACAAGACCGATGGTCCCCACCCCCGCCGCGGCGAGATAGAGGGACGCCGGCGCGCCAAGGCCCCCCGCCCCGACCACCAGGACCCGCGCCGCCTTCAACGCCTGCTGTCCCTGGCCGCCGATTTCACGCAGGACCAGGTGGCGGGCGTACCGCTCAACTTCCTCGCTCGAAAAGCCCATGTGCTTGACCTCTTCGGCTGCGCTCGCCACATCGGACGACATGAAAGCCGACGCTTCTACATTCCCCGATTGGCACGGCACCACAATCCTGGCGGTCCGCAAGGACGGCCGGACCGTGATCGCCGGCGACGGACAGGTGTCCATGGGCCAGACCGTCGTCAAGGGCAACGCCCGCAAGGTCCGCGTCCTGGCCGGCGGCAAGGTGATCGCCGGGTTCGCCGGCGCCACCGCCGACGCCTTCACCCTTATCGAGCGGCTGGAGACCAAGCTTGAGGCCCACCCCGGCCAGCTGGCCCGCGCCTGCGTGGAGCTGGCCAAGGACTGGCGGACCGACCGCTACCTGCGCAAGCTGGAGGCCATGCTGCTCGTGGCCGACGCCGAGGCGATCTACACTGTCACCGGCGTGGGCGACGTGCTGGAGCCGGATCTGGGCGTGGCGGCGATCGGTTCGGGCGGCAACTACGCCCTGGCCGCGGCGCGGGCCCTGATCGACCAGCCCCTGTCGGCCGAAGAGATCGCCCGCAAGGCCATGGGCATCGCCGCCGACATCTGCGTCTACACCAACGGCAATCTGACCGTCGAAACCCTGTAAGGGTTTACAGGGAATTCATGTAACGGCGGCTGACGAGCGGTTTATAGGTCACCGAAACCCCCGTTTCGGACGCGCCCATGATCCGCACTCTTCTCGCCGCCGCCGCCTTGTCGGCCGCGCCCCTTCTGGCCATCGCCCAGACAACCTCTCCGGCCGAGGTCATCGCGGCCGAACGCGCCTTCGCCGCCGACGGCTTCGCCAACGGGGTGAAGGCGTCCTTCCTGCGCCACATGACCGACGACGCCCTGCTGTTCGCGCCGGGACCGGTGAACGCCAAGGCGTTCTTCGAGGGGCGGCCCGACAGCAAGGTGCAGATCAAGTGGTGGCCGATCTTCGCCGGCATCGCCCGCAGCGGCGATCTGGGCTTCACCACCGGCCCGGCGGAGTACGACGGCAAGCGCGGCGGGCACTATTTCACCGTCTGGGCCCGGCAGGCCGACGGCGCCTGGAAATGGGTCTACGACGGCGGCCCGCGCGCGACTTCGGTCGGCCAGCCCGGACCTGAGAGCGAGCCCGTCGCCCTGGCGATGGCCGTCGGCGGCGCCGGCTCGGCGGAAAAGGCTTTCGCCCAAGTCCAGGCCGCCGAAGCCGCGCTGGCCAAGGCCGCGCTCACCGACTCCAAGGCTGCGTTCCTGGCCGTGCTGGCCAAGGAGGCCCGGCTGACCAGCTCCAAGGCGCCCCTGCCCGCCACGCCGGAGGCCGTCGCCGCCGAACTCGACACCCGCGCCAAGGCCATAAGCTTCGCTCAGAAGGGCGGGTCGGCCTCCAGGGCCGGCGATCTGGCCTGGACCTGGGGCGACGCGGATTGGACGTCAGCGGATGGCAAGCCGGCCAAAGGGCACTATGTACGAATCTGGCAGACGCGGCCGGAAGGCTGGCGTCTGGTGTATGACCAGATCCTACCGGCCTGATGACTGAATTCTCACCACGCGAAATCGTCTCCGAACTCGACCGCTACATCGTCGGTCACCCTGAAGCGAAGAAGGCCGTGGCCGTCGCCCTGCGCAACCGCTGGCGACGCCGGCGGCTGCCGGACGACCTGCGCGACGAGGTCACGCCGAAAAACATCCTGATGATCGGCCCCACGGGCGTCGGCAAGACCGAGATCGCCCGCCGCCTGGCGCGTCTGGCCCAGGCCCCGTTCCTGAAGGTCGAGGCCACCAAGTTCACCGAGGTCGGCTATGTGGGCCGCGACGTGGACCAGATCATGCGCGACCTGGTGGAGAGCGCCCTGATCATGGTGCGCGACCGCCGCCGGGCCGGAGTTCGGGCCAGCGCCGAGCGCGCCGCCGAGGAACGCATCCTCGACGCCCTGACCGGCCCCGGCTCCACCGCCGCCCGCGAGAGCTTCCGCAAGAAGCTGCGCGCCGGCGAGCTGAACGACACCGAGGTGGAGATCCAGCTTGCCGACACCGGCGGTCCCAGCATGGACATTCCCGGCCAGGCGGGCGGCATCGGCGTCCTGAACCTGTCGGACATGATGAAGGCCTTCGGCGGGGGGCGGATGAAGACGGTGAAGATGACCGTCGCCGCCGCTCACGCCCCGCTGATCGCCGAGGAAAGCGACAAGCTGCTGGATCAGGAGGCCCTGACCCGCGAGGCGGTCGAGCTGGCCGAGAACAACGGCATCGTCTTCCTGGACGAGATCGACAAGGTCGCCAGCCGCTCCGACCGGGCCGGGGCCGACGTCTCCCGCGAAGGCGTGCAGCGGGACCTGCTGCCCCTGATCGAGGGCACCACCGTGGCCACCAAGCACGGGCCGGTGAAGACCGACCACGTGCTGTTCATCGCCTCGGGGGCCTTCCACGTGGCCAAGCCGTCGGACCTTTTGCCTGAACTTCAGGGCCGTCTGCCGATCCGGGTGGAGCTGAAAGCCCTGACCCGCGACGATTTCCGCCGCATCCTGACCGAGCCGGAAGCCAATCTGATCCGCCAGCACCAGGCCCTGATGCTGACCGAAGGCGTCGAGCTGACCTTCACCGAAGGCGCCATCGACGCCCTGGCCGACGCCGCCGTGGCGGTGAACGGCTCGGTGGAGAACATCGGCGCCCGCCGGCTGCAGACCGTGCTGGAGAAGGTGACCGAGGAGATCAGCTTCACCGCCGGCGACGGCTCGCCGCCCCAGGTGACGATCGACGAAGCCTATGTCCGCGACCGCATCGGCGCCCTGGCCCAGAACGCCGACCTGAGCCGGTATATCCTTTAGGCCGCTTCTCCTCTGGGGGAGAGGGTAAGGGTGAGGGGGCGCTGAGGTTCAGCGGGCAAGGCGCTGCAAGCGGAACCGCCGCAAGGCCCCTCACCCAATCCTCTCCCCACGCGTGGGGAGAGGAGAAGAGTTATCCGCCCCCATTCCACCTCCCGTACTCTTCCCCCGTCCCCATCACGGGAAGGGCGCTCGGCCAGCGCCGGTTGTGGTGGAGATGTGATCGAGCGGGATCTAGGCGTGGAACCCCGGCGTCCACGCGGTCCGGGACCTCCTCGCTGGAGGAGGCCCGCCCGTCAGGGCCTTTGCTCGGAGATTTGTAAGTCCTCTCGAGGAGCCCCCAGACACGATCGCGCGGAGCGGAAAGACCTACGTCGAACCGGCACGCCTAAGTCCCATCGCCTGACGCAGGTCAGGCCGCTCCGCCGCCCTTCCAACCTTGCGGGTTCATACCCGTGGGAACGTTTCTGCACGCCTCCCTCTCCCTTGATGGGAGAGGGATCGAGGGTGAGGGTGACAGCGCCAGCGGGTCCGGGCTCAGCCGCGCCGCATCCTGAAATGCAGCATCACCCTCATCCCCGGTCCTTCTCCCCTCGAGGAGAAGGGGGAAGCAATCAAGCCGCCCGCGCCGCCGCCACGGCCTCCGAGCCGAGGATCGCCGCCTTGCGGGCCAGGCCCCAGTGATAGCCGGTGAGCCGGCCGTCCTTGGCGATGGCCCGGTGGCAGGGGATCAGCAGGGCCAGGGGATTGGCCCCGATCGCCGCGCCCGTGGCCTGGAAGGCCTTGGGCTTTCCGGCCCAGGCGGCGACCTGGCCGTAGGTGGCCGTCTCGCCCGCAGGGATGCGCAGCAGGGCTTTCCACACCTGGACGTGGAACGGCGGCCCGATCAGCACCACCGGCAGGGGACTTTCACCCCCAGCGAAGGCGTGCAGGGCCATGGCGGCGGCGGCCTGGTCGTCGCGAACCCAGTTCGCGGCCGGGAAGCGGCGGTGCATGTCGGCGAAGGCCGCCGCCTCGCCATCCGCCTCGGCGAAGCCCAGACCGGCCAGGCCGCGCGGGGTCATGGCGAACAGAGCCTTGCCGAACGGGGTCGGCGCCCAGCCCCAGGTCAGCTCCAGCCCCTCGCCCCGCCGGCGCGCCTCGCCCGGGGTCACCGCCTCATGGGCGATGAACAGGTCGTGCAGACGCGACGGGCCCGACAGGCCGGCGTCGAAGGCGGCGTCCAGGACGCTGGCCCCGGCGTCGAGGGATTTGCGGGCCTCCGCGTGGGCGATGGCGGCCATGAAGGTCTTGGGGCTGACTCCCGCCCAGCGGGTGAAGGTGCGCTGGAAATGGAACGGCGACAGGCCCGCGGCGTCGGCGGCGTCGTCCAGGCTCGGCCGGTCCAGCCACCGCTGCGCCAGCCAGTCGAGGGCCTGGGCCATGCGGACATAGTCCTGGGACCGAGTCTCCAGCTTCTGGAGCGGGCTGAGGATGGTTTCAGCGATTTCGGAGTCGAGGGGCATGGCGGTCTCCATCTTCGCCATCAGACTAGGTCCCCGGATTGGGCGAATCCGCCCGGTTCTTGCGTCACCGCATGTCTTTCCGCCCGGGCGGTGCGGATGGCCCGCTCCAGGGCGTCAGCGAAGGCGCCGCGCTCGTCCGGACTGAGAGCCCGGGCGACGGTCAGGGCCTTGTTCGACAGGCGGATGCGCACCCGCCGCTCATGCTCCCCCGCCTGCTCCAAAGCCACGCGGGTGAAGGCGGTGGGCGAGGCCCAGATGCGGCGCCGGCGGCCGGGACTTTCGCGCAGGACCACCACCTGTTCGGCCGAGACCTGGACCCGCTCGGCGCGCTCGGACGCCCGGAAGCTGAGCTTGAAAGCCCACCAGATGGCCAGAACGTCCAGGCCCAGGAAGATCGGCACGGGCCAGGCCCCGATTACGAACAGGAAGATGCCGAACAGGACATTGGCGGCGACCACGAAGCCGAGCAGCACCTTGAACCCGCCCGGCGACAGCGAGCGGTTCTGGGTGATCACAGCGTCCATGTAGAGGGTCGCGTCCATGGCCCCACCATGGCGCCTCTTTTCGCGAAGGCGAAGGCGCGGCATGGTCCGCCCCGCATGAAAGCGCCCGCCTCCCAGATCACCGGCAAGACCGCCAAGAAGCCCGCCCGCAAGCCGAAGAAACGCGTGTCCCCCGCCGAACGGGCGCGGATCGACGAGATCTTCACTCGTTTCGAGCGCTTCGAGGACAATCCGAAGACCGAGCTGCGCTTCCACAGCCCCTACACCCTGTTGGTGGCGGTGGCCCTGTCGGCCCAGGCCACGGACGTTTCGGTGAATAAGGCCACCGACAAGCTGTTCGCCGTGGCCGACACCCCGGAGAAGATGCTGGCCCTCGGCGAGGAGGGCCTGACCCCCTACATCGCCTCCATCGGCCTCTACCGGACCAAGGCCAAGAACGTCATCGCCCTGTCCCGGATCATCCTGGAGCAGCACGGCGGTCAGACGCCCCTGAACCGGCAGGCGTTGCAGGCCCTGCCCGGCGTGGGGCGCAAGACCGCCAGCGTGGTGCTGAACGAGCTGGGCATCGAGCCGGCCATCGCCGTGGACACCCACGTCTTCCGTGTCGCCCACCGCCTGAAGCTGTCCAAGGGCAAGACTCCCGACCAGGTGGAGCAGGACCTGTTCGCCATCGTGCCGGAGCCCTGGCTGACCCGGGCGCATCACTGGCTGATCCTGCACGGCCGCTATGTTTGCATCGCCCGCAAGCCCCGATGCCGCAACTGCATCATCGACGACCTGTGCCCCTCGCGAGAGCTGTTCATCGGCGGCTGAAACGCCCCCGGCGCGGGGCCATCGCCAGGAAGCTTATTGGCGCCCAGCGCGGTTATGTTCTATTAATGTTCCGACCAATGCGGTGAGCCGGAATAACGATCGAGACGCCCGCTGAAGACCCTGTTCGGCTGATGGAGGACGCAGACACCGGCGACCGCTTCCTCATCTATGGAACGGACCGCGGGCTTCGTGTCGAGCTTCGCCATGAAGGCGAAACACTCTGGATGACTCAGGCTCAGATGGCCGACCTGTTCGGCATTGATGTTCGCACCGTCAACGAGCACGTCTCCAACGTTTATCGAGAAGGTGAGATCGACGAAGATCCAACTATCCGGAAATTCCGGATAGTTCGATCTGAAGGTGGCCGGCAGGTCACCCGAGAGGTTCTGCACTATAACCTGGATGCGATAATCGCAGTTGGATATCGGGTCAGCTCGAAGCAAGGCACGATTTTCAGGCGATGGGCCACGAACATCCTCGTCAAGTTCGCGACGAAGGGGTTTGTCGTCGATGTGGAGCGACTGAAAGCCCGCGGCGACCAGGACCGGGTCTCTGAGCTTCGCGAAATCATCCGCGACATTCGCGCCTCTGAGGCGAATGGGTATGCGGAGCTTCGGGGCATCTGCGCACTTTGCCAAGATTACGAGCCGAGCTCCGCGCAGGCGATCACCTTCTAAACGCGGATGCAGGCGAAACTCTTCTACGCCGTCACATCGCATACGCCGTCGGAAATTCAGAAGAGCCGCGCGGATGCGGATCATCCCAATATGGGGTTGCAGACTTGGAGCGGTCGCGACGTCACAAAACGTGACGCTAAGGTGGCTAAGAACTATCTGGCTCCCGGCGAAATCCGAGAGCTGAACCGGCTGACCAATATCCTCCTCGATATTTTCGATGATCAGGCTGAAATCGGAAAGCTCGTCACGATGGATCACGCGCCGAGCTGCTTGACCGCCAGTTGAGCAACCTCGGGCGGCAGGTGCTCAATCATGGCGGTCAGATCGGCCATGGCGACGCAGAAACCTCCGCCCTCCGCGAGTACGCCAAGTTCGACGAGCGGAGAAAGGCGGCCAGAAAGGCGGCCATGGACGAGGAATATGCCGCCCTCAAAGCGGCGGGGAAGGCCTTGCCAAAAGGTTCGGCCCGTCGCCAACGCTGAGATGGTGCGCACGAAATTTGCCAGCGGGCCCCGCTTTCGCTAATCGGCGGGGTCAATTCCTTCTGAAAGTCCCCCTGCATGACCGCCCGCTACGACGTCGCCGCCATCGGCAACGCCCTCGTCGACGTGATCGCCCCCTGCGAAGACGCCTTCCTGGAGGCGGAAAAGCTGGTGAAGGGCTCGATGCAGCTCGTCGATCAGGACTTCGCGGTGTCGCTCTATGGCCGCATGGCGTCCGGCGTGGAGACCTCGGGCGGGTCGGGCGGCAACACCATCGCCGGCGTCGCCAGCCTGGGCGGCAAGGCCGTCTATCTGGGCAAGGTCGCCGACGACCAGCTGGGCGACATCTTCGCCCATGACATCAAGGCCATCGGCGTCGACTTCGACGTGCCGCGCCTGATCGGCGGCGCGGCCACCGGCCGCTGCATGATCAACGTCACCCCGGACGGCCAGCGCACCATGTGCACCTTCCTCGGCGCCTCGAACCAGTTGACCGCCGACGACGTGGACCCGGCGGTCATCGAAGGCTCGCAGATCGTCTATCTGGAAGGCTATCTGTTCGACCCGTCGGAGGCGCGCGTCGCCTTCGCCAAGGCCGCCGGCCTGGCCCACGGCGCGGGCCGCCAGATCGCCTTCACCCTGTCCGACAGCTTCGTGGTCGACCGCCACTACGAGGCCCTGCGCGGCTTCGTGGAGACCCAGGTGGACATCGTCTTCGCCAACGAAGCGGAGCTGCTGTCTCTGTACCGCACCGACGACTTCGACGCCGCCGCCAAGCAACTGGCCGCCAGCGTGAAGATCGCCGCCGTGACCCGCAGCGAAAAGGGTTCGGTGGTGCTCGCCGGCGAGGCGCGCCACGAAATCCCGGCCGAGGCTGTGGAGAAAATCGTGGACACGACCGGCGCGGGCGACCAATACGCAGCCGGGTTCCTCTACGGCCTCGCCAAGGGCAAGCCGCTGGCTGACTGCGGCCGGCTGGGCTCCATCGCGGCGGCCGAGGTGATCTCGCACTATGGCCCCCGTCCGCTGGTCTCGCTCGCCGAGCTGGCCGCGGCCAAGGGCTTCTGACAGGAACGGATACGCAAATGGCGCGCACGGCCGAAGTGGTCCGCGAGACGAAGGAGACGCAGATCCGCGTCTCGATCGATCTTGATGGGACCGGCAAGTCGACGATCTCCACCGGCGTGGGCTTCTATGACCACATGCTGGAGAGCTTCGCGCGCCATGGCGGGTTCGATCTTCAGGTCGAGACCAAGGGCGACCTGCACATCGACATGCACCACACGGTCGAGGACACCGGCATCGTCCTGGGCCAAGCGGTGAACAAGGCGCTGGACGGCTTCAAGGGCATCCGCCGCTTCGGCCACGCCTATATCCCGATGGACGAGACCCTGACGCGCTGCGCCATCGACCTGTCCAACCGCCCGTACCTGATCTGGAAGGTGGACTTCACCCGCCCCAAGGTGGGTGAGATGGACACCGAGCTGTTCAAGGAATTCCACCACGCCTTCGCCATGAACTGCGGCGCCTGCGTGCATCTGGAGACCCTGTACGGCGACAACACCCACCATATCGCCGAGAGCGGGTTCAAGGCCCTGGCCCGGGCGCTGCGTCAGGCGGTCGAGATCGACCCCAAGACCGGCGGCCATGCCCCCTCCACCAAGGGCGTGCTGTAAGGTTCATCCATGCAGAGCGTCGCCCTGATCGACTACGGGTCGGGCAATCTGCGCTCGGCCGAACGAGCCCTGGTCGAGGCCGCGCGCCGCCGCGGCCTTTCCGTGGACGTGCGCGTCACCGCCGATCCTGACCTCATCGCCAAGGCCGACCGGGTGTTCCTGCCCGGCGTCGGGGCCTTCGCCTCCTGCCGCGAGGGCCTGGACGCCGCCGGCGTGGTCGAGGCCATGAACGAAGCGGTGAAGGTCCGGGGCGTCCCGTTCCTGGGCATCTGCGTCGGCATGCAGCTTCTGGCCACGCGGGGGCTGGAGTTCCGGATCACCCCCGGCCTCGACTGGATCACCGGCGAGGTGAAGAAGCTAGAACCCTTAGATCCGACCCTGACCATCCCGCACATGGGCTGGAACGCGGTGGAGCGGGTGCGCGAGCACCCCCTGTTCGCCGGCGTGCCGGCCAATTCGCCCATGTACTACGCCAACAGTTTCGCCTTGGACGCCGCTGATCCGGCGGACGTGGTCGCGGTCAGCGACCATGGCGGACGCTTCACGGCGGCGGTGGCGCGGGGCAATGTGGCCGGCGCTCAGTTTCACCCGGAAAAGTCCCAGGACTCCGGTCTTTCCTTCCTCGCCAACTTTCTGGAATGGCGCCCATGATCCTCTATCCCGCCATCGACCTGAAAGACGGCCAGTGCGTGCGCCTGCTGCACGGCGACATGGACAAGGCCACGGTGTTCAACACTTCGGCCGCCGACCAAGCCGAGCGTTTCGCCAAGGACGGCTTCTCCTGGCTGCATGTGGTCGACCTGAACGGCGCCATCGAGGGCCAGTCGATGAACACCAAAGCGGTTGAGGAGATCCTCAACGCCGTGTCGATCCCGGTTCAACTGGGCGGCGGGGTCCGCACCCTTGAGGGCGTCGAGTCCTGGATCGAGGCCGGCGTCAGCCGCGTGATCCTGGGCACGGTGGCCGTGAACAATCCCGAACTGGTCAAGAAGGCCGCCCGCCTGTGGCCCGAGCAGATCGCCGTGGCCGTGGACGTGCGCGACGGCAAGGTCGCCGTGGACGGCTGGACCGCCCTGTCGGACATCAGCGCCGTAGACCTGTCCAAGCGGTTCGAGGACGCCGGGGTCGCGGCCCTGATCGTCACCGACATCTCCCGCGACGGCGCCCTGACCGGCGTGAACGTCGAGGGCGTGGGCGAAGTGGCCGACGCCGTTTCGGTGCCGGTGATCGCCAGCGGCGGCGTCGCCTCGGTGGACGACATCGTCAATCTGAAGGCCCGCAAGGGCGCGCCGATCGCCGGGGCGATCCTGGGCCGCTCGCTCTATGCCGGAACCATCCGCCCGGCCGACGCCATCCGGGCCGCCGGCTGATGCTGACCCGCCGCGTCATTCCCTGCCTGGACGTCAAGGACGGCCGCGTGGTGAAGGGCGTCAACTTCGTGGCCCTGCGCGACGCCGGCGATCCGGTGGAGCAGGCCGCCGCCTATGACGCCGCCGGGGCCGACGAGTTGATGTTCCTGGACATCACCGCCAGCCACGAGGGGCGCGGCCTGATCCTGGACGTGATCGCGCGGACCGCCGACGCCTGCTTCATGCCCCTGTCGGTGGGCGGCGGCGTGCGGGCGGTCGAGGACATGCGCCGCCTGCTGCTGGCCGGCGCCGACAAGGTGGCCATGAACACCGCCGCCGTGGAGAACCCCGACCTGATCGCCGCCGGGGCCGACGCCTTCGGCGCCCAGTGCGTGGTGGTGGCCGTGGACGCCAAGGCGCGTGATGACGGCTCGGGCTGGAACGTCTGGACCTATGGCGGACGCAAGGACACTGGGCTGGATGTGATCGAGTACGCCGCCCGGGCGGTTGAGAAGGGCGCGGGCGAAATCCTGCTGACCTCCATGGACCGCGACGGGGCCAAGACCGGCTACGACATTCCCCTGCTGAAGGCGGTGGGCGACGCGGTGAGCGTGCCGGTGATCGCCAGCGGCGGGGCCGGAAACACCGATCACCTGATCGAGGCCGCCCGCGACGGCGGGGCCGATGCGGTGCTGGCCGCCTCGATCTTCCACTTCGGCGAGATCACCGTGCGCCAGGCCAAGCAGGCCATGGCCGCCGCCGGCCTGCCCATGCGTCTGGAGGCCTGATCATGGCTGAGCTGTTCAAGGTTCTGGAAGGCCTGGCCGCGACGGTCGCCTCTCGCAAGGGTGGGGATGTCTCCGCCTCCTACACCGCCAAGCTGCTGGCTGACCCGGCCCTGGCGGCGAAGAAGCTGGGCGAGGAGGCGACGGAGACGGTGATCGCCGCCGTTCAGGGCGATCTTGACGCCCTGGCCGCCGAAAGCGCCGACCTGCTCTATCATTGGCTGGCCCTGGCTACGGCGGTGGGACTGGATCTGGACGCCGTGGCCGCCAAACTTGAAGCCCGCCAAGGGCAGTCCGGCCTGGCTGAAAAGGCCTCGCGCGGAGCCTAGATCCGCTTCTTCAGGGCGACGTAGAGCGCGCCCTCCCCGCCGTGATGCCGGTCAGCCTGGGAGACCCCGGCCACGATGTCGCTGAGATGCGGGGCCCCCAGCCATTCGGGAACGTAGCGGCGCAGGACGCCCGTTCCCGTCTTGCCCTTGCCGGTGATGACCAGGACCGAACGATAACCCTCGTCCGAGGCCCGGCGCAGAAACGCTTCAAGCGTCGGGCGGGCGCCATCCTGATCCAGGCCGTGCAGGTCCAGACGGGCCTCCAAGGGATCGCGCTCGCGGCTGATGCGGCGTTTTCGGCCGGGCTCGATGGGGTCATAGCCGCTGCGGGCGGCGCGTTTCGGCTTCTGCAGAGCCTTCAGGTCTTCAGCCGCCAGCAGGAGAGGCGCCGCCGCGGTCGCCGTCTTCGGCGGCGCCTTGGGCTTGGGCGGCGTCCGGTCGGGGCGGATGGACTTGGCCAGAGCGGTCCAGGCCGGATCTTCCGGAACATGGAAATCCGCCTCAGGGATCGGCGCGGGCGGCGGCGCGCGCTTGCCGAACTTGGTCTTCTTCAGGGTCTTGGGCGTGACCTTGCTGACCTGGGCGTCATCAGGCGCCCTGCCCTTCACGGTCCCGGCCACGAGATCCCACAGCCGCCGCTCCTCCGGCTTCAGCGGCCGCTTCATGACGTCAGTCCCTCGGAACCAGGCGATAGAGGCGCAGGGCATGGCGCACCCGCCCCGCCTCCAGCCCCGCCGCCGGACCCGAGCCCATGTAGAGATCGGCCCGCACCGCGCCCTTGATGGCCCCGCCTGTATCGAGCGCAGCCACCACGCGGCGATAGGTCGGGAAGGCGCCGTTCAGTTTCGGCGCGTCGGCGTCGATCCAGTAAAGGCCGCCATAGCTGTGCTGGCTGGGGTCCACCGCGATGGCGCGACCCGGCGGCAGCGGGATATTGGCGGCCCCGCGCGGCTCGGCCCCGTCGTCGGGTTTCAGGTGGAAGAACACGTAGCGGCGGTTCAGCTGCATGACCGCATCCGCCTCCGGCCCGCGATGATCGGCGAGCCAGGCGCGGATGTTCTCGGCCGAGGTGTTGCTGTCGGCCAGCAGGCCCTTTTCACGCATGGGCGCGGCGATGCCGAGGAACGGCTGGCCGTTGTGGCCGGAATAGAGCGCCTTGAACCGCTTGCCGTCGGGCAGGACCAGAACGCCGGAGCCCTGAATCTGCAGGAAGAACAGGTCCTCCGGCTTCATCCAGGCCAGGGGCTTGTCCGTCTCCACCGCCTCAATGGCCGCGCGGTCGGGATAGGGCTTCGGCACGCCGCCGGTGACTTGGGCGGGCACCGGGCCGGAACCCAGGTCGATCATCTCCAGATCCGCCGGTTTGGCGCGGACAGGGGCGGTGTACTCGCCGCGACGGGAGAAGCGGGCCTCATAGACCGGCGCGAAATAGGCGGTCAGGGTCCCTTCATCGCCCATTGACCGGGCGACGAGGTGGGCTTCCAGCCAGGCCTGCGCCTCCGCCGGTTTCAGGTCGCCGGCATGGCGGGCCTTGCGGCAAAGCTCGGCGGATGAGGGGTCCTTGGCGGCCTGACAGCCGGTCTTCAGCGCCTCGAAAGCGGCCAGATGGTCTTCCTGCGCCCAACCGGGCAGGTCTGAAAGAACATAAACCAGCGGCCGGGGCGTCGGACGTTCCGGCGGCTGTTCGGCTGGACGGCCCGGCGCGGGGGGACCTTCCGGCGCCTCGGCCGGCGGCGGAGTTCGGGTGGCGCAGGCCGCCAGGATCAGCGCCGCGAGAGCTGCGGCGCCGGGATGCAGAGCAATACGGCGCATCACGCCGCCGCGGCGTCGACGTTCACCAGGGTCCAGTTGGGGTCGCGGCTCTTCAGATCGCGCTCGAAGGTCCACAGTTCGGCCGTACGGCGGTCATCCACCGCCTCGCCTTCCGGACCCTTGGTGCGGCTGCGGAACTCGGCCAGGAAGCGGACCACCACGCGGGCCATGTCGCCCTTCACCGCCGCGCTTTCGAAATCGGCGCGGGGCGGATGCAGGAATTCGACGGTTTCGGTGCGGTTTTCAGCCTCGCGGGCGGTGATCGCGCCGTCGAAGCCCTCCATCACCTGTTCGGACAGCAGAGGCCGCAGGGTTTCGCGGTCGCCGGCGGCGAAGCCGCGCACCACCATCTCATAGGCCTGGCGGGCGCCGTGCAGGAAGCGGCTGACGTCGAAGGCCGGGTCGCGGGCTCGCAGGGCGGCCAGACCGTCGGCGGCGGCGAAATCCGCGCCCTCGGCCTTGGGGGCGTCGACGATCACCGGACCACGCGGAGCCTCCACAGGGGCGGGCGTGTCTTCAGGCTGCCGGCCGACCCGGCGGCCGAGCACCGAATAGAGCTGATAGAGCACCACGGCGGCGAGAACGGCGAAGATGATCAGTTCGAGAGCTTGCAAAGGAAGACCGACTTCAATGGAACAGTTGGAATGCAATATAGGCGCGACAGGCCGCCACGTCAGGCCCGGCGTTGCACCGGGGGTCCCCTCATGTTAGCAGCCCGGCTCTCAACCCTGATCTGAAGGCCGTGAGGCATTGTCGCCCGGCTGTCCATCCTGACGGATTTCCCATGACCGACACCACTTCCGGCGTTCCGGAAACCCCCGCCGAAGGCGAACAAATCGGCGTTCGCGTCATCGCCCAGTTCATCCGCGACCTGTCCTTCGAGAATCCGGGCGCGCCGGAATCCCTGCGCGGCGGCGGCCAGCCTGAGATCGACATGGGCGTCGAGATGAACGCCCGCGGCCGCACGGACGGCCTGTTCGAGGTGGATCTGAAGCTGTCGGCCCGCGCCACGCGCGGTTCGGACGCCGTCTTCCACGTCGAAGTCGTCTATGGCGGCCTGTTCCAGGTGACCGGCGTCAGCGAAGACGATCTTGAGCCGGTGCTGCTGATCGAATGCCCGCGCTTCCTGTTCCCGTTCGCCCGCCGCGTGATCGCGGATGTGACCAGCGAAGGCGGCTTCCCGCCGTTCCTGATCGACCCGATCGACTTCGGTGGCGTCTACGCCCAACGCAAGGCGCAGGCAGGCGGCGTCCAGATCGGCAACGCCTGATACGAAAAGAAAACGGCGGCTGGAGGGATCCAGCCGCCGTTCCTTCAAGCAGCAGTCCTTTCGGACGATGCTTACTTCTTCGCGACGGCGTCCTTCAGGGTCTTGGACGGACGGAAGCGAACGGCCTTCGTGGCCGCGATCTTGATGGTTTCGCCGGTGGCCGGGTTGCGGCCTTCGCGAGCGGCGCGGTCGGCCACGTCGAAGATGCCCAGGCCCGACAGGCGGACGTCTTCGCCCTTCACCAGGGTCGCTTGGATGGTCGACAGGAACGCGTCGAGGACGCGGCCGGCTTCAGCTTGCGAAACGCCGGCTTCCTTGGCGGCCGCGGCGATCAGTTCGGATTGGTTCACGTCAAATCTCCTTGGTTGAACCGGGATTTTCTCTCACGACGGTCACGGCCGGCGTGGCGAGATGGGGTTGCGGCTATAGTCCGACCTTCAGCCAGACAGCCTTGTCCTTGAGGGTCGCCGCTACGAATTCGGCGTGGGCGGCGCGTTCAGCGTCGGTGGAGCGGGGCGCCAGCGGCCGGGGCCGTTCGCCATAACCGCCGGCCATCGCCGCGGAGACCGCCAGAGCGGCGGTCGAGTGGGTGAGATCCAGAGCGCGTTCCTTGCCGCCCTGCAACTCCAGATAAACCTCGGCCAGCAGATGGGCGTCGATCAGCGCCCCGTGCTTGTCGCGGCTTTCCAGCGAGATCTTGAAGCGTTTGCACAGCGCATCGAGCGAATTGTACATGCCGGGGAAGCGCTTCTTGGCCAGGGCCAGGGTGTCGACCCAGCGCTCCTCGTGCATCAAGGCGCGGCCGCAGCGGCCCATCTCGTAATTGACGAAATTACGGTCGAAGGCCGCGTTGTGGGCCACGATCACGGCGTCGCCGACGAATTCGGCGAAGCGGTCGGCGATCTCGGCGAACTTGGGCTTGCCCTTCAGGAAGGCGCCCGACAGGCCGTGGACCTTCTCGGCCTCGGCCGGCATGTCGCGCTCGGGATCGACATATTCGTGGAAGGATCGGCCGGTGGGAATGAAGTCCACCACCTCGATGCAGCCGATTTCAACCAGACGATCGCCCTTCAGCGGATCGAAGCCGGTGGTTTCGGTGTCGAGGATGATCTCACGCGCCATGGCGATTCCATGCCGATGTTCGTCAGCCGCATCAAGCTGAACGAGGCTGAAACCGCACGCTGGCAAGGATTTTTCGCACTTCGGCCCGGGCGAAATCGAGTCCTTGGGCCGTATCCACCACAAAATCGGCCCTTCGTCGCTTCTCGGCGTCCGGCAACTGGCGGTGGAGAATGGCCTGCAGTTTCGCTTCGGTCATGTCCGGCCGGGCCAAAACACGCTGGCGTTGGACCTCCGCGGGGGCGGAAACCACCACCACCTTGTCCACCTTGCCCTCCCCGCCGGTCTCGTAGAGCAGCGGGATATCCAGCAGAACCACGTCGGCGCCGGCCGCTTCCGCCTTTTCGAAGAAGGCGGCGCGGGTCTGGGCGACCAGGGGGTGCACGATCGCCTCCAGCTTCTGGAGGGCCTCCGGCTTGCCGACCACCTGGGCGCTGAGCGCGGCGCGATCGATGGCGCCGTCCTTCACCACGCCCGGAAAGGCCGCGCCCACCGGGCCGACCGCTGCACCGCCGTTTGCATAAAGACGGTGAACCTCAGCGTCGGCGTCATAGACAGGCACGCCCTCGGCCGCGAACATGGCCGCAGTGGTGGACTTGCCCATGCCGATGGACCCGGTGAGGCCAAGCAGGATCATTGATCCAGAGCCTTCAACGCCAGGGCTCGGACATCCACTGAAGCCGGCGGAACTTGGCCGAAGAAGGCCTCGAAGCTGGGCACGGCCTGACGGACCAGCATCTCCAGACCGTCCACGGTCCGGCGGCCGCTGGCGGCGGCGCGTTCGAGGAATTCGGTGCGCAGCGGCTTGAAGACCATGTCCATGACCACGGCCGAGGCCGGCGCCGCATCCAGATCCACATCAGGGCCAGCGCGGCCGCCGAGCCCCAGGGAGGTGGCGTTCACCACCAGGGCCGCGTCGGCCAGAGCCGCCGGCGCGTCATCCCAGGCATGAGCGCTGCAGCCGGCGCCCATCTCGGCGGCGATCTCCTGAGCTCGGGCCAGGGTGCGATTGATGATGCGGACCGACGGCGCTCCAGCCTCGATCAGGGCCGCGGCCGCGCCTCGCGCGGCGCCGCCGGCCCCCAGCAGAACGACCGGACCCGTCTTCGCCTCATAATTTGCCTGAGCCTTGAGCGCCTCAAGCAAGCCCACGCCGTCCGTATTGTCGGCGAAGATCGTACCATCGGGACGAAACAGCAACAGGTTCGAGGCGCCGGCCCGGCGCGCGACCGCCGAAGCCTCGTCCGCCAGGGCGAGCGCGCGTTCCTTGAACGGAATGGTGACGTTCAGCCCGCGCACCACGCCGCCGCGCAGGCCGTCGACGAAGGCTTCAAACCGACCTTCCGGCGGAGCGAAGGGCACATAGGCCGCGTCGATCCCGGCTTCGGCGATCCAGGCGTTGTGCAGAACCGGGCTGAGAGAGTGGGCGATGGGCTGGCCGCAAACGCCGGCGACCCGGGCGGCTCCGGTGATCACGAGGCGAGAACCTTGTGCAGGCGCAGGAAATCCAGCAGTCCCATCAGGGGCAGGCCGAGGATGGTGAAGTAGTCGCCGTCGATGCGGTCGAACAACTGAACGCCCTCGGTTTCCAGCATGTAGCAGCCCACGGAGCCGAGAATGACTTCGCCCTGGCGTTCGAGATAGCCGTCCAGCCATTCGTCGCTGAACTCGCGCATCCGCAGGGTGGCGGTGGTCACTTCGCGCCAGATGGGTCGGCCGTCGCGGGCGACAACGAGGCCGGAATGCAGCTTGTGGCTTTTCCCGCGCAGGCTTTTCAGCCGTTCGCGCGCCTCGAACATGGTCGTGGCCTTGTCGTAGAGCTGACCGTCCAAGTCGAGGGTCTGGTCAGCGCCGATCACCAAGCCGGGGCGCTTGGTCGACACCTTCACGGCCTTCAGCTCGGCCAGGGCGTCGGCGATTTCGCGGGGCGTGGCCTTGTCGGCGAGCAGGGACGCCTTGGCGGCGTCTTCATCCACACCGGCGCCGACCGCCTCGAAAGGCACGCCTGCATTGGTCAGAAGCTGGGTGCGGGCGGCGCTCTTCGACGCCAGGGTCACCATCGTCATACTCAAATCTCAACCTGGCCGCGGCCGCCATACAGAAGGTTCATGATCGCCGCGGCGGTCTCCTCGATGGAGCGGCGGGTGACGTCGATCACCGGCCAGCCCATGCGTTCGAAAAGCCGGCGAGCCTGGATGATTTCGGACCGTACGGCCTCCACATCCACATAGTCGCTTTCGCGATCCTCGCGCAGAGACAGCAGGCGGTTGCGGCGGATCTGGATCAGCCTGTCCGGCGAGGCGGTGAGGCCGACGATCAGCTTGCCCTTGGCGTCGAACAGCTTCTGCGGCGGCGCCTGGCCCGGGACCAGCGGCACATTGGCGGCGCGGATGCCGCGATGGGCCAGATAGATGGAGGTCGGAGTCTTGGAGGTGCGGGACACCCCCACCAGGATCACATCCGCCTGCTCCAGGTCCTGGCCGCCGGCGCCGTCATCATTGGCGATGGCGTAATTCAGGGCCTCGATCCGGTCGAAATAATCGTTGTCCAGCGCATGCTGAGCGCCGACCCGGGTGGAGATCTTGGCGCCCAGATAACGGGACATGGCCGAAACCACCGGATCCAGAGCGGCGATGCAGGGCATCTCCAGGCGTCGGCAGCCATCCTCCAGCGCGGCGCGAAGACCAGCATCGACGATGGTGTGCATGACGATGCCCGGTGCGCCGGAAATCTCCTCCAGGGCCCGTTCCAGCTGACGGGTGGATCGGATCAGGGCGTAGATGTGCTCGATCGGCAGCACGTCGTTGAAGCGGGCGCAGACCGCGCGCGCCATGGCGTTCAACGTCTCGCCGGTGGAATCCGACACCAGGTGGATATGGAAGTAGGTCGAGACCCGAGGCCGTTCGACCCGTTCCTCATCTCCGCCCTGTGGATGCGCCGTTAATGGTTGCTTAACCAAAGTTCGTCTCTCTGGGGATCAGCGGGCAGAAAACCGCGCGTCGCAATCTTTGCCAAGCGCGCCGGTTGAGAACCACCCCTCTTGCTGTCTTGTAAATCCCCAGGAGCGGTCCGTTCCAGGTCGATCCCCCGCGTCTTGTCGGATGGGCTTGGGGACAGGCATAGCTGATCCACCTCTCCGCGCACGGGTTCGAATTAAGATTTCCTTAAGGAATTGGGCAGGTTGTCGACTTGTCCACGATCTCCACAGCCGAGGTCTGGAACTGTGGGCGGGTCTGGGCGCGAATATCGGGAGACTGGTGGGACAAGGGCGCGCCGAGAACGCTTTTCCCCATCATCCACCTGACCAGCACCTTCCTCCATTCTTCCTTAAAATCTTATTAAGATAAGAAAGGAGGGAAGGGACGGGACCTGATCGGACCTTCGGACTTGAGCCTTCGAGCGGGACCCGGTTTAAGGCGGGAATGACCGACCAGGCTCCGACGACCCCGACTCCGAAATTCCTCTCCGTGCTCGCCGGGCAAAGGGCCGAACGCCCGCCTGTATGGTTCATGCGGCAGGCTGGGCGTTATCTGCCGGAGTATCGGGCCCTTCGCGCCACGACCCCGGATTTCATCAGCTTCTGCCTGGATTCGGAGAAAGCCGCCGAGGCGACCCTGCAACCCATGCGGCGGTTCCCGTTCGACGCCTCCATCGTCTTCGCGGACATTCTCCTGATCCCCCGGGCCCTTGGGCAGGACGTGTGGTTCGAGGCAGGCGAGGGTCCGAAGCTTGGGGAGCTGCCGAGCCTGGACGTCATCGAGGGCAAGGTGGACGGCGCCGCCGAAGCGCTGAGAGCCGTCGGGAACACGCTTTCCATCGTCCGTGAGGCTCTGGAGCCGGAACGGGCCCTGATCGGCTTCGCGGGCGCTCCCTGGACCGTGGCGACCTATATGATCGAAGGAGGCTCCTCCGATCGGTCCAAGGCCCGCACCTTCGCCTACGAACAGCCGGAGGAGATGGAGCGTCTGTTGAACGCCCTGGCCGACAGCACCGCCCTCTATCTGGCCATGCAGGCGCGGTCAGGCGCCCAGGCCCTGAAGATTTTCGAGAGCTGGGCGGAGGGGCTGCCCGAGGATCTGTTCGAGAAACTGGTCATTCGCCCGCACCAGCGGATCATCAGCCGCCTTCGAGCGGAAGGGATCGACACGCCGGTGATCGGCTTCCCCCGTGGTTCGGCCGCCTATGCCGAACGGTACGCCATGAAGGTGGATGTGCAGGGCGTGGCCCTCGACACCGCCTGCCCGGCTCTGACCGGCCAGCGGGTTCAGGCCGTGAAGCCGATCCAGGGCGCGCTGGACCCTCTGCTTCTGCGGGCCGGGGGCGAGGCGTTGGATATCCGCGTCCAACAGATGCTCGAGCAGTGGGGCGGCGGTCCCTACATCTTCAATCTGGGCCACGGCATCCTGCAGGATACGCCGATCGCGCATGTGGAGCGCGTTCTGGCCAGGGTCACCGGCAAATGAGCCGGCGGGTCGCCGTCGTCCTGATGAACCTGGGCGGGCCGGATGGTCCGAAATCGGTCCAGCCGTTCCTGTTCAACCTGTTCCGCGATCCGGCGATCATCGGCTTGCCGGCGATCGCGCGCTACCCACTGGCGGCGCTGATCTCCACGAGTCGGCGCAAGGAAGCCACGGCCAACTACGCGATCATGGGCGGCGGCTCGCCGCTTCTTCCGGAGACGCAGGCCCAGGCGGATGCCCTGGAGGCGTCGCTGAAAGCCCGGGGCGTGGAGGCGAAGTGCTTCATCGCCATGCGCTATTGGCATCCGCTGACGGAGAATACCGCGCGGGACGTGGCGGCCTGGGCGCCGGACGAGGTGGTCCTGCTGCCGCTTTATCCGCAGTTCTCGACCACCACGACGGACTCCTCGCTGAAGGCCTGGAAGAAGGCTTATCGCGGACCGGGCGTGGTGCGGACGGTTTGCTGCTATCCGACAATGGACGGCCTGGTCGAAGCACACGCGCGAAAGATACTGACGGCCTACGAGGCGGCTGGACGGCCTGGCAAGGTGCGGCTGCTGTTTTCCGCCCACGGTTTGCCGCAAAAGGTGATCGACGCGGGTGATCCTTATGAGCAGCAGATCCAGGCCACGGCCAAGGCTGTGGCGGATCGTCTGGGCGCGGGTTGGGATTGGCAGGTCTGTTACCAGAGCCGGGTAGGACCGCTGAGATGGCTTGGCCCGTCCACACCGGAGGCTATCGAAGAAGCTGTCGGCGAAGGCCTGGGTCTGGTGATCTGTCCGATCGCCTTCGTCTCCGAGCATGTGGAGACTTTGGTGGAGCTGGATCACGAATACGCCGATCTGGCCAAGGGCCTGGGCGCGTCCGCCTATGTGCGCGTTGCGGCCCTGGGGATCGAACCGGCCTTCATCAATGGACTGGCCGGACTTACTGTAGACGTTCTGGCGGAGGCGTCCGATGACTGGACGTGCGGGACCAACCAGCCGAAATGTGCTGAGCGGAGCAAGGGAGCGGCTCGATGACATGGCTGGCTGAGCGCTACGATCTTCTGCGGGGCCTTCACATTCTGGCGGTGATCGCCTGGATGGCGGGCCTGCTCTACCTGCCGCGGCTCTACGCCTACCACACCAAGGCGACGCCGGGCGGCGAGGCAGACCTGACCTTCCGCACCATGGAGGCCAAGCTCCTGCGGATCATCATGACGCCCGCCATGGGCTTGGCCTGGATCTTCGGGGTTTGCCTGATCGCGGCCGACACGGTGCGCCTGGGCCATGACTTCCTGCTGCAGCCCTGGATGCTGGTGAAATTGGCCGGGGTTCTTTTCCTGAGCGGGTGGCATGGCTATCTGTCGAAGGCGCGGAAGCTTTTCGCCGAGGGGCGCAACCAACGCAGCGAGAAATTCTGGCGCGCCACCAACGAGCTGCCCTTCCTGGCGGCTATTGTGATGGTCATCGCCGTGACGACCGAGTTCGGTCGCTAGACACCTCAGCGACCGTGCGCCGCGCTTGACCGGCGCGGGCCGTTATGGTTCCCCTGCTGGCAAGCATGGGGCGGACGCTTCGTGTTCCCGCCTCTTTCCGGGTCGTGCGCGGTCCTCGCGCCCCTTAATGGCCCGGCTCCCGAATTTCGCGCCTTATGCGCAAACCAATCCGCCGGCCGAAGTCCTTTCGATCCCGGCTTCAGACAAGACCCAAGGCCCGCCTTGTGCGGGTCCGCATACCATTGAGTACGCCATGCAAGACGAAAACATCCCCGAGACCGAAGTCCTGGAAACCGTGGCCACCGTTGAGCCGACGGCCGAGGAAGCGGTCATCGACATCGATTCCGATGAAGGCGACGACAACGCCGAGATCATCGCCGCCATCGCCGAGCTGGGCATCACCCGCATGTCGCTGCAGGAGCTGAAGGAGAAATCCCCGGCCGACCTGGTGGCGCTGGCCGAACGTCTCGAGATCGAGAACGCCAGCTCCATGCGCAAGCAGGACATGATGTTCGGCATTCTGAAGACCCTCGCCGACGAAGGCGTGGAGATCTTCGGCTCCGGCACCATGGAAGTTCTGCAGGATGGCTTCGGCTTCCTGCGCAGTCCGGAAGCCAACTACCTGCCGGGTCCGGACGACATCTATGTGTCCCCGTCTCAGATCCGAAAATTCGGCCTTCGCACCGGCGACAGCGTCGAGGGCGCCATCCGCGCGCCGCGTGAAGGCGAACGCTATTTCGCCCTGACCAGCGTTTCGAAGGTCAATTTCGAGAGCCCGGACAACGTCCGCCACAAGGTCGCCTTCGACAACCTGACCCCGCTCTACCCGGACGAGCGCCTGGTCATGGAGATGCCGGACCCGACCCTGAAGGACCGCTCGGGCCGCGTAATCGACATCGTCGCGCCGCTCGGCAAGGGCCAGCGCTGCCTGATCGTCGCCCCGCCGCGCGTGGGTAAGACGGTGATGCTGCAGAACATCGCCAAGTCGATCGAGACCAATCACCCCGAGTGCTACCTGATCGTTCTGCTGATCGACGAGCGCCCGGAAGAAGTGACCGACATGCAGCGCACGGTGAAGGGCGAGGTCATCGCCTCGACCTTCGACGAGCCGGCCACCCGCCACGTGCAAGTTGCTGAAATGGTTATCGAAAAGGCCAAGCGCCTGGTCGAGCACAAGCGCGATGTCGTGATCCTGCTGGACTCGGTCACCCGTCTTGGCCGGGCGTACAACACGGTGGTGCCGTCGTCCGGCAAGGTGCTGACCGGCGGTGTGGACGCCAACGCCCTGCAACGCCCCAAGCGCTTTTTCGGCGCCGCGCGGAATGTTGAGGAAGGGGGTTCGCTGTCGATCATCGCCACGGCCCTGATCGACACCGGCAGCCGCATGGACGAAGTGATCTTCGAAGAGTTCAAGGGCACGGGTAACTCGGAAATCGTTCTTGATCGGAAAGTGGCTGACAAGCGCATCTTCCCGGCCATCGACGTGCTCAAGTCGGGCACCCGCAAGGAAGAGCTCATCACGCCGAAGGATCAGCTGCAGAAGACCTACGTCCTGCGCCGCATCCTCAACCCCATGGGTGCGTCCGACGCGATCGAGTTCCTGCTCGACAAGCTGCGCCAATCCAAGACCAACGGCGACTTCTTCCAATCCATGAACACCTGATCTAGCCTCCGTTTCGAAAAGAAACGGGGAGCTGATCAGGCATGATCGTGATCTATGGCGGGGGCCGCACGCGGTCTCTGCGCGTCGCCTGGATGGCGGAAGAGATGGGGCTGGATTACGAAATCCGCCCCGTCAGCCTCATGGAGACAAAATCCGACCCGGCGTTCAAGACCTTGAACCCGGCCGGCTTCCTGCCTGTGATGCAGGACGGCGATGTGACCATGATCGAGTCCGTCGCCATGATGGAATACTTGGCGGCGCGCTATGGTCCGACGCCGCTGGTCCCCTCCCCCGAAAATCCCACGTGGGTTCGCTACAAGCAGTTCCTGCATTTCGGGGAGAGTTCGGTGGCGGCGCTGCTGAACATAGCCGTCGGCTCGAAGTTCGCCGCTCCGCTTGAGCATCGCGACAACTGGGGCGCCGCTTTGGCCGTCGACCTGGCCATGGGCCGGAGCTGCATGATCGCCAATCAACTGAAGACCAGCGAGTTCGTCGCTGGCGACGCCTTCACGGCGGCGGACATCTCGGTGTCCTATCCGTTCTTGCTGGCGAAATTTATCGGCTTCCAGGATCGGGTCGATCCGATGATCCAGGACTATGTGGTCAGGCTGAAGGCGCGCCCGGCTTTCGAGCGCGCCCTCGCCCGCAGCAACGAGAAGGCCGCTTAGGCCAAGTTGTTGTTGAAGAACGCCAGGGTGCGGATGTCGGCGACTGCGGCGTCGCTGGCGTCGTAATGTTCGCCTCCTTTTCGCGCAAAGGCGTGGTCGCGGCCTGGATAGGTGTGGATCTCCACCTTGGGGTGGCCTTCCAGCGCTGCGACGATCTTTTCCTGAGCGGGCGGAGGCACGAATTGGTCAGCGCCCGCGATATGCATCAGCAAGGGGGTGCGGATCTGGGCCGCCTCGCTGAGGAGGTTCTCGATACCCACGCCGTAGTAGGAAACCGAAGCATTGATATCGGTCCGGGTCGCCGTCAGGTAGGCGAGCTTCCCGCCGAGGCAGTATCCAACCGCACCGACTCTCCCCGTGGAACCTTCATCCTTGCGTGCAAAGTTAATGGTGGCCTGGATGTCGGCGATCCCCTTGTCGGTGTCGAAGGCGTTCATGAGAGCGAAGGCTTTCTTCCATTCGGCCTCTGACTTGTCGGTGATGTCGACGCCAGGCTCGATCCTCCAGAAGAGATCCGGGCAGATGGCGAGATAGCCGATCGAGGCTAGGCCGTCCGCAATCTCACGCATCACAGCGTTGACGCCGAAGATCTCCTGGATGACGACAACAGCCGGCGATTTTCCGGGGCGATCAGGGCGAGCCACATAGGCGGAGAACTCCCCATCGGGGGTGGCGATCTTCACGGTTTCTGAGGCCATGGGCTCTAGTCTCCTGTCTGTGGTTTGATCCAGCTGCATGGTAAGGCCATGCGGCATAGGGTTTGTGAAGACGGAGCCGGCATGAAGGTCAAGGTCGAAGTGGAATGCACGCCGGAAGAGGCTCGGGCCTTCCTCGGCCTGCCGGATGTGGCCCCGCTCAATGAGAAGCTGGTCGCCGAGATGCAGGCCCGCATGGAGGCCAATATGGCCATGCTGGCGCCGGACGAATTGATGAAGAACTGGATGGCGTTTGGGGTCGGGGCGCAGGATCAGTTCCGCAAGCTGATGACCGCGGCCACCGGCGCCGCCTTCACCGGGGCCACGCCGAAGGAATGAGAGACGGAATTTTCGCTCTCGCCACCGCGCCCGGCCGCGCGGCGGTGGCGGTCGTCCGGCTGTCCGGGTCTCACGTGGGTGAGGCGCTCATCAACCTCGCGGGCGCCCTGCCCGCTCCGCGGCTGGCGACGCTCCGCCGACTAAAGGACGCGGATGGCGCGACGATCGACCAAGCTCTCGTGCTGTGGTTCGAAGGACCGGCCAGCTACACCGGTGAGGACAGCGCCGAGCTCCACCTCCACGGCGGCCGCGCCGTGGTCGAGCGTGTGATGCTGCGGTTGGGTGAGCTGGGGCTGCGCCTCGCCGAGCCTGGCGAGTTCACCCGCCGCGCCTTCGAGAACGGAAAGCTGGACCTAGCCCAGGCCGAGGCGGTGGCGGATCTGGTCGATGCGGAAACTGCCCTTCAGGCGAAGCAGGCCCTCGATCAATTGGGCGGGGCCCTCAGCCGCCGGTACGAGTCATGGCGGGAGTCCTTACTTGAAGCACTGGCCCTGCTCGAGGCGGCGGTTGACTTCCCCGATGAGGACCTTCCAGAGGACGTGGCGGCTCGGGCACATCCGGCTATGACGATGTTGCTCGGGGAGCTGAGGGAGGCACTCGCCGACGCCGAACGCGGGCGGCGTGTGCGCGACGGTTATCGTATCGCCCTGATCGGCGCCCCCAACGCCGGGAAGAGCAGCTTGCTGAACGCGTTGGTCGAGCGCGACGCCGCGATCGTCACCGCCATTCCCGGGACCACCCGAGATGTGGTGGAGGTCCCCCTTGTCCTCGGTGGGTATAAGGTTCTGCTCGCTGATACAGCAGGTGTTCGTAAAACGTCTGACGAGGTTGAGAGCGAAGGGGTGAGGCGCGCGCGTCGCTGGGCGGAGGAAGCCGATCTGCGCTTGTGGGTCGTCGATAGCCACGGTGCGGATAGTGCGTGGCGAGAGGCGCGCGACTTGGTTCGCTCGACCGACCTGCTTCTGATGAATAAGAGCGACCTCCCTGGTCAGGCGCTCGAATTGGAGTTCGAAGGTGAGCGCATCGCGTGTTCCACGTGGAACAGTGCGGATATGGATCACCTTCGAGGCCGGCTGACAGATCGTGTGGTGGATGCGCTCAGTGGGGCGGACTTCCCCGCCGCCACCCGCCTCCGTCACTTGGATAGCCTTGCGGAGGCGCGGGATGCGCTGACCCGCGCCCTGTCCACGAAACCTGAGCTTATTGAGGTGATGGCCGAGGAGGTGCGCCTTGCCGCGCGCGCGCTCGCGAGGGTCACCGGTCGGATCGATCCAGAGGCGGTGCTCGGCAAGGTGTTCAGCAGCTTCTGCATCGGCAAATGATGTTCCACGTGGAACAAGCGCGAGCTTATCCACAGGGCTGTCCCCATCTCTGTTCCACGTGGAACAGTTCGTCGCCTCGACGGTTGCCGGGCCAAGCCCTATATTAGCTCTACGCCCGACAACGTGGGGCGCGCCTCAGATCGCATCGTCATGACCACCCCCCTCCCCGCTTCGTGGGACGTCATTGTTATTGGCGGCGGACACGCCGGCTGCGAAGCCGCTGCGGCGTCGGCCCGGACGGGCGCGCGTACGCTTCTGTTGACTCACAAGCTGGAGACTATCGGCGAGATGTCCTGCAACCCGGCCATTGGTGGCCTGGGCAAGGGGCATCTGGTCCGCGAGATCGACGCCCTGGACGGCCTGATGGGCCGACTGGCTGACGTGGCGGGGATTCAGTTCCGGATGCTCAACGCCTCCAAGGGGCCGGCGGTCCGCGGCCCGCGCTCCCAGATCGACCGTCGCCTTTACCGGGAATCCATGCAGGCGGCTCTGGCCGCCCAGCCTAATCTGGACATCATCGCCGAGGCGGCAGAGGACCTGATCGTCGAGGACGGCCGAGTCGCCGGCGCGATGGGGGGAACGGGTCAGCATTACCTTGCTCCACGTGTGGTGCTGACCACGGGAACCTTCCTTAAGGGGATCATCCATCTCGGGGAGAAGCGCATTCCTGCCGGGCGGGTTGGTGACGCCCCCGCCATCGGTCTTTCGGATCGCCTCTATGGACTTGGCCTGTCCATGGGCCGTCTGAAGACCGGCACCCCGGCACGCCTCGACGGTAAGACCATCGCCTGGGATCGCCTCGAGATGCAGGCGGCTGACGAGACGCCGATCCCCTTCTCCTTCCTGACCGACAAGATTCACGTGCCACAAATTCAGTGCGGCGTGACCTGGACCACGGAAGAGACCCACAAGATCATTGCTGACCGCCTGACGGAGTCGGCGGTCTATGGCGGCCGCATCGAAGGGCGCGGCCCGCGCTATTGCCCGTCCATTGAGGACAAGGTCGTTCGCTTCGCCGATAAGACGGCGCATCAGATCTTCCTGGAGCCCGAAGGCTTGGACGACGACACCGTCTATCCGAACGGTGTCTCCACGTCGGTTTCCGAGGAAACCCAACTGCTGTTCCTGCGGGCGATCCCGGGTCTCGAGAACGTCGAGGTCATCCGCTACGGCTACGCCATCGAATATGACTACGTGGATCCGCGCGAGCTGTTTCCAACCCTGGAAACCAAGGCCCTGCCCGGTCTTTACCTGGCTGGTCAGATCAACGGCACCACGGGTTATGAGGAAGCCGGCGCCCAGGGGTTGGTCGCCGGCCTGAACGCCGCCCGCGCCGCCGCCGGCAAGGAGGCCGTCACCTTCGCCCGGGATGAGGCCTATATTGGCGTAATGATCGATGACCTCGTCACACGTGGGGTCACCGAGCCGTATCGCATGTTCACCAGCCGGGCGGAGTTCCGCCTGACTCTGCGAGCAGACAATGCCGATCAGCGCCTGACTTCGCGCGGCGTGGAGCTGGGCGTCGTCGGTCCGGAGCGGGCCGCGGCCTGGGCGGTCAAGTCGGCAGCTCTCGCCCACGCCCGACAGCGCGCCAAGGAGCTCACCTTCACCCCGGCAGAGGCTCAGCGCGCCGGCTTCAAGGTCGGCCAGGACGGTCAGCGTCGAGGCCTGATCCAGATGCTGGCCTATCCCGACATCAGCTTTGACGACCTGGCCGGCGCCTGGCCGGAGATCGCTGAATGGGCCCCGGCCATTCGTGAGCAGATCGAGATCGATGCGGCCTACGCCGGCTATCTGGATCGCCAGCTTGCCGACGTGGAGGCGTTCCGGCGCGACGAGAACCTGACCCTGCCCGCCGACCTGGATTATGGACAGGTGGGCGGCCTTTCCAACGAGGTGCGCGAGAAGCTCTCCCGCGTCCGCCCCCTTACCCTGGGCCAGGCCGCCCGCATCGAAGGCGTCACTCCTGGCGCGCTCACCGCATTGCTCGCCCATGTCCGCCGTGGCCGTGCAGCTTGATCCCCTGCAGATCGGGGTGACGGATGCGGCAGGCTTCCAGGCCGCGACCGGCGCCAGCGACCGGGCCATGGCCGAACTGCGCCAGTTCCGCGAGCTGCTTGCGGACTGGAACGAGCGCATGAACCTGGTTGGTCCGGCCAGCCTGCCGAACTTCTGGAACCGTCACGCGTGGGACAGCGCCCAGCTGCTGACCTATGCGCCCGAAGCCCGGGTCTGGGCTGACCTCGGCGCCGGCGCCGGCTTGCCCGGCGTGGTGCTGGCGATCCTGCTCAAGGAGCGTGAAGGCGGCCACGTGCACCTGGTGGAGAGCATGGCCAAGCGCTGCCGCTTCCTGTCCGAGGTGGTCTCACAGCTCGATCTTCCGGCGACGATCCACAACGCCCGGGCCGAAGATCTGTCGCTGAAAACCGATATCATCACGGCGCGTGCTTGCGCCCCTCTCGATCGGCTTCTCGGGTATGCCCAGCCCTACTTCAAGAAGGGCGCAACCGCCTTGTTTCTAAAGGGTCAAGATGTTGTGTCCGAGTTGACCCTCGCCTCTAAATATTGGAAATTTAACTCCGACCTGAAGCCCAGTCTCAGCGACCCGCGCGGCTTCGTTCTTCAGGTGAAAGGCCTCTCCAGTGCACGCTCAGTCTGACCCGGCCCTACGCATCCTCGCCATCGCCAACCAGAAGGGCGGCGTCGGTAAGACCACCACCGCCATCAATCTGGGCACGGCGCTCGCCGCCGTCGGCGAACGCGTCCTGCTGATCGACGCGGATCCGCAAGGCAACGCCTCCACCGGTCTTGGCGTGCCGCGCCACCAGCGCAAGTCGACCCTGTACGACGTGCTGATGGGCGAGGCTCCGGCCGGCGAAGTGGCGGTCAAGACCAGCCTTCCCGGCCTGGATCTGATCCCGGCCGATCCGGATCTGTCCGGCGTGGAGCTGGAACTGGGCCAGGCCGCCCGCCGGTCATACCGCCTGCGCGACGCGCTGGAGGTTCTGCGCCGGGCCGGCGACTACACCTATGTGCTGATCGACTGCCCGCCGTCGCTGAACCTGCTGACGGTGAACGCTATGACGGCCGCCGACGCGGTGTTCGTGCCCTTGCAGTGCGAGTTCTTCGCCCTGGAAGGTCTGACGCAGCTGATGCGGACCATCGAATTGGTGCGCGGCAGCCTCAATCCGAAACTGGAGATCCAGGGCGTGGTCCTGACCATGTTCGATCGCCGCAACAGCCTGTCGGAACAGGTGGCCTCCGACGTGCGGGCGCACTTCGGCGACAAGGTCTATGACACCGTGATCCCCCGCAATGTTCGGGTGTCCGAGGCGCCGTCCTTCGGCAAGCCGGTGCTGATCTACGATCTGAAATGCGCGGGCAGCCAAGCCTATCTGAAGCTGGCGCGTGAAGTTGTAAGCCGCGAACGGGCCCGTCAGGCTCAAGTCGCGGCATAGTAGAGCGAACTGAAGGGCGTACTGATGGTTGGGGAAACGACGATGGTCGAAGGACGTCGGGGTCTGGGTCGCGGTCTGTCCGCCCTCCTGGGCGAGGCGGAGACCGCCACGGCCGCGGCTCCGGGCGCGCCGGGCGGCCCCAACGAGGTGTCGATCGAACTGATCCGCCGCAATGCCGACCAGCCGCGCCGTGTCTTCTCCGAAGAACTGCTGGAAGAGCTGTCCGCCTCGATCAAGGAAAAGGGCGTTCTGCAGCCGATCCTGGTGCGTCCGGCTCCGGGCGCCGAGGGCGAATACCAGATCGTCGCCGGCGAACGCCGCTGGCGGGCCGCCCAGCGGGCGGGCCTGCGCTCCATGCCCGTGCTGGTTCGGGACCTGGACGATCTGCAGGTGCTGGAGATCGGCATCGTCGAGAACGTCCAGCGCGCCGACCTGAACGCCGTCGAAGAAGCGCAGTCCTACCGCGCGCTGATGGAGAAGTTCGGCCGCACCCAGGAAGACGTGGCCCACGTCGTCGGCAAGAGCCGCAGCCATGTGGCCAACATCCTGCGTCTGCTGACCCTGCCGGAAGAGGTCCAGAACCTGCTTTCTGAAGGGCTGATCACTGCTGGGCACGCCAAGGCTATCGCCTCGGCCGAGGATCCGGCCGCCCTGGCGCGTCTGGTCATTGAAAAAGGCCTGTCGGTGCGCGAAACCGAAGCCCTGGCCAAGCGCGGCGGCGACATGGGCGCCGAAAACAAGGCCCCCTCGCCCGCCATGCCGCGTGCGCCGCGCGTGAAGGATGCGGACACCCAGGCGCTCGAAGCCGATCTGTCTGATGTGCTCGGTCTGGACGTGGTGATCGATGATCGCGGCGGCGTAGGCGAGCTTCGTGTGCGCTATGCGACCTTGGAGCAGCTCGACGATCTCTGCCGCCGTCTGACCCAAACCTCGCCGGTCGAGGCTTAAAGTCCCAGACGGCGCGCGCGGCCCGCGATCATCAGGGCCAGCCGCTCGGCGATCAGGTAATCCGGAGAGCCGGCCTGCTTGCACAGCCGGTCGGCCTCCAGGACCTCAGGCTGAATGGCGTCGAGGTCCTCCAGCGTCCAGGCGCGGGCCTGTCGCAGGAATTCCCGCTCCTGTTTCCAGAAAACGCCGGCCGCCTTGGCCGCTTCCTGCAGGCCGACGCCGCTCTTGTGCAGGGTGTTGACCCGCCGGAGCTTCGCCAGATGCAGGCTTATGGCGCGTATCGCGGCCGGACCGGTCTCACCCTCGGCCGCTGCGCGCCTCAGGCCGCCCTGAGCAGCGGCCAATTTGGCTCCAAACGCGTCCGAGGCCGCATCAAACAGCGACGCATCGGCCTCAACGCCGAGAAAATCCTGCAAGTCGGCCGCCGTGGCGACAAAGCCGCTGCCGGGTTTGAGGTACAGCGCCAGCCGCTCGATCTCTTGCCTGGCTACGCCGCGCTCCTTGGGCATGCGGCTGACGAAGATATCGAGGGCTTCGCTGTTCAGGCTGACCTTGTCGGCATTGAGGGTGTCGCGCACCAGGCGGGCGATATCGCCGGGCTCGTCCTCGTAACAGGGTATGACCGCGCAGCCGGCGACCTTCTCAGCGGCTTTGCGCAGGGCCGAATCCCGGCCCAGAGCCCCCGCCTCGATCAGGAAGAAGGCGTCCGGATTGAATTTTCCGTCGGCGTGCGGGACCACGGCTTCGGCCGCGGCCTTGTCGGCGCTGGCCTTCTCGCCTAGGCGAAGGCGCACCAGGCGTCGGCCGCCCATCATGGAGATGGCCGACAGCTCGCCCTCCAGCTTTCCACCCTCCCCGTCCAGATCACCGTCCGTGAGCATGGCGACGTCGAACGGATCGTCGAGGTTGGGGGTGATCTTCTTGGCGAGCTGGTCGGCGCGGTCGCGCACCACCCCCCGGTCACGGCCATAGATCACCGCGGCGCGCACGCCGGGCGTCGGCTCCTTCAGGAAACGCTCGATGTCGGGCCGCTTGGAGAGGATCATCGGCCGGTCAGCCGCCTCAACCCTTCTGGCGGGCGAGCCAGGAGGCCAGATCGATCTGGATCTTGCGGGCCACCTCGGCGGCCGCGCGGTCCTGGCCGTCCTGCTGCGCCGCGATGCCGGCGTAGGGCTGGTCGGCGGAGTCGTAGGAGACGACAGCCTGGGCTTGACCCGTGCGCAGGGTGCCGCCCGACGCCTTCTCCACCAACTTATAATTGGCGGTCAGACGCAGTTCGTAGCGGTTGGCGACGTTGTCGACGCGCACGCCGCGCGGATAACGGGCCTCGTCGATGGTCAATTCCAACCGGTAGGCCGCCGGAACCGACAGGTCCCGGGCCATAGCGTCGTCCAGATGTTCGCGCAGCAGATAGGCCGAGCGGCCGTCGGGCACGACCACATCCACCGAAGCCAGGGTCGGAGAGACGCCCGGCGTGGCGTAGAGCGGCGTGAACCCGCAGGCCGAAAGGCCTAGCGACGCGAAAACCAGGGCGGCGACGGCAAGCTTGCGCATCAGCCGACCACGATGTTGACGATGCGGTCCTGCACGACGATCACCTTTCGGACGGTCACGCCCTCAAGGTGCGGCAGGACGCCGGCGTCTTCCAGCGCAATCTTCTTCACATCGTCCTCCGGCGTGCCCGCCTTGACGCGGATCTCGCCACGGCGCTTGCCGTTGATCTGGACCGGCAGGACGCGTTCGTCGTCGGCCGCCAGGGCGGCGTCGGCCACCGGCCAGGGCGCGTCGACCACCATCCCCTGCCCGCCGATGCGGATCCAGCATTCTTCGGCCAGGTGGGGAACGAAGGGCGCGACCAGGCGGGCCAGGATGGCCAGGGCTTCCTTGCGCGCCGCCAGCACGGCGTCGGAAGCGCCCTCGGCCGGCGCGGCCTTCAGGGTGTTGAGGAACTCGTACAGCTTGGCCACGCCGCTGTTGAAGCGGAAGCCCTCGATGGCGCTGGTGACCGCGCCGATCAGCTGGTGGGCGGCTTTCAGCAGCGCCAGGGCCGCGGGATCGTCGCCGATCGGGCCGAAATCGCCTTCCGGTTGGCTGTCGAACTCGTTCCACAGACGATGGGTGAAGCGCCAGGCGCCCTCGACACCGCTGTTGGTCCATTGAACGTCGCGTTCCGGCGGGCTGTCCGACATGACGAACAGGCGGGCGGCGTCCACGCCATAGGCGTCGAAGATGTCCTCCGGCGCCACGACGTTCTTCTTGGACTTGGACATCTTCTCGATGTCGCCGATGACCACGGGCGCGCCGGTGGAGACCTGAACGGCCGAGCGCGTCGCGCCCATGCCGCTGATCTCGACATCGACGGGCTCCAGCCAGGCGCCGGAGCTATCCTTGTAGGTCTCGTGGGTCACCATGCCCTGGGTGAAAAGGCCGGCGAACGGCTCCTCCACCGACAGCAGGCCCTCGTCCTTCAGCGCCTTGGTGATGAACCGAGCATAGAGCAGGTGCAGGACGGCGTGTTCGACGCCGCCGATGTACTGGTCCACCGGCAGCCAGCGATCCGCCGCCGTCTTGTTCACCGGGGCTTCCGCCGTCGGGTCGGCGAAACGGGCGAAGTACCAGGAGCTGTCCACGAAGGTGTCCAGCGTGTCGGTCTCGCGCTCGGCCGTGCCGCCGCAGGTCGGGCAATCGACATGACGCCAGGTCGGATGGCGCAGCAGCGGGTTGCCGGGCTTGTCGAAGCCCACGTCATCAGGCAGGCGCACGGGCAGTTGGTCGTCCGGCACCGGGACCACGCCGCACTTTTCGCAATGGATGACCGGAATCGGGCATCCCCAGTAGCGCTGGCGGGAGACGCCCCAGTCGCGCAGGCGATAAACGGTGGCGCCCTGCCCCCGGTTCTGGCCTTCGATCACCTCGATGGCCTTGACCTTGGCGGACTCGATGTCCAGGCCGTCCAGGAACTGAGAATTGAAGATCGAACCGGGGCCGACATAGGCTTCGGTCCCGACGTCGAAGGTCTTGGGGTCCTCATTCGCGGGCAAAACGACCGGTCGGACCGACAGGCCATACTTGCGGGCGAAGTCCAGGTCGCGCTGGTCATGGGCCGGGCAGCCGAAGATGGCGCCGGTGCCGTAGTCCATCAGGATGAAGTTGGCGATCCAGACCGACAGCTTCTGTTCCGGGTCGAACGGATGGGCCACGGTCAGGCCGGTATCCAGGCCCAGCTTCTCCGCACCTTCGATATCCGCCTCCGAGGTGCCGCCACGGCGGCATTCGGCGATGAAAGCGGCGACCTTCGGATCAGCGGCGGCCAGCTGCTCGGCCAGCGGGTGGTCGGGCGCGATGCCGACGAAGCTGGCGCCGAACAAGGTGTCCGGGCGGGTGGTGTAGACTTCCAGGCCGCTTTCGAAGCCCTTCGGGGCCTCACCGGCGAAATCGAAGCTGAACCGCAGGCCCTTGGACTTGCCGATCCAGTTCTCCTGCATGATGCGGACCTTCTCGGGCCAGCGATCAAGCGTCTTCAAGCCGTCGATCAGACGGTCGGCATAGTCGGTGATGCGCAGGAACCACTGAGTCAGCTTGCGCTTCTCGACCAGGGCGCCGGAGCGCCAGCCGCGGCCGTCGATGACCTGCTCGTTGGCCAGGACGGTCATGTCGACCGGGTCCCAGTTGACGACGCCTTCCTTGCGATAGACCAGGCCGCGCTTCAGCAGCTTTTGGAACCAGCGCTGCTGCTGCCCATAATATTCCGGGTCGCAGGTGGCGAATTCACGGGACCAGTCGATGCTGAGGCCCAGGGCCTTCAGCTGCTCGCGCATGGCGGCGATGTTGTCGTAGGTCCAGCCTTTGGGATGAACGCCCCGCTCCATGGCGGCGTTCTCCGCCGGCATGCCGAAGGCGTCCCAGCCCATGGGATGCAGAACATCGAAACCCTGGGCGCGCTTGTAGCGGGCGACCACGTCGCCCATGGCGTAGTTGCGCACATGGCCCATATGGATGCGGCCCGACGGGTACGGGAACATCTCAAGCACGTAGTACTTCGGCTTGGAGGCGTCCTCACGCGTGCGGAAAACGTCGGCGTCCGCCCAGGCGGCGCGCCACTTGGGCTCGGTTTCTTTCGGGTTGTAGCGGGCCATCAGGCTTTAAATAGGAAGGCCGAAATCAGCCGTTGAGGTTGGCCAGGCGCAGCTGGCGGGCGCGGGTCAGGATGGCGTTCTCGAGGTCGGACTCGGTTTGCGCCGAAGCCGGAGCATCGGCCCAGGCGCCGGCCGCGTCGCGGACCTGCTTGAACACCGTCACGTTCAGGCCGTCGGCGCGAAGTCGGGTGTCGAGGATGTAGACCGTGGTCTTGAAGCGCTCGTTCGGCGCTTCCGGCGCGGTGTACCAATCGGTGATGATCACGCCGCCGTAAGGATCGGCCGAGGCCAGGGGCATGAAGTTCAGGGCGTCGAGCGAGGCGCGCCACAGATAGCCGTTCACGCCGATCTCGGTCTGGGCGGGGCCCGACGAGCCGCGGCCGAAGGGCCAGATGCCCCCGCGCTTCTCACCATAGACCTCGGGGCCCTTGCCGCCGCCGCAGGCTGAAACCAGGGTCAGGCTGGCGATCAGGACGCCGAGCGCGGCGCCGCGCTTCAAAGACCCACGCTCAAGACGCATATTCGTCCGCTCCACTCGATATCTTTGCCGCGCTCTGTTCAAAGCGCGTGCAGCGCCGCCCCCGCGACCGGATCGGGTCTATAACACTCCGGGGCCGCCGCCAAACAGGTTTCGCGTGGCCCCAGCGCCACAGGCGGCTGCTTGAATCATGGTCAGACCACCTTCCAGGGTCGACTCACCGTTGACCCCGTCGTCTTCGCGTCTCAAATGCCAGTTATCAGACCGAACAAGCGGAGCCTTTTTGGGCGAAGCGCGTTCGGTGAAACCGGTAGGGACTAAACGGGTTGTGATGACCGCGAAGCGCGTCTTCTTCGCTGCGGCCGCCACGCTGATCCTCATGGGATCGGCGACGCTGGCCCATGCCGATCAGAAGCGTCCGTCGTCCGCCGTCTCTCCCGACGCCTTCACCGTCCGCGGCGATTTCGACGCCAAGGGCGCGCAGGGCTCGCAGTTCGGCCAGGCCGGCAAGCTGAAGTGGGACGCGAACAAGGGCCGTTGGGGCCTGAAGTTCGACGTCGATCCGTCGCGCGTCCGTCCCACCGCCGATGTCGAGGCCGGCGCCTACTTCAAGGTGACCCCGTCCCTGCGCGTCGGCGGCGCCGTCGGTCTGGGCCAGCCGGACCAGGACAACGCCATGATGCGCAAGTCCCGCGAAGAGCCGGCGCCGCGCGTCCGCCTCGAGACCGCTTTGAAGTTCTAGTCGGCCAGACCGCCGACCGCGGCGACCCCTGCTGCTCCGCTGCCTTCCAATTCTCCAACCGTTTCAACCGTGACGCCGCCCAGGGCGTAGACGGGGATTTTCGCTGTGTGGACCATGGCGCTGAACCGCTGCACGCTCAGAGGCGCGCCGGCGGAGGGGCTGAGGCTCGGAAATACCGGGGAGACGACAGCGGCGTCGACGTCCTGGGCTGCGGCCAGGGCGGCTTCCGCGTGCGCGGCGGCGGTGATCAGCCAGTGCGGATGGGCCTGGCGAAGCCGTGAGGCCTCCTGAACGAGCCGTTCCGGCAGGTGGACGCCGTCAGCCTCGACCTTCGCCGCCAATTCCGCGTCCGCGCCGATCAGCAGCTTCAGGCCGTGCTTCTGTGTCAGGACCCGCAGATGTTCCGCCTGCTCCAGCGCATCCGCCGCGCCGAACAGGCGCAACACCACCGCCGATCCGGCCGGCAGGCGTCGGGCGATCGCCGCTGGATCGGGCGTACGCTGCGGGTCTGTGAAGAACAGCAGCGGCGGAAGGGGCTTTTTCAGGCCGGCGGCGCGGTTAAGCTGCGCCGCCGCTTCGGCCAGGACCTGAAGACTCATCGACCCATGCCCCAAGCTCTCGACGACATCCGCGCCCGCATCGCCGCCGCCGCCGAGGCGTCCGGACGTGGTCCGGCGTCCGTGGAGCTGGTGGCGGTGTCCAAGACCCAGGAGTGGTCGGTCGTCGAGCCTGTTCTGACCGCCGGCCAGAAGGTTTTTGGCGAAAACCGGGTGCAGGAGGCCATGAGCCGCTGGACCGAGCGTCGGGCGGAGATCGAGTTGAGGCTGATCGGACCCCTGCAAAGCAACAAGACCCGTGAGGCCGTGTCTTTCTTCGACGTCATCGAGACGGTGGATCGCGACAAGTTGGCGCGCGCCCTGGCGGACGAGGCGCAGCGGATCGGCAAGCTGCCGCGCCTGTTCGTGCAGGTGAACACCGGCGAGGAAGAGCAGAAGGCGGGGATCATCCCGACCGAGGCGGACGCCTTCATCGCCCGCTGCCGGGGCGAATACGGCCTGACCATCGAGGGGTTGATGTGCATCCCGCCCGCCGATGTCCCGCCGGGGCCGCATTTCGCCCTGTTGCGCAAGATCGCCGAGCGCAACGGCCTGTCGAAGCTGTCCATGGGCATGAGCGGCGACTTCGAGACGGCGGTCCGCTTCGGCGCCACCTCGGTCCGCGTGGGCTCGGCCCTGTTCGGCGCGCGCACCTGAGGCTCAGTCCCTGACGATGGCGACGGCCGAACCCGGCGTCGCCAGGTGCAGCAGGGCTTCCAGATCGGGGCGGGCGAGGGCGACGCAGCCCTCGGTGGGGTCATAATTGTCCCGCGCCAGGTGCAGGAAGATCGCTGATCCGAGCCCTGGGACCACCGGGTCGTCATTGTGCGCCAGCACACCGACGAGATCGTATACATGATCCTCCCGCCACATGCGCTCGGCGCTGGCGGGGTAGGGCAGGGCGACCATCTGGTTGTAGAGCGGGTCGGACGGGGCGTCGCACCAGCCGTCCATCTGAGTAATCGGCGCGACGGGCAAGGCGGTTCCTGGCCCGTGCGGATAGACGTCAGGGCGATAGAGAACCTTGCGGATCGTCCAGGTCCCCAGGGGGCTGGCGCCGTCGCCCTCACGTTTTTCGTCCGCCGGCAGCACGCCGCCCTTGCCCAGGGCGCAGCGCACGATGCGGTCGCCAAGCTGCAATCGGCCGTCGGCATGGGCGGTGAAGATCATCGCTTCGCTCATTCCCGCATCATGCCCGCTTGCTTCGACTTGGCGAAGGGGGCCTGACCGGTGCATGTTCACCAACATGCCGCAACGCAAGACTCTGCTGCTCATCGACGACGACAACGACCTGCGCGGAGCGCTGGCCGAACAGATCCAGCTCCACGAGGAGTTCGCCGCCGTCCAGGCCGACAACGCGACCGACGGCGTGCGTCTGGCCAAGGAGGTGCGGCCGGACCTGATCCTGCTCGACGTCGACCTGCCCGACATGGACGGGCGCGAGGCCTGCCGCCTGATGCGCAAGGGCGGTGTCACTGCTCCGGTGATCATGCTCACCGCCGCCGCCACGGACTCCGATCAGATTCTGGGCCTTGAGTCGGGCGCCAACGACTACATCATCAAGCCCTTCCGCTTCGGGGTGCTGCTGGCCCGCATCCGCGCCCAGCTGCGCAGCCACGAACAGTCGGAAGACGCCATGTTCCGGGTCGGGCCGTACGAATTCCGACCCTCGACCAAGCTGCTCCTCGACGACAAGGGCAAGAAGATCCGCCTGACGGAGAAGGAGACCAAGATCCTCAAGTATCTCTACCGCGCCGGCGGCAAGCCCGTGCCGCGCGACGAGCTGCTCACCGAGGTCTGGGGCTACAACGCCGAGGTCACCACCCACACGCTGGAGACGCACGTCTATCGTCTGCGACAGAAGATCGAGACTGATCCCGGCGCGGCGCGGATCCTGGTGACGGGCCCCGGCGGCTACCGGCTGCAGCCGTAGGCGCTCGTCCTAGATCTGAAAATCGGCGCTGACAGGGGCGTGGTCGCTGGGGCGCTCCCATTCGCGCACGTCGTCGTGGACTTTCGACACGACCTTGCCGGTGGCGAAGGCGGCTTCGCGCAGGCCGGGGCTGGCCAGGATGTGGTCAAGGCGCAGGCCGCGGTTGGACTTGCGGAAGTCGGCGGCGCGATAGCTCCACCAGGAATATAGCTTCTGCGGCTCGGGCACGGCTTCGCGCGGCAGGTCGATGAAGCCGAGCGAGGCCTTCAGCCCCTCCATGGCCTCGACCTCCACAGGCGTGTGGCTGACGATCCGCGACATCTGCTTGTGGCTCCAGACGTCGTTCTCCCCGGGGGCGACGTTCAGATCGCCGGTGAGGATCAGCGGCGCCTTGGGGTCGCGGCGCTTCATCTCGGCGGTGAGCTTTTCGTAGAAGTCGAGCTTGTGGTCGAACTTCGGGTTCACCGTCCGGTCAGGGACGTCGCCCCCGGCCGGAATGTAGAAGTTCTGGATCTCGATCCCCGCCACCTTGGCCGAGACGCAGCGGGCGTGGCCCTCGCGGCAGACGCTGAGCGGCTGGGCATCCTCGATCGGCAGGCGCGAGGCGATGGCCACCCCATGCCAGCCTTTCTGGCCGGCGATCTTCAGGTGCGGGAAGCCGATGGCCTCGAAGGCGGCCCGGGGAAACTCGCCCTCCTGGCACTTGATCTCCTGCATGGCGATGACATCGGGCGCCGCCTCATCCACGAAGCGCGCCACCTGCTCCATGCGCAGGCGGACGGAATTGACGTTCCAAGTGACCAATCGAAGCCGCATTCGGCGGACCTACGCGGTTTGCGGGCAAAAGAAAACGCCTGGACGAAGAGGGCTGCGTCCAGGCGTCAAAGTCGTATCTCTCTCATGCCGCAGCCGGGAGGGGATAAGACCGGCACGGTCCAGCGTCTCGAAGGTCCATCGCGACGCCTATGTGCCAAAATAGCCACGGCAAAACTTAAAAGCAATAAGCGACAGTTAGTTTCTTGATTGTTGTGATTATGTCACAAATCAGGGGCGGCCGCCGCGCTTGGTGCGGGGATCCTTCAGAACAAAGGTCCCGGCCGGGAAGGCGCCGGCGGGTGAAAGCTCGGTCAGGCGCAGGCGGGTGGCCGAGCCGCGGGCGTCGGTGATCGTCCAGCCGATCAGCTGCATGGGCGATTCCGAGAAGTTCAGAGTGATCTCGCCGCGCGTCTCCTTGCGGGTGTCGGCGGCGGTGATCGAGAAGCCCTCGGCCAGGCGCGAGACGCGGACGACCCGCACGCCGCGGTCCAGGCGGATTTCACGCGCCAGGAACAGGGCCAGGGGCGTGGCCTTCAGCGGATAGCCGTCAAAGGTCTTCAGCCGGCTGTCCGAGACATAGACATAGGCGCCGTCCGAAACCACGGTCAGGCCCGACGGTGCGTCATACTCGAAGCGCGCCTTGCCGGGGCGCTGCAGATAGATCGTGCCCTGGGTGCTGACATTGCGGCTGTCGGTCTGGACGAAGCGGCCCTTGGCGGTGCGCAGGCCGGACAGATAGGCCACGGCCTTGTCCACCAAGGCCTGGTCGGCGGCCGACAGTGCGGGCGGGGCGGCGAGGGCGAGGCTGGGCGCGAGGCCCGCCACGGCGGCGAACGCCAGCAGATCGCGGCGATTGGTCATTCTTCTGTTCTCCTTGGCGACGACCCTGTCGCGCCATTTCGGCGTCAGCAAGGCCGCTGCATGTCAGGTTTGGAACAGGCCGTAACGCGCGAGCCAAGGCGAAGCTTCATCGCCGCGCCGCTTTTCCGCTACAGGGCAGGGGGCGGCGGAGCCAGAATCTCGCGCTTGCCGGCGTGGTTCGCCGCGCCGACGACGCCTTCCTTCTCCATCCGCTCCATCAGAGAGGCAGCGCGGTTGTAGCCGATCTGCAGGCGGCGCTGGATGTAGCTGGTGGAGGCCTTGCGGTCGCGGGTGACCACGGCCACGGCGTGGTCGTACAGGTCGTTGGCCCCGCCCTCGCCGGCGAAGGCGCCCTCGATGGCCTCGGCGTCCTCATCCTCGCCGCCGGCGGTGACCTCTTCCAGGTACTGCGGCGTGCCTTGCGAGCGGAGAAACTTGGCGACCTCCTCCACCTCGTTGTCGCCCACGAAGGGGCCGTGCAGGCGGGTGATGCGGCCGCCGCCGGCCATGTAGAGCATGTCGCCCTGGCCCAGCAGCTGTTCGGCGCCCTGTTCGCCCAGGATGGTGCGGGCGTCGATCTTCGAGGTGACCTGGAAGCTGATCCGGGTCGGGAAGTTGGCCTTGATGGTGCCGGTGATGACGTCCACCGACGGGCGCTGGGTGGCCATGATCAGGTGGATGCCGGCGGCGCGGGCCATCTGGGCCAGACGCTGCACGGCGCCTTCGATGTCCTTGCCCGCCACCAGCATCAGGTCGGCCACCTCGTCGATGACCACGACCAGATAGGGCATGGGCTCGGGGCTCAGCTTCTCGGTCTCGTAGATCGGGCGGCCGGCTTCGTCGAAACCGGTCTGGACGGTGCGCTCGAAGTGTTCGCCCTTGGCCTTGGCCTCGTTGGCGCGCTCGTTGTAGCCGGCCACGTTGCGCACGCCGATCTTGGACATGCGGCGATAGCGGTCCTCCATCTCGCGCACGGTCCATTTGAGCGCGACGATGGCCTTCTTGGGATCGGTCACCACCGGCGCCAGCAGGTGCGGGATGCCGTCATAGACGCTGAGCTCCAGCATCTTCGGGTCGATCATGATGAACCGGCACTTGTCCGGCGGCAGGCGGTACAGGATCGACAGGATCATGGCGTTGACCCCCACCGACTTGCCCGAGCCGGTCGTGCCGGCGATCAGCAGGTGGGGCATCTTGGCCAGGTCGGCGATGTAGGGTTCGCCGCCGATGGTCTCGCCCAGGGCCATGGGCAGGGCCTGGCCGGCCTTCTCGTAGTCGCTGCTCGACAGCAGGTCGCGCAGATAGACGGTCTCGCGCTTCTGGTTCGGCAGTTCGATGCCGATGGCGTTGCGGCCCGGCACCACGCTGACGCGGCAGGCGGCCACGCTCATGGAGCGGGCGATGTCGTCCGACAGGGCCACCACGCGGGCGCTTTTCACCCCGGCGGCGGGGACCAGTTCGTAGAGGGTGACCACCGGGCCGGGGCGGATCTGGTCGATCTGGCCCTTCACGCCGAACTCGGCCAGCACGCTTTCCAGCAGACGGGCGTTCTGGCGCAGGGAGCCTTCGTCCACCGCCGAGGCGCGGGGCTTGGGCTTGGTCAGCATGGCCAATTCGGGAAGCTGGAAGCCGCCCGGCTGCACGAAATCGAAGGTCTTCTGCTTCTCCCGCACCTCGCGGCCGGAATCCTTCGGCGTGGGCTTGGGCTGCTTGATCGACAGGGGGCGGGAATCCACCGGATCGGCGACGATAGGGCCGTCCTCGTCCTCATCGTCGTCCGCGGCGATGCTGATCGGCTCAGGCGCGCGGCGGGGCTTGCGTTCCGGGCGCGGAGGGGCGCTGCGCGGGTCGGGAGCGCGGCGCTCCTCGACCTCTTCATTGCGGCGCTGCATCTGCTCGCCGACCCAGGCGGCGGAGGCGGCAAGGTCCAGGCGGCGCAGGCCGATGGCGTAGCCGACGCCGACAGCGCCAAGCACACCCAGCAGGATGCCGGCGATCACGGTGGCGCCGGGCAGGCGCGCGAAGCTCAGCAGGCCCGCCAGGCCATGCAGCAGGCCGTCGCCCCAAAAGCCACCCAGGCCCTTGGCCAGGGGCCAGCCCGAAGGCGGGCTCGGCAGGGCCAAGAGGCCGCCGAGGGCCAGCAGGCCCAGGACGCCGACCAGAGCCCGGATGCGGGTCGACTTGCGCGACAGGTCCGGCTCCTGATCGGCGACGCGCGACAGGCCGAAGATCACCATCATCAGGCCGGCGCCCCAGGCGGCCAGACCCAGGGATTGCATGAAGATGTCGGCCAGGGTCGCGCCCACGCCGCCCAGGGCGTTGCCCGGCGCGCCGCCGGTGGCGGCGTTCCAGCTGGGATCAGCGGCGTCGTAGGTGGCCACGGCCAGAACCAGCGCCACGCCGGCTGCGGTCACCAGGCCGCCCCGGAAACGGGCCGTGAACGGCGCGCTCCAGCCCGCCTTGGCCGCGTCCCAGGCCAGTTCGCCGATCGTGCGTCGCGCCGCCCGCGCCATGTCGCCCCTCAACAGTTCGAAGTCGTCCTCAAACCTTGTTCTGCCCCCACGAAGGTTAAGGGGCGTTTACGATGATCGGGCCGTCTGGACTTATCCCCGCCTGAGCGCGCATATCGCCCCCATGGCTGATCCATTTGATGCGGACGTGATCGTCGCCGGCGCGGGCATGGCCGGCGCCACCCTGGGCCTGGCGCTCGCCAGCGCGGGCCTGAGCTCGATCCTGGTGGACCCGCAGCCATTCGAGGATCAGCTGGCGCCGACCTTCGACGGCCGCTCCTCGGCCATCGCCTTTGCCTCGTTCCGGCAGTGGAAGACCATCGGGGTGGGCGAGGCAATGGAGCCGCACGCCCAACGCATCGAACAGATCCTGGTCACTGACGGCCGCGCCCCGGGGGCGGGAGCCGGCCCGGCTCACCTGTCCCATTCGGCCTATCTGCGGTTTGACGCTTCGGAGATCGCCGACCGGGTGGAGGGCGAGCCCCTCGGCTATATGCTGGAGAACCGCCAGACGCGGGCCGCCCTGTCGGCGGCGGTACTGAAGAATCCGCTGATCCAGGTGATCGCGCCGGAAAGCGTAGCGGGCCTGTCCATGGAAGGCGGCGGCGCGACTGTCGCGCTGGGAAGCGGCAAGACGCTGCGCGCGCCCCTGGTGGTTGGCGCCGAGGGCCGGGGGTCGGTGATCCGCCGCGAGGCGGGCATCGGCACCGTCGGCTGGGGCTATGGCCAGTCCGGCGTGGTGGCGACGGTGAAGCTGGAGCGGCCGCACGAGGGCGTGGCGCACGAATATTTCCTGCCGGGCGGCCCCTTCGCCATACTGCCGCTGACCGAGAACCGCGCCAGCCTGGTCTGGACCGAGAAGACGGCGCGGGGCGACGCCCTGAAGGCCTCCGGCCCCGAAGCGCTGCACGCTTTCCTGAACCGCCGGTTCGGGGATTTCCTCGGCCGGGTGGAGATCGCCGGTCCGACCTTCGTCTATCCGCTGTCGCTGTCTCTTGCCGAACGCTTGGCCGCGCCGCGCGTGGCCCTGCTGGGCGACGCCGCCCACGGCATTCACCCCATTGCGGGCCAGGGGCTGAATCTGGGCCTGAAGGATGTCGCCGCCCTGGCCGAGGTGCTGGTGGAGGCGGTGCGCGCGGGCGAGGACATCGGCTCCCTGGCCGTGCTCGACCGCTACGCTCGCTGGCGCCGATTCGACAACGCCATGATCGCGGCCTCGTCGGACGCCTTCGTGCGGCTGTTCTCCAACGATGATCCGCTGCTGCGCTTCGTGCGCGGTGCGGGCATGGCGGTGGTCAACCGCATCGGCCCGGCCCGCCGCTTCTTCATGGAGGAAGCCGGCGGCGCGGTGGGCGACACGCCCCGCCTGCTGCGCGGCGAAGCGCTTTAGCGGCAAGGCATGAGGCCGAAGATTCTTCTCAGCCGGCGGTGGCCGCAGGCGGTCGAAGCCCATCTGGCCGCGCGCTACGACGTCACGCTCAATACGGACGACCGTCCTTTGGACGAGGTGGGCTTCCGGGAGGCCATGGGGCGGTTCGACGCCTTGTGCCCCACGGTGTCAGACAAGATTTCCGCCGCGGTGCTGGCCGCGCCGTCCCCGCGCGTGCGGATCATCGCCAACTACGGTGCGGGATTCGAGCATATCGACCTGCAAGCCGCCAAGGCGTCGGGCCTGGTGGTCACCAACACGCCTGACGTGCTGACCGACGCCACGGCCGACCTGGCCCTGCTGCTGATCCTGATGACCAGCCGGCGGGCCGGCGAAGGCGAGCGGGAGCTGCGCGAGGGCCGCTGGACCGGTTGGCGTCCCACGCACATGCTGGGCCGGTCCCTGGCGGGCAAGACCCTGGGTCTGGTGGGCTACGGCCGCATCGCGAAGGCCACGGCGCAGCGGGCTCGAGCAGCCTTGGGCATGAAGATCGCCTATCACAGCCGCCGCCGCGCCGAGGACGAGCAAGGCGCGGTCTATCACAACACGCTGGAAAGCCTGGCGGCGGCCAGTGATGTGCTGTCCCTGCACACGCCAGGCGGCGCCGAGACGCGCCACATGGTCGATGGCGCCCTTCTGCGGCGCATGAAGCCTAGCGCCATCCTGATCAACACCGCCCGGGGCTCGGTGGTGGCGGAGGCGGACCTGGCCCGCGCGCTCACCGAGGGCGTCATCGCGGCGGCCGGTCTGGACGTCTATGAGGGCGAGCCCGCGGTGAATCCCGTGCTGCTGGCGGCGCCGAACCTGGTGCTGTTGCCGCATCTGGGCAGCGCGACCCTGGAGACGCGGACCGCCATGGGCATGCGGGTCGCGGACAATCTGGACCGCTTCTTCGACGGAGAGCCGCCGCTTGACCGGGTCGCTTGAGGCGGTCGAGGCGGCCCTGGACGGCTGGCGGGCCGACAGCCCGTTCATCCTGGGACTATGCGGTGCGCAGGGGTCCGGAAAATCGACGCTCGCCGCCGGTCTTGTCGATCGCCTAGCCGCGCGGGGACTTCGCGCCGCCGCCCTGTCGATCGACGATCTCTACCTGTCGCATGAGGCGCGCCGGCAACTGGCGGAGGACGTCCATCCGCTGTTCGCCACCCGAGGGCCGCCAGGAACACACGACCTCGCCCTGGGTCTTTCGATTCTGGACGGGGTGAAGGCCGGCCGCCCGGTGACCTTGCCCGGCTTCGACAAGTCCACGGACGACCCGACGCCGGAGGACGCCTGGCGGCGTCTGGACGAGCCGCTGGATGTCCTGATTTTCGAGGGCTGGTGCGTGGGCGCCCGGCCGCAGGCGGAGCATCAGCTGATCGCGCCGGCCAATGCGCTTGAGGCTCGGGCTGATCCGCAGGGCGTCTGGCGCCGCCAGGCAAATTCCGTTCTCGGCGGAGCTTATGCGGCGCTGTTCAGCCGCGTGGACCGGCTGGTGCTGCTGGCGGCGCCCGGCTTCGAGGTGGTCCGCCGCTGGCGGCTGCAGCAGGAAGAGGGGCTTGGGCGCCAGTCGCCGGGCGGGACGCGTCTCATGAACGCCGAAGAGATCGCGGTCTTCATCCAGCACTATGAGCGGCTGACCCGTCACATTCTGGCGACCATGCCCGCCTATGCGGATCTGGTCCTGTGGATCGACGAGGCGCGGCGCCTGCGATCCGAGGTCTAGCCTTCGAGGATGCGGGCCTCTTCGGCCAGCATGATCGGCACGCCGTCGCGGATCGGATAGGCCAGCTTGGCCTGGCGGCTGACCAGTTCGCCGGCCTTACGGTCATAGTCCAGGGGGCCGCGGCTCACCGGGCAGACCAGGACCTCCAGCAGGCGCGGGTCGATTTCGGCGGCGGGGGTGTCGAAGGGATCGCTCATGGCCGTCTTCTACTGGATGGCGCCGGGTTCGTCATCGGGTCCGGCGGCGGCGTCGATCTCCAGCATGGCGATCAGGGCGGTGCGGCGCTCCTCGGCGGTGCGGGCCTCCAGCAGGGCCTGCTTTTCCTGGGCGTCGAAGGGCAGGGCCATGGACAGGCTATTGACCAGGGCGTCGCAGGGCGCGCTCTCGGCGCTTTCCCAGTCGATCTCCATCCCGCGGCGTTCAAGATAGTGCTTCAGGGCGGCCAGGAACGGACCGCGATCAAGCTCCAACCCGGATTCGATGCCGGTCAGGTCGTGCTCGAACGCGCTGTAGCGGGCGCGCACCTGGCGATAGGGGGTCCGGGACGGCAGCTCCTCCCCCGCCTCGAAGCGGCAAACGCCGGTCAGGGTGATCAGGTAACGCCCGTCAGCGGTCTCGGCGAAGCTGGTGACCTTGCCCAGGCAGCCGATGGCGGCCAAGCGCGGCCGTTCCGGATCGCCGCCATGACGCGTCTGGATCATGCCGATCAGCCGCTCGCCGCCCATGGCGTCGTCCAGCATGTTGAGATAGCGCGGCTCGAAGATGTTGAGCGGCAGCTGCCCGCCGGGAAGGAGCAGGGCTCCGTCCAGGGGGAACACCGGGATCACCTGGGGCAGGTCCGCCGCCTTCCGGTAGCCGGTGGGCATGGGCCGCTCCTTTACGAGAACAGGATCGAGGAAAGGCGTCGGCGGCCGTGCTTGGCGACCTCCGACGTGGGGCCGGCGGCCTCGAACACGGTGAGCAGCTGCTTGCGCGCCGCCTCGTCGTTCCAGGTCCGGTCGCGTTCGATGATGGTCAGCAGGTGGTCCGCCGCCGCATCCAGGCGGCCGTGGCCCGCCAAGGCCTTGGCCAGCTCGAAGCGGGCTTCGTGATCGTCGGCGTCGGCGGCCAGACGCTTTTCAAAGGCGCTGGTCTCGGACGGTGCGTCCTCGGCCAGGGACAGGGCGGCGCGGACGCTCTCCAGATCCGGGTCCTTGGCGTCGGCGGGGGCCATTTCGGCCAGTTCGCGGGCGCGCTCCAGATCGCCGCCGGCCAGGTAACAACGGGCCAGGCCGCCGATCGCCTTGAGGTTTTCGGGGTCGAGGGACAGAGCCTCGGCATAGGCCTGGGCCGCGCCGCCGATGTCGTCCAGATCCATGGACTCCTTGGCCAGGGCGAGGACGGCGTCCACGTCCGAGGGCGCGGCGGGGCCGGCCAGCTTGTCGATGAAGGCCTTCACCTGGCTGTCGGGCAGGGCGCCCATGAAGCCGTCCACCGGCTGGCCGTTGACGAAGGCGTAGACCGTGGGGATCGATTGCACGCGCAACTGGCCCGCGAAGGCCGGGTTCTTGTCCACGTCGATCTTGACCAGCTTCACCGCGCCGCCGGCGGCGGCGACCGCCTTTTCGAGGGCGGGGGTCAGCTGACGGCAGGGACCGCACCAGGTGGCCCAGAAGTCGACAATGACGGGCTGGGTCTTGGAGGCCTCGATGACGTCGGCCACGAAGCTGGCGTCGGAGCCTTCCTTGATCAGGTCGCCGGCGTCGGCGGTCTTCTTTTCAGGCGCGAGGCCCTCGCCGATCAAGGTCATGCTTCGGTGCTCCAGAATTCCAAGGGGCTAATGTGGTCGCAAGCGCCGTCGGCTTCAACGCGCGGCGAGCGTCATGGCGCCGAAATCGACGATCAGGGGCTCGACGCCCAGCGCCGCGAGGAACTTGCGGAAACCCGCCTGGGACACGGCGGTGGTGGCGTCATTGCTCAGCGGGTGGAAGTTCACCGGGTCCGCGGCGGCCAGGGCGGCGTCGAGAACGAAGCGCACCCGGCGCTCGCGGTCGTTGATCAGTCCGAAAGCCGTCACCGAGCCCGGGGTGACGCCAAGCGTCTCGACCATCAGCTCTTCGCGGCCGAAGGACAGCCGACCCGAGCCGATCACGGCGGGCAGGGCCTTCAGGTCCACCTGCGTCTCGCCCAGGGCCGAGATCAGCCAGAGCTGATCCTTGTTGTCCTTCAGGAACAGGTTCTTGGTGTGGCCGCCGGGCAGGGCAGCCTTGATGGCGTGGCCTTCCTCCACCCGGAACACCGGCGGATGCTCATGGGTCAGGTGATCGACCCCGTGGCGGTCGAAGAAGGCGAACAGGTCGGCGCGGCTGGCGGGAGCGGTCATCGCGCCTCCCTAGCGCAGGCCAAGGCTCAAGGTTAGAGGATGTTTCGACATCCAGCTTGAGGAGCCTGCATGCAGCTCGAGTGCTATCCCACCTGCAACCGCCCGCCGGACATCGTGCCGGGGCGCCCGCAACGCGGGTGGATGGAGACGTTCTCGGACCGGCATCCGTACCGCTGCCTGCCGCTGACCATGGCCAACACCTCGGGCTGGGAGATCCTCTGCCCCGTCGGCTTCACGGCCAGCTGGACCGGCGGCAAGCACCAGGACGACATCCGCCTGACGCCGGACCATCCGTTTCCCGACTTTTCGGATTTCGTGAAGTCGCACTTCAGCCACGGGGTGGTCACCTTCCACCCCGGCTACCTGTTCCGCAGCCCGCCCGGCTGGTCCATGTGGACCACCGGCGCGCCGAACCACGTCAAGGACGGCATCCAGGCGCTCACCGGCCTGGTGGAGACCGACTGGCTGCCGTTCCCCTTCACCATGAACTGGATCTTCACCCGCCCGGGCGAGGTCCGTTTCGAGAAGGGCGAGCCGTTCTGCTTCATCACCCTGGTGCAGGACAAGCCGTTGGCCAACGTCCAGCCGGTGACCCGCTCCCTGGCCCGCAACGATGAGCTGCGCGACCAGTACGACGCCTGGAGCCGCCAGCGCGGCGAGTTCAACGCCCGGATCTTCCGCCGCGAACCGGAGGCGGTGAAGGAAGCTTGGCAGCGTTACTACTTCAAGGGCGAGCTGCCGGAGGAGCTGGGGCCGGGGCCGACGGACCACGTCAACAAGCGCCGTCTGAAAGCTCCGAAACTGGGGGCGTGATTTTCTTCGAAAGGCGGCTTGCAAAGGCTGGAGGCCTCTGCCATAAGCCGGCCTCTCGAATTTGGGGACGCGGTTCGCCGCCCCCCGATGCGGGCGTAGCTCAGTGGTAGAGCACAACCTTGCCAAGGTTGGGGTCGAGAGTTCGAATCTCTTCGCCCGCTCCAGTCTCCCGACTGGAACGTCGAGTTGAAAAGGGTCCGCTTCGGCGGGCCCTTTTTCGTTTCCGATCCCTTTGTCGCTTCGTCAGGAACATCGCTCCGACGCCGTCCGTTTCCCTGTCCAGAACAGGAGACGGCCATGACCGACGCGAATGGAGACTGGGAGCAAGATCAGGCGGAGACCTTCGACGAGGACAACATGTCCCTCGACGAGCAGGGTGGTCCAAACGCCGAATTCCGCACCTTCGAGGAGATGCCGGACGTCGAGGACCTGACCCAGGCCGCAGGCGACACGGACGACGATGACGCACTCATCGCCGAAGATCTGGACGACGAGGAGATCGTCGAGCTGGAGGCGGAGGCCGACTACGGCGAGTTCGACGATGCGGCTCTGGAGGACGACCAAAATCTGGCGGTCCGCTCGACCATGGGTCTGTCTCGCGGCGCCGAGGACGAGGTTGACCTAGCGGCAGCGGGCGACCTTTCAGACGCCGGCGGCGCCCGCGCTTCGCGCTATGAATCTTCGCGATTGGACGACGATGATCTGGAAGATCTTGGCTACGCGAAAGATGGCAAGGCGATATAGTTAAAGGCGCGGAAACCTTTGCCGCGCTTGGGTTTCTGAAAATAAACGCGACGCCGGAAACTATTTATTCGCCAACGCGCACGTAGGTTGCCCCCTTATTCTTGGATAAGGGCGCCGCGTGCTCAAAGTTCTCACGTGCCTGACCATGGAGCACGATCTTCGGCTCGTCGTGGTGGCGGCCGTTGTCTGCTTCGCCGCATGCATGACGGCGTTCCGCCTATTCTCGCGCATCCGCGGGTCCCAGGGCATGGTCCGCGCCGCGTGGCTGCTGCTGACGGGCCTCGTGGCCGGGTCAGGGGTCTGGGCCACCCATTTCATCGCCATGCTGGCCTATGCGCCCGGCCTGCCCACCGGCTACGAGCCCCTGGGCACCCTGGCCTCGCTGATGATCGCGGTGGTGGTCATCGGCGGCGGCTTCGCCGTGGGCGCGGCGCGGCGCGACAGCGACAACCAGGTGGCGGGCGGCGTCCTGATCGGCCTTGGCGTCGCGGCCATGCACTATGAAGGCATGGCGGCCTTCCAGACCCAGGGCGAAATCGTCTGGGAGCATGCGATCGTCGGCGCCTCGGTGCTGTTCGGCGTCGTGGGCGCGGTGGCGGCCCTGTTGGTCGCCGGCCGCGCTCGCACCCTGAGCCGGCAACTGATGGCCGGCAGTCTGTTCGCCATGGGCGTGTGCGCCCTGCATTTCACCAGCATGGGCGCCATCACGGTCATTCCCGATCCGACTGTCGTGGTCCCCGAGCAGCTGCTGTCGGGCGGCGTCCTGACCTTCGCGATCACCGGCATCACCAGCATGATCGTGCTGGGGGGCCTGGGCGCGGTGGTCATCGAGGCCCAGACCAGCCGCTCGGCTCTGGAGCGCACCCGCCGCCTGGCCAACGCCGCCTATGAAGGCATCGTCGTAGTGGAAGAAGGCCGCGTGAACGACGCCAACGCCGCGTTCTGCGCCCTGGTCGGCGCTTCGCTCGACGAGGTTCGCGGCATGTGGGTCGAAGGCGAGCTTCTGGCGTTCGACGGCGCGGTAGGGGCGCGCGACGTGGAGCGCCGCCGCGAAGCCATGCTGCGGCCGCGGGATGGCTCGGTGGAGATTCCGGTGGAGGTCTTCGCCCGCGTGCTGGACGACGGTCGTCGGACGGAAAGCGCGGGGCTCTTCGTTCTGGCGATCCGCGACCTGCGCGAGCGCCGCTCGGCCGAGGAGAAAATCCGCTACCTGGCCGAACACGACGGCCTGACCGGCCTGCCTAACCGCAACGCCCTGCAGACCCGCCTGTCCGCCGCTCTCGACCGGGTCGAGGCGTCGCGCGAAGGTCTGGCGCTGCTTTGCCTCGACCTCGACAAGTTCAAGGAAGCAAACGACCTGCACGGGCACGCCGCCGGCGACGCCTTGCTGGTGGAGGCGGCCAACCGGATCTCCGAGATCTTGCCCGCGCCGTCCTTCGCCGCCCGTCTCGGCGGGGACGAGTTCGTCATCGTCCAGATCGGCGGCCGCGATCAGCCGGCGGCGGCGGCTGAACTGGCGAACCGCATTCTTGAGTCTTTGCGCAAGCCGTTCATTTATGAAGGACACGAACTGTCCCTCAGCGTGAGCATCGGGGTCAGCCTGTGCCCGGACGATGGCCGCACCGCCGCCGCCCTGATGGCCAACGCCGACATGGCGCTGTATCGCGCCAAGGAGAGCGGCCGCGACCGCTATCGCTTCTTCAAGCGCGAGATGGACGAGACCATCCGCGAGCGTCGCAGCCTGGCCCGCGAGCTGAAGGCCGCCATCGCCGCCGAAGAACTGATGGTCTACTACCAGCCGCAGGCTCGCACCTCGGACGGCGAGGTCTGCGGTTTCGAGGCGCTGGTGCGCTGGAACCACCCGACCCGCGGCATGATCCCGCCGGTGGAGTTCATTCCCATCGCCGAGGAAAGCGGCCTGATCGAGGCGCTGGGCGCCTTCGTCCTCAACCGCGCCTGCGCCGACGCTGTCGCCTGGGAGCGTCCGCTGAACGTGGCGGTCAACCTGTCGCCCCTGCAGCTGAATCAGCCCGGCTTGTCGGCCATGGTCCATGGCGTCCTGATCGAGTCCGGACTGCCGCCGCGGCGGCTGGAGCTGGAGGTGACCGAAAGCGCCCTGTTCAAGGATTATCAGCGCGCCCTGGACAATCTGCGCCAGCTGAAGGCCCTGGGCGTCCGCATCGCCATGGACGATTTCGGCACCGGCTATTCGTCGCTATCGACCCTGCAGTCCTTCCCCTTCGACAAGCTCAAGATCGACAAGAGCTTCGTTGAAAGCATCCATCGTCATGACCGCGCCACGGCCATCGTGAAGGCGGTGCTGAGCCTGGGCCGCAGCCTGGACATTCCGGTGGTGGCCGAAGGGGTGGAGACCGGCGAGCAACTGGCCTTCCTGCGCGGTGAGAACTGCGCCGAGGTCCAGGGTTACGCAATCGGCCGCCCGGCGCCCGTTGAGACCTTGGCCAACTGGACCAACCCTTTGGCCCGCAAGACCGCGCCGCGCCGACGCTCTACCGCCGCCTGAGGGTGAACCCCAGGGGATGCGGCGAGACATCCCTTTCACGAGCATCCTGTCCCGGGTTACAACGTTTATGGGACAGGGGTGGCCCACGTGGAGTGAGCTATGCCCGTTTACGGACCCGCCAAGTGGGATTCCGCCCAGTACGGTGTCGGCGCGACCGTCACCTGGAGCTTCGCTGAAGGCGCCGTCGGCGGTCTGCCTTCCGGCTACACCAGCATGACCCCGATCGCCGCGGGTTTCCGCGCGCTCGTCCAGGCGGCGTTCGATGCCTGGGAGGCCGTCGCGAACATCGACTTCGTCTGGGTTCCGGATGCGGCCGGCGTCAACATCCGCATCGGCGACGCGCCCATCGACGGCCCGCCCAGTCCCGGGCAGAGCTCGACGCTCGCCACAGCCCGGTTCTGGTACAGCGGCGGCGAGATGCGGGTCGCCCAAGTCTATTTCGACGTGGACGCTTACGACCGGGGCAATTTCTACAGCACGGCCGTCCATGAAATCGGCCATGCGGTCGGCCTGGAGCATACCAACGTCCAGAACGCGGTGATGTACCCTCAGATCACCACCGCCAACCGCGCCGGCGTGCTGGCGGCCGACGACATCACGGGAATTCAGACTCTGTACGGCGCCAAGGGCGCCTCCAACGCCACGGCGACCCTGGGCTTGCTGCAGCAGAGCTTCGAGTTCGTGCTGCGTGTAAACCCCGCGACCCTGGCCTCCGCCGGGGGGGCGTTGGCGATCGGACCGATGAAGGCCTACGCCGATCAGCTGGCCGGTCTGGCGGGTCAGGTGGATCGCGGCCAGCTCAGCATCGCCGACGTGCAGGCCCAGATCGCCGACTGGGCGGCGACGACCACGTCCGTCGCCAATCTGTCCTATGACTTCTTCACCGGCCGGACGCCGACGCGCGACGGGTTGGACTACCTGATCAACAGCGCCGCAAACGCCAACGATCTCAACGATCCCTATTACGCCGGCTTCAATCTGGAGAACCGCTACATCAACTTCGCGGTGAACCTGGGCAAGCTCGGCGAGGGGCGGCTGAACTTCGCCGAGGAGTACGGAAGCCTGAACCTCCAGCAGGCGACCAAAAAGGTCTATGGGGAGATCTTTGGGGCGACGGCCACCGACGCCAAGGTCGCCAGCCTGCTGACCAATGCCCGGGTGGACTATTTCGTGAGCTACGGGGGCGATGGGCAGAATGGCGCGGGGACGAAGGCCGCCATGGCGGGCTGGCTCTTGGCCGAAGCCCAGAAGGCCGATGCGGGTCCCTACGTGACCGCCAACAACCGCTTTCTGATCGACCTGGCCCAGGACGGCGTCGCCCAGTTCAACGTCCATCTGCCCGACGCCTATCGCGCGGCGTCGCCGGTCGAGGGGTCCGGCAATCTGGAGATGCACTCGGAGTCCTACTGGAGCAATCCCGAGTTTGACCACGACATCGGGAGCCAAGCTGAGCCTTGGGGCGTTGTGCGGAACCAGGTCTTCGAAGCCGAGCTGGTCTAAGCGTCGCCATTGACGGCGCGAGGGCTGGATCAGACAGTCGCGGGCCGTCATCTGGACCCGTCATGGCCGTCGCTGCTCCTGCCGTCACCTCGCGCACTTCGCTGATCATCATCGCCGCCGTGGCGGTGGGGTTCACCCTTTACTTCCTGCGCGGAATTCTCACGCCGCTGGCTCTGGCGCTGTTCCTGGCCGTGATGATCGACGGCTTCGCGCGCCTGCTGAAGGACCGCATCCCGGGGTTCCCGGCGCGCGCGGCCATGCCGGCGGCGGTGGTCTTCTCGGTCCTCCTTCTGGGGCTGACCCTATGGTTCGTGGCCGCCAATGCGGCGGGGTTCGTGAACCAGTTGATCCACTATGGCCCGCGCATCGACGGACGCATCGCTCAGGGGGCGGATTTCCTGGGCGTCGCCGCCCCGCCGCCGGTGCGTGAGCTGATCGGGCGCTTCAATCCGGCCCGCTATATCGGTGCGGTGGCCGGGGGCTTCCAGAACTTCGCCTCCGACGCGGTGTTCGTGCTGATCTATCTCGGCTTCATCATCGCTTCGCGCCGGGGCTTCAGCCAGAAGGCCCGAAAGCTGTTCCGCGATGATGCGGAGCGTCAGGAGGCCGGCAAGACCTTTGACCGCATCCGCAGCGGGGTGGAGCGCTATCTGTGGATCCAGACGGTCACCGGTCTGATGATCGCCGTCGGCTCCTGGGTCGCCATGGCGGCGGTGGGCCTGGACAGCGCCCTGTTCTGGGCCTTCCTGATCTTCCTGGCCTCCTACATTCCGATCGTCGGCGGGGTGATCGGCGTGGCTCTGCCGCCGGTCTTCGCCCTGGTGCAGTTCGAAACCTGGTGGCAGGCGTTCCTGCTGCTCGGCATCCTGCAGGGGGTGCAGTTCGTGGTCGGCAACGTGATCCAGCCCCGGATGCAGGGCGACAGCCTCAACATGGACCCGGTGGTAGTGCTGCTGGCCCTGGCGTTCTGGAGCCTGGTCTGGGGCTTGCCGGGCGCCTTCCTGTCCACGCCGCTGGCGGTGATGACCATGGTCATCCTCGCCCAGTTCGAAGGCGGACGCCGCATCGCCATCCTGCTCTCGGCCGACGGCGATCCTCTGGGGGCGGACGAGACCCAGGCCCGGATGAGCCGCCGGAAAAAATCCGCCACGAAACCGTCGTCTTGAGGGTCTTTAATCTCTCACACCGTCTCCCTATCTAGAGACCATCGGACGTTCCCCCAGGTCCGAAACGCGGATCGGCGAAAATCGCCGAAACCGCACAAGGCGACGCCATTTCCCCCATGGCGAGCCATCGCGCCGCCGGATTTCCCCCATCCGGCGGCGCTTTCGCGTCCAGATCGCGGCAAATCGGGGTTTTTTCCAATCAGGGGGTTGTGTCCCCATTCATGTCGGGGTTGATCCCTTTTGAACGCGGGCAAACGCGCCCGCGGGAGGAAGAAAAACGGGGTTACCCAATGAGCGGCGCAAAAGTCCGCCCGTCAGTCGCAGCTGACTTCGAATCCGATGCCTTGAGAAAGGCCTTCGCCGCGCAACTTGGCGCGAGCGCCCCTTCCGCCGAAGGGTTTCTGATCCAGGTGATCGACGATTGCGCGCCCGAGGAGTTCGTCGGGCTGAGCGAAAGCGACCTGGCCGCCGTCCTCGCCGACTTCTGGCGCTTCGCCAACACCGACGGCCTGACCGACCCGGCCATCCGCCTGCGCCGCGCCGTCGGCGAAGGCGGCCGGGAGCTGGGTTACGACCTGCTGGAGATCGTCCAGCCCGACCGTCCCTTCCTGGTAGATTCGATCATGGGCGAGATCGCGGATCTCGGCTTCACGGTCCGCGCCATGTTCCACCCCGTCGTTGAACTGGCGGGGGTCCGCCGCTCGATGATTCAAGTCCATCTCGACCCGGTGGGCGAGGACCGCGAGGAGGCGCTGGTCGCCGCCCTGCACGCCACCTTGGACGACGTGAAGGTCGCGGTTGAGGACTTCGCCGGCATGCGCGCCCTGATGCGCCGCACGGTGGAGGAGCTCCGCGCCGCCCCGGCCCCGGAATCGGCGGCCGAGCGTGAAGAGCTTGTCGCCTTCCTCACCTGGCTCGAAGACGACCACTTCGTCTTCCTCGGCGCCCGGTCCTACGAGTATCCGCGCACCGCCGACGGCGGCTATGCGGCGGAGGAGCCGCTCTATCAGCCGGAGGGCAGCCTGGGCGTCTTGCGCGATCAGAACCGCATGGTCCTGCGCCGCGCCAGCGAGCCGGCCATTCTGTCGGCCCAGCTGCGCCGTCAGCTGGAGATCGGCGACCCGGTGGTGGTGGCCAAGTCCAACCTGCGTTCGCGCGTCCATCGCCACGCCTACATGGATTATGTGGGGGTGAAGCGTTACGGCGCGGACGGCAAGCCGTCGGGCGAGATCCGCTTCGTCGGCCTGTTCACCGCCGAGGGCTATGAGGCGCCCGCCCATGAGGTGCCGCTGATCCGCCGCAAGATCGCCGGCGTCACCCAGCGCGCCGGCTTCGCGCCCGGCAGCCACAACGCCAAGCGCCTGCGCAACATCGTCGAGACCTATCCTCGGGACGAGCTGTTCCAGATGGGCGAGGACGAACTGCTGGGCATCGCCCTGGGCGTTCTGCACCTTTACGACCGTCCGCGCGTGCGCCTGTTCGCCCGCCGCGACCCCTTCGACCGCTTCGTGTCGATCCTGCTGTTCGTGCCGCGCGACCGCTATGATTCCGGCGTCCGCGCCCGGGCCGGCGCCATCCTGGCCGACGCCTTCGGCGGCCGCGTCTCGGCCTATTACCCCAGCTTCTCCGACGCCCCTCTGGCGCGGGTCCACTACATCATCGGCGTTGCTCCGGGCGAGCATCCGACTCCGGACCTGTCGGCCGTCGAGGCCCAGATCGCCGAGACCGCCCGCACCTGGGAGGACCGCTTCGAGGCGGCCGCCCGCGCCGGCGGCGTGGCTCCGGGCGCGGTGGGCGAGACCCTGGCCCGCTACGCCAGCGCCTTCTCGCCCGGCTATCGTGACGAGAACGACGCCGCCGAGGCTCTGGCCGACATGGCGGTCATCGAGGACATGGCGGCGGACGAGCCGGTGCGCATCCGCGCTTTCCGCAAGCCCACCGACACGCCGCTGCAGCTGCGCTTCAAGCTCTACCGCCCGAACGATGCGGCCCCGCTGGCCTATGTCCTGCCGATCCTCGAGCACATGGGCCTGAAGGCCTTGATCGAGGAGGGCAACAAGGTCACGCCGATCGGTCTCGACGGGGCGCCGCGCCCGGTCTGGGTGCATGAGTTCCTGCTGCAGGACGACCAGGGCGAGCATCTGGTCTTCGCCGACGCCAAGGCCCCGTTCGAGGCGGCCTTCACCGCCGTCTGGACCGGCCAGACGGAAAGCGACGGCTTCAACCGCCTGGTGCTTGAGCTCGGCATCTCCTGGCGCGAGGCGGCGCTGATCCGCGCCCTGGCCAAGTATCGCCAGCAGAGCGGCCTCGATCCGAGCCAGGCCGTGCAGGAAGAGGCGCTGAGCGCCCACCCCGGCGTGGCCCGCCTGATCCTGGACCTGTTCCGCACCAAGTTCGACCCGGCCCTGGCGCCGGACGCCGAGGCCCGCGAAACCCAGGCCCAGTCGATCATGGCCCAGGTGGTCGAGGCCTTGCAGGCCGTGGCCAGCCTGGACCACGACCGTGTCCTGCGCCGCCTGGCCCTGCTGGTCGGAGCGGTGAAGCGGACCAACTTCTACCAGCAGGACGCCGACGGCGCGCCGAAGCCGCACATCAGCTTCAAGGTCGCCAGCCGCGAGCTGGACGACCTGCCGGCGCCCAAGCCCTATCGCGAGATCTTCGTCTGGGCTCCCCATGTGGAAGGCGTCCACCTGCGCTTCGGCCCGGTGGCGCGCGGCGGCCTGCGCTGGTCCGACCGCCGCGACGATTTCCGCACCGAGGTGCTGGGCCTGGTGAAGGCGCAGCAGGTGAAGAACGCGGTGATCGTGCCGGTGGGCTCCAAGGGCGGTTTCTATCCCAAGGCCCTGCCGCGCGGCGGCGCCCCGGACGAGACCCGCGCCGCGGCCATCGTCGCCTACAAGACCTTCCTGTCGGGCCTGCTCGACATCACCGACAATCTCGGCGCTGACGGCGAGGTCATCCGCCCGGCCGGCGTCATCGCCCATGACGGGGACGATCCCTATCTGGTGGTGGCCGCCGACAAGGGCACGGCGACCTTCTCGGACATCGCCAACGGCCTGGCCGACGACTACGGCTTCTGGCTGGGCGACGCCTTCGCCTCGGGCGGTTCGGTGGGCTACGACCACAAGGTCATGGGCATCACCGCACGCGGCGCGTGGGAGGCTGTGAAGCGCCACTTCCGCGAGCTGGGCAAGGACATCCAGAGCGAGCCCTTCACCGTGGTGGGCGTCGGTGACATGAGCGGCGACGTGTTCGGCAACGGCATGCTGCTGTCCAAGGCGACGAAGCTGCTGGCCGCCTTCGACCATCGCCACATCTTCCTGGACCCCGATCCGGATCCGGCCACGTCTTGGGCCGAGCGGGACCGGATGTTCAAGCTGCCGCGATCGTCCTGGGATGACTATGACCGCAGCAAGATCTCCAAGGGCGGCGGCGTCTTCGCCCGGTCCTTGAAGACCATCCCGCTGTCGCCGGAAGTCCAGGCCGTGCTCGACCTGAAGGCCGATGAGGTCTCTCCGGCCGATCTGATGACCGCCATCCTCAAGAGCCGCGCCGAGCTGCTCTATCTCGGCGGCATCGGCACCTATGTGAAGGCCAAGGGCGAGACCAACGCGGAGGCTGGCGACAAGGCCAATGACGCCGTGCGCGTCAACGGCGCCGACCTGCGGGTCAAGGTGGTCGGCGAGGGCGCCAATCTGGGCCTGACCCAGGCTGGCCGCATCGAGTTCGCCCGCAACGGCGGCCGTCTGAACACCGACGCCATCGACAACTCGGCCGGGGTCGACAGCTCCGACCACGAGGTGAACATCAAGATCCTCACCGGCATGGTGGAGCGCGGGGGCAAGCTGTCGCGTCCCGACCGCAACACTCTTCTGGCCTCGATGACCGACGAAGTCGCCGAGCATGTGCTGGTGCACAATTACGACCAGACCCTGGCACTCACCCTCGCCCAGCAAGGCGGGGCGGCGGACCTGGACGCCTATCAGCGCTTCATGGCCGACCTGGAGAACCGGGGCCGCCTGGACCGCAAGGTCGAGGGCCTGCCCGACGCCACGGCCCTGATCGAACGCGGCCAGACCGGCAAGGGGCTGACCCGGCCCGAGCTGGCGGTTTTGCTGGCCTATTCGAAGATCGACCTGTTCGACGAGATGGTGGCCTCCACGGGTCCCGACGACGCCTTCTTCGAAAGCACGCTGGAAGCCTACTTCCCCAAGGCGCTGGGCAAGTACGGCGACGAGATGAAGCGTCACCGCCTGCGGCGCGAGATCATCTCCACGGTCCTGTCCAACGAGATCGTAAACCTGTGCGGTCCGACCTTCCCGTACCGCCTGCGCGGCGCGGCCGGCTGCGACACCCGCGCCATGGTCCTGGCCTTCGAGGCGGCGCGCCGCATCTTCCGCCTGGACGAGGCCTGGGACGCCATCGCCGCCCAGGACCTGAAGATTCCGGCGGCGGCCCAGACGGCCCTGTTCTCGGAAGTCTCGCTGGTTCTGCGCCGCCAGACCTTCTGGCTGGCCCGTCGCGCCACGCGCGGCGACGTCACAGTGCAGGGGCTGATCGACCTCTACCGCCCGGCCGCCGACGCCCTGCGCGCCGAAGGCTCGGCCCTGCTGTCCCAGCTGGATCAGAAGAGCCTGGCCAAGCGCGCCAAGGGCTTCGTCGCTCTCGGCGCCACGGAGGCGCTGGCCCAGGAGATCGCGGCCCTGCGCACCCTGACCAGCGTCAGCGACGTGGCGGACCTGGCCTGGAGGCAGGGCTGGACCCCGCAGCAGGCGGGCCGTCTCTATCACCGCGTGGGCTCGGCCTTCGCCTTCGACCGTCTGCGGGCGGCCGCGGGCGGCCTGCCGGCCGGCGACGCCTTCGAACGCATGGCGGTCCGCCGCCTGATCGAGGACCTGCTGTCCGAACAGGCGGCCCTGAGCGAGGCGGTGATGAAGTTCTCCGCCAACGCCCAGGCCGGCGACAGCCTGGATGCGGCCAAGGCGGCGGTGTCGTCCTGGTCGGCACTGCGCGCCGATCCCGTCCGCGCCGCCAAGAAGGCGGTGGACGAGATCGAGGCGGCGGGCGGCGACTGGAGCTTCGCCAAGCTGACCATCGCCAACGGCGCCCTGCGCGAGGTGGTGTCCGCGGCCTGATCGTCCGAGCTCCAGACGAGACGAAGGCCTGGCTCCTCACAGGGCCAGGCCTTTTTCTTTTCAGAGGGCGGCGCGCAGCGCCTGAGCGAAGAAGGAGCGGGTCTGCTGCGCGTAGTCGGGCCGATGCCGCGTACGCGGATCGCTGGCCCGGTCATCGTCGAAGGCGTGGGTGGCGTCGTCGAACTTCAAGGTGTCGACCCCGATCCCGTCAGCCATCAATCGGGCCAGCACCTTCTCGGCGGGCTTAAAGCCCACCACCTGATCCTTGCCGCCCAGCACGGCCGCGACGCGGGGCATGCGCCCGCTCCAGCCGCGACGCAGGGCGGTGCTGAACGGGCCGGCATAGGGATAGACCATCACCGCCGTCTTCACGCGGTCGAGCGCGGCTAGATCCACATCGACCAGGCCCGTGGCCCGGGCCGTGGTCGGCGACAGGGCCAGGGCGTCGAGGACGGTCCAGCCCCCGTGGCTCCAGCCGGCCACCGCCACGTGATCGGCGTCGGCCCAGTCCTGGCCCTTCAGCCAGTGCAGCATGGCGAAGATGTCGGCCGCCCGCCGCTGGCCGTGGACGCCCAGGCCCGTGCAGACGACCAGATGGGCCGTGACCCGCGACAGGCCGCGCGGGGTGAAGGAGTCGATGGTCACCGCCGCGAAGCCGGCTTCCACCGCCGCGGTCTCATAGGACCGCATGAACGGCTGCAGGCCGCCGCAGCCGTGCATCAGCAGCACGACGGGGAAGGGGCCGGCCCCTTCGGGCCGGCTCACCTTGATGCTGGCCGCCAGCTGGTCGGCCCAGCCGGCGACGGTGAGCGCCTGGCTCCTAATGGCGGAAGACCCGCACGCCGGTGAAGGCCATGGTCAGGCCGGCCTTGTCGGCGGCCTCGATCACCTCGGCGTCGCGCATGGAGCCGCCGGGCTGGATGATCGCCGTGGCCCCGGCCTCCGCCGCCTGGATCAGGCCGTCGGCGAAGGGGAAGAAGGCTTCCGAGGCGCACGCGCAGCCGCTCAGGTCGAGGCCGAAGTCGGCGGCGCGCAGGGCCGCGATGCGAGCCGAGTCCTTACGGTTCATCTGGCCGGCGCCGACGCCCAGGGTCTGGCCGCCTCGGGCGTAGACGATGGCGTTGGACTTCACGTGCTTGCCGATGGTGAAAGCGAACAGCATGTCGCGCACTTCGGTTTCGGTGGGCTGGCGCTTGGTGACGATCTTCAGGTCCGAGGCCTTGATGCGGGCGTCGTCGCGCGACTGCACCAGGAACCCGCCGGAGACCGACTTGAAGGTCTCGCCGGGGGCCAGGGGGTCCGGCAAGCCGCCGGTGACCAGCAGGCGCAGGTTCTTCTTGGCCGCGAACACCGCCACGGCGTCCTCGTCGGCTTCCGGCGCGATCACCACCTCCGTGAAGATCTCGACCATGGCCTCGGCGGCGGCCCGATCCAGGCGGCGGTTGACGGCGACGATGCCGCCGAAGGCCGAAGTCGGGTCGCAGGCCAGGGCGCGTTCATAGGCTTCGCGCAGGCTGGCTCCGGTGGCGACGCCGCACGGGTTGGCGTGCTTGATGATCGCCACGGCCGGGGCTTCGGCAGGATCGAACTCGGCGATCAGCTCGAAGGCGGCGTCGGTGTCGTTGATGTTGTTGTAGCTCAGCTCCTTGCCCTGCAGCTGGGTGGCGGTAGCCACGCCGATGCGCGGGTTGGGGAAGGTGTAGAAGGCCGCCTTCTGGTGCGGGTTCTCGCCATAGCGCATGGTCTGGGCCAGATTGCCGTCGATGGACTTGCGGGCCGGGAAGTCCTGGCCCAACTGGCCGGCGAACCAGCCGCTGATCGCCGCGTCATAGGCCGCCGTGCGGGCATAGGCGCGGGCCGCCAGGGTCTGGCGCAGGGCCAGGGTCGTGCCGCCCGACTTCAGGGCCTCCAGCACTTCGGCCAGGTCGGACGGTTCCGTACAGACGGCGACATAGCCGTGGTTCTTGGCCGCCGAGCGGATCATGGCCGGGCCGCCGATGTCGATGTTTTCGACGCACTCGGCATAGCTGCCGCCCTTCGCCACCGTGGCCTCGAACGGATAGAGGTTCACGTACAGGATATCGATGGCGCCGATGCCGTGGTCGGCCATGGCCTTGGCGTGATCGGCCGCGTCGCGCACGCCCAGCAGGCCGCCGTGGACGATGGGGTGCAGGGTCTTCACCCGGCCGTCCATCATTTCCGGGAAGCCGGTCAGGTCCGAGACATCCCTCACCGGCAGACCGGCCGCCGCGATCGCCGCCTTGGTGCCGCCGGTGGAGACCAACTCCACCCCCGCCTCGTGCAGGACCTTGGCCGCCTCGACCAGGCCGGTCTTGTCGGAGACCGACAGAAGCGCGCGCTTCGGCGCGACGAGATCAGGGGCGGAAGGATAGTCGGGGGCGGCGGGCACGGCGGACTCCGGGGTTCGGTTTGAACGAAGTAAGGAGCCCAGGCGCGCGGCATATCAAGCCCGCGCTCCCCGGTGGTCATCCACCATCAGCGCCAGTCACGCAGGCGGCGCGGAAAATAGGCGAGGGCGCGGGGGAGTCAACGCCGCGCGGTCACGTCTCCGCGCGGGCCAGTTTCCAGCGGATGCGGGCGCCCTTGTCCAGGCGGGCCTGGCTGCGCAGGACGATCTGGGTGGAGCGGCGGGCGACGCCGTTCTCGAAGTGGACCGACGGCTCCACCGCCACGTCCACCGCGTCGTTGCGCAGCCACCAGCCGATGTTGGAGGCGCCCTTGATCAGCACGCTCTTGTGGTCGCGGGCGACGCTGGCGCGGGCGTCGGGGTGCAGGTGGAAGCGCACGGCGAAGGGGGCGTAGCGGCGCGGGCCGTCGCCCTTGGGCGCCTGGATCGGGCCCAGGCGGTCCTCGCCGCGCAGTTCGTCGGTGGTCAGGTCCACATAGAGGCGGCGCTCGTGTGTCAGGCCGAAGCGGCGGACCCAGCCGTCGTGCGACAGGTCCAGCCACAGGCCGGCCTCGGTCTCATGCCGCCGCACCTCCACCCGCCGCGCGCCGCCGCGCAGGCGCGGACCCAGCAGGTTGGCCAGCCAGCCGCGCAGGGGCTCGCCCGCCGAGATGTCGCCCACCGCGATGGTCGAGGCCGCGTCGGTCAGGCGGAAGGCCTGCGGCGCGGCCGCGTCGGGGCTCCAGCCGGCGTTGGTGATCAGGCGGTCCTTGCCGCAGACGATCTCGATGGCCAGGGGCTGGCCGCAGGCGGCGTGGCTGAGATCACCCCGCGCCGGGGCGCCGGCGTCCACGGCGACCTGAAGGCTCTTGCCGGTCAGCTTCTGATAGCCGGCGTTCAGGGCCTGCTCCGGGGGGCGGGTCTCCCCGTCGTCATGGGCCAGGGCGGCGGTGATCCGCGCCTTGCCCACGGCTTCGCCGCCCTGGAAGCAGGCCAATGCCCCATCCGCCAGGGTGAAGAAGCGGGCCGCGCCGGTCAGGCGGTCGATGGCGCGGGACAGGGCCTCGGGTGCGGCGCGGCCGCGCTGAACCAGGGCGTCGTCCAGGGTCAGCAGGTCGAACAGCAGCTCGAGACCCGCCTCGGGCGAGCGGGTGGCGTGGCCGCCGTCGGCCAGGACGATCTGCGGCAGAAGGCGCTCCAACCGGACCAGCGCACGTTCGCAGATCTGATCGCCGGCCTGGCCCGACAGCACGCAGCCGGCGGTGGCGGCCGCGGCCAGGCGCTCGGCGGCGCGGCCCCGGTCGTGGGTGATTTGCAGCAGGTGGCGGGCCTGGCGGGCCAGGTCCTGGGCCAGCTGCGCCCCTTCGGCGTCGGAGGCGACGGCGTTCAGGGCGCGGGCGGCGCAGGCCAGGTTCAGGACCCGGCGGTCGAGCACCTCGGCGCTCCAGGAAAAGCTGTTCCAGCGACCGAACACCCGCCGCCAGTCGAGATAGAGCCGCAGTCCCTGGCGCGCGCCCGCATCCCCGGTGGCCAGCAGGTCGGCCATCCAGGCGAAGCGGTGCAGGATCACGGCGAAGCGGCGCGACGGGCTGGCCTTGTTCCAGGGGTCGCCTTGAGGGCCAAGGTGCAGGGCGGTGCCGCCAAACAGGAAGGCCCCGCTCAGAATCTGGCGGCCGCGCTCGGGATTGACCGGCCGGGGATCGCGCGGGTGGGCCAGCAGCCCTTCCGGCTTCCTGCCGCCCAGGGTCAGCAGATGAAGCGGCGAGCCGAACCACTCCAGCTCCAGCTGACGGCGCAGGCCGTCGGAGAAGGTGGAGAAGGGTCCGCCGCCCAGGCGGGCGACGAAGTCGGGAACCACGCGTGTCAGGGGCGCCCGGTCGTCCATGCCGTCGATCAGCCGCCCTTAAGGGCGCGGATGTTGTCCGCATAGGCGTCGGGACCGCCCTTGAACACGGCGCTGCCGGCGACCAGGGCCGTGGCCCCGGCGTTGACGCAGTCACGGGCCGTGACCGGATTTACGCCGCCATCGACCTCAAGCTGGATGTCGCGGCCGCTGGCGTCGATCATGGCGCGCAGGCGCTCGACCTTCTTCAGCTGCGAGGTGATGAAGCTTTGGCCGCCGAAGCCCGGGTTCACCGACATGACCAGCAGCAGGTCGATATCCTCCATCATCCACTCGATGGTCTCCACCGGGGTCGAGGGGTTGAACACCACGCCCGCCTTGGCGCCGAGCTGACGGATCAGCTGAAGGGTGCGGTTCAGGTGCGGGCCAGCTTCCGGGTGGATGCTCACATAGTCGGCGCCCGCCGCCACGAACGCCTCGATGTACGCATCGACCGGCGCGATCATCAGGTGGACGTCGAAGGGCAGGGCGCTGTGCGGGCGCAGGGCCTTCACGACGTCCGGGCCGATGGTGATGTTGGGCACGAAATGGCCGTCCATCACGTCGATGTGGACCCAGTCGGCCCCGGCGGCGGTGATGGCGCGCACTTCCTCTCCGAGCTTGGAGAAGTCGGAGGCGAGGATCGACGGGGCGATGAGCGGAGTCTTGCCGGACATGGGTGAGGCTTAGCCTTCGTCGCAGGCCGCTACAAGCTTAAGGGGCCTTCACCAGCCGTGCGGCGAAGAAGCCGTCCGCGCCGCCGGGGATGTGGTGCGGCAAAATGCGCAGCATGCCTTCGGCCGTGACGCTCGCGGCGGGCGCGCCGCCTTCGCCCGGCTCCACCGGAACGAGCTGAAAATCCGTGCGGCGGGCCAGGAAGGCGCGGATCTGGGCCTCGCCCTCCTCCGGCTCCAGGGAGCAGACGCAATAGACCAGACGGCCGCCCGGCTTGGTCTTGGCGGCGGCGGCATCCAGCAGGCGCGACTGCACGGCGGCCAGGCTGGCGATGTCGGTGGACCGAGCGGCCCACAGTACGTCCGGATGACGACGGAAGGTGCCGGTGGCCGAGCAGGGCGCGTCCAGCAGAACCGCGTCGAAGGTGCGGTCGTCCTGCCAGACGGCGGCGTCGGCGGCGATGATCTCCGCCCCCGAACCGATGCGGGCGAGGTTTTCGGTGACGCGCTTCAGGCGGGCCGCCGAGCGGTCGACAGCGACCACCTTCGCTCCGGCGGCGGCCATCTGCATGGTCTTGCCGCCCGGCGCGGCGCACAGGTCCAGGGCGGTCTCGCCCTTCTGCACGTTAAGCAAGCGGGTCGGGATGGCGGCGGCGGCGTCCTGCACCCACCAGCGGCCGTCCTCGAAGGCGGGCCAGCTCGCCACGTCGCCGCGCAGGGCGGTGCGCAGGGTCCCGCCGGGAAGGTGTTCGGCGGGCAGGGCCTCGGCCAGGGCGGCGATGTCGTCCGGATCGCGCACGGAAAGGTCAGTAGAGGGCTCGGCGGGGATAAGGCCGGCGACGGCGGCCGCCGCCTCGTCGCCGAAGGCCGAACGCCAGCGGGCGTAGAGCCAGTCGGGCGCGAGGGCGGCCGGGTCCAGCTCCGGCTTGCCGTCGCGCAGCAGGCCGCGCAGCACGGCATTGACCAGACCCTTGAAAGCCTTGGTCTCCTTGCGGGCGTCGGCGAGGTCCACCGTGGTGGTCACCGCCGCGAATTCCGGCACGTCCAGGAAGAAGGCTTGCGTCGCGCCCAGGCGCAGCAGGGTGCGGATCCGCGCCGGCGGCTCGCGCTGCAGCTTGGGGGCCAGGATGCGGTCCACCACGCCCAGATGGCGCAAGGTGGCCAGGGCCAGGGCGCGGGCGAAGGCGCGGTCGCGCCCTTCCAGCCGGGTGAAGGCGCCCGTGGTCTGGGCTTCGTCTAGGCCCGCGCGTCGCGCCAGGGCCGCCTCGATCAGGTCGCAGGCGGCGGCGCGAGGAGCCAGTTCATGAGAGTTTTCAGAGGTCACCCGCGGGCCGTGCCCCAAGGCGCGGCCCGAGGCAAGGACTTTAGACCGTCCTGCGCCAGGCGCCGAGCACCGCGACGACGAAAGTGATCATGCCGGCGAAGGCGATCAGTGAGGTGACGCCCACGGCCGGCTCCATGCCGGGATTCCCCTTGAGCAGCAGGGCCAGGGTCGGCGCCATGGTGATCGCGCCGACGGCGGACAGGACGAAATTGGTCCAACCGAGCTTGGCCGGCGCGCGATCGCCGAGAAAGGCGTAGAAGCCGCCCATAAGGAAAAGGCTCACCCAGCCGAGCAGGTTCAGGTGGGCGTGGGCCGGAAAGGTCGTGTGGTCATGGCTGGCGCCCATATAGACGCCCCAGCCCATGCCGATCAGGCCGCAAAGGGCGCCGGCGGTGAAGAAGGCCATCGAGAGCCGAGACATGGTAAACTCCCCCCAGAAGTCGGCGCTCTCATGCCAGCGTTGGGCGAACAATGCAATTTATCAGTGTGCGAAATGAGCGAGCTTCCCATGAGCGAGACAGATGACGGCCACATCGGCGCCGCCCCCGGCAAGGTCCTGAGCCCCGCCGCCCGCCGGGCCCTGGAAGAAGCGGCCGCGCGCCGCGCCGCCGAGGCCGAGCAGACCCGCGTCGCCGAGCAGGGCGGCCCGGCCGGGCCCGAGCCCACCCGCTTTGGCGACTGGGAGCGAAAGGGAATCGCGGTCGATTTCTAGGACCGCCGCAGCCTAGGCGGGCCGGAGGTCAGCGCCCGGCCTTGCGCCAGTTGCGGACGGCCAGGCCGATGATCGCCACAGCCGTCAGGATGAGGCCGAGGTTCACGCCGAAGGCCGCGGGCGACAAGGCCGCCTCTCCATGTCGGGCGAGGTGAGTCAGCGGCAAGCCCAGAACCAGAACGCCGGCGGCCAGGGGCGCCAGCCAATGCAGCCGCCGCTGTTCCACCCAGATGCCGGCCAGGGTCACCAGCGGCAGGCTGATCCAGAAGAACGGCGCCGGCGGAACACTCGCCAGAATCGCCAGGGCGCAGCTGACCGCCACCAGGGCGGGGGTCATCCACACGAAGGTGGTCCAGGCCGATTGCACGCGCGGATAGTCGCGGCCCTTGGCGGCCGATTTCGCCAGCCAGATGTCGACACCGGTGGTGCAGAGCAGGCTGAGGCCCAGGCCCAGAACCACATAGACAAGCTTCACGCCCATGCCGCCGAAGGCGCCGGCATGCACCCGGAACATCGAGACATAGACCTGGCGTCCGACCTCGCCGTCGGAATAGCCGTCCTTGCCCATCAGGCCGCCGGCGGAATTGAAGCGGTAGCCTTCGGTGTAGATCAGGCGGTCGCCGTGCTTCGCGCCGATGGTCAGCAGCTCGTTCGGCGTGCCGAACTGGCTGATGCCGATATAGATCGGCGGATTGTCCGGCCGTTCGCGCGCCAGGGTCTGCAGGGCGGTGACGATGCGGGGCTCCGGCGTCGCCATGGCGGGCGGAGGGCCGGCCTTGCGGGCCTCGGCGGCGACCTTGCCCGGATCGCCGAACATCGAGGCCATGGCCTTGAGGCTGTCGCCCTGGAACTGGATCGGCGCGGCGAGCGCGATGACCAGCAGGGCCAGGCCCATGATCGCGCCGGACAAGGCGACGATGAAGTGGAAGGGCAGGCCCCACACCGCGATGCGGTTGTGGATGTCGACGCGGGACATGCGCCGTCCGCCGTCGATCCGCAGGGTGAAGGCGTCGCGGAACATGCGCGGCAGGGCCAGGGCGCCGCCGACGATCAAGGCCACGAGCAAAACGCCCAGCACGCCGATCATCACGAAGCCGATCGTGCCCGGCAGATTGAGCTCGTAGTGCATCTCCACGAGGAAGTGGGTCAGGTTGTGCTCGCCCGACCCGGCGGGCTCTCCCTTAGCGTCGAAGGCCAGGGCGTCGGTCTCGTAGTCGGCGATGATGCGCGGCATCTCCACGCTGGGCGTGATGATGTAGACGTCGGTCGGCTTGGCGCCGGTGCGGGCGATGTGTTCGCGCGTATTAGCCACGGCGCGGCCGATGGCTTCCGGCGAGGCGTAGGCCATTTCCGGCGCGGCCGGCTGCTCCCAGCGCTGAAACTCGCCATAGAAGACCGCCACGGTCCCGGTGATGCAGACCAGGTACATCACGGCGGCGAGCACCAGGCCCAGCAGCTTGTGGGCCAGGAGCTGACCTTTGACGAACCCCGAGGGGACGCGCGGCCAGATGGTCCGCTTGGCCTTGGCCGCGGCCTTCACCGTATCGGTCATTATTTCACTCCGGCCCAGGCGAGGGCGGCCAGGACCAGCGCCGCCGCGCAGGCGAACAGCACATGGCGCCAGATCCGGGTCACGGACAGCAGCCACAGCAGCGCGCCGGTCAGCACGGCCGCCATCAGAAAGGCGCAGGACACCAGGCTGTCGATGGGGCCGAGCGGGACATAGGCCAGCCAGGCCGCGGAGGCGGCGAGGGTCAGGGCCGGGGCGGCCACGAGAGCTGAGAACCAGCGCGCCGTGTTGCGGCTGACGCGACCGGCCGCGGCCATGTCGGCGTCATCGGCGGGCTCGCGTGCGGTCCGATCGCGCTTGACCTTTCCCGAGTTGATCCGGGGCAGGGCGTCCGGCGCCAGCAGGGCGAGGCCGAACATCATCGGCGCCAGGCTTCCGAGCGCCAGGGCCTTTTCGGGCGACACCGTGAGCAACCACGGCGCCGCACCGAGGATCACCAGCGCCCAGGCGCCGGCGAGGACGCCGCCGCCAAGCCCGCTCTTGGCGCGCCAATGCATGAGAAGGGCCGCGAGCCCCGCTGCCTGAACCAGGATCCCCAATGCCTGCAGCATGACTCGCGGCGCCCGATTAGAACTTCTGCGTCAGCGAAACCGTGAAGTTACGCGGCGCGCCATAGCGATATTGGCTGAAGTAGCTGATCTGGCTGTAGTATTTCTCGTCGAACAGGTTGTCGATATTGACCTGCACCGTGGTGCTTTCCGTCACGTTGTAACGGGCCATCAGGTTCACCAGGGCGAACGACTTCTGCTCGATCCGCGTCGGCGCGGAGGTCACCGGATTGACGGCCGGCGAGTAGATGGTGTCGCGCCAGTTGACGCCGCCGCCCACGCTCAGGCCGTCCACGATCCCGTCGAGGCGGTAGGTGGTGAACAGCGAGAAGCTCTTGCGCGGCTGATCGGTGTTGACCTTGGCGCCATTGGCGTCCTCGACTTCGAACTGGGCGTAGCTGGCGCTGACGTCCCAATTGGCGTTCACGCGTCCGAGCAGTTCGAGCTCGAAGCCCTTGCTCTCCGCGCCCTTGGCCGGGGCGTAGGCCTGCTCCGGCGGGGTTGACCCGGGCACCATGGCGCCCGTCGGCTGGCCGACGCCGTCTTGCTGGATCAGGAAGACCGCCACCGACGACTGCAGGGCGTCGTTGAGGTAGGAGCTCTTCATCCCCAGCTCGTAGGCCTTGCCGGTGATCGGATCGAGCGTCGAGCCGCTGACGTCGCGCACGTTCTGCGGCTGGAAGATCTCCGTATAGCTGCCGTACAGGCGGTGCTGTTCGGTCAGGTCGTAGAGCGCGCCGATATAGGGAATGACGACGTCTTTGGATTCGTAGTTGTCGGCCGCGCCGCCGTTGATGCCGCGACGCTCCCACGAGGACAGGCGCGCGCCGCCGATCAGCTTCAGGGAGTCGGTGATGTTCAGGCGCGTGGACGCGAAGACGCCCGACTGCTCGGTCTTGTTGTCGGTGTACTGGGTCGGGGCCGCGGCGAAGTCCGGCTTCGGGAAATTGCCGTCCCAGGTGTAGATGCTGGTCGCCGGAGCGAAGGCGTTGGGGCCGCCGGCGACGTAGTACACCACGTCCGAGTCCTGCTTGCTGTACAGCGCGCCGAGGGTGAAGTCGTGCTCGCGGCCGAACAGCGAATAGCCGCCGTGCAGCTGCACGTCGAAGCTGTCCTGGGTGGTCTCGCCCTTGCTCTTGTAGGGCCAGGTGGCGAGGCCGACGCCCGTGGCGCGGTCGATGGTCCCCATGAGATAAAGCAGCTGGGAGTCCTGCTCATTGATCATGTGATTGTAGTTGAACGAGATTTTCCAGTCGTTCGAGAAGGTGTGCGCCAGGTTGGCGAAGTAGTTGGTGGCGGTGGTGTCCCAGTAGGACCAGTTCGCCGCCGTGTTCGTCGAGACCGGCAGGTTGGTGAAGCCGCCATCCGTATAGAAGGTGGGCAGCGCGCCCCAGAAGGCGGCGTTCGGCGCGGTGTCCTGCCAGCTGACGCCAGCCCGCAGCAGGGTCGACTCGGTCAGGTCGGCCTCGACCACGCCGTAGAGCACGCTCTTCTCTGTGCTCTGACGATCGAAATAGGTGTCGCGCTTCTCGTACTTGGCGACCAGTCGGCCGCGGATCGCGCCGTCGTTCAGGGCGCCGGAGATGTCCGCCTCGATCAGGCGCTTGTCCCAGCTGCCGGTGGCGGCGGAGATGGAGCCCTGGAATTCGCGGGCGTCGGCGTGCTTGCGCACGAGGTTGATGGAGGCGGATGGGTCGCCCGCGCCGGTCAGCAGGCCCGTGGCCCCGCGGACGATTTCGACGCGCTCATAGATGGACACGTCGGCGACGGTCTCGCCGGAGTCGCCGGCGAGGCTCCAGGACAGCGGCACGCCGTCGATCTGGTAGTTCTTGATCTCGAAGCCGCGCGCGTTGAACACGTTGCGCACGTCATCGACCTCGACCATCGAGACGCCGGCGGTGTTGCGGATCACGTCCGCGATCGTGGTGAGGTTCTGGTCCTTGATGCGCTGCTGGGTGATGACCGTCACCGACTGCGGCGTCTCGCGGACCGACAGGCCGAGACCGGTGGCGGTGTCGATCTGTTCGTCCACGGTGTAGCGGCCGGTGATCACGACCTCTTCGACGGTGGTGTCTTGCGCCCGGGCGGCGCTGTGAACGCCGACAAGCGCCACGCCGGCCATCAAGCTCAGCTTGAACCGCATATTTCCATATCCCCGGTAGAAGGGGGCGCGCCCTAGCGCCAGCCCTGATATTGCGAATGGCTCGCATTAACAGTGGCGGCAGGTGGGTGCAAGGGTGCGGTCCGGCCGCGCCGGCCGGCCTCAGACGTTGGCCGGTTAGTGCGCCATTTCGGCAACGACCCTGAGCGCGGCTTCGCGCGGATCGCTCGCCGCCGTGATCGGGCGGCCGCAGACCAGGTGGCTGGCGCCGGCAGCCAGAGCGTCGGCCGGGGTGGCTGCGCGGGCTTGATCGTTCTTGGCCGACCAGGCCGGGCGCACGCCCGGGGTCACCACCAGGAAGTCCGGCCCGGCGATCTCGCGGGCCAGGGCGGCCTCGAGCGGGCTGGCCACGACGCCGTCGACGCCCGCCTCCACCGCCTGACGGATGCGCTTGGCCACCAGGTCGCGAGCGCTTTCGCGATAACCCATCTCCACGAGATCGGCCTCAGACAGGCTGGTCAGGACGGTGACCGCCAGGATCTTCAGGCTGGAGTCGCCGCGTCCGGCCACGGCGGCCTTCATCACCTGCGGCGTGGCATGGACCGTAAGCAGATCACAGCCCGCGCCGGCCAGAACCGCGGTGGAGCGACGGACGGTCTCGCCGATGTCGTGCAGCTTCCAGTCCAGAAACACCTGCTTGCCCTGGCCCTTCAGCTCCGCCGCCAGGGCCATGCCGTCGCTGGCCAGCAGCTCCAGCCCCACCTTGTAGAAGGACACGGCGTCGCCCAGGCGCTCCACCATGGCCCGGGCCTCATCGGTGGAGGGCAGGTCGAGGGGGACGATCAGGCGGGCGTCGGCGGTCATGGCGGGCAGGCTCCGGGCATGGCGCGGGGACCGTCAGATCGCCTAGGATGAGGCGACTCGCGGCGGGCGCGGGGCAAGTTGAGGCTGAAGACGCCAGATGATCCACAGCGACCTCGCCGTCAACTTCTTCGTGGCGCTCTTCGCCCTGATCGACCCGATCGGCAATGTGCCGCTGTTCGCCGCCGCCACGGTGGGCGCCAGCATCTGGGGCCGGCGGATGGTGGCCGTCTATATCGGCCTGTTCGTCCTGGGCTTCCTGACCTTCTTCTTCTTCTCGGGCCTGTCGCTGCTGCAGTTCTTCGGCATCTCCCTGCCGGCCTTCCGCATCGCCGGCGGGATCATCCTGTTCCTGCTGGGCCTGGACATGGCCCGCGACGACTTCACCGCCAGCTTCGCCGACGCCGCCGACGCCGGAGAGCAGATCCCCACCGCCCGCGCCTATGCCCGCAAGCGGTTCGAGCGGCTGATCGTGCCCTTCGCCATGCCGTTGCTCATCGGGCCGGGGGCCATCTCGACCGTAGTGATCTATGCCTCGGAGGCAAAGGCCGCCGGCCTGGCGGGGGCCCTCGCCGGGGTGCTGGCCATCGCCGGGGTGTCGTTCACGGTGGTCATGGCCTTCTGGGCGACGCCGCTGATCACGCGCCTGCTGGGCCGCATCGGTCTGACCATCGTGGTGCGGGTGCTGGGTCTGATCCTCTGCGCCATGGCGGTGCAGTTCATCATCATCGGCGCCGCCGACGCCACGCGAGGCATCATCCGCTACGAGGCGGCGAGCCCATACGCTGACGGAAACTGACGATCAGCTGCGGGCGGGCTCGGCGCAGCCTTGCAGACGATAGAGGCACTCCTGGTCTCCCTTCGTCTTCAGGCACAGGCTGAACGTCAGTGGAAAGACGCGTCCGCGCACCTCGCAGCGTTGCGTGCGGGTGGATGTCGAAACATATCGACCCTCGTCGGTCGGCGAATTGACCAGCAGCAATATCGGCCCATCGACCACATGTTCGGCAGGGCTCACCCTCAAGGATTCGCGGGCGCCGTCGATCACCAAGGTGCGTCCCCGGATTGATCCGATCCAGTCGTCGCCGATCAGATCGACGGGCAGCAAACCCTTCGATGCGGGCTTGTGGGCGCATCCATTCAAAAGAACACCAGCGGCGGCCAGCATGATGAGGCTGAGCGGCCGGCTCACGCTCACACCTTGCGGAAGCGGTTCTGCTGGCTGGCGATCAGGGCCAGGGCCCAGTCGTCGGGCAGGATCTTGGCCAGGGCGACGATGGCCTTGTTGGGGGCGCCGGTGACGCAGACGGGACGGTTGGCCTCGGCCGCCTCGTAGCCGGCGGCGGCGACCTCGTCGGCGCCCAGCCACATCCAGGGCGGGGTGGAGCCCTGGGTCTGCTCGCGGGTGCCGTTGACGTCGTGGAACTCGGTGAAGGTGAAGCCGGGCGCCAGGGCGCTCACATGGACGCCCGTGGACAGGTTCTCCAGGTGCAGGCTCTGGGAGAATTTGACCAGGAAGCTCTTGGAGGCGGCGTAGAGGGTGTGTCCCGCCGCGCCCGGCACCATGCCGGCGACGGAGGCGACATTGACGATGCGGCCGAACCGCCGCTCCACCATGCCCGGCAGGACGCGGTGCGTGGTCTCGCACACGGCGGTGACCATCAACTGCAGGAAAGCGGCCTGATCGGTCCAGGTTGTGTGGGAATAGGCGCCGGGCAGGCCGTAGCCGGCGTTGTTGATCAGGGCGTCGACCACGCGGCCCTGCTCCTCGACCCCGGCCAGCATGGCCTCGACCCCGCCGGGGGCGGCCAGATCGGCGGGCACGGTCAGGGCCTCGACCCCGAAGCGCAGGGAGATTTCGCTCGCCAGCTGCTCCAGCCGGTCGGCGCGGCGGGCGGTTAGGGCGACGTCATAGCCGTGGGCGGCGTAGATGCGGGCGAAAGCGGCGCCGATGCCGGCGGAGGCGCCGGTGATCAGCGCGAGGCGGCGGGCCATGGAAAGGTCACCTCGTCAGGAACGCGGCGAGATTGGCGCGCTCCGCCAAGCTAGGCAACAGCGCGCGGCGACTCGGCTTCGGCCAGCAGGTCGGCCACGGTGATCTGCGACAGACGATCACGGGCCGCTGCATCCGCCGCCGCCAGCACGCCCCGCACGGCGTCGGGGATCTTCTCGCCGATGGGGCAGCCCTTGGCGCCGGGCGGGGGGGTGCCCAGGTGGGTGCAGCCGCCGACGGCCTTCAGCACTTCGTCCAGACGGATGTCCTCGGGGGCTTTCAGCAGCCAGGCGCCGCCGCTGGCCCCGGCGCGGGCCCCGACCAGGCCGGCGCGGCCAAGCATCGCAGTCACGCGGCGCACGACCACGGGATTGGTCGGCATGGAGGCCGCCAGCATGGCGCTGGCGACGGCCTTATCAGCCGAAAACGCCCCCTTGTGGGCCAGATAGGCCAAGGCGTGGGCCGCCACTGGGAATTTTTGGCTGTCTGACATCTTATCGTGGAACGTAGGTCAGTCTGGCGCGTGTTCAATGGCTAGTTACGTGAATCAGACCTTGCTGTCATTGAATGGGGCGCGGAATGGGTGTATCGCGCGCCGCTCGATCAATGGGGCTCCGCCTTCGCGGACCATGCCCCGGAGGGATTGAATGGCTGATCAAGCCTCTGGCGGTTCCGCGGATTCCGCCGCTTCGGCGACCTCGGCCGCCTCCCCGCGCAATAACGGTCACGACAGCCACGGCCCCAAGGGCCGGGCCTTCCTGGCGCTCGCTCTCGGCTCGGTCGGCGTCGTCTTCGGCGACATCGGCACCAGCCCGCTCTACGCCTTCCGCGAAGCCCTGCACACGGCCGCCGCCGACGGTGTGACCCGCGGCGAGATTCTGGGCGTCGTGTCCCTGGCCCTGTGGGCTCTCATCCTCGTGGTGACGATCAAGTACGTCTTCTTCGTCATGCGCGCCGACAACAAGGGCGAGGGCGGGGTGCTGTCGCTCATGGCCCTGGCCCAGCGCGCCATCGGCAAGCGGACCACCACGGTCTTCGTCCTGGGCGTCATCGGCGCGGCGCTGTTCTATGGCGACGCGGTGATCACGCCGGCCATCTCCGTGCTCTCGGCGGTGGAGGGCCTGGGCACCATCCCGGCTTTGGAGGGCAAGATCAGCACCCAGTTGGTGATGCTGATCAGCGTCATCATCCTGGTGGGCCTGTTCATGGTGCAGAACCATGGCACGGCCAAGGTCGGCCGCTTCTTCGGCCCTGTCTGCGCGGTATGGTTCCTGACCATGTTCGGCCTGGGGGCCTATCGGTTCTTCGAGCATCCGGACGTGCTGATGGCGATCAGCCCGCACTATGCGGTGCTGTTCCTGGCCGAGCACGGCCTGGTGGGCTTCCTGGTGTTGGGCGCGGTGTTCCTGACCGTGACCGGCGCCGAGGCCCTGACCGCCGATATGGGCCATTTCGGCCGCTGGCCGATCCAGGCCTCCTGGCTGTTCTTCGTCCTGCCCTGCCTCGTGGTGAACTATCTGGGCCAGGGCGCCTTCGCCCTCGCCACGCTCGACCGGGTGGCCGCCGCCGGCGGGGTGTTCCCCAACGCCAACTGGTTCTTCGAGATGGCGCCGGACGCCATCCGTCTGCCCGTGGTGATCCTGTCGGTCCTGGCCACCATCGTCGCCTCGCAGGCGGTGATCACCGGCGCCTTCTCCCTGACCCAGCAGGCGATCCAGCTGGGGCTGCTGCCGCGCATGGACGTGCGCCGCACCTCGGAGACCCAGTCCGGCCAGATCTTCGTGCCGCAGATCAACTGGCTGATCCTGATCGGGGTTCTGGCCGTGCTGGTCAGCTTCAAGACCTCGTCGGCCCTGGCCCACGCCTATGGCCTGGCGGTGACCGGCACCATGGTGGTCACCACCCTGATGGCCTTCGTGGTCACCCGCCGCCTGTGGAAGTGGCCCCTGTGGCTGAGCCTGAGCTTCATCGGCCCGCTGCTGATGCTGGACTTCGCCTTCCTCAGCGCCAACGCCCTGCGCCTGTTCACCGGCGGCTGGCTGCCGCTGCTGATCGCCGGCGGCCTGTTCCTGGTGATGAGCACCTGGGTGCGCGGCGCGCAGATCCTCAGTGAGAAGACGCGCCGGGATTCGGTGCCGCTGGTCGACCTGATGGGCATCCTGTCGGCCCGGGCCCCGCACCGTGCGCCCGGCACGGCGATCTTCCTCACCGGCGATCCGGACATGACCCCCGTCGCCCTGATGCACAATCTCAAGCACAACAAGGTGCTGCACGAGAAGAATGTGATCCTGACGGTGAAGACCGCAGAGACCCCGCGCGTGCGCGAGGAGGACCGGGTCCGCATCGAGAAGATCAATGACGACTTCAAGAAGCTGATCATCACCTACGGCTTCATGGAGAGCCCGAACGTGCCCAAGGCCCTGGGGCTGTGCCGCAAGCAGGGGCTGAAGTTCGACATCATGGCGACCAGCTTCTTCCTGGGCCGCCGCTCCCTGGTGCCGTCGGCCCAGTCGGGCATGCCGCTGTGGCAGGACCGCCTGTTCATCTTCCTGATGAAGAACGCGGCCAATCCCACCGACTTCTTCAAGATCCCCCCGGGCCGCGTGGTCGAGCTGGGCGCGCAGGTGACCGTCTGATGGATACGCTGAACCTCATCGTCGACGGCTTCTGGATCGCCGCCCTGGCCATCATGGCCGGCGCGGCGCGCCAGGCCTACGCGCGCATCCTTCCGGACACCCAGGTGCCGATGCAGTTCGGTTTTGACGGGCAGCCTACCTGGCGGGCGCCCAAGCTGTTCGCCCTGGCGTTTCAGCCGGCCGCGGCGACGGTGGTGTGGCTGAGCATGGTGGCGGTGGGCCGGACCGGCAGCGATGAGGCGGCGCTCATGATGCTGGGCATGAAGGCCCTGTTCGCCCCGCTCCTGGCGCTGGTCAATCTCTGGTGGCTGCGCAAGGTGATCAAGATCCTGGGCGACGAAGGTCAGCTTAGGGGTTGACCTTGAGCGTCCGGCGCCCTTGAACGCGCGCGACTTTCCGAAACACCCAAATCCAAGGACGCCGCGCCCATGGCCGCCGACAAGCCGATCAAGAAAGTGGTCCTCGCCTATTCCGGCGGTCTGGACACCTCGATCATCCTGAAGTGGCTGCAGACCGAGTACGGCGCGGAGGTCGTGACCTTCACCGCCGACCTCGGCCAGGGCGAAGAGCTGGAGCCGGCCCGCAAGAAGGCCGAGCTGCTGGGCATCAAGCCGGAAAACATCTTCATCGAGGACGTGCGCGAGGAGTTCGTGCGCGACTTCGTGTTCCCGATGTTCCGCGCCAACGCCGTGTATGAAGGCGTCTACCTGCTGGGCACCTCCATCGCCCGCCCGCTGATCGCCCAGAAGCAGATCGAGATCGCCCGCAAGGTCGGCGCCGACGCCGTCTGCCACGGCGCCACCGGCAAGGGCAACGACCAGGTCCGTTTCGAGCTCGGCTATTACGGCCTGGAGCCGGACATCACCGTGATCGCGCCTTGGCGCGAGTGGGACTTCAAGAGCCGCGAGGCCCTGCTGGAGTTCGCCGAGAAGCACCAGATCCCGATCGCCAAGGACAAGCGCGGCGAAGCGCCGTTCAGCGTCGACGCCAACCTGCTGCACTCCTCGTCCGAGGGTAAGGTGCTTGAGGACCCGGCCGTCGAGGCGCCGGAGTTCGTGCATATGCGCACGATCGCTCCGGAAGACGCGCCCGATAAGCCGCACGTCTTCACCATCGACTTCGAGAAGGGCGACCCCGTCGCCATCGATGGCGTGAAGATGTCGCCGGCCACCCTGCTGGCCAAGCTGAACGAGCTGGGCCACGACAACGGCGTCGGTCGCCTCGACCTGGTCGAGAACCGCTTCGTGGGCATGAAGTCGCGCGGCGTCTACGAGACCCCGGGCGGCACCATCCTGCTGGCGGCGCACCGCGGCATGGAGAGCATCACCCTCGACCGGGGCGCCATGCACCTGAAGGACGAGCTGATGCCGAAGTATGCGTCGCTCATCTACAACGGCTTCTGGTTCTCGCCGGAGCGCGAGATGCTGCAGGCGGCCATCGACCACTCGCAGAAGAACGTCACCGGCCAGGTGCGCGTGAAGCTGTACAAGGGCAATGTCACGGTCATCGGCCGCACCAGTCCCTACAGCCTGTACGATCAGGACCTGGTGACCTTCGAAGAAGGCAAGGTGGCCTACGACCACCGCGACGCCGGCGGCTTCATCAAGCTGAACGCCCTGCGCCTGCGCGTCCTCGCCAAGCGCGATCAGCGCCTGAAATAAGGTTCAGGCGCAGCGGTTGTAGGGATAGCGATCCCGGATCATCCGCTGGAAGAACCGACCCTTGGAGGGTGCGCGGACGAAGGCGTCCCGCACCCTTTGAGGCACCCCGACATAGACATACTCGTCCCCGTCGATGAACCGCACGAACAGCTTGCCGTGCTCGGTTTCGTAGTCGATGGCGGAAATGGCGGTCGAGTCCACATGCATGGGCGGAGCTCCATCTAACCCTGTTGCTACAACGCCTTGAGGCCCCGAAGGGGTTCCTGCGGCGCAGCTTTCGCGTTTTGACGTGAAGCATGACAGCATCCCCCAAAAGGGAGGCTGACATGAATCAACCACACAACCTGATCGCCCTGGTGACTCTGCTGTCGCTGGTCCTGCTGGTCTGGAAGATCGCCAGGGTGGGCAAGGCGCGGGCCCGCTTCGGCGTCGAGGCGCCCGCCGTCACCGGCCATCCGGAGTTCGAGCGGCATTTCCGCGTCCAGATGAACATGATCGAGGGGCTGGTGGTCTTCCTGCCGTCCCTTTGGCTGTTCGCCATCTATTGGAACGACCTCATCGCCGCCGGCCTGGGCGCGCTCTTCCTCATCGGCCGCGTGGTCTACATGCTGGCCTATGTGAAGGAGCCCAAGAGCCGAAGCCTGGGTTTCGGCCTGCAAGGCCTGGCGATGCTGGTGCTGCTGTTCGGCGCGCTCGCGGGAACGGTGCGGGCCCTGATGGTGACCGGCGGGGTCTAGCCGGGCTCTAGATGAACAGTTCGGCCGGAGAGACGGCGGCGGCGATGCCCATGATGAAGTCGCCGTCCGCCATCGGCGAGGCGACGTTTGTCACCGGTTCGCGGACATTGGCGGCCAGACGGGTGAAGCTCACCTCGCTGTCGCCCCCGAACAGGATGTGGACGTCCTCGCGCCCATCGCCGTCCAGGTCGAAGCCGATTCGGCGGCCGGCGATCGCGGCGCCGACGAAGCTGGCGGCCGGGTTGAAGCCGGACAGGTTCGCGAATTCGACGCTGACGATCTGAGGCGGGTTGGCGTCGTTGGCGAACACCAGCCGGTCGCCCTGGGCCTCGTTGTAATCGAGGATCACGCCCGCGCTGCGCGACGCAGCCGCGTCGTCGCCCTGCTTGCGCCAGTTGACGATGAAGGTGTCCGCGCCGTCGCCGCCGAAGGCCACCACGCGGTCGCCCATGATGATGACGTCGGCGCCGGCGCCGCCTTCGAAGTAGGTCTGGGTGTCAGCACCCTTGTCGCTGCCGGAACCATTGCCTTCGGCGCCGATCGTCGGCGGAGAGATGGGCGGTTCGCCGCCTCCGCCGACAGTCTCGCCGTCGACCTGCTCGTCCGGGGTCTGGGCGACGACGGGAATGACCGCCGGCTGCGGCGCGGCGAAGTCGGGCAGAGGCGCCGAGACGGCGGCAAGGCCAGTCGAGCTTGGCAGATAGGCCTGAAGCTGGATGATCTCGGCCGTCGGCTGCAGCGGCGCATGCGGCGCGGCCGGAGCGGCGAAGACGTGCAGCGGCGCGTCTTCCAGGGTCGGGATCGGCAGGTCGTCGCCAAGCAGGCCGGCGATCGGCTGGTGGGCGTCGCTGTGAACCGGCTCGAAGCGCGGGGCCATTTCAGCATGGACCGGCGTCGCGTCGGATGGATTGTCGTGCAGGGCCGCGCCGGCGATCAGGGTGAACGGCGCGTCGGTGGGCAGCGCGTCGGCCAGGATCGGCTGGACACGGCCGACGCGGGCCGGCGGGCGCTGCTGGATCAGGGTGGCGGCGGTGTAGACGTCGGGCGCCTCGCGCACCATGCCGTCAAACATCCGGTGGATGATCACCCGCCCGCCGATGCGGGCGATGTGCAGGACGACGTCTTCGTTGTCGTCGGTGGCCACGACCCAGGGGTCCCCGTCCTCGGTCGTGCCGAAGACAAGGTTCGAGCCTGTCCGATCCCCAGTCAGGGCGGCGGACATCTCCCGCAGCTGCGCGCGCTCGGCGACGGTCCAGTCACCGTTCGCCAGGCCGCGGCCCATGAATTTGAGGATCGTCGCCAACCGCGAGGGTTCCTTTAGCCAGCCGCCTTTTCCCGCGTCATCTGGGCGCGGGGTTCATCCGTGAACAGCAGGCGGTACAGCTCCGGTTCGTAATACCGCAGCAGGGTGCGCGCAAAACCTTTCGGATCCAGACCCAGGGCTTCCGCCCAGGCGGCCTGCATTTCGATCGGCACGCGGCCCAGCCCGCTCTCCACCTGCGAGATAAAGGTGTAATAGCGGAGGTTCACACGTTCCGCGAGCCCTGCCTGGGTCAATCCGGCGGATTCCCGCGCGGTCTTGAGCCAGCGCCCGGCCTCCTGTCGGAGACTCTTGGTCTCGGCTGCTCGTGCTGGATCGACGGCCTGTCTGGGCATTTCACACCTGATCTGACGGGGGCGGGAACGCGCGACACTTGCAAAAACCCCCTGGCCGCAGGGTATCCAGTTCTTACACAACCCACAAGGCCTGTGTGATTGCGCGAAAAAGTCACGCTTCAGGATTTACTTATCCAGTAAGAACTATATAGTGATCCTCGACATCGCCGTCGGCGCTTAGCGTATTGCCGGGCCGCGATGGTCATTCCTGGGGCCGCGGTTCCTCCACCCCATTCTGCGAACCGCGGCTCCGACGCCCGCCCCTCCCTCGGGGCGGGCGTCGCCCCCACCCTACCCAGCGCTACCCAAGACGGCTCTTGACGCTCTTATCCGCTCAGCCGAAGGAGCGGTCATGGCCCTTCCCGTCGATCCCGCCCGCTATGGCGCATTCTTGTCGGTGATGGCGGTGATGGCCGCCACGCCGGGTCCCGCCAATCTGTTCGCCATCGCCAACGGGGCGGAGAAGGGCAAGGCCGCCGCCGTGATCGGGGCCATCGGCATGAACAGCGCCTCCCTCGTCTGGTTCGCCGCCGCGGCGCTGGGCCTGGGCGCCCTGGTCGCCGCCTTCCCGCAGGTCTTCCACCTGCTGACCCTGGCGGGCGCGGCCTATGTGGCGTGGCTGGGGGTCAAGTCGCTGCTCAAGGCCTGGAAGGACAAGGGCGAGCCGCAGGAGCAGGTGGAGGTCAAGACCGGCCGCTCCGCCTTCCGCGACGGCTTCATGGTCCAGATCGCCAATCCCAAGGTCCTGCTGTTTTTCACCGCCGTCCTGCCGCCTTTCGTGGACGTGAACCGGCCGGTGGCGCCGCAGATGGCCATGTTCGCCGCGGCGGCGGTGACGATGGACATGATCAGCATGACCTCCTACGGCCTCGGCGGAGCGGCCTTGGCCGCGCGCATGACCGAGCCGAGGTTCCGCCGGATTTTCGCCGTCTTCGTCGGTGTTCTGCTGATTGCGGCCGCCGTGCTCATCTTCCAGCGCGGATAGCCCGTATCTGAAGGGCGGAATGGCTCGGGGCGGGCTTGCGCAACCAGCGCCGCTGCGCATGTGTTGTGAGTAGATCAGTACGCGCCTTTGGAGGACGCGAGCATATGAAGACCAAACCCATCGCCATCGCCGGGCTTCTGGCGGCCGCCGCCACGGTTTCGGCCTGCGCCACCGCGACGCCGTATCAACCGGCGGTTCCGGGCCGCAGCAGCACCTCTGGCGGTTTCTCCGAAATGCGGATCGAGGCTGACCGCTTCCGGGTCAATTTCCAGGGCAACAGCCTGACCTCGCGCGACACCGTCGAGCGCTATCTGCTTTATCGCGCCGCCGAGCTGACCGTAGCCGAGGGCTATGACTGGTTCGAACTGGCCGACCGCAAGACGGACAAGACCAGCCGCACCTATATCGACCGCGACCCGTTCTATAACCGTTGGGCCTACAGCTACTGGGCCCCGTCCTGGAGCTACTTCGGCCCGCGCATGGGCTGGCGCGCCTGGGATCCGTACTGGGGCGACCCGTTCTGGGCGGACCGCATGGACGTGCGCACCATCAACAAGTTCGAGGCCAGCGCCGAGATCGTTCTGCGCAAGGGCGCCAAGCCCGCCGACCGCAACGCCTTCGACGCCCGGGAGGTGATCGCCAACCTCGGCCCGTCGATCCAGCGGCCGACCTCGGAATAGAAATGGAAAAGGCCGGTGGCTCCCCACCGGCCTTCTTCTTTTCGGGCCTGACGCCGTTGCTTAGCGCGGAGCCATGCGGATGCCGCCGTCGAGGCGGACGTCCTCGCCGTTGAAATAGCCGCACTCGATCATGGTCACGGCCAGCTGGGCGTATTCGTGCGGATGGCCCAGGCGCTTGGGGAACGGCACGGAGGCGGCCAGGGCGGCCTTCACGTTCTCGGGCGCGCCGTTCATCAGCGGGGTGTTGAAGATGCCCGGCAGGATGGTGTTGATCCGGATGCCGTCGTTCATCAGGTCGCGGGCGATCGGCAGCGTCATGCCGATGACGCCGCCCTTGGAGGCCGAATAGGCCGCCTGGCCCACTTGGCCGTCCTCGCCCGCCACGCTGGCGGTGTTGACGATGGCGCCGCGTTCGCCGTCTTCCATGGGCTCCAGGTCCAGCATGCCTTTCGCCGACTTGGCGATGCAGCGGAAGGTGCCGACGAGATTGATCTGGATGATCTTGTCGAAGGCGTCGAGCGGGAAGTGCTTGGTCTCGCCCGTGGCCTTGTCGCGGCTGGCGGTCTTGATGGCGTTGCCGGTGCCGGCGCAGTTGACCAGGATCCGCTCCTGGCCGTGGGCGGCGCGGGCCTTCTCGAAGCCGGCGTCCACATCGGCGTCCGAGGTCACATTGACCTTGCAGAACACGCCGCCGATATCCTTGGCCACGGCCTCGCCCGCGGCCTCGTTCATGTCGAAGATGGCGACCTTGACGCCCTTGGCCGCCAGGGCGCGGGCGGTGGCCTCGCCGAGGCCGGAGGCGGCGCCGGTGACGACGGCGGCGATGGTGTTGTCGAGCTTCATGGACGTCTTCCCATTTCAGGCGTTCTGATGGACCGTTCGAGCGGCTTTGGAGGAACCCATACAAAGATGAGCGCGCAAGCCAAGCCGTCACCCGACGTCAACCAGGCGTTGGATTCGTCAAAAGCCCTCGTTCCGGCCGTCGTCCGCGTAAATGAGCAGCGGGTGGCGCGTGGATTCTGGCCCAAGATCGCCCGCACCGCCGGCAAGATTCCGTTCGCCGCCGACGCCCTGGCGGTGTTCTGGGCCGCCCGTGATCCGGCCACGCCGAAGAAGGCCAAGGCCCTGATGCTGGCCGGGTTGGCCTATTTCGTCCTTCCGACGGACGCCATTCCCGACATTCTGGCGGGGGTCGGCTTCACCGACGACGCGGCGGTCATGGCGGCGATGATCGCCCTGGTCGGCCGCCACCTGAAGGCCAGCCATCGCCAGGCCGCCCGCGAATGGCTGGAGAAGAAGGGGCAAGGATAGCAAGATCGACCCCTTGTCGCCGAACGGCGTGATGCTAGACCTCGACAAAACAAGCGGGGGAAACGCATGAGCACGGCGACGGACGGCGCCTCGGACAAGGATGGCGCTTCCATGCGCACGGTGGTGGCGGCCTCGTCCGCCGGCACCGCCTTCGAGTGGTACGACTTCTTCATCTTCGGGGCCCTGACCCAGGTCATCTCCAAGACCTTCTTCGCAGGGCTGAACGATACGGCGGCCTTCATCGCCGCCCTGGCCCTGTTCGGGGCGGGCTTCGCCTTCCGGCCGCTGGGCGCCCTGATCTTCGGACGCATCGGCGACAAGGCGGGGCGCAAGGGCGCCTTCCTTATCACCGTCTCGATGATGGGGGTGGCGACCTTCGCCATCGGTCTGCTGCCGACCTATGGGCAGGTGGGGATCATCGCCCCGATCCTGCTGGTCCTGCTGCGCATCGTTCAGGGCCTGGCCTTGGGCGGGGAGTATGGCGGGGCGGCGATCTACGTGGCGGAGCACGCGCCCTCGAACCAGCGTGGCTGGGCCACGGCGTGGATCCAGACCTCGGCGGCCTTCGGGCTTCTCGGGGCGCTGGCGGTGATCCTGACCACCCGCACCCTCATGGGCGAGGAGGCGTTCGCAGCCTGGGGCTGGCGCATTCCCTTCCTGGTTTCGGCGGGCCTGCTGGCGATCTCGATCTTCATGCGCCTCAAGCTCACCGAAAGCCCCAGCTTCCAGAAGCTGAAGGCGGCGGGGGAAGAGACCAAGGCGCCGTTCAAGGAAGCCTTCGGCGAGTGGAGGAACCTGAAGCTCGTCCTGCTGGCCTTCTTCTCGATGATGTGCGCCCAAGGGGGCGTCTGGTACACGGCCTTCTTCTACAGCCAGGTGTTCCTGGAGAAGTTCCTCAAGGTTCCCGGCACGTCGGTCAACGCCATGATCATGGTCGTGACCCTGGCGAGCGCGCCGCTCTACGTGTTCTTCGGCTGGCTGTCGGACCGGGTGGGCCGCAAGTGGGTGATGCTGGGCGGCATGGTCCTGGCCATCGCCTTCTATTTTCCCGGCTTCCACCTGATGACCCAGTTCGCCAACCCGGCCCTGGCCGAGGCGCAGCAACGGACTCCCGTCGTGGTGGTGGCCGACCCCGCCGCCTGCTCGCTGCAGTTCGACCCGGTGGGCAAGGCGGCCTTCGTCACCTCCTGCGACATCGCCAAGAGCGTTCTGGCCAACGGCGGGATCTCCTATGACAACGAGGCCGCGGCGGCGGGAGCGGTCGCCAGCGTCCGGGTCGGCCAGACGGTGATCGGTTCGGTGGAGGGCGCAGGCCTGTCCGGCGCCGACCTCAAGGCCGCCAAGACCAAGGTCCAGGCTGAGATCAAGGCCGCCCTGACCGCGGCGGGCTATCCGGCCGTCGCCGACCCCGCCCGCATGAACCTGGCCGGGGTGTTCGGGGTGTTGATGCTGTTCACCGTCGCGGCCACGGCGCTCTACGGTCCCATGGCGGCGGCGCTTGTGGAGCTGTTCCCCACGCGAGTGCGCTACACGGCTCTGTCGCTGCCTTATCACATCGGCACCGGGTGGGTGGGCGGCTTCCTGCCCTTCACCGCGTTCGCCATCGTGGCGGGGACCGGCAACATCTATGCGGGCCTCTGGTACGGGGTGTTCTTCACGGCGCTCAGCGCCCTGACCACCCTGTTCTTCCTGCCCGAGACGAACGGAAAGCCGTTGGACGCCTAGCGGAATCGGCCGGCGGCGCGGCCCACCACGTCCGCCGCCAGCACCGCGACCACCGCCAGGACGGCGGAGGCGACGCAAAGCACGGCGGCGCGGGTCTCGCCGCCTGGCGTCTGCACCGCGGCATAGATCGCCGCCGGCAGGGTCAGGGTCTCGCCCGGAATGGCGGCCACGAAGGTGATGGTGGCGCCGAATTCGCCCAAGGCCCGCGCGAAGCCCAGGACCAGGCCCGCGCCGATGCCTGGCGCTGAAAGCGGCAGGACAATACGGGCGAACCGGGCCAAGGGGCCGGCGCCCAGGGTGCGGGCGGCCTCCTCGACCTCGGCGTCGATGGCTTCGATGGACAGGCGGATGGGCCGCACCATCAGGGGAAAGGCCATGATCCCGGCGGCCAGGGCCGCGCCGGTCCAGTCAAAGGCGAAGACGATCCCGACCTTCTCCAGCGCCGGCCCGAGCAGGCCTCGCCGCCCGAACAGGACCAGCAGCACGAAGCCGGTCGCCACGGGCGGGATCACCAGCGGCAGGTGAAGGGCTGCGTCCAGCAGGTTGCGGCCCGGAAACCGCCCCCGCGCCAGGGCCCACGCGGCCAGGACAGCGGGCGGCAGTCCGGCGATGGCGGCCACGGCCGCCACCTTCAGGGACAGGAAAAGGATCGCGAGATCGCCGGGCGCCATCAGCCCGGGTTATCAGGCGCTAGGCGCGGCGAGAAGCACCTCGACCTCGACCTTGGCCTTCATAAGGGCCCGCAGGTCATCGGGGTCCACGGTGTGGGTGATGACGCGGGCCACCTGCAGCCCGGCGTTCGCATGGGCGATCAGGTCCTTGACCTCGACCTCGGCCGGATCGACCCGTTCGGCGTCGCGGCGGGCCAAGCCTAGAATCTGCGGGTCAGCGTCCTCGTCGGCGATCAGGATGTCCGCCGCCGCCAGGGTTCGGGCGGCGCGCAGGGTCAGAAGGTCGGCGGGGCCGCGGCCGGCGATGTAGCGCACGCGGCCCTTCACCTTGCCGCCCTGGGCCAGGGCCTCGACCAGCTGCTCGCCGGCGGCGTCCATGTCCCCCTCCATGGCCAGTTGGGCGATAGGGCCGTTGAGGACTTCGCGCATGAAGAAGCGGCGCTTGGTCTGGTCGGGCAGGGCCTTGCGGACCGCGATCTGGTGCTTGTGCAGCAGGGCGGCCACCCGACCGGCGCCCTCTGGCACGCGGGCTTCGATGTCGCTGCGCAGCAGGGATGACAGCAGGGGGGCGGCGCCCGCCGTGCCCACGGCGGCCACCACCTCGCCCCGGTCGATCACCGCGGGGGTCTGGAAATCGGACAGCTTGGGCTTGTCCACCACGTTGATCATGGCGCCGGCCGCCTTGGCGGCTTCATGGGCGGTCTCGGCGAACAGGTTGTCGCCGGCGATGAACACCAGGGTGGCGTCCTGATAAGGCGTGCGAGTGAACGCCTCCGGCGCTTCGATGCGCACCACCTGGGCCGGCGAGCCGTCGAACAGACGCGCCTTCGCCTCTGCCGCATCGCCAGTCCCGGCGATGACGATCTTGGCGCCCTTCAGGGGAAAATAAGCCGGAAACGCTTCCACTCAGGCCTCTCAACTCACACGCTGAAACTGCGCGGCCCCTCACCGCGAAGCGACGCTTAGCCGCACATCGTGAATTTTCCACTCGCGCTTGAAAACTTATCGGAGCCAAGATGCGCATAGCTTGATGTCGATCAAGGAGAGTTCTCCGATGGCTATGACCTTGCAGGTGAACGGACGCGCGGTCAGCGTCAAAGCCGATCCTCAAACCCCGCTCCTATGGGTTCTTCGGGACGAGCTGGGCCTGACAGGGACCAAGTTCGGCTGCGGGGTGGCGCAGTGCGGCGCCTGCACGGTCCATGTGGACGGCCAGCCCATGCGCGCCTGCCAGACGCCGATCGAACTGGTCGGCGGCAGCCAGATCACCACCATCGAGGGGCTTGGCGGCGGCCACCCGCTGCAGCACGCCTGGGTGAAGCACGACGTTCCGCAGTGCGGCTACTGCCAGTCGGGCCAGATCATGAGCGCCGCCGCCCTGCTGGCCCAGACGCCGCAGCCCACGGATGACGACATCGACGCGGTGATGAGCGGCAACATCTGTCGCTGCGGCGCCTATCAGCGCATCCGCGACGCCATCAAGGACGCGGCCGGCGTCGCCGCGCCCGCTCCGGCCAAGGCTTGAGGGGGCCGCGATGAACAAGATCGTCAAACCTTCGGCCCTGACCGGCGCCACCCGGCGCGAGGTGGTGATCGGCGCGGCCCTGGCGGGCGGGGCGCTCACCGTCGGCGCCTGCTCGCCGGCCGACATCATGTCGATCGGGACCAACAACGACTTCGGCGCCTTTGGGCCGTTCTTGAAGATCGCTCCTGACGGGGCGGTTACGGTCATCTCCAAGCACATCGAATTCGGCCAGGGAAACCACGCCGGCCTGGCCGCCATCCTGGCCGAGGAGCTGGACGCCGACTGGACCCGGGTGCGGGTGGAGCAGGCCGCCGCCAACACCAAGGTCTATATGAACACCGGCATGGGGGCGCAGGGCACCGGCGGCTCCTCGGCCATCGCCAACAGCTGGGAGCAGCTGCGCAAGGTGGGGGCGAGCGCCCGCGCCATGTTCGTCCAGGCCGCCGCGGCCAAGTGGTCCGTTCCCGCCGCAGAGATTTCGGTGAAAGACAGCGTGGTCAGCCACGCGGGCAGCGGCCGCTCGGCGGGGTTCGCTGAATTGCTGGCCGATGCGGCCAAGGTGACGCCGCCGGAAAATCCGACGCTGAAGGATCCCAAGACCTTCACCCTGGTGGGCACCAACCGGGTGCGCCGCAAGGACGCGGTGCTGAAAAGCACCGGCCAGGCCCGCTTCACCCAGGATGTCCGCTTGCCGGAGATGCTGGTGGCGGTGGTCGCCCACCCGCCGCGTTTCGGCGCCGTCCCTCAGAATTTCGACGCCGACAAGGCCAAGGCGGTTCCGGGAGTGATCGACGTCTTCTCCGTGAAGTCCGGCGTGGCGGTGGTGGCCGACAGCACCTGGGCCGCCCTGAAGGGGCGCGAGGCCCTGACCGTGACCTGGGATGAGGGCAAGGCCGAGAAGCGCGGCTCCGACGCCATCGCCCAGACCTTCCGCGACATCGCCGCCGGCAAGGGCGGCGAGATCAAGTGGCAGGGCTTCGACAGCAAGGGGACGGTGGGGGAGCTGTCCGGCCCGGACGTCCTGACCGTCGCCTACGACTTTCCCTATCTGGCCCACGCCACCATGGAGCCCATGAATTGCGTGGCCCAGGTGAAGGGGCGCAAGGTGAAGCTGACCTTCGGCTCGCAATTTCCGACCCTGGACCAACTCAACACCGCCAAGATCGTCGGGACCCTGCCCGGCTCGGTGGAGATCGAGACGCTCTATGCCGGCGGCTCCTTCGGGCGGCGCTGCAACTTCCAGTCCGACTACGTGGCCGAATGCGTGCGCATCGCCAAGAAGACCAACGGCCGGCCCGTGAAGCTGGTCTGGACGCGTGAGGACGACCAGCGGGCTGGCTATTTCCGCCCTCTCACCCACCACGCCGTCTCGGTGCGGGTCGACAAGGACGGCTATCCCGCCGCCTGGCGGCACCGGATCGTCACCCAGTCGATCATGAAGGGCTCGCCCATGGGCGGGGGCGACGGTCCCGAACCTCCGGCGGTCGAAGGGGCCCAGGGCTCGCCTTATCTGAAGGCGACGCCGGCCGTGGACGCCCAGGTAGCCATGCCGGACGTCGGCGTCCCAGTCCTGTGGTGGCGTTCGGTGGGAGCGACCCACACCGCCTACGCCATGGAGCACACCATCGACCAGCTGGCGCGCAAGGCGGGCAAGGACCCGGCCGACTATCGCCGCGCCCTGTACCAGAAGGCCGGCTCCCAGCGGCATCTGGCGGTGCTCGACCTGCTGGTGGAGCGGTCTGGGTGGAAGAGCTCCGCGCCCGAAGGCTGGGTGCGCGGCCTGGCGGTTCACGAGAGTTTCGGCTCGGTGGTCGGTCAGGTGGCGGACGTGCAGCTTGTGGAGGGCCAGCCGCCCAAGGTCGGACGGGTGGTCACGGTGATCGACTGCGGCACGGCCATCTCGCCGGACCAGATCGCCGCCCAGATGGAAGGCGGCACCTGTTATGGCCTGTCGGGCGCCCTATACGGACAGATCACCCTGATCGACGGGGCGGTGCAGGAGACCAATTTCGACACCTATCGCGTCCTGCGCATGAACGAGGCGCCCAGGGTGGAGACCCACATCCTGCCTTCCACCGCCGCGCCGTCTGGCGTGGGCGAGCCCGGAACGCCGGTGATCGGACCGGCGGTGGCCAACGCCATCCTGGCCGCCACGGGCCAGCCGACCTTGAGCCAGCCGTTCGTCAAGCCGGCCTAGATTGAGGACGGAAGATCCACGTCGAAAAGCACGCCCTCGTCTTCGGTCGGGATGAGGGCCAGGCGATCGCCGAGATCATCGAGGATCGAGCGCGCGCCCTGGTCGCCGCTGAGCGCGCGCAGGGCGTCGAACAAATCTTGCGACAGCAGGGCGGGGTGTCCGCGTCGGCCGCCGCAGATCGGCGCGGCGGCGGCTGCGCCCTGCTCCACGGCGTCGGCAAGGGCGTCGAGCAAGCCGTGCGGGATGCGCGGCATGTCGCCCAGGAAGATGAACACGCCGCGGCAGTCACGGATGGCGGCCAGTCCGGCCCGCAGCGAGGCGGACAGACCGTGGGCATGATCGGCGGCATAGACCAGATTCAGGCGGCGCGACTCGCCCCAGCGGCGGGCGAAGGCCAGGGCGGCTTCCTCCACGCGGTCGTCGGCGCCCAGAACCACAGTGACGCAACGGGCCGGCGCGGCGAAGGCGGCCGCCAAGGCGCCCTCGATCAGGGGCGCGCCCTCGAAATCGGAAACCAGCTTTCCGCCGCCGAACCGGCTGCCGGAGCCGGCCGCCAGCACGATCGCTTCAAAACCCCTGCGCATGTGCGCCCCTGTAACCGTGGCCCCAGACGGCCTATGTTGGCCGCTGAGCCATGACGCCGTTCGACGCCACGCCTTCACTGATCCGCCAGACGAGCCCCGACCGGGGCCTGTTGGACGGATTCGGCCGCCGGGTGACCTATCTGAGGGTCTCGGTGACCGATCGGTGCGACCTGCGTTGCACCTACTGCATGGCGGAACATATGACGTTCCTGCCCAAGAACGAAGTTCTCGGCCTCGAAGAACTGGATCGCCTGACCGCGGCCTTTATCGGTCTGGGCGTGCGCAAGGTGCGGCTGACCGGGGGCGAACCCCTGGTGCGCAAAGGATTGATGGATCTGATCGCGGGGTTGTCGCGACATATCCGCGCCGGGGCGCTGGACGAGCTGACCCTGACCACCAACGGCACGCAACTGGCGCGCCATGCGGAAGATCTGGCCCGGCATGGCGTGCGGCGGATCAATGTGTCGCTCGACACCCTGGACCCGGATCGCTTCCGCCGTCTGACGCGGGGCGGCGACCTGAAACAGGTCCTCGCCGGGCTGGAGGCGGGCAGGTCCGCCGGGCTGAAGATCAAGATCAACGCCGTGGCCCTGCGCGATGACAACGCCGGGGCGCTGCCGGAGCTGATCGCCTGGGCGCATGGCGAAGGCTTCGACATGACCCTCATCGAGACCATGCCCATGGGCGAGGTCGAGGCTGACCGCACCGATCAGTTCATGTCCCTGACCCAGGTGCGGCGCGAGCTTTCGGCCTTCTGGACGCTGGAGGATCTGCCGCTGAACACCGGCGGACCGGCCCGTTATGTGCGGGTGGCCGAGACCGGCGGGCGGCTGGGCTTCATCACGCCCCTGACCCACAATTTCTGCGAGGCCTGCAATCGCGTGCGCCTGACCTGCACCGGGGTGCTGCACACCTGCCTTGGCCGAGAGGACGCCGCGGATCTGCGGGCGGTGCTGCGGGACGGGGCGGACGATCGGGCGCTGACGGCGGCGATCCGCGCGGCTGTCGCGGGCAAGCCGCAGGGCCATGATTTCCGCATCGACCGGGGCGCGGCGCCGGCCGTTTCCCGGCACATGTCGATGACGGGGGGCTGATGCGCGTCCTGTTGTTCGGACGCCTGGCCGATGTGGCCGGCTGGCGCGAGCGGGTGCTGGATGTCCCGCCCGTAGCGCTTTCTGCCCTGCGCGCCGAGCTTGCCCGGGAGGATTCCGCTCTGGGCGAGGCCCTGGCTGGGCCCGGCGTGCAGGCGGCCGTCGATCAGGTGCTGGTGCGCGGCGAGGCCATCCTGGACGGCGCGTCGGAAGTCGCCTTCCTTCCGCCCATGAGCGGCGGATGATCCGCCTTCAGACCGAGATCCTGGATGTCGGCGCCCTGACCGCGGGCTTTTGCGCCGACCGCAGCGAGACCGGGGCGGTGGCCACCTTCATCGGCCTGGCCCGCGCCGAGGGCGGGGCGACCCGCGTGCTGGAGCTCGAGGCCTATTCCGGCTTCACCGAAAGGCAGATCGCCCTGATGGTCGAGGAGGCTATCGCCCGTTTCGGCCTGCATGATGTGGCGGTGGTCCACCGCGTCGGCGCGGTCGCGCCGGGCGAGGCGGTGGTGTTCGTGGCCACGGCGGCGCCCCATCGGCGCGAGGCTTTGCAGGCCTGCGACCAGCTGATGGACTATCTGAAGAGCCGCGCGCCGTTCTGGAAGAAGGAGCACGGTCCGGACGGCGCCCGCTGGATCGAGCCCACGGGCAAGGACCTGGCTGACGCCGAGCGCTGGGACGGCTAGGAGAAACGCATGAGCACTCTCACGCCCTCTTCCATCGTTCCCGGCGGCCGCATCGTCGAAGACCTGCCCTTCATCCCCGTCCGCGTGGCGGTCCTGACCGTGTCGGACACCCGGGACGAGGAGAGCGACACCTCCGGCGCCTTGCTGGCCGCTCGGATCGAAGGGGCGGGCCACGTTCTGGCGCACCGCACCCTGGTCCCCGATGACGTCACCGCCATCCGCACGGTGGTGAAGGCCTGGATCGCCTCGGGCGAGGTGGACGCCATCATCACCACGGGCGGCACGGGCATCACCGGCCGCGACGTGACGCCGGAGGCGCTGGAGCCGCTGTTCGACAAGACCATCGACGGCTTTTCGGTGGTGTTCCACATGGTCAGCTATCAGTCGGTGGGGCTGTCGACCCTGCAGTCGCGGGCTACCGCCGGGATCATCGACGGGGTGTTCGTGTTCTGCCTGCCCGGCTCGAACGGGGCGGTGAAGGATGGTTGGGACAAGGTGATCAGCGCCCAGCTCGACAGCCGTCACAAGCCCTGCAACATGGTCGAGCTCATGCCCCGGCTGCTGGAGAAATGAGCCGCCTGACCCACATCGACGACCAGGGCCGCGCCCGCATGGTCGATGTCTCGGACAAGGCGGTGACCGCCCGCGAGGCGGTGGCCGAGGGGTTCGTGCGCATGACGCCGGAGACCCTGGCCCTGGCGGTGTCTGGCGAGGCGAAGAAGGGCGACGTGCGCGCCACAGCCGAAATCGCCGGGGTGATGGCGGCCAAGAAGACCGCCGACCTGATCCCGCTTTGCCATCCGCTCGCCCTGTCCAAGGTCGAGGTGTCGGTGGAGCCGGCCGAAGGCGGCCTGGCCGTGCGGGCCCGGGTCAAGACCAGCGGCCAGACGGGGGTGGAGATGGAGGCGCTTACGGCGGTGTCCGTGGCCTGCCTGACCGTTTACGACATGCTCAAGGCCGCCGACAAAGGCATGACCATCGAGGCGGTGCGCCTAGTCGAAAAGACCGGCGGCAAGTCCGGGGACTGGCGACGTCAGGTCTAGGTTCCGCACGGCGGTGATCTCGCCCAGCACGGCGACCGCGATCTCGAACGGGGCCTTGCCGCCCAGATCCAGGCCGATCGGCGCGCGCAGCCGAGCCAGCTTCCGCTCGGTCAGGCCGGCTTTCTTCAGACGTGCAAGGCGATCAGGAAGCCTGGCCCGCGCGCCGAGCAGGCCCACATAGGGGGCGTCCGACTCGAGGACCGGCACAAGCGCGGCCTCATCCAGATCCATGTCGTGGTGGCAGACGGCCACAGCGGTCCAGGCGTCGAGGCCGATATCGGCCAAGGCCTGACCGGGCGCGGCGCGGCTGTAGTGCAGGCCGGGGATCGGCGGGGCGTCGGAGGGGCCGTTCGGCCGGACCAGCCAGGTTTCGTGGCCGCAGGAGACGCCCAGGCTGGCGATGGCCAGGGCCGTGGGGTCGCCGCCGAAGATGATCAGGCGCGGGGCGGGATCGAAACGCCGCTCGAACGCCCCCGCCCAGGGCTGGGCGTGTTCGGGAAGCGTGCAGGCGCGATGGGTCCCGTCGGTAAGCCAGACGGCGGATTGGCGGGTCTTTGCATAGGCGCGCAGGGCCGCGGCCGCCGCGTCGTCCGGCAAGATGCGTTCGACCAGCACCTCCAGCCGCGCCCCGCACATCAAGCGGATGTCGGGCCAGGGGCTGCCGGTCCCGTAGACCAGACGCCGGGGTTCTCCGTCGGTGAGGCAGGCGGCGGCGTGGAGGGCCACATCGGCCTCGATGCAGCCGCCGGAAAGGAAGCCGGAGGCCTCGCCCTCGCCGAACACCATCTGGGTCCCGACCGGTCGCGGACCGCCGCCGTGAAGATCAATAATCGTGACTAAAATCGCCGAACCTTTTTGCAAGGCACGGTTGAGAGCGGGGCGGGCGTCATCGAAAAAACCGAAGACAGGCCAAGGGTTTAGGTCGAATGGTGTCGTAGTGCCCATGCAACGACCTTAACGCCTCGGAAAGACTTCAGATACGGGTTCTTAGGCCTTCGGCGCGATCTTGCCCCTCATGAGCAGCCTCGTTTCGAAACTCGGCCTGAACGCCGCGCAGTTCGGTCTGGACGGTTCGTCCAGCATGCGCTCGCGTTCGCCGCAGGCCGAAGCCCGTGAAATCCTGGGCATCGCCGCGCGCGCCGGCCTGGGCGTCCTGGACACCCAGGGCCTGTACGGCCATGCCGAAGGTCTGCTCGGCGAAATCATGCCGCGCCCCGTGCCCATGCGCGTGACCATCGGCGCTGGCCGCGCCGATCGTGGTCCGATCCACGTGGAGAACGAGGCCCGCGCGGCCCTGCGCCGCCTGCAGGTCGAGCGCGCCGACGCCATCATCGTTTCGTCCATGCACGACCTGTTCGGTCCGCATGGGGATCATTTCTGGAACACCCTTCTGGCCATGAAGGACGAGGGGCTGTTCGCCAAGGTCGGCGTTTCGGTCCATGCCACGGACGATTCCGTGGGCATCATGAAGCGCTTCAAGCCGGACATCATCCAGGCGCCGGGCAGCCTGCTGGACCAGCGCCTGCTGGCTGACGGCACCCTGGCGCGCCTGGCCGGGCTGGGCGCCGAGGTGCAGCTGCGCTCGATCTTCCTGAACGGCCTGCTGTTCCTGCCGCCGGACCGCGTGCCGGCGCAGCTGAAGGGCGCTTCGGGCCGTCTGTCGCGCGTGCGCCGCATGATCGCCGAGGGTCGCTCGGATCCGCTGCAGGCGGCGCTGGGCTTCGCCCTGTCACGCGTCGAGGCGCATTCGGTGCTGGTGGGCGTGACGTCCGCCGCCGAGCTGTCGGCCGTGGTGGCCGCCGCGGCGAGCCCGCCGCCGGATCTCGACTGGGATGAAATGGCGATCGACGATCCGATCGCGCTCGACCCGAAGAACTGGGCCGCAGCCTAAGCCATAGAATTCAGAATTTGGAGGCGCCCTCGGGGCGGGCCGTGCTCAACCGCGGCCGCGCCCCGAGGAGCCGAACATCGGCCGCGTTCTGACCCGCGGCCGATGTCGTCTCTCAAGACCGCTCCCCGTGAGGAGCGGTCTTTTGAGTCTGTGCTCAGCCCCACACGCCGTACGGATCGACCGACGGCTTGCCCAGCGCCTGGGCGACGGCCGGGTGGGTCAGCTGACCCTTCAGCACGTTCAGGCCCTTGGCCAGGTGGGGGTTGGTCTTCAGCGCGTCCAGGCCGTGGTCGGCGAGGGCGAGGCCGAAGGGAAGGGTTGCGTGACCCAGGGCGTCGGAGGAGGTGCGGGGGGCCGCGCCGGGCATATTGGCCACGCAATAGTGGACCACGCCGTCGACCGTGTAGGTCGGTTCAGCGTGTGTGGTCGGCTTGCTGGTCTCGAAGCAGCCGCCCTGGTCGATGGAGACGTCCACCAGGACCGATCCGGGTTTCATGCGCTTCAAGTGCTCGCGCTTGACCAGCTTCGGCGCTGCGGCGCCGGCGGTCAGCACGGCGCCGATGACGACGTCAGCTTTGAGAATTTCGTCCTCGACCGAGTCGAGCGAGGAGTAGCGGGTCAGGATGCGGCCCTGGAACAGGTCGTCCAGCTGGCGCATGCGGGGGATGGAGCGTTCCAGCACCACCACTTCGGCGCCGAGGCCAGCGGCCATGCGGGCGGCGTTGATGCCGACCACGCCGCCGCCGAGGACGGCGACCCGGGCCGGGGGAACACCTGGGACGCCGCACAGCAGCAGGCCCATGCCGCCGTTGTGCTTCAGAAGGGTTTCAGCCGCCGAGAAGACGGCGATGCGGCCGGCGACTTCCGACATGGGGGCCAGCAGCGGCAGGCCGCCCGTGGCGTCGGTGACGGTCTCGTAGGCGATGGCCGCGCAGCCCGAGGCCAGCAGGCCTTCGGTCTGGGCCGGATCGGGCGCCAGGTGGAGATAGGTGAAGAGGATGTGCTTGTCGGTGAGCTTCTCCCACTCGACCTTCTGCGGCTCCTTCACCTTCACGATCATCTCGGCGCCGGCGAAAACGGCGTCGGCGTCGGGAGCGATGGTTGCGCCGGCCTTCACATAGGCCTCGTCGGTGTAGCCCGCGCCTTGGCCGGCGTTGGTCTGGACGAGAACGCTGTGGCCGCGGGCCACATATTCACGAGCGGCCGAGGGGGTCAGGCCCACCCGGTGTTCATTCGGCTTGATCTCAGAAGGGACGCCAACGCGCATCGATGTTTCCTCCACTGGCGGGATGTTGAACGCAGTGTGCCGCGAGCAGGCTGCGGCTTCCCGGCGTAATGCCCATGAAGAACTTTGTTATATGGAGTGATCGTGCGACAAGGCGTCCCATGACGCAGGAATCCGCCAAGCCGCTCGACGCCTTCGACAGAAAGCTGTTGCGTTTCCTTCAGCGCGAAGGGCGCGCCAGCTATGTGGAGATGGCCAAGGCGGCCAATCTTTCGGAGTCCGCCTGCCTGCGCCGGGTGAAGGCTCTGGAGCAGGCCGGGATCATCGACCACTACTCGGCGGTGCTGGACCAGCGGGCGGTGGGTCTGCCGCTCAGCGTCTTCGTCACCGTGACCCTGGCCTCCCAGGCCGAGGCGACCCTGACGGCCTTCGAGACCGCGGTGGCCGGGGTGCGCGAGGTGGCCGAATGCTACCTGATGACCGGGGGCTCGGATTACCTGCTGCGCTTGGTGGTCCGCGACGTGGACGACCTGGAGCGGGTCCACAGCCGGGAGCTGACGCGGCTGCCGGGCGTGACGCGGGTCAGTTCGTCGATCGCCATGCGGACGGTGGTGAAGCGGGCGGAGCTGCCGCTTTAGGGGTGTGTGGTGCGTGCTTCGACAAGCTCAGCATGACGAAGGCGGGTTGGCCAATTGATGAGTTCGTCATCCTGAGCCTGTCGAAGCACGCACGATCCGCCTCTTCCCCTTGATGGGATGGGGGTGATGCTGCGGGGAACGTCGCGCGGCGGAACGGCCGCGTCACCCTCACCCCTGCCCCTCTCCCATCAAGGGAGAGGGGATAGATGGAGCTATCGGTCCAGGACTTCCTGGTAGCCCTCGAGGCTGTTGATGGTGACGTCGAGGTCGGTGACCAGGCCGTTGGCCAGGGAATAGACCCAGCCGTGGACCGACAGCGTCTGGCCGCGGGCCCAGGCGTCCTGCACGAAGACGTCGGAGGCCACGTTGCGCACCTGGCGGACGACGTTCAGCTCGCACAGGCGGTCGAGCTTGGCGCGGTCGCCGTCGATGGCGTCCAGCTCGCAGCGGTGTTCGGCGTGGACCTCGCGGATGGGGTGCAGCCAATGATCCACAAGGCCCCGGCGCTGGCCGTCGATGGCCGCCGCCACGCCGCCGCAGCCATAATGGCCGACGACCATGATGTGCTTCACCTTCAGCACGTCGACCGCGAATTGCAGGACGCTGAGATAGTTGGCGTCCTGGGGCGGGGCGAGGTTGGCCACGTTGCGGTGGACGAACAGCTCGCCGGGGTTGAGGCCGACGATCTCGTTGGCCGGGACGCGGCTGTCGGAGCAGCCGATCCATAGATATTCCGGGCTCTGCTGGCCTTCCAGGCGCTTGAAGAAGTCTGGATCGACCTCGGTCTTCTTCTTCGACCAGTTTAGGTTGTTGAGTTTCAGATCATCGAGCCGAGGCATCAGGCGGCGTCCGGTTGCATGTCGGGATGGGCGGCGGCGAAGGCGGCGTTCTCGGCGGCCTCGGCCACCACTTCACGGATGTGTGGATAGGGGGCGAGGTCCACGCCGAAGCGGTTGGCGTTGTAGACCTGCGGGATCAGGTAGCAGTCGGCCAGGCCGGGCGTGTCGCCGTAGCACCAGCCCTGGCCGTGGCGGGCGATCATGCCGTCGAGCACCTCGAAGCCCGGAGCGATCCAGCGGGCGACCCAGGCCTTCACCTGATCATCGTCGGCGCCCAGATCCTGGCGCAGGCTGTTGAGGACCCGCAGGTTGTTCAGCGGGTGGATGTCGCAGGCCACCACCATGGCCATGGAGCGGACCAAGGCGCGGCCGTCGTCGTCATCGGGCATCAGCGGCGGCTCGGGATAGGTGTCCTCCAGCCACTCCATGATGGCCAGGCTCTGTGTGATGACCTTGCCGTCGACCTCCAGGGCGGGGACGAAGCCCTGCGGGTTGAGGGCCTTGAAGGCGTCGGACTTCTGGTCGCCGGCCACGAGGTTGACGCCCCGCTGCTCGAACTCCAGCCCCTTGAGGTTCAGGGCGATGCGGACGCGGAAGCTGGCGCTGGAGCGCCAGTAGTTGTGCAGGATCAGGTTCATCAGGTTCAGACCAGGTTGAAAGTCAGGGCGCCGACGCCCTCGACGGCGCCGTCGATGCGGTCGCCCTTGCGCACAGGACCGACATTCTCGGGCGTGCCGGTGAAGATCAGGTCGCCGGGCAGGAGGCGCCACAGCTCGGACGCCTTGGCGATGACCTCGGCCACGTTCCAGATCATGTCCGCCACGGCGGCGTCCTGCTTGATCTCGCCGTTCACCGACAGGTGTATGCGGCCGGTCGGGGCGGGGCCTTCGGCGCGGCGGATGGCCGAGATCGGGGCGCTGTGATCGAAGGCCTTGCCGGCCTCCCACGGGTGGCCCTTGGCCTTGGCGGCGTTCTGCAGGTCGCGGCGGGTCAGGTCGACGCCGGCGGCGTAGCCGAAGACCAGATCGAGCGCCTTGTCCGGCGCGACCTGGAAGCCCTCGGCGCCGATGGCGATCACCAGCTCCATCTCGTAGTGCAGACTCTCGGTGGCCGGGGGGTAGGGGACGTCCTGGCCCGGCGGGACCACGGCGTCGGCCGGCTTGGAGAAGAAGAACGGCGGATCGCGGTCGTCGCCGCCCATCTCACGCCGGTGCGCATCGTAGTTTCGGCCGACGCAGAGGATGCGCCGGACCGGGAACACCGCATCGCTGTCCAGGACCGGAACGGTCGGCGCGGGCGGCAGTGCGACGGCGTGGCTTGTCATGGCGCGCAGGGTTAGCGCGCCGCAGCCCGCGGCTCAACCAATCGGACGGCACGTTGCCGTGATTGCTGGCAGACGCGCGGGCGTGACTCTTCTTTCACTTGCTACCGTGGCCGTGGAAGGCCAAGGAGCAATGGAGCCGCCCGACAGCTCGCAGCGACAAACGCCGACATGCTGATCATCGAGAATCTGACCCACGTCTACGACAACGGCGTCCGCGCCCTGGACGAGGTCAACCTTATGGTTCCGCGAGGGATGTTCGGGCTGCTTGGGCCGAACGGCGCGGGCAAGTCGACCCTGATGCGGTCGATCGCCACCCTGCAGACCCCGACCAGCGGCCATATCCGGTTCGGCGACATCGACGTTCTCAAGGACCCGCAGGCCCTGCGGCGCACCCTGGGCTATCTGCCCCAGGATTTCGGCGTCTATCCGCGGGTCAGCGCCTACGACATGCTGGACCACATGGCGGTGCTCAAGGGGATCGCCAACGCCGCCGACCGCAAGGAGACGGTGGAGGGCCTGCTGGCTCAGGTGAACCTGTGGGGCGTGCGCAAGAAGGCTTTGGCCGGATTTTCCGGCGGCATGCGCCAGCGCTTCGGCATCGCCCAGGCCCTGATCGGCAATCCCGGCCTTATCATCGTGGACGAGCCCACCGCCGGCCTCGACCCGGAAGAGCGCAACCGCTTCCTCAACCTGCTGGCCGAGATCGGCGAGAGCGTGGTGGTGATCCTGTCCACTCACATCGTCGAGGACGTCTCCGACCTCTGCCCGGCCATGGCCATCATCTGCGAGGGCCGCATCGTCGGGCGCGGCGCGCCGGCTGACATGATCGCCGCCCTGAAGGGCCGCGTCTGGATGAAGACCATCGACAAGGCCGACCTGCCGGCGCTGAAGGACAGGATGCAGGTGATCTCCACCCGCCTGTTCGCCGGGCGGACCATGGTCCATGTGCTGTCGGACAATGATCCGGGTGACGGCTTCACCCCCGCGCCGGAGGGACTGGAGGATGTCTACTTCTCCACCCTGGCCACCACACGCGCGGCCTGAGGCCCCCGATGTTCGGCAAGATCGCCGCCTTTGAATTCCGGTTCCAGACCCGCCAGCCCGTCTTCTGGGTGGCGGCTGGGCTGTTCTTCCTGCTGACCTTCGGGGCGGTGGCCATCGACCAGGTCAACATCGGGTCCGGCGGCAACATCCATAAGAACGCGGCCTTCGCCATCGCCCAGATCCATCTCGTCTGGTCGATCTTCTACATGTTCGTCACGGCGGCCTTCGTGGCCAATGTGGTGCTGCGCGACGACGAGACCGGGTTCGGGCCGATCATCCGCTCCACCCGGGTCAGGCGCTTCGACTATCTGTTCGGGCGTTTCACCGGGGCCATGTCGGCGGCGCTGCTGTCGTTCATCGCCGTGCCTCTGGCGATCCTGGCCGGGTCGCTGGCGCCATGGGTGGACCCGGAGACCATGGGGCCGCTGGTGATCGGCCACTACCTGTTCGCCTATTTCGTCCTGGCGGTCCCCAACCTGCTGTTGACCGGGGCGATGTTCTTCGGCCTGGCCACGATCACCCGGTCGATGATGGCGACCTATATGGGAGTGGTGGTCTTCCTGGTGCTTTGGCTGGTGGCCAGCATCGTGCTGGATCAGCCGCAGTACGAGCGGGCCGCCGCCCTGTGGGAGCCCCTGGGCGGGGCGGCCTACAGCCTGGCGACCAAGTATTGGACGGCCGCCGAGCGCAACACTCTGGTTCCGCCCCTGGCCGGCGCCCTTCTGTTCAACCGCGCTGTGGCCCTGTCCCTGGCGGCGGGCTTCCTGGCGGGGACCTACGCCCTGTTTCGCTTCGATCCCTCGCCACGCTCGGCCAAGGCCCGCAAAGCGCGCCGCCTGCGCAAGGCGGAGGCCGACACACCGGCCCCGACGCTGATCGACGCCGCGCGCCCGGCGCCGAGCTTCGGTCTGGCCTCGGCCTGGAGCCAGCTTCGGGCGCGGACCGCCCTGGAGATGGGCCAGATCTTCCGCCATCCGGCCTTCCTGGTCCTGATGGCCATGGGCGTTGTAAACGCCATCGGCAGCCTGTGGTTCGCCACCCAGACCCGATACGGCAGCGACATCTGGCCGGTGACGCGCCTGATGATCCAGGCGCTGGACGGCTCCTTCATCTTCATTCCGATGATCGTGGGGATCTTCTACGCCGGCGAGCTGGTTTGGCGCGAGCGCGACCGCCGCACGCACGAGATCATCGACGCCACCCCCCTGCCTGACTGGGCGTTCGTGTTCCCCAAGACCCTGGGCGTGTCGCTGGTTCTGCTGTGCAGCCTGGTGATCAGTGTGGCGACAGCGGTCGCCGTCCAGGCGCTCAAGGGCTACACCGACTTCGCGCCGGGTGAATACCTGCTGTGGTACATGCTGCCGCGCAGCGTGGACCTGATCCTGATCGCCGCCCTGGCGGTGTTCCTGCAAGCCATGTCGCCGCACAAGTTCGTGGGCTGGGGCCTGATGGTCCTGATGCTGGTGGCGCAGCTGACCCTGGGTTCGCTCGGCTTCGAGCACAATCTCTATCAGTACGGCGTCTCGCCCACCGTGCCGCTGTCGGACATGAACGGGCAGGGCAAGTTCTGGATCGGGGCCTGGTGGTTCCGGCTCTATTGGTCGGCCTTCGCCCTGGTGCTGCTGGTGCTGGCGCATGTGCTGTGGCGGCGTGGGACCGAGACGCGCCTGACGCCGCGCCTGGCCCGCGCCCCGCGCCGCCTGGCCGGACCGGCCGGCGTGCTGCTGACCGCGGCCCTGGCGGTGTTCGCCGGCGTCGGGTGCTGGATCTACGTCAACACCAACGTCTGGAACGAATACCGCACGCGCATCGACGACGAGCGCTGGATGGCGGACTACGAAAAGACCCTGACGCCGCTGGAGAACATCCCGCAGCCGAAGATCGCCTCGGTGAAACTGGAGGTGGACATCCATCCCCATGCACCGCGCATCGACACGCGCGGGGTCTATGTGATCGAGAACCGCACCGCCCAGCCGCTGCGCGAGATCCACGTCCGCTTCAATCGCGACCTGCAGGTGAAGGGCCTGTCCATCGAGGGGGCGCGGCCGGAGCGCACCCTGGATCGGTTCAACTACCGCATCTTCGCCTTCGACACGCCCATGCTGCCGGGTGATCGGCGGACCCTGTCCTTCATCACCGAGCTGTCCCAGAAGGGCTTCCGCAATCGCGACGACACCACGCGGGTGGTGGACAACGGCACGTTCGTCAATGACCAGGAGATCGCGCCGGGCCTCGGCGTCGACCGCAACCTGGTGCTGAAGGACCGGGCCAAGCGCCGCAAGTACGGTCTGGCGCCGGAGCTGCGCATGGCGCGGCTGGGTGACCTGCCCAGCCGCCAGTTCACCTATCTGCGCCGCGACGCCGACTGGGTCCATGCCGACATCACGGTGACCACCGAGGCGGACCAGACGCCGATCGCGCCGGGTTACAAGACCAGCGACCGCACCCTGGGCGGGCGGCGCACGGCGCGTTTCGTCACCGAGGCGCCGATCCTGCCGTTCTTCTCGATCCAGTCGGCCCGCTACAGCGAGATGTCGGAGGTCCATGACGGGGTGACCCTGACGGTCTTCCATCATCCGGAGCATGACTGGAACACCGAGCGGATGCTGAAGGCGATGCGGGTGGGGCTGGACTATTTCCAGACCAACTTCGGGCCGTACCAGTTCCGCCAGGCGCGGGTGCTGGAGTTCCCGGCCTATGGCGACTTTGCCCAGGCCTTTGCGGGGACCATTCCGTGGTCGGAGAACATCGGCTTCATCTCGGACTCCCGCGACCCCGACAAGATCGACTTCGTCACCTATGTCGGGGCGCATGAGCTGGGCCACCAATGGTGGGCGCACCAGGTGATCAGCGCCGACCAGCAGGGGGCCACCGCCCTGTCGGAGACCCTGGCGCAGTATTCGGCCCTGATGGTCATGGAGAAGCTCTACGGCCGCGAGCAGATCCGCAAGTTCCTGAAGTTCGAACTGGACCGCTATCTGCGCGCCCGGGGCGGCGAGGTGATCGAGGAGCTGCCGCTGGTCCGCGTCGAGAACCAGCCCTACATCCACTACCAGAAGGGCGCGCTGGTCATGTACCGGCTGCGCGACGAGCTGGGCGAGGAGGCGGTGAACCGCGCGCTTCGCATCCTGCTGCAGCGCTACGCCTTCCAGGGCGCGCCCTTCCCCATCGCCTCGGACCTGGTGACGGCCTTGCGCAGCCAGGCGCCGGCCGACAAGCAGGCCCTGATCACCGACCTGTTCGAACGGATCACCCTGTACGACGTGAAGGCGCCGAAGATGGCGGTGCGCCGCCGCCCGGACGGCAAGTTCGACGTGGAGCTGACCGTGGTGGGCCGCAAGCTCTACGCCGACGGCAAGGGCGTGGAGCGCGAGGCCCCGCTGAACGAGGTGATGGATCTGGGCGTGTTCGCCGCCGAGCCGGGCAAGGCCGGCTTCCGCTCGGGTGACGTCCTGGCCTTCGAGCGGCGTCCGGTGCGGTCGGGAACCCAGGTGTTCCGCTTCGTCACCGAGCGCCAGCCGCGCTTCGCCGGCGTCGATCCCTACAACAAGCTGATCGACCGCAACTCGGACGACAACCTGATGCGCCCGCAATAGAAAACGCCCCTCCGTCGCCGGAGGGGCGTTCGACTTTCCGTGATGCGGAGAGTCTTACTTCATGCCGTTCTTCAGACCTTCGGCCTGGTTCAGGTGCTCCTGGATCTTCGGCGCGCCAGCGGCGGCGAAGGCCTTCAGGGCCGGAACGTCGCCGTCCTCGGCGTAGCGCTGGACCGTGTTCAGGGCGGTCTGGTGAACGTCGACCATGTCGTCGGCGTACTTCTTGTCGAAGTCCTTGGCGTCGGCGGCGCGCAGGTCGTCGAGCTTGTCCTGCAGGTCGGCCGGCAGAGCGGCGGCCGGCGCCAGGGCGGTCTGGCCCGACGCGGCGATGGCCGACTTCAGGTCAGCAGACATGGCGGTATGCATGTCCACCATCATCTGGGCGTACTTCTTTACCTCGGGATTGGTCGAACGCTCGACGGCCAGCTTGCCGGCCTCGATCTCGAACATGTCGGTGGCCGACGCCTTCATGACGAAGTCCGGAGCGGCGGTTTCGTTGGCCATGGACGGGACGGTGGCGGCCGGGTTGGCGTCCGGGGTCGCGGCCTGCTGTTCGGCGCTGGTCTTCTCGGCCTTGTCGCCGCAGGCGGCGACGGTCAGGGCGGCGATGGCGGCGCCGACGATAAGCAGCTGGCGTTTCATGGAATTCCCTCCGTTGTTCTGAGCCGAACCAGCGCCGGAGCGGCGTCGGTCGATGGCGTCAAAACCTCACGAGGACGTGATCGGTTCCGGGAACCCGCTAAGAAACTGGGTTCTCCGATCAGGCCGGCTTGGCGACCTGGGCGAGGGCGGCGGCGATCTGGCCGACGTTATAAGGCTTGCGGATGATCGGGGCGTCGAAGCCCATGGGCGCGGCGCGGTCGGCATAACCGGTGGCGAAAACGAAGGGCACGCCGCGGGCGCGCAGGGCCTCGGCCGCCGGGGCCACGGACAGGCCGTCCAGATTGGCGTCAAGGACAGCGGCGTCGAGCGGCAGGCTGGTCATGCCCATGGCCTCGTCCAAGGTCGCGGCGACGCCGGCCACCTTGGCGCCGAGCTCGGTGAGTCCGGCCTCCAGCTCCATGGCCAGCAGGACGGAATCCTCAACGATCAGCAGGCGCAGGCCCTTTACGTCCGTACGGTTGCTCGAGGTCGGACCAGAGGGCGAAAACTCCGCCGCGATCTGATCGGCCACGTGTTCGGCCTCGAAGGCTTCGTCGGAGCTGCGGCGCTCGCCGATGGCGTGGGCCGAGGCCTCGATCCGCGCGGCGACGCCGGAGGGGCGGTAGTCGATCTCAACCTGGCCGCCCAGTTCACGGCCGGCCACGTCGGACAGCAGGGTGGCGCCGAAGCCGCGTTCGCTGGCCGGGGCGCTGACGCGGGGGCCGCCGCTTTCGATCCAGTCGAGAATGAAGCCGCCCGAGGATGAAATCCGCCAGGCCACGTCCACGCGGCCCATCTCCACCGACAGGGCGCCGTACTTCACGGCGTTGATCGCCAGTTCGTGCAGGGCCAGGGACAGGGCGCTGGCGGCGCGCGGGGTGAGGAACAACTCGGGTCCGTCCCAACGGGTCTGGAGCGGGGCGAGGCCGCCCAGCTCGGCGCCGACGATGTCGCTGAGCATGGCCCCGCGCCAGCGGGTGGCGGTCAGCAGGTCGTGGGCCGAGGCCATGGACTTGAGACGGCCCTGGAAGGTCTTGAGGAAGCTGTCGAGGGAGCCGCTGCGCCGGGCCGACTGCACCGCCAGGGACTGCACCGCCGCCAGGACGTTCTTCACCCGGTGGTCGAGTTCGGCGAGCAGGGCCTGGAGACGTTCCTCCTCGCGTTTGCGGTCGTCGATGTCCTGGGTGACGCCGATCACCCGTTCGGCGACGTGGCCTGTTCCATACAGGACGACGCCGGCGGTGTAGCGCCAGGATGGGCGGCTGCCCGGTTCGCGCACATGCCGATACTCGACCTCATAGACGCCGGTCTCGTCGATCGCGTGCTGGATGGCCCGGGTGACAAGGTCCTGATCGTCCGGATGGACCATGCCGCGCAGGCGTTCGCCCTGTTCGGCGGCCATCAGGCCTGAAGGATAGTCGAGCAACGCGGCGGTGCGGTCGCTGAGGATCACCTGATCCTTGGCCAGGTCCCACTCGTATTCGCCCATGCGGGCGGCCTGCAGGGCGAGGTGGACGCGCTGTTCGTCCAGACGATGGCGGGCCGCCGTGGCGGCGGTCTCCACATCGCGGTTGAACTCCTCCATGGCCAGATCGGCCAGATCGGCGAGCGCCGCCTCCATCTCGGGGGTGGCGGGGGGGTGGGGCTCCGGGTCGCCCAGGGCCAGCAGGCCGATCATCTCGCCCTTGCGGGTGAACAGCGGCGCGCAGGCATAGAAGCGGGCGTCGACGGCCGGCAGCTCCTTCACGAGGGGGCCGAAGACCGGATCGGCGTGAAGGTCGCCGCAGACCACCTGTTCGCGTCGGCGCAGCATGCGCTCGCCCAGGGTGCCGGCGCGAGGATGCTCGTTGATGGGAAGGCCGACCTGGGCCTTGAACCAAAGGCGGTCGGCGTCGATCAGGACGATGGCGGCGCGGGGACAGCGGAACACCGCGGCGGCGGTGCGCACGATGCGGTCGAACCGAGGATCGGGCTCGCTGTCCAGTATGCCCATGTCATACAGGGCGCGCAGGCGGTCCGCCTCATCCGCCCCGGTGGCGGGTTCACCATGATCGTCCATGCCTGCGACCATAGACCGCATCGCTGTTATAGGCGAAGATGAAAACGACAAGGAGCGATAAGGCTCGCCGTTATGCTTTCGGAACAACCCCGGAAGCTTCGCGTTGAGCCCCCATCGCTCATTTCCAGCCCCCTCCCCGGGGCCTCAAGCCGGAGACCGCCATGTCCGACGCGCTCAATCCCGCCCTGTCCGACGCCAAGGACGCCAAGTCCACGGCTCGCGACGCCATCGCCGAGACCAAGCGCAGCTTCAAGGACACGGCCAGCACCGCCAAGGCCGGTCTCACCGACGCCGCCCACAAGGCCGAGAAGGCCCTGAAGGAAGGCGCCGAAGCTTTCCGCGCCCAGAGCCGCACCTATGTGGACAACGCCGGGCAGTACTGGGACGAAGGTCAGCGCTACGTGGTCGAGCGCGTTAAGGAACGCCCGGTCACGGCCACGCTCGCCGGTCTCGGCGTGGGCGTGCTGCTCGGTCTCCTCCTGGCGAACCGCAGCAACAAGTGATCATCCGCAAGGTTCTGAGAACCACGGCTTCGGCGGCGCTCATCGGCGCCGCCGTTCTCGTGTCCGTCGTATCGGCAGGCTTCGCTGTCTATGCCGTCCTGGCGCCGTTCGTGGGCGTGCCCGGCGCCGCGGCCATCGTGGCGGCGATCTTCGCTGTTCTGGCCTTGATCGCTGGGCTGGTCCTGGCTGACCGGGCCGAGGATGGGGGCAAGCACCACCACCATCATCATGCGCCGGCGCCGGACGCCAGCTTCATCGAGCGGATCATCGATCTGGCCAAGGACAAGCCCATCCTGTCGACCGCCGCGGCGCTCGGCGCGGGTGTGTTCTTCATGCGCAACCCGGTGCTTTTCGCCGCCCTGGCGAAGGCTTTCATGGAAACGCGCGCGCCAGACCGCGACTAAGCGCCTATATCAAGCTCGGCCTTCAGGGCGCCGCCTAAGCGGGCTGCGCGTTGAGGGCCTGTGTGCGTTCCCTCAGGAGACTTCCCCCATGTTCATCCTTCCCGATCTGCCTTACGCCTATGACGCCCTTGAGCCGACGGTCTCGGCCAAGACCTTCACCTTCCACCACGACAAGCACCACAAGGCTTATGTGGATGTGACCAACACCCTGGTCGCCGAGCTGGGTCTCGAGGGCAAGACGATGGAGGAGGTCACCCTCTTCGCGGCCGGCGACAAGTCGAAGAAGAAGCTGTTCAACAACGCCGCCCAGTCCTGGAACCATGCGTTCTTCTGGGACGCCATGATCCCGTCCTACGCCGCGCCTGAAGGCGAGCTGAAGGCCGCCATCGACGCCGCGTTCGGCGACATCGCGGCCTGCAAGGAGAAGTTCGTGGCCGAGGGCGTCGGCCACTTCGGTTCGGGTTGGGTCTGGCTGGCCGCCAAGAAGGACGGCTCGCTGGTGATCACCTCGACCCACGACGGCGAGAACCTGCTGGACCAGCCGGACCTGACCCCGCTGCTGGTCTGCGACCTGTGGGAGCACGCCTACTATCTGGACCACCAGAACAACCGGAAGGGCTTCCTGGAAGCCTGGTTCGACACCGTGGCCAACTGGTCGCTGGCCGCCTCGCAGCTGTCGGCCGCCAAGGGCGCCGGCGCCGTCTGGGCCTACCCGGCGCCGCAGTAAGGCGGGACAGGAACAGCGGAGCGATGCGGGCGTTTTCCCTTCAGGCCATAGCTTAGAAGGAAAACCGCATGCTCCGTTGGGCTCTGATCTTCCTGGTGGTGGCGCTGATCGCCGGTCTGCTGGGTTTCGCCGGGATCGCCGGCGCCGCCATGGGCGTCGCCAAGATCCTGTTCTACGTCTTCATCGTCCTGTTCCTGGTGTCGCTGGTCATGCACCTGTTCAGGGGCGGACGCGGATCGCTCTAGAGGCGGTTCACCTGAGAACGACAAGACCCCGGAGCGGTCCGCCGCTCCGGGGTTTTTCTTTGGTCGGGTTCTGGAAGCTCAGGCTTGGGCTCGGCGGTCCAGGGCCCAGGTGCGGTGGGGGGTGAAGTCGGACCCCGTCCAGGCCAGGGCGGTGACGGTGATGGTCGCCTCGTCCGCCTCGATCAGGTTGAAGCTGGGCGGCACGCCGCGTTCGCGCACCGACAGGGTGCCGGCGCCTACCGCATAGGTCTTCTGGTCGCCGCAGGGATAGGCCATGGCGAAGGGCACGTGGATGTGGCCGGTCAGGACGATGTCCGTCCGCGCCTCGGTCAGGGCGGCGGCGGTTCGGGAGCCGCCGCGCACCCGTGCGGTGATCGGGCCGCCGATGATTTCCGCCAGCGGGTGGTGGCAGACCACCACGCGCAGGGAGCCGGGGTCAGCCGCCTGCAGCCGGTCGACCACGCGATGGCGCTGCCCCCGCGACACCGCGCCCTTGGACCAATCCAGGCGGACCTGCACGCCGCGCGCGCTGTTGAAGCCGGTGACGAAGAGGCCGGGGCGGGAGACCGACGGCGGCCGGGTCGTCTCGAAGCAGTCGTTGTAGCGCCGCCAGGGATGCAGGATCCGCTGGGCCAGATCGAAGTAGGGCGTGTCGTGATTGCCCGGCACGATGAACTTGTCGCCGTCCAGACCGTCGATCCAGCGGCGGGCGGCGACGAATTCGTGTCGCTCGGCGAAGCGGGTGACGTCGCCGCTGATGACGATCAGATCGGCGGGCTCCCGGGCTATACGCGCGGCCGCGGCGGCCACGGCCTCGGGATGCTCGCCGCCGAAATGGATGTCGGACAGATGGATCAGGCGGATCGTCACGGCGCCTCCGGGACCAGGGCGCGGAACGCGTCGGGGCGGAACTTGATCTGCGCCGTGCGGCCCAGACGCTGGGGTTCTCCGTCAAGGATGGCGGGGATGCGGCCGCCGGCCCACACCGCGCCGTAGCGCGCCTTGTCCACATGGACAGACGGGGCCGCGCGCCAGTCGCCTACGGCGGCGTGGAAGCCGAGGCGGAAGATGTCGCGGGCGCCGGCGGGGTCCACGGCCGTCGCCTCCAGGACGCGGGCGTCGTTGTCCATGATGGTGGAGACCAGGGGGCACATGAGGGTCAGGGCCTCGGTCTTGCGGGTCTTGCCGCCGTCGAGGGCGTAGCGCAGGCGGCCGGTGAAGGCGCGGCGGACAGCTCGGCGCGCGCGCTGGACGGCCAACCACAGCCGACCCTCGCGGACGGCCTCGCGGGCCTCCGCCCAATGCGCGGGGGCGCCCAGGATCGCGGCCACGAAGAACATGCGGCCGTCCACCTCGCCCCCGCTGACCGGGGCGACGACGCCGCGGGTGAGGATTTCGTCCAGGGCGGTCTTCCAGTCGCGGTCGCCGTAGAGCTGCTTGGGCAGCATGTTCATGGTGCCGCCAGGCAGGGGAGCGACCAGCGGACCGTCGGAACCCGCCATCTCGGCGGCGCAGCGGGCGGTGCCGTCGCCGGCCACCACCACCAACAGATCCGGGCCGGCGTCGATAGCGCGTTGCAGGCAGGGGACGACGCCGTCCTCCGGCGTGCATACGCGCCACTTCACCTCGTGCCTGGCGAGGATCGCCTCGGCGTCGGCCTTGGCGTTGGGCCCGGCGGAACCGGACAGGGGATTGACCACCACCTCGACGTGACGGATCGGCGGCGGGTTCGGATCAGTGCTCATGACGCCCCAAAGTCGTGTTTCAGCCGCCGACGGGCGATGCATATTCCCCGAGCGCGGAAGGGCTGCGGCCCAGGGCGCGGTCGATGGCGGCTCCACCCTCGGCGAAGGAGCCGTGGGTGGCGGCGGTGGTCAGGCTGACCCCGCCGGCCAGGGCGAGCAGCACCACCAGGCAGACCAGCAGAGGCGAGTCTCGGCGGCGGCCACGTTCATCCTTGCGGCCGCGCTCATAGGCCTCGCGCACCACGGCGGCGTCGCTGGCGAACGCGTCGAGCCGGCTGGGCTCTTCGGCGGCGGGTTTCCGGTTCCAGAAACGCATGATTCTCCTCCTCCCGGCTCAATCTTGGCCTTGGAACTGTGGTCGAAACGCCGCGCCGCCGGGTCCGTTCCTGCCCTGCCGGAACCTGAGCCGTTGGGGCACGTTCGTGGATCAGCATCAAACTCGAACGGAGAGCTCGGATGTACAGGACCTGGATCGCCCTCGCGGGGGCCGGCATGCTCGCCGCCGCCTGCACCTCGACGGGCAATGTGGAGCGCAACGCCGCCGGCGGCGCGGCTCTGGGCGCCCTGGCCGGCGCCGTCATCGGCAATAATGTGGGCGGCGGAAGCGCCGCCACCGGCGCGGCCATCGGCGCGGCCTTGGGCGGCACGGCGGGCGCCGTGAAGGGCTGCCGCGAGGACGGCGGCTGCGGCGCGCAGGTGAACCGTCGCCAGTACTATGATGAGCGCGCCGGCCGATACTACTATTACGACAGCCGCGACAGCCGCTATTACTGGGAGAACGGCGCGCCGCGCTATTGATCTCTCGCAAGCGGGATCAGCTTGGCGGCGGCCGGCGTGACAACGTCGGCCGCCGCTTCGCGTCTGGGGACGATCGGATCAGGGGCCTCGAGGGGCCGGTTGAGGGGTTCAGAATGCGCAATATCCAGACCAAGGTCATCTGTCTCGGCGTGGCCGCCGCCGCGCTGGCGGGTTGTTCGTCGCTGCCCATGAAGCGGTCGGACATCGTCAAGGCGTCGGCGTCCTGCCAGGACTTCACTGTCTCGATCTATTTCGACCGGGACTCGGCCAGCGTCACGCGTGAGGCGCGGGCCGTGCTGCGCGACGCTTCGTCCATGGCGGCCGGCTGCAAGATCGACAAGGTCACCGTGACCGGCCTGGCGGACGCCGTGGGCGCGCCGAACGCGAACCTGCAGCTGTCGCAGAGCCGGGCCAAGGCGGTGGAGCAGGCCCTGGCCCGCGCCGGCTTCCCGAGCGTGGAGTTCTCCACCGCGGCGGTGGGCGACGCCGGGGCGGTCACCGCCGATGGTCAGGCCCGTCCCCTGCGCCGACGCGCCGACGTGGCGGTGGACCTGGGCGGCCCGCACTAACGGCGGACTTCTTGCGACGAAAAAGAAGGCGGCCTTCGCGGGCCGCCTTTTTTGAAGTCTGCATCATCGAGAAAAGGGGTGCGGAGACGGCAGGCTGGCTGTCGCCAGCCTCAAGTCGGGGGGGCGTCGCCGCCTCCGCAGACATAGAAAGCATTGGCCGGGGCAAGCGTTCCCGGCGCGTGCGAAAATAATTTCAGCGGTCGGCGAGCCGTCACGATACGGCCAAGATTCAGGCGGCCGGCCGGAACAGCTCAAGCCTCGCCCGCGTTGACTCGGCGATGGTGCGGAAGGTCCGCACCCCAGGAGCATCGCCATGATCCGCACCTATCGCGCAGCGCTGGGCGGTCTTGTTTTCTACGACGCACCGGAGCGTCGGCGGTCCGGCCGCCTCATGCTGGCCATGGCCGCCGGCGGCGTCGTGATCGCCGTGTCTGGCGGGATCGCCAGTCAGTTCATGCATTCCCCGGCTGAAAAGGCCGCACCGGTGCAGGTCGCCCAGACCGAAGCGCCGCTTTCATATCTCCCGCAGTAAGGAGTTCCCATGCCTGCTTCCAACACCGCTCCCCGCCTGAACGCCACCCGCGCCCGCCAGGGCCGCTGGGGTCGCCACATCCTGTGGGTCCTGGTGATTTCCACGGCCTTGGCCGCTCTTGCCCTGTTCGGCAGCTGGGGCATGCGCAGCAACGAATACGCCGCGCTGCAGGAGCAGAACCGTCCGGCGGCGGCTGAAACCGGGACCGCCCCGGCGGACTCCATGGCGCCCAAGCAGAACTAGCGCCGGCGCATCACCGCAAAAGGAAACGGCCGCTCGAAAGAGCGGCCGTTTTTCTTTGCCTGAAGATCGCGGCCTGAGATCGCGGGGAGTCAGATGACAGACTGCCCCCGGATCGCGCGGACCACGAAGCCCGCGACCAGCAGCACCAGGAAGATGACGAAGAGAATCTTGGCGATGGAGGCGGCGAGGCCAGCCAGTCCCATGAAGCCCAGATAACCGGCCACGACGGCCAGGATCGCGAAAACCAAAGTCCAGCCGAGCACGACGTTTTCTCCCTTGCCGGGCCGCGGTTGCGGCCGTTCTGGAAGCCAACGCCGGCTCGCTGGAGCGGGTTCCTTACGCCGCCTTGCGGGCGCGGCGCGGGTGGAAGAACAGGGCCTGGCCGATCGCCGCCTTCACCGTTTCCGGCTGGAACGGCTTGGTGATCAGGAAGGTCGGCTCCGGACGCTCGCCGGTGAGCAGACGTTCCGGGAAGGCCGTGATGAAGATCACCGGCACGTCGAGACGGGCCAGGATGTCCTTCACCGCGTCAATGCCGGACGAACCGTCGGCCAACTGGATGTCGGCCAGGACCAGACCCGGGGTCTTGCGGGCCACGGCGTCCACCGCTTCGCTGCGGGTGGCGGCGATGTCGGTGACTTCATGACCCAGCTCGCGGACCAGGGCCTCGATGTCGGCGGCGATCACCGGCTCGTCCTCGATGATGAGGACGTCGGTGGCCAGTTCGGCGTCGATTTCGCTCTGGGCCTCGGAGATCAGGGCCTCAACCTCGTCGAAGTCCGTGCCCAGGATCTGGGCGGCTTCGGTGGGGGTGAAGCCTTCGAGGGCCGTCAGCAGAAACGCCTGGCGCGAACGTGGGGCGATGCGCATCAGGCGGCGGGAGGGATCCTCGCCGGTCGAAATGTCATCCTGGCCGGTGGCTTCGAGCTGGGCGCCCGAGCTGAGCCAGATGGCGTGAAACACGTGATAGAGCGCCACCCGCGGAGACAGGGACGATTCCAGCGAGCGCTCGCCGGCGGCCAGCGCTTCGAGCGCCACCCGCACATAATGGTCGCCCGTGGTCTGGTCGCCCGTGAGCGCACGAGCATAACGACGAACATAGGGCAGATGCGGCGCAAGCCGAGCAAGAAGACTCATGACCCCTCCCGACTCTCAAAGGTCTTGGAAACAAGCGTCGAGGTTCGCACAGCGTCCCGACAAAGACCGAAACGTGTTTCCAAAGCTACGGTTCCAACAAGCTTCACCTTTCGTCATGATAGGGTCGAAAGCAATGGAACCGCGCGGTTCCAAAGGCGTTTTCGGCTCACGGCGCAGCATGCGTCCTTGTTTTTGGGCTTAATCAGGGGGCGATCGCCGGTTCCGGCGTTGGAGTCATGATCGAACAAAGAGCCATGGATGAACGTCGCAAGGGGCCGTCCTCGCCGGCCCTGGACGAAGCGCGCCTGCGTCAGCAGGCCATCGGCGTGAAACTTCGCGCCATGTTTGACGAAGTCGTGAACGAGCCCGTTCCCGACGAGTTCCTGGACATTCTGCGCAAGGCCGACTCCAAAGCGGGAGACCGCTGATGGAAGACCATATGGACGCGGCGGCGACCGCGACGGGCCCCACGGGGGCCGAGCGCGACACCATTTTCAAGCGCGAGCTGGTTCAGCTCATCCCGCATCTGCGCGCCTTCGCGCGGACTCTGGCGGGTGACCCGACCTCGGCCGACGATCTGGCGCAGGACGCCATGATGAAGGCCTGGGACGCGCGCGAGAGCTTCCAGCTGGGCACGAACATGAAGGCCTGGACCTTCATGATCCTGCGCAATCAGTTCTATTCCGAGAAGCGCCGCTCGTGGCGCCAGAGCCAGCTCGACCAGGAGGCCGCCGAACGGACCCTGGTGGCGGTGGACGATCCGGAAGCGCCGGTGGCCCTGGACGAACTGCGCATGAGCCTGAACATGCTGCCCGCCGAACAGCGCGAAGCGCTGATTCTGGTGGGGGCTGGCGGCTTCGCCTATGAAGAGGCGGCGGAGATCTGCGGTTGCGCGGTGGGTACGGTGAAGAGCCGGGTCAGCCGGGCGCGACGCGCCCTCCAGTCGATTCTCGAGGACGGCTCCTATGATCGCGACGGCGGCGCGGCAGGCGACGCGATGAAGGCGATCCTGGCCGATGCGGAGCGGTTGAGCTCGGTTCGGTGAGGCTGGCCGAAAGGCTGGGCTGGGGCCCCTCGACCACCATCCGCGTCCGTCTGGCCGCGGCCGTGGCCGTCGCGCTCCTGCCTGTGCTCATCCTCAGCGGCGCGCAGACCGTCACCGCCTTCTATCGTGACGCCGAAGCCCAGCGCGAAAGCCTGGCGCTCGGCGCGCAACGCAGCGCCGCCACGGTCCAGGCCCGGATCGAGGCGGCGGGCGTCCTGCTGGAGACCCTCGGTCCCGGCTCGACAGGCCTGAACTGCGCGCAGCGGCTCAATGACGTCAAACGGCGGCTTCCAGGCTACGCCAACCTGATCCGGTTCGACCGGATCGGGCGGGTCGCCTGCGCCTCGGACACCGTGCCGCCCGACGCTCAACGCGCCACCCGGTCCTGGTTCGCCCGCATCCGCGACGGCGCGCCCATGACGGTGGAGGCCCAGCCGGGCGTGGCCTATTCCGCCGAACCGGCGCTGCTGGCGGCCGTGCGCGCCGAGCGCGACGGAGCCTTTGACGGCGCCCTGGTGGCGGTGATCGCCCTGTCCAGCCTGCAGCCCGAGACCCAGTCGCGCGCCCTGCCAGGCGGCGCCGAGATCGCCATGATCGACCGCGAAGGCCAGTACTTCGCCATGACCGATCAGAGCGCGTTCCCCGATGCGCCGCCGAACTTGGCTGCCGCGTCCTCGGACAAGATTCTGTGGACCGCGCGGGATGCGGCCGGCCGCCTGCGCACGCTTTCAGCCGCGCCCCTGGTGGCGAACGAGGTCTATGTGGTGCTGTCGGCGCCGTCGCCGGGCCTGTTCTCCTGGGCGCGGCTCAATCCGATCTCGCGCCTGCTGCTGCCGGTCTTCGCCTTCGTGGCGGCCCTGGCGGCGGTGCTGCTGGCGGCCGAACGCAGCATCGTGCGCTGGATCTTCTATCTGGAGCGGGTGGCGGCGATCTATGCCCGGGGCCGCTTCACCGTGCGGCCGGTCCGCGCCGACAAGGCCCCGCCGGAGATTCGTGAGCTGGCCGAGACCCTGGACCACATGGCCGGGGCCATCGTCACCCGCGACGCGTCGCTGCATGACAGCCTTCACCAGAAGGACGCGCTGATGCGCGAGATCCACCACCGGGTGAAGAACAACCTGCAGGTCATCTCCAGCCTGCTCAGCCTGCAGCAGCGGGCCCTGACCGACCCGGCCTCGCGTCAGGCGATCATGGACACGCGCCAGCGCATCTCCGCCCTGGCCCTGGTCTATCGCGCCCTCTACCAGGGGCCGGACCTGAAGCAGGTGGATCTGCGGCCGTTCCTGGAGGAGCTGACCGCCCAACTGCTGTCGGGCGACGTGGGTCCGCATGGTGCGGTGCGCACGGAGGTGCACGCCGATCCGCTGATGATCGACCCGGACCGGCTGGCGCCGCTGGCCCTGTTCGCGGTGGAGGCGGTGGCCAACGCCCAAAAGCAGGTGTTCGCCGAGCGTCCCGGCCTGTTGCGGGTGGAGTTCCGCGTGCGCGACGGGGAGGGTCAGCTGGACATTGTCGACGACGGCGGCGGCCTGGGCGCGCCGGGCGCTCCGCCCAGCGGCATGGGAATGACCCTGATGAACGCCTTCGCCCGTCAGCTGCGCGGCAAGGTCAGCTTCGACCCTGTGCCCGCCGGCGGGCTGCGGATCAGCCTGGTGTTCCCCGCCCCCGAGGCCAAGGCTTCTCATTCGCCGGTCGCCGAACCGGCCAAGGCGGAACAAAGCTGAGCCGCTGGCGTTTCTCCGGCGCGATACAAAGCCGTTCCCCCAAACGGCGTTCAGGAGAAACTCTCATGCGTAAGCTCATTGTCATGGCGATCGTCGCCGCTGGTCTGACCGCCGCCGCCTGCAACACCGTTTCGGGCGCCGGCCAGGACGTCACGGCCGCCGGCCGCGCCGTCACCAGCACCGCTGAAGACGCCAAGAACTAAGACCGCCGCTCGGGTTCACCGAGACGAGGAAGGCCCCGCATCCGCGGGGCCTTTTGCGTTGGGGGATCAGGCCGCCTTGCGGAAGTTCGGGTCGCGCCCGAACACGCCGGGCTGGCCGTCCAGGGGCAGCAGGGCGCCGGTCAGGCCGCCCAGATCGTCGCCGGGGCTGAGCACCAGGAAACCGTCGTCGGCCAGGGTGACGGCCACGTTCTCCAGCACGCGGGCCCGCACCCCCTCGTCCATGGTGGCCAGCACGCCGCGCAGGAAGATAATGTCGAAGCGGCCGAGCGCGGACAGGTCGGAGATCAGGTTGATCCGCCGCCAGCGCACCATCTGGCGCACCCGCGGCTCCAGGGACCACATGTCGTCGATCTTCTCGAAGTGCGTCACCAGCTTGCGGATCGGCAGGCCGCGCTGCACCTCGAACTGGGTGTAGAGACCGCTCTGGGCCTTCTCCAGGCAGCGCTCCGACAGGTCCGAACCGAACAGCTCCGGGCGCAGGCCGGGGATCTCGGCGCGAGCCTCCTCGGCCATCATGGCCAGGGAATAGGCCTCCTGGCCGGTGGCGCAGGCGGCGCTCCAGATGCGCACCGCGCCGCCTGGGCGCCGCTGGGCCATGGCCGGCAGCAGCTCCTTCTCGAACTGGTTGAAGGCCTCGCGGGGGAAGAAGAAGGCGGTCTCGGCGCCGGTCATGCCCTCGACCACCGCCCAGATCAGGCGCTCCTCGCGCTTGGCGCGGACGGCGGCGAGCATGTCGTCTATGCTGGCGAAGCCTTCGCGGCGGGCCACGGGGGAGAGCCGGCTGTTGATCAGATAGGTCTTCTCCGGCGCGACCTTCAGGCCGGCGCGGGAGCGGCACAGGGCCGCCAGGAACTCTAGGTCGGCGGGTTTCACAGGGCGCCCGCCTCAATGAACTTGGCTTCGATCACGTCGCCGTCGAACGGCTTCATGATGTACTCGTCCGCGCCGCTGCCGAGGGCTTCGCGGATATGCTCCATATCGGCTTCGACGGTGCAGAAAACCACCACGGGCGCGGCGCCGCCGGGTTCCTGACGCAGCTGGCGCAGGAACTCCACGCCGTTCATCACCGGCATGTTCCAGTCGAGCAGGATGGCGTCGGGCATGGCCGCACGGCACCAGGCGAGCGCCTCCATCCCGTCGGCGGCCTCGGCGATCTGAAAGCCGATGTCCTCCAGGATACGTCGGGCGACTTTCCGGATCACCCGGCTGTCATCGACGACGAGGCAGGTCTTCACAGGCGCGCGGGCTCCAATCCAATGAGCCGTTTTGCGCCGGTTTGGTTAAGGAGGGGTAATGGCGCCGCTTAGGCGGGCACCCAGGCCGCCAGGGTGACGCGCTCTTCAGCGGTCTCGGCGGCGACCTGGCCGCCGCTGGCCTTGACCAGATTGTGCAGATAGGCGGCCTGGATCCACTGGCCGCCGATGCCGTCGCCCAGGGGCTCGCCCTTAAGGCCGGCGACCACTTCCGGCCGCAGCCGGGCGCGGGGACCGGAGGCGTCCACGGTGATGACATAGCGGTTGTCGGCCAGCAGCACGCGCAGGCGGGCCTTGCCGCCGGTCGGCAGGGCGCCGGCGGCGATCTGGGCCAGGTTCAGCAGGGCGCGGGCGGCGGGCTTGTTGACCTGGGGGGCGTCGGCCACCCACTCCAGCTCCGGCCGCACATGGGCGTAGACGCCCTGGGCCAGGGTCTCCAGGTCGCGACAGTCGAAGCTTTCCGCCGCCGCGGAGGCGCCGAAGGCCACGCGGCTGAACTGCAGCAGGTCCACCAGCTTGCGGGCGCTGGCGTTGATCAGGCTCATGGCGTCTTCGCGCATGTCCTGGGCCGTGGGGTCCTCCAGCAGGTCCAGGCCGGAGACGATGGCGCTGGCCGGACTGATGAAGTCGTGACACAGGCGCGCCGCGAGCAGGGCCGCCAGTTCGGAGGGAGACTGTTGGGCGGGGGTGTCGGCGGCGTCGGTCATCGACGCGGACCTTGACCTGATTTGGCGCCCGGGAAAATGGCCCTTAAAGACGGCCCGATGGACCTGTTTCTCGAACCCGGCGCCCTGGTGCGCCATCCCGACCAGGACGATTGGGGGCTGGGTCAGGTCCAGTCCGTGGCCGGCCGGCGGGTGACGGTGAATTTCGAGCAGGCCGGCAAGCAGACGATCGACACGGACGCCGTCCGCCTGATCTTCGTCGGCGACGATCCGAGGGGAAGCTGAGTTGAGCAACGACGCCGCAATGGGCGAAATCCTGGCCGACATCGTGGAGGAGGCCGCGCGCCTGATCCTTCCCTACTGGCGCTCGGACCTGACCGTGATCCGCAAGGCTGACGAGAGCCCGGTGACCGAGGCCGATCAGCGTGGCGAGGCCCTGATCCTTCAGCTCCTGGCTCGCCATTTCCCGGACATCCCGGTGGTGTCGGAGGAGGATTCCGCCGAGAACGGCGTGCCCACCGACGCGGCGGGGCGCTTCTTCCTGGTCGATCCGCTGGACGGCACCAAGGCCTTCGTGCGGGGCGACCCCAATTTCACGGTCAACATTGGTTTGATCGAGAACGGCCGTTCGGTGGCGGGGGCGGTCTGCGCGCCGGTGACCATGGAGACCTGGTTCACGACCGAGGCCGGCACGCTGAAGCGTCGGGGCGGCGAGGCGGCGGCGCCTGTGCGCGTGCGGCCCTGGCCGAAGGGCGAGGCGGTGGCCCTGGTCTCGCACACCATGAAGGACGAGACGGCGCAGAAGCTGCAGGCCGAGTACGGCTTCGACCTGCGCCAGCCGATGGACAGCTCGATCAAGCTGTGCCGGATCGCCGAGGGCGCGGCGGACATCTATCCGCGCCACGGGCCGACCATGGAGTGGGACACCGCCGCCGGGCAGGCGGTGCTGGAGGGAGCCGGCGGGCGCTTCGAGACGCCCGACGGCTCGCCATTCCTGTACGGCAAGGCCGAGGCGGGTTTCCGCAACGGCTGGTTTGTCGCCCGCGGGGGCTAGAAAACCCCCGCTTACTTCTTGGCCCAGGAGCCGCCTTCCGGCTTGTACCAGGCGCCGGCGGGCAGGCGTTCGAACAGCTGGCGGGCCGCGGCCTGGCCGGCGGCCTCCGGGGTCACGCCCGTCTTGGCGGCGATGTCGCGATAGACGCCCGCGCGGCCGGCGTTGATCTCGCGGACGGCGGCCTGCAGGGCGGAGTCGCCCATGGATACGAAGCCGAGATAGCCGTCCGCCTGCTCGCCGACGACGCCGGCACTCTTGGCGATGTCCACCTGGGCCTTGGCGTTGGACTGGGCCAGGGCCGGAGCCGAGGCGGCGCCAATCAGCGTGACAAGGGCGGCGGCGGTGAAAAGCTTGCGCATCATGATGAAACTTGTCTCCTCAGGCGCCTAGAACAGGTTCGGGTTTTGCTGGATCAGCGTCTGGACTTCCTTGTCCAGGCGCACCCGGACGTCGGCGTCCAGCTTGGCGTAGATGTTGATCGGATCGACCTTCACACGCACCGTCGGCGTGCAGGCGGCTCCAAGTAGTGAAGCCGCGAGGGCGGCTGTGGCGAGCGCTGCTGCGCGTTTGGTCATGATCGTGGTCTCCGTCATGGCTCAGTTAATCGGATTCTACGGCTGAACGGCGCCTGAACGCGAGGGGGTGTCTTGCGGATCGGCCCATTTGCGCCGCCACCCCGCCAGCAGGTCGTCCAGATTGAACGAGGTGTCGAGGGTCAGATTGACCGGCGTCCCGGCCGGCAAGGCGATGCGCTTGTTGAAGGCCCGGCCGCGGATGGCGTCGAGAATGCCGACGCGGGCCTTCTCCTTCACCTTGGGAGCGTGCTGGCCTTCGATATGGAACAGGATGCCCAGGCGGCCGGAATCGGTGCTGTTCACCGTGGCCTCCAGCTTGGCGTAGTCCAGGTTCTCCATGGCCTGATAGGCGAAGTCCTGGATGGCGTTGGTGGACTCCACTTGCTGGCCGTTGGCGGTGGTGTTGTTGATCAGGGAGCGGCTGATGGAGAGACGTCCGCCCGGGCGGCCGGTCAGCTTGCCGTCGTGGACCCGGATCTTCTCCCCGTCGATCTCGAAGGGGATGCGGCCGTCGAAAAGGCCGTTGATCTGCAGGCGGTCCACCAGGGATGTGCTGGTGACCAGTTCGCCCAGCTGGATGCCCTCCAGAACGACCGCGCCGCGTATGACGCCGCCCTCATAGCCTACGGTCATGGGCTCGACCCGCACGACGCCCTTGAGCGTCTGGGCGGTCGCGCCCTCGAGCACGAAGGCCTTCTCCTCCAGGTGGAAGGCGGCGGCGACCTGCTCCACGGGAGCGAAGGCCTCGACGCGGGCGATGGTCGCGGTCTGGGCCGGGGCGCTGATCAGCGGCGTGAGGCTGGTGAAGGCGATGTCCACCGCCGCGCCGCTGCTGAGACCGGCGGGTCCCTTGAAGCTGAGACCCGAACCGGCCAGCCGCCCGCTGCTGGTCATGCCGGCGGCGTTCCAGTCGAAACGGCCGGTGAAGCTGAGCGCGCCCTGGGCGTTCTCCAGCGGCGCGGCCATGGGCGAAATCTCGGACGGCTGCAGACCATCGGGCATGAAGCTGATCTGCGAGGCGTCGATCACCGCCGAACCGACGCCGCTGTTCATGTCGTGGACCACGTCGATGCGGGCCAGGGGCCGGCCGGCCTCGGTGCGCACGGTCACCGGGCCGTTCCAGCGGTTGCGGGCCAGGCGGATGGTCCCGTCGGCGAAGATGGGATTGAAGCGCGGGGCCGGCTGGCGATCGACCACCTTGGCGGCGCTCAGCTTGACCTCGCCGTTCATGGCCCCGTTCGCGCCGCTCAGGCGGAAGGCGGCTTCGCCTCCCGCCAGCTCGGACTCGGCGGCGGTGAGGCCGGCCCTGGCCTTGGTCAGGCGGCCGTCGGCGCGCCAGCCGTTGGGCCCGACCTGCAGGATGGGGCCGTTGGCGCAGACCTGTGCGGCGATGCCGTCGATGCTGGTCTCCCCCATGACGAATTTTTCCGCCTCGGCGTCGGCGCAGCGGTCCAGGCGCACGGTCCACAGGCCGTCTCGGCCAGCGGCGCGGGCGTCGCCCTTGAGGGTCAGGTTCTGCAACGGCGGGACGTCCAGCTTGGCGTCCAGCGACAGAGCGGCTTCGACGCCCCGGGCGCCGCTGGTCCAGCGGGCGATGCGCAGATTGGCCGTGGGCAGGCCGCCGCCCGCCAGCTCCACCCGCGCCGCACCGGACGCCGCGCCGCCGACGGCCTGGATCAGAGAACCCCCGCCGGTGTCGAGGGTCACGCGGGCGCCGCTTGCGCCGCGAACCGTCAGCGGCCGGCTGGCCGTCGCTTTCAGGCTGTCCGGACGGATGGCGACCGCCAGCGACGGGGCGTGGAGAGTCAGGCGGGTGAGGTTGCGGGTCAGGGCCGCCTGATAGGCCGGGTTCTGGGCGACGACCGGGGTCCGGGCCGAGATGCGGCGGGCGGTGGCGGCCGAGGTGGAGGCGCCGCCGTCCACGGCGAACTGGCCGTTCAGGGTGAAGCCCTGGGTGTCGTTCCGGGCGCTCATGCGGCCCGTGCGGGCGCCAAGCGCCACGCGTTGCAGGTCGAGCCCGCCGGCGTCCAGGGCGTCGGCGCTGGCCTGGATTCGGGCCGCGCCCTCGAAGGTGTCGCCGGCCTTGTCGTGATTGAACCGGAAGCCGTCGAGCAGCAGGCGCGCCTCGACATCACGGGCCGCCTGTCCGGCCTGGGCAATCCGGTCGGCGGTCAGGGAGGCGTCCAGACGGCCGGACAGGGCGGCGCGCTCTGGATAGCCGAAGATCGAACCGTTCCAGTCCAGCTTCAGCCGCGCGAGGTTGATCGAGGCCTCGCCCATCTGTCCGCGTCCGGCCTTGAGCGCGGCCTGAAGGCTGGCCGGGCCGGCGGCCGACATGCCGCGCAGGTCAGGATAGGGCAGTTCGCCCGCCAGATCGCCCTCCAGGCCCTCCAGCCGGGTCGCGCCCTGGGTCAGAGTCGAGGGCGACAGGTGCAGCGAGGCCCGCAGGCGGGCGTCATGCTTGCGCAGGGAGAAGCGGCCGCCGTTGGTGGCGAGTGTCAAATCGTCCTTGCGCAGCCGGGCGGGCATGAGAGCGCCGTCCAGACGCAGCAGCGCGCCCTGGTCCATGGCCCCGTCGCCGATCAGGGTGACGCGGCCGAAATCCGTGCCCAGGTCGATGCGGGCGCTCTGGATCAGGACGGCGGGGCCGCCTTCCTGTTCGGGGCGCGGGGTCTTGGTGAAGTCCTCGATCAGCGGATCGAGGGCGCCGAAGGACAGCTTTCCATTGATGAAGGCCGCCTTCAGCTGCGGACGGACCAGGCGCACGGCGCGGGTCTCGATGGCGAACTTGTCGCCGGCCCAGGGCGGGGTCAGGGCGTAGGCCACCTCCAGCCGCTCGGCGGTGAAGATCGGATCGGCTTCCGACCCCACGCGGACCCGGCCCACGAAGCCGTCCACATCGAGCGCCCGGATGTCGACCGCCGCCTCCACGCCCCGCTCGCGCAGCCAGGAGACCGCCAGCTCACGCGCGATCTCGCGGCGCTGGGCCAGGACGATCAGGCCGCCGGCCGCCACGCTCCACAGGGCGACCGCGCCGACCTCAAGAGCGACGGCGGCCAGCCGCGCGCGCCGGGAAGGCGCGGGGCGGGCGGTCGGTTCGGGGTTCTGCGTCGTCTCCGTCATCCGCCCTCAGGGTCGTGGCTCGCGGGACAGAAATAAGGCGTCAGCGCCCGCACTTCAGTCCGAGCACATCCTGCATGTCGTAGAGGCCTGGAGCTTGACCGTTCACCCATCGTGCAGCTTGCAACGCGCCACGGGCGAAGAGGCTGCGATCACGCGCCGAATGCGACAGGGTCAGGATCTCCTCCTCGCCGGCGAAGATCACGCTGTGCTCGCCGATGATGCCGCCGCCGCGGACCACCGAAAAGCCGATGGCGCCGGGCGTGCGCGGGCCGGTGATGCCGTCGCGGCCGCGGTCGGACACGGCGGCCAGATCGACCTCGCGTCCATCGGCGGCGGCCTGGCCCAGCATCAGGGCGGTGCCCGAGGGGGCGTCCACCTTGCGCTTGTGATGGGCCTCGAAGACCTCGATGTCCCAGTCCTCGGCCGGCAGGGCGCGGGCGGCCTGAGCCACAAGGCCCATAAGCATGTTCACGCCGAGGGAGAAGTTGCCCGAACGGACGATGGCGACCTTCTCGGCGGCCCTGGCGAGGCGGGTCTCCTGAGCCGCGTCCAGGCCGGTGGAGCCGATGATCAGGGCGGGGCCGCCCTTTTCCGCGCAGCGCTCGGCCAGGGCGACGGAGGCTTCCGGCACGGTGAAGTCGATGACCACATGGGCCACCGCCAGGGCGGCGTCGGCGTCCACCAGGCCGTCCCCGGTCGCGCCGGGGCGGTCGAAGCGGGCGAAAACCTCGGCGTCTGTGCTGGTCTCGACCACGGCGGCGACCGCCTTGCCCATGCGGCCGAGCGCGCCGGCCACGGCGATGCGGAGGGTGTCGGACAAGTGGGTCTCCAAAAACAACTGTCGCCGATCGAGCTTGCAGTCTAGTCTCGCGGCCAAACCGCGCGGTCAAGCCGTCGCGGCAGGGGAGACGTCATGAAACTCTATACCCACGACATGTCGCCGTTCGCCGCCCGGGTGCGGCTGGCCGTCTACGCCAAGGGCCTGGACATCGAGCTGGCCACGCCGCCGGGCGGACTGAAGTCGCCGGAGTATCTGGCGATCAATCCCATCGGGAAGATCCCGGCCCTGGTGCTGGACGACGGCCAGGTGATCGCCGAGTCCGACACCATCCTGGAATATCTGGAGGACGCCTTTCCGCAGGTCGCCCTGCGTCCGGCCGATCCGAAGGAGACTGCCCGCCAGCGCCTGATCGCCCGGGTCGGCGACCTCTATGTGGCGGCGCCGATGAGCGTCCTCTTCAAGCACCTCAATCCGCGCGTCCGTGATGCGGCGGTGGCGGAGCAGGAGTTCGCCAAGCTGGAGGCCGGCCTGGACCACCTGGACAGCCACCTGTGCGATCTGAAGCCGGCGGCGGACGGGGCGTTGCGGCTGGCGGACTGCCAGTTGATCCCGATGCTGCACTTCCTGCCGGTGATCGAGGGTGCGTTCCGCCGGCCGTCCATGATCGCCGAGCGGCCCAACCTGGCCGCCTACTGGAGCCGCGCCTCGGCCCATCCGCTGGCGGTCAAGGTCTGCGCCGAGATCGACCAGGGCCTCGCCGCCCTGCGCGCCGGGGCCTGATCCGAACGGGCGTTCACCGCGGCGGCGGTTGTGAGGGGGCGAGGCGCTCGCTAGGGTGCGTGCCCTTCATCACAAGGGTTCGCCGCATGTACGGCGGGCCCATAAAGCCTGCAGACGGGACGAACGCCGCATGAGCGACGCCGAGAAACGCGCCTTCACCGACGAAGAAGCGCTCGCCTTCCACCGCTATCCGACCCCGGGCAAGCTGGCGGTGACGCCGACCAAGCCCATGGCGACGCAGCGTGACCTGTCCCTGGCCTATTCGCCTGGGGTGGCGGTGCCGGTTCACGCCATCGCGGCCGATCCGGACGCGGCCTACGACTACACCTCCAAGGGCAACCTGGTGGCGGTGATCTCCAACGGCACGGCGATCCTGGGTCTGGGCGATCTGGGGGCCCTGGCGTCGAAGCCGGTGATGGAGGGCAAGAGCGTCCTGTTCAAGCGCTTCGCCGACGTGGACTCCATCGACATCGAGGTCTCCACCAAGGACGCCGACGAGATCATCACGGTGGTCAAGAATATCGGCGTGACCTTCGGCGGCATCAACCTCGAGGACATCAAGAGCCCCGAGTGCTTCCGCATCGAGACCGAGCTGCAGGACCTGCTCGACATCCCGGTCTTCCATGACGACCAGCACGGCACGGCGATCATCTGCGCCGCCGGCCTGATCAACGCCTGCGCCATCACCGGCCGCAAGCTGGAGGACGTGAAGGTCGTGCTGAACGGACCCGGCGCGGCGGGCATCGCCTCGCTGGAGCTGATCAAGGCCATGGGCGTGCGGCCGGAGAACGTGCTCGCGGTCGACTCCAAAGGCGTCCTCTATGAGGGCCGCACCGAGGGCATGAATCAGTGGAAGAGCGCCCACGCGGTGAAGACCGACAAGCGCACCCTGGCCGAGGCGGTGGCCGGCGCCGACGTGCTGCTGGGTCTGTCGGCCAAGGGCGCTTTCACCCCCGAGATGATCGCCAGCATGGCGCCGAACCCGATCATCTTCGCCATGGCCAATCCCGATCCGGAGATCACCCCGGAAGAGGTCAAGGCCGTCCGTCCCGACGCCATCATGGGCACGGGCCGCAGCGACTACCCCAACCAGGTCAACAACGTCCTGGGCTTCCCCTACATCTTCCGCGGCGCCCTGGACGTGCGCGCGCGGCGGGTGAACCACGAGATGAAGATCGCCTGCGCCCGGGCCCTGGCCGAACTGGCGCGCGAGGACGTGCCGGACGAGGTGGCCGCCGCCTATCACGGCCGGCAGCTGAAGTTCGGCCCCGACTACATCATCCCCTCAGCCTTCGACCCGCGCCTGATCTGGTACATCCCGCCCTTCGTGGCCCAGGCGGCCATGGACACCGGCGTTGCCCGCAAGCCGATCGAGGACATGGACGCCTATCGCGCCAGCCTGGCCCAGCGTCTGGACCCCACGGCGGCCTTCCTGCAGCGGATCAGCGGCTCGGTGATGAGCAATCCGCAGAAGCGGGTGGTGTTCGCCGAGGGCGAGGAGCCGTCGGTGATCCGCGCCGCCTACGCCTTCCAGACCCAGGGGCTGGGGCAGGCGATCCTGTGCGGCCGCGAGAACCTGGTGCATCAGAACATGAAGCTGGTGGGCCTGAATCCGGACGACACCCCGCTGGAGATCGTCAACGCCCGCCTGTCGGACAAGAACCCGGTCTATGTGGACTTCCTGTACGAGCGCCTGCAGCGCAAGGGCTACCTGCGCCGCGACGTGCAGCGCCTGATCAATCAGGACCGCAACAGCTTCGCCGCCGCCATGGTGGCCATGGGCGACGCCGACGGCATGGTCACCGGCGTGACCCGCAGCTTCGACCAGGTGCTGGAGGAGGTCCGCCGGGTGATCGATCCGGCGCCGGGCGGCCGGGTCATGGGCATGTCCATCGTGCTGGCCAAGGGGCACACCCTGTTCATCGCGGACACCAACGTCACCGAGCTGCCGGAGGCGGAGGAGCTGGTCTCCATCGCCTGCGAAGCGGCGCGCGACGTGCGCAAGCTGGGCTTCACGCCCCGCGTGGCCTTCATGTCCTACTCCACCTTCGGCAACCCCATGGGCACGCGCTCGGACAAGGTGCGCCGGGCGGTGGAGATCCTCGACGGCATGAACGTCGACTTCGAGTACGAAGGCGAGATGCCGCCCGAACTGGCGCTGGACCCGAGCCTGCGGGCGAACTATCCGTTCATGCGCCTGACCGACAGCGCCAACGTCCTGATCATGCCGGCCATCCACGCCGCCTCGATCTCGACCAAGCTGGTTCAGTCCCTGGGCGGCGCCACGGTCATCGGGCCGGTGCTGCTGGGACTGGAGAAGTCGGTGCAGATCTGTCCGCTCTCGGCCTCGGTGTCGAAGATTCTCAACATGGCCCTGATGGCCGCCTACGATCGGCCGCTGGCCGAGGCGGGCGCTTGACCGGCCCTCACATTTCGATGGCGAGACGCGCCTGACGCCCTGAGGAGGGCGGCGGGCGATCCGCCGTCTCCTCTCTAGCGTTGGAGCGCACCATGACCACGGCCAACCAGGCCGCAATCGGCGTCGATTTCGGCACCACCAACAGCGTCGTCGCCCTGGGCGACGGGGCTGGCGGCGCGCACCTCGCCCACTTCGCCGCGCCGCAGGGCGAGACCGCGCCCTTCCGCTCGGCCCTCAGCTTCCACGCCTCGCCGCACGACCCCGCCGAGCGGATCGTCGAGGCCGGGCCGTGGGCGATCGAGAGCTATGTGGAAGACCCGCTGGAGACGCGGTTCATCCAGTCGTTCAAGAGCTATTCGGCCAGCGCCCTGTTCACCGAGACCCAGATTTTGCGCAAGCGGTACGGGTTCGAGGACCTTCTGTCGGCCTTCCTGCTGCGCCTGCGCGAGCATGGTCCGGGAGCCTTGGAGGCGGGGCGGCGGCTGATCGTCGGGCGGCCGGTGAACTTCGTGGGGTCCAACCCCGATCCGGACCTGGCCCTGCGCCGCTACGAGGCGGCGTTCCGGCGGCTGGGCTTCGACGACATCTGGTACGCCTTCGAACCGGTGGCGGCGGCCTTCTTCTTCGCCCGGCGGCTGGAGCAGGACGCCACGGTGCTGGTGGCCGACTTCGGCGGCGGCACCTCGGACTTTTCGCTGGTGCGGTTCGAGCGCCATGCGGGGCGCATCCGTTCGCAGGGCCTGGCCAACAGCGGCGTGGGCGTGGCGGGGGACGCCTTCGACTACCGGATCATCGACAATCTGGTGTCGCCGAGCCTGGGCAAGGGCTCTTCCTATCGCGCCTTCGACAACGTCCTGCCGATCCCCAACCGCTATTTCACCGCCTTCGCGCGGTGGGAGCAGCTGGCCCTGCTGCGGTCGTCCAAGGACATGAAGGACATCCGCGCCCTGGTCCGCACGGCCGTGGAGCCGGAGAAGATCGAGCGGCTGGTGGAGCTGCTGGACGACAACCACGGCTACAGCCTGTACCGCGCGGTGTCGGGGCTGAAGGAGGCGCTGTCGGGCGCCGAGAGTGCGCCCTTCGTGTTCGAGGGCGGCGACGTGCGCATCGGGGCCCGGGTGGAGCGAGCCGATTTCGAGTCCTGGATCGCCCCGGAGCTGGGCGCTATGGAGCGGGCCGTGGACGAGGCCCTGCGCAAGGCGAACCTGACCGAAGCCGGCGTCGACCGGGTGTTCATGACCGGCGGCTCGTCCTTTGTCCCGGCGGTGCGGGAGATCTTCGAGCGCCGGTTCGGGGAGGCCAAGCTGGAGAGCGGGGCGGAGCTGGTCTCCATCGCCTCCGGCCTGGCCCTGATCGGTGCGGAGGACGACCTGTCGGCCTGGTGCGCCCGCGCGCCCTCCGCCTGATCCTGGCCTACTTTCCCTTCAGCGAGGCGCTGTCGAGGTTGAGCTGATTCACCGGGATCACCTCGGCCTGCGGCAGCGCCTGCACAACGCTGTCGCCCATCTGGCTGCGGTCGCCGACGATGACGACGCTGGCTTTGGCGGGATCGAGGCTGGTGCGGGCGAAGGCCTGAACGTCGGCGGGGGTCACCGCCTCGACCTTGGCCGTGTAGCGTTGGATCTCGCTCAGATCGATGCCGTTGAAAGACAGGTCGCCCAGGATGCCGGCCAGGCCCCCGGCGGTGCCCAGGGAGCGGCCGTAGCCGCCGATCAGCACCGACTTGCGGGCGGTCAGCTCCTCCGGCGCGGCGGGCTGGGCGGCCAGGCGGGTCAGCTCGGCGCGGATCAGGCCGACCACCTCGCCGGCGGACTCGTTCTTGGTCTGGGCCGAGGCGGAGAAGCCGCCGGTGGTCAGGCGCGGCGAGAGGCCGGAATTGGCGCCGTAGGACAGGCCGCGCTTGATGCGGATCTCCTGGTTCAGGCGGGCCGAATAGCCGCCGCCCAGCACGCTGTTGGTGACGATGCCGGCGTAGTAGCTCGGGTCCTTGCGGGCGATGGCGGTCTTGGCCAGCACCACGGCCGCCTGGCCGGTGCCGGGCAGGTCGATGATCACCTGGCGCGGTGCGGCGGCCGGGTTCACGGCCGGGGCGGTCAGAGGCTTGCCGGTGGAGGCCTTCCAGTCGCCGAAGGCGGTGCGCGCCAGGGCGAAGCCCTCATCGGGAGTGATGTCGCCGGTCAGGACCAGGACCGCATTGTCCGGCCGCCAAGCGCCCTGGTGCAGGGCGGCCAGGTCGGCGCGGGCGATCCTGGGCAGGGAGGCGGGCGTGCCGCCGGCCACGTGGCCCATGGGCGTGCCGGCGTAGAGCACCGGAGCGGTGACGAAACCCGCGAGAGAGCCCGGCTGCTGGTACGACACCTTCAGCCCGTCGAGGGACTGGCTGCGGATGCGTTCGATCTCCTCGTCCTTGAAGGCCGGGTTGCGGGCCAGGTCCGAGAAGATGGTCATGGCGGGGGTGAGGTTGCTCTTCACCACGCTGAGGCTGAGCGAGGACGACTCCCAGCCCGAGCCCGCCGACAGGTTGGCGCCGAGGGCCTCGCTCTGGGCGGCGATGTCCTGGGCGCTGCGGGTGGCGGTGCCCTCGGTCAGCAGGTCCGCCATCAGGCTGGCGGTTCCGGCCTTGCCCTCGGGGTCGGAGGAGGCGCCGGCCTTCACCGTGAGCTGGGCGGCGACCAGCGGCAGGGCCGAGCTCTTGGCCACCACCACCTTCAGGCCGTTGGGCAGGGTCGTCTCGCTAGGCGAGGGCAGGATCGGGTTCACCGCCTGGCCCACCGGCGGCGGCGCCTGGCGCTGACCTTCGGGGCGCAGGGTGACGATCTCGCCCGCGAACTTGACGCTGGGCACGACAGGGGTCGGGGTCGTGACCGCCGCCTCGCCCTTGGGCCGTTCGGATTCGGGCAGGTAGCGGATGGTCACGCCGCGGTCGTCGCGCATGTACTTGCGGGCGGCGGCCTGCACGTCGGCGGCGGTGACGGCCGACAGTTCGGCCACGGCGCTGTTGGCCTTGGCGGCGTCGCCTTCGGTCATCACGGCGTAGCCGAGCGCGAAGGCGCGGTTGTCGATGGTCTCGCGGTCACGGACGGCGGCGGCGATCAGCTCGGTCTTGGCCTCGTCCAGCTCGGCGGCTGTGACGGGGGTGTCGCGGATGCGGGCCACCTCGGCCTTCAGCAAGGCCTCGTTCTCGGCGATGGTCTTGCCGCCGGCCACGATGGCGCCGGCATAGATCAGGCCCGGCTGGGCCGGCAGGTCGGCGCCGGAGAAGGCCTCCACCGCCACCTGCTTGTCATAGACCAGGGTGTTGTAGAGCCGGGACGACTTGCCGCCCGACAGGATGGTGTTGAGCACCGCCGTGGCGGCGGCGTCCTTGTCCGAAGCCTTCGGGCCGAGCCAGGTGGTCACCACGGCGGGCAGCGGCACATTGGGGCCGTAGGTGGTGACGGTTTTCGGGCCGGTGCGGGCCGGCTCCACCGCCGTGACGCGCGGCAGGGGCGTCGAGGGCGTCTTGATGGGCGCCAGATACTTGTCGACCCAGGCGTTGAACTGGGTTTCGTCGAAGTTGCCGACCACGATCAGGGCGGCGTTGTCCGGCCGGTAGTAGGTGGCGTGGAAGGCGCGCACGTCGTCGATGGTGGCGGCGTCCAGCTCCTCGATCGAGCCGATGCCGGGGCGCTTGTACGGGTGCGTCGTGTAGGAGTTCTGCGGGATGTAGAGGCCGAACAGCCGGCCGTAGGGCTGGGCTAGGATGCGCTGACGCAGCTCCTCCTTCACCACGTCGCGTTCGGACTTGAAGATCGCCTCGTCCACCACCAGGGCGCCCAGGCGCTGGGACTCCGCCCACAGAAGGCGCTCCAGATGCGCCGCCGGCACCACCTCGTAATAGTTGGTGAAGTCGTCATAGGTGGAGGCGTTGTTGAAGCCGCCCACGTCCTCGGTCAGGCGATCCAGCGTCTCGGACGGCATGTCGCGCGTGGCCTTGAACATCATGTGTTCGAACAGGTGCGCGAAGCCGGAGCGGCCGTTGGGGTCGTCCTTGGACCCGACGCCGTACCAGACCTGGACGGTCACGTTCGGGGTCGCCGCGTCGCGCGACCAGTAGACCTTCATGCCGTTCGCTAGGGTCCGCTCCTTGTAGGCGATGGGCGGGACGGCGATCTCGGCGGCGACCGCAGGGGCGGCGGCCAAGCCGGTCAGGGCGGTGGTCGAAAGCGCGAAGGCGAGGACGGCGGCTTTGGCGAGGCGCATGAGGGTCTCCAGATGGAACGGAGACCCTAGCACCGGCCCTCAGCCTGGGAAGATTACGGAACGGTCATCTTGCCACGCAGGCGCGGATCAGACCGGGGCGCGGTTCTTCACCAGGTCGTCGACCACGGACGGGTCGGCGAGGGTGGAGGTGTCGCCCAGGGCGCCGATCTCGTTCTCGGCGATCTTGCGCAGGATGCGGCGCATGATCTTGCCGGAGCGGGTCTTGGGCAGGCCGGGGGCCCACTGCACGGCGTCGAGGGTGGCGAAGGGACCGATCTCCGACCGCACCCAGGCGATCAGCTCCTTGCGCAGCTCTTCGCTGGGCTCCACCCCCTGATGCAGGGTGACATAGGCGTAGATGCCCTGGCCCTTGATGTCGTGGGGATAGCCGACGACCGCGGCCTCTGTGACGCCGGAGTGGCCGACCAGGACGGACTCGATCTCGGCCGTGCCCAGGCGGTGGCCGGAGACGTTGATCACATCATCCACCCGACCGGTGATCCAGTAGTAGCCGTCCGCGTCGCGGCGGGCGCCGTCGCCGGTGAAGTACTTGCCCGGATAGGTGCTGAAATAGGTGTCGATGAAGCGCTGGTGGTCGCCGAAGACCGTGCGCATCTGGCCGGGCCAGCTGTCGGTGAGGACCAGATTGCCGCTGATCGCGCCGTCCAGGACCTTGCCCTCGGCGTCGACAAGCTGTGGCTTCACACCGGGCATGGGCTTGGTGGCCGAACCGGGCTTCAGGTCGGTGGCGCCGGGGAGGGGCGAGATCAGCACGCCGCCGGTCTCGGTCTGCCACCAGGTGTCGACGATGGGCAGGCGGCCCTCGCCCACCACGCGATGGTACCAGAGCCAGGCTTCCGGATTGATCGGCTCGCCGACGCTGCCGAGCAGGCGCAGGCTCTTGCGCGAATTGTCGGTGACGAAGTGGTCTCCCTCGCGCATCAGGGCGCGCAAGGCGGTGGGGGCGGTGTAGAAGATCTCCACCTTGTGGCGGTCGACCACCTCCCAGAAGCGGGCCGGGGTGGGATAGTTGGGCACGCCCTCGAAGATCAGGGTGGTCCCGCCGTTGGCCAGGGGGCCATAGACCACATAGCTGTGACCGGTGACCCAGCCCACATCGGCCGTACACCAGAACACCTCGCCGGGGCGGTAGTCGAAGACCAGCTCATGGGTCCAGGCGACCCAGGTCAGATAGCCGCCCGTGGTGTGCAGCACGCCCTTGGGCTTTCCGGTGGAGCCGGAGGTGTAGAGGATGAACAGCGGGTCCTCGGCGTTCATCGGTTCCGGCGGACAATCGGCCGGAACGCCGTCCTTCACGTCGCCATAGACCACGTCGCGGCCGGCGATGACCGGCACGTCCTTGCCGGTCAGGCGGACCATCAGCACCTTGTCGACGGCGGCCTGCTCCAGGGCCTTGTCGACATTGGCCTTCAGCGGAATGCGCTTGCCCCCGCGACAGCCTTCGTCGGCGGTGATGACCACCTTGGAGCCGCAGTCCTCGATCCGCCCGGCGATGCTGTCGGGCGAGAAGCCGCCGAACACCACCGAATGCACCGCCCCGATGCGGGCGCAGGCCAGCATGGCCACGGCGGCGACAGGAACCATGGGCAGGTAGATGGTGACCCGGTCGCCCTTGCTGACTCCCAGCGACTTCAGGACGTTGGCCATGCGGCACACCTCGGCGTGCAGCTCGCGATAGGTCAGCTTGCCGCCGGCTCCTGGCTCGTCGCCCTCGAAGATGATTGCGGTCTCGTCGCCGCGCGTCGCCAGGTGGCGGTCGATGCAGTTGGCGCTGACGTTCAGCACCCCGTCCTCGAACCAGCGGATGCGAAAGTCGTCCTTGTCGAAGGAGACGTCCTTGATCCTGGAGGGAGCCTTGATCCAGTCCAGCCGTCCGGCGACGTCGCGCCAGAAGCCGTCGGGGTCGGCCTCGACGCGGGCGACGGCGGCCGCGTAGGCGGCCTTGTCCATGTGCGTCTTGGCGGCCCACTCGGCCGGGACCGGAAACAACTCGTCGCTCAAGGGTCTTCTCCCGCTTATCGTTGCGGGGAACTATGCGGACCGCGAGAGGCGGCGCAAGCAGACCAATCGACTATCCGACGCGGAAGTCTTATACGCCGCCGCTATGTATCAAGGTCTCTCCCACACCGCCCAGGCCGCCAAGGCGTGGCCGTTCGAGCAAGCCCGCGCCCTGCTGGCCCGCGTCCTGCGCATCCGTCTGTCCGACGCCGAGCGCGATCTCGCCGCGACGCTGATCAATGCGGGCAAAACGGACGAGGCGGTGAAGACCCTGCCGGCGCTGCAACGGCCGGTGATCTTCGAGACCGGCTACGGCCCGTCGGGCCTGCCGCACCTGGGCACCTTCGGCGAAGTGGCGCGCACGACCATGGTCCGCGCGGCGTTCCGCGCCCTGACCGACGACGCCATCCCCACGCGCCTGATCTCGTTCAGCGACGACATGGACGGCCTACGCAAGGTTCCCGAGAACATCGAGAACAAGGCGGTGCTGGAAGCGGACCTCGGCAAGCCCCTGACCGTGGTGCGCGACCCGTTTGGCACGCATGACAGCTTCGGCGCGCACAACAACGCCCGCCTGCAGGCGTTCCTCGACGGCTTCGGCTTCGAGTACGAATTCATCTCCGCCACCGACTGCTACAAGGGCGGCCGTTTTGACGAGACCTTGCTGATCGCCCTGGAGCGTTTCGACGCCATCCAGAAGGTGATGCTGCCGACCCTGGGCGAGGAGCGCCGCGCCACCTATTCGCCGTTCCTGCCGGTGAGCCCGACCACGGGCCGCGTGCTGCAGGTCCCGACCCTGGAGCGCAATGTCGCCAAGGGCACGATCGTCTTCGAGGATGAGAACGGCGAGAAGACCGAGGTTCCGGTCACCGGCGGCCATGTGAAGATGCAGTGGAAGCCCGACTGGGCCATGCGCTGGACGGCCCTGGGTGTCGACTACGAAATGGCCGGCAAGGACCTGATCGACAGCGTCAAGGTCAGCTCGCAGATCTGCAAGATCCTGGGTGGGACGCCGCCGGAAGGGTTCAACTACGAGCTCTTCCTCGACGAGAACAACCAGAAGATCTCCAAGTCCAAGGGCAACGGCCTGACGATGGAGGACTGGCTGCGCTACGGCGCGCCCGAGAGCCTGTCCTACTACATGTTCCAGAGCCCGAAGTCGGCCAAGAAGCTGTACTTCGACGTCATCCCCAAGGCGACGGACGAGTATCTGCAGCAGCTGGACGCCTATCCGCGCCAGGACGAGAACCAGCAGCTGGGCAATCCGGTGTGGCACGTCCATTCGGCCCGCCCGCCGCAATACGGCTCGCCGGTCAGCTTCTCACTGCTGCTGAATCTGGTGTCGGCGGCGGATGCGTCCACCAAGGATATCCTGTGGGGCTTCCTCAGCCGCTACATCCCCGGCGCCGACGCGCAGAGCCAGCCGCTGCTGGACCGCCTGGCGGGCTACGCGATCAACTACTACGAGGACTTCGTGAAGCCGAACAAGGCGTTCCGGGCTCCGACCGAGCAGGAACGCGCGGCCATGCTGGACCTGCTGGCCCGCTTCAAGGCCCTGCCGGAAGGCTGCCAGGACGCGGAAGTCATCCAGAACGAGGTCTATGCCGCGGGCAAGGATGGCGGGTTCGAGCCGCTGCGCGCCTGGTTCCAGGGTCTGTATGAAGTCCTGCTCGGCCAGAGCCAGGGGCCGCGTTTCGGCTCATTCGCCGCGATCTTTGGTCTGGATCGGACGATTCAGCTCATCGAGAGCAAGATTATTGCGGACTAATGACGGTTAACGGAGAATTAATTCTGTCATATCCAGCATTACAGGTATGTAATTGCATTAAATGGGCGTAATGACGGCAAATTAACATGACCATTCCCTGAGCGGCGAGGTATCTCTTCCTCACGTTCAACGGCGGCCGAGGAATGGTCGCCCACTAGGGGAATAAGATCATGTTCAAGACCGTCATCACCGCCGCCGCTCTCACTGTCGCTCTGGCCGGCGCCGCCCAAGCCCAAGTGTCCGTGAAGGTCTCCGACCTGGACCTGTCCAAGGCCGCCGGCGCCGCCAAGCTGGAGCAGCGCATCGCCCGCGCCGGCCGCGCCGTCTGCAACACCGAGCGCGCCTCCTGGTCGCGTGCTCCGGAATGCCGCGCCGCTGTCCGCGCTGAAGTCCAGTCGCAACTGGCTTCGACCAACGCGATCCAGCTGGCCTCGCGCTAAGCCGAGCTAATCCTCCCGGACATACCCCCCCAATCCTCCAGTTCGGGAGGATTCAAGGAGCGGGCCGCCTTCCTCCCGGGCGGCCCGCTTTTCTTTTGCCTGAAGCCTCGCCGTGGCCGCTCAAGAGCGGCGGCGCCGCAATTGCGCCGTTAAAAGCAACTTTTGCATCTTTCAGCACTGTTTGAATTAATTGTCGCGATGAATACAAAAATGTTGCTTTGATTTGTCTTGATTAAATCAGTGTAATGACTCCGAGTTAAGATGCGTTCTTTATGACGCGGCAGTATTCATTTCCTCGGTTCACAACGACGGCCGCCAAGCCCCCGCAAGGCCGTCAGCACCGGAGAGTTGGAAATGCTCAAGACCGTTCTTGCCGCCGCAGCCTTCGGCAGCTTCATCATCGCCGCCGGCGCCAGCCAGGCTGAAGTGGCCGTGAAGTTCAGCGACCTCGACCTGACCAAGGCGTCCGGCGCCGCCAAGCTGGAGCAGCGCATCACCCGCGCCGGCCGCGCCCTGTGCGCGCAAGACCGCGGCTCCTGGGGCCGCCAGGCCGACTGCCGCGCCGCCGTCCGCCAGGAATTCCAGACCAAGCTCGCGGCGGTCCGTCCGGCGGTCCAGTTCGCGGCCCGCTGATCACTGTAGAACAGGCGTCGATGGGCCGCTCCGTTCGGGGCGGCCTTTTCGTTTGAGCTATTGGCTGGCCCAGAGGATCCGGGCGATCCAGGCGATTTCGCGCCGGTCGAGGGTGCGGCCCTCATACTCCGGATTGAGCGAGGCCAGTTCGATGCGGCTGGCGGTGATGCGGACCAACTCCTTGGCCATCACTTCGCCCTCCAGGGTCTTGACCACCACGCGGTCGCCGCGCCGGGCCTCGGTGGCCGGGGAGACCACGATGCGGTCGCCGTCGCGATAGACGGGGGACATGGAGTCTCCGGCGATCTCCAGGGCGTAGACGCCGTCCTTGGCCACACCAGGAAAGTCCACCTCGTCCCAGCCCTGGCCGACCGGATAGCCGGCGTCGTCGAAGAAACCGTCGGAGCCCGCCTGGGCGAAGCCGATCAGGGGCACGCCGCGATGGGCGACCGGGCGGCCGCCCTCGGACAGGGCGGCGAATTCGCTGAGACTGACGCCGGTGGCGTCCAGGACCTTGGCCAGGCTTTCGGTGGACGGCCAGCGGGGGCGGGCGTCCGCCTCGCCGCCGAAGCGCTTGGAGCGGTTGAAGCTGGTGGCGTCGAGGCCCGCCAGCTTGGCCAGGGCCGACGGCGTCATGTCGAAGCGCGCCGCCAGGGCGTCGATGGCCGACCAGATCTGCGAATGGGAGAGCGGCGACATGGCCCTGCGGCCCGTATCCTTGCAGCGTGGTATGAGGAAAATAGGTCGCCCATTTAGGAATGTAAACCTAGAATAGGTTGTCATTCATCGCCCCGCCAGGTCGCGAGCGCGAGGACGCCTGCCGTCCCGAACCCCGCGATGCCGATGACCTGCAACTAGGCGCTGGCATCGCCGGCAGCGCCATAGATTCGGGCCATATGCGCCGCCGTAGCGATCGCCTGAAACCCGGCGGCGACCGTCGGCCAATCGCGCGGCGACTCCCACGCCATGGACAACAGACAGGTCAGCACGGCCAGATCGATCGCCAGAGTGGCCCGTGGCGTCGGCGACGATCTGGGTCAGGAGGGTGGCGATCCAGGCCAGGCTGAATAGGGCCGCGGCAACGCGCTCTTTCGGACCGCCCACGCGCGGGGCCTCCATCTCCGCCGCGAGCAGGCGCTTGGCGACCTGAGCGGCGATCTGCGGGTTATCCAAGCTGGTTTCCCGAGATCACGGTTGAGGCTGAGCGTCGCCGCGCCCGGCGGTGGTTATCAGCGGCATGCAGAGCCATTCGCACGGCGGCCCTTGCGTTGACGCTAACGTAAAGGGAATATAGAGTTCTCGAACAACAAGACCGCAAAGGTCGAGACAGGGAGCCGTCTGATGCTTGCCGAGCTGCGTCGTCCGGAGCGGACCTTCACGATCCGCCAGCTATGCCAGGAATTCAAAGTCACTCCGCGCGCCCTGCGCTTCTATGAAGACAAGGGTCTGCTGGCGCCGTCGCGCGACGGGATGAACCGGGTCTATTCCTACAAGGATCGCGCCCGCCTTCAGCTCATCCTGCGCGGCAAGCGCGTGGGCCTGCCCCTGGCGGAGATCCGCGACATTCTCGAGCTCTACGGCGCCGAGGACGGCCCGGTGATGCAGAGCGCGCATTCGCTCAAGCGTTTCCGTCAGCGCATCAGCGAGATGGAGCAGCAACGCGAGGACATCGACCAGGCGATCAGCGAGCTGAAGACCGCCTGCGAGCGTCTGGAGAAACAACTGGCCGAGGTGCGCCCCGACCTGCTGCCGCGGGCGGAAGACTACGACCAGATGTTGCGGGCCCGTCTCGACGGCCACACCTATCCCCTTTCGGCCAAATAGCCGTTTTCAACGCCTTCCCAGTTCGGAGCACCCATGGCTTACCAACCGCCCGTCCGTGACCACGCCTTCCTGCTGCGGGACGTGCTGAAGATCGACCAGTACGCAGAGCTGCCGGCCTTCGCCGACGCCTCGATCGACGTGGTGGACCAGATCATCGAAGAAGCCGGCCGCTTCACCGGCGAGGTGCTGGCCCCCCTGAACGGCGTCGGCGACAAGCAGGGCTGCGTCTGGAATCCGGATTTCACGGTCAAGACGCCGGACGGCTTCAAGGAAGCCTACAAGCAACTGTGCGAAGGCGGCTGGACGGCGATCGGCTCCGACCCGAACTATGGCGGCCAGGGCCTGCCGCACGTGGTGAACCTGTCGTTCTCAGAGATGAGCAGCTCGGCCAACATGGCCTTCTCCATGTATCCGGGTCTGGCGCATGGCGCCTATTCGGCCATCCACTACGGCGGCTCGGACGAGCAGAAGGACCTCTACCTGCCCAAGATGGTGTCCGGCGAATGGACCGGCACCATGAACCTGACCGAGCCCCACTGCGGCACGGACCTGGGCCTGCTGCGCACCAAGGCGGTCCCGCAGGCTGACGGCAGCTATCGCATCACCGGCCAGAAGATCTGGATCTCGGCCGGCGAGCACGACATGGCCGACAACATCGTCCACCTGGTCCTGGCCCGCATCGAAGGCGCGCCGGCCGGGGTGAAGGGCATCAGCCTGTTCATCGTGCCGAAGTTCCTGCCCAAGTCCGACGGTTCGGTGGGCGAGCGCAACGAGGGCGCCAAGTGCGTGGGCCTCGAAGAGAAGATGGGCATCCACGGCAACGCCACCTGCGTCATGCAGTACGAGGACGCCAAGGGCTGGCTGATCGGCGAGGAGAACAGCGGCCTGAAGCTGATGTTCGTGATGATGAACGAGGCCCGTCTGGGCGTCGGCCTGCAGGGCGTTGCTCAGGCGGAGGCCGCCTATCAGGCCGCCGTCAGCTTCGCCAAGGACCGCCTGCAAGGGCGTTCCCTGACCGGCCCGAAGAACCCGGACGGCCCGGCCGATCCGATCATCGTCCATCCGGACGTGCGCCGCATGCTGCTGGACTCCAAGGCGACCATCGAAGGCGGCCGCGCCTTCCTGTTCTGGACCGCCCTGCACGGCGATCTGGCCCACGCCCACCCGGACGAGGCGGTGCGCCAGAAGGCCAACGACTACATGGGCCTGCTGACGCCGGTGCTGAAAGGCTACCTGACCGACAAGGGCTTCAAGATCTGTTCGGACGCCATGCAGGTTCACGGCGGTTCGGGCTTCACCGAGCACTTCCCCGCCAGCCAGTACCTGCGCGATTGCCGCATCGCCTTGATCTATGAGGGGACCAACGGGATCCAGGCCCTGGACCTGGTGGGCCGCAAGCTGGCGGCCAACGGCGGGCGCGCGGTGATGAGTTTCTTCGCCGAGGTCGATCAGTTCGTGGGCGAGAACGGCGACGACGCCGAGCTGAAGCCGTTCATCGACGGTCTGGCCTCCGCCAAGGCGCAACTGCAGGACGCCACCCTGTGGCTGATGCAAAACGGCCTGCAGAACCCGGACAACGCCGGCGCGGCGTCCACCGACTACATGCACCTCTTCGGGCTCACGGGCCTGGCCTATATGTGGGCGCTGATGGCCAAGGCCTCGCTGGCCAAGATCGCCGAGGGCTCCACGGACCCGCTCTACGCGACCAAGCTGACGACCGGCCGATATTTCGTCGAACGCCTCTTGCCTGACGCGGCGTCGCATCTGGCGAAGTTGAAGACGGGTTCAGCGACGCTGATGTCGCTGCCGGCGGAGGCTTTCTGATCATGGGCGTGCTTCAAGTTGAACGGCCGGCCTTCATGGCCGAAGAGGACATGGTGATCTTCGAGGACGCCGTGGGCCGTTTCTTTGACGAGCACGCCCCCGAAAGCACAGTGGCCCGCTGGCGCGAAAACGGCGTCGTGGACCGCGAGATGTGGACCAAGGCGGGGGAGGCGGGCCTGCTCTGCCTCTCCACGCCCGAGCAATATGGCGGTCCGGGCGGCGACTATCGGCACGAGGTCGTGCTCATGGAGCAGCTCGGCCTCAAGGGCGTCGACGGTTTCGGCGCCAGCCTGCACAACGCCATCGTCGCGCCGTACATCTTCCACTACGGCACCGAGGAGCAGAAGCAGCGTTGGCTGCCGCGCATGGCCACCGGTGAGCTGGTCGGCGCCATCGCCATGACCGAGCCGGGCGCGGGCTCCGACCTGCAAGGCGTCAAGGCGACGGCCGTGAAGCAGGGCAACCAGTACGTCATCAACGGCTCCAAGACCTTCATCACCAACGGGCAGACCGCCAACCTGATCTGCGTGGTGGCCAAGACCGACCCGTCACAGGGCGCGAGGGGCGTGTCGCTGATCTTCGTGGAGACCGACGGCGCCGAGGGCTTCGAGCGCGGCCGCAACCTCGACAAGATCGGGCACGAGGCCCAGGACACCTCCGAGCTGTTCTTCAACGACGTGAAGGTTCCGACGGAGAACCTGCTGGGCGTGGACGAGGGCCAGGGCTTCTTCCAGCTCATGGGCCAGCTTCCGCAGGAGCGCCTGAACATCGCCGTCCAGGGCATGGCGACCATCGAGCGGGCGCTGACCGTGACCCTCGACTACGTCAAGAACCGCAAGGCCTTCGGCAAGGCCCTGATCGATTTCCAGAACACCCAGTTCAAGCTGGCCGAGTGCAAGACCGAGGCGACCGTCGCCCGGGTCTTCGTCAACCACTGCATCGAGCAGCATCTGGCCGGAAAGCTGGATGCGGCCACCGCCTCCATGGCCAAGTACTGGGTCAGCGATCTTGAGAACAAGATCGTCGACGAGTGCCTGCAGCTGTTCGGCGGCTACGGCTACATGAACGAATATCCGATCGCCCGCATGTACCGCGACAGCCGTGTGCAGCGCATCTACGGCGGCACGAACGAGATCATGAAGCTCCTCATTGCGAGGACGCTGTGACCCCCCAAAACCTGAACTAGTACCCGCAGGAAGGAGCCACCCCCATGGCCGACGCTTACATCTTCGACGCCGTGCGCACCCCGCGCGGCAAGGGCAAGAAAGACGGATCGCTTCACGAGATCACGGCCCTGTCCCTGGCCACCCAGGTCCTGGAGAACCTGCGCGACCGCAACAACCTGGACACCTCCAAGGTCGATGACGTGGTGCTCGGCTGCGTCGCCCCGGTGGGCGAGCAGGGCTCGGACATCGCCCGCACCGCCGTGCTGACCGCCGACTACGCCGAGACCACGGCCGGCGTGCAGATCAACCGCTTCTGCGCCTCGGGCCTGGAGGCGGTGAACATGGCCGCCGCCAAGGTGATGAGCGGCGAGGCCGACATGGCCATCGGCGGCGGCGTCGAGAGCATGAGCCGCGTGCCCATGGGCAGCGACGGCGGCGCCTGGCCGACCGACCCGTCCAGCGCCTTCAAGACCTATTTCGTCCCGCAGGGCATCAGCGCCGATCTGATCGCCACCCTGTATGGCTTCAGCCGCGACGACGTGGACGCCTATTCGGTGGAGAGCCAGAAGCGCGCCGCCAAGGCCTGGGCCGAGAAGCGCTTCGAAAAGTCGGTGATCAAGGTGAAGGACCAGCTGGGCCTGACCATCCTGGATCATGACGAGCACATGCGTCCCGACACCTCGATGCAGAGCCTGGCCTCGCTGAACCCCTCCTTCCAGGGCATGGGCGACATGGCGTTCGACTCGGTGGTCACCCAGCGCTACCCGCAAGTGGAGCGCGTGAACCACGTCCACCACGCGGGCAACAGCTCGGGCATCGTCGACGGCGCCGCCGGCGTGCTGATCGGCACCAAGGAGATGGGCGACGCGCTGGGCCTGAAGCCCCGCGCCCGCATCAAGGGCATGGCCTCCATCGGCTCGGAGCCCTCGATCATGCTGACCGGTCCGTCCTTCGTGACCGAGAAGGTGCTCAAGAAGCTCGGCATGAACGTGGCCGACATCGACCTCTACGAACTGAACGAGGCCTTCGCGGCGGTGGTCCTGCGCATGATGCAGGCCCTGGATATCCCGCACGAGAAGATGAACGTGAACGGCGGCGCCATCGCCATGGGCCACCCTCTGGGCGCCACCGGCGCGATGATCCTGGGCACGGTGCTGGACGAGCTGGAGCGGACCGACAAGGAGACCGCCCTGGTCACCCTGTGCGTCGGCGCCGGCATGGGCACCGCCACGGTCATCGAACGCGTCTGAACCTCGATTTCAAGGAACTAGAGTGATGGAAAACTTCAAGATCGAGGTTGATGGCGACGGCGTGGCCCTGGTCACCTTCGACGTCCCCGGACGCAGCATGAACACCCTCACCGCCTCCGTGATCAAGGAGATCGGCGAGGTGGTGGAGCGCATCAAGACCGACGCGGCCATCAAGGGCGCGGTGATCACCTCGGGCAAGGCCAGCGGCTTCTGCGCCGGGGCGGACCTGGGCGAACTGGGCGGCTCCGGCGGCCTGGGCGGCGGCGATCTGCAGCAGGCTTTCGACGCAGGTTTCGCCTTGAACAAGGCGTTCCGCGCGCTTGAAACCTGCGGCAAGCCGGTGGCGGCGGCGATCAACGGCCTGGCCCTCGGCGGCGGGCTGGAGATCACCCTGGCCTGCCATTACCGCGTGGTCGGCGACAATCCGAAGACCCAGCTGGGCCTGCCGGAATCCAAGGTCGGTCTGCTGCCGGGCGCCGGCGGCACTCAGCGTCTGCCGCGTCTGATGGGCGTGATGCAGGCCGCGCCGTACCTGCTGGAAGGCAAGTCGATGAAGCCGCAGGAGGCTCTGGCCTTCAAGGTGGTCAATGAGGTCGTCGCACCGGGCTCGGAAGTCGAGGCCGCCAAGACCTGGGTGAAGACCAAGGGCGATCCGGTCGCTCCCTGGGACAAGAAGGACTTCAAGCTTCCCGGCGGCGGGCCCTACACCCCCGGCGGCAGCCAAGTGTTCGTCATGGGCAACGCCATGCTGCGCAAGCAGTCCTACGGCAACTATCCGGCACAGCTGAACATCATGAAAGCGGTCTATGAAGGCCTGCAGGTGCCGATCGATGCAGCTCTGCGGATCGAGACCCGCTACTTCCTGAAGACGATCATGTCGCCCCAGGCCAAGGGCATGATCCGCACCCTGTTCCTGTCGCTGCAGGAGCTGGGCAAGGGTTCGGGCCGTCCGGCCGGCGTGCCGCAGTACGATGTCAAGAAGGTCGCCGTGCTGGGCGCCGGCATGATGGGCGCGGGCGTGGCCTATGTTCAGGCCATGGCCGGCATCGAAACGGTGCTGATCGACCAGACCCAGGAAGCCGCCGACAAGGGCAAGGGCTATGCCGAAGGCCTGGTGAAGAAGGCCGTCTCGCGCGGCAAGCTGACCCAGGAGAAGGGCGACGCCATCCTCGCCCTGATCCACCCGACCGCCGACTACGCCCAGGTGAAGGGCTCCGACCTCGTCATCGAGGCGGTGTTCGAGAACCGTGAGGTGAAGGCCGAGGTCACCAAGAAGGCCGAGGCCCAACTGGCCGAGACCGCCGTGTTCGGCTCCAACACCTCGACCCTGCCGATCACCGGACTGGCCGAGGCCTCGGCGCGTCCGGCCAACTTCATCGGCATCCACTTCTTCTCGCCGGTCGACAAGATGGGCCTGGTCGAGATCATCATGGGCGGCGAGACCAGCCAGGAGACCCTGGCCAAGTCGATCGACTACGTCCTGAAGATCCGCAAGACCCCGATCGTCGTGAACGACTCCAGAGGCTTCTACACCTCGCGCTGCTTCGGCACCTTCGTGCAGGAAGGCCTGGAGATGCTGGCCGAGGGCATCGCTCCGACCATCATCGACAATGTCGGCCGCGCCACGGGCATGCCCCGCGGTCCGCTGGAGATGAACGACGACGTCGCCCTGGACCTGTCCTACAAGATCGCCCAGCAGACCAAGAAGGACCTCGGCGACAAGTACGAGGACCGTCCGTTCACCCCGATCATCGAGAAGATGGTCGCCGAGCTCGGCCGCTACGGCCGCAAGAACGGCAAGGGCTTCTACGACTATCCGGAAAGCGGCCCCAAGACCCTGTGGAAGGGCCTGGCCGACGTGGCGCCCGTGAAGACGGCCGAGGCCGACAAGGCCCTGATCGAGGAGATCCGCACGCGGCTTCTCTATCGTCAGGCGGTCGAGGCGGCGCGCTGCTTCGAGGAAGGCGTCGTGGTCGATCCGCGTGAAGCCGACGTCGGCGCCATCCTGGGCTGGGGCTTCGCGCCCTGGACCGGTGGTCCGATCAGCCTGATCGACGGCGTGGGCGCGGCGAAGTTCGTCGAGACCTGCGATCAGCTGGCGCAGAAGTACGGCTCGCGCTTCAGCCCGCCGCAGCTTCTGCGGGACATGGCCGCCAAGGGCGAGACCTTCTACGGACGCTTCGCCGGGGCCCAGAAGGCCGCCTAAGGCGCGTCTCGCATCCTGATGCGGAAGGGCCGGCTCCTGGTGAGCCGGCCCTTATTCGTTGCGGCGAATTGTCCATCCGCCTGCCCGCAAGCGGTGATTTTACAAACCATTAGCCGTGCCCTGCGATCCTGAGGCTCTTACGGGTGAGGAAGATGGCCTCCTATTCCGAGCACTATGCGGGCCTGATGCGGGCGCTCGCGGCGCGGCGCGCGGGCGCGCCCGTGCGCCTGTCCATCACCTTCGCCGTCTGCTGCCTGATCTTCGCCGTGATGGGCTCCGCCTGGGCGTGGATCTGGGGCTGGGGCCTGGCCTACGCCGCCGTCGACATCTTCGGATATGTTCTCAGGGGCAGCCGTCTGGCGGAGCATTGGCGGGAGCCGACGCGACTTCGGCTGGCGGTGATGACGATCGTGGCGGGGACGCCGTCGACCCTCTGGGCCCTGGCCGCCGTGCCCATGTGGACGGTCCGGGAGTTGAACGAGTTCGCCCCGGTCTGCGCCTTCCTGCTGCTCGGCGGCGGCCTGCTGCAGGTCATCGCAGCGTCATCCTATTCACGTCTGGCCTTCCTGGCGATGGTCACGCCGATGATGACGGTGGCCGCCGGGGTGGTCCTGCTGGACCCTGACGTGACGCCGATCACCAAGGCGGTTCTGCTGATCGGCGGCGGGCTGGTGGGCGTGAACGCCATGATCGCCTGGCGGATGTCGATGTCCGCCGTCCTGCGCGAGCGGGCCATCGCCGCCGAACATGAGCGCCGCCGCGCCGAGGCCGAGGCCACCGCCGCCGCCAAGTCGGCCTTCGTGGCCGTGGTCTGCCATGAACTGCGCACCCCGATCAGCGCCATCCTGTCCGGCGCGGCCGTGCTGGAGCGCAACGCGCCGGATGCGGCCACGCGCACCCACACCCAGGTGATCGGCGACGCCGGGTCGATGATGCGCAACCTGCTCAACGACCTGCTCGACCTGTCGAGGATCGAGGCGGGGCGCCTGTCGGTGGAGGCCGTGTCCTTCGACGCTCGTCAGACGCTGTCCGACGTCATGCGTCTTTGGCGGCCGGAGGCGATGAAGAAACAGCTTCGGCTTCGGATCGAAGGATCGGCGGGCTTGCCGCGCTGGCTGCAGGGCGACCCGACCCGCCTGCGGCAGATCCTCAACAACCTGCTGTCCAACGCCATCAAGTTCACGCCTTCCGGTTCGGTGACGCTGAAGGTGAACGCCGAGCCGCGGCGCGACGGGCGTCTGGCCCTCGAGCTGAGCGTCGTGGACACAGGGCCGGGCTTTGATGACGAGGCGGCCCAGCGCCTGTTCACCGCCTTCAACCAGCTGAACGCCGGCGTTGCCGCCAAGTATGGCGGCTCGGGTCTGGGTCTGGCGATCAGCCGTGAGCTGGCCCGCCTGATGGGTGGCGAACTGACCGTCGAGAGCCGTCCGGGCGCGGGCGCGGCCTTCACCCTGTCTCTTGATCTCGAGGTGGCGGCCTCCCCGCCCGCGGCCAACGTGCCGACCCTGGCGGGAGTCCGGGTCCTGGCGGTCGACGACCACGTCCTGAACCGTCGCGCCCTGGAGGTGATCCTGGAGCCCTTCGGCGTGCTGCCGGTGACGGCCGATTCCGGCGAGACGGCCTTGGAGATTCTGGCCCGGCAACCCTTCGACGTCGTGCTGATGGACCTCTACATGCCGGGCATGGACGGCCGGGACGCCGTGCGCCGCCTGCGTCGCGAGGCGGGGCCGAACCAGAAGACGCCGGTGATCGCCGTGACCGCTTCGGCCACCGACAAGGACTGGGAGGATTGCCGGGAGGCCGGCATGGAGGCCCATGTGGCCAAGCCGGTCATTCCGGCCGAACTGCATGCCGCCCTTCGCCAAGTGCTGACGTCTCGCGCCATAGCGGCGGAAGCCGCCTGACTCGCCCGGTCGCGGGGAATAATTCGACGAACATTGGTCGATTTCGAGCGAATTTCTCAAATATCGAGCAAAGATTGTAACCTGACACCTTTGGTTGAATTGTAGGTGAGTTCCGCGCGATAGTGCGCCGGGCTCGGGTTTTGACCATGCGCGATCTTTCCGTGAGTTACGCGCGCCTGTTGGAGGCGGCGGAGGCTCGCCGGCGGCATATGCCGTTGCGGGTGATCACCGCCCTGCCGATCGCCCTGGTGGTCTACCTGATCACGGAGTTCAGTTCGGTCTGGGTCTGGATGGGCGTCCATATCGCCGCCCAGGTCCTTGAGGTCTGGGCCATACGCCCTGCCCGGGCGGAATGGCGAAAGCCGTCCTGGGGCCGGATGATCTTCATCGTCGCCCTGTTCGTCCTGCCCGCGTTGATCCTGTCCGGCATCTGCGGGGCTCTGTGGCTGCTCGGCGGAAGCTATGGTCCGGCGCTGGCGGTGTTCCTGATCTCCGGTTCGGTGATCAACCTGATCGTCATCAGCGCCCAGTCGCGCATCGCCTTTCTGACCTCCTCGGCGCCGTACCTGCTGACCGCCGCCCTGGTGGTGATCTTCGACCCCGACGTGACGCCTTTCTACCGGCCGGTGACCATCCTGGCCTGCCTGCTGATGCTGAGCAGTTCGTTGGTCACCTGGCGAATGTTCGAGCGGGCGATCACGGCGCAGAAGGACGCTCTGAACGAGGCCGAGGCGCGACGCTTGGAGGTGGAGGCGGCGCTGCGGGCCAAGGCGGGCTACATCGCCACGGTCAGCCAGGAGCTGAAGTCGCCGATCAACGCCATCCTGGCCGCCGCCGCCCAGTTGCAAGGAACACATCCGCCGGCGGCCGAGGTGCGCGGTCTGGGACAACGCATCGCCCGCTCAGGCTCGACCATGCGCGGCCTGCTCAACGACTTGGCCGACTTCGCCAGGCTGGAGTCGGGGGGGATGCTGGTGGAGCACATTCCCTTCGACCTGCGCCGGAAAGGGCACGATGTTCTGCGGGCCTGGCGGCCGGCGGCGCGGCGCAAGGGATTGCGGCTCAAGCTCGAAGGCGCCGCGACCTTGCCCCGATGGGTCAATGGCGACCCCATGCGGATCAGCCAGGCGCTGAACGCCCTGTTCGCCACCGCGATCCGCAACGCTGAGGGCGGCTCCGTCACCATCCGTTTGTCGGCCAAGAGTGGTGATGACGGGCGGATCGGGATCACTGTGGTGCTGATTGACACCGGTCCCGCGCCTTCGACCGAAGAGCTGGAGGCGCTCTTCTCCCCCTTTGACAGGGCGTCGCCCCGCGTGGGGGGCTCGGGCCTCGGTCTGGCGATCAGCCGCGAACTAGCGCGGCTGATGGGGGGCGACCTGACCGCCGTGGCGGGCGCGGAGGAGGGAGCGGTTTTCACCCTCAGCTTCCGCGTCTATCCCATCGACGCGCCCGAGCCTCAGGACATTCTGACGGCGGTGATCGGGGCGCGGGTGCTGGTGGCGGCGCCGTCGGCGCTGCACCGCGCCGCCATGGAGCTTTTGCTGCCGTTGGGCCTGCGCCCGGCGGTCGCTGAGAGCGGCGAAACGGCCCTGGCCATGCTCGACCGCCAGGCCTTCGATATTGTCCTGATGGGAACCGGCCTGCCTGGCTTGAACGGGTTCGAGGTGACGCGCCGTCTGCGCACCAGCCCCAGCGGCAATCGGGCCATCCCGGTGGTGGGTCTCGTCCCTTCGGCCGCGCCGCGCGACTGGGACGGCTGCCGGCGCGCGGGGATGAACAGCTGGGTGGCGGCGCCGATCGACGGGGCCGAGCTCTACGCCGCCATGGCCGAGGCCCTGGTCACGCGCCGCCGCGCGCGGGAGACGGCTCCGGCCTAGCCGGCAAGCAGGTCTGACAGCCGCGCTCGCAAGGCCGCCTCGTCCTTCATCTCGCACTCCCAGATCGTCTCGACCCGCCAGCCGGCGGCGGCCAGGGCCTCGCGGGAAGCCGTGTCGCGCGAGCGGTTGCGGCCGATCTTGGCTTGCCAATAGTCGGCGTTGGCCTTGGGCTCCCGCGCGCCGCGCTTGCAGTCATGGCCGTGCCAGAAGCAGCCGTGGATGAAGATCGCCAGCTTGCGGCCCGGCAGGACCACGTCCGGCGAGCCGGGCAGGTCCTTGCGGTGCAGGCGATAGCGCGCGCCAAGCTGCGTCAGCAGCCGGCGCACGCTCATCTCGGGTTTGGTGTCCTTACCCTTGATCCTGGCCATGACCGCCGAACGCTTTTCGGCGTCGAACACGTCGGTCATGGCCTTTAGACCTACAGCCCCTCGAACAGGGCCGTGGACAGGTAGCGCTCGGCGAAGCTGGGGATGATCGCCACGATCAACTTGCCGGCATAGGCGTCCTGGCTGGCCAGGTGGAAGGCCGCGGCCAGGGCCGCGCCGGAGGAGATGCCCACCGGCAGGCCTTCGACCGCCGCGGCCTTGCGGGCCATGGCGAAGGCGTCGTCATTGCCGACCTGGACGATGTCGTCGATCACGCCGCGATCCAGGATGCCGGGCACGAAGCCGGCGCCGATGCCCTGGATCTTGTGCGGGCCAGCCGCGCCGCCCGACAGGACGGGCGAGGCCTCGGGCTCCACCGCCACCATCTTCAGGGACGGCTTGCGGGCCTTCAGCACCTGGCCGACGCCGGTGATGGTGCCGCCGGTGCCGACGCCGCTGACCACGGCGTCAACCTTGCCGTCGGTGTCGTTCCAGATCTCCTCCGCCGTGGAGACGCGGTGGATCAGGGGATTGGCGCCGTTCTCGAACTGCTGCGGCATGACCGAGCCAGGGGTCTCCTCGACCAGTTCCTGGGCGCGGGCGACGGCGCCGCGCATGCCCTTCTCGGCCGGGGTCAGCTCCAGCTTGGCGCCGAGCAGCAGCAGCATCTTGCGGCGCTCGATGGACATGCTTTCCGGCATGACCAGGGTCAGCTTGTAGCCCTTGGCCGCCGCCACGAAGGCCAGCGCGATGCCGGTGTTGCCGCTGGTGGGCTCGATGATCGCGCCGCCGGGCTTCAGGACGCCCTGGGCCTCCAGAGCCTCGATCATGGACACGCCGATGCGGTCCTTCACCGAGCCGATGGGGTTGAAGAACTCCAGCTTGGCGACGACCTCGCCCTTGGGCTTCAGCTCCGCCGACAGACGGGGCAGGCGGACGAGGGGGGTGTCGCCGATGGTGTCGAGGATGGAGTCGTAGATCTTGCCGCGCCCGGCGCGCTTGTAGCGCGCGGCGTCGTACAGGTTGGAGGCGTCGTCCATGGCGGGGAGTTCCGTGACTGGTTTTCGTTGGCCGGCCCTATGGTCGCGACCTTATGCCGTCGGGGGCGGGCTGTCAGCGGCTCATTCGGCGGCGACGGCGCGGGGACCGGCCGCCAGGGGCTCAAGCAGATGCTCGGCCAGCCAGCGCACCACGGGGACAGCAACGCCGTCGCCCATGACGTGCAGCCCGCCGCTCTGGCTTTTGGGCAGACAGTAGTCTTCCGGCAGGCCCATGAGGCGCGCGGCCTCACGCGCGGTGATCAGGCGCGAGCGGACCTGGCCGTTGTCCACCACCAGAACCGTCTGGCGCGAGGAGCCGCCGCGCGGGGTGCGCAGGCAGCCGGCGAGGCCGTCGAAGCGGACCTCGGCGCGCTGCACGCCGCCGCGCATGCGGCGGAAGACGGCTCCGGCCGCCCGGCCGCCGTCGGAGCGCGCCTTCTCCACCCGGGCGCGGTGCAGGGGAGCCATCATGGCGAGCAGGGCTTCGGTGTCCGCCTCGGCACGCCAGTTCACGGCGTCGTCCGGCTCCAGAATGCTGGCCAGGTCGGCGTTGCGGGCCGGCGGCGCGGGCAGCGACCACCAAGCCCAGGCGTCCTTCAAGCTTTCGGGCAGGCGGTTATGAGCGGCGCGGACGGCCTCGGTCTGGAAAGGGCTGGCGCCGAGCAGATGCGGCGCGATGTGGCGGGCGGCGATGACGAAGATGCGCGGCCGCGACTGCGGCGCGAAGGCGGCGGCGTCGATCTCCAGAGCCCCCACCTTGTAGCCGCGCGCGGCCAGGACTTCGCACAGGGCTCGGAAGTCGCGGCCGCCGTTGGAGGTCAGCAGGCCGCTGACGTTCTCGATCACCAGCACGCCGGGCGCGCGGCCTTCGACGTCGAGGGTCTCCATCAGACGCCAGAAGCCGAAGAAGGCCGAGGACTTGCCGCCGTTCAGGCCCGCGCGGCCGCCCGCCAGGCTGAAATCCTGGCAGGGCGAGGAGGCCCAGGCGAGGTCGGCGCGTCCGGGTAAGGCGGAGGGCTCGACCGCCCACACATCGCCTTCATGCATATGGGCTTGCGCGTCGGGGAAGTTTTCGCGGTAGGTTCGAGCCTTCAACGGGTCGAAGTCGTTGGCGAACAGGCACGCCCAGGCGTCGCCGAGGCCCAGGCGGGCCATGCCGCCGCCGGCGAAGAACTCGTAGAAAGAAAAGGGCGCGGCGCGATTCATCGCCGACGCAGGCTAAAGCGTGTTGGGAAGAGACAAAAAGGAAAAGACGATGCGGAGCGTCGCTGTGCTGGCCCTGGCCGGGTTTCTGTCCGCCTGCCAGACCGCTCCCGTCGGGGCGACGCCAGCTTCGGAAGCCACGTTGCCGGTCCCCGACGCCATTGACGCCTTGGGGACCGAACCCTTCTGGGCGGTGATGATCGACGCCGAGCAGATCGCCCTGACGCGGCCGGAACATCCGCCGGTCACCGCGCCCAATGCGGGCGCGAGCCGCACCGCCTCGGCGACTCGGTGGGAGGCGAAAACGGCGGAGGGCGTGCTGAAGCTGACGGTGACGGCGGGCCCTTGCTCTGACGGCATGTCGGACCGGTCCTACCCCTTCAAGGCCGAGGCCCTGATCGGCGGGCGCAAGCTCAAGGGCTGCGCGGCGGCCGCGGGGGAGCGGGGAGAAAACTAGCCCTTGTTGAGATTCAGCGTCGGGATCGCGGAGGTGGCTTTAGCCTCGTTGTCGTGATGCGGCACGGGCAGAAGCAGTCCGACGGAGATGGCCGCGACGGCGGCCAGGGCGATGAGGGCCTTGAGGGCCATGGTTTGCTCCATAGCGGCATTAAGAATTGTGACAGTTCAACCGATGCGGGTTGAGCCGGGTTCCTAATGTGGAGCTTGCCGGCCGGATTTTGAGCCCGGCCGGCTTCGCCATTTTCTGAAGGCTCAGAGTGCTTCCTAGAAGATCTCGAACAGACCCGCCGCACCCATGCCGCCGCCGATGCACATGGTGACGACGGCGGTCTTGGCCTTGCGGCGCTGACCTTCCATCAGGACGTGGCCGACGCAGCGGGCGCCGGTCATGCCGAAGGGGTGGCCGATGGCGATGGAGCCGCCGTTGACGTTGTACTTCTCCGGGTCGATGCCCAGGCGGTCACGGCTGTAGAGGCATTGCGAGGCGAAGGCCTCGTTCAGCTCCCACAGGTCGATGTCGTCCACCTTCAGGCCATGACGCTCCAGCAGACGGGGCACGGCGAAGACCGGGCCGATGCCCATCTCGTCCGGCTCGCAGCCGGCGACGGCGAAGCCCTTGAAGGCGCCCAGCGGCTTCAGGCCGCGACGCTCGGCCTCCTTGGCCTCCATGATCACCACGGCGGCCGCGCCGTCCGACAGCTGGCTGGCGTTGCCGGCGGTGACGAAGTTCCCCGGACCCTTCACCGGCTCCAGCGAGGCCAGGCCTTCCAGGGTGGTGTCGGGGCGGTTGCACTCGTCGCGATCGACCACGTAGTCCACCAGGCTCTCTTCCTTGGTGACCTTGTCGACCTTCTTCATCTTCACCTGCATCGGGACGATCTCGTCCTTGAACAGGCCGGCGGCCTGGGCGGCGGCGATGCGCTGTTGCGAACGCAGGGCGTACTCGTCCTGATATTCCCGGCTGACATTGTAGCGCTTGGCCACGATGTCGGCGGTGTCGATCATCGCCATCCACAGGGCCGGATGGGTCTTGAGCAGCTTCTCCTCGGTGATGTGGAAGCGGTTCATGTGGCCGCCCATGTTCACCAGGGAGATCGACTCCACCCCGCCGCCGACCGCCACGTCGGCGCCGTCGTTCTTCACGTAGTTCGCCGCCGTCGCGATGGCCTGCAGGCCCGAGGAGCAAAAGCGGTTGATGGTCTGGCCGGACGTGGTCACCGGCAGGCCGGCCCACATGGCGGCGTTGCGGGCCACGTTCATGCCCGTGGCGCCTTCGGGGCCGCCGCAGCCCAGGACCACGTCCTCGACCTCGGCGCCTTCAAGGCCGGCGCGTTGCACCGCGTGCTGGATGGCGTGGCCGGCCATGGCCGCGCCGTGGGTGTTGTTGAACCCACCGCGACCCGACTTGGCGAGACCGGTGCGGGCGTAGGAGACGATGACCGCTTCACGCATGGCGTTTCCCTCTTAAACGTTAGTTTGAATTGAGGGTGACCCTAGGCCAAGCGCAGGGCGAGCGCCAGTTCCCGTAAACGTAAACCAAAGTGACTTAACGTCAGGCGCGGGACAGCATTCCGCCGACGCCGGGAATGGAGGCGAGGGTTTCGTTCAGCAGGTCACGGCCGCCGGCGCGTTCACGCACCCAGGCGGCGGCGACGGGAAGCATGGCTTTCAGGCCGTCCTGATCGACGCCGGCCCGCGACAGGGTCTGCAGCATGGCCATGCCGTCGGACATGGCCGCGCCGGAGGCGCCGCCAGCAGCCTTCATCAGTCCGCCGAAGAGCCCGCCCTTGGCCGGCTGGCTCGCGCCCTCGGCCGCCAGGGCCTGGGCGCCAGGGGCGGCGGCGAACAGCTCAGCCACCTTGCCGGCTTCGCCATGCTTGGCGATCAGCGAAAGAGCGCCGGCCAGGGCCTTGCGGGCCTGGTCATGGGAAAGCGGCGTCTTGGCCGAGATTTCGACGATCAAGTCCTCGATCATCGTGGTCTCCTCAGTCGCGTCCGGGTCGGGGAAGAACGACCAGACCGTCGGGAAGTTCGTTCGGATTGTCGCCGCGAGGCGGCACGTGCTCGGCCAGGATCTGGCCTGAGCGTTCGATGGCGGCGATGAAGCCGCCCGCCGCGTCGTCCCGCTTCAGGCCGGCGATCAGCAGGGCGACCACCTCGTCCCAGACTTCCGGCGGAGCCTTGGCGTAGATGCCCTCGTCGGCCACCACCTCGGCGCGGTGGTCGGCCACCGAGGCGAACAGCAGGACGCCGGTGCGGTCCTGGGTCAGGTGCAGGCCGTGGCTGAGGAACTGCTGCATGGCGGCCTGGTGGACGCGCGCGGTTTTCAGCGGGCCCGGCGTAAGGGCGCGGCGCACCGGGCCGAGCGAGACGACCAGGGCGGCGATGACGAACACCGCCGCCTGCACGGCGATGTAGATCGACAGGGCCGAGAAGATAGTGGCGTCCGTGGCGGTGTCATGCGCCGCCGTCCAGCCGCCGAACAGGTCGGTCAGCATATGCGGCCGCAGTCCTGCGAACAGGGCCAGGGCCGGCAGGACCAGCGCCGAGGCGGCGGCCCAGACCAGCGGCGTCTCGCGATAGTCCGAAACCTCCGGCGCCAGGACGCAGTAGATTTCTCCGGCGGTGGTGCGCTCCGCCGCCGCGACGGCCGCGGCGATGCGTTCGTGATCTTGCTTGCTCAAGTCCATCACCAGCTCCCCGAAGATCCGCCGCCGCCGAAGGAGCCGCCGCCCCCTCCGCCCCAGCCGCCGCCCCCGCCGGACCAGCCCCCGCCGCCGCCCCGTCCGTTGCCCAGGGAGCCGAGAATGATCCACGGCAGGGCCGAGGCCAGGCCCGACCGCCGACGGCGTCGTCCCGGCATCAGCCGGCTGACGAAGAAGAAGATCAGGATGATGACGAAGATCGCCGTGCCCCAACCCTCGCCGCGGCTATCGCGGCTCTCGCTGGCCTGGGCGACCTTGGCCTTGGCCTCGCTGTCAGGAAGTGACAGTTGCTCGAGAATGGCGTCGGTCCCCGCGACCACCCCGCCCTCCATGTCGCCGTCGCGGAACCGCGGCAGGACTTGGCTTTGCAGGATGACGCTGGACAGGGCGTCGGTCAGGACCGGTTCGAGGCCGTAGCCGACCTCGATGCGCACCTTGCGGTCGCTGGGGGCCACGACGAACAGGGCGCCGTCGTCCTCCTTCTCCCGCCCGATGCTCCAGTGGCGGCCAAGCTGGTAGCCGTAATCCTCGATCTCGTAGCCCTGCAGGCTGGGCAGGGTGACGACCACCAGTTGGCGGCCGGTCGTATCCTCCAGCGTCGCCAACTTCTGGGTCAGGTCCGCCTCGGTCTGGGGCGACAAGATGTTCGCCTCGTCGACCACGCGCCCGGTCAGCTTGGGAAAGCTGGGCGCGGCGAAGGCGGGCAGGGCGACAAGGGCCGCAGCCAGGACGAGACCCAAGAAACCCCACCCCCGCTCATTCCCGCGACGGCGGGAATCCAAGCGGTGATTCAGCTTGGGCCCCCGCCTGCGCGGGGGAGAGCGGAAGAGGAGCATGACCTTACTTCGTCGGAGCCGGGGCCGCCGGAGCGTCGAAGCTCACCGACGGCGCCGACTGGGCTGCCGCGCTGGCCTGGAACGGCGTGGCCGGCTTGGCCCAGCGGTGGACAGTCCCGGCCCACAGGGCGCCCGGGAAGGTGCGGATCTCGGTGTTGTAGACGCGGACGCTCTCATTGTAGTCGCGACGCGCGATGGTGATCCGGTTCTCGGTGCCTTCCAGCTGGCTCTGCAGGGCCAGGAAGTTCTGGTTCGACTTCAGGTCCGGATAGTTCTCGGTGATCATCATCAGGCGGCCGAGCACGCCGGACAGCTGGTCCTGCGCCTGGGCGTAGCGTTCGAAGGCGGCCGGGTCGGTGATGGTCGAGGCGTCGACCTTCACCTGGGTGGCGCTGGCGCGGGCCTCGGTCACGGCGGTGAGCACGTTCTGCTCATGGGCGGCGTAGCCCTTTACCGTGGCGACGAGGTTGGGAATCAAATCGGAGCGGCGCTGGTACTGGTTCTGCACCTCGGCCCACGAGGCCTTCACCTGCTCGTCGCGGGTGGGAATGGTGTTCACGCCGCAGCCGGCCAGGCCGATGGCGAGGGCCAGGGGCAGGGCGATCTTGGCGACGTTCTTCAGAAGACGGTTCATTCATCCCTCCAGACCAGGCGGATGCGCCCGGCAGTCACGCTAGATAAGGACAGGCCGAACGCCGTGTCAGGACCTTCGAGGTTAAACCTTGTCCATGTCGGGGCGATGAGATTGATCAAGCGCGGCGGCCTCGCCTAAGGAAAATTTCGACGGGCGCGAAAATTTCGCTTTACGACAAGTTCGACCGCCGCTATCTAAACAATGCTTAGTTCGCGCTGGGCCGTCGATGGGGATATCGGCGGCGATCCCCTCGGCGCGGCGGGCCAGTGCTCGATCCTTGCTTACACACAATCAGACATTCGCAACGCTCGGAGGGCTCCTCATGAAGCTCCAAACCCTCGCGGCCGCCGCCGCCCTGTCCCTGATGTTCGCCGCCCCGGCCCTGGCCGACGGCAAGATCACCGCCACCCTGGCCGCGCCCGTGGCCGCCAAGACCAAGGTCGTCGCCGCCGGCGCCGTGTTCGCCTGCGAAGGCTCCGAATGCGTCTCCGCCTCGGCGCCCAGCCGGGCCCTGACCGCCGCCGGCTGCAAGGCCTTGGCCAAGGAAGTGGGCCGGGTCTCCGCCTATGCCGGCGACCGCAAGGCGCTGGAGGCCGCTGAGCTGGACCGCTGCAACGTCGGCCAGGCCGCCGCCGCGACCCAGACGGCCGCCAACTGAGAATTTTCCCGGCCGCGTATCTGGCCTGATCGTTCCTCGATCAACCACTGGGGCGGCTCCGGCCGCCCCATTTCTTTACTTGGATGAGGGGGCGGCTCCGACCGTCCCTTTTCTTTTGCGCTCATGCTTCTATGTCCAAGATCATGATCACGACGTCCGACATCGTTCCGGCCCTGCAGGCGGCGCTCGCCGCCGCCGCCGCCGAAGCCGGCGGGACAGAGCCTGTCTCGCTCACGGTGGATTACGGTGAGGGCGCCGCAGGAGAAGACCTTCAGGTCGAGGCGGTGGTGGAGCGGGCCACCCGCACCCTGGTGTTCGTTCAAGCCAGGGCGGTTCGCCCTCAGGGTTCCGCAGCGGCGACAGCCAGCGCCGTCTTCCGGGTTCCCGCCGCCGCATAGCTTCCGCTGCAAACGTGAGCGGAGCGCTCGGTTGCGAGGGGCAAAAGCACATGCTATCAGGCGCGCGGCTTCGGCCCGGCGATTTTTAACGATCGCGGGGTCAGCGTGTTTTTCTCGAACGCAATCAAGCCTTTAAAACCGCGGCGAAATTAACCCTTCGCCCGCGGACGACAGACAAACCCACCGGGCGGATTTACGTGGCGGACGATACCAAGACGACGGATGCGGGCGACCGATACGCCCAGGCCCTCTTCGACCTGGCCAATGAGGCCGGTCAAACGGCGGCCGTCGAATCCGATCTGAAGAGCCTGAAGGCTGCTTATAAGGACAGCGCGGATCTGCGCCGCCTGCTGGCCAGCCCTGCCTTCACCGCCGAAGACAAGGCCGCCGGCCTGAACGCCATCGCCAAGAAGGCGAAGTTCAACGCCACCACCATCAAGTTCCTCGGCCTGCTGGCCGCCAACCGCCGCTCGTCCGACCTGATGTCGGCGATCGCCGCCTTCGAGCGCCTGTCGGCTGCTCAGCGCGGCGTTGTCTCGGCAGAGGTGGTCTCCGCCGTTCCGCTCAGCGCCGCCCAATCCAAGGGCGTGGCGCAGGCCCTGCGCACCGCGCTGGGCAAGGAGCCTGAAATCTCGACGCGCGTCGATCCGTCCATCCTGGGCGGTCTGAAGGTGCGTGTCGGTTCGCGTCTGTTCGATGCTTCGCTGAAGTCGAAGCTCGATTCCCTGAAATTCGCCCTGAAGAGAGCCTAAGCCCGCCATGGACATCCGCGCCGCCGAAATTTCGGCCATCCTGAAGTCCCAGATCGCCAACTTCGGCGAAGAAGCCGATGTGTCCGACGTCGGCTCCGTGCTGTCGGTCGGCGACGGCATCGCCCGTGTCTTCGGTCTGGACAAGGTCCAGGCCGGTGAAATGGTCGAGTTCCCGAAAGCCGGTGTGAAGGGCATGGCCCTGAACCTGGAACGCGACAACGTCGGCGTCGTGATCTTCGGCGACGACCGCAACGTGCGTGAAGGCGACGAAGTCCGCCGCCTCGGCGAGATCGTGGACGTGCCGGTCGGCAAGGGCCTGCTGGGCCGCGTCGTCAACCCGCTGGGCGAGCCGATCGACGGCAAGGGCCCGATCAAGAACGTGGCTGAACGCCGCCGCGTGGACGTGAAGGCTCCGGGCATCATCCCCCGCAAGTCGGTGCACGAGCCCGTGCAGACCGGCCTGAAGGCTATCGACACCCTGATCCCCGTCGGCCGCGGCCAACGCGAGCTGATCATCGGCGACCGCCAGACCGGCAAGACCGCCGTGGCGATCGACACCATCCTGAACCAGAAGGCCGTCAACGCCGGCACGGACGAGAGCGCCAAGCTCTACTGCGTGTACGTCGCCATCGGCCAGAAGCGCTCCACCGTCGCCCGCATCGTCAAGACGCTGGAGGACAACGGTGCTCTGGACTACACCATCGTGGTCTCCGCCACGGCGTCGGAACCGGCCCCGCTGCAGTTCCTGGCTCCGTTCGCCGGCTGCGCCATGGGCGAGTGGTTCCGTGACAACGGCATGCACGCCCTGATCATCTATGACGATCTGTCCAAGCAGGCCGTCGCCTACCGTCAGATGTCGCTGCTGCTGCGCCGCCCGCCGGGCCGCGAAGCCTATCCGGGCGATGTGTTCTACCTGCACTCCCGCCTGCTGGAGCGCGCCGCCAAGCTGAACGAGGACTACGGTTCGGGCTCGCTGACGGCCCTGCCCCTCATCGAAACCCAGGCCAACGATGTGTCGGCCTACATCCCGACCAACGTGATCTCGATCACCGACGGCCAGATCTTCCTCGAGACGGACCTGTTCTATCAGGGCATCCGTCCGGCGGTGAACGTCGGCATCTCGGTGTCGCGCGTGGGCTCCTCGGCTCAGATCAAGGCGATGAAGCAGGTGGCTGGTCCGATCAAGGGCGAGCTGGCGCAGTATCGTGAAATGGCCGCCTTCGCGAAGTTCGGCTCGGATCTGGACGCCGCCACCCAGCGCCTGCTGGCCCGCGGCGAGCGCCTGACTGAGCTGCTGAAGCAGCCGCAGTACGCGCCGCTGTCGGTCGAAGAGCAGGTCTGCGTGATCTATGCCGGCACCCGCGGCTACCTGGACAAGATCCCGACCGCCTCGGTCGGCCGCTTCGAGTCCGAGTTCCTGTCGCGTCTGCACAGCCAGCATAAGGATCTGCTGGACGGCATCCGCACCAAGAAGGCCCTGGACGATACGCTGGAAGGCAAGCTGAAGAGCGCGCTGGAAAGCTTCTCGGCGACCTTCGCCTAAGCAGGAAAGCGATGGCCTCGGTCCAACCCAAGCCTCTGGGCGCCAAGTTCGGTGCGTTCGGCGACACCTACGCGGGGCATGGCTCCGCGTCGGTCGACGCCGCGCGCGTCGCGTGCGCGTCCTGGGCTTTGGTTGCCGCCGATCCGCACGGCGCGACGAAGGCGGAGGGCTAGATGTCCGCTGCCCTTGAAACCGCCGGCTATCCGGCCCTCGCCCTGCCGCAGTACGGTGTGGGACGCATCCAGCCGGGCATCCTGCACGGCCGCGATCCCTATACGGGGTTCCAGCGGGCTGCGGGCCTGCAGATGGGTCAGACGGCCGCGCTGGTCGACGCTCATCCTCTGTTCCAAGAGGCGATGGCCGCGGCGCAAGGCCGGACCGTCGTTGATCCGCATCGGCTGAAGAACCTCTTCCTCATCATCGTTCAGGGGTTCGAGGCTCTCGAAAGCCGGAACGTGATCGAATTCGGCTGCTATCGCGGCGGAAGCCTTCTGTTCTTCGCCACCTTGCTGGCGCGGCTCTACCCTGAAGCCCGGGTCTATGGTCTGGACACCTTCAGCGGCATGCCGGCGGCCGACGGGTCGGTCGACTATCATGCGGAAGGCGACTTCAACGACACCTCCCTGGAGTCGATCCAGGAAGAGGCCGATCGTCGCGGTCTGAACAACATCACTCTGGTCAAGGGCTTGGTGCAGGACACCTTCCCCGTCCAGATCCCGGGGCAGGACACCTTCGGCCTGGCCCACATCGACCTCGATATCTACCACCCGATCCGTTATGTGCAGACCGCCGTATGGCAGCGCATGACGCCGGGCGGTTATGTCGTCTATGACGACGCAACAGTGAGCACCTGCCTCGGGGCGACCCAGGCGGTGGAAGAATTGATCCACGAGAAGAACGTGCGCAGCGAGCAAATCTACCCGCATTTCGTGTTCCGTGCGGGTCAGCCTGCTTCCGGACGGGGAGTCTGAGGCATGGCCAGCCTGAAGGAAATGCGCAATCGGATCTCGAGCGTGAAGGCCACGCAGAAGATCACGAAAGCAATGCAGATGGTGGCGGCCGCGAAGCTGCGCCGCTCGCAGGACGCCGCCGAAAGCGCGCGTCCCTATGCGACGCGGCTGGCCAGCGTGATCGCCAACCTGTCGGCCGGGGTGTCGGGCGACGGCCCGAAGCTTCTGTCTGGCACCGGTTCGGACCAGCGTCACCTCGTGGTGGTCGCGACTTCCGACCGCGGTCTGGCCGGCGGCTTCAACAGCGCCATCGTCCGCGCCGCCAAGGACTTCGCCCAGAGCCTGCTGGCCCAGGGCAAGGACGTGAAGATCATCACCGTGGGCAAGAAGGCCCGCGACCCGCTGCGCCGCGTGTTCGGTGAAGAGCGGATCGTGGAGAGCTTCGAGCTCGCCGGTCAGCGCACCCTGACCTTGGCCAGCGCCCAGCCGGTGGCCGACGCCATCACCCGCATCTTCGAAGCGGGCGAGACCGACGTGGTCACGCTGTTCTACAGCCGCTTCAAGTCGGTGGTGTCGCAGGTTCCGACCGCCCGCCAGCTGATCCCGGCGGCCGTGGAGTCCGACGCCCCGAAAAGCGACGCGGTCTACACCTATGAGCCGTCCGAGGAGGAAATCCTCGAGACGCTGCTGCCGCGCTACCTGACGGTTCAGATCCTGTCCGCGCTGCTCGAGAACCAGGCCGGCTTCTACGCCAGCCAGATGAGCGCCATGGACAACGCCACGCGCAACGCCGGCGACATGATCCGCCGCTACACCCTTGAGTACAACCGAACCCGCCAGGCGCAGATCACCAAGGAGCTGATTGAAATCATCTCCGGCGCCGAAGCTATCTGACGAAAGACGATTGAAGCTCGCCATGGCCAAGACCCCTGCTGCTACGGCCCCCAAGGCCGCCGCCCCGAAGGCTGCTAAAGCCGCCGCTCCGAAAGCTGTCGCCGCTGCGCCGAAGAAGGCTGCTGCGCCGAAGGCTCCCGCCGCCAAGGCCTCCACGTCCAAGGCGCTGGTCGCCACCGGCGCCGCCACGGGCCGCATCGCCCAGGTGATCGGCGCCGTCGTCGACGTCGAGTTCACGGGCGCCCTGCCGGCGATCCTGAACGCGCTGGAGACCACCAACACCGACCAGCGCACCGGCGAGACCTTCCGCCTGGTTCTGGAAGTCGCACAGCATCTGGGTGAGAACACCGTCCGCACGATCGCCATGGACACCACCGAGGGCCTGACCCGCGGTCAGCCGGTGACCGACACCGGCGCGGCGATCAACGTGCCGGTAGGCCCGGCCACCCTGGGCCGCATCATGAACGTGGTCGGCGATCCGATCGACGAAGGCGGCGCGATCGCCACCGCCGAGCGTCGTCCGATCCACGCCGAGGCCCCGTCCTTCGCCGAGCAGACCACGACCGCCGAAGTGCTCGTCACCGGCATCAAGGTCATCGACCTGCTCTGCCCCTACACCAAGGGCGGCAAGATCGGCCTGTTCGGCGGCGCCGGCGTCGGCAAGACCGTGACCATGCAGGAGCTGATCAACAACATCGCCAAGGCTTACGGCGGTTATTCGGTTCTGGCCGGCGTGGGTGAACGCACCCGCGAAGGCAACGACCTGTATCACGAGATGATCGAGTCCGGCGTGAACAAGCCGGGCGGCGGCGAAGGCAGCCGCTGCGCCCTGGTCTACGGCCAGATGAACGAGCCTCCGGGCGCCCGCGCCCGCGTCGCCCTGACCGGTCTGGCCCAGGCCGAGTACTTCCGCGACGAAGAAGGCAAGGACGTGCTGCTCTTCGTCGACAACATCTTCCGCTTCACCCAAGCGGGCGCCGAAGTGTCGGCGCTGCTGGGCCGCATCCCGTCGGCTGTGGGCTATCAGCCCACCCTAGCCACCGAGATGGGCAACCTGCAGGAGCGCATCACCTCGACCAACAAGGGTTCGATCACCTCGGTCCAGGCCGTGTACGTCCCCGCCGACGACCTGACCGACCCGGCCCCGGCCACTTCGTTCGCCCACTTGGACGCGACGACCGTGCTGAGCCGCGACATCGCCGCCCAGGCCATCTTCCCGGCCGTGGACCCGCTGGACTCCACCAGCCGGATCATGGACCCGAACGTCATCGGCGAAGAACACTACGCCGTCGCCCGCCGCGTTCAGGAGATCCTGCAGCAGTACAAGGCGCTGAAGGACATCATCGCGATCCTGGGCATGGACGAGCTGTCGGAAGACGACAAGCTGACCGTGGCCCGCGCCCGCAAGATCCAGCGCTTCCTGTCGCAGCCGTTCCACGTGGCCGAACAGTTCACCAACCTGCCGGGCGTGTTCGTCTCGCTGGAAGACACGATCCGCTCGTTCAAGGCGATCTGCGACGGCGGCTATGACCATCTGCCGGAACCGGCCTTCTACAACGTCGGCACCATCGAGGACGCCGTCGCCAAGGCCGAGAAGCTGGCCGCGGAAGCCGCCTGATCATGGCCAAGCTGCACTTCTCCCTCGTCGCGCCCGAGCGCGAGCTGTACTCGGGCGACGTCGATCAGGTCGACGCCCCGGGCACCGAGGGCGACTTCGGCGTCCTGGCCGGCCATGCGCCGTTCATGACGGCCCTCAAGGAGGGCCGCGTGACGGTGCGTGACGGCTCGGCCGTGCGCGTGTTCGACATCCAGGGCGGCTTCGCCGACGTCACCCCGGAAGGCCTGACGATCCTGGCCGAACATGCGGTCGAGGCCGCCTGAGGCGGTTTGTCGCCGTATTACTGTCGTAAACCGTCTCTAGAGGGGTTGCGATAGTGTCCTGCCCGGTGTGTCATGCCGCGCCGTCAAGTTAAGGGGAATTGCCGTATGCGCCTTGTGCTCGCCAGCCTGATCACCGCCGCCACGTTCGGTGTCGCCGTCGCCCAGGATGCGGCCACGCCGCCCCCGGCCGAAACCGCGCCGGCTCCGGCCGCCGCCACCCCGACCGATCCGGCCGCTGTTCCGGCTGCTCCGGCTCCTGAAGCGGCTCCGGCCGCCCCGGCCGAACCGGCTCCGGTCACCTATCCGGACCCGACCGATCCGACGTCGATCGCCATCATCAGCGCTTTGAACGCCATCTGCGTCCCCGGCGTCCAGGACGGCGGCGACCAGGCCGCCCTGGCCAAGGCCGCCGGCTTCAAGAAGAAGCGCGATCAGTGGATCCTGGCCCAGACCAAGCCGTACCAGATCGTCGTCGAGCCGGCCGGCTCGAACAAGAACGTCTGCACCCTGACGATCACCCATCCGACGGGCCTGGCCCAGACGCTGGTGACCGACCTGCACGGCTGGGCCTCGACCCGCGCGCCCATCCTGCAGCTGTACCGCAACGACCAGATGACCGGTTCGGACTTCAAGCGCACCACGGTTTCGTGGGAGCATGTCGGTGAAGGCAACGCCTCGACCGGCATGGTGTTCGTGCAGCTGAAGAAGCTGGACGGCTCGCCGGTGGGCAAGAACGCCGACCAGTCGAACCTGCTCTACAGCGTCCGCAAGTAAGCTTTATCGGGCGTCGGACCTCAGCGGTTCGACGCCCGAATTGTATCTAGGCCGCGGCGCGGGCCTCTTGGGCCAGCCAATCGAGGCAGGCCTCGGCCACGCTTTCCCAGCCGGGCTCGGCGGGAAGCCAGTGGCTCATCTCCGTGAAATTCCGGAAGTGGGCGCCCAGCCGAGCGGCCGTCTGGCGCACGGTGGCCGACGGGTGGATCAGATCGCGATCGCCGGCGATGGCCAGGGCCGGCGCCCCGACCGAGCCCACGGAGGTCGTCATCATAGGGTCCAGCCACCAGTTCAGGGTCTCGAACAGGGCGCGGCCGCTTTCGGCGGTCATGCGTTCGAAGGTCGGGCGGATCTCGTCACGGGGCAGGCGGTCCAGGCTGTAGGTCCGCGCCAGGTCGTACTGTGGATCCACCGCCTGCAGCCAGTAGGCGCCTAGGCTGTAGAGGCCGACGGCGCTGACCGCCTCCTCCATGGAGGCGCCCATGACGCCCCATGGCGCCGAGGGGGCCAGCAGGATCAAGCCGGCGAGCGGCCGGCGCCGCGCCAGCCTTGAGGCCGCCATCTGGGCGACAAGGCCGCCCATGGAATGACCGATGAGAATGGGGGATTCGGGTTGGGCGTCGCAGAGCGCCGCGACGGCGCGGGCATAGTCGCCCATGGACAGTCCCGCCGGATTCTGACCCACCCCATGGCCGGGAAGGTTCGGAGCGAGGACGGTATGGCCGGCGGCCTCGAACGGCTTTCGCAACCGCTCGAACACCCATCCGCCGCAAAACGCCCCGTGGATCATCACCACGGGGCGCCGGGATTGCGAGGCGTCAGGTCGTGACGCCAAGCGCCTTACTTCTTGGCCTTGGGCTTGGCCGGAGCCTTGGGGGCGGCGGCCTTCTTTGGAGCAGTCGTCTTGGCCGGAGCCTTGGCGGCGGCCGGCTTCGCGGCCGGTTTGGCGGCGGGCTTGGCCGCAGCCTTCGGAGCCGCCTTCGCGGCGGGCTTCGCAACCGGCTTGGCCTTCGGCGCGGCCTTGGCGGCCGGCTTCGCCGCGGCCTTCACCGGAGCGGCGTTCTTAGCCGCCGGCTTGGCGGCGGGTTTGGCGGCTGCCTTGGGCGCGGCTTTCGCAGCCGGCTTGGCGGCGGCCTTTGCCGGAGCCTTCTTCACGGCGACCGGCTTGGCGGCGGCTTTCGGCGCGGCGGCCTTGGCGGCCGGCTTTGCGGCGGCGGGCTTCTTCGCGGCCGGCTTGGCGGCAGCCTTCGGAGCAGCCGGCTTGGCGGCGGCCGGGGCCGCGGCGACCGGAGCGGCGGGCTTGGGCGTCGGGGCCGGCGTGGGAGCCGGGGTCGGCGCGACAGCGGCCGGGGCCGGAGCCGGCTTGGGGGCCGGAGCAGGCGCCGCCGGCTTGGCGGGTTGCGGGGCCGGCTTGATGCCCAGCCAGGTGAGAATTTTGTCGATCACTGTATCGGTTCCCTGTCAGCGACGTTCGGCCAAGTCGGCCCGTGGGTTGAAGTGCGGCCCTCGTGGTCGGCCGGTCTAGCGTCCGCTTGCGGTCGCATGTCGTGGATCATGGAACTGGCCCCCGCCAATACGCCCCAGAACGAAGCCCCTAACTAGACCCCCGCGAAACGCCGGAAAGCGTCAGCCACTTGTCCGTACACGTCTCGCTTGAAGGGTATGATCAATTCGACTGCTTCGTCGAGAGCGCCCCACCGCCAAGCGTCAAATTCGATATCCGCGTGAGATGAAAGATTGATTTCCGCCTCTTCGCCGTCGAAGCGAAAGGCGAACCAGACCTGTTTCTGGCCCTTCCAGCCTCGCGCGATCTGCTTGTGCATGATCTCTGGCGGAAAATCGTAAACGATCCAACCATCGGTGCGGCCCAGCAGGGCGGCGCTGACGACTCCGGTCTCTTCGGCCAGCTCACGGCGGGCGGCGGCCTCCAGGTCTTCGCCTTCGTCCACGCCCCCTTGAGGAAACTGCCAGTTCCACGGGTCGGGCGTGTTTGCGCGACGGCCCAGCCAGACCTGGCCACGATCGTTGAAAAGCACGACGCCGACATTGGGGCGATAGGCGGACAGGTCAGTCATCGCTTGCTTGTCACCGCCGAGGCCGGCGCCAGCTGGAAGCCGCGCGCTGAAAGGCCTTGAGCCCAGGCCGCCGTCTGTCTGATGGTCACTGGATAGGCGAAGCCGGAGCCCAGGGCCTGGCCGCGCTGCACGGCGCCGCCTTCGATGGTCTTGAGCTGGCGGTTGATGGCTTCGGCCGAGAGTTGGTCGTCGATGATGCGGTCGGCGGAGGCGCGCAGGCCGGCGCCGCGTCCGTTGGCTTGGCCGTCGTCGATGAAGGCGAGACCCCGTTGCTTCAGCACCGCGGTCAGGGTGGCCACCGCCATGTCCGATTTCAGGTATCGCGAGCCAAGATAGTTGGTCAGGCCGAAATAGCCGGAGGCGCGGCTCATCAGCCACTCCAGCTTGCGCACTGTTTCTTCCGGCCGGGCGCCTGACATCAGGGTGTAAGGGCCGGGATCGTTCTGCGGATAGTCGTTGGGCTCAAGCGGCGTCTCCAGCAGCACCTCGTGGCCGTGACGGCGGGCCAGGTCGATCCAGCCCTGCAGGTCTTCGCCATAGGGGGCGAAGGACAGGGTGATCTCGGCGGGCAGTTGCTCGATGGCGGCGCGGGTGGTCTGGGCGTTGAGGCCGAGACCGCCGATCACCAGGGCCACGCGGGGGCGGCCGTCCGGGGTGAAGGGGCGGGCATAGGCTTCGGCCGGCGTGCGTCCGCCGGGGGCGACCACGGGCAGCTTGCCGCCGCCGGGCCCCGGCGCCCATAGGCCCGCGATCGGCGCGGCCGGCAGCGGTCCGTGCGCCGCCAGGGGCGGTGCATAGGGCGCTTCAGCCTTGGCGGCGGGAGCGTCGGCCTCATGGCGCCCCGGCGATTCCGAGAGGGTGAAGACGTCAGGAATCAGCGGCGCTTCTTCCTTGGGTTCCGGTGCGAGCGCTTCCAGCCATCCGGGAGGCGCGCCCTTGGTTGCGCCGATGCTTTGCAGACGCACGCGGACCGATGGGGCGCCGGCCGTGGGGTCGCCCAGAGCCAGCACCAGCACGCCCAGGGTCACGGCGAACAGCAGCGCCGCGCCCGCCGCGCCCACATAGGGATTGGACCGTAGGCCGATCAGAATGTCGCGCACGCCGACCCCGCCCGCGCTGGAGGCGGTGGCGAAAGCGAAGGCGGGCTTCTTCTGGAACATGAACGGCGGCGAATCTCGATGCGGCGTCAGGCTCTGCAATTATGGTTAATGAAACCGTAAGCGTGGCTACAGCTAAAGGCGGCATTGACCTGAGTCAGATGCGCGCAGGCCCTGAAAGGTGTAGAAGCCGCCTCCGTCCTCCATGGAGCCGCCCCTTGACCACCTCCGCCATCGAACCCGTTTCGTTCCTGCGTTACGCCGACGACTTCGAGGGCTTCTCCCGCGACCTGGGGGCCTCGTTCCAGCGCTATGGCTTCGCGGTGATCTGCGACCACGACCTGGACCAGGGCCGGATCGAGAGGGCCATCGGCGAGGCCAAGGGGTTCTTCGCCCTGCCCGAGGACGTGAAGAAGGGCTACGTGGTCGGCAAGGGCGGGCAGCGCGGCTATGTCCCCTTCGGCATCGAGACCGCCAAGGGCGCGACCCATCACGATTTGAAGGAGTTCTGGCATATTGGCCGGGACCTCCCCGAGGGGCATCGTTTCTCCGACGTGATGCCGCCGAACGTGTGGCCGTCGGAGGCCCCGGGGTTCCAGGCTGAGCTGAGCTGGCTATACGGCGCGCTCGACAACATGGGCGTGCGCGTCCTGCAGGCGATCGCCAACTACCTCAAGCTTGATCGCCACACCTTCGACGAGCCGGTGCGCGAGGGGAACTCGATCCTGCGCCTGCTGCATTATCCCCCGGTGCCGGCCGATGCGGGCGGCGTCCGCGCCGGGGCGCACGAGGACATCAACGCCATCACCCTGCTGCTGGGCGCCGAAGAGGCCGGCCTGGAGGTTCTGGATCGCGACGGCCGCTGGCTGCCGATCAATCCGCCGCCGGGGGCGCTGGTCTGCAACATCGGCGACATGCTGAGCCGGGCGACCAACGACGTGCTGCCCTCGACGACGCACCGGGTGGTGAATCCGCCGCCGGAACGTCGCGGCTTCTCACGCTATTCGACGCCGTTCTTCCTGCACTTCGCGCCGGACTATCTGATCGAGACCCTGCCGGGCTGCGCCACGGCGGAACATCCGAACCGCTATCCGGAGCCGATCACGGCCGACGATTTCCTCAAGCAGCGCCTGCGCGAGATCAAGCTGCTCTAAGTCGCCGGAAAAGAGGGCTGACGGGCCCGGGCGAGCCCGTCAGCGAAACGGCCTACCAGCCGCACTTCTCGTTCTTGTTCTGCTTGGTCAGCCACAGGTTCAGCGGGGCGAAATAGTCGGCCACGGCGCTGGCGTCGGTCTGCTTCTCGCCCGTGAAGGCGGCCATGGCCTCGGGCCAGGGCTTCGAGGCCCCCATCTCCATCATGGCGTTGAATTTCGCCCCGACCTCCTTGTTCCCGTAGATCGAGCAGCGGTGCAGCGGCCCCTTCCACCCGGCCTGCTTGCAGGCCGCGCGGTGGAACTGGAATTGATAGACCCGGGCCAGGAAGTAGCGCGTGTAGGACGTGTTTCCGGGCACGTGATACTTGGCCGCCGCGTCGAAGGCGTCCGCCGGGCGCGGGCCGGGGGGCACGATGCCCTGGTACTGGGTGCGCAGCTTCCACCAGCCGTCATTGTACTGGTCCGGCGTGATCTGGCCGGAGAACACCTGCCAGCGCCACTTGTCGACGATCAGGCTGAACGGGAAGAAGGCGATCTTGTCGAGGGCCGTCTTCAGCAGGAACGGGATGTCGCCTTCCTCGCCCGGCACGGTCTCCAGAAGGCCGATCTGCTTCAGATAGGTGGGCGTGGTGGCCGACAGGGCGGCGAAGTCGCCGATCGCCTCGTGGAAGCCGTCATTGGCCGCGCCCCGGAACAGGTAAGGCTGCTTGGAATAGGCGCGCTGGTAGTAGTTGTGCCCCAGCTCGTGGTGGATGGTGACGAAGTCCGTCCCGTTCACCTTGGTGCACATCTTGATGCGGATGTCCTCCTTGTCGTCCACGTCCCAGGCCGAGGCGTGGCAGACGACTTCCCGATCCTGCGGGCGGACGAACATGGAGCGCTTCCAGAAGGTCTCCGGCAGCGGCGCCATGCCGATCGAGGAATAGAAGCCCTCGCCCGCCTTCACCATCTTCACCGGGTCATAGCCCTTGGCGACCAGCAGATCGTCGAGGTTGTAGCCCGCCGCCGCACTGGCGGTCTTGGGGGCGGCGATGTCGTAGATATTGCCCCATTCCTGAGCCCACATGTTGCCCAGCAGGTCGGCGCGGATCGGGCCGGTGCGCGGCTGCACGGCGTCGCCGTACTTCTCGTTCAGGCGCGCGCGGACGTAGCAGTGCAGGTTGCGGTAGAACGGCTCCAGCTGCTTCCAGACCCGGTCGGTCTCGGCGGCGAACGCCTCGGGATCCATGTCATAGCCGGCGCGCCAGAGCGTGCCGGTATCCTTGTAGCCCAGGCCGCGGGAGCCCTCGTTGGCCAGTTCGACCATCTTGACGTAGTCGTCGTGCATCACCGTCGCGGTGGAGTGCCAGCCTTCCCAGGCGGCCTTCAGGTTGGCGGGATCACGATCCTCGGCCAGCACGTCCTCGGCGTCGTTGAGGGTGATGGTCTTGCCCTTGTAGTCGAACTTGCCGGTGGAGAAGGTGCTGTCCAGGCGCGAGGCGATGGTGGCCAGCTCCTCGGCGCCGCCTGGGCGCTGCGGCGCGGGCAGGTTGAGGTTGCGCTTGAGGATGTCGAGTTTGCGGCGGGTCACCGGATCGACGGCGGCCTTGTCGTACTTGGCCGCGTCCATGGCCAGGCGGGTGGCCAGCTCGGTGATCTCGGCGCCGGCCTTGGCCTCCAGCCACTGGGTGTCCTCGGTGATGTAGGTGGCGCGCACCCAGGACGAGCGGGCCGCGTACTCGCTCAGCTTGGCGAGGTCGGCCTCGGCCTTGTCGACGAACGCCTTGGCCTCGGCGGCGGTCGGCGTCGCCTGGGCCATGGCCGTCAGCGGCGCGGACGCCAGGGCGACGGCCGCGCAGGCGGCGAGGAGTTTCAGTTTCATGGGAATGCGGCCTCTCTCGGAGCTGCGGCCTCTTTCGGGCCGCTGAAGGCGCGCATGGGAAAGCCCTTACGCGCCAGCGTCAAGAGAGGGACGGATCAGATCACGCAGGCGGCCAGGCCGTCGCGGCGGACCGTGCCGGCGGCGGCGGTGATCTTGCGCGAGCGGCGCTTCACATAGGGGCCGGGCCTGGCGGCCTTCCACTTCAGCGGGCTCGGCAGGATGGCCGCCATGCGGGCGGCCTGGGCGTTGGACAGGTCGGCGGCGCTGACCCGGAAGTAGCGCTGGGCGGCGGCTTCGGCGCCATAGATGCCGGGGCCCATCTCAATGGAGTTCAGATAGACCTCCATGATCCGCTTCTTGCCCCAGATCGTCTCGATCAGGACGGTGAAGTAGGCTTCCAGCCCTTTGCGGATGTAGGAGCGCTGCGGCCACAGGAAGACGTTCTTGGCCGTCTGCTGGCTGATGGTCGAGCCGCCGCGAATCTTGCTGGGGCGGCGTTCGTTGTTCTTCATCGCCTTTTGCATGGCGGTGAAGTCGAAGCCGTTGTGCTGGCAGAACTTGGCGTCCTCGGCGGCGATCACCGCGCGGGGCAGGGCGGGGGACATATCGTCCAGAGCGATCCACTTGCGGTCCAGGCCCTTGCCCTCGAACATCCGCTGAACCATCAGGAAGGTGATCGGCGGCGGGACGAAGCGATAGACGATCACTGTCATCACCGGGCCGACCACGCCGACCAGCAGAAGCACCATCAGGATCATGCCGATCAGGCGGCCGGCGCGGCCCTTGGGCTTGGCGGGCTTCTTCGGCTTGCGGGCAGCCGGCTTCTTCGATTTCGCCATTGGTGTGGATACGCCCCTTGCCTTGACGCGGCGGAGCGATGCTAGCGGTGTGGTTCTGATTTGTCCTTAACGGGAACAAGCATGACCGTGACCGAGGCCGTTCAACGGCGCATCTCCGTCCGCGCCTTCACCGACCGCCCGGTTTCCGGCGAGGTGGTGCGCGAGATTCTGCAAGCCGCGGCCAAGGCGCCCTCGGGCGGCAACCTGCAGCCCTGGCGGGTTCATGCCCTGGCCGGCGAGCCGCTCGCCGCGTTCAAGGCGATCATCGCCGGCAAGCTTGGGCAGCCGGACGGGGCCGAGTACGACGTCTACCCGCCCAATCTGTGGGAGCCGTTCCGCACCCGCCGCTTCCAGTGCGGCGAGGACCTGTACGGCACGCTGGGCATTCCGCGCGAAGACAAGATCGGCCGCATGCGTCAGTTCAGCGGCAATGCCGACTTCTTCGGCGCGCCGGTTGGCCTGTTCTTCTCGCTCGACCGCAAGCTGGGTCCGCCACAGTGGGCGGATCTCGGGATGTACATGCAGACCGTGATGCTGCTGGCCCAGGAGCGGGGCCTGGGCACCTGCGCCCAGGAGTTCTGGTCGATCTACGCCCGCACGGTGGCGGACTTCCTCAAGCTGCCGGAGGACCACATGCTGTTCGCCGGCATGGCCCTGGGTTGGGCGGATGAGGCGGACCCGGTCAACACCCTGCGGACGCGTCGCGACCCCTTCGAGACATGGGCGGAACTAAGCGGCTTCGAGGATTGAGATGATACCGTAGGACTACGAGTGGTAGTTCTACGATATTCAATCGTGGCCGGCGGGAGCGCTTATTGCTCCCATGACCGACCCCCTGATCCGCCCCGCTCGCCTGTTCTTCCGCGCCGCGCTCATCATGGGCCTGCTGGCGGCCACCGGCGGCATCGCCGGCCTGGCCATGCTCGGCGGCGACCTGATGAGCGACATGGCCGGCCTGGCCTTCGCCGGCATCGGCGCGCTGATGGTGTTCAGCGCCCTGAACGCCCTCTACCAGCTGTTCTGGTGGGGCCGCGCCGACGGTGAGGACTACTAAAGCTCGGGAATCTCCAGCACGCCCGCCGCGCCGGCTTCATCGCCGAACGCGGCGCGGCCGCCGTCCTGGGATACCGAAAGGGCGCTGATCGCAGCGCCCTTTTCCGCTTTCAGGGTCTCGATGCGGCCGGAGCGCAGGTTCGCCGCCCAGATGCGGCCGTCGCTCATGCCTGCGACCATGACATTGCCGGTCAGACGCGCCGCGACCCGGGTCGAAAGGCTGTCGCGGCTGAAGCCGATCTCGGCCGCTTCCTTGCCCATCGGCCCGTTGGAGCCGGCGAAGGGCCAGATGACCGCGCCGTTGGCGCCCGCCGTGGCCAGCACCTTGCCGCCGTCGAAGAAGGCCAAGCTGCGCGGCTTGGCCGGATAGCCGCCCATGCGCATGTCCTTGCCGTCGGCCAGACGCCAGCCGTGCAGCTGGTTCTCCTGCATGGCGGAGATCAGGAACTTGCCGTCTGGGCTCCAGGCGATGGCGATGTGGCTTCCGGCCCATTTAAGGATCTGGGGCTTCTGGTTCTCGATCCGCGCCCACCACAGATGCGCCCCGCCATAGGAGGCGGTGGCGATGCGGCGGCCCTTCGGATCGAAGGCCACGTCGGACACCGACTTCTCGTGCGCGTAGACCCGGGTGAAGCCGGCGTCGGCGATGTCGATCACGTGCAGGGCCTTGCCGGCCCCGAAGGCGATCAGGCCGGTGGCCGGGCTGGCGGCGATCGCCTCGATCCAGCGGCCCTTCACCTCGGCGAGGCGGGTGACGGCCACCTCGCCGTCTTCGATGCGCGACCAGACGACCGCGCCGTCATCTCCACCGGTGACGATTCCTGTTCCGGAGGGGTGGACGCAAGCGGACAGCGCCGCGCCGTCATGGGCTTCGACCGTGACGAAGCCGTCCTCGGTCTGCAGGCGGACCGTTCCGTCCCCGAGGGCGAAAGCTGCGCGGCCATGAGAATCAAAGAGGGCGGCGGTGATGAAGGCGTCGAAGTCGAAGATCATGACCCGCGATTAGCCCGCCGGCCGGCTCCGCGCTAGGCGCGGCGGATGAAATCGGCGTATCGGCGTGTGACGAAACGCGGTCATTCCTGCACGTCAAACGGGAGTCTTGCGAGAGTCTGCGTCTCGGCCCCAACTTGCACTTTACTTCCAAAAATATCCGCGCCAGAAGTCTTTCCCGACGATAAGGCCGCGCATAGGCGCGGTGATTGGGAGATTTTTGTCGATGGCTGCAAAGCTTTCCGGCGGTGGCGGTGGTAAGTACGATCTCGGTCAAAACAACGAGATCAACGTCACGCCCTTCGTGGACATTCTGCTCGTTCTGCTGATCATCTTCATGGTCGCCGTGCCGATGGCGACCGTGGCCATCAAGGTCGACCTGCCGCCGGCCACGCCGCCGAGCCCGGAAGACAAGCCGAAAGAGCCGATCTTCATCTCGATCCAGAAGTCGGGCGCCCTGTTCCTGGCGGAACAGCAAACCAGCCTGGAAGGCCTGCCGTCGGATCTCGCCGGCCGCATCGCCGCCCAGTCGCCGGGCGCGATCCCGCAGGAAGAGCGCATCATGATCCGCGCCGACGCCGACGTCCTGTACCAGGACTTCATGGCGGTCCTGAACGAACTGCAAGGCAACGGCTACTACAAGGTCGGCCTGATCAACGAAGACATCATGTAAGCTTCGTCGCTTTCGAGCGAAGGAAAGGCCGGGTGCGCGAGCGCCCGGCCTTTTTCTTTGCCCGATCGGCGGAGGATCGGGCGCAACCGAAGCCGCGCCCTTCACTCTAAGCGGCGCAGGCCTCGAATCCGGTCCGCAGAGCGGCTTCGTCCAGGTTGCGGCCGATGAAGACCATGCGGCTGTAGCGGCGCTCGCCTTCGCGCCACTCGCGCTGCAGGTCGCCCTCGAGGATCATGTGCACCGCCTGGAAGACCAGGCGCTTGTCTTCGCCCTGAACGTCCAAAATGCCCTTGGCCCGCAGGATGTCTGGACCCTGGACGGCCAGCAGATTGTTGAGCCAGGTGGTGATCTTCGTTCCGTCCACCGGCGTGTCGAGGGTCAGGGAGATCCCGCGGATGCCCGCCTCGGCCACGTGGTCGTGGTGTTGATGCCCGTGATCATGATCGTGGTGATGGTGGCCATGATCGTGGTCGTGGCCGCAATGCTCGTCATGCACGTGGCCGTGCTCGCCGTGGGCCGGGTTCAGGAACTGCGGTTCGATCTCGGTGATGCGGTCCAGGTCGAACGAGCCGCGGCCGAGAATGGCGTCCAGCGGCACGTTGGAGCGCTGGGCGTGATGAATCGGGGCCAGGGGGTTGATGCGGCGGACCTGGGCCTCGACGGTGCGCAGCTCATCGGCGCTGACGAGGTCGGTCTTGTTCAGCACGATCTGGTCGGCGAAGGCGATCTGCTCGACGGCTTCCTTGCTGTCGGTCAGGCGCTGCAGGATGTGCTTGGCGTCCACCACGGTGGTCACGCTGTCCAGCTTGGTGCGGGCCTTGACCTCGTCATCGACGAAGAAGGTCTGGGCCACGGGGCCGGGGTCGGCCAGGCCGGTGGTCTCCACCACGATGGCGTCGAACTTGCCCTTGCGCTTCATCAGGCCGGACAGGACGCGGATCAGGTCGCCGCGCACCGTGCAGCAGACGCAGCCGTTGTTCATCTCGAACACTTCCTCGTCAGTGTCGACGACGAGGTCGTTGTCGATGCCCACCTCGCCGAACTCGTTGACGATCACGGCGTACTTCTTGCCGTGGTCCTCGGTGAGGATGCGGTTCAGCAGGGTGGTCTTGCCGGCGCCGAGGTAGCCGGTCAGGACGGTGACGGGGGTCTGTTCGATGCTCATGGCGCCTATCTAGTGCGCCGGGCGCGGCCCGCCTAGATGTCGAAGCTATGAAGGTTGTTCACCCGGGGCGGTGCTGAGAGGCTGGGGTTGCGAAGCACCAACTCCTAGCTCCGG